>NZ_JBVKBD010000022.1:60138-125467 GCF_055657365.1 Streptomyces sp. NPDC107559 | reverse complement strand
GGCCGCGAACGGGGCTATCTTCGCCTCGGCCAGCGAACGGACGGCGTCACGGAGCATGTCGTGCTCCTCGGACGGGCGGTACAGGTCGAAGTCAGACATGCGCTCTCCTCAACGGCACTCAGTACCCTCATTTTGCAGCACTGAGTGCCAGATGGGAAAGGGGGTTCGTCTACGGGCGTAGCGACCGACCGAATCAGGCATACGATCGACCGTCGAGACGTTGGCCGAAAATCGTCCCGGGCAGGTCAGAACCCATAGATGGCACTGAGTGCTGCAATTTAGGGAACTGAGTGCCAGTCGACGCCTCGCGTTCACCGTCCCGGGACGGTTCGCGACCGAGGGCGGTGCCGTGGGGGCGTACGGCCCCTGCGCCGGAAGGCGCAGGGGCCTTCACCTTGCGGCCGCGGCTAGCCTTCGTCGCCGCCCCGGCGGCGTACGAACACGGTGACACCGGCGGCCACGGCGAGGACCACGGCGACGATGCCGGCCCAGACGCCGGCCGAGGGACCGTCGTCGTCCTTCTCCGCCTCGGCGGCCTGCGGGGACGGCGAGGCGGCGGATCCCTCCGCGGCGGGCGCCGGCGACGCGGACGCACTCGGGGCCGGGGTCGCGGTCGGCGACGGGGCGACCGGCTTCGCTCCCGGCGCGGCCGCCTTGAGCCGGAGGGTCGGCGCGGGGTTCTCCCCGTTCTCGTCCAGCTCGATCCAGCGGTCGGTGCGTCCGTCGGCGTAGGTCTGGAGGGTCTTGAAGGCCAGCTTGCTCGCGTCGGGCAGTTGCCTGACGACGACGGAGTACGCGGCGTCGACACCGGTCTTCAGGGCGGGGCCCTTGACGGTGTATCCGTCGGCGTTCGCGGAGAACTGCCAGCCCTGGGGGCCTTCGCCGTACGTCACGTCGGCGGGGGCGATGCCCTCGGGCAGGACGACACGGATCTGTGTGATCCCCGCGGTGTCCGACTCCGACTCTGCGTCGAAGGCGATCTCGACGTGCTCGGCGAGTGCCTGGGCCTTGTCGGACTCCACCTCCACATGGGCGGCGGCCGGGCCGGCGCCCAGCAGGACGGCACCGGCGGCCGCCGCGGCCGCCAGGGGCAGGTGTCGGGGGGTGCGGTACCGCTTCACGACGCGGAACATGGGTGTCTCCAGGTGTGGGATGCGCGGAGCGGCCGGACGGACCGCCGCCCCGGCAGGGTCGGTGGGCGCGGGTGGGCTGCGCCCCGGGGCGGCCCCCTGCGCACCACCACGCCGGCGAGCACCGACTCCTCGGGGGGCCGCCTGGCCGGCCGGGCGAACACGGGCGCCGGCGGCCCCGGTTCGGCCGGGACACGGAGGCCGCGGCACAGGGCCCGGGCCGTGGCCGTCCACGCCCGGACCGTCACGGCCGCCGCGTCGAGACCGCGCGCCAGCGACCAGCACACCGTGTCCGCGCGGTGCAGCAGTACGGCGACCAGCAGGGCCGCCACGATGTGCACCGCCGTCATCGTCGGCGAGCTCGGCGGGTGCCCGTGCCACGTCCGATGGGCTTCTGCCGCGTGCCCCAGGTGTCCGGCCGGGGCCGCGAGCGGGGCGGGGCGCGCGGGCGCCGTCGTCAGCCAGAGGTGCAGCCCGGCCTGCGCTGCGGCGCAGACCGTCACGACCGAGGCCAGGGAGCGCGGGCGCCGGGCGCCGACGAGCCCGACGCCGAAGAACGCCGCGGCCGCCAGTGTGCCGTGCCGCCAGGGCGCGGGCCCCTCGGTGACCAGATGGTGCGCGCTCACCCCGAGAACCGTCCCGACGACCGCGAACACGGCCGCCCGCAGGACGGGCAGCGGCGGGCCGTGTACCGGGGTGCGGGGGCGAAGCGTGCGGGGCGTGGTCATCGCCCGCTCATCATGGGGCATCGCCGGCCCCGGCCGCCGTCCGCATCCCCGAAGAGGTCAACCGTCGCACCCGAGGGAGGCAACGCCGGGCAGGCGGGCGGTCCCACGGTCGAGCCGTCGGGCGGCTCGGCCGCGGCGTGTCGCGCTGCTTCAGTAGGGCAGTCCTTCGGCCGCCGCGCGCAGGGCGGTGCGCAGGGAGGTGTTCAGCCCGGCTTCCGTACGGATCCCCGCGGGCGCCGTCAGGCAGTCCTCCACCGCTGCCCGCAGCGCCCCGTTGAACATCGCCGCGTGCACCTTCACGCGCAGACTGTCCGGGCTACTCCCGGCCCTGCGGGCGAACAGTTCGGCGAAGACCGGCAGCGCGTCGTCGTGGACCTGGAGCCATACGGCGTGCAGTCCCGGATCGGTACGGGTCAGGGAGATCAGCTCCCAGACGGCCTCCTGCGGTGCGAAGGCATCGCTCCAGGCGCGGACGTCGTCGAGGTAGTCACGCAGCGAGGTGTCCGCGGGCCAGGCACGCAGTGCCTCCGCGACGACGTTCAGGCCCGCGATCAGCAGCGGTCTGACGCAGCTCTCCTTGGTCGGGAAGTGCCGCCAGAGGGTGCGGGCCGAGATGCCGACGGCCTGCGCGATCTCCTCCCCCGTGGTGCCTGTGACCCCTTGCGCGGTGAACAGGCGGATGGCCGCGTGCGCGATCTCCACGCGGAGTGCGGACTTGCGCCGCTCGCCGAGCGTGGGCGGTCGTGCGGTCCGATCCAGTAACGCCGAACGCTCTGCAGCCGAAACCTCGTGCACTGTCGCTCCCCACCCCAATGCGCGTCTGGTCGACGCAGCATAACCAGAGTCGCATTTGGCGCTTGCAGACATCTTGTCACTCAGTGACACGCCGTCTTACTCTGCCGATGTGACTCCCGAGTAACTGACTCTTGAGTCACCTCCAGGTGCCCTCGGTGGACCAGACCGGCGGCCCCGGAACCTCACCCCACAAAGGCTCCTGGCCAGAGCCTCCGTACGCCCGTGCCCGCCGGTGCGCCGCTGTCTCGGTCCGAGAGAGCGCGAAGAGCGGGCTCGCTGTCCCAACCGCCGAAGCCCGGACGGTCGCCGCACCCGGCGACCGTCCGGCGGTCGGCATGCGCGACGCACCATCTCGAACGACTCCCCACGACTCCAGGGCCGCGCGCCCCGGACCTCGTCTGCTGAAGGAGCGAGCCGCATGAAGCGATCGATCGGACCGTCCGGACCGGACGGCGTCTCGTTGGAGACGCCCCGTCGGACCCAGCAGTCCCCCACAGCACAGCCCGCGGGCGAACGGCGGCCCACCTCCGCCCGCAGCCGTCTGCTGACCACCGCGCTGGTCGCCGTGTGCGGCCTGGGCGCCACCGCCCTGCCCGCCGTGGCCCAGCCCGCCGCAGCCGCGACGCAGGAGTCCGGTTCACTCGCCCCGACCGTCCCTGCCTTCTACACACCACCGGCCCAACTGCCGGACACCAACGGCACGTTGATACGTACCGAACCGCTTCCCCTGGCACTGAGCCTGCCCGGGGTCGACGGCCCGCTGCCCGGCACGGCGACCCGGCTGATGTACCGCTCCACCGACTCGGCAGGCCGGCCGATGGCCGTGACCGGCGCCTACATCGAGCCGGCGGCCGCCTGGAAGGGCAAGGGTCCCCGCCCGGTCGTGGCCTTCGCCCCCGGCACGATGGGCCAGGGCGACCAGTGCTCCGCCTCGCTCGCGCTGGAACACCCCATCGCCCTGAACGAGGGCTCCGTCTCCGTCGGCTACGAGGCCCTGGCCATCTACCGGATCCTGAGCCGGGGCGTCGCCGTCGCGGTCACCGACTACGCCGGGCTCGGCACCACCGACCGCGTCCACACCTACGTCAACCGCGTCGACGAGGGGCACGCCCTCCTCGACGTCGCGCGCGCCGCCCGTACGGTGGCCGGCGCATCCATCACCTCCGCGTCCCCCGTCGGTCTGTACGGCTACAGCCAGGGCGGGGGCGCCAGTGCCGCCGCGGCCGAGCTCCAGCCCTCGTACGCACCCGACGTCCCCCTGGCGGGCACCTACGCGGGGGCGCCGCCGGCCGATCTGAACGAAGTGATGAAGGGTGTCGACGGCAGTTCCCTCGCGGCCGCCATCGCCTGGTCCGTCAACGGCATGGTGCAGAGCGACCCGTCGCTCGGGCCCGTCATCGACGCGCATCTCAACGCGGCGGGCCGGGCGGCGCTGGCCGAGACCTCGACCATGTGCGTCGGTGACGCGTTGCTCACCCTCGGGGCCGTGTCGAGCACGCAGTGGACGACGGACGGCAGTTCGGTCTCGCAGGTGGTCGGCAGCGAACCCCGGCTGAAGTCCTTCATCGGCGCCCAGCGCATCGGCACGCTCAAGCCCGCGGCTCCGGTACGTGTGGTCACCGGCGTCAACGACGACATGGTGACCCACGGGCAGGTCCGCAAACTCGCCGCCGACTGGTGCGGCAAGGGCGCCGACGTCACGTACGTTCCCGTCAATCTGCCGAGCCTCGGGGAGAAGAACATCGTCAACCACTTCGCCCCGCTCCTGACGGACCAGGGCGATGCCATCTCGTGGCTGGTCGACCGGCTCGCCGGCAAGGCCACCCTCTCCAACTGCTGGCTGCTGCCCCTGCTCCCCTGAGCCCCCGGCCCCGGTGCAGGTCCGGGGGCCACCGCCGACCGACCGGCCGCGTCAGGCACGACCCGCGCGGCCGGTCGCCCGGTCGGCGGGGCGCTGTGCACCACCCGGACTACGCGCCCCGGCGGACCCGTGCGGCCTTGCGGGCCTCGGCGAGCTGCCGGGCCTCGGCGGCGCCGCGTCCGCCGCGCCCCGGGCGGTTGCCCAGGCCGCGGAAGGGGGTGCCGCCACGCTGCCGCTGCGCCGGGAGCGGCGCGGCACCGTCGACGGGGACACCGGAGGGAGTCCGAGCCCCGGTGATCCGGCTCAGCTCGGCCTCGCCCGAGCGGACCAGCGTGACCCGGGCCCTGACACCCGCGTCGGACAGGAGCCGGGCCATGTCCCGGCGCTGGTTGGGCACGACCAGGGTGACAACGGTGCCCGACTCGCCCGCGCGGGCGGTGCGGCCGCCACGGTGCAGGTAGTCCTTGTGGTCGCCGGGCGGGTCGACGTTGACGACGAGGTCGAGGTCGTCGACGTGGATGCCACGGGCCGCGACGTCGGTGGCCACGAGCACCGTCACCTGGCCGTCCTTGAACTGCGCCAGGGTGCGGGTGCGCTGGGGCTGGGACTTGCCGCCGTGCAGGGCCGCGGCCCGCACCCCGCTGCTGCGCAGATGCCTGGTGAACTGGTCGACGGCGTGCTTGGTGTCCAGGAACATGAGCACGCGCCCGTCCCGCGCGGCGATCTCGGTGGCGGTCGCGTACTTGTCGGCGCCGTGCACCTGGAGCACGTGGTGCTCCATGGTGGTGACCGCTCCCGCCGCCGGGTCGACCGAGTGGACCACCGGGTCGTGGAGATAGCGCTCGACGAGCAGATCGATGTTGCGGTCCAGGGTGGCCGAGAACAGCATCCGCTGACCGTCGGGCCGCACTTGGTCGAGCAGCGCGGTCACCTGCGGCATGAAGCCCATGTCGGCCATCTGGTCGGCCTCGTCCAGGACGGTGATGTCCACCTGGTCCAGGCGGCACGCCCTGCGCTCGACGAGGTCCGTGAGACGGCCGGGCGTCGCGACGACGACCTCGGCCCCCTCGCGCAGCGCGGCCGTCTGCCGGCCCATCGACAGGCCGCCGACCACGGTGGCCAGACGCACCTTCACCGACTGTGCGTACGGGGCGAGTTCGTCGGTGACCTGCTGGGCCAGTTCGCGCGTGGGGACCAGGACCAGGGCCAGCGGCCTGCGTGAGTCGGCGCGTCGGCCCGCGGTGCGCACGAGAAGCGCCAGGCCGAAGGCGAGCGTCTTGCCCGAGCCGGTGCGTCCGCGTCCCAGGACGTCGCGTCCCGCGAGGGAGTTCGGCAGGGTGGCGGCCTGGATCGGGAACGGCTCGCTCACGCCGCGGTCGGCGAGGGTCCGCTGCACCGCGTCGGGCAGGTCCAGTTCGCCGAAGGTCGCGGCCGGAGGGAGGGCCGGGGCGACGGTGTCCGGCGACTGGAAATCCCCCTGGCGGGTGGCGCGACGGCGCGCGTCGCCGCTCGAACCGGCTTCAGGACGGACTGAACGGCTCATGCAGAACCTTCCTCGAGGGCACGCATCGAGGAATTCCCGGCAGGACACAGCCGGACGAATTGCAAGAACGAGCCGATTTCAAGGCCACGCCTCGGGGCGGGCCGGTTTGGGGGCCGGGCTTTGCGGTCGAATTCCCGGGCCAAAGGTGTCCCATGATTTTCCGCGGCATACGGAAACAAAAAGTTGGGGCCCCGTCCATGACGGACGGGCCCCAACTTCCTCAGACGTTTCGACGTCAGGCGGGAGTGATGTTCTCCGCCTGCGGGCCCTTCTGGCCCTGCGTGACGTCGAAGTTCACCTTCTGGCCTTCCTGAAGCTCACGGAAGCCGGACGTGGCGATGTTCGAGTAGTGGGCGAAGACGTCCGGGCCGCCGCCGTCCTGCTCGATGAAGCCGAAGCCCTTTTCCGCGTTGAACCACTTGACGGTGCCAGTAGCCATGTCATCTCCTTCGGGGCTGTGCCCGCGGACTCACACCATGCGAGCCCCTGCGTCGCCACAATGAACCCCGTCCGGACAAGCACCGGAAAGACAAAAAACACCCGACGGCATACAACCGTCAAGGCACTTGAAGTTCGGGAACCACAACTGCAACTACGGCAAGGTTACCACGTTAGGCGCATCCGTATTGTTATTCCACCCGTGACCCTCGCCGCTTCGCGTCCGGCCGCGCCCGTGGGCGTACGGACGCTGTTCACTCCGAGGGATTCGGGCGGGCGAGTCCGAGGTCGTAGGCGAGGATGACGGCCTGGACACGGTCGCGCGCCCCGATCTTCGCCAGGACGCGGCCCACGTAGGTCTTCACCGTGGACTCCGACAGAACGAGCCGTTCGGCGATCTCCCCGTTGGTCCAGCCCCGGCCGATGGCGACCAGGATCTCGTGCTCGCGTTCGGTCAGGGAGCGCACCCGGGGGTCGCCCTCGGCGCCGGCGTCCGGCGCGGTCTGCGGCAGATGGTGTGCGTAGGCGTCCAGCAGGCGCCGGGTGAGGGCGGGGGCGATCACCGCGTCGCCCGCGGCGACCGCGCGGATCCCGGCCAGCAGCTCCTCCGGGTGGGCGTCCTTGAGCAGGAATCCGCTGGCTCCCGCGCGCAGGGCCGCATGGGCGTACTCGTCCACGTCGAAGGTGGTCAGGACGAGGACCCTGGAGCGGCCTCCGGAGGCGACGATGCGCCGGGTCGCCTCGATGCCGTCCATCCCCGGCATCCGGACGTCCATCAGGATCACGTCCGGGCGGAGCTCGGCGGCCTGGCGGACGGCCTCGCCGCCGTGGGCCGCCTCGCCCGCGACCACGGTCTCGGGGGAACTCTCCAGGAGCATACGGAAACCGAAGCGCTGCAACGGCTGGTCGTCCACGATGAGCACGGTGGTCATGCCGCGCCCCCCGCCGCGACCTCGCCCGGCAGACCGGTCCGGTCGGGCACGCCGGGTGAACCGGAGGGGCCGGGCCGGCCCGGCGCGTCGGCGGAACCGGCCAAGCCCGGCAGGCCGGCAGGCGGGCTGAGGTCGAGGGTGGCCCGGACCGTCCAGCCCCCGTCCGTCGTGGGGCCCGCGACGACCGTCCCGCCGTACAGGGCAGCGCGTTCTCTCATTCCGGCCAGTCCGTGTCCTTCGTCGTGGGGCGCCCGGATCCGGACGGTCCCGTCCTGCGGTCCGGTGTCGTGGACCTCGATGTGCACCAGCGGGTCGGCGGCGGTCACCGACAGCCGGATCCGGGTGTCGTGGCCCGCGTGTTTGAGGGCGTTGGTGAGGGCTTCCTGGGCGATACGGTAGACGGCCAGCTGGAAGCCGCGGTCCAGGGTGTCCAGCGTGCCCGCGGTCCGGTAGGTGACCTGGGGGCCGGCGGAGCGGATCCGGGCGCACAGGGCGTCGATGTCCGCGAGGCCCGGCTGGGGGCTGAGCCGGGGGGCCTGGGTCTGCTCGCGCAGCACGCCGAGGGTGCGCCGCAGTTCGCCGAGCGCCTGGCGGCCGGTGTCACCGATGAGCAGCAGGGCCTGCTTCCCGCGTTCCGGGGAGGTGTCGGCCGCGTAGGCGCCGCCGTCGGCGAGCGTGATGATGACGGAGAGGTTGTGGCCGACGATGTCGTGCATCTCGCGGGCCACCCGGGTGCGTTCGGTGGCGACGGCCAGCCGACTGCGCTGGTCGCGTTCGATCTCCAGCCGGGCCGCACGGTCGCGCAGTCCGGCGACCTGGGCGCGCCGGATGCGTACGGCCAGCCCCAGCGCGACCGCGGCGACGATGGTGGTGCTGAGCAGGAACAGGCCGTCCAGGACGGAAACGTCCGAGCGCATCCGTACGGCCAGCAGCGCCAGTCCGCTCACCGTCACGGCGCAGGCGGTGGGCAGGTGACGCAGCCGCCCGTGCAGCGCGAGGCTGTAGAGGGCGACCAGGACGGCGACGGCGACGCGCAGCCAGGCTCCCAGGGCGCACTGGACCAGGAAGACGGTGGCGGTCAGCGCGAAGGCCACGGACGGCTGTCTGCGGCGCCACAGCAGCGGCAGTACCTGTCCGGCCTGGAGTGCGAGGGTCGCCGCGACCGACAGATGGGTGAAGGCCTTGGCGAGTTGGTCGTGCCGTTCGTGGTGGTGGGGCACCAGGTCCGGCACGCACAGCAGGGCCACCATGACCAGGACCAGCGCCGTGTCCAGCAGCCACGGCCGGGAGCGGTCCGTCTGCCGCAGCCGCCGGCCGACCCGGGACACCCGGCCGACCAGCGGATGGTTCCACACCGGGTCCATCCCGGTCAGCGCGGTCGCTCCGCCGGGGACGGCCGCCCGCACCGGGACGGCCGTCCCCGCGGTGATGTCGTCGCTGCTCATGGAGGTCACCCGTTCATCGTGGCGCACGCCGGCCGGGCGGAGCGCACCGGCCCGGGGCCGCTCGCGCACCGCCCGGCCGCGGCCGCCGGCTCAGGCGTCGGTACGCACCAGACGGTACGCGGCGCCCGCGAGCGCGAGCACGGTCCAGCCGAGGAAGACCAGGCCTCCGGCGCCGGGGGCCAGCGTCGTCGCGTCGTGGGTCAGGGCGAACATCGACTCACCTGCGTTGCTGGGCAGGTACGGGCTGATGTCGTCCTGCCAGGAGGTGGGCAGCAGCGAGACCAGTCCGGGCACCAGCATCAGCGAGGCGACCAGGACGGCGATGCCGCCGGCGACCGAGCGCAGCAGCGCGCCGAGCGCGACGCCGATCACCGCGACGGTGCCGAGGTAGAGCCCGGCGCCCAGCAGGCTGCGCACCACTCCCCCGTGCGAGAGCGAGAGGGCCGCGGGGGTGTCGGAGACCAGGCTGCTGCCGACGGGGAACGCGACGAACACGCCCGCGGTGGCCACGACCAGGGCGACCAGCCCGAACACGGCCGCCTTCGCCCACAGCACCGGCAGGCGGCGGGGCACCGCGGCGAGCGTGGAGCGGATCATGCCGGTGGAGTACTCGCCGGCGGAGACCAGCACGCCCAGGACGCCCAGGGCCAACTGGGCGAAGTTGGTTCCGAACAGCGAGAGGCTGAGGGCGGTGGCGTTGGCGTCGTCCCGGCGCGGGGGCCGGCCCGCGACGAAGTCGGCGTGGTAGTGCGCGCTCGCGATGACGCCGAAGCCGACCAGGAACAGCAGGCCGAGGCCCAGGGTGATCCAGGTGGAGCGCAGGGACCAGAGCTTGGCCCACTCCGAGCGCAGCACCCTGCGTCCGGTCACCTTGTACTGCGGCCGGGCGGGCCGCGCGGGAGCGGGCGCCGTCGCGGAGCTCTCGGTCACGGTCGGTGTCGTCATGCCACGCTCCTGGGGGTCTCGACGGTGGTGGTGCCGTGGTACTCGACGGCGTCGCTGGTCAGGTCCATGAACGCCTGCTCCAGCGAGACCGTCCGGGAGCTGAGCTCGAACAGCGCGATGCCGTGCTCGGCGGCCTTGAGGCCGATGGCCCGTGCGGACAGGCCGGTCACCTGGAGCTCCTCGGTGCCGATCGCGCCGGTGATCTCGACGCCCGGTCCGGACAGCACCTCGCGCAGGCGGGCCGCCTGGTCGGAGGCGACCGTGACGGTGTCGCCGCCGCCGCGGCGGATCAGCTCCTGCACCGTGGTGTCGGCCAGCAGACGCCCGCGGCCGACGATGATCAGGTGGTCGGCGACCAGTGCCATCTCGCTCATCAGGTGCGAGGAGACGAAGACGGTACGGCCCTCGGACGCGAGCTGGGTGAGCAGGTTGCGGATCCACAGCACGCCTTCGGGGTCCAGCCCGTTGACCGGTTCGTCCAGCATGAGGGTGGCCGGGTCGCCCAGCAGGGCGGCGGCGATGCCGAGCCGCTGGCCCATGCCGAGGGAGAAGGCGCCGGCGCGCTTCTTCGCCACGGACTGAAGGCCGGTCAGCTCGACGACCTCCTCCACGCGGCGGCGTGGAATGCCGTGCGTGTGGGCCTGCGCCATCAGGTGGTCGAACGCGGAGCGGCCCGGGTGGATCGACTTCGCCTCCAGCAGGGCGCCGACCTCCTGGAGCGGCGCGCTGTGCTCGGCGTAGTGGCGTCCGTTGACGGTGACGGTGCCGGCGGTCGGCGCGTCCAGTCCGACGATCATGCGCATGGTGGTGGACTTCCCCGCGCCGTTCGGGCCCAGGAAGCCGGTGACCGTGCCCGGCTTCACGACGAAGTCCAGGCCGTCGACCGCCGTCTTCTCCCCGTACCGCTTCGTCAGCTGTTGCGCCTCGATCATCGTCGCTCCCTCGCTCTGGGCCGCCGGACCCGTCCGGTCCTCTCACCTGCAACGCTAGGTGCCGGACGGCCGCGATCCGTGGTACCCCGGGGGGCAATGGCGCGCGAGGGTGGTACCGCGGTACTACGCCGGCCGGGGCCGCGAGGGCGGTCCCGGGTGCGCTCTCCCGTCAGGGCGCGTGCGTCACCGGTCGGTCGGCTGCCGCCGGGCGTCGTCGCGCGGGTCGCGGCTCTGGTCGGGCACCCGGGCACCGGGCTCGGGCCCGCTCATGTCGCACCAGTCGATACGCAGGACGGCCAGGTCGTCCGTGTGGCGGTCGGCGTTGCGGGCGCGTGCCTCGGCGATGAGGTGATCGAGCTGTTCGCCGGTGCCGTGGGAGCGTGTCTCGCCGAGGATGGCCAGCACGCCTTCGACGCCGAGGCGGGAGTCGTCACCGCCGGCGTAGCCCTCGATCAGTCCGTCGGTGTACACGATCAGGCTCCCGTCCGGCGGCAGTGGCACCGTGGTGGCGGGCCATTCGCCGAGGCCGGGGATGATGCCCAGCGCGATGCCGTGCTTGGACTGAAGGACCTCGGGACCGCGGGAGGTCACGATCAGCGGCTCGTGGTGCCCGACGAGATGGAGGGTGAGCAGGCCGCGGGCCGGGTCCAGGGTGATGAGGGTGCAGGTGGTGAACAGGTCGCTGCCGGTGCGTTCGGCGATGTGCATCCGCTCCAGCAGGTCCAGCAGCTGCGCGCCGCGGTGGCCGCCGAGGGTCAGCGCGCGCCAGGCGATGCGCAGGCAGACGCCGAGCGCCGCGGCGTCCGGGCCGTGGCCGCTGACGTCCCCGACGACCGCGTGGACCTGGCCGTCCTCGGTCTGGACGACGTCGAGGAAGTCGCCGCCCAGCAGGGCCTGTTCACGGCCGGGGAAATAGCGGCTGGTGGCCGTCACCGACGGCGAGGCGAGGATCGGCTCGGGCAGCAGACCCCGCTCCAGCCGGGCGTTCTCCTGTGCCCGGAGCCGGCCGACCTGAAGGGCGGCGCTGGCCCGCTCGGACTGCTTGCGCTGCACCGCGTACCGTACGGCCCGCTGGAGCAGTTCGTGGTCGACCTTGCCCTTGACGAGGTAGTCCTGCGCGCCCGCGGCCAGCGCGTCGACCCCTGCGCCGGACTCGGCGAGCCCGGTGAGCACGATCACCGCGGCCTGGGGATCCTCCCGCCGGATCGCCTCCACGCTCTCCAGCCCGGCGATGTCGGGCAGATGCAGGTCCAGCAGTACGCAGTCGAAGCGCCGTCCGGCCAGTTCCCGGCGTGCCTCGGCCATCGTCCTGCCGCGCACGAGGGAGTGCCGCAGATCGGTGTCGTGGAGCAGTTCCTCGACCAGTACGGCGTCGCCCTCGTCGTCCTCGACGAGGAGGATGTCGTAGGCCGTCTCGTCCCGTGGGGCCGGTGGTGTCATGACTGCGGCGCTCCCGCTGGCGACTCGGACGACTCGGGTGACGCGGGTGACTCGGACGACTCGGGTGACGCGGGTGACTTGGACGGCGCGGGTGACGCGGGTGACCCGGGCTCCTGGCCGACGTCGGCACCGGGCAGGGTGAACACGACCCGGGTGCCGGGGGTGTGACCGGGGTCGATCCCGATCGAACCGTCGTGGAACTCCACGACCTTCTTGCACATGGCCAGACCGATGCCGGTGCCCGGATAGGCCTCCCGGGTGTGCAGCCGCTGGAAGATGACGAAGACCTTGTCCCGGAACTCCGGGGCGATGCCTATGCCGTTGTCGCCGACGCCGAACTCCCAGACGTCGCCCACGCGTCGCGCGCCGACCCGGATCTCGGGTCGGCGCTCCGGGTCGCGGAACTTCAGGGAGTTCGACAGGAGGTTCTGCCACAGCATGCCCAGTTGGGTCGCGTCGCCGACCACCACGGGCAGCGGATCGACCGTCACCTCGGCCCCGGTCTCCTCGATCGGGATGCTCAAGGTGTCCAGGGTGCGCCGCAGGACCTCCTCCAGGTCCACCGTGGCGTGGTCGTTGTGCACGCGCCCCACCCGGGAGAAGGCGAGGAGGTCGTTGATGAGGACCTGCATCCGGTTGGCGCCGTCGACGGCGAACGCGATGTACTGGTCGGCCCGCTCGTCCAGTTGACCGCCGTAGCGGCGTTGCAGCAGCTGGGTGAAGCTGGACACCTTCCGCAGCGGCTCCTGGAGATCGTGCGAGGCGACGTAGGCGAACTGCTCCAGTTCGGTGTTGGAGCGCTTCAGTTCGGCCGTCTGCTCGTCGAGCAGCCGGCGCGCCTCCTCGCTGAAGGCGAGTTCGTCCACCAGCCGGGTCCGCATCCCGTCGACGTCCACGGCGAGTTGTCTGATGTCCGCGGGACCGGTGACCGCGATGCGCCGGTCGAAACGGCCGCGTGCCACGTCCCTGGCTCCGGCGCCCACCTGCTCCAGCGGGCGGGTGATGCCCCGCCGCAGCGCCTCGAAGACGAGCGCGGCCACCACGGCGACGACGAGGGCGTCCACGGCGAGCGTCCAGTTGCGCAGGACCGTGGCGCGGCGCAGCGCGTCGGCCGCGTGCTGGCGTTCCAGCTGGAGCCGGCTCTGCTGGGCCTTCAGCGCCTTGCGCACCGCGTCGAACTCGGTCTTGCCCTCTTCCGCCCGCTCCGCCGAGAGGGCCAGGGCCGTCGCCGCCGACGAGCCGGAGACGGGGCGGGCGATCCGCTCCTGCCAGGTGCCCGCGGCCTTGCGGACGGCCGCGAGATCGGCCAGGTCATCGCCGCCGCGCAGCACCTCCTCCAGCCGCCCCACGGCCTGCCGCTCCGCCGCGACGCCCTCGGTGTACGGGGTGAGGAACTCCGTACGGCCGGTCAGTCCGTAACCCCGCACCCCGGTCTCCTGGTTGAGCAGCGCCGACTCCAGGCGCACGGCGTTCACCAGGGCGGGGCTGCGCCGGTTGACCAGTTCGTCGGAGATCCTCGACGACCGCAGCATCGCCCACGCCCCCACCGATCCCAGGACCGTCAGCACCAGCAGGGTCGCGGCAACTCCTCGGCGCAGCCAGTGCCGGGTGGTCCAGCCGGCCATCGGCCCGTCGGCGGAGGCGGCTTTCTGCACGAGGTGGCACTCCTTCAGGATCCGACCGATTCCGAACATCCAGCCGAACCGTGCGTACGGCAGGCACACCTTAACCTGGCCGGACAACAGTTGTTGTCGACTCTTCACACCGGCAACTAGGCTGACCCGTATGTCTGCCCCGGGGACCCCGTCCCCACCGACCGTGTCCGGGCCGTCGCGCACCTGTATGTTCTGGTGACCATGGAGGAGGCGGTACAGCGCTCCCCTTCCCACCAGCCGACCAGGAGCTCGTAACATGGCAGCCTCTGCCTCCCCCCGTCCCTATGACGTACTGCTGGTCGAAGACGACGTGGCCGACGCGATGCTCATCCAGGACGCCCTGGCCGACCGGGGCGCGCGCAATCTCGCCCAGGTCTCCGACGGCGTGCAGGCGCTGGAGTACCTCCGTGACCCGGCCCGTACACGTCCCGACCTCATCGTCCTGGACCTGAACATGCCGCGCATGAACGGCCGCGAGTTCCTCGCGATCGTCAAGGCGGACGCGGATCTGCGCACCATTCCCGTGGTCGTGCTCACCACGTCGGCGGCGCCCGACGACGTCTCGGGGGCGTACGAGCATCACGCGAACGCGTATGTGACCAAGCCGGTCAACCTCGACGAGTTCGAGGAGGCGGTGCGCAGCATCGACGCCTTCTACCTCGACGTCGCGGTCAAACCGCGGCCGTAGCCAGGGGCGCGGCCGGGACTCGGCACGCGGATCGCCGGTCGCGTGAGATGTTCAGCAGACCAGCCGATGACGTGCCGATGACGCCATTGGCGTGACATCCGGCGCGCGGCGCAACCGGACCGGTCACGTGAGGCCTCCTGTCCTGCAAGCAGGGACCGCACGAGAAGGAGACCCACGTGACCAGCACCGTTTTCGAGTCCGGTTCGCCCCGTACCTTCGTGGACCCCTACGCCGTCGACTCGGCGGCGCCCGCTGCCTGGGCGAGCGCCTGGCGGCAGAAGGAGGAGGGGGACCACTTCCTGCCCGCGCCGGACCCGGCGCAGCGCCTCGACTTCACCATCGACCCGCGCGACCGGCGGCGGCTGGAGCTCCAGGCGATCCTGACCATGGCGGGCATCCCGCCCCGGCCCGAGGACCGCGAGGCCATCGACCAGCTCAGCGCACTGCCCGGCAGCGTCAACACCACCTTCCAGCGCTGGCTGAATCACACCGGCTGACCGCCACCGGGCGGTTCGAGCAGGGGGCCGGGTCCCGTCCGGTGCGGGTCTGCCGTGCGGGAGCCCGGGGGGCAGCGGCGCGGGGAGCGCGCGTCACCCGTGGGAACGCGCGGGATCAGCGGCAGCGCCGGACCGGAGCCGGGATCAGCGACCGCGCCAGACCGGGGAGCGCTTCTCCGCGAAAGCGGTGGCTCCCTCCCGGGCGTCCTCCGAGACGAAGACCGGCGCGATGATCCGCTCCTGCTCCTCCCAGCCCTCGGCGAGCGTCCAGTCCGCGCTGGAGCGGGCGATCCGCTTCGTGGCGGCGACCGCCAGCGGTCCGGCCGCCGCCACCCGCGCGGCCAGTTCCAGCGCGCCCTCCAGCGCCTTGCCCTCCGGCACCAGGCGGTTGACCAGGCCGACTTCCGCCCCTCGCCGCGCGCTGATCGGACCGCCGGTGAGAAGCATCTCCATGGCGATCGCGTACGGGATGCGGCGCGGCAGCAGCAGTGCGCCGCCCGCGGCCGCCACCAGCGAGCGGGTCACCTCCGGGACGCCGAACCGGGCCGTCTCGGCCGCGACCACCAGGTCGCAGGCCAGCATCAGCTCGAACCCGCCGGCCAGCGCCCAGCCCTCGACGGCGCCGATCAGCGGCTTCCTCGGCGGTGTGACGGTGATGCCGGCCAGTCCCCGGCCCTCGATCGCCGGGCTCTCCCCCCTGAGGAAGGCCTTGAGGTCCATCCCGGCCGAGAACGTCCCGCCCGCGCCGGTCAGGACGCCGACCCGGAGGTCGTCGGACGCGTCCAGTTCGTCGACGGCGTCCGCGACGGCGCGGGCGACGGCCAGGTTCAGGGCGTTCTTCGCCTGCGGCCGGTTGATGGTGATGATCTGCACGCCGTCACGGCGTTCGACCAGGACTTCGTCCGACATGTCGTTCTCCTTGCGGTGCGGTCGTACCGGCTCCGACGGCCGGTCGACGTGGTGATCAGCCGGTCGGCGGCGTGGTGCGCCGGATGCCGGTCAAGAAGGTGTCGCAGAAGACGTCCGCGATCTCGCGCGGCGGGAGTCCGGCGCCCTTCTTCAGCCACACGTACGAATAGTTGAACATTCCGAGGATGCCCTTCAGGGCCACGGACTCGGGCAGCGCCTTGAAGTCCCCCGCGTCGATGCCCGCGTCGAGCGTGCGCTGCCACACCTGCTCGTACTGCTTGCGCAGATCGAGCACCGACTCCATGAGCGGGCCGGTGAGCGCGGTGAAGTCCCGGTAGTGCACGGTCCATTCGAGAACGTGGTCGGCGATGTTCTCCATCAGCGTCCGGGCCAGTTCCCTGAAGCGTTCCTCGGGATCCCCCACGCGCTTCTCGATGTCGAGCGCGATCTCGACCATCACACGCAGCTGCGAGGCGCTGATCTCGAAGAGCAGGGCTTCCTTGTTCCCGATGTGGTGGTAGAGCGCACCTCGCTGGAGTCCTACCGCCGCCTCGAGTTGGGCCATCCCGGTGCCGTGGTAGCCGTGCTCGGCGAAGAGTTCCGCCGCCGCACGCAGAATCCGAGCTTTCTGAGGTGACTTGGGGGCCATTGACCTGCCGTTCTCGAAAAGGAACCCGGGGGAGGTAGAGACTACCGAGGGTCGTCGCACGCGCCTTCGCACCTGCCTTCGCGCATGCCTTCGCGCGCGTCGGTGCCCTCGCCGTCAGCCTTCCTCCGGCGCGTCGGGCCGGCCCGGATACCCGGGATTGGCCACGAGCAGCTTGTCCCGCACCGTGCCCACCACGGCGTCCACGACACCGGGGGCCCCGGGTGCCACGGCGCCGGAGCGCAGCGCGGCGGCGAAGTCCTGCTCCGTCGCGAAGCCGAGACCCGCCAGCCGTTCGCGGTGCCGCTGCGCCACCTCGGCGGAGAGCAGGATCTCCCGGCGGGCGATCCGCAGCGCGGCGGCCGCGACCCTGGCGAGGTAGCGGGCACCGCCCTGCGCACCGAGCTCACCGCGAGCGAGGGTGCGCTCGACCACGGCGAGCAGATGGCCGGCGTCCGGGGCGTCGTGGGGCGCGACGCCGGTGCCGACCGTCTCGGACTCCGCCGCGTCCACGGCGGTGAGTACGTCCTCCGTCTTCTCCGGCCGGGTCAGCCCGAGCGCGAGCAGCAGGTCGAACTCCGCCTCGCACACCCGGCGGCCGATCACCGCGTGTTCGAGCGAGTCCTGTGCGCCCTCCAGGTGTACGGCGGCCTGCTGACGGCAGATCAGGACCCAGCGCAGTGTGCTGTACACCTCCCACCAGTACAGCTGGGCGTCGGTCGGGCGCCAGCCCGCCACCGCCTCGTATCCGTCGAGGAGCTGTGCGCGGGTGCCGAAGCCGCCGACCGGCAGCGCCGAACCGAAGCGCCAGGCCTTCACGCACAGCCAGCCGAGGTCCTCGACCGGGTCGCCGCGGTGGACGAGTTCCCAGTCCAGTACGGCCCGGATCCCCTCGGGGCCGACGATGGCGTTGCCGTTGCGCAGGTCCCCGTGCACGACGGTGTCGGCGACGGCGGGCACGGGGTGCTCCTCCAGCCAGCGGATGCCGAGTTCCACCGACGCCCGGGGGGTGTCCCAGCGCTCGGCCAGGCCACGCAGCGCGGCGATCGGGTCCTGCCGGGCGAGCCCGCCGAGGGTGTCCGGGGACATGGTGTGGATACGCGCGGCGATGGCGCCGAACCGTGCCGCGAGTGTCTCGCGGGCCGTGGCGTACGCGTCGTCGCGCAGCAGGCGGCGTGGGATCACCTCGCCCGCCACATGGCTCATGACGATGTAGGGGTTGCCGCCGAGCGACGCCCCGCTGTCCACCAGTTCCGGGACCGGCACCCCGGCCGCCGCGGCGGCGGCCATGACCCTGGCCTCCAGGTCCATGGTCGCGGCGCCGGCCGGGCCCGACAGGTCGCGCCTGAGGACCAGTTCGCGGGAGCCGTCCGCGGTCTCGGCGGTGAAGCGCATGGTCTGCCGGCTGGCGCCGCCGGGCAGGGTGCTGGGGACGGTGGCCGTCACCGGCGCGCCCCACAGGGCGCTCAGCCGCGCCTCGATCTCCTGCTGGTCAGTCATCGAGACCGTCCTCCAGCCAGGGGGCGCGGGAGGGGTCGGCCAGCAGGCGTCGCGCGACGACCATCCGGTGGACCTCGTCCGGGCCGTCGTAGATACGGGCGAAGCGTGCCTCCCGGTACATGCCCTCCAGGGGGGTGTCGTCGGTGACGCCGAGGGCCCCGTGGACCTGGATCGCCCGGTCGATGACGTTGTGCAGCATCTGCGCCGCCCAGAACTTGACCATGCTGATCTGGATGCGGGCCTGTCCGTCCCGGTCGAACTGCCGCGCCGCGTCCAGGACCATCAGCCGTGCCGCGTGGATCTCGGCGGCGGACTCCGCGACGTAGCGCTGGATCTCGCCCTTCTGCGAGAGCAGCGAGCCGTGGGCGTAGCGTGTGTTGGCCCGGTCGACCATGAGCTCGAAGGCGCGCTGGGCCTGGCCGAGCCAGCGCATGCAGTGGAAGATCCGGCCGGGACCGAGGCGGGTCTGGCCGACGGCGAATCCGCCGCCGCGCTCGCCGAGAAGGTTCTCGTAGGGGACGCGGACCCCGGTGAGGCGGATCTCGCAGTGGTCGCCGCCGGTCGAGCCCATGGTCCTGAGTACGCGGACGACCTCGAAGCCGGGGGTGCCTGCGGGCACGACGATCGCGGACAGGGCCCGGTGGGCCTTGACGTCGTCCGGTTCGGTGCGGGCGTAGACCGTGGTGAACGCGGCGGTGGAGCCGCCGGTGGTGAACCACTTGTGCGCGTCGACGACCCACTCGTCGCCGTCGAGCCGGGCGGTGGCCTGGATGAGTGTCGGGTCGGAGCCGGCGACCTCGGGTTCGGTCATGCCGGTGCTCGGGGTGATGTCCCCCGCGACCAGCGGGACCAGCCAGCGCCGCTTATGCTCCTCGCTGCCGAAGCGGTGCAGCATGATCGCGTCCTGCATCGACAGGGTGCCCGCCGCGAGCTGTCCGTACTTGGAACGGCCGATGATCTCGTTGACGAGCGCGAACTCGTAGAACGGAAGGCCGCCGCCGCCGATCTCGGCGGGGTGTCCCAGCGCCCACAGTCCCTGCTTCTTGGCGCTCGCCCGGAGGCGCTGCAGCGCGTCGGCGGCGGTGTCGCCGCCCGCGTCCAGGGCCCGTTCGGCGGGGATGACCTCACCGTCGACGAACTCCCGCATGGCGGCGCGAAGTTGTGTTCCTGACATACTCATGGGCTTCATTCCTGACAGCAGCGGACGGGCGGGACGGGGCGTGGGTCACTTCGGGGGAAGGCGGACTCCCCCGTCGATCCGGATCACTTCGCCGTTGATGTAGCTGTTGGACAGCAACTCCCAGGCGAGGCTCGCGAACTCCTCGGCCCGGCCGAGCCGGCGCGGGAAGACGACGTCCTTGGCGAGCTTGGCCTTGAACTCGGCCGGGTTCGGGACCGTGTCGTAGATCGGGGTCTCGATCAGCCCGGGCGCGATGGTGTTCACCCGGACTCCGACGACACCGAGGTCGCGGGCCAGCGGCAGGGTGAGTCCGACGACACCGCCCTTGGATGCGCTGTAGGCGACCTGGCCGATCTGGCCGTCGAACGCGGCGACCGAGGTGGTGTTGACGATCGAGCCGCGCGCGCCGTCGGCGTCGGGCTCGTTGTGGGACATCGCGGTCGCGGCGAGGCGCACGACGTTGAAGGTGCCGATCAGGTTGACCTCGACGACCTTGCGGAACGCGTCGAGGTCGTGGGCCGAGTCGTATGTTCCGTCCCTGCCGACGGTGCGGGCGAGGCTCGGGATGCCCGCGCAGTTGACGACGACGCGCAGCGGGGCGTCGGCCACGGCGGTGTCGACGGCGGCGACGACCTGGTCGGGGTCGGTGACGTTCGCGGCCATGAACCGGCCGCCGATCTCCTTGGCGACCCGGTTGCCGCCCACCTCGTCGAGGTCGAGGACGGTCACCTTCAGGCCCTTGGCCGCGAGAAGGCGGCTGGTGGCCTCTCCCAGGCCGGAGCCCCCGCCGGTGACGATCGCCGAGCTGCCTGCCAGTTCCATCGTTGACTCCTTGGTTCGTATGAGGTGCGAGGTGCGAGGTGCGGCCGGGACCGTGCCGGGCCGGTGTCCGGTCAGCGCTTGCGGACGAATGCGGCGATCGCCGCCTGTGCCTCGGGGGAGGCGATCACCGCGACCTGGTTGGCGATCTCGGCTTCGAGTGCCTCGGCGAGCGTGGTGCGCCAGGCGTCGTTCAGCAGTGACTTGGTGCCGGCCAGGGCGGTGGGCGACAGCCGGCGGAGCCTGTCGGTGAGGGCGTCCACCTCGGCGGCCAGGTCCTCCACCGGCGCGACGGACGTGATCATTCCCCAGTCCAGCGCGGTGGCGGCGTCCAACGAGTCGCCGAGGAACGCCAGTTGGCGTGCCCTGCGCTCCCCCACCAGCCGGGGCAGCAGCCAGCTGCCGCCGCTGTCCAGGGACAGCCCGCGCCGGATGAACAGCTGAAGGAAGCGGGACCGGTCGCTCGCGATCACGAAGTCGCAGGCCAGCGCGAGGTTGACGCCCGCGCCCGCGGCGATTCCGTCGACCATCGCGATGGTCGGGAACGGCGCCTCGTGCAGGGCGAGGACACAGCGGTTGGAGACCCTGATCCGGTCGGGCAGGGCGTCGAGGTCGTCGAGCAGGCCCTCGACGTCCGACCCGCCGCAGAACGCCCCGTCGGCTCCGGTGACCACCACCGCACGGGTGGCGGGGTCGGCCGACAGCTCGGTGAGCAGCGCGTCCAGCGCGCTCCACATCGTGTCCGTCATGGCGTTGAGCTTGCCGGGCCGGTTCAGGGTGATCGTGGCGACCCCGTCCCGGGTCACGCAGTCGACGCTCATCCGCGGGACCGCTTCCCGGGGGTGTCGATGGACCGGCCGATGATCTCCTTCATGATCTCGTTGGTCCCCGCGTAGATGGTCTGCACCCGTGCGTCCAGAAACGCCTTGGCCACCGGGTACTCCTCCATGAAGCCGTAGCCGCCGTGCAGTTGGAGGCAGCGGTTGACCACGTCCTGCTGGAGTTCGGTGGTCCACCACTTGGCCTTGGCCGCGTCCTCGGCGTCGACGTCCCCGCTCAGGTGCCGGCGCACCAGGTGGTCCACGTAGACCTGGGCGACCTCGGTGGCGGTGAGCATCTCGGCCAGCTCGAACTTGGTGTTCTGGAAGGAGGACAGCCGCTGTCCGAAGGCCTCGCGCTCCCGGCAGTAGTCGATCGTCAGGTCCAGGACGGCACGGGCGCCGGTGATCGCCGAGACCGACAGCGCCAGGCGTTCCTGGGCCAGGTTCGCCATCAGGGTGGCGAAGCCCGTCCCCGGCTCGCCGAGCAGGTTCGCCGCGGGCACGCGGGCGTCGTCGAAGAACAGCTCCGCGGTGTCCTGGCTCTTCAGCCCGATCTTGCGCAGATGACGTCCGCGGGTGAAGCCGGGGGTGCCCGCCTCCACCACGATCAGGCTGATGCCGCGGTGGCGCTCGGCGGGGTCGGTCTTGACGGCCACCACGACCAGGTCGGCGTTGAGACCGTTGGTGACGAACGTCTTCGCCCCGTTCAGGACGTAGTGGTCGCCGTCGCGGACCGCGGTGGTGCGGATGGCCGCCAGGTCGGACCCCGTGCCGGGCTCCGTCATGGAGATCGCGCCCATCGTCTCGCCGGTGACGAAGCCGGGCAGCCAGCGGGCCCGCTGCTCCTCGGTGGCCGTGCCGAGCAGATAGGGCAGCACGATGTCGTTGTGGAGGGTGATGCACATGCCCGAGCCGATCACGTTGGCCCGTTGCAGCTCCTCCGAGATGATCACGTTGAAGCGGAAGTCGTCCACCCCGAGGCCGCCGTACTCCTCCGGTACGGCCATGCCCAGGAAGCCCTGGGCTCCGGCGGCCAGGAACATGGATTTGTCGACGCGGCCGGCCGCCTCCCACTTCTCGTGGTGCGGAACGATCTCGGTGCGCACGAAGGTCCGGAAGCTCTGCCGGAAGTCCTCGTGGGTGTCGTCGAACAGGTCACGCCGTACGGTCATCGCGCACCTCCTCTCTGGTCTCGTCCGTGGTCATCGGGCGGTCCAGCCGCCGTCGACGGCGATGGTCTGCCCGGTGATGTAGGTGCCGCCCGGGCCGGCGAGGAGCAGCAGTGCCCCGTCGAGTTCCCCGGGCCGTCCCGGGCGGCCCATCGGGGTGTTGCGCGCGATCCACCGGCTCGAGGACTCGTCGGCGAGCATCTCGGCGGTCAGCTCGCTGGGGAAGAACCCCGGGGCGATCGCGTTGACGCGTACGTCGTGGCGGGCCCATTCGGCGGCCAGGTGCCGGGTGAGGCTGATGACCGCGCCCTTGGCCGCACCGTAGGCGGACTGGGTGACGGGTGCCGAGGCCACCATGCCGAGGATGGAGGCGATGTTGACGATCGTCCCGCCGTCGCGCTCCGCCATGCTCCGCGCGGCGAGCACGCTGAGCCGGAACAGTGCGGTGACGTCGATGTCGAGCGTCCTGCTGAAGGAGTCGACGGGCTGCTCGAAGGCGGGCAGCGCGTCGGCCCATCCGGCGTTGTTGACCAGGATGTCCACCCCGCCGAGGTCCGCGGCGCGGGCGACGAGGCCCGCGCGGTCCGTCTCGTCGGTGACGTCGCAGCGGTGCGGCACGATCCGGTCGTGCCCGGCGGCGAGCTCCGCCAGCAGCTCCGTGCGGCGGGCGGCCGCGACGACGGTCGCGCCCGCGTCGGCCAGCGTGAGCGCGAACTGCCGTCCGAGTCCGGACGAGGCGCCGGTCACCACCGCGACCTTGCCGTCGAGGTCGATGACGTGGGCCATCGGGCTCACGGCAGCCGCTCGATGACGGTGGCGTTGGCCATGCCGCCGCCCTCGCACATCGTCTGGAGGCCGAACCGGCCGCCGGTGCGCTCCAGTTCGTGGAGCAGGGTGACCATCAGCTTCGCGCCGGAGGCGCCCAGCGGGTGGCCCAGGGAGATGCCGCCGCCGTTGACGTTGACCTTGGCCGGGTCGGCGCCGAGCTCGCGCTGCCAGGCCAGGACGACCGAGGCGAACGCCTCGTTGACCTCGAAGAGGTCGATGTCCTGCACGCTCAGGCCGGCCCGGTCCAAGACCCGGCGGGTGGCCGGGATGGGTCCGGTCAGCATCTCCACCGGGTCCGAGCCGACGACCGCCATGTGGCGGATCACCGCGCGGGGACGCAGCCCGAGCTCCCGTGCCTTGTCCGCGCTCATGATCAGCAGGGCGGCGGCGCCGTCGACGATCTGCGAGGAGTTGCCCGCGGTCACCCGGCCCTCGGGGACGAACGACGGCTTGAGACCGGCCAGTGCCTCGGGCGAGGTGGCCCGGATGCACTCGTCGGCGCCCAGGGTGCCGCCGGGCTCGCTGACCTCGCCCGTCTCCCGGTCGCGCACCTTGCGCGGCACCGGGACGATCTCGCGGTCGAACCGGCCCTCGTCCCGCGCGGCGGCGGCCCGCCGCTGGCTCAGCAGACCGTAGGCGTCGAGCTCCTCGCGGGTCAGCTCCCAGCGGTCGGCGACCAGTTCGGAGGAGACGCCCTGCGGGCCGAGGCCGCTGACCCCGTAGGCCTCGCGGTCGGCGTAGCGCTGCTGTGCCGCCTCGCCGTAGACGGCGCGGATGTCCCCGCCGGGGGCGTTGGAGAACATCGGCACCGTGGACATGGCCTCGATGCCGGCCGCGACGACCACGTCGCACACCCCGGACATCACGGCCTGGGCGGCGAAGTGCACGGCCTGCTGGGAGGAGCCGCACTGCCGGTCGATGGTGGTGGCCGGCACGGTCTCGGGCCAGCCCGCCGCCAGGACGGCGGTACGTCCGACGTTGGTGCTCTGCGGTCCTGCCTGGGTG
The DNA here is from genome assembly GCF_055657365.1 of Streptomyces sp. NPDC107559. NCBI lineage: Bacteria > Bacillati > Actinomycetota > Actinomycetes > Kitasatosporales > Streptomycetaceae > Streptomyces > Streptomyces sp. NPDC107559. The sequence goes on along the minus strand of NZ_JBVKBD010000022.1, from coordinate 101,561 downwards.
ACACAGCCCATGAACACGTCGTCGACGAGGGCGGGGTCGATGCCGCTGCGTTCCTGGAGGGCGATCAGGGTCTGGGCGACGAGCTCGGCCGGGTGCCAGCCGGACAGGGAACCGTGGCGCTTGCCCGAGGCGGTCCGGACCGCCTCGACGATGACTGCTTCGGGCATGGAAACCTCTTGGTGTGGGGCCGGGGCGCGGGGCGCCGCGGCCGGTTCGCGGGGGTGTCGGCTGCGGGGGTCTGCGGGCGGTCAGTGCCGTCCGGTGAAACCGCGCTCGGTCAGCCAGGAGGTGACGACGCCGATGGCCTCGGCCAGTTGGGGCCGCTGGTCCGGTCCGGCGTAGTAGTGGGTGGCGCCCGCGACCTCGTACAGCGTCCTGTCCGGGTGGCCGACCGCGTCGTAGAGGCGCCGGGTGTGGCTGGGCGTGCAGGCGTCGTCGGCGGTGTTGCCGATCACGAGGGTGGGGATCCGCAGGTCGGCCGCGCACTTGACGCCGTCGCCGTTGGCGTCGTCGTAGCTCCACTGGGAGAGCCAGCCGCGCAGGGTGTTGAAGCGGGCGAGGCCTACGGGGCCGTTGTTGACCACCTTCGGGTCGCCGAGGTAACACCGGCCGGGCGTACGGTCGTTGGGGTCGACGGTGGGGTCGAGCCAGCGCGGGTCGGCCATGGTGCCGTGCACGACGAAGCCGCGTTCCTCCAACTCCCGCCCGGAGGCGCGCAGCTCGGCGAGCTGCTGCTTGACCCACGCGGTGATCCTGCGGTTGCGGGCGATCTGGGCGGCCCGGTACCTGGTCAGGAACTCCTCGGTGTACGGCGGCTGGTTGGGGTTCTTCGGGTCGTACAGGTCGAGTTCCGGGTCGCGGACGTCGGGGTCGGACTCGTCCAGGATCGAGGCGTCCAGCCACTCGGTCATGGTGCCGTGCCGGCTGATGTGCGCGGCGAGCAGCATGATGCCGTCGGCCGGGATCAGGTCCAGCCGGGTCAGGTCCGGGCCGTCGCCCGCCGGGGTGGCGGTGACGGTGGGGTTCTGGGCCTGCTGCTGGTAGTAGAGCGACAGCGAGCCGCCCCCGCTCCAGCCGGCCAGCACGACCTTGGCGTAGCCGAGGCGCTCGCGGGCGTCGCGCACGCACGCGCCGAGGTCCTGGACGACCTTCTCCATGATCAGGGCGCTGTCGACGCCCCGGTAGCGGCTGCCGCAGTAGATGACGTGGTGGCCGGCCCTGGCGAGGCCGTTCATCATCGGCAGGTAGGCGCCGCCGCCGATCGGGTGCATGAACACGATGACGGTGTCGGACTCGACCTCCTTCGGCTTCAGGAGGTAGCTCTCCAGGGCGACCGTCGCGTTCGGGCCGCCGTAGGTGTCGCGGTAGGCCGAGGTGTCCTCGAACATCACCAGGTAGGGGATGCGGTCGTACGCGTGCTTCTTGGCTTCCGTGCTCATATCTGGATCTCCGGGTCTGCGGCGCCGGCTTCGGCCGCCGCGGTGAGGACCGCCTCGCTGGGTACCAGCCGTCGGCGGGTGTCGACGGCGATGATCTTCCATTCGACCCGGGTGTCCTTGTCGAAGCGGCGCCGGGAGCGCTCACGGGCCTTCTCGGCGGCCCCGTGGTGCGTGCCCTGCGGGGCGTGCGAGATCAGGCCGGGCGGCAGGTCGAGGCCGAAGACGCTGCCGCCGTGGAAGAAGGCGATCTCGTCGAAGTCGACGTTGCGGTGGTACCACGGGAAGCGTTCGGTGCCCGGCACGCTCTCGGCGGCCCTGGGCAGGAAGTTCATCACGTACACGCCGGTGGCCTGCATGAACAGGTGCACGGTGGGCGGCAGGTGCACGCTCGCGGAGGTGATCACGTTGTAGTCGTCGATGTTGAAGGTGAAGGGGAAGTTGTCGCCCCGCCAGCCTTCGGCGTCGCACGGGTCGTGCGGGTAGTAGATCGAGGTGTACTGACCCGAGTGGTACAGCCGTACCTCGTACTCGTCGCGGCCGTCGTCCTCGACCACGGCGGCCTCGGGGATCACCACGAGCGCGCTGTCGAAGGGGAAGTGCCGGCCGAGGACGCCCGCCGGCGGGACGCGGAACTCGTCGACCGCCTCGACGACCAGGACGCAGCTGCCGCCGTCGTCGGGGACCTGACGGTACGTGGTCGCCTTCGGGATGTAGACGTAGTCGCCGGGCCGGTAGGCCAGCGGGCCGAACTCGGTGACGAAGGTTCCGGTGCCCTGGTGCACGAAGTGCAGTTCGTCGCCGTCGACGTTGCGGACGTAGAACGGCATGGGCTCGGCGCGCATGCTCACCGAGATCCGGCAGTCGGCGTTGCTGAACATCAGCAGCGGTGCGCCGCTCGGGTCGTCCTTGTCGGCGGGGGTCAGCGCGCTCGCGGCGATGTCGACGCCGGTCAGCGGACCCACGCTGCGGTACCGCGTGGGGTCGTGGCGTCGGTAGAGGTGCGCCGTGCGGCCCTCGAACCCGCCACGGCCGAGCTCGTCGTCCTTGAGGCCTTCGAGGTCCGCGTGGATCCTGCGGGGCGTCACGCCTTTCCGCAGATGGGTGAATGACTCCACTGTGCCGCTCCCGTCTTGGTCCGGGGCGCCGGACGGTGTGCCGTCCCGCGCCCCGGAACCGAACTGCCGTACCGACTGATCGGTACATTAATCTGGCCGGATATTCCCGTCAATGGTGTGCTGGATCATCGCCGGCCGCGCCTCGGTCAGGCACGGACCGGCATTCCGCTCAATGCTCCGCCGACGCCGCCAGTCGCGCGTTCAGCGGTGCCGGGTCGACGTATTCCTCGATCCGGCGGATCTGCCGGTCGTCGCAGAAGACCCGGAGCATGGCCGGCATACGTATTCCCTCGCACCGTCCGCCGAGTTCGACGACGTGCTGCTGCACGAATCCGTCGTCCAGAACCGTCCGCCGCACATCCGTATATCGCAGCGGGCCGGCTTCGGCGGCGAGCCAGGAAAGGAGCCGCAGGCTTTCCACCCGCGTCTGGTCGACGTCGTCGTAGTTGTGCCAGACGGTCACGTCCGGGCTGTACAGCGCCTCCAGTTCCGCGAGGTCCCCGCGGGAGACCGCGGCGAAGAACCGGTCGGCGAGGGCAGGGACGCCCGCGCTCATGCCTGCTCGCCGTCCGGCTCGCCGGTGGGGCCGTAGTTGAGGCGCAGACCCGGCCGCGGCCAGTCCGCCTTGACCAGCTGTCCGGTGCTGGCCATGGTGATGTAGGCGGTCCGCAGGCCCTCGCCGCCCCAGCAGATGTTGGTGAGGCCGGGGTCGTTGTCGACGTCGATGTCGACGAACTCCACGAGTTCGCCCTGCGGGCTGACCACGGAGATGCCTGTGTGGACCATCGACGCGACGCAGAGGTTGCCGTCGGCCTCGATGCCGAGCCCGTCGAAGTTGGTGTAGTCCGGCGCCGTGTACAGGAAGTTGCCGCCGCCCGAACCTCCCACGGACAGCCCGCCCTTGATCTCGCCCGGAGCGGTGACCTCCCACCACCACACGCGTGCGGTGAAGGTCTCGTTGACGTACAGCCGCGTCCCGTCCGGGGAGAGCCCGATGCCGTTGGGGCCGTCCATCCCGCCGGTGAGCAACTTGATCGAGCTGCCGTCGGCGGCCGCGTAGAAGAGCCGGCCCTTGTCGCCCGTGACTCCGTCGCTCTTGCCGTAGTCGGTGAAGTACATGCCGCCGTGGGCGTCGAAGACCAGGTCGCTGGCGCTGCGCAGCGGCTGTCCGTCGCACTCGGTGTAGAGCGTCCCCACGGAACCGTCCGTGAGGTCGACCGCCTGGATGCTGCCGGTGACGTAGTCCGGGGCTATGCCGCCGGCCCAGGTGAAACCGCCGACCTCGAAGCCCAGCATGCCGCCGTTGTTGGTGACGTAGACCCGGCCGTCCGGGCCGAGGGCCGCGCCGTTGGGGCCGCCGCCCAGCTCGGCCACCACCGACGTGGTGCCGTCCGGGGTGATCCGGGTCAGCGTCCCGCGCAGCAGCTCCACGACCAGCACGTCACCGTTCGGGAGCGCGACGGGCCCCTCGGGGAACTTCAGTCCGGTGGCGAGAGTGGTGACATTCATGTGCTTTCCCTTCCCGTGATGTTCTGTCCAGCCGACTTCGTTTCTTTTTCCGTCGGGCCTTCATCGCAGTGCGAGGCCCGGCCGCGGCCAGTCCGCCTTCAGCAGCTTTCCGGTGCTGGAGGCGGTGATGTACGCGGTGTTCAGGTGCTTTCCTCCCCAGCAGATATTGGTGATTCCGGGGTCGTCGCCGACATTGATGTCGACGAATTCGACGAGATGGCCCTTCGGGCTGACCACCGAGATGCCCGCGTGGATCATCGACGCCACGCAGACGTTTCCTCCGGCCTCGACGCCGAGCGAGTCGAAGTTGGTGTAGTCCGGCGCCGTGTACAGGAAGTTGCCCCCGCCCGAACCGGCCAGGGAGAGACCGCCCCTGATGACTCCGGGGGCCGTGACCTCCCACCACCAGACCCGTGCGGTGTACGTCTCGGACACGTAGAGCCGCTTGCCGTCCGGCGAGAGGCCGATGCCGTTGGGACCGTCCATGCCGTCGGCCACCTTGCGGATCGAGGTGCCGTCGGCCGTGGCGTAGAAGAGCCGCCCCCGGTCGACGGTGGTCGCGCCGGTCTTGCCGTAGTCGGTGAAGTAGAAGCCGCCGTGGGCGTCGAAGACGAGGTCGTTCGGGCCGCGCAGCTGCTGTCCGCCGGCCTCGGTGTACAGCGTGCGCACCGACCCGTCGGCGAGGTCGACCACCTGGATGCTGCCGGTGACGTAACTCGCCGGTGTGCCGCCCGCGAACGTGAAGCCGCCGACCTGGAAGCCGTTCAGGCCGCCGTTGTTGGTGACGTAGACCCGGCCGTCCGGGCCGAGGGCCGCGCCGTTGGGGCCGCCGCCCAGCTCGGCCACCACCGACGTGGTGCCGTCCGGGGTGATCCGGGTCAGCGTCCCGCGCAGGACCTCGACGACGAGCACGTCACCGTTGGGGAGCGCGACGGGCCCCTCGGGGAACTTCAGCCCGGTCGCCAGGACGGTGACCTTCGGCTTGCGGCGCCTGGCCGGCCCGCCCGCGGCGGCGGCCGCGCCGACCGGACCCAGCACCGCGGCACCCGAGGCGCCCGCGGTCACCGCGGTCATACGTCCGATCAGGGACCGGCGCGAGAGCTGCCGCCGGGGCGGTGGTGTGCCCTGCCCGGGCTCCGCGGACTCTCCGGTTCTTTCCATGGCCAGCCGTCCTTTCGATGGATGGATCTCCTGGTGAACGCGGTACGAGGGTCACTCGCCGGGGGCGAACCGGTCCCGCAGGTCGTTCTTGCGGATCTTGCCGCTGACCGTCTTGGGCAGGGCGTCCGCGAAGAACACCTCGCGCGGCTGCTTGTACGCGGCGAGCCGGCTCCTGCACTGGGCCACGATGTCGTCCGCCGAGACCTCCTGCCCCTCCCTGCGGACCACGACGGCGGCCACCTTCTCGCCCCAGACCGGGTCCGGGAGACCGATGACAGCGGCCTCCGCGACCGCCGGGTGCTCGTAGAGAGCGTTCTCGACCTCGCTGGAGTAGACGTTCTCGCCACCGGTGATGATCATGTCCTTGGCCCGGTCGACGATGTAGAGGAAGCCCTCCTCGTCCTTGCGGGCGAGGTCGCCCGTGTGGAACCAGCCGTCGGCGAAGGCCTCTTCGGTCGCCTCGGGGTTGCCGTGGTACCCGACGGTGACCTGGTCGCCCCGGACGACGATCTCGCCCACCTCGCCGATCTCGCAGTCCTCGCCGTCGGGCCGCACCACGCGCACGTCCACCAGCGCCATCGGCTTGCCGACCGCGTCGAGCAGGTGCAGCTCGCCGTTCGCGGCCCGGATGTGGGCCGCCTTGTCGAGGGTCAGCATGTTCCCGGCCAGCTCGGTCATGCCCATGCCCGCGTACACGACGGGCCCGAACCGCTCGATCGTCCGCCGCAGCACGTCCACGGGGATCTTGGAGGCGCCGTAGCCCATCCACTCCAGACTGCTCAGGTCGTACTCGTCGATCCTGGGGTGGGCGAGCAGCATCGACATCATCGTCGGGGCGAAGCCGCCGCTGGTGACCCGGTGCTCCTGGACGAGCCGCATCCACTGCTCCGGGTCCCAGCCGGACATCATCAGCACGGTCCCGCCGTTGAACTGGTGCATCGGCGTGAGGTAGCCGGCCACATGGCACAGCGGCATCGCGTTCAGATAGGTGGTGTCCGCCGTCGGCTCGTAGGCGAGCACCGACTGGATCAGCGCGGTGTTGATGTTGCGGTGGGTGAGCTGGGCTCCCTTGGGGAATCCGGTGGTGCCGCTGGTGTAGAGCAGCCAGGCCACCTCGTCGTCGGTGACGCGTGCCTCGGGCTCGGTCGGCCGCCCCTCGGCCAGGAGGTCCTCGTAACTGCGCACCCCCGGCCGGGACCCGCCGATCACGACGATGTGCTCCACCGTCTCCAGGTCGCCGCGGTGGTCGGTGAGCGCGTCCAGGTAGCGCTCTTCGACCAGGACGACCCTGGCGCCGGAGTTGTTGAGGATCCACACCCATTCCTTCGGGTGCAGACGGTAGTTGAGCATGGTCAGCGCCATGCCCACGGCGGGGACGCCGTAGTAGGCCTCGACGTACTCGGGGTTGTTCTCGGACAGGATCGCGATCCTGTCCCCCCGCGAGGCGATGCCGAGGAGGGCGTTCGCCAGGCGCATCGCGCGCCCGTACAGCTCGGCGTAGGTGCGTGTGCCGGTGCCGTCCACCATGACAAGCGCGTCCTTGCCCGGAGTCCGCATCGCATTGCGACGCAGCACATCACTGATCAGCATGCCGTTCTTCCTCCTGGGTGTGGTGCGGACGAGGGCGCTCTCGCCCTCGCTCGTGGTCGCCGCCTGTCGAAGCGTCCGGGGAACTGCAGATGGGTTTCGCCGACCGTGTTCACGGGGCCGGGCGATTCCGCCGACCCCCGGCGGACGGCCCCTCCCCGCCGGGATCCGGCGGGTGGCCCCGGACCGGTGGCCCCGGACCGGTGGCCCCGGGCCGGTGACCCCGGGCCGGTGACCTCGGACCGGTGGCCCCGGGCCGGTGACCTCGGACCGGTGGCCTCTGACCTGTGGCCTCTGACCGGTCGGTCGGTCGCGGGCGGCGGTCCCGCCCGGGACGTCGTCCCGCCGGCCCGGCCCGCCGCCCGGTCGCGGTCCGTGCGGTCCGCCGACGTACGCCGTGCGCACCGCGCCGGGAGGCCGCTCCCGCGACCGTCCCGATTCTGTACCGTTCGGTCGGTACAGCGCATGTAACCACAGGGAATTCGGGTTCGTACAGACCTCGGAAGGCACCGCGCCGATCGATCCCGCAAGGCCTTCCGCGGACCGGGAATCCCCGTCCGGACAGGCCTGATCGCCGGTCGCGGTAGGGCTCCGCGGCGAGGCTTCGGGCAGGCAGGCGCGAGGCATGCCGGCGCACCGTGTGCCCGTGCGATCCTCAGCCGCGCAGGGTGCGCCGTCCGCTCACTCCTGCGGCTGCTGCTCCGTCAGATGACGCCGCAGCGAGGCGCGCGCCGCCAGTACGTGCGAGGCCATCACCGACTGCGCCCACAGTCCGTCGCGGGCGTCCATCGCGTCGACCAGCTCACGGTGCTGCCGCAGGCTGCGCCGCATCTCCTCGGGCGAGTAGTTGTGGAACGTGTGGCGCACCAGGGAGATCTCGATGACCCCGGAGATCAGGCCGGGCAGCAGCGCGTTGCCGGCCGCCCGGTGCAGCGCCCGGTGGAACTCCACGTTGAGCGCGGTGATCCGATCGTCGGCGTCCTCGCCGCCGGTCCCGGCCACCTCGTCCATCGCGTCGCACAGTGCGCGCATCTCCTCGACGAACGCCCCGGAGTCCTCGCGCTCGGCCGCGCAGCGCGCGGCATAGCCCTCGAGCAGCGCCCGTATCTCGAAGATGTCGTCGAGTCCGGCCGACCCCATCCCGGTCACCTGCGTACCCCGGTTGGGGTGCACCTCGACCAGGCCGTCGGCCTGCAGCCGGCGCAGCGCGTCGCGTACGGGGGTGCGGCTGACGTCGAGCGCGGTGGCGATGTTCTCCTCGCGCAGCCATGCTCCGGACGCGTACTCCCCCGTCAGGATGCGCCTGCGCAGTTCCTCGTAGACCCTCGCCGACGGTCTTGTCATCGTTCCCACTCCCGGTACGGCGCCGACCTGTGTGCTCCAGGACGCCGCCGTGCGCCGTCCGCCCTGAGGATCACCGCGTCGGCGCGGGAAATCGCCCGGCGCGCAGCAGCTGGCCCGGCAACGGCCTGCCGAGCACCTCGGTGATCCATGCCGCGGCGGACAACAGCGCGTCGAGGTCGACACCGGTGTCCACGCCTTGTCCTTCGAGCAGGTAGACGAGGTCCTCGGTCGCGATGTTACCGGTCGCGTCCGGAGCGAACGGGCAGCCCCCGATACCCGCGACGGAGCTGTCCAGGACCGACACGCCCGCCTCCAGTCCGGCGCAGGCGTTGGCGTAGCCGGTGTTGCGGGTGTTGTGCAGGTGCAGCCCGAGCGGGATGCCCAGCCGGGCCGCGCCGGTGACGAGCCGGGTCACCTGCCGTGGCACCCCGACGCCGATGGTGTCGGCGAAGACGAGTTCGTCGGCACCGGTGGCGGCGACCTGTCCGGCAAGGTCCAGGACCCGGCCGGGGTCCACCACCCCCTCGAACGGGCAGCCGAACGACGCGGCGAGGGTGACACTGACGCGACGGCCGTCGGCGTGGGCCGCGGCGACGATCTCGGCCACGTCCGCGACCGACTGTGCCACGCTGCGCCCCTGATTGCGCTGGTTGAACGACTCGGTGACGCAGAACGCCATCCGGGCCTCCGCACAGCGGGTCTGCGCGAGCCGCGCATAGCCGCGGGGGTTGAGCACCAGCGCGGCGTGGTCCACGCCGGCCACGGGCTTCACCATGGCGCAGACCTCCTCCGCACCGGCCATCCGCGGTACGCGCGCGGGGTTGACGAAGCTGGCGATCTCCACCCGGCGAAGGCCGGTGGAGGACAACCGGTCGACGAACTCGGCGCGCAGTCGCGGGCTCAGCTGCTCGGCTTCGTTCTGCAGGCCGTCGCGTGGGCCCACTTCACAGATTCTGACGGTCACGTGCTGTCTCCTTGTGCGGCCGGCGGGGCCTAGATGACGCCCTGCTCCCGGAGCCGGGCCCTGGCCTCGGTGTCCAGCCCGAGGATGCCGCCGTACACCTCGTCGTTGTGCTGTCCGAGTTCCGGACCGAGCGTGCGCACGGCACCCGGGGTCGCGGACAGCCTGGGGGCGACGTTCTGCATCGGGAACGAGCCCAGCTTGTCGTGCATCAGCCGGACGATCGCCTGCCGCGCCCTGAAGTGGGGGTCGGCGAGCATGTCCTCGGCCGTGTAGATCAGTCCGGCGGGTACGCCGTTGTCGTGCAGCCGGGCGAGCAGTTCCTCGGCGTCGAACCGCCGGGTCCACTCGGCGACCAGCTTGTCGAGTTCCTCCAGGTTCTCGCCGCGGGCGGCGTGCGTGCCGTACCGCTCGTCGGTCCGCAGCTCCGCCCGGTCCATCAGCTCGGCCAGCCGGTTGAAGACGGTGTCGCGGTTGGCGGCGATCAGGACGGCCGATCCGTCGCGGGTGGGGTAGACGTTGCTGGGGGCGACTCCCGGCAGGACCGAACCGGTGCGCTCGCGCCGCGATCCGGTGAGCTCCCACTCCGGCAGGACGGCCTCCATCAGCGCCAGTACGGCTTCGTAGATGGCCGAGTCGACGACCTGGCCCCGCCCGGTGTGCTCGCGGGAGTACAGGGCCATCACCGTGCCGAGCGCGGCGAACATGCCGGCCAGCGAGTCGCCGATCGAGATGCCGGTACGGCTGGGGGCCCGGTCGGGCTCGCCCGTGATGTACCGCAGGCCGCCCATCGCCTCGCCGATGGATCCGAATCCGGCGCGGCGCGAGTACGGGCCGTCCTGGCCGTACCCGGTGACCCGGGTGACCACCAGGCGCGGGTTGATCTCGGCCAGCTCGGCGGGCCCGAGCCCCCACCGCTCCAGCGTGCCGGGCCGGAAGTTCTCGATGAGGACGTCGGCGGTGGCGAGCACGTCCCGCAGGAGCTGCTGCCCTTCCGGCCGACGCAGATCACAGGTGATCGACTTCTTGTTCCGGGCGATCACCGGCCAGTTCAGCGAGAGCCCCTGCGGGAGCAGGCGCCCCCACTGCCGCATGGGATCGCCGCCGGCGGGATCCTCGGCCTTGATGACCTCGGCCCCGAAGTCGCCGAGCAGCTGCCCGCAGAACGGTCCCGCGATCAGCGAGCCGGTCTCGACCACCCGGACTCCGGCCAGCGGCCCCGGGGTGTTCCCGGCAGCGCCCGGGGGCGCCGTACGCGGGTCGTCACTCCGCTCGTCGTCAGGCATGCGATGTCCACCTCTCTCCCCTCGTGTACATCTCGACCGGTCGTCAGCTTGTACACAATCAGACCCGCAAGGCGGCGAGCTTTGCGCAGCACCGCGCCTCTGAACACGCACACTAACCATCGGTTGCGGGAAATGACAGAGAAATTGTGCTCAATTTTTCGCGTGGTGTCCTCGCGGACCTCGAGGCCGGAGCAGCCCCGGCCTCCTCCCGCCGGGGTGCCCGGCCGCCGGAGCGAAGCCTTCTGTTTGCGATCCCGCACGCAGATGCCAGCCTGGTTCGGGGGCCCGTCCGACCGTCACGCGAACTCGTTTCCTTGATCACCATCTGGCAGGAGAGAGCTGCAGGAGAGAGGGCGACATGAGGGCAACGTTCCTGTACAAGGCCGGTGACGTGCGCGTCCAGGACGCGCCGGACCCGGTGATCGAGCAGCCCACCGACGCCGTGGTGCGCGTCGTGCGCTCCTGTGTGTGCGGCAGCGATCTGCACCCGTACCACAACCTGGACGCCGCGGACGGGCCCGCCTCGATCGGGCACGAGTTCATCGGTGTCGTCGAGGAGCTCGGCCCGGAGGTGACCGGACTCGAACGGGGCGACCTGGTGGTCTCCCCGTTCGCCTTCGCCGACAACACCTGCGAGTACTGCCGCGAGGGCCTGCACACCTCCTGCCCCAACGGCGGCTGGTACGGCAACGGTGAGGTCGCGGGCGCCCAGGCCGAGGCGGTACGGGTGCCCCAGGCGCAGGGCACGCTGGTGAAGCTGCCCGCCGGGGTGGACGAGGGCCTGCTGCCGTCGCTGCTGACCCTGGCGGACGTGTACGGCACCGGGTACCACGCCGCCCGCCGGGCGCGCGTCGGGCCGGGCGACTCGGTCACCGTCATCGGTGACGGCGCGGTCGGACTGCTCGCGGTGCTGTCGGCCGCGCAGCTCGGCGCGGAGCGGATCATCCTCATGGGCCGCCACAAGGACCGTACCGACCTGGGCCGCTTCTTCGGCGCCACCGATGTCGTGGCCGAGCGCGGCGAGGAGGGCATCGCCCTGGTCCGCGAGATGACCGGCGGCCACGGCACCCGCGCGGTGCTGGAGGCGGTCGGGCACCTGCCGGCCTACGAGACGGCCGTCGGCGTGGTGCGCCCCGGCGGTGTGATCAGCCGGGTCGGGGTGCCGCAGTACGAGGACGCGCCGGTCGGCTTCGGCAGCCTCTTCGGCCCGAACGTCAGCCTGACCGGCGGACCGGCTCCGGTGCGCGCCTACATCGACGCCCTGCTGCCCGCCGTCCTGGACGGCTCGGTCGAGCCGGGGCGCGTCTTCGACCGCACCGTCACGCTGGACGAGGTGCCCGACGGCTATCGCGCGATGGACCGGCGCGAGGCGCTGAAAGTCATGATCACGTTCTGATCCGCGGACGTCCGCTCCTCCCGACCCGCTCGGCGAGTCCCCCGCCCGGCCCGCCGGGCAGCTCCCGCGCCCTACCCGCCGGGCAGTTCCTCCGTACGACCCGTCCGACGGGCGTGGTTCGTTCGGCCCGCGTCGGCTTGCCCGCCCGGTCGGGCCACGGTGGTGTTCAGGCAGAGACATCCCCCTGTCGACGCCTTGCCGGCGGAAGGACGGATCATGCGAATACCCCGGTCCGCGGCGGGCCGCCGCCGGCGCACCGCACCCCTTGCCGCGGTGCTCGTCTGCCTGACGGCGGTGACCCGGCCGGACGTCGCCGCGGCCGCGCCGCCGCTGCCCCCGGTGCCCGCCCCGCGGCTCGACTGGCGTCCCTGCGCATCGGCGAGCTCGTTCGACTGTGCGACCGCGAAGGTACCGCTCGACTACCGCGAACCCGGCAAGCGTTCGATCCGGCTGGCCGTGGTCAGACGGAAGGCGACCGGCCCCGGACAACGTATCGGCACCCTGTTCCTCAATCCCGGCGGCCCCGGCGGCCCCGGCACGCTGCAGATGCCGCAGTGGTACGAGTTCTTCCCGAAGGAGGTGCGGGAGAGGTTCGACATCGTCAGCTGGGACCCCCGGGGCGTCGGCGAGAGCACGGCGGTGCGCTGCTTCGACAGCGACCTGGCCTCCGTGGCCTGGCAGGCCCGCGTTCCGGCCGGTTTCCCCGTCGGCGCACGGGAACGGACGGCCTGGACGGCCGCGTACCGGGATCTGGCCCAGCGCTGTCTGAAGCGCGACCCGGAGCTCCTGCGCCATGTGTCGACCACCGACACCGCCCGGGACCTCGACCTGCTCCGGCGGTCGGTGGGCGACGCCCGGCTCACCTACCTCGGCACGTCCTACGGATCGTTCCTCGGCGCCACCTACGCCAACCTCTTCCCCGACCGGGTCCGCGCCATGGTCCTCGACGGCAACTTCGACCCTCGGGCCTGGTTCGGCGAAGGGACCGGCACGGGGGTCGAGACCGGGACCGGGACCGGCCTCACCACCTTCCAGCGCCTGGGCACGGACATCGGCGCGGCCGCCACCCTGGACCGGTTCCTCGGCCTGTGCGGTGCCGCCGCGCCCGCGGACTGCGCCTTCTCGGCCGGCAGCCCGGCGGCGACGCGCGACAAGTTCGCACAGCTGTCGAAGCGGCTGACCGAGCACCCGGTGGGTGGGTGGACGTTCGGCAGGACCATCGACGACCTGCTCACCAACCTGTACGTGGTCCACCCCGCGTGGTCCTGGGCGGCCACCCGGCTGGAGGACCTGTGGCAGGGCCGCGCGCTGCAACCCTCGCCTCCGCTGTTCCCGCAGCCGGCGAAGATGCCCTATCTGGGAGTGGAGCAGGCCGCCGCGGTGCTCTGCTCCGACAGCCCCAATCCGCGCGACCCGGCCGCCTACCAGGCCCTGGCGGAACTCGGCGCCCGCCGGGCGGGAGCAGCCGGACAGTTCTGGGCCTGGGCCTCGGAGGCCTGCGCCGAGTGGCCCGTCCGGGCCGCCGACAGCTACACCGGCCCCTGGAACATGCCCACGGCGCACCCCCTGCTGCTGGTGAACAACACCTACGACCCGGCCACTCCGTACCGGGGCGCGCAGGCGATGGCCACCCAGCTGGCCGACGCCCGGCTGCTGACCGTGGAAGGGTACGGGCACACCGTCCTGCTCAACCCCAGCACCTGCGCCAAGGAGTACGAGAGCCGCTATCTCGTCGACGGGATCCTCCCGCCGGCCGGTACGACGTGCCGATCGGACAACCCGCCCTTCGCCACCGGCAGACCGGAAGGCGGCAAGGTCGCCCCGCCACTTTCCACCGGCCGACCACAGGACGGTACGGCCACCCCGTCGCTCTCCGCCGTCAAGCCGCGGGGCGGTATGGACACCGGCGGAGGCGCGCTGGCCGGCGCCGTCGGCTGAGCACGCCCGCCTCGACCGGCCCCACAGCGGCAGGCTCGGAGTCCGGAGCTCTCAGGCGACCGGCTTCTCCCAGATCGAGACATGCCGGTCGCTGTCGCTGGTGAACGGCTCCCGCGTCCAGCCCTCCCAGCGCTCACGCGGCCGCAGTCCGGCGAGCCGGGCCATCAGGTCGAGTTCCGCGGGCCAGACGTACCGGAAGGGGATCGACCGGTACTCGCCCCGGCCGTCGGCCACTTCGACGTAGTTCGAACTCGTCGCCTGCGTGGCGACGTCGTAGATGTCGAAGGCCCAGCGGGTCGCACTCGTGTGGAACGGCACGACGGTCTGCCCGGCGGGCAGCTTGCGCAGTTCGGGGACCATCACCTCGACGACGAAACAACCGCCGGGTGCCAGGTGGGCCGCGGCGTTGCGGAAGCAGGCCACCTGCTCGTCCTGCGTCGTCAGGTTCATGATCGTATTGAAGAGCAGGTACACGACGGAGTACGTCCCCTCCGCCTTCGCCGTGGCGAAGTCGCCGACCGTGACGCCGATCGCGTCCCCGCCCGGCTTCGCGCGCAGCCGCGCGAGCATGGCCCGCGACAGGTCGATGCCGTGGACCGGCACTCCGCGGCGGGCCAGGGGCAGCGCGATGCGGCCCGTCCCGATGCCCAGTTCCAGCGCCCGGCCGGCCCCGGCCAGCTCCGCCAGGACGTCCACGGTCGCGTCCACGAGGGCCGGCTCGAACATCGCCGCCGACGACGTGTCGTAGTCCGCGGCCACACGTTCCCCGAAGTACCCGTCGTCATCGGTCATCGCGCGACCGTACTGCGGCCGCCGGGCGCGGCGCACCCGTTTTTCCTACGGGCCGGTCCCGTTCGCCGGGAGTTCCAGGTGCAGCTCGTAGCCGCCGTCGGCCGTAGGGCCGGCGGTCACCGTGCCGCCGAGGAGGGCGGCCCGCTGTTGCAGACCGACCAGCCCGTAGTGCGCGCTGGGCAGCGGCAGGGCGGCCCGGGTGGGCGCGGTGTTGGCGACGGTGACCTCGACGGTGTTGCCCTCGTGGCGGACGCACACCGTCGCGGTGGCGCCGGGAGCGTGTTTGCGGGTGTTGGTCAGCGCCTCCTGGACGGTGCGGTACACCGCGCGCTGGACGGCCGGCGGCAGCCCCCCGGGAACCTCCGTCGCCAACCGCACGTCGATGCCGCTGCTGCCGACCAGCTGCTCCAGGTCGGCCAGGGACGGCTGCGGGGTCAGTTCGGCGGGGCGCCCGCCGGAGGCGCGCAGGACACTGACCATGTGGCGCAGCTCGTCGAGGGTCTGGACACTGAGCCGCCGGATGGTGCCGGCCGCCTCCTTGGCCTCCACGTCCTGGGTGCCGACCTGGAGCGCCCCGGCCCGTACCGCGATCAGACTGACCTGGTGGGAGACCACGTCGTGCATCTCCCGGGCGAGCTGGGCGCGCTCCCTGGCCAGGACCGCCTGGGCGGTCAGCAACTGCTCGTGGTCCCGGGCCTCGGAGATCTCGGCGAGCCGCAGCGACAGGTCGCGCCGGGTCTGGACGAGCTGGCCGAGGAAGACCGGCGCGGCCGCCGTCGCCCCGGTGTAACCAAGGGTGATCAAAGTGGTGCCCCGGGTCAGATCCAGGCCCGGGGAGGGCCACGAGCTCACGTCCCCCAGGGTGAACAGCAGGGCGCAGACGCCCAGGAGCGTGCGGTGCCGGGTGATCGAGGCGAGCGAGTACAGCGCGATCAGCGAGGCGATGACCGCGTCGGAGAGCAGGACGGCCGGGAGGGTGAGCAGGAAGGTCAGCAGCGGCAGGCGGCGGCGCAGGATCAGGGCGAGGGCGGCGCCGAGGGCACAGGCCATGCGCACCCAGGCCTCGGGATCCCAGTGCGCCCAGACGTCGAGCAGCGCGACCCCGACCGGTACGGCGTCCAACAGCACCGGGGGCGGTCGACGCGGCACCCTCAAAGGGGTTCACCGTCCTCCCGCAGCAGGCCCGCCCGCTGGGCCAGCAGGGCCGCCTGGACCCGTCCGCCCACCTGCAGTTTGGTGAGGATGGCGCTCACATGGTCCTTCACGGTGCCCGTGCTCAGGTAGAGCCGGGTGGCGATGTCGGCGTTGGACAGCCCTTCGGCGATGAGGACGAGCACCGCCCGCTCACGGTCGGTGAGACGGTCGAGGCCGCCGACGCAGCGTTCCTGGGAACCGGCGTCCAGAAAGCCCGCCACCACGGTCCGGGTGACCTTGGCCGACAGTACGGTGCCGCCCTCGGCCAGGGAGCGCACCATGAACGGCAGCTCCTCGGGGTCGGTGTCCTTGAGCAGGAAGCCCGCGGCGCCCGAGCGCAGCGCCGTCGCCACGTACTCGTCCATGTCGAACGTCGTGAGCATGGCCACGACCGGAGGGTCGGGGAGCCTGCGGAGCTCTGCCAGGACGGTCAGGCCGTCCACGTCCGGCATCCGGATGTCCAGCAGGACGACGTCGGGAGCGGTCTCCCGCGCGGTGTGCAGTGCCTGGGCGCCGGGCACCGCCGCGACGACCTCGATGTCGTCGGCCGTGTCGAGGATCCGCTGGAAGCCCATGCGGATCAGAGCCTCGTCGTCGACCACCAGTACCCGGATCACGCGTGCTCCACTCACGGACGGACCACTGTCCGATTCGTACCACGTCGGCGGGCACTCCGCCCGGTACCGGACCCCGGATCCCGGCCCCGGTCCGAGATCCGGGGTCCGTCCGGACCGGCCGACGGGCGCCGCGGGACCAGCCAGTCGGCGGGGTCGGTCCGGACATCTGCCGGATGGCTGCCGCCCGCCGCGCGCACGCAACCTTGGACACATGAC
Source organism: Streptomyces sp. NPDC107559 (assembly GCF_055657365.1). Classification (NCBI taxonomy): domain Bacteria; kingdom Bacillati; phylum Actinomycetota; class Actinomycetes; order Kitasatosporales; family Streptomycetaceae; genus Streptomyces; species Streptomyces sp. NPDC107559. The sequence goes on along the minus strand of NZ_JBVKBD010000022.1, from coordinate 85,006 downwards.
ACACGACGCACCGTCGGCCGTGGCGTTGAGCGCGCCCCCGGCGGACGCCGGATCGGCCGTCTCGCCGTCGACGGGCCGGCTGATCGGAATCGACCTGGCCCGCGGTCTGGCGATCGTCGGCATGTTCGCCGTGCACCTGGGCCCCGACCCGTCGGTGGGCGGGCCGGACGGCTGGCTGCTGGAGGTGGCGGGCGGCCGCTCCTCCGCCCTCTTCGCCGTGCTGGCGGGCTTCACCCTGGTGCTGCTGACGGGCCGGCCGCGGTCCCGGACCGGGCGGGCCGGACGGCAGGCGATGGGCCGTGTGCTCATCCGCGCTGCCGTACTGATGGCCCTCGGATACGCGCTGACCGCCCTGGACACCCCGGTCGACGTGATCCTGTCCTATTACGGGCTGCTGTTCGTCCTCGCCCTGCCGTTCCACCGGCTGCGGGCACGCACCCTGGCCGCCGTCGCCGCGGCGGGCGCGATCGTCCTGCCGCTGGCCCTGTACCTGCTGCGGTCCGCCGCCTGGCGCGGGGGCTGGTCCCACACCGTCGTCGCCCACGACCCCCTGGCCCGGGTCACCGGCACGGACGGGTTCGTCGGTCTGTTCGTCACGGGTGACTACCCGGTCCTGACCTGGTTCCCGTTCATCGTCGCGGGCATGGCCCTGGCCAAGACCGACCTCACCCGGCCCCGCGCGCTGGCCGGGACCGCGGCCTGCGGCGTCGCCCTGGCGGTGGCCGGATACGGCGGGTCGTGGCTTGCCCTGCATCTGGTGCCGGGCGCCCGGGCCGCGGTGAGCGCCGCCGTGGGCGGCGGTCCGGCCGGATCCGCCTGGTGGTCCGACGCCGTCGGCGGGCCCCCGCTGCCCGGCAGGCCCGCCTGGCTGCTGGTGGCCTCCCCGCACAGCGAGACGACCGGGTCCATCGTGGGCAACACCGGGGTCGCGCTGGTGGTCGTCGCGGCCTGCCTGCTCGCCACCGCCCGCCTCGCGCGGGTACGGCGGCTCGGTGCCCCGGTGATCGCGCTCGGTTCCGTGTCCCTGTCCGCCTACGTCGGCCACATCGTGGCCATCAAGGCCTTCGGCATCGGCGACGACATGTCCGACGCGGAGTCCGCCGCGGTCCTCGTCGCCTTCGTCACCGTGGCCATGCTCCTGGCCCTGGCCTGGACCCGCCGCTTCCGGCGCGGCCCGCTGGAGTACGCCATGCACACCGCCACCACACCCGCCCAGCTCATCCAATAGCCGACGGTGCAGCGTCCGACCATGCAACGTGGCACGGAAGTCGAGGAGGTCAGACGAATGACGACGTGTCTGACGTTTCTGAGTGCGACCGCCGAGGAGACCACCGGGGTCTTCGGCGACCCGTTCTCCCTCGCGAGCGGCCCGCTGCGGACCGCCGCCTCCCCGCACCCGGGGTTCCCGGCCTACTCACTGGCCGTACGGGGACCTTCGGCGCGCTGCGCGCGGACCGCCGGCGCCCTCGGTCTGGAGACCGTGCCCGAACCCGCCCTGCGGGACTTCGACTACGGGCGCTGGTACGGCCGCACGGTGGCCGATGTCGTCGCCGAGGACCCCCACGGCTACTCGGCCTGGCTCACCGATCCGGACGCCGCGCCGCACGGCGGCGAGTCGGTCCGCGATCTCTGCGAGCGCACCGCCCGCTGGCTGGACGCTCTGCCGTCCGACACCGACCGGGCCCTGGCCATCGTCGAACCGTCCGTCGTCCGGGGCGCGCTCGTGCATGCCTTCTCGGTCCCCGCGAGAGCCTTCCGCCATCTCGACCTGCCCTGCCCGCCCGCCGTCGTCTCCCTGATCCTGCGCGGCGACGGCTGGCACGTCCGCTACGGCCACGGAAGCGCGTCCGAGGTCCATCAGGCGGCCCCGGACGAGCCGATGTCCTCGGCCCCGGCCCGCCCGGCGGACCGGCGGACGGCCGGGCGGGAGTACACGGGCGGCACCTACGGCCCCGTCGCCTGACCGTCGCCCGGCCGCCTGGAACGACACGGCAGGTGCGACGCGCCAGGAACGGTTCGGCAGAGGCGGATCGGCCGGGGCGGTGGGCTGCGCCGTACCCGCAGACCGTACGGCGCAGCCCGCGAGCCTGCTGGGTATGGTGTGGGCGGTCCGGCGGTCCGGCCGTGCCCGGCGAAGGGCGGCCGCGCTCCCGGACATCCGCACCACGGCCGGCGAGGCCGCGAACAACGAGGAGTTCCGTGAGCGAGACCCAGGTCGTCACCGCGCCCCGACCCCTGACGCTGGACGACGGCCGACCCGCCGCCGCGGCCTGGTCGCTCGACCCCGGCATGCTCCACCTCAACCACGGCTCCTTCGGCGCCGTCCCCTTGGTCGCCCAGCGACGGCAGAACGAACTTCGGGCCGAGATGGAGGGCGCCCCCGTCGTCTGGTTCCGGGACCTGACCGAGCGGATCGCCGCCACCCGCACCGAGATCGCCGGGCACCTCCGCGTCGACGCCGCGGACCTGGCGCTCGTGCCGAACGCCAGCGCGGGGGCGAGCGTCGTGTACGCGGCCCTGGCCGCGCACCCCGGCAAGGACATCGTCGTCACCGACCACGGCTACGGCGCCGTCACCATGGGCGCCGAGCGCCTCGCCCGTCGCTGGGGCGGCCGGGTGCGCACGGCGCACGTACCGCTGGCGGCCGACGCGGACCAGGCGTACCGGGCGGTGATGTCCGAAGTGGACGACCGGTGCGCCCTCGTGGTCCTCGACCAGATCACCTCGGCCACCGCCCGCAGGCTGCCGGTCGAGCGGATCGCGGCCGAGGTCGCCCGGCACGACGGCATCACGCTGCTGGTGGACGGCGCACACGCCCCCGGGCTCCTGCCCGCCCCGTTGGAGGGGCTGGAGTGCGGCGACGCCTGGGTCGGCAACCTCCACAAGTGGGGCTGCGCGCCCCGCGGCACGGCCGCTCTCGTGGCCCGCGGCCCACTGCGCGAGCACCTGCATCCGCTGATCGACTCGTGGAGCGCCGCCGAGCCGTTCCCGAACCGTTTCGACCAGCAGGGCACGCTCGACGCCACCGGCCCCCTGGCGGCGCCGGTGGCGTCGGAGTTCGTCGGGCGCACCTGGGGCTGGGAGACCGCCCGCGGTTACATGGACGAACTGGCCGACTACGGGGCCCGCGTGATCGGTGCCGCGTTCGGCGGCCCGGCGGGCGGTGCGGTGGAGAGCGTCGACGTCGGCATGCCCGTACCGGGGATGCGGCTGGTCCGGATTCCCGAGGGGCTGGGGACCACGCGTCTTGCGGCCGACGCGCTGCGCGACCGTGCCACCGTCGAACTGGGTGTGGAGTGCGCCTTCACCAGCTTCGGCGGGGTCGGCTACCTGCGGCTGTCCGCGCATGTCTACAACACGCCCGACGACTACGACCGCTTCGCGCAGACCTGCGTACCGGTCCTGGAGGACTGGGGCCGCGAGGCCCGCCGGGCGCGCGCCTGAGAGCTCCCTGTCGCGAGCCGGTGACCCGCCATGCCGGGTCCCTCGTGCACCGTGACCGCGACCGGTGCCCGGGTCCGCGGCCGGTGCCCGGGTCCGCGGGCCCGGGCCCGGACCCGCGTGTCCGGCGCCGGTGCCCGTCCCCGGGGGCGCTCGCGCGGGCAGGGCCGAGTTGTTCGCCCACAGGCGGGGAGGCAAGCTGAATGCATGGAGCCTCAGGGCGGGGGCGACGACGGGCGCCCGCTGGTCGAGTGGGCGTTTCGGCAGGCGTCGCTGTCGTTCTCGGTCTTCGGCGTCGACCAGCGTTGCCTGCGGCTCAACGACATGGCGGCCCACCTGATGGGCATCGGGGAGGACGTCCTGCGCGGCCGGGTGTTCCCGGACGGCGTCCCCGCGGGCGTGGACCAGCGGGGCACCGTGGCCGCCCTGCGCGACGTGGCCGCGACCGGGGAGCCGCGTCACTACGAGGGCTACACCCGGGCCCCCTCCGAGGTGCACGGGCACGCCTGGAGCCTCGAGCTGTGGCCCGTGCGCGACCCGGCCGGAGAGATCTGCGCGGTCGCGATGGCCGCGTTCGACAGCAGCGAGCAGTACCGGGCCCGGCAGCGTCTGGCGGTGCTCGACGAGGCGGCCGTCTCGATCGGGACGACCCTGGACCTCGATCGCACCGCGCGCGAACTCGCCGCCCTGGTCGTGCCGCAGTTCGCGGACTTCGCGAGCGTGGACCTGCTGGCGCCGGTCCTCCGGGGCGAGGAGCCGGCCACCGGTCCGCCTGACGCGGCGGTGGTGCTGCACCGGGTCGCGCACATCTCGACCGTCGAGGGCAGCCCCGAGGCGGTCATCGGTCCCGGGGCCGTGGACACCTACCCGGCCTACTCGCCGCCCGCCAGGGCCCTGCACCTGGGACGGACGGTGCACAGCCGCAGGGGCGAGTCCGACTTCGAGCGGTGGATGGCGAGCATGCCGTCCGAGGCGAGGAACATCAGCGGGCTGGCCATCACCTCGCTGATGGCGGTGCCGCTGATCGCCCGCGACACCACGCTCGGCGTCGCCGTCCTCTTCCGCACCCGGCCGGACCCCTTCGACGAGGACGACTTCGCCCTGGCGCGGGAACTCACCAGCCGCGCCGCCGTCTGTCTCGACAACGCCCGCCGTTACTCCCGTGAGCGCATCACCGCGCTGACCCTCCAGGAGACCCTGCTGCCGCACCGGCCCCCCAGGCAGTCCGCGGTGGACGTGGCCTTCCGCTATCTGCCGAGCGACTCCCGGGCCGGTATCGGCGGGGACTGGTTCGACGTCATCCCGCTCTCGGGCTCCCGGGTGGCCCTGGTGGTCGGCGACGTGGCCGGGCACGGCATCCACGCCTCCGCGACGATGGGCAGGCTGCGTACGGCCGTGCAGACCCTCGCCGACGTCGATCTGCCGCCGGACGAACTGCTGGCCCACCTCGACGACCTGGTCCTGCGGCTGGGCGGCGACGGCGAGTGCGGCCACGCCCCGAGCAGCGAGGTCGGCGCCACCTGTCTCTACGCCGTCTACGACCCGGTCGCACGGGCCCTGTCGGTGGCCAGCGCCGGCCACCTGCCGCCCGTGCTGGTGCTGCCGGACGGCACCACGAACGTGGTCGAGGTCAACGCCGGACCGGTGCTGGGTGTGGGCGGGCTGCCCTTCGAGGCCACCGAACTGGAGCTGCCCGAGGGCACGCTCGTCGCCCTCTTCTCCGACGGGCTGGTCGAGGCGGCCGGCCAGGACCCCGACGTCGGCACCGCCCGGCTGGGCGGGATACTGGCCGATCCGCACACCTCGCTGGACGGCGCCTGCGACGACGCGTTCGCCGCGCTGCTGCCGGAGCGTCCCGCCGACGACATCGCCCTGGTCCTGGCCCGCACCCGGGCGTTGGACGCCACCCACGTCCGCGTCTGGGACCTGGCACCGGACTTCTCCGAGGTCACCACGGCGCGCAAGAACACCCTCGCGCAACTGGACGCCTGGGGGCTCACCGAGGTCGGCTTCGTCACCGAACTCGTCGTCAGCGAGCTGGTCACCAACGCGATCCGCTACGGCTCGGCGCCCGTGCAGCTGCGTCTCATCCACGACGACTCGCTCATCTGCGAGGTGTCCGACGGCAGTTCCACCTCACCGCACCTGCGCCGGGCCAGGATCTTCGACGAGGGCGGCCGCGGTCTCCTCCTCGTCGCCCAGCTCACCAACCGCTGGGGCACCCGGCACACCCCGACCGGGAAGACCATCTGGACCGAACAGGCCCTGAACTGAGGCATGTCGTCCACGCCTGCGCCACGGGAGCGGTTCGCCTCCCGCACATGGCGGGGGACGGTACGGGGACCCCGGGCCGTGGCGGTGTCCGCCCCGGCCGTACGCGACGGGCGCGCGGAACAAATGCGTGAGCCCTGTATGCGCCCCCGTTCGCAGGGGCAGGATACGCAGAGTCAGTGATCACCTGGCCGAGTCTCGCCCCCGACCCCAACGTCCCAGGAAAGCAGGTCGGCTGCCGTGCTGTTGCGTCTGCCCACGTCCGTGTCCGAGGCCCAGGAGTGCATAGCCGAGGGAGCCGTGCCGATCGGCGGGGCGACCCTGGTGTGGGCCACCTGGCAGCGGGACGGCTTCCCCGAACAGGCCATGTCGCTGCGTCAGGTGCCCGAGGCCGGTGTCGTGGAGCGCGAACTGCTGGGCGCGGCCGTGGTGCTCAACCGGATCGACGACCGCGTACCGGACGCGATGCGCCTGGCGGCGGCCTCGGTGGGGACCGGCGCGGTGCGCCGTACCGCCACGGTCGGCGGCAACCTCGTCGGCAGTACCCTGCGGTGTCTGCTGCCCGCCGCGCTCGTGCTCGACGCGCGGGCGACGGTGCTGGATCCGGACAGCATCTACGAGACCGACCTGGCCGAGGTGGTGGCGAAGCGTCACCCTCTGCTCAGCGTGCGCTGGCGTGAACCGCTGGCCAGCGGCTACCTCAAGCTGTCCGGTGAAGCGGGCGGACCGCCGCCGCTCGTCGTCGCCGCGGCCGTGCACGCCGACGGCGCGGGCGGGCGCCGTCTGCGGGTCGCCGTACGCGACGGCTACGACGTACTCAGCGAGAGCACGGCGGCCGACACCGACGCCGACCGGGCTCTGGAGTCCCTGTCCGGCACCGCCGTGGGCACGCTGGGTCCCGCCGCCCGGGAGGCGGTGCACCGGCAGGTCACCGATGTCCTGGCCCGCGCGGCCGGGCGCTGAGAACGCCGCGGCCGCCCGCCGTCAGGCTCGCCCCGCACCGCCGCCGCGCCGGTCGCGGCCGTGCGGGGCGGCGCGGCCGCGGGGGCCCGAGGAGACGACGGTCGTGCGCGGTCCGGACTCCAGTACCTGGTCGCCGTAGAGATCCTGGAGCCAGTTGGTCTGGTAGATGGTGTCCAGGTAGCGCTCACCGAGATCCGGGGCGACGGCCACCGCGGTGATGCCGCGGGTGTCGTGCCGGTTCAGCCAGTCCACGGCGCCGCTGACGACCGTTCCGGTGGAACCGCCGAACAGGAAGCCGCTCCTGGCCAGCCGGTGGCAGGCACGGATGGTGTCGGCCTCCTCGACCTTGATCACCTCGTCGACGAACGACTCGTCGAGCAGCGGCGGCCGCATGCTCATGCCCAGGCCGGGGATCATCCGCCGCCCCGGCTCGCCGCCGAAGGCCACCGAGCCCACGCTGTCCACGGCGACGATCCGGACCGAGGGGCTGTGTTCCCGGAAGTAGCGGGCGCAGCCCATCAGTGTCCCGGTGGTTCCCGCGCCGATGAAGAGCACGTCCAGGCGCGGGAACTCGTCGGCGATCTCCGGCGCCGTCGTCCGGTAGTGCGCCAGCCAGTTGCCCGGATTGGTGTACTGGCTGAGCCACACATAGCGGTCGTCGGAGGCGCAGAGTTCACGGACGTAGTCGAGGCGCGCGCCGAGGAAGCCGGTGTCGGCGTTCATCTCCGCTATCACGTGCACCTCGCTGCCCAGCGCCTCCATCAGCAGCCGGGTCGAGAGGTTGCAGCGGGAGTCGGTCACGCACAGGAACCGGTAGCCCTTGCTCGCGGCGATCATGCTCAGGGCCACGCCGAGGTTCCCGGACGAGGACTCGACCAGGATCGAGTCCCGGGTGAGGATCCCGTCCCGCTCGGCGGCCGTCACCATCTCGTTCGCGGCCTTCAACTTGATGGAGCCCGCGAAGTTGAAGCCCTCGCACTTCAAGTAGAGCGGATGCCCGACGATCGACCGGAGGTCGACGAAGAGCCGACTTTCGTTGAAGGCGTAGGGAGCGGAGATGACGGGCACGGTGACCTCCAGATGCCAGAGCCGGGGAAGTGCCTTCAGCCGTACCGGCGCAAGTCGTGGAAGAAGTCGTCGATGACGTGGAGCTCTCCCGTCCGGGCCACCTCGTCGTACACGTACTTGCCGACGGCGAGATCGAGGACACCGAGCCCGAAGGGCGAGAAGATCACCGGCCGGTCGGCCGGCGGGGTCACCCGGCCGGACATCACGTCGTCGAGCGTGCCGTCCAGGAAGTCACGGCTGCCGGTGAGCTGTTCGGCCAGGTGGGGGGAGGTGTCGGCCTTCAGGCAGTGTTCGACGTCGTCGACGATGTTGGCCGAGGCGAGCAGGATCTCGGGGGCGAGGTCGCGCAGCGAGACATGCAGGACCAGCGGGTTGTGCGCGAACCAGGCCGGGTCGGTGACATGGGGTGCCCCGGCCACCGTGGCGAACACCACCAGGTCGCTGGAGCGGATCAGCTTCTCGGCGCTGTCGTGGACCGTGATCGGTGCGGTTCGCCCCGGGGTGCCGTCCTGCCGCAGGTAGCCGCAGAATCCGGCGGTGCTGTCCGCGGACACGTCGTGGACGCCGACGGTGTCGAATTCCCAGCCGGTGGCGGCCAGGAAGGTGTGGATGTAGCGGGCGATCAGGCCGGTGCCGACGAATCCGATCCGGGCCGGGCGGGGCCGCCCGCGGCTGAGCCGGTCGGCCGCCAGCGCCGCGGACGCCGCGGTTCTGGTGGCGCTGATGACGGAGCTCTCCAGGACGGCGAAGGGATAGCCGGTGTCGTGGTCGTTGAGGACGAGGACCGCGGAGGCCCTGGGCAGTCCCTCGGTCACATTGCCGGGGAAGCTGGAGATCCACTTCAGGCCGTCCACCCGCAGCGGCCCGCCCAGCGACGCCGGCAGCGCGATGATCCGGGCGGTGGGGCGGTCGGGGAAGCGCAGGAAGTACGACGGCGGGTTGACCGTGTCACCGGCCCCGTGCAGCCGGTAGGTGGCCTCGACCAGTTCCACGATCTGCCGTTCGCGCCCGGCGAGCGCGCGCTGCACCTGGGCGCCGGAGATCACCGCGAAGGCGGGTGCCGATGCGGGCGCGGCGGGGGCGGTCCGGGTGGCGGGAGAGGGCAGCGCCGTCATCGCTGACTCGCCTCCGGGGTGGGCGTGCAGTCGGCCAGACGCTGCGGCTCGGCCATGCCGACCAGCACCTCGCGCTCTCCGGTGAAGGCCTCTCGGCTGTGCGCGGTGCGGATGTTGTCGACGAGCAGCACGTCACCGGCCTGCCAGGGCTCGCGCCGGGTGTGGTCGTCGTAGGTGGCGTTGAGGAGCTGGACGATGTCCTCGCCGATCGGGGAGCCGTCGCCGAAGCGGGTGTTGAACGGCAGTCCGTCCGCTCCGTACTCGTCCACCAGGTATTCGCGCACCTCGGGGGCGAGGGTCCACTCGTTGAGGAAGGCGATCTGGTTGAACCAGCAGCGCCGGCCGGTGACCGGATGGGTGACCACGGCGCTGCGCAGCTGCCGGGTGCGCAGGGATCCGTCGGGCTGCCAGGCGAAGTCGATGTCCTGGGCGTGGCAGTAGTGCTCGACGGCCGCACGGTCGTCGGTGCCGAAGGACTCCTCCAGGGAGGCGCCGATCTCGTCGTTGTAGCTGCGGGTGAGCATCCAGCCCTCGCGTTCGAACCGTTCCCGCAGCGCGGACGGCAGCGCCTCGAGGACCTGTTCGGCGTCCGCCACCGCGGTCGCGCCGCCCTGGCCGGGCGCGCGCAGGCAGGCGAACAGCATCAGGCCGGGGATCTCCAGCCGGTAGCTCAGCTCGTGGTGCATGCACATCGGCTGGTTGGCCGGCCAGGCGGTGGTGGAGTACAGGCCGGGGCCTCGGACCTCGCGGGGGGCGAAGGCCTCGCGCTCCGTCATCGGGTCGCCGGCCAGGGCCGCGAACACGGCTCCGGTCAGCTCGGCGTCCCGCAGGTCCAGGCCGCGCACGAGCAGTGCGCCGTGTTCGGTGACGCGGGCCCGCAGCGTGTCGCGGTTCTCGGCCGCCCACCGGGTGGCCTCGGCGGGGGCCTCGACCCGCAGGATCGGCGGCGTGCCCGGTCGCAGGTCCACTTCGGGCAGTGCTGCCAGGGAGGAGGACGACATCTGGATTCCTTTCGGTTGGCGGCCGGACGGCTCAGCGGGAGGCCGGTGATCGGTGGTCCCGCTGTACCGCCCGGGCCGCCGCGGCGGGACGGGTGCGCAGGAAGTAGTGACCGCCGTCGGGGAGCCGGTACACGTCCACGTGTTCGGCCAGGAGCTGCCAGTCGCGGTGGCGTTCGGCGGACCCCGCCGTGATCGGGTCGTCGTCGGCGACGACGACGGTGACCGGCGCGGACAGCCGTACCGCCGGGGGGTGGTCGAGGGCGTCGGCGAGGTAGTGGTGCGCGGCCACGCAGTCGTGCCGGTAGGCGGCGCCGATGTGCTCGGCGTGCCGGGCGTCGAGTTCGTCGAGTTCGGTGTATCCGCCGTCCGCGCTCAGCCTGGCGGCGATCTCGGCGTTGCTCTGCTTCGTCAACGCGTCGACGGCCGAGCGTCTTTCGCCGGAGGTTCCGAGCAACTGGGCGGCCAGGAAGACGCGTTCCACGCTCACGCCGCGCTCCGCCAGTCTCCGCGCGGTCTCGACGGCCGGCGCGGCGCCGGAGGAGTGGCCCCAGAGCAGGACCCGGGTGAGGCCGCGTGCGGCGATCTCTGCGGCGGCCTGCTCCGCGATCTCTTCCAGGGGCGCGAAGGGTTCCTTGCGGGAGGCCAGGTCGTGGCCGGGCAGTTCGACGGCGTAGACGGGGAGGCCCTGGCCCGCCAGGGCGCCGGCCAGCGGCTGGAAGTTGACCGCGTTGCCGCCCGCGTAGGGGAAGCACACCAGGGCGCGGTCCCTGGTGCCCGCCGGCTCCGACAGGGGTTGGAGCAGCCCGGGTCGTTCCCGGGTCGCGCCGTCGAGGAGTGCGGCGAGGTCGGCGAGCACCGGATGGCGGGTGATCTCCTTCAGGGACACCGCGCGGTCCAGGGCCAGGGTGAGCCGCACGGCCGACAGCGAGGTGCCGCCGGACTCGAAGAAGTGGTCGTGCCGGCCGATGCGGTGCTCGGGTACGGCCAGCAACTCGGCCCACACTCCGGCCAGTTTGCGTTCGGTCGGGGTGTGTGGGGCGCTGCGCCGCTGCTCGGCGGCCTCGCCGCGCGTGGCCTGGTCGGCGAGCGCGGTCAGTGCCTTGCGGTCGGTCTTCCCGTTGCCGGTCAGGGGCAGGCTCTGCTGCCAGTGGAAGGCGGAGGGGACCATGTAGGCGGGCAGGACGGCGCTCAGGGCCGTCCGCAGGTCCTCCGTGCGCAGTGGCTCTCCGGTGTGGAAGGCGATCAGGTGGGCGCCGCGGCCGGGCTGCTCGGACACCACCACCGCGCCGTCGCGTACCCCGGGCACCCGCAGCAGGGTGTTCTCGATCTCGCCGATCTCGATACGGAAGCCGCGGATCTTGACCTGGTTGTCGCGGCGGCCGAGGAACTCCAGTTTGCCGCCGGGCTGCCAGCGGCCCCAGTCGCCGCCCAGGTAGAGCCGTCCGCCGGGCTGGTAGGGGTCGTCCCGGTAGGCCTCGCGGGTGCGTTCGGGGTCGTTGACGTATCCGCGGCCCACGCACACCCCGGAGAACGCGATCAGCCCGGGGGCGCCCAGCGGCACCAGCGCCAGGTGTTCGTCGACGACGTGCACCCGCACGTTGTTGACCGCGGATCCGAGCAGCACCCGGTCCGGCACCCGGTCCATGACCTCGTGGTTGGTGTCGTCCGAGGTCTCGGTCAGTCCGTAGGCGTTGACGAGCCGGATCCCGGGCCGGACCGCGAACCAGCGCTGGACCAGTTCCCGTTTGAGGGCCTCGCCGGTGACCGACACACAGGTCAGGTCGGGCAGTTCGCGCGGGTGCCGCTCCAGGTAGGTCACCACCACCTCCAGGTAGGAGGGCACCATCTGCACCACGCCCACCCGGCCGCGGACGAGGGTGTCGACGTATCGCTCCACGTCCACCACGGCGTCCTGTTCGACCAGCAGGGTGCGGCCGCCGACGAGCAGCGCCGACAGCAGTTGCCACAACGAGATGTCGAAGCACTGGGGGGCGGTCTGCGCCACCACCCGGTCCTGGTCGATCCCGAGGTCGTCGATCTTGGCGTAGAGGTGGTTGAGCATGCCCGCGTGCTCGCACATCGCCCCCTTCGGCTCGCCGGTGGAGCCGGAGGTGAAGTAGATGTAGGCGAGCTGGCCGGGCGTGACCTCGACCCCGAGGTCGGTGCCGTCGTGCTGTTCCGCGTACGCCGCCTCGATCAGCAGCCGCTCCACCGCGGGCAGCTGCGCCAGTGCCCGGTCGAGGGTCTCGGTGCTCCCGGTCTCGGTCAGCACGAGCCGGCAGCCCGACCGCGACAGGGTCGCCTCGACGCGTCCCGCGGGGAAGTGCGGCTCGATGGGCAGGTAGACGCAGCCGGCCTTGAACACGGCCAGCACCGCGGCCAGCCAGTCGAGCCGGCGTTCGGTGACCACGCCGACGACCGCCTCGCGGCCGAGTCCGCGCGTGCGAAGGGCCCGCGCGAGGCGGTTCGCACGGGCGTTGAGTTCCCCGTACGTCCAGGAGTGTCCGCCGTGCACCGCCGCGACCGCCTGCGGATGCGCGCGCGCCCGCTGTTCGAACAGTTCGTGGGCCCGCGCGTCCGGCAGTTCGCGGCTGGGTCCGGCCAGCGCCTGGAGCTGGTAGCGCACCTCGTCGGCCGGGAGCAGGCTCTGCCGGGCGTGTCCGGCGTCCGGGTCGGTGGTCATCAGCCGCAGCGCGGTGACGTGGTATCCCCCGATCCGGGCGGCGGAGTCGGCGTCCAGCGCGTCGGTGCGATGGCGCACCCGCAGCACCGGGCCGGTGTCCCGGTCGCACCAGCCCACACCGAGCACCACGTCGTCGGCCGGCCCGGGGTCGGCCCCGGTGGGGTCGAACACGATCTCGTACGACGGCTCCGTCGTCCCGAGTTCCCGGCGCAGCTCGTCCACGGGAAAGTCCCGGTGCTCCAGCAGTTCCGCCTCGGCGCGGTGGACGCCCGCCACCAGCTCGCGCCACGAACCGGGGACGAGGCTGAGCCGGCACGGCAGCGGGCCGGTGCCGGACCCGGCGGCGTAGCCGGTCACCACCTCCTGCTCCCCGGAGAGGGCGGACAGCACCTTGGCGTGCGCGGCCAGCAGCAGGGAGGTCACCGGTACCCGCCAGGCGCGGGCCAGTTCCCGTACCGCGTCCGTGACGCTCTCCGGCACCGCCGCCACGTACTCGGCGACCCCGGCGGCCGGTTCCGGGGCCCACCGTGGCACCGCGGTGCATCCGCCGGCGGCCAGTGTGTGGCGCCAGTACTCGCGGTCCGCCTCCAGGTGCGTTCCCATGGGGTGGCCTTCCTCAGCTCGCGGTGGCAGCGTCGTCATCGGTTTGCCGTGTCCCTTCCCGGTCCGCCGGGCCCGTGCCGACGGGCCGGGCCGGTGCGTCGGACATCTCCCCGGCGGGGTTTCCTCCCCAGCGGGCGTACGAGGGGACTTCCTCGCCCTTCATCAGGAAGGAGTCGGGCGCCAGGACCGCGCCGTCCCCGATCGTCACGCCGTAGTGCACATGTGCGCCGACACCGAGGGTGCAGCGGGCGCCGAGGGTGGTGTGGTCGGACTTGAAGGTGCCGTCCTCCTGGGAGTGGCACTGGATCTTGCTGCCCACGTTGAGCGTGCAGTCGTCCCCGATCGCGGTGAGCGTCCGCTCGGTGATGTGGCAGCCGTCGTCGAAGACCCGCCTGCCGATGCGTACGCCCAGCAGCCGCCAGACGACGCTCTTGAACGGGGTTCCGTTGAAAACGTTGAGATAGTTCTCCGGGACCTTCCAGAGCCGCTCCTGGCGCCAGAAAGCCGGATCGTAGATGGAGCACAATTGCGGGCGCAGTCTGCGGAAGGATCCGATACAGCGCTCGCACAGCACGAAATAGAGCGTGGTGAGGGTGAGGGTGATCGCGATGTATGCACCGAGCACCACATGTCCGAGCGTTCCGTACAGGGTTTCCGTGGCGAGTCCGAATGCCGTGAGCAAAAAGACGTGGAACCACCTCACGAGGAGGAACAGAAGCAGTGTGCGCGTGTTGTAGCGGTTCTTCGCGGAAAGGTGGCGGCCGAGTTCCTGTTCGGTTCTGAGATGGTCGAACTGGACGTCGCGCTCGACCGTCCTGGGAATTTCGAAGGGCGGCGATCCGAGCAGCCCCACACCTTCCCGGACCGGACCGTCGAGGGGCACCATCACCTTTGTCGCGAGCAGACAGTTCTCTCCCGTCCTGCCCCCGGCCGGATAGACGATGTTGTTGCCGATGAAGTTGCGTGGGCCGATCGACGCCCGGGAAACCCGGAAAGACGTGCTGGAGAAATCCGCGTTCACGATCGAGAGCCCGTCCGCCACCATCGTCCCGGTGCCGACGCTCACCAGATACGGGGTTTCGTGCTGCACCTCCGTGCCGAAGTTGGAGCCGGTCTGCTCGATGCGCGACAGATCGTAACCGAGAAATCGAAGATAGTGGACGATGTAGGAACTGTCACCGAACAGCCAGGCGAAGAACTTGATGTTCGTCATCCGTGCGGTCGCCCGGTGCACCGCGTACCGGAATCCGTACAGCGAATAGGTCCGGTCGGGTTTGACCACGAGGCCGACCAGTCGCGGCACGGTGAACAGCACGGCGAGTCCCAGCACGACGAACCCGAAGAACAGCGCGGCGGAAAGGAGCACGGCGTCGGTGAAGAATTCCGACGGCGAATTCATCGGCGTGTCCGACTGGATCCGCTTGCCGAGCGCGGGGATCTGCGCGAACAACATGTACATTCCGCCGACGGCCAGCGGCACGTACAGCAGGAACGTCTGCGCCAGGGTGACCAGCCCGAACCAGGTCCGGCGCAGGGTGCCGCACCTCGCCGGCGCGACCCGCACGTAGTCGATCCCGGTGGGCTCCGCCGGGGAGCCGTGCATACGCCGGCCGGCGGGCACCGACTGGCCCGGGTACAGGGACGAGGCGTGGCCCAGCTGGGCTCCGTCGCCCATCGCGGTGTCGATGTCGAGGACCGTCTTCTCGCCGACGAACACGTCCCTGCCGAGGGTCACCGGGCCGGTCCGGATCCGTCCGGCATCCGCGCGGTAGCCGAGGAAGGACGCCTCCTTGCGGATCACCGTGCCGGAGCCGATGGTCAGCAGGTCGGTGCAGACCGGCACGGAACGCGACAGGATCGTGACCCCCTCGCCGATCCGCGCGCCGAGCGCCCGGAGATAGAGCACGTACAGCGGATTACCGACGAAGAACACCATCGGGTTGGCGTGGAGCAGCACCTTGACGAGCCACAGGCGGAGATACGCCAGGCCCCACAGCGGGAATTCGCCGGACTTCCAACGGCCGACCAGAATCCATTTGGCCGCGATCGGGAACAGACACAGAAGCAGGAAACCGACGCCGCCGAACAGCAGCGACCGCACATAGATGTCGACCAGCCCCGAACCCGACGCGACCCATTCGTAGCCGCTGGCGACGACAAGGCCGAAGAAGAACGAATATCCCAGGAAGACGAGCAACTGGACGGCCCCGCAGAACACATAACGGCCGGTGCTCCCCGAGGTCGCCTCCGGGGAACGGTCGGTCACCGCCGACGACGCCGTGGAAATCGGCGTGACGGCGGGAGCCGGGGCGGCCGTGACCGCGAGGGCGGCCGCCAGGCTCCTGATCGTGGGATACCGGTAGATGTCCTTCATGGAGGCGGGCGGCAGATCGGACCGCTTCCGGACCCGTGCACAGAACTGGGCCATGACCAGAGAGTTGGCCCCGAGGTCGTCGAAAAAGTGGCTGTCGGCCGGTACATGGTCCGCCTTCACAACACCGGCGAGCACCTCCGCGAATTCCCTTTCGGTGTCCTCCACCGTCGGGCCGGCACCATTGCCACCCCCGGTCACAGCGGCTCCGTCCAATCCGGATATAAAAATCTCGGACGACTGATCTACCATGTGCACTCCTGAGGACATTTCCTCGACCAATGGCCCCAGATGGCCGCCGGTCCATTGTCCCCGCGCTCTGAAGAACGGCACCGACCGGGCCATCCCGGCAGCCACGAGGCCGTGCGCTCTCATTGATCACGAATCCATGGCCTACAGTCTCGGCCGTCCACCGTCAGGTTGCCACTTCGCACCCACCGAACGGAAACGACACCGCCGCCCGGCGGCCGTAATTCCTTGGCCCCCTCCACCACCGGCGTAAGCCATCGACCACCCGTACGGCCGCTTCCCGGCGGGTCCGGGACGCACACCCCGGCACGGGAGGCGGCGCGGTCGTACGGGTGTGCCGCGCCCGGTCACAGGTGTCACGGATCCGCCCCTGCGCGGTGGCGTCCGTGTGATGTTTCGGAGGCGGGCGTCATGAACGCCGAGGAATCGGCAAGGTTGCCTTTCATGCTCGGCACGAAACATCCCCCGGCGCAGGAGACCAGGACGACCGCGGCGGCGCGGGCGTCGCCGCACACCGGCCCGTCGGCCGCGGCCGACGCCGCCTCGGCGGCCCGCGCGCCCGCCCTGCCGTCCCTCACCGGTCTGCGGTGGGTGGCGGCGCTGCTCGTCTTCGGACTGCACGTGCGCAACGCCGGATACTTCGGCGGCACCGGCGGACGGATCATGACCTGGGGGTTCGGGCCCGGCGGCAGCGGGGTGTCGTTCTTCTTCGTCCTGTCCGGCTTCGTCCTCATGTGGTCCGCCCGGCCCGCCGACCGCGCGTTCGCCTTCTGGCGGCGGCGCATCGCCCGTGTGTACCCGGTCCACCTGGTCACGGCCGCGCTGGCGCTGCTCATGGCGTACGGCCCGGGCATGTTCACGATGCCCACGCCCCGCCAGGGCCTGGCCAACCTTGTGCTGGTGCACTCCTGGTGGCGCCCCTGGTGGCAGACGCTCGACCCGGTGAGCTGGTCGCTGGCCTGCGAAGCCTTCTTCTACGCCCTCTTCCCGACGCTGGCGTTCGTCCTGCGCCGTCTGGGCGCCCGCGGATCGGCGGCCGTCGCCGGGGCGTCGGCGCTCGCGGTACTGGCGCTGACCGCCTGCGACCCCCACACCTGGCTGGGCGGACAGCTGTACTCGCTGCCCGCGGCCCGGCTGCCCGAGTTCGTCCTCGGTGCCGCCGTGGCCCGTACGGTGCTCCTCGGACGGTGGCGCGGGCCGGGCCTGGAGGCCTCGCTCGCCCTGACGGTCATCGGCTACTTCCTGGTGCCCCAGGTCACCCCCGGTTACCCCGCCACCGCCTGCACTCTGCTCGGCATCGCCCTGCTGATCCCTGCGGCCGCCGTCGCCGACCTGCGCGGGCTGCCCTCGCTGTGGCGGCACCGGCGGCTGGTGCGGCTCGGCGAGCTCTCGTTCGCCTTCTACATGGTGCATCTGCTGGTGGTACGCGCCGTGCGCAGCCTCGTCGGCACCGGCCCGCGCTTCGGCGTGCCGGAGGGCCTGGCCCTGACCGCCGCCGTGTTCGCGGTGTCCCTGGGACTGGCCTGGGTCCTGTACGAGGGCGTGGAGCGCCCGGCCAGACGGCTGCTGCTGCGCGAGGGACGCCGTGCGCGCGCCGGCGGAACGGCCCCGCAGGCCCGCACCGGGCATCCCGGCGCCACAGCGACCCGTGCGGAGCGGGCCGGCACCCGGGAGACCGGCGCCCCGGAGGCCGGTGCGCCGTCGGGCAGTGCGCCGTCGGGCAGTGCGCCGTCGGGCGGTGCACCAGCCGGTGCGCCGGAGGCCCGGACCACACAGCCCGGCGCCCCGGAGGCACGGACGCCGGAAGGCCAGGCACCGGAAGGCCGGACACCGGAAGTCCCGGCCACGCAGGCCGGTTCCGCGCAGGCCAGCGCCGCGCAAGCCAGTGCCGCGCAGGCCGGTTCCGCGCAGGCCGGTTCCGCGCAAGCCAGCGCCGCACAGGCCAGTGCCGCGAATGCCGGTTCCGCGAAGGCCCGTAGCCGGCCGGAGGCGGCCGCCCCGGACGCGTAGTCCGCTGTCCGGGCCGCGGCCGGGCGATGGTTCCGGGGGTGCGCGCACCGGCGACCCGCCGCGGCAGCGCGGCGACGTATCCGTGAAAGCACCCCGGCGGCGGCCCGCGCAGCACTCAGCGCGGGCCGCCGCTCCCGTCGTCCGGCGCGGGCGGGCGGGTGCGGGCCGACCGTCCGGGTACGGCCGTGCGGCTCACCGCGGCCGCGAGCTTGCGCAGCCGGCGCCAGTCGAGGCGCGGCGGCGCCTCCGGCACCCCGGGCCGTAGCCGGGGGACCCGGACCCGCAGCGTGCGGCGCGCGATACGGCAACGGACGGGGGCGGGCATCAGCAGCGCCTCGCCGTCCAGACCCACCTCCAGCTGCGCCTCGTCCGCCTCCACGACCACCTCGTGCGCGGTCAGCGCCGCCAGCCCGGACGGGTTCGGCTCCAGCACCAGCTCGGCCGCCTCCACGGCGCTGTCGACGCGGACGGCGAGCACCCCGAGCCGCCCCGAGTTCAGCCGCTCGCGGCGGCCGAAGCCGAAGGGGTCGCCGGTGCGGTAGGCGTTGTTGCTCACCAGCACGGCCTGCGGCTCGGCGAGCGTGGTGTCGTCGGCGCGGACCGTCAGCCGCGGACCGCGCTGCCGGGTCAGCAGGTCCGGCAGCACCTCCAGCGCGGTGCCCACCTTGGCGTCGCGGTAGCCCGGCTCCTGCACCACGGCCCCGTACACACCGAAGGAGGCGTTGTTGACGAACGGCCGGTCGTCGGCGAAGGCGAGGTCGACGTGCAGTTCCACCCCGTCGGTGAGCGCGTCCAGACAGGTGGAGGGGTCGTCGCGGTCGAGGCCCAGGTCCATGGCGAAGTGGTTGCGGGTGCCGGCCGAGATGACGAGGAACGGCAGATCGTGCTCCGCGGCCACGGCGGCGACCAGCGCCTGCGTACCGTCCCCGCCCGCGACCCCCAGCAGGTCCGCTCCCTGGGCCACCGCGGACCTGGCCAGTTCGGTGACGTCCTGGTGCTGTTCGGGGTCGAGCAGCACGACCTGGGCGCCGAGGCGCTCCGCCTTCTCCCGGAGCGAGAACTTCTCGACCTTGCCACCGCCGGAGCGCGGGTTGAGGATCAGGAAGGGTCGCTTCGGCGGCGGAGTGCGGTGCTCCTTCATCCGTACGGGACGCAGATCCGTGCTGCGCAGGGCGTACCGTCCGCTCCACACGGCCGCACACCACAGGAGCGCGGACAGCGCGATCACCCACAGCAGCCCCACCGCGACGAACAGGACGACCACGACGACGGGGGTGGCGGCCGCCAGCACCATCGCCGCCGCCCGGACCACGCCGCGCCGGGACAGCGTCCACCAGAGCGCGGCGGCGGTGACGGCCAGCCCGACGAGTGCGACCGCCAGGAGCACCAGCCCGCCCAGCCCCCCGTAGACGAGGGGCAGCAGCGCGGCCGCCGCGGCGGCGGCCAGCGCGCCCCGGGCGGCCCACGCCTGCCGGTGCTGCCCTCGCTCACTCCCTGTCGCTGACATGAGCCCCTTCCCCGGGTCGGCGCCCGTGTGCGGCACCGTCCCTCACTCCGGATGCAGGCCGGCAAGATCGTGCGGGGCGCTGCGTGCATATCATCTGCCCCCAACCCGCGAGGGTGAACCCGCGCGAAAGTGTGCGATCCCGGGCATCGGGGGGACCATGGAAGCCGAGGCGCCTGCGCACCGGCAGGAAGCGCTCCCGGCCGGTAGGGGGCGGCGCCCGTCCTGCGGCCGGAAGGAGTGCCCGCTATGAGCGGACCCGAGCGGCCGCCCCCCGCCCTCGCGGTCGCGGTGGGCGACCGGCCGAGCGGGCTGATGGACCTCCTGCACGTCGCGGCGGTCGTGCTCGACGCGGACGGCCGGATCGTGCTGTGGAGCCCCCAGGCCGAAGAGCTGTACGGCTACTCGGCGCACGAGGCCCTGGGGCGGTACGCCGTGCATGTCCTCGTGCACGAGGAGCACTGGGACTGGGTGATCAAGACCTTCGCCGATGTCATGGAGACGGGCCGGAGCTGGGCCGGCATCTTTCCCATCCGGTGCAAGGACGGCACCACGCGGCAGGTGGAGCTGCGCAACATGCGCCTGCTGAACGACGAGGGCGAGTACTACGCCCTCGGGCTCGGCGCCGACTCCCCCACCCTGCGCGAGCTGGAACGGGACGTGGCCCTGTCGACCCGGCTGATCTCCCAGTCACCGATCGGGGTGGCGATCTTCGACCCCGAACTCCGGTACGTGTCCGTGAACCCCGCCCTGGAGCGCATGCACGGCAGGTCCGCGGCGGACCACCTCGGCCGCCACTACCGCGAGATCATGTCGTCGTCGGCGTTCGAGGAGACGGAGACGGCGCTGAACCAGGTGCTGCGCACCGGGACCCCGCTGATCGAGGAGTCCACCGTCGTGGGGCGCACCCCGGCCGACCCCGGGCACGACCACGCCTGGACGATCTCGATGTACCGGCTGGAGGACTCCCTCGGCCGTGTGCTCGGGGTGGCGGAACTCGTCGTGGACGTCACCGCGCGCCACGTGTCGGCGCAGGAGGCCGGCGAGACACGACGCCGGCTGGCGCTCATCGCGGACGGCTCGGCCCGGATCGGCACCACGCTGGAGGTCGGTCAGACCGCGCGGGAGCTGGCGGACGTCACGGTGCCCGAGTTCGCCGACGTCGCCGCCGTCGACCTGCTCGACTCCATGCTCGACGAGTACCGGCCCCCCTCCCGGGACGGCCCGGCGTTCTTCCGTGCCCTCGCGGTGAAGGCCGCCTACCCCACCGACGCCTTCCTGGCCGCCGACCCGCCCGGCACGATCACCCGGTACGAGGCCGAGAGTCCGGTGACGCGGTGCGTGCGCGGCGGGCGGCCCGTGCTGATCAGCCACGCGGACGGCACCGACCTGGCCCGGATCGCCCGCGACGAACACGCGGCGGTGCTGCTGGCCCGGGCCGGGGTGCACTCGTACATGACCGTGCCGCTCATCGCGCGCGGGACCACGCTCGGGTTCCTGGCGCTGACCCGCGCCCGTGATCCGCGGCCCTTCGACGAGGACGACCTCGCCATCGCCACCGAGCTGGCCTCGCGCGCCGCGGTCTGCATCGACAACGCCCGCACGCACCAGAGCGTGCGCAACGCCGCCGAGACCCTGCAACGCAGCCTCCTCCCCGACCACCCGCCGCACCTCCCCGGCCTGCGGGTCGCCTCGCGCTATCTGCCCGCGGTCGCCGCCTACGAGGTCGGCGGCGACTGGTACGACGTACTTCCGCTGGCGGGCGAGCGGACCGCGCTCGTCGTGGGGGACGTGATGGGCAGCGGCATCCACGCGGCCGCCGCGATGGGCCGGCTGCGCACCGCGACCGCGGCCTTCACCGAGCTCGACCTGGACCCCGCCCAGGTCCTCCAGCATCTGGACACGATCACCTCACGGCTGGAGCAGTACATCGCCACCTGCGTCTACGCCGTCTACGACCCGCACCGCGCCGAGCTGCGCATCGCGAACGCCGGCCACATGCCGCCCGTGGTGGTGGGCGACGGCACCGAGCCGCGGCTGCTCGAACTGCCCACCGGCACCCCGCTCGGTGTCGGCGGTGTCCCCTTCGAGTCGACGACGCTGCGCTTCGCCCCGGACGACGAGCTGGTCCTGTACACCGACGGTCTGGTCGAGACCAGGCACGGGCACCTCGACGATCGACTCGACGCGCTGCTGAGGCTGCTCGACGCTCCGGAGTGCACGCTGGAGGAGACCTGCAACCGGCTGCTGCGCAACCTCCGCAACCCGCAGGACCACGACGACGTCGCGCTGCTGATCGCCCGCGCCCGCCCGTTCACCCCGGTCACCCGCCTGCGGCCTTGAACACGGGCTCGCCGGTCCGCCCGGCCTGCACACCGGTGCGCCGGAGGGCCGTTCACGGCAGGCCCGGGCCGAGGCCTGCCGTCGCCCTGCTCAGCGCCCGGCGCTCGACGCGCTGGGTACGGCCGCCCGCGGGCGCGTCGGGATGTCACGGGTGGTGGGCGTGGCGGAGGTCCGGTCCCGTGCGGTCGGGGAGGCGTGCGGGGTGACCTGCGCGGGCGACGCCGTGACGTCGGGCGCGGCGCTGGGGCTGCCCGCGGGCGGCGGGGCCAGCGGTACGACCGGGGACACGGGCGCCTCGGGCGTGCTCGGATGCAGCGGCAGCGCGACGAGGACCGCGGCGGCGCAGGTCAGGCCGAACCCGGCCGCCGCACGCAGCAGCCGGCGGCGGCCGGCGCTGCGGCGGATCGCCTCGTACCGGCCGGGGGGCGGGCCGAGGTACTCGGGGGCGGGCCGCAGGATGACGGCGAGCGGGTCGTCGGGGTCGAAGTCCGGACCCTCGTCAGAGGCTGTGATCAAGGCTTCTCCTCAGGTGGGCGCGGAGCAGTTCTCGGGCCGCGTGCAGATCGGCCTTGACGGTTCCCTCCTTGCGTCCGGTCAGTGCGGCCACCTCCCGGACCGGCATGTCAGCGTAGTAGTGCAGCAGGATGGGCACGCGCAGTCGCTCCGGCAGGGCCTGCACGAGCAGACGTACCGAGGGGTCGGCCTGCTCGTCGTGCGGCCGCACGGCGGCTTCGGAGGTGACACGGCGTACGGCTCTGCGTTCGCGTTCCACCTTGCGCCAGTGGTCGCGCACGAGGTTGGCCGCGGTGACGTAGAGGAAGCCCCGGGGCTCCTCCACGGACGTCCAGCGGGCCCAGAGGCGGGTGAACGCCTCCGAGGCGATCTCGTGGGCCGTCCCGTCGTCGTCGACGAGGCGGCGGCACCAGCCGGCGAGGCGCGGGTAGACGGCGGCGAACAGCTCGGACGCTGCCTTGTCGCGGGTCCGTTTCAACGCTCTCCATGGTCGGGGCTGTCGGGGTTCGGGCTCGAAAGGCCCGAGGCAAGGGGTCGTCCGGTCGGCCCGGTGACCGTACGGCTCGGGCCGGGTGGCCCGTGGAGGAGGACCCCGGACCGGTGGTGTGCGTTCCACCGGTCCGGGGTTCTCGGTCAGGGGTTCTCGGTCCGGGGTTCTCGGTCCGGGGACTTCGGCCCGCGGTCTTCGGTCCGGAAACCGGGGCCGGGGACCAGGGCCGGAGGCCGGTTGTGCCGGTCAGGGACTCGTGGCGCTCAGCGCGGCGAAGACGATCACGTTGTCGAGGTAACCGTCACCGGTACGGGCGCCACCACAGGTGATGAGCCGCAACTCGGGCCGGTCCACGTCCCCGTAGACCTGGTCCGCGGGGAAGTCCGCCTTGGCGACCGTCCGCACGGACTCGACGGTGAACTCGGCCGTCCTGCCGTTCTCCAGGCGTGCCTCGATCCGGTCGCCGCGGCGCAGGTCCGCCAGGTGGCGGAAGACCCCGTCCCCGTAGGCGCCGACCGTGACATGGGCGAGGATCACCGACGGGCCGACCTGGCCCGGTGTCGGCGAGTACCGGTACCAGCCCGCACGGTCGTGAGCCGTGATCGGGGGCACCTGCACCGTGCCGTCCGCGGCCAGCCCCAGTTGCATGACCGGGGTGTCGACCCCGATCGCCGGGATCCGCAGCCCGACCGGGACCGAGCGCCCGAGCGGTGCCGCCGTGGCCGCCCGCGCGGACAGCCGCGCGGGCGGTGGCGTGGCCGTCGGGTGTACCGCCGTGCCCCGGTCCGTGTGGTGCCCGGCGCAGCCCGCGAGCAACGAGACCAGCGCCGCGGTGGCGAACGCACGCCTGGAGAGCGGGGTCATGCTCCGTTCGCCCGCCGGCGACGCACCACGAGCACGGTCCCGCCGGCCAGGGCGAGCGCAGCGGCGGCGCCGCCGATCACCGCGCCCTCCTCGCCGGACGAGGTGGACGCCGACGTCACGCCGGTGTCGGGCGCTCCGTTCGGGACGCGGCTGACCTGGCCCGGCGTCGCGGCCCGGGTCGGCGCGGTGCTGGGCACCGGACGGGGGGCGGCGCTCGGGACGGCGCTCGGGGTGGCGTCCACGGTCGAAGCGGGGCTGGGGACCGGGCTCGGGCTCCGCCCGTCGGCGAACGCGGGCACGGTGCTCGCCAGCACGGCCGTGCTCGCAAGTGCCAGGGTACTGAGGACAGTTCGGCGCATGGGTCGCTCTCTCTCGTGGGTCCGCCCGGCCGGAGAGGTCCGGCGGGCCGGGTGTCACATCGCGCAGAGAGACGAGTCGACCGAAGAGCAGGTTGTAAAGGAAAGGCAAAGTCGTCGGAGTGCGGGGCGGCTCGCGTTCGACACCCCGCACTCGTTCGCCGTCAGGGTCGGCGGCCTGCCGCCCCGGACGGACCCTCGGTGCGGCGGCCCGGGCCCTCGACCGCCCGGGCCGTCGGTCAGCCGAAGGCCTTGACCGCCTGGTAGTAGGTCCACGCCGTGCCGTCGCAGGCGGTCTTCGTGGCACCGCTGTAGGCGGCGCAGACCCGCTCGAGGTCTGCGTACAGGGCGCCGTCCAGGCGGGACTTGTTGGCACTGAAGGTTCCCGCGGCCTTGTAGTTGCGGTAACCGAAGTCGTGACGGGCGCAGGACATGCTGAAGGGGAAGCCGAACGGGTTGTCCGGCGAGTCGGAGCAGTAGTCGGTGGACCAGTCGAACGCGTAGGCGGACCAGGCGGACTGGTTCGCGCGGGCGGCGGCCCAGAGGCTGTAGCTCGACGCGGTCGTCTGCGTCCAGTTCGAAAGGACCTGGGGCTTGTCGGCCGGTACGGCGCCGGCGGACGTCGCGGTGGCGACGACGGCAACCAGGGCCAGGGTCGAGCCGGCGAGACCGGTGGCAAGTCTGCGGCGCATTCCACACCTCCATGTACATGCGACCCGCCCGTCGAGCCGCATGGGCATGACAATACGAAGGTCATTCCGCCGTGACTACGGTCTAGTTGAAGTTTTCCCTGTTGAGTCATCAACAAGTCATGTGAGCAGCCGTTTTGGGGTTTCTGCCCGCCGCCCGAGGACCACCCGACGCGAGGATCGGGTCACGCACCCGACAGGTCACGCGGACCACCCGACGCAAGGATCGGGTCACGCACCCGACAGGTCACGCGGACCACCCGACGCAAGGATCGGGTCACGCACCCGACAGGTCACGCGGACCACCCGACGCAAGGATCGGGTCACGCACCCG
>NZ_JBVKBD010000022.1:0-60040 GCF_055657365.1 Streptomyces sp. NPDC107559 | reverse complement strand
CGACGGGTCACGCGGATCGCGAGCGGTCGGCGGGCACGGGGCAGCAGCCGGGTCCCCGGGGCCGGTCGGCAGCGCCAGATGGGCGAGGTCTCCCGGCGGCGGCGTGGTCACCGGCCAGAGCGGGGCGGGGGTTCCGTCGGCCACCGCGGCCGGGGCGTCGGTGAGGTTCATGCGCTCACGCAGCCGTCCGTAGAAGTCCATCGGGCCCAGCCGCACGGCCCGCAGCCGGTGCGGTGCCGCGTACACACCGATCCAGTCCCCCGGGTCGAGCACACCCCGCAGCTGGCCGTCGATGCTGACGGCGGCCTGGCCGGACCGCTCGAGCACGCGCAGGGCGATGGGTTCGTCGGGCGCGGCGACGACCGACCGGTTGAACGCCATGTGCGGGGCGACGGGCGTGAACACGAGACCCTCGGCGCGGGGCGAGACCACGGGACCGCCGGCGGCGAAGCTGTAGGCCGTGGACCCGGTCGGGGTCGCCACCAGCAGCGCGTCGGCCGAGTAGGAGGCCAGCAGCCGGCCGGCGATGTAGACGCCGACCGACACCTGCCGGTCTCGAGCGAGCTTCTCCACGACGATGTCGTTCAGCGCGGCGACGTTCAGCGCGATGCCCCAGTCGTCGCCCGCCTCGCAGTCGGTGCGCACGCGCGGCGGCGGCAGCATCGGACCGCGCCCGTAGCGCATCAGCTCGTGCATGCCGGAAGGCACTTCCAGCGTGCGCGAGGCACGCATCGTGAGCAGCATCCGGTTCTCGACCGTCAGCTGCTCCTCCCGTACGGCGTCCAGCGCCGCCCGCACCACGGTCACGGGAACCTCCGTCAGGAAGCCCACCCGTCCGAGGTCGACGCCCAGGACGAGGGCGTCGTGCTCGGCTGCCAGCCGGGCACCACGCAGGAAGGTCCCGTCCCCGCCCAGGGTGACGATGAGGTCGGGGTCTCCCGCGGCCTCCACTTCCTCCTGGGCGCTGTGGCGCCCGCCGTCCCGCCACACGTCGATGTCCTTGCACTGCACGTCGTGCTCGGCGCACCAGTCGCGGACGGTCCGTGCGGCGTCGACGGCCGCCGAGCGCCCTTCGTGGACGACCATACCGACCCGACGCACCGTCACATCCGCCTCCGAGCCGAGTCTCCGCGACGGACGCGGCATCCGTCCGTACCCGTACCGGCTGCCATCCTCACCGCGCGGCGGCCCCGTACCGTCAACGCCACGCCGCCAGGTAACCCGAGACGTCCCCGGTCGTGTGCGCCGCTCGGGTCCGGCTCCGCGGGCCCGCCCTCAGGCCGGCGGTGCGGACACCGGGAAGAGCATGCAGCTGCTGGTGGCGTGGGCGAGCAGCCGGTCCGACGCGTCGATCAGCGTGGCCTCGGCCAGGGCGGTGCGGCGTCCTGCCTGCACGACCCTGCCGACTGCGCGCACCCGGCCGGTGTCCACCGTGATCCGCCGCAGGAACTTCACGGTCAGGTCGAGGGAGGTGTACGCCATGCCGTGCGGCAGCGTGGAATGGACGGCGCAGCCCGCCGCCGAGTCGAGCAGGGTGGCGTAGACACCGCCGTGGACACTGCCGATCGGGTTGTAGTGCTCCTCGCCCGGCGTCAACGAGAACACCACCCGTCCCGGCTCCACCTCGTCGAGCGAGAAGTCCACGGTCGCGAGGATGGGCGGCCCCGGCACCCGGCCGTCCTGCATGGCGCGCAGGAAGTCGATGCCGGCGTCACGCGCGGCGGCCGCCGCGGTCACGCCGGGATCGTCCCACTCGTACGTACGTGTCCGTCCCACGGTGCACTGCCCTTCCATCTGGCTTCGTACTGCGAAGTTAGCTGTCGCGTCCGCTGACTGTCAATGACGAAGCCAGGTGGTGTGGCAGGGGTGGCCGGAGTACATCGAGGCGATTCCCGGACACGCGAGGCGGACACGACGCACTGTCGCGTTCCGTACTATCTCTACTACCGGCTGTGCGGCCGTAATTGCCACTACTCTTACGGCACCAGCCCCAAGAGCAAGCACATTTGGTTCTGCATACGCCCACGGCTCGCCTACCGGGGCCGGAGGGCCCATGAAAGAGGTGTGAGCAGCATGTCCGAAACCACTATGGGCACGACCGGACTGACTTCGCAGTACGCCACCCAGGTGGCCGCCGACCTGGAGCACAACGCCAAGGAACAGGAACGTCTCGCCGGTGAAATCGCCGCGCTCCAGGAGCAGTTGGCCTCGGTTCAGCAGGAACACACCGTTCTGGTGAGCATCCGTCAGGTCCTCGGCGGCGCGGCGGTGCCGGCCGGGACACAGGCGGAGACGGCGGCAGAGGCCGAGGCCGACACCGCGGCAGTGGTTCCGGCGCCGCGCAAGAAGACGGCCGAGGGAACGGGCACCGGCCGGCGCACGCGGGAGGCGCGCAAGAGCTCCCCGCCGCGCGCCAAGGGCGCCAAGTCGGCACGCAGGAACGCGGCGCCCAAGGCGGAGACCGCGGAGCCGGCCCAGCGCACCCTCGTCGACATCGTCCGCGCGCACCTGGCCGAGCAGCGCGAACCGCGCTCCGCCGCCGAGATCACCACCACGCTGGGGCAGCAGCACCCCGAGCGCTCCGTCAAGACGACGGTCGTGCGCACGACGCTCGAAGGGCTGGTGGCCAAGAGCCAGGCCTTGCGCACCAAGCAGGGCACGTCCGTGTACTACTCGGCGCCCGACGCCCAGGAGCCCGCCGCGGCGCCGGAGGCGTCCGCGGAGGAATCCGCCTGAGCCTCGCGTGTCACACGGAGCCGGAGCCCGGTCGGAGACGGGGCCCGGAGCCGAGGCGAGGGCCGGGACGGCCGCCCGGCCGGGCGGTGCGTGTCAGCAGGACCGTGCCGCCGGCCGCCACCGCCAGGATCCCCGCCACCGCCAGGGTCCTCGCCGCGGCCGTCGCGCCGTCGGAGCGCCAGGACAGGACCGACCAGGAGGACGCGGCGGACAGCGCGGATCCGATGCTGAGCCAGGAACCGGCGGAGGCCACGCAGGCGGCGGAGCCGAGGGAGCCGATCGAGAGCACGCTGCCGATCGACCCCACGGACAGGGCGCTGCCCACGGAGCCCACGGAGAGAACCGAGTCCACCGACCCGATGGAGAGCACCAAACCCTTCGACCACAGCGAGCCCCACGAGCGGTCGGTACGGGTACGGATCGTCATGGGCCGATACTGCCAGAACCGGCGGCCGTACGCGCCGGCATCGAATCCCGGCTCCGGCGGTCGGCGGGGACCGCGCGGACCACGCCGGTCAGCGGTGCCCGCGGCCCGAGTCCAGGACTGCGGTCACCGCACGCGCCATGGCTTCCTCCCCCTTGGCGTTGGGGTGGGCGGGCGCGGCCGGGGACGCCGGCTGGAGCGGCTCGATCCAGCGGTCCGCCGGAGCCTTGCACATGTCGTGGCCGACCGTGGGACCGTAGGTGTCCACGTACTCCGCGCGGTTCAGCAGGGCCACCAGACGCAGCATCAGGTTGAGGTGCTTGCCGGTGTCCCGCAGGTAGGGGAAGTCCTTCGCCGCGAACGGCACCGAGGGGAAGCAGCCGCTGCCGTCGTCCGGCAGCAGGTCCGGGTAACCGACGAGGAGCACCCGGGCGTGCGGCGCCCTGGCGTGCACCGCGCGCAGCACGGCGGCGACCTTGGGCATGGTATCGAGGATGTTGAGCGTCAACTGGTCGGTGCCGGAGGAGGCGTAGTAGCGCTGGCACGGGTTACCGGTCACGTCCGTCGCGCCGAGCCGGGCGCAGGTGGCGATGATGCTCCCGAAGCCGACGTCGTTGCCGCCGATCTGCACCGTCACGAGATCGGTGTCGCGCTGCACCGCGTCCAGCTGCGGGCCGTTCGTCCCCTGGGCCTTCCACATGTTCTCGGTCGTCGCACCGCCGCAGCTCACGTCCTTGAACGCGGTCGTCCTGCGTGCCGCCGAGACGAGCGAGGGGTAGTTGTGGTCCGATCGGGCACAATTCGCATCCACCTGCCGGGGGATGAGCGGTCCCGAGGTGTAGGAGTCCCCGAGCGCCACGTACCGCGTACCGTGGCCGGTGTGCCGTCCGTCGGCGGAGGCCGGTGCGGCCGAGGCCAGGCCGAGGGCGCAGACGCCGAGCGCCGCTCCCAGGGCGGTGACGCGGCGGTGGCGCGGGGCTGGTGCGGCCGGACTGCCGTGCTGCTTCATGGAGGGCTCCCCCAGGTTCCAGGTCGGCGTGCCACACCGCGCCGTTGCGGTGTTCGCGCGTTCGACTCGGTTTGTATACCGGCCGGTACGTCGCCGGGACCAGAGGTCGGCACGAGTCAACTGGGCTCGGGACCGGGAAAGTTGCCCGTGAGCTGCCCGCCGACCTCGGTCGGCGGGCAGCTCACCCGGAGGTTCGGTCACTCACCCGGGCGTTCAGCCGATGTGGTAACTGTCGCCGTACACCTTCCAGTCCAGTGGCGGGTCGAGGTCGAGGTTGCCCTTGCGCAGGAAGACACGCTGTTCGGTGTCGACCCGGCTGGTGTCGCTGTGCGCCTCCTCCTGCCGCATGGCCCACACCCTCGCGTCCAGGAAGGCGTTCAGGTACGCCGTCTCGTCGCCGCCCTGCGCGGGCGGCTTCGCCCGGCCCAGGGCACGCCTGCGGATGCTGCGGAAGGAGGTGGGGTCGTCGCCGTCGCCGTGCATCACGATGGCGTCGTAGTAGGTGAACTGGCCCAGGGCGCGCAGTCCGTCGGCCTTGCCCTGCCGCACCGCCGGGTCGAAGTACACCCGGTCGCGCTCGTCGTCCTGCGCCTGCTGGAAGCGGGAGTCCTGGGCGGCCCTGCGCCAGTCGCCGGGGAAGGACGGGTCCAGTCCGTCGTGCGAGTCGGTGCCGTTCACCGCGCGCAGCGCCGGCAGGTACCGGGCGAGGACGTTGCCGGGCTTGCGGTCGGTGTAGAGCTGGACGAGGTCGAGCATGTCGCCGGTGCCGGAGCAGAACCCGATGATGCCCGCGGTGTAGCCACGGCCGTCGCCGATGTCCTCGATGTACTTGTACTGCGCCTTCCAGTCGAGCGAGGAGTTCTCCGCGCTCGACACCAATCGCATGGCGATCTCCTTCTTCGCCGGGTCGTCGAGGCCTGGGGCGGCGGTGGTCACGGGGCTCGCGGCGGCCCGGGGCAGACCGAGCAGCGGGGCCGCCGCCAGGGCGCCGACCAGAGCGAGGGCCGTACGGCGGGAAGCGACGGTGAGACCCGTCGTCCCGGAGGTTATGTGCTTCACGGGGACTCCGATTGAAGGTGGGGGGTGTGGAGTTGGTCCGTACCTGATTGCACTGACAGGAAGGTTTACTATCAGATGCGACGCGAAGCGGTAACCCGGCCGGGGGCAGGTTCGTAGATTCGAACAAGTGTGGAACTCGCGTACAGCGCACGGGAGTTGGCCGAACTCGGCGTGTCCGGCCGGGCGGTGCCGCGGCCGCCCGGCCCCCGCACGGAGCCGGGCCCGAAGCCGTCGCGCGCGGGCGCACGCCTGGCACGCGGAAGAGCAGCTGCGCTACGGCCGCCGCACTACCGGCTTGCGCAGGCACCGCGCCGACGTCGGCCCGTCCGGGCAAGGCCCTGCGGGACGCGCCCGACGCTGCGCGGGCGCCCGACGCCGCGCGGGCGTCTGCCGTCTACGCGGCACTGCCCCGTCCGCGGGTGGCGCACACCGTACGCCCGACCCGCGCGACGGTCATGACGGGCCGCGCCGTCCGCCGCCGTCGCCCTCCTCCTGCCGCCCTTCCTGTTCCCCCTCCGACTGCCCTTCCTGCTCCCCCTCCTCGCGCAGCCGCTCACGGCGGGACTCGCCCGCCGTGAGGTGTTCGAGGACCTCGGCCAGTTCCCGGCAGGCCTGCTCCACGGAGCGTCTGGTGTTGAGCTGCTCGGTGATCACCGTGGAGAGGAGCAGCGCGGTCAGGGCCATGCCACCGTTGAAGGCCTGGAGCTTGAACATCAGCTCCGTCGAGGACAGTCCGGCGAAGGGACCGACCTGGTCCGTCGCCGCGACGGTGGCCAGGACGGAGGCGAACAGCGCGCACAGCATGCTGCCCACGAGCTGGAACCGCAGCGCCGCCCAGATCAGCAGCGGGTAGACGAGAAACAGCATGCTGAGGGGGCTGTGGGTGGCCAGCGGAACGAGGAAGCAGGCGACGAGGACCGTCCCCAGCGCCTCCTTCCAGCGCGACACGCGCGGGGGCCAGCGCGCCGCGTGCAGCGCGAGCAGCAGCGGGGTGACGATCAGGACGCCCATCGCGTCACCCACCCACCAGGCCGGCCAGGCGGACCAGAAGTCCTCCGCCGGGAGCCCTCCCCTGAAGACGATGACCCCGACGCCGACGGTCGCGCTGATCAGGGTGCTGGCGAGGGCGCCCAGGAACACCAGGGCGGCGCCGTCCCGCAGTCGGCTGAGATCGTTGCGGAATCCCACCTGGCGCAGCAGGAGATACGAGCAGACGGGGGCGGCGGTGTTGCCGACCACACTGCCGACGACCGTGGGCCGCAGCGGGGCGACGGACAGCACGGCCAGGAACGCTCCGAGGGCGATTCCCGGCCAGCAGCGCAGGCCGAGGATCAGCAGGGCGGCGACGGCGATCCCGGTGGGTGGCCAGATGGGGGTGAAGACCGCTCCGTCGACGACGTACTGCCGCAGGAGTCCCAACCGTGCTCCCGCGAAGTAGCAGGCGGCGACAGCCAGCACCTGCACGCCGGCGACGAGAGGGCCGCTCAGCTCCCGGATACGCACCACAGCAGCCATCAGACACCGGCTCCGCCGCTTCGGCGAGGCGAGAGGCCCCGGAGCGGTCCCGATCCGTCCTACACCCGGACGCCGGGTCCGTCGTGGCACAGAACCAGCACCGCGGCGTCGTCGTCGTGCCCCACGAGATCCGAGAACCTGATCAGGCCCGCGGCGAGCGACTCCGCCTCCACACCGGCGACGGCGGCGGCGCCGGCCAGTCGTACGACGAGTTCGAGCCCTTCGTCGACGGTCAGCGAGGGACCCTCCACCACTCCGTCCGTGAGCAGGACGAACACTCCGCCCGTGGTGAAGCGGGTCCGGGTGGTCGGGTACACCGCTCCCTCCTGGACGCCCAGCGGCGGCCCGCCTTCGTCCCTGGCGATGCCGGACTGCCCGTCGGCCGTGGCCCAGACGCAGGGCACGTGCCCCGCCCGTGCGCTCTCCAGCACCCCGGTGGCCGGGTCGAGCCGTATGAACGTACAGGTGACGAAGAGCTCGGTGCTGAGCGACATGAGCAGGTCGTTCGTCCGGGCCAGCAGTTCGCCCGGTTCGCTCGTCACCGAGGCCAGGGCCCGCAGGGCGACCCTGACCTGACCCATGAAGGCGGCGGCTTCGATGTTGTGCCCCTGCACATCTCCGATGGACAGCCCGATGGCCCCGTCGGGCAGCGGGAACGCGTCGTACCAGTCGCCGCCCACATTGAGGCCGTAACAGGCGGGCACATAGCGGGCGGCCACGCGCACGCCCGGGGCGGTCGGCAGTTCCCCGGGCAGCATGCCCCGTTGCAGGGCGATCGCCAGCTCGACCTGGGAGCGCTGAAGCTCGGCGCGCTCGCGGGCCTGGGCGGTCAGTGACCCAAGTCTGGCCAGCAACGCTTCGGCGTCACCCGTAGGTCCCTTGTGAGGCATTGATCACTCCGGTCACATATTAGCCCTTTCATAGTGAAAGCCGCAGACCGAAAGATCACCGGCCGGCACAGGCATCCGACGGAACGTCCGGCACGGTTCACGGCGACTCGAAGCGGCGCGGCGGGGCGCAGTCGTTCATGGTTCGGAAATTCTTCGAAACATTCGAGAAATTGCCCAACTGGACGATCTTGGAATTTCACACGCCACCAATCACACACATTGAGCACGGCCGCACAGCAGTCACACATGCCTGCTGAACAGGTGAAACGCCGCCACCATCTCCTCTCCCCCATTTCGAATGTTTCGAACTCACACCCGAAAGTATTGACAGTTGACGGGGCCAGATCAAAACTGTGCCGCCAGACGCCCACCGGCCTCACGAGGACGAGGAGGAAACACACACATGATCGACGCACCCGCACACCCGTCGGTCCGCGGCGGCGACCGCTCCGGGGCACCGAGTCGGTTCAGGCTGTTCGTCAGCGGTGTCTGCACCATGCTGCTGGTCGCCCTGGCCGCCCTGACGCTGCCCGGCACCGCCCAGGCCGACACGGTCATCACCTCGAACCAGACCGGCACCAACAACGGCTACTACTACTCGCACTGGAGCGACGGCGGCGGCTCGGTGTCCATGACCCTGGGCTCCGGGGGCAACTACGCCTACCAGTGGAGCGACGTCGGAAACTTCGTCGGCGGCAAGGGCTGGAGCACCGGCGGACGCAAGTCCGTCAACTACTCGGGCAGCTTCAATCCGTCCGGCAACGCCTACCTGGCCCTCTACGGCTGGACGCAGAACCCGCTCGTCGAGTACTACGTCGTCGACAACTGGGGCACCTACCGGCCCACCGGCACGTACAAGGGCACCGTCACCACCGACGGCGGCACCTACGACATCTACGAGACCACGCGCGTCAACCAGCCCTCCATCGAGGGCACCAGGACGTTCGAGCAGTACTGGAGCGTCCGCCAGTCGAAGCGGACCGGGGGCACCATCACCACCGGCAACCACTTCGACGCATGGGCCGCCAAAGGCATGCCCATGGGCAGCTTCAACTACATGATCATGGCGACCGAGGGCTACCAGAGCAGCGGCAACTCCAACATCACCGTGAGCGAGGGCGGTTCGGGCGGCGGTGGTTCAGGCGGCGGTGGCGGTGGCGGCAGCGGCTGCACCGCGACCCTCTCCGCGGGACAGCAATGGAGCGACCGCTACAACCTCGACGTCGCGGTCACCGGCGCCACCAACTGGACCGTCACCATGAACGTCCCCACCCCAGCGAAGATCCTCTCCACCTGGAACATCACCGCCGCCTACCCCAGCGCCCAGGTACTCACCGCCAAACCCAACGGCAACGGCAACAACTTCGGCGTCACCATCCAGACCAACGGCAACTGGACCTGGCCCACCGTCTCCTGCACCACAGGCTGACCCCGAGACCACCGAGACTGGAGGACCACGCCATATGTCCAACGGACCACTTTCCGCTTTACGTTCCCTGACGGCCGCGCTGGCCGTCGTCACCACGGTCGCCGCGGGCACCCTCGCCCTGTCGGCCGGCCCGTCCCGGGCGGCCACCTGCAACGGCTATGTCGGACTCACCTTCGACGACGGCCCGTCCGGCAGTACGACGAGCCTGCTGAACGCGCTCCGGCAGAACGGGCTGCGGGCCACCATGTTCAACGAGGGCCAGTACGCCGCGGCCAACCCCGCCCAGGTGCGGGCCCAGGTCGACGCCGGCATGTGGGTGGGCAACCACAGCTACACCCATCCGCATCTGACCCAGCAGAGCCAGGCGCAGATGGACTCCGAGATCTCCCGGACCCAGCAGGCCGTCTCCGCCGCCGGCGGCGGCACGCCCCGGCTGTTCCGGCCGCCCTACGGAGAGACCAACGCGACGTTGAAGTCGGTCGAGGCCAAGTACGGACTCACCGAAATCATCTGGGACGTCGACTCGCAGGACTGGAACGGCGCGAGCACCGACGCGATCGTGCAGGCCGCCGGACGGCTCACCAACGGCCAGATCATCCTCATGCACGACTGGCCGGCCAACACGATCGCGGCGATCCCGCGGATCGCACAGGGGCTGGCCGCCCGCGGCCTGTGCGCCGGCATGATCTCACCGCAGACGGGTCGCGCCGTGGCCCCGGACGGCGGTGGTTCAGGCGGCGGTGGCGGTGGCGGCAGCGGCTGCACCGCGACCCTCTCCGCGGGACAGCAATGGAGCGACCGCTACAACCTCGACGTCGCGGTCACCGGCGCCACCAACTGGACCGTCACCATGAACGTCCCCACCCCAGCGAAGATCCTCTCCACCTGGAACATCACCGCCGCCTACCCCAGCGCCCAGGTACTCACCGCCAAACCCAACGGCAACGGCAACAACTTCGGCGTCACCATCCAGACCAACGGCAACTGGACCTGGCCCACCGTCTCCTGCACCACAGGCTGACCCCGAGACCACCCGGAAGGAGCAGCGTCCCGGTGGCGCGGCGGTTCCAGACCGCCGCGCCACCCCGAATACCAGAATTCGTCACATCGAGCTATAAAACCGCGGCAATCGCGCCCGAGTGGTGCAACATCTGAGACAGTCGTAGCGTCGATACAGATGCCGACGGAGCGTCGATTCGGACCTCGTCGGGACACGGCAAGCAACAGGCGGCGGGGAGCTCGACATGCGCGGACACACATGGAGGACTGCGGTCACACTCTGGGCGGCCGCAACGCTCGTCACGGCCCTGGGCACGACCTCCGCAGCCCCCGCCGCGGCGACCTCCGACAGTCACCCGGCGAGCCAGGCGGCGAACTCGCCCGTCCCCCCCGTTCTGCTCGGCTGCCTCTCCGACCCGGAGGTGCGCCCCAGCGAGTTCATCCTCGCCTGCGGTGACGGCAACAGTCGCCTGGCCGCCCTGCACTGGACGCACTGGGACGCCGACGACGCGGTGGCCACGGGATACAACGCGGTCAACGACTGCAAGCCGTTCTGCGCGGCCGGCAGGTTCCACTCGTATCCCGTCATCGTGGTGCTGGAGCATCCGCACACATGGAAGCAGAATCCCCGCGTCGTCCAGTACACCCAGATGAGCCTCGTCTTCACCGGCAGCAGGCCGGACGGCTACGACCGGGTGGTCAGCATCCCGCTGTGGAAGTAGGGCCCGTCCGACAACTGCCGCCCGGCGCTCAGCGTCGGGCGGTACCGGCCTGGGTCCTGCGCGCGTTGTTGTAGATGCGCAGGAGGTGCTTGGACACGGGGCACGGCGTGGTGTCGACGTAGCACTGCCGGCAGGTCCCGGTGTGCTGCTCGTAGTTGGCGCGCGCCTGGTCCACGACGTCACTCTGCGTAGTCATGCGATTTCTCCGAATGGGGGTGATGCCCCTTTAAGGGCGCCGGTTGGCCGGGCGGCACATCCGAGCGACAAGATCATCATGTTACTGGGAGTAGCGGAAAGTCGGATTCGGGCCACACCGGCCGCCCCCTGCCGGGACCCCCGCGCACGGCTCGCGGAACGGGTCGGGAGACGGTGCTGCCGGACGGGCGAAAACTCGTGACAATCCCCCACATTCCACATCGGGACAAGAGGTGCACGCGTGCGGGCGCGCGAGCACGCGGGCCGCGCTGGAGAGGCAGGTCACATCGTGGCAGAGGGCAAGGTCACAGCCGTGCCCACTGCTGCTCGCCTGTTGATCTGGCCTAGCATCCGACCATGACGGTCCTGCCTGACGACGGGCTCCCACTGGCCGCCGAGTTCCCTGACGCGACGCATGAGCAGTGGCAACGCCTGGTGGCGGGTGTCCTGCGAAAGTCGGGCAAGGAGGTCTCGGGCGACGAAGCCGAGGACGCCCTGTCCACCGCCCTCGAGGACGGGTTGCTCACCCGGCCCCTCTACACCGCGCGCGACACCGCGCCGGATCCCGGTTTCCCGGGGTTCGCGCCGTTCGTGCGCGGAGCCCGAGCCGAAGGGAACACCGACGGCGGCTGGGACGTACGCCAGCGGCACACGGCCGCGGACAACGCCGCCGTCCTCACCGACCTGGAGAACGGCGTCACCTCGCTGTGGCTCGTCGTCGGCGACGGCGGTATCCCCGTGGAGTCCCTCGAGTCCGCCCTCGAAGGGGTCCTTCTCGACCTGGCGCCGGTCGCCCTCGACGCGGGAAGCTCGGTCGAGCCCGCCGCCCGCGAGCTGCTGCGTCTGTACGACGAACGCGGCGTCGCCAAGGAGGCGGCGCGCGGCACCCTGGGCGCCGACCCGCTCGGGCACGAGGCCCGTACCGGCGAGGAGCTCGCGCTGCCCGGCGTGGCCGCACTCGCCCGGCTGTGCGCCGAGGAGTACCCGGGGCTGCGGGCGCTGACCGTGGACGCGCTGCCGTACCACGAGGCCGGCGGCTCGGCCGCGCAGGAGCTCGGCTGCTCGCTGGCCACCGGTGTCGCCTATCTGCGCGCGCTGACCGAGGCCGGGCTGAGCGTCGAGCAGGCCTGCGCACAGCTGGAGTTCCGCTACGCGGCCACCGCCGACCAGTTCCTGACCATCGCCAAGCTGCGGGCCGCGCGCCGGCTGTGGGCGCGGGTCGCCGAGGTGTGCGGCGCGCCGGGCGCGGGTGCCCAGGTGCAGCACGCCGTGTCGTCGCCGGTGATGATGTCGCGCCGCGACCCGTGGGTGAACATGCTGCGCACCACGGTCGCCACGCTCGCCGCGGGCGTCGGCGGCGCCGACTCCGTGACCGTGCTGCCCTTCGACGACTCGCTCGGGCTGCCGGACGCGTTCGCCCGGCGCATCGCCCGCAACACGTCCACCATCCTGGTCGAGGAATCGCACCTGGCCCGGGTCATCGACCCGGCGGGCGGCTCCTGGTACGTGGAGCGGCTGACGGACGAACTCGCCCACGCGGGCTGGGAGTTCTTCCAGTGGATCGAGGGCCTGGGCGGCCAGGCGGCCGCCCTGCGCTCCGGGCGGCTGCCCGAGGAGCTCGCCGCCACCTGGGCGGACCGCAGCGCCCGGCTCGCCAAGCGCCGTGAACCGATCACCGGTGTCAGCGAGTTCCCGTATCTCGCCGAGCGCCCGGTGGAGCGTGCGCCGGCGCCCGAGCGGCCGTCCGGCGGCCTGCCGCGGGTGCGGCGCGACGAGGCGTACGAGGAACTGCGCGCCCGCTCCGACGCCCATCTCGCCGCCACCGGCTCCCGCCCGCGGGTCTTCCTCGCCGCGATCGGGCCCGCCGCGGCCCACACCGCGCGCACGACGTTCGCCGCCAACCTCTTCCAGGCGGGCGGCATCGAGCCCGTCACCGAGGGGACCTTCGCGGACAGCGGCGCCACCGAGGTCTGCCTCTGCTCCAGCGACGCGCTGTACCAGGAGCAGGCGACGACCGTGGCCGGGGAACTCAGGTCCGCGGGTGCCTCGCAGGTGTTCCTCGCCGGCCGTCCCGGGCAGTACCCGGGTGTCGACTCGTACGTCTTCGCGGGCTGCGACGCCGTGGCCGTGCTGTCCGCGACCCTCGACCGCATGGGAGTGTCCTGATGGGAATCCCCGACTTCTCCGGGATCGAACTGGGCAGCCCGGCCGTCGACGGCGGCGCCGAGGCCTGGCACGAAGCCCTCAAGACCGCCGCCGGCGGGGACGAC
Source organism: Streptomyces sp. NPDC107559 (assembly GCF_055657365.1). Classification (NCBI taxonomy): domain Bacteria; kingdom Bacillati; phylum Actinomycetota; class Actinomycetes; order Kitasatosporales; family Streptomycetaceae; genus Streptomyces; species Streptomyces sp. NPDC107559. The sequence goes on along the minus strand of NZ_JBVKBD010000022.1, from coordinate 46,792 downwards.
CTGCTGTGGGAGACCCCGGAGGGCATCGGCGTCAAGCCGCTGTACACCGGGCGTGACCTGGAGGGCCTGGACTTCCTGGGGACGTACCCGGGCATGGCGCCGTATCTGCGCGGGCCGTACCCGACGATGTACGTCAACCAGCCCTGGACCATCCGCCAGTACGCGGGCTTCTCCACCGCGGAGGAGTCCAACGCCTTCTACCGGCGCAACCTGGCGGCCGGTCAGAAGGGCCTGTCGGTCGCCTTCGACCTGCCCACCCACCGCGGTTACGACAGCGACCACCCGCGGGTGACCGGTGACGTCGGCATGGCGGGCGTGGCCATCGACTCGATCTACGACATGCGCCAGCTGTTCGACGGCATCCCGCTGGACCGGATGTCGGTGTCGATGACGATGAACGGCGCAGTGCTGCCGATCCTCGCGCTGTACATCGTGGCGGCCGAGGAGCAGGGGGTGCCGGCGGAGAAGCTGGCGGGGACCATCCAGAACGACATCCTCAAGGAGTTCATGGTCCGCAACACCTACATCTATCCGCCGAAGCCGTCGATGCGGATCATCTCCGACATCTTCGCCTTCACCTCGCAGCGGATGCCGCGCTACAACTCCATCTCCATCTCCGGGTATCACATCCAGGAGGCGGGCGCGACGGCCGACCTGGAGCTGGCGTACACCCTCGCGGACGGTGTGGAGTACATCCGGGCCGGGCGCGAGGCCGGACTGGACGTGGACGCGTTCGCGCCGCGGCTGTCCTTCTTCTGGGCGATCGGCATGAACTTCTTCATGGAGATCGCCAAGTTGCGCGCGGCCCGGCTGCTGTGGGCCAAGCTGGTGCGGCAGTTCGACCCGCAGAACGCCAAGTCACTCTCCCTGCGCACCCATTCGCAGACCTCCGGCTGGTCGCTGACCGCGCAGGACGTGTTCAACAACGTCACGCGCACCTGTGTCGAGGCGATGGCGGCGACCCAGGGGCACACCCAGTCGCTGCACACCAACGCCCTCGACGAGGCGCTGGCGCTGCCCACCGACTTCTCGGCGCGCATCGCCCGCAACACCCAGCTGCTGATCCAGCAGGAGTCCGGCACGACCCGGGCGATCGACCCGTGGGGCGGCAGCGCGTACGTCGAGAAGCTGACGTACGACCTCGCCCGCCGGGCCTGGCAGCACATCCAGGAGGTCGAGCAGGCGGGCGGCATGGCGCAGGCCATCGACGCGGGCATCCCGAAGCTGCGCGTGGAGGAGGCCGCGGCCCGCACCCAGGCCCGTATCGACTCCGGCCGGCAGCCGGTGATCGGCGTCAACAAGTACCGCGTGGACAGCGACGAGCAGATCGAGGTCCTCAAGGTCGACAACTCCTCGGTGCGCGCGCAGCAGATCGAGAAGCTGCGGCGGCTGCGCGCGGAGCGGGACGAGACGGCGTGCCGGGACGCGCTGGACGCGCTGACCCGGGCCGCCGACGGTGACGGCAACCTGCTGGAGCTGGCGGTGCGCGCGGCGCGCGCCAAGGCCACCGTGGGCGAGATCTCGGACGCCCTGGAGAAGGTGTACGGGCGGCACTCGAGCCAGATCCGTACGATCTCCGGCGTGTACCGCAACGAAGCAGGCGAGTCCCCGTCCGTCGACCGCACCCGTGAGCTGGTGGACACCTTCGAGGAGTCCGAGGGCCGCCGTCCGCGCATCCTGGTGGCCAAGATGGGCCAGGACGGGCACGACCGCGGCCAGAAGGTGATCGCCACCGCGTTCGCCGACCTCGGCTTCGACGTGGACGTCGGCCCGCTGTTCCAGACCCCGGCCGAGGTGGCCCGCCAGGCGGTCGAGGCGGACGTGCACATCGTCGGGGTTTCCTCGCTGGCCGCCGGTCACCTCACCCTCGTACCGGCGCTCAAGGAGCAGCTGGCGGAGGAGGGGCGCGAGGACATCATGATCGTGGTGGGCGGGGTGATCCCGCCGCAGGACGTGCCGACGCTGCTGGAGATGGGGGCCGCGGCGGTGTTCCCGCCCGGCACGGTCATCCCGGACGCGGCGTACGACCTGGTGCAGCGGCTGGCCGCCGACCTCGGGCACGGCCGCTGAACCCATGGCGATCGACCTCGACACCTATGTGAAGGGTGTGCTCGACGGGAAGCGTGCGATCGTCGCGCGCGCCATCACGCTCGTCGAGTCCACCCGGCCGCAGCACCGGTCGCTGGCGCAGGAGTTGCTGACCGCGCTGCTGCCGCACAGCGGCCGGGCGCGGCGGATCGGTGTCAGCGGTGTGCCGGGCGTGGGCAAGTCCACGTTCATCGACGCGTTCGGCACCTTGCTGACCTCGCTCGGGCACCGGGTCGCGGTGCTCGCGGTCGATCCGTCCTCCACCCGGACGGGCGGTTCGATCCTGGGCGACAAGACCCGGATGGAGCGGCTGGCCGTGGACCCGGCGGCGTTCGTCCGCCCCTCCCCCACGGCCGGCACCCTCGGCGGGGTCGCCAAGGCCACGCGCGAGTCGATCGTGGTGATGGAGGCCGCGGGTTACGACGTCGTGCTGGTGGAGACGGTCGGCGTCGGCCAGTCCGAGACGGCCGTCGCCAACATGGTCGACTCCTTCCTGCTGCTCACCCTCGCCCGTACCGGCGACCAGCTCCAGGGCATCAAGAAGGGCGTGCTGGAGCTGGCCGACGTGATCGCCGTGAACAAGGCGGACGGCCCGCACCAGCGCGACGCCCAGGCGGCCGCGCGGGAACTGGCGGGCGCCCTGCGGCTGATGCACGGCAGGGACGCGGTCTGGGCGCCGCCGGTGCTCAGTTGCAGCGCGCGGGAGTCGACCGGTCTGGAGACCGTCTGGGAGCGGCTGGAACAACACCGCACGCTGCTCGACTCGACCGGGCGGCTGGCCGCGAAGCGCCGGGACCAGCAGGTCGACTGGACCTGGTCGATGGTCCGTGACGAACTGCTGGGCCGGCTGCACGCCGACCCGGCCGTGCGCGAACTGGCGCCTGCGCTGGAACAACAGGTCAGGGACGGGGAGTTGACGGCCACGCTGGCCGCCGAACACCTGCTCAAGGCGTTCGGCGGCCAGTCGTAGGGCCGTGCCGCGAGGGCCCGTGTCGCACGAGCCCCGGCGGCCGGCTGCGGGCGGGACGGCTCAGGTCGCGGTGGCTGCCGCCGCCGCGCGTCCCGCCTGCCGGCCGGAGAACAGACAGCCGCCCAGGAAGGTGCCCTCCAGGGAGCGGTAGCCGTGCACTCCGCCGCCGCCGAAGCCGGCGACCTCTCCGGCCGCGTACAGACCGAGGACGGGGGACCCGGTCTGATCGAGGACGCGGCCGGAGAGGTCGGTCTGGAGACCGCCGAGGGTCTTGCGGGTGAGGATGTTGAGGCGCACGGCGATCAGCGGGCCTGCGCTGCTGTCCAGGATCCTGTGGATCGAGGCGGTACGGCTCAGTGAGTCGCCGGGGTAGCTGAGCGCGTTGCGGATGCCCATCACCTGGACGTCCTTGGTGTAGGGATTGTCGATCTCCCGGTCCCGGGCCTCGATCTGCCGTTTGAGGTCGGCCAGGTCGATGAGCCCGTCCCCGGTCAGCTTGTTCATCCCGGCGACGAGTTCGGGCAGCGTGGAGGCGACCACGAAGTCGACCCCGTTGTTCTTGAACTTCTCGATCGGTTCCGGGGTCTGCCAGATGCGGGACAGCAGTTGCAGGATGTTCTTGTTGGTGAGGTCCGGGTTCTGCTCGGAGCCGGAGAGCGCGAACTCCTTGGCGATGATCTTCTGGGTGGTGACGAACCAGGAGTAGTCGTGGCCCGAGCCGGTGATCGACTTCAGGGTGTGCAGGGTGTCGTACCCGGGGATGTCGGGGGCGTTGAAGCGCTTGCCGGTGGCGTCGAACCACATCGAGGACGGGCCGGGCAGGATGCGGATGCCGTGGTCCGGCCAGATCGGGGCGTAGTTCCTGAGCCCCTCGGTGTAGTGCCACATCCGGTCGGGGTTGACGATCCTTCCGCCCGCCGCCTGGGTGATCGCGAGCATCCGGCCGTCGACGTGTGCGGGCACGCCCGTGATCATGGTCTTCGGCGGGGTGCCCAGGCGGGCCGGCCAGTTCTGCCGGACCAGGTCGTGGTTGGCGCCGATGCCGCCGGAGGTCACGACCACCACCGGGGCGTGCAGTTCGAAGTCGCCGACGACCGTGCGGGAGCTGGGCTTGCCCCGGGCCGCGCTGCTCGGCTCCAGGATCGCCCCGCGTACGCCGGTGACCGCGCCGCCCGTGGTGACGATGCCGTCGACCCGGTGCCGGAACCGGAAGGCGACCTTGCCCGCGGCCACCGCGGCCCGCACCTTCTTCTCGAACGGCTCGACCACCGCGGGCCCGGTGCCCCAGGTGACGTGGAAGCGCGGCACCGAGTTGCCGTGGCCGTCCGCGAGGCCGCCGCCCCGCTCCGCCCAGCCGACGATCGGGAACCACTGCACACCGAGCCCGGACAGCCAGGACCGCTTCTCGCCGGACGCGAAGTCCACGTACGCCTGGGCCCACTTGTAGGCCCAGTGGTCCTGACCCACGGGGTCGTCGACGCCCCGGTCGAAGCCGGCCGCGCCGAGCCAGTCCTGCCAGGCGAGATCGCGCGAGTCCTTGATCCCCATGAGCCGCTGCTCGTCGGAGTCGACGAAGAACAGGCCGCCGAACGACCAGAACGCCTGCCCGCCGAGCGAGGCTTCCGGTTCCTGGTCGAGGAGCAGCACCCGGCGCCCCGCGGCGGCCAGTTCGGCGGTGGCGACGAGTCCGGCGAGGCCGTGGCCGACGACGATCGCGTCCGCGTCCTGGGCCGCCGCGGCGGCGGGGAAGGCGGCGACCGTCTGGGCGAGGGCCGCCGTGGCGAGCACCCCGCCGGTCACGGTCAGGGCGCGGCGGCGGGTGATCCCGGTGGGGGCTGCGGGGTTCTCCATGGACTGCCTTCCGAGGAGGGACGGACGGGCGGCACGAGGGGGACGGCGGGGTACGGGAACGCGGAGTGGGTACGGCGAGGCGCGGAGTGGGTACGAGGGGACACGACGGGACGGCAGGCGATCCGGCCGACCGCACAACTGAGGCCTGGGGAGCGGGAGTTCGCGAGGGTTTCGTGGGGTTCACAGGTTGTTCCGGCGAGAAACACGCTGTTACCGTCGGTAGCCCACAGGAAACCAGCTCGTCACGGCACCGTGGTAGTGGCCGGACGTCAACGTGACCACCGCTTCGTTGTGGCCCGGCGACAGCGGCCGGACGGGAGGGGGCCCATGACCGTCGTCCACGGACCTGAGCCGGTCGCCGCGATCCTGCGGGCCATGGCGGCCGACACGGATGTGTGCGGCGAGCTGGTCCGCGCGGCCCGCACCCGCTCGCCCGCGCTGGCCCGGCTGGCCGAGGCGGAGACCCGCTCGCACGTCACCGCGATGGTCCGTGCGGCCGGCGCCTGGTTCACCGCGCTGGACCGCGCCGAGGCGGCGCAGGCGCTCGGCGCGGCCGGGGCGCCCGGCTCGCGCACCGCGATCGAGGCGGTCGAGGACGTCGGGTCGGTCGAGGCGCAGGACTTCAGCGCGGCCCTGCTGCTGGGCGCGGACCGGGCCGGTCAGGGAGTGCCGGTGACCGCCGTGCTGCGGGGCGTGCAGGCCGCGCTGACCCGGGCGGTGGAGATCACCGTGGACCGCTGCCGTTCGGCGGGCGTCTCCGACGGCACACTTCTCGCGGTGGTGCTGCGGCTGAAGGAGTACGGGGACGCGCTGGAACGGCACGTCGTGCACGGCTACCGGGCCGCGGAGGGCGCGGCACCCGACGGGGCCGACGCCTCCCGGGCCAGACTGCTGCGGCAGCTGCTGGTCGGCGGTGTCGTCCCGGACCCGCAGGACCTGGCGCGGGCCGGGGCACGGCCGAACGCCGAGGGCCTGCTGCACTGCTTCGCCGCCACCCCGGCCCACCCGCACACGCTCCGGTTCCCGCACGCGGTCACGGCGCGGCTGGACGGGCATCTGGCGGGCCTGGGCTCCCGTCCGCCGACGGCGCAGGAATGCGCTCCGGGCGGCCTCGTCGTGGTCGCGCCGGCCGCTCCCCCGGCCGGACTGAGCGCCCTGTACCGGCTGTGCGTACGCGCCGTGGACATCGCGGGCCGACGGGGACGGCACGGGCTGTACGAGCTCACGGACTTCGCCGCCGAGATCGCGCTGGCCGACCAGCCGGTCCTGGGCGCCCAGTTGAGCCGCCGGCTGCTCGGCGCGCTCGACCCCGAGGACGGCTTCCACCGCCAACTGGCCCGCACCGCACTCACGTTCCTCGACTGCGGCCGTCGGCTGGACCAGACCGCGGCGGCCCTGTTCACCCATCCGAACACCGTGCGCTACCGGCTCGGCCGGCTCCAGCAGATCACCGGCGGATCGCTCGCCGACCTGCCGCCCGCCGGGGGCTCCGGGCCGGTGCACGCCTTGCACTGGTGGTGGGCGCTCACGACCTGGCTGGGGGCGGACGGGACGCCGCCCGAGCGGCCCTGAACAGGCGCCGCCCGCCTCACCCGGGCGCCGTCGCCCGCGCCCGCCCCGCCCATGCTCGGCTAGGCTGTCCCGCCGGGATCGAGGGGAGACACGTACATGCAGGTCGGGGCGGGGATCAGACGGCACGGATGGGCGCAGCTCCTGGTGCTGGCGGCGGCGTTGACGGCGTGCGGCCAGGACGCGGAACCGGAGCCGGACGCCAGGCCGTCGGCGCAGGCCCCGACGCGGAACTCCACGGCCGGGTCCACCGCGACGGCCGTCGCGAGCGGTGTCACCGTCGGCGCCGCGGGATCGGCCTGCGAACTGCCCGTCACCTTCGCCACCGTCCGCGACTGGAAGGCCGAGGCCATCGACAACACCGGAGCGGAGAACGGGGACTTCGGCGATCTGGCACTGCGTCAGGGACCGGTCACGGCCGTGTGCGAGATCGACGCCAAGCCCGCCGGGAACATCGGTTTCCTGCGCGTGTTCACCGCTCCCCCGGGCAACGCCGGCATCCGTTCCGTCCTGGCGGCCTTCGTCGCGGCCGAGGGCAAGGTCAGCGAGGCGAGGTACACCCCGTTCAAGACCGGCGGGCTCGACGGCGTCCAGGTGGACTACCTCTACTCCAGCGAGTTCCTGGACGAGCCGAAGCAGGAGAGCGCCCTCGCCGTCGGCACACCCGAGGGCCCGGTCGTCCTGCACCTGGGCGGGCTGGACACCGAGGAGCACCGGGCGATGCTGCCTGCGCTCGAACTCGCCCGACGCACCCTGCGCGTCGGCTGACAGCGGGTAGTCAGCGGCACCCCGGAGCGTGACGCCGGGGTGTCCGCGTGGTGCGCCGCTCGGGATTTTCCTGTCCAGGGTCTTGCCGCCCCGTTGCGTCATCACTTAAATCAAACCCTGAACTAAGGCGCCCCACAAGTGCGTTCAGTGCGTTCAAGTGCGTTCCCCATTCTCATCGCACCCGCAGAAAGCCAATCCATGAGACTCAGACTCAGATCCCTGGGTGTCGCGCTCGCCGCCACGGCAGCGTTGGTCACCCTCCCCGCCCACACCCCGGCGACCGCGGCGGAGACGCCTCTGTCCCAGGGCAAGGCGGTGACGTCGTCGTCGGACGAGAACGCCGGCACCCCCGCCGCCTACGCCGTGGACGGCAACACCGCGACCCGCTGGTCCTCCGGCGCGAGCGACGACCAGTGGCTCCGGGTCGACCTGGGCGCCACGGCCTCGGTCACCCAGATCGTCCTCAACTGGGAGGCCGCCTACGGCACGGACTACAAGGTCCAGATCTCCGCGGACGGCGGCACCTGGACCGACCTGAAGTCCGTCACCGGCGGCGACGGCGGCACGGACACCCTCGACGTCTCCGGCCAGGGCCGCTACGTCCGGATGCTGGGTGTGCACCGTGCGACCCAATGGGGCTACTCCCTCTGGGAGTTCCAGGTCTTCGGCAGCACCGGCACCAGCCAGCCCGGCACCTGCTCCACGGCGAACGCGGCGCAGGGCAGGCCGTCCTCCGCCTCCTCGACGGAGAACGCGGGCACCCCCGCCTCCGCCGCGTTCGACGGCGACGCCGGCACCCGCTGGTCCAGCCAGGCCGCGGACCCGCAGTGGCTCCAGGTCGACCTCGGCTCGGTCCAGACCCTGTGCAAGGTCGATCTGACCTGGGAGGCCGCCTACGCCAGGGAGTTCCAGCTCCAGGCCTCCACGGACGGCCAGACCTGGACCACCCTCAAGAGCGTGACCGGCGCGACGGGCGGCTCGGCCTCCTACGACGTCAGCGGCTCGGGCCGCTACCTCCGCGTCAACGGGACGGTCCGCGCGACCCCGTACGGCTACTCGCTGTGGGAGGTCGCCGTGCACACCGGCTCCGGCAGCGTCCCGCCCGTCCAGGGCGGCGGCGACCTGGGCCCGAACGTGATCGTCGTGGACCCCTCGACGCCCAACCTCCAGCAGAAGTTCGACCAGGTCTTCGCCCAGCAGGAGTCCAACCAGTTCGGCAGCGGCCGCTACCAGTTCCTGCTCAAGCCGGGGACGTACAACGGCATCAACGCCCAGCTCGGCTTCTACACCTCGATCTCCGGACTCGGCCTCAACCCCGACGACACCCAGATCAACGGCGACATCACCGTCGACGCCGGCTGGTTCAACGGCAACGCCACGCAGAACTTCTGGCGTTCGGCGGAGAACCTCGCGCTCAGGCCCGTCAGCGGCGACGACCGCTGGGCCGTCGCACAGGCCGCGCCGTTCCGCCGCATCCACGTCCAGGGCGGCCTCAACCTCGCCCCGAACGGCTACGGCTGGGCCTCCGGCGGCTACATCGCCGACTCGAAGATCGACGGCACCGTCGGCCCGTACTCGCAGCAGCAGTGGTACACCCGGGACAGCTCGGTCGGCGGCTGGACCAACGGCGTCTGGAACATGACCTTCACCGGTGTCCAGGGCGCCCCGGCCACGAACTTCGACAGCGGCCCGTACACCACGCTGGACAACACCCCGGTCTCGCGGGAGAAGCCGTTCCTGTACCTCGACGGCAGCGACTACAAGGTGTTCGTGCCCGCCAAGCGCACCAACGCACGCGGGGTGTCCTGGCCGGCCAACACGGGCGGCACCTCGCTCCCGCTCAGCCAGTTCTACGTCGTCAAGGCCGGTGCGACCGCCGCCACCATCAACGCGGCGCTCGCCCAGGGCCTCAACCTGCTGTTCACGCCGGGCGTCTACCACCTCGACCGGACGATCGAGGTGACCCGCGCGAACACGGTGGTGCTCGGTCTCGGTCTGGCCACCCTGGTGCCCGACAACGGCGTCGACGCGATGCACGTCGCGGACGTCGACGGCGTCCGGCTGGCCGGGTTCCTGATCGACGCCGGCTCGGTCAACTCGGACACCCTGCTCCAGATCGGCCCGGCCGGATCGAGCGCCGACCACTCCGCCAACCCCACCACGATGCAGGACGTGTTCGTCCGGATCGGCGGGGCGGGTCCCGGGCTGGCCACCAACTCCGTGGTGGTCAACAGCGACGACGCCATCATCGACCACACCTGGCTGTGGCGTGCGGACCACGGGGAGGGCGTCGGCTGGGACACCAACCGGGCCGACTACGGTCTGAAGGTCAACGGCGACGACGTGCTGGCCACCGGCCTGTTCGTCGAGCACTTCAACAAGTACGACGTGCTGTGGAGCGGCGAGCGCGGCCGGACGATCTTCTTCCAGAACGAGAAGGCGTACGACGTGCCGAACGCCGCCGCCGTCACCCACGACGGCATCGTCGGGTACGCGGCCTACAAGGTCGCCGACACGGTGAACGAGCACGAGGCCTGGGGGCTGGGCAGTTACTGCAACTTCACGACCGACTCCACGATCGTGCAGGCCCACGGCTTCCAGGTGCCGGTCAAGAGCGGCATCAAGATGCACGACCTGCTGGTGATCTCGCTGGGCGGCAAGGGCCAGTACGCCCACGTGGTCAACAGCACCGGCGCGCCGACGTCGGGGACGGACACGGTTCCGTCGAAGGTCACCCTGTTCCCGTGACACGGGGCGGGTGACAGGTGAGGGGTACGCCCCGGGACGGACATGGCCGTCCCGGGGCGTACCCCGTGCGGGTCAGCCGGAGGCGAGGGCCTGCACCTTGTCCAGGCCCCCGTTGAACCTGTCGTGGTCGCCGACCGTCGGTCCGGACGACGTGTACTGCCACATCGTGTGGGAGGACCAGCCGGCCGGCAGGGCGCCCACGGTGGAGGCGTACCGGGCGACCCACAGCGGGTTGCTCGCGCCGAAACCGCTGTAGTTGCCGGTGCACTGGGTCCACCAGCTGGTCGCCGTGTAGATCACGGCGTCCCGGCCGGTGCGCTCCTCGTAGGTCTTCAGGAAGTCGCGGATCCAACTGACCATTCCGCTCGTCGACTTGCCGAAGCAGGCGTCGCCGTACGGGTTCCACTCGATGTCCAGCACACCGGGCAGCGTCCTGCCGTCGTCGGACCAGTCGCCGCCGTGGTCGACGAAGTAGTTCGCCTGGCTGACGCCGCTGCTGGTGTCGGGGGTGGCGAAGTGGTACGCGCCGCGGATCATGCCGACGTTGTAGGCGCCGGCGTACTGCTGGGCGAAGTACGGATTCTTGTAGGACGTACCTTCCGTGGCCTTGGTGTACGCCCATCTGACCCCGCTGTTCCACAGGGTCGGCCAGGCGACGTCGCCCTGGTAGCTGGCGACGTCCACCCCCTCGCTCTGCGAGGACTTGGTCTCGAGGGGGATGCCGTCCTGGCCGTCATGGGCCACCACCCCCATGCCCATGAAGGCGCCGCCCCGCTCCAACGAGCCGTCGCCCCGCTGGGCCAGAGCGGGGGGTTGGACGAGTGAGCACGCGCCGACCAGCAGGCCGGTGACCAACAGTCGGGTGCGGCCGATAGCCGCGATCGTGGGTAGTCGCACGGAACCCATCCGAACCGCTGCGGCCCGTGACCGCATCTCAGATGCCGCCTGATGGGGCGACGGCGGCCGCGCCCGGTCCGAATGGCCGCGGCCGGGTCGCGAGGCCGGCGGGGCGTGCCGACGATGGATCCGACCCCCCCTCCGCCAGCACCGCCGAGGACACCTTCCATGACCCGTAACCCCTTCGGAGCCGCCGCCAGGTCACATCGGCCGGCTCCGGCCGTAGCGGCCCTCGCCTGTGCCGTCGTGGTCGGCGCCCTCGCCGGCTGTGGCGGCGGTTCGCAGTCGAACACCCCCGCGGGCGGCACGTCCGCTCCGGTCACCGGCTCGTTCTCCGGTCAGCCGCCGTCCGCCCTGGCGTCCGCGGCGTCGTCCGCGGTCGCCTCCGCCAAGGCCTCCGCGTCCGCGGCCGCCTCCTCCGCCGCCGCCCGCGCCTCGGAGTTCGAGGCCTCGGTGGACGCGGACACCGCCCGGGCGAGCGAGACCGCGAAGAAGGCCCTGGCGAACGTCCAGGGCAGCGGGAACGCCACCTCCGAGGTCGCCATGAGCGGGTTTCCCAAGGCGCAGACCGGAGGCGTGCTGGCGGTTCTGGTCCGCATCACCAACAAGACCCAGGCGAAGGCCTCGTACGCGGTGCAGGTCGATTTCCTGGACAAGGACGGCAAGGTGGTGGAGACCCGGTTCGTCGGAGCGGAGAACCTGGCGCCCGGCGCGAGCAAGGAGCCGATCGCGTTCAGCAGGCAGTCCGTCAGCATGGACGTCACCGCCAAGCTCGCCAAGGCGCAGCGCTACTGACGCCCGCCGAAAAAACCGGATGATCCGCGCGCGGCCGGTTCCCTAGCCTGAGGGCATGGACCCCACTGACGCCGACGGACTGCTGAACGTGATCGATCTGGAGGCGACCTGCTGGGACGGGCAGCCGCCGCCCGGGGCGGTGAGCGAGATCATCGAGATCGGGCTCACCGTGGTCGACCTGCGCGCCCGGGAGCGCACGCAGCGGCACCGGATCGTGGTGCGGCCCGTACGGTCCACGGTCTCGGCGTTCTGCACCGAGCTGACGGGGCTCACCCAGGCCGAGACCGACCGCGGGGTCGGCTTCGCCGAGGCCTGCCGGATGCTGTCCGAGCGGTACGCCGCGGGCGTGCGGCCGTGGGCGAGCTGGGGTGATTACGACCGGCGCCAGTTCACCCGGCAGTGCCGGGCGCAGGGGGTGGCGTATCCGTTCGGTCATCCCGCCGAGCGCACGCACACCAACGCCAAGGCGGTCTTCGCCGATGCCTACGGGCTGCGCGGGCGGCCGGGCATGGCGCAGGCGCTGCGGCTGGCCGGGCTGCCGCTGGAGGGGCGGCACCACCGGGGTGAGGACGATGCCTGGAACATCGGTGCGCTCGTGCTCGACCTGGTGGCCCGGGGTGCCTGGCCGGACCCGGCGCCGGGGTCGGCGCCGGGGTCCGGGTGAGCGGTCAGCGGGTGTCGGTCGTCCTGCCCAGGTAGGTCAGCGGTCCCGGGTCGGGCACCGGGATCTCGTGGAAGCCGAGCCGGTCGTAGAAGGCTCGGGCGTCGGTGTTGGCCGTGACCATGCCGAGATGGACGGCCGGGACGCCCCTGGCGTGCAGGGCGTCGAAGAGGGTGTGCATCAACTGCCTGCCGTACCCGCGCCGCTGGAACTCGGGGAGCAGATCGATGTGCAGGTGGGCCGGGTATTCCTTGAGTTCGGAGAGGACCATGCGCTCGGGCCGGTGCAGCAGGCCGATCATCTCCTCGGTCGGTGTCGTGGCCGGTCCGGCGAGCGGCGGGTACCGGCCGGCCACGCGCGGGATCCAGCGGTCGCGGAAGTCGAGGGCGAACCGCTCGGTGTCGGCGGTGCCGACGACGTAGCCGCCGACGCCGCCGCGGCCGTCGTCGAGGACGAACGCGAGCCCGGGTTCGAGATGGCAGTACGGGGCGGCGAACAGGGTCGCCATCAGCCGCTCGTCGGGATAGATGTGCCGGGAGTCGCCGCCGAGGTCCGCGGTGCGGGCGCACACGTCGGCGACGCCGTCATCGTCGGACGCGCGGTAGGGGCGCAGGTGCGGCCCGCTCATGAGGTCACCCCGAAGCCCTGGGTCGTGTAGGCGCATTCCGTGTAGATGTAGCCGGACTCCAGCTTGGCCGTGTCCGAGCCGGCCGAGGCGGTGCTGTCGTTCTTCGGCCGGTGCACGAAGTACGTCGTACCGACCGGGAGTTGGATGGTGCGCTGCGGATACTTCCGGCCGCTGTCGCCGCACGGTTCGACACCCAGCAGGCTGGTCCCGCCGAACGGGTAGACGGAGCAGCTTCCGCAGCCCTTGAGCGTGAAGCTGCCGGTGACAGGGCCCGTGTACAGGACGGTGATCTCGTCGGGGCTGTCGTTCTTGACGGTGACCGAGATGCTGCCGCCGGAGCGGTTCGTCGGGACGTGCTTCCCGGCGGCGGGCAGCGTCTGGGCGACCTCCGCCGCGATCGCGAACTTCTTGGCCAGCGCGGCCTTCCCGGAACCCCGGTGGCCTGTGGCGTACGTGTTCATCGTGGCCTGCGCGTCCTCGAAGTCGCGGTCCTTGTACTGGTCGACGCCGCAGGTGTAGGTCCCCGCGTCGGCGCTGGCGCGGGCCCGCCGGGCGTCCTTGTCGAGGGCGTCGCCGATGTCGGCCTGCCCCGCGGGGACATCGTCGATCCGGGTGGCCAGGGTCTTCAGCTTCTCGACGGCCGTGCACGGCTCGCTGCCGCGCAGGCCCTTCTCGGCGGCGCCGACGGCGCCGGTGACGGCCGGTGCGACCTTCGCCGCCTGCTCCGAGTCGGGGAAGGTGGTGAGCAGTTCGCCGAACCGGTCCGGCCAGGTGGTCTGACCGGACGCCAGCGCGTCGGCGGCGCACTCGTAGAGCGAGGTGGCCAGGCGGTCGTCGGGCCAGTTCTCCAGGACACCGAGGTCCGTGCCGGGCATCGCCTTCGGGACCGTGCGCAGGTATCTCAACGGTGCCAGCGCATCGCAGTAGTTGCCCGCGTCGTACGGGGCGCCGACCGTCCGGTAGAAGGTGATCAGCCGGTCGGGGACCTCGGCGGCCGCCCGTGAGTCGGGATGGTGGTCCTGCAGGTCCCTGTAGACGGCCAGCGCCTTGCGGTAGTCGGCCTGCGCGCTCTCGAAGTGGGCACCGCGGTTCGAGGTCACCAACCGGTCGGCCTCGCCGAGCCGGTCGAGGAGCATCTGCTCGACCGCCTCGTCGCGGGCGCTGTCGTAGAGCACGACGCCGCCGGCCGGTGCGGCGAGCAGGACGAGGCCCAGCGCGAGCGCCAGGGGTGCGCGGGACGGCCACGCCGGCCGGGTGCGCAGGCCCACGACCGCGCCGTGCGCCGCGACGGCGAGCAGGAACAGGGCGTAGAGGACGAGCACGGCCCCGGGCACGCCGTCCGGGTCGGCCGGCAGCGCCACGAGCAGCAGTACCGCGGTCGCGGCCCAGCAGACCGCCGCCAGGAGCCGTCTTCGGACGAGCAGGTAGCCGAGGCCCAGGCCGCTGAGGTTGAGGACGGCCACCGCGACCGCCCGGACGCCGTCGGCCGGCGCGGGTGGTGGCGCCGGAGGTATCGGAGGCATCGGAGGCACCGCGTAGTCACCCTGGCGCGCGTCGTACCAGTCCCCGGACATGTCGGCTCCCCCTGTCAACTACGCCCGTATGTAAGAGAGTTGTCAGTCTAGGGCGGAAATCGACAGCTCGACAGAGCCGCCGAGGGCCGCATGGCGGCCGATATCGACCGCTCTCGAGCCCGCGGCTGAACTTCAACTCATAGTCAGCACAAGGCAATTCAGACAGTAGGCACAGAACTGAACAGAGGACGGAGGGATTTGGGCCCAACTGATCCTCGACCGTGCGAGAGCGGTCGATGACAGTGTGTACTGTGCTGCGAGCGCGCCTCGACAGCGGGGCTCGGACACCCTGCCCCGACCGACTTTCCCTGGAACCGATTCGATGATCGAATTACCGGACCTCGTGACCGGCGGACTGACCGCAGGCACCCTGTCCGCGCTCGCCCTGGGCGGCCTGTTGCTGCGGTCGCGGCGCCAACAGCACCGACAGCGCCTGGAGATAACCTCCCTGCGCACCCAGCTGGACGGTCGTTCGCGCGCGTTCACCGCCGAGGTCGAGCACCTCGCGACCCGGCGCCTGCCCGCCGCCGCCCGGCAGCCCGCCCACCGGCACATCACGGTCCCGGGCCCGCTTCGGACGCAGACCGCAGGAACCCCGCTGGGCATCGCGCTGGAGGGCGTCCTGGACGGGCTGCGCACCGAACTGGCCGCGCAGCGCACCCGGATCGACGCGGCCGCACAGGCCGGTATGCGCGGTGCCACCCGGGAGATCCAGGCCGCCCTGTACCGGCTCCAGGACGCCTTGCGCGCACTGCAACAGCGTTACGACGACCCCGAGCTGACGCTGACCCTGTTCCAGCTGGACCACGAGAACGAGCAGTCGCTGCGCCGGGCGCAGGTCGCCGCGGTGGTGTGCGGGGCCTGGGTCGGGCTGGCGCGCGAGGAGTCGCACCTGGTCGACGCGGTCACCGGTGGCCAGGCACGGGTGCCCGGCTACCACCGGGTCAAGGTCCACAACCATCTCCGGCCCGGCACCGCGCTGGTCTCGCACGCGGTCGAGCCCGCCGCCATCATCGTGGCCGAACTGCTCGACAACGCGCTGCGGCACTCGGCGCCGGACACCGACGTCGTGGTGAACCTGGAGCACGTCCACCACGGAGTGTGCGTCACGGTCGACGACGCGGGTCTGGGCATGACCGAGGACGAACGCGCCCGTGCCCAGCGGCTGGTGGGCGGCCGCGAGCCGATCCTGCTGACCGACCTCGGCGACCCGCCCCGCATGGGACTGGCCGCGATCGGGCAGCTGACCCGGCAGTTCGACCTGACCGTGGACGTCTCCTCGCCCTCCCCCTACGGCGGCGTGCGCGCGGTGCTGCGGGTCGACAGCCACCTGCTCAGCCGCATCGACCCGGCCGAACGGCCGCCGGCGGCCAGCGCCCCGCGCTCCACACACGTCCCGCAGCGGCCGGACCCGGCTGCCGCCGCACCGGCCACCCCCGCCCCGGCCCACACCTACGGGACCGAACCGGACGACGACGCCCCGACGTCCGGCGCCGGACACCACACCCCGGAGCACGACGAGGCCCCGGACGGCCCCCGGGACACCGGCGGACTGCCGCAACGCCGCCGCCGGCCGCGGGTGAGCGCCGCCGCCGAGGCCACCGCGCCCCGCCCGGCCCGCCGCCCCGAGGAGGCCGCAGCGGCGCTCGGCGCGCTCCAGTCGGCCACCGCCGCGGCACGTTCCGGATCCACTCCGGACCTCGGCCCGGACCCCGGCCCCGCCCCGGACTCCGTACCCGGACCCGTATCCGAACCCGTCGCCGCGCGCCCGTCCGCGCCGGACGCGGCCGACGACACCGAACAGACCGACCACGAAGGAGGAACGGCCCGATGACCAGCCGCGACACGGGTGACATGGCATGGGTCCTGGAGCCGATCCTGCAGGTACCGCACGTGGTGGCCGCCGTGCTGCTGACCAGGGACGGACTCGTCAAGGGATACACCGACGCGCTGTCCCGGCCGTCGGCGGAGCGGGTGGCCGCCATCACCAGCACCGTGCAGGGGGCCTGCCGGACCGCCGCGGCGGCGTTCGCCGACCGGGAGCGGGCCGAGGTGCGCCAGGTCGTCATCGAGTCCGACCACGGCTACGTACTGATCGTGCCCACGGACCACGGCACCTGTGTGGCCGCGTACGGCGACCCGGAGGCCCGGCTCGACCTGCTCGGCCACCGGGTCCACTCCCAGGTGGCCCGGCTGGGCGAGAAGACGATGGCCGCCGCGCCCCGGGGGACCGACGGCGGCGCGCCGACATGACCGGCCGCCCAGGCGGCCGTCCCCTGGTTCCCGCGTACCTCTCGACCGGCGGAGTGGCGCGGCCCAGCCGACCCCATCTGGAGCGGCTGTCGGTGCTCACCGGCAGCGGAGAGCCCGCGCCCGCGGATCTGACGGCAGCTCAACTAGCCCTGCTGGACGTCCTGGAGGACGGATCGCTGACGGTGGTGGAGGCGGCCGCGCTGCTGCGGCTGCCGGTCTCCGCGGTGCGGGTGCTCACAGCCGCACTCCTCGACCGGGGCCTGGTGCTCGCCCGTGCGCCGATCCCGACCGCCGACCGGTTCGAACCCGACCTGCTGAAGAGAGTGGCCGATGGCCTCCGCGCCCTCAAGCACTAGTGGCATCCACCTGCCCGACACGGCCCGCGACCTGGTGAAGATCCTGGTCGCGGGTCCCTTCGGGGTGGGCAAGACGACCCTCATCGACTCGGTGTCGGAGATCCGGCCGCTGCACACCGAGGAGCACCTCACCCAGGCGTCCGAGCAGGTGGACGACCTCGACGGGGTACGGGAGAAGGCGACCACCACCGTCGCCATCGACTTCGGCCGGATCAGCCTGCCGGGCGGGGTCGTGCTGTACCTGTTCGGCACGCCCGGGCAGGAGCGGTTCCGCTCGCTGTGGGACGACATCGCGTACGGGGCGCTGGGCGCCCTGGTGCTGGTCGACAGCCGGCGGATCGACGCGTCGTTCGACGTGCTGGGGCTGGTGGAGGAGACCGGGCTCCCGTACGCGGTCGCCTTCAACGCCTTTCCCGACGCCCCGCGCCACCACACCCCCGAACAGCTGCGCGCCGCCCTGGACCTGGAGCCGGGCACCCCGATGGTGACGTGCGACGCGCGGGACGCGAACTCCTCCCTCGACGCACTGCTCGCCCTGGTCGAGCACCTGATCGACCGCGACCCCCCGGAGAACCGGTGACCACCCCGCCCCCCGCCCAAGAGGCCTTCTCCCGCTCCGCGCCCGTACGGCTGTGGGAGGACGGTTTCGCCCGTGATCCCGACCGCTACTACGCCGCACTGCGCGCCCAGGGACCGGTCGGCTGGGGCGAACTCGCGCCGGGCGTACCGGCGTACATCGTCACCGAGCGGCAGGCCGCGCTGGAGGTGCTGCGCGACACCGCCGCCTTCTCGCACGATCCCCGGCCGTGGGAGAACACGGTCCCGGACGACTCGCCCGTGCTCGGCATGATGCGGTGGCGGCCCAACGCGCTGTTCGCCGACGGCGCCGACCATGTCCGCTACCGCACCACGCTCATCGACGTCTTCGACGACGTCGAACCGCACGACCTGCGCTCCCGGGTGCACCGCGCGGTGCACGTGCTGGTGAGCCGGTTCGGACCGGACGGCCGGGCCGATCTGGTGGCGGACTTCTCGCGGCCGCTGATGGCACTGATCTTCAACAACCTGTTCGGTCTGCCGGACAGCCAGGGCGACCGGCTGAACCGGGGTCTGGGCAAGATGATGGAGGGCGGCGCCCAGGCGGTCGAGGGGGAGGCCGAGTTCGCGCAGTACGTGCTGCAGCTCATCGCGGCCAAGGCCGAGCGGCGCGGCGACGACCTGCCCAGCCGGCTGCTGGACCATCCGGCCGGGCTGACCGCGGAGGAGGTCACCTGGCAGGTGTTCCTCACCCTCGGCGCCGGCTTCGAGCCGACCGCGAACCTGCTGTCCAACGCGCTGTCCAGGATCCTCGGCAACCCCGCCTACTACTCCACCCTCACCAGCGGGGCCCGGCCGGTGACGGACGCGGTCCTCGAGGTGCTCCACCATGAGACGCCCCTGGCCAACTACGGCATCTACTACGCGGTCGAGCCGCTGTCGTTCCACGGGGCGTGGATCCGGTCCGCGGTGCCGGTGGTCGTCTCCTACGGGGCGCTCGGCCGCTTCGCCGAGCGCGAGGTGGCCCCCGGGCGCCGCCCGAACGACGCCTCCCATCTCTCCTGGGGCGCCGGACCGCACACCTGCCCGGTACGGCAGCACACGCTGCTCATCGTGACCGAGGCGATCGAGCGGCTCACCCAGTGGCTGCCCGACGTGGAACCCGTGCTCGCCCGCGAGCGCCTGAGCTGGCGGCCCGGTCCCTTCCACCGCTCACTGACCGCGCTGCCCGTCCGTTTCAGCCCCCGCTCCCCCGACCAGCCAGGAGACCCCTCATGAGCGTCACCGACCGCGTCGCCCTCGACCCGTTCGGCAGCGACATCCCGGCCGAGAGCGCGCGGCTGCGCGCGCTCGGCCCGATCGTGCCGGTGGAGCTGCCCGGTGGCATCCCCGCCTGGGCGCCGACCGGCTACGACACCCTCAAGGAGCTGATCCTCGACCCTCGGGTCAGCAAGGACCCGCGGCTGCACTGGCGGCTGTGGCCCGAGGTCGGCGAGCACCCCGCCTGGGGCTGGATCCTGGGCTGGGTGGGCGTGGTCAACATGCTCTCCACCTACGGCGGCGACCACACCCGGCTGCGCAGGCTGGTGGCGCCGAGCTTCACCCACCGGCGCACCGAGGCGCTGCGTCCCCTGGTCGAGGCGGTCACGGCGGAACTCCTCGACGCGCTGGCCGAGGCCGGCCAGGACGGCGGGCCCGTCGATGTGAAGGAGGGGTTCGCGCACCCGCTGCCGCTGCGCATCATCTGCGAACTGTTCGGTGTTCCCGAGGAGTTGCGGGACGCCACCGCCCGGCTCATCGCGGCCATCATGGACACCTCCGACCCCACTCCGGAGCACGCCGCCTTCGTGCAGGAGCAGATCGGTACGGTCCTGGGCTCGCTCATCGCCCACCGCAGCGAGCACCCCGGCGACGACCTGACGACCGAGCTGATCCGGGTGCGGGACGAGGACGGCGACCGGCTCTCCGGCGAGGAACTGCTCTACACCCTGCTGCTGGTGATCGGGGCGGGCTTCGAGACCACCGTGAACCTCATCGGCAACGCGGTCGTCGCCCTGCTGAAGGACCCCCGGCAGCTCGCGGCGGTGCGGGCGGGCGAGACCGGCTGGGACGCGGTGGTGGACGAGACGCTGCGGGTGCACCCCTCGATCGCCTCGCTGCCGCTGCGGTTCGCCGTCGAGGACCTGAAGGTCGGCGACGTGACGATCCCGGCCGGCGACGCGATCATCACCACGTACGCGGCCGCGGGTCTGGACCCCGCGCACTACGGGCCCGACGCGGACACCTTCGACGCCGCGCGCGGGGCCGACGACCATCTGGCGTTCGGTATCGGCGTGCACCGGTGCATCGGCGCGCCGCTGGCCCGGATGGAGGCTCTGACCGCGCTGCCCGCGCTGTTCGACCGCTTCCCGGACCTCGCGCTCGCCGTCGGCACCGGGGAGCTGCGCCAGGTGCCGTCGTTCATCGCCCTCGGCTGGCAGGAGATCCCGGTCCGGCTGCACGGCCAGGGCCTGTCCGGCGGATCAAGTCGCTGAAAAGCCAGGGCACGGCTCATGCGCCGGGGCCGCGACCGGTCCCCCGTTCCGGTCGTGCCCCGGCGGCTCCCAGAACCTATGTGGATGACGTACCGGTTGTGAATCGCGGACGTGCCCGGTGGGCGGCCCCGGGCACTCACCTGTGCACAAGTGAGTCCGGATGGCCCGTTTCCTCCTGACGAGGCCGCGGGTCGAGGGCGGGCCGGTCGAGTTCCTCGGTGACCAGATGGGCCAGGACGACCTCGTACAGATCGCTGCCCGCGGTCAGCAGTCGGCGTTCGAGTACCGGCTCGGCGCTGCGGACGTGCTCCCGTACGGTCTGGGCGTGGACGCCGATCTGCTGTGCGGCCCGTTCCGCGTTGCCGCCCGCGGCGAGCCAGGCGCGCAGGCTGCCGCGCAGGTCGCGGGCGTCGGTGTCCAGACGGCCCAGCAGGTCCTGGGCCCAGGTGCGCAGCGCGGGCCCGGTGAGCAGGTCGTCCAGGCGGGCGGGGGCCGGCCGCGCGGCGGTCCCGTCCGCCGGGAGGCCGACCTGGGTGTTCAGCGCCAGATGGACGGCGGCCCGGACGGTGAGCGCGGAGAAGTCCGTGGCCAGCAGGGACTCCACGCGCTCCATCCGGGCGCGGACGGTGTTGCGGCTGACGCCGAGGATCTTGGCCGCGTTGACGGCCGTGAACTCCAGCCCCAGCCGGGTGGTGGCGAGCAGTTCGGCGCTGGTGTGGTGCGCGAGCGTGTCCAGCGGACGCAGCAGGGCCGAGGTCCAGGCCCGCAGCGCGGCCGGGTCCATCAGCCGTCCGGGATGGGTGCGCTCGGCGTACACCGCGGTGCGGTCCGTGCGGAAGCGGGCGACGGCTAGCGCGCTGACCGCCTGTCCGTAGGCGGTGGCGGTGCACGCGAGGTTCTGCCGGGTGCTGCCGCCGAGGTAGGTGTCGGCACGGACGGCGATCAGCGCGCGCAGGTCCTCGCCGGTGGCCTCGCGGGGCGTGACGACGATGACGTGGGCGTCCATGGCGGGGCAGCGCACGACCAGGGCCTGTTCGCCGGTCGCCTCCACACACCGTTCGGCGAGTTCGTCGCGCTCCTCGGTGCGACCCTCGAGGACGTAGACGCCGGCCGTGTCGGTGTCGAGCAGGCCGGGCCACAGGCCCGCGGCGACCCGGCGCGCCGAGACGGTGTCCTCCACCATGAGCAGTTGCAGGATGGCCAGCCGCAGATCGGCGGCTGCGCGCTGGAGCCGGCGTACGGTCGTGGTGGTCCGGCGGGCCCGCAGCAGCACTTCGAGCACGGCGGCGGTGTGGGTGACGATCTCGGAGGCGCGCCGGTCGAAGGGGGCGGCGCGGTCCACCGTCAGCAGGGCGGCCGAGGACCTGCGCTGGAGTTCGATCCTGACCAGCCGCAGATGGCGCCCCCGGCCCTGCCAGGCCGCGGAGGCGATACGGCCGGTGACGACGTCGGCGGCCAGGGACTCGTCGGGGAGCGACTCCTCGGAACGGGAACCGTCGGGGAGGGGCCGGTCGGGGAGGGTGGCGGGCCCGGCGAGCAGGGTGCCGGTGTCGTCCCGCAGGGACACGTTCGCGTCCACCGTGGCGGCGAGCCAGTCGACGACCCTGCGGACGTCACGTCCTGCGGGACGCAGCAGCTCGAGAAGCTCCTGCGCCCATGTCGAGGTGTCGCCCTCCGTCATGCCGTCCACCCTCCTCACCGCCGCTGACCTCAGCTTTCCTGGTCGGCGACGTTACCTCACGACCGGGCGGCGCTGACAGGGCCGCGGGCACGGCCCCGTCGTCGCGGCCCGGCCCGGTTCCGCCTGCGCGGCGGCCCGCCCCGCTCGGCATAAGCTCGTGCAATGGCGAAGTACTACGACGTACACCCCGACAACCCGCAGCCGCGCACCGTCTCCCAGGTCGCCGAGAGCATCCGTGCGGGCGCGCTGATCGCATACCCGACCGACTCCTGCTACGCGCTCGGCTGCCGGCTGGGCAGCCGCGACGGCATCGACCGGATCCGGTCCATCCGCGGCCTGGACGACCGGCACCACTTCACCCTCGTCTGCCAGGACTTCGCGCAGCTCGGCCAGTTCGTGCGGGTGGACAACGACGTGTTCCGGGCGATCAAGGCATCGACCCCGGGCAAGTACACGTTCATCCTGCCGGCGACGAAGGAGGTGCCGCGCATGTTGCAGCACCCGAAGAAGAAGACCGTCGGCGTACGCATCCCCGACCATACGGTCACCCACGCCCTGCTCGCCGAGCTCGGCGAGCCGCTGCTGTCCAGCACGCTGCTGCTGCCGGGCGAGGACGAGCCGATGACCCAGGGCTGGGAGATCAAGGACCGGCTGGACCATGTCCTGGACGGCGTGGTGGACTCCGGGGACTGCGGCACCGAGCCGACGACGGTCGTCGACTTCTCCGGCGGCGAGGCGGAGATCGTACGGTACGGGGCCGGTGACGTCACCCGGTTCGAGTGAGCCCGCCCGGCGCGCCCGCGGCTGCGGCCGGTTTCCCAAGTGGGCTGTTTCCATGGTCAGTTCACGGCAGGGCGGACCGTGCGTGAGAGCATGATCACGGCCCGGGGGCACCGGGCCGCCCAGTTGCTCGCCGCCGACCGCGCAGAGAGGCAGACCCATGACCGCCGTACAGGGAACAGCCGTGGACATCCCCACCGAGGACGGCACCGCCGACGCCTACCTGGCCCGTCCGGCGGACGGGCTCCCCCGCCCGGGAGTCCTGCTCTACCAGGACGCCTTCGGGCTGCGCCCGCACCTGCGGTCCATGGCCGACCGGCTGGCCTCGGCCGGTTACACGGTGCTGGTGCCCAACGTGTTCTACCGCAGCGGCCGCACCCCCGTCTTCGACCTGCCCGAGTTCATCGACCCGGAGGCGCGTCCCGAGATCTGGGGCCAGATCGTCCCGGTCATGCAGGCGCTGACGCCGGAGCTCTCCGTGCGCGACGCCGGCGCCTGGCTTCGGTGGCTGGCCGACAGCCCGCTGGTGGCCGACGGACCGGTGGCGATCACCGGATACTGCATGGGCGCCCGGCTGGCGCTGCACACGGCCGGCGCCTACCCGGAGCGGGTCGCGGCCGTGGCCGGCTTCCACGGGGGGCGACTGGCCACGGACGCGCCCGACAGCCCTCACCTGGCCGCCGAACGCATCACCGCCGAGCTGTACTTCGGCCACGCCGACGACGATCCGTCGCTGCCCGAGGAGCAGATCGAGCGGTTCGAGCAGGCTCTGACGGCCGCCGGTGTCCGGCACCGCTGCGAGGTCTACCCCGGCGCCCCGCACGGGTACACGCAGGCCGACACCGCCACGTACCAGAAGGAGGGCGACGAGCGGCACTGGGCGGCGCTGCTGGACCTGCTGGAGCGCACCTTCTGATCCGGCGCCGGCCCCCGGGGGGCCCGCCCGGCGAACAAGGACATCCCGCACGCGGAGGGAGCCCGCGTGCGGGATGTCGTTCGTGCGGTGGAGGGTCAGCTGGTCGTGACGGCGGTGTCGTCGACGACGAAGCTGGTCTGGAGGGAGGAGTCCTCGACACCGCTGAACTTGATGCTCACGGTGGAGCCGGCGAACGAGGACAGGTCGAAGGTCTTCTGGGTGTACCCCGTGGCCTTGTTGAGGTTGGAGTACGTCGCCAGCGTGGTGGATCCGGCGGTGACCGTCAGCTTGTCGTACGCCGTGCTGGTGGTGGTCTCCGCGGTGTCGATGTGCAGCCAGAAGGTGAACGAGGCCTTGCAGCCGCTGGGGACGGTCACCGACTGCGAGAGCGTGTCGGTGTGGGTGGAGCCGTAGCCGTCCAGCCAGGCCTTGTACGAGCCGCCGTGGGCCGCCTCACCGGAGTCGGTGGTGATGACTCCGCTGCTCGCGGTCCAGGTGGTGGCGCCGGACTCGAAGCCCGGGTTGCCGAGCAGCTGCGTCGAGGTGCAGGTGCCGCCACCGCCGGAGCTGACGGTCCAGGTGAAGGACGCGGTGCCGGTCGCTCCGGTGCTGTCCGTGACGGTCACCGTGGTGCTGTACGTCCCGGCCGTGGTCGGGGTACCGGTGATCGCGCCGGTGGAGCTGTTGATCGACAGGCCGGTGGGCAGGCCGCTCGCGGAGTACGTGAGCGAGCCGCTGTTGGTGCTGCTGGCCGAGATCTGCAGGCTCACCGCGGTACCGACGGTGGAGGACTGGCTGCCCGGGTTGGTGACGGTCACACCGCTGGTCGGCGGGGTGACGTGGCTGCCGACGTTGATACCGGCGAACGCGTTGGCCACACCCGCGTACTGGGTGGAGCTCGCGCCGTACAGCGCGGTCGCGGCGTTCAGCGCGGCGGTGCGGGCGGCGGCGTAGTTGGTGCTGGACGTCATGTACGTCGTCAGCGCCTTGTACCAGATCTGCAGGGCGGCGGCGCGGCCGATGCCCGCGACGGCGACACCGTCGGAGGTCGAGCTGTTGTACGTGACACCGTTGATGGTCTTGGTGCCGCTGCCCTCGGAGAGCAGGTAGAACATGTGGTTCGCCGGGCCCGAGGAGTAGTGGACGTCCAGGTTGCCGACGCCGGAGTACCAGGAGTCGGCGGACGACCCGTCCTTGGACGGCTTGTCCATGTAGCGCAGCGGGGTGCCGTCGCCGTTGATGTTGATCTTCTCGCCGATGAGGTAGTCGCCCACGTCGGTCGAGTTGTTGGCGTAGAACTCCACGCCGGTGCCGAAGATGTCGGAGGTGGCCTCGTTCAGGCCGCCGGACTCACCGGTGTAGTTCAGGCCCGCGGTGTTGGAGGTGACGCCGTGGCTCATCTCGTGGCCCGCGACGTCGAGCGAGGTCAGCGCGTGGGTGCTGCTGGTGCCGTCGCCGTAGGTCATGCAGAAGCAGCTGTCGTCCCAGAAGGCGTTGACGTACGCCGTGCTGTAGTGGACGCGCGAGTAGGCGGCGACACCGTTGTTCTTGATGCCGCTGCGCCCGAAGGTGTTCTTGTAGAAGTCCCAGGTCATCTGGGCGCCGTAGGCGGCGTCGGCGCCGGCGGTCTGGGTGTTGGAACCCGAGCCGGTGCCCCACACGTCGTCGGCGTCGGTCATCAGCGTGCCGGTGCCGGACGTGCCGTTGTTCAGCGAGTACGTCTTGTGGCTGCCGCGGGTCGAGTCCGTCAGCTGGTACGTCGATCCCGACAGCGTGGTGTTCAGGGTGACCGTGCCGCTGTACTGGGTGTTGCCGGTACCGGTCTTGATGTCCTGGAAGCTGCCGAGCTCCGCGCCGGTGGTGGCGTCGGTGACGACGTGCAGCCGGCTCGGCGTGCCGTCGTCCTGGAAGCCGGAGACGACCGTCTCCCAGGCGAGCTTCGGGGTGCCGCCGGCGGCCCAGATCACCTTGCGGGCGCTGTCGGCCGCGGGCTGCTGGGCGTCGAGGCTCCGGGCCGCCGTCAGGGCCTTGGTCTCGGCCGCCGCCTTGGTGAGGGCCGGGGTGGTGGAGGACACCTTCACGGCGTTCTTGTTGTTGAAGGTCGTGCTCACCGTGCCGGTGGCCTGCGAGGCGGGCGGGGTGTGCACCACGAGGTCGCCGCCGAGGACCGGCAGGCCGTCGTAGGTGCGCTCGTAACGCGTGTGGACGGTACCGTCGTTGTCCTTGACGACGTCCTTGACGACGAGCTTCTCCTTCGCGCCCAGGCCGAGGCTCTGGGCGGTCTGGGTGGTCTTCGAGGCGGCGCTCTTGATCAGCGCCGTGTGCTGGGCCGGGGTGAGATCGGCCGTGAGGCCCCCGGTGCGCAGGGGGCTGGGGTGGGGGGAAGCGGACTGCGCCGACGCCGGTACGGACTGGATGCCGACGGCGAGGAAGGCGGCGGTGGAGAGCAGGGCTATTCCTACCGCGGTCCGCTTGCGGGGGTTGCGTCTCACTCGTTCTCCTACTGCTGCGGCCGTGGGGTGCGACCGGTGACAGACCGGGCAGACGGGTGTGCTGTCCGGGACGAGCCGAGTTGTGCGGGGCCGTTGCTGCGCAGGGAACTGTGACTGCTCTGTGCAGCGATACCGGCGAGAATGACAGGCTTGACCAAGCCATGTCAGCTACGCAAAGGGCAATCGAGGGTTATCCCTCTGTGCGCGACGCCTGCCCGTACGCACCGGACCAGCCGGCCGATCCGCCCCGATCGCACCGGCTCCGCGCACGAATCCGGCTCCCCCCGCCAGGGCCGCCGGGGATGCGTCCCGGGCGCGTTGCTACGGTGCCCGGATGTCTGACTCCTCACGCGACACGGCCGCAGGCGCGGGCTGGGGCACCGCCGAACTCGGCACGTACGGACGGCTGATGCCGGCCGAGGTCGAGAAGTTGTCGTGGCTGAACCCCAGAACGCTGTGGGCCGCCCGCAACGGCGTGCTGGCCTCCTGGTTCGGCGATCCGACCGGCCGCACCCGCACCCGCTGGGCGGAACAGGCCGCGGCGGCCGGGGCGCCCGCCGACAGGATCGTCCGGCGTGACGACCCGGACCGGTTCTCCTTCATGGTGATCGGCGACCCCGGAGAGGGCGACGAACCCCAGTACGCCGTCGTACCGGGCTTTCTGAAGGTCGCTCAGGACACCCGGTTCGCCGTCGTGGCCAGTGACGTGATCTACCCCGTGGGCAGCGCCGACGACTACGAGGGCAAGTTCTTCCGGCCCTACCGGGACTACCCGGCACCCGTCTACGCGATACCGGGCAACCACGACTGGTACGAGGACCTAGGCGCGTTCATGCGCGTCTTCTGCGGCGACGTACCGCCGTTGCCCGCCGAGCCCGCGCCCCGCCCGCTCACCCGGGCCTGGCTGCGGCATCTGCTGTGGCACCGGTCGCGCCCCGGCGACGGACAACATCTCGACCAGGCACGGAAGTTGCGCTCCTCGGCCGGTCAACAGGCGGTCCAGCCCGGCCCCTACTGGGCGATCGACGCCGGACCCGTCAGGATCGTCGGCATCGACACCGGTCTGCTGGGCACGATCGACGCCGAGCAGGGCGCGTGGCTGCGCGAGGTGTCCCAGGGTCCCCGCCCCAAGATCCTCGTCACCGGATCGCCCCTGTACGTGGACGGAGAGCACCACCCCTGCCCGGTCGAGAGCGGCGGCACGGTCGACGACGTGGTCCGCGACCCCGCCCACCACTACGTGGCCGCGATCGGCGGCGACATCCACAACTACCAGCGCTATCCGGTGGACGTGGACGGCCGGACCGTGCAGTACGTGGTCTCGGGCGGCGGCGGGGCGTTCATGCACGCCACGCACACCATCCCCCGCGTCCGGGTCGCGAACGTCGACGAGCACGACTTCCGCTGCTACCCGCTGCGCGGCGACTCCCTCGCCTTCTACAGCCGCCTGTACGGCCGCCGGCTGCGTCTGCGCCGCTTCTTCACCCTCACCGAGGACGAGGCGACCGCCGTCATGGCCGAGCGCCTGGGCATCACCCCGACCCGTGCCCCGGGGCAGGCCGTCCGGGTCACCCGGCGCGTCCGGCTGGTCGCCCGGCTGCTGGGCGCGGGCGGCCGCCCCGGCCGGAAGCCCCGTTTCCGGCTGCCGGTGCGGAAGATCTACACCCAGCTGTTCTCACCCGGCTCGGCCACGTACAGCCCGCCGTTCTTCAAGAGCTTCCTCCGCGTGGACGTCACCCCGGACACGGTCCGGCTGCGCTGCTTCGCGGCCACCGGCAACCGCGCCCAGGAGCTCGACCCGCCGGTCGAGGACGACGTCGTCATCCCGTTGCGCTGACTCCGGCGGCGCCGCGAGCCGTACGGCGGCTCGCGGGCCGTCGGTTCACCAGCGCCCCGCCTCGGTGCCGACGAGCGGCCGCGACGGTCTGCCGTCGGTGCCGACCGGCACGTCACCGGCGAGCATCACCCGGTGCATGGTGCGGGGGAAGCCGAGGTGGGCGTTGTCGGTGGGCGCCAGGTGGATGGTGGCGCGGTTGTCCCAGAAGGCGACGCTGCCCGGCTCCCAGCGGAAGCGGACGGTGTACTCGGGGCGGACCGCCTGCTCCAGCAGCATGTCCAGCAGCGCCCGGCTCTCCGCGCGGGACACGTCGGTGATCTGGTCCAGGTAGTACCCGTTGACGTACAGCACCCGCTCCCCGGTCTCCGGGTGGACCCGCACCAGCGGGTGCTCGGACGCGACCTGGTGGTCCAGCAGGTGGCGTACGTATGCGTCCTCGCCGGGGCGCGGCCGGTAGCCGACGCCGAGCCGGTGCTCGGCCCGCAGGCCGTCGACGAACGCCCGCACCGGCGCGGACAGTCCGGCGTAGGCGGCCGCCAGGTTGGACCAGGTGGTGTCGCCGCCGTAGGGCGGGACGGTCTCGGCGCGCAGGATCGTCGCGGCCGGCGGGTCGACCCGGGCACCGTGGTCGCAGTGCCAGCCGCGCAGCAGGGTGTGCCGGCGGCGCTCCAGCCACTCCTCGTGCTCCATCCCGAAGCGTCCGCCCAGCTCCAGCCGGTCGGCGGTGGTCTCGATCAGGGGGAAGCCCGCGGGCGAGGCGCCGCCCCGCCGGTTCGGCGCGACCGGCTCGCCGAACCGGCGCGCGAACGCCAGGTGCCCGGCGTGGTCGAGCCGCTGTCCCCGGAAGAACACCACCTTCCAGCGCAGCAGGGCCGCCCGGACCGCGGCCACCTGGGCGTCGTCGAGGCCCTCGGCCAGGTCGACGCCCTCGATCTCGGCCCCGATGTGCCCGGCGACCGGTCTCACCTCCACTCCGGCACCCCGCGTCGGCTCTTCCGTCGTACGGCTGCCCGTCGTCCGGCTGTCCCTCGTCATGCGCACTCCGCTGGTTCGGCGACATCATCCCCGTTGCGTCCATCGGGCTTCTCCCCCGTCTGCCCGGTCGGTCATTCCGTCTCACCCGGCCCGGACGGCAGCTGTCAGGAACCGCCCGCGGCGGCGGCCGGGCGGGCATCGCGAGGTCCACGAGGAGTTCCGACGCCCGCAAGGGCCGCAGACATGCAGATATGCGGAATGCGACCCCGGCCCGGCTTCGGTGCCTCTATGTTCACAGCGGCACCCCGCCGCTCGCCCACGCACACCAGGAGGCCCTCGCCATGCGCACCCTGCTCCGCACCATGGTGACCGGGGCGGTCGCCCTCACGACCGTCCTGGCCTGCGGCACCGCCCGGGCCACCCCGGCCGGTCCCGGCGTCACGGCCCGGCTCCTCGCCGAGAGGACCGTGGGGAACACCGACTACGTGCTGCGGGAGATAACCGTCCCGCCCGGCCAGGCCACCGGCTGGCACTACCACGACGGCCCGCTCTACGGCTTCGTGAAGCAGGGCACGCTCAGCCACTTCGACTCCACCTGCGCCTCCGACGGCATCTACCGCGCGGGCAGCGCCATCCAGGAGCCGGCCGGAGCCGGCAACGTGCACATCGGCCGCAACCTGGGCGACACCCCGCTCGTCCTCGACGTGCTGTACGTGCTCCCGCACGGCGCACCGTTCTCCGAGGACGCGCCCAACCCGGGCTGCCCCTTCCAGTGATCACTGCGGTGGCAGCGGCTGCTCGGCCCAGATGATCTTTCCGCTGCCGGTCTGCCTGCTGCCCCAGCGCTGGGTGAGCTGGGCGACGAGCAGCAGTCCGCGCCCGCCCTCGTCGAAGGCATGGGCGCGGCGCAGATGCGGGGAGGTGGAACTGCCGTCGGAGACCTCGCAGATGAGGGCGCGGTCCCGGATCAGCCGGAGCTGGATGGGCGGATGGCCGTACCGGATGGCGTTGGTGACCAGTTCGCTGGCGACGAGTTCGGTGACGAACGCCGTCTCCTCCAGCCCCCAGGCGCTCAGCTGCTCGGTGACGGCCTGCCGGACGGCGGCCACCTGCTCGGGGTCCGGTGAGACGGCCCAGGTGGCGACCTGGTCCACGCCCAGCGCCCGGGTACGGGCCAGCAGCAGGGCCACGTCGTCGCCGGGCTCCTCGGGCAGCACGGCCTTGAGCACGCTGTCGCAGAGGTCGTCGAGCGTGTCGGTGCGCGCGGTCAGCGCACGGCACAGGTCTGTGGTGACGCTGTCGACGTCCCGGTCGCGGTCCTCGATCAGACCGTCCGTGTACAGGGCGACGATCGCGCCCTCGGGCAGTTGCAGCTCGGTCGCCTCGAACGGCAGCCCGCCGACACCGAGCGGCGGTCCCGGGCTCGTCCCGATGAGCTGTGCGGTGCCGTCGGGCAGCACGACGGCCGGGGCCGGGTGGCCGGCGGAGGCGAAGGCGAGCCGGCGTGTGGCGGGGTCGTACACGGCGTAGAGACAGGTGGCGCCGAGTTCGGCGACCTCGCCGCCGCTCTCGTCCGTCGCGAGATGGGCGACCAGGTCGTCGAGGTGGGTGAGCAGCTCGTCCGGCGGCAGGTCCACGTCGGCGAGGGTGCGCACGGCCATGCACAGCCGGCCCATGGTCGCCGAGGAGGCGATGCCGTGCCCCACGACGTCGCCGACGACCAGCGCGACCCGGCAGCCGGACAGCGGGATCACGTCGAACCAGTCACCACCGATGCCTGCGACCGATCCGCTGGGCAGGTAGCGGTGGGCCACGTCGACCGCCGCCTGTCCGGGCAGTCCGCGCGGCAGCAGGCTGTGCTGGAGGGCGAGTGCCGTCGCGCGCTCACGGGCGAAGCGGCGGGCGTTGTCGATGCACAGGGCCGCCCGGCCGGCCAGTTCCTCGGCGAATACGGCGTCCTCCGCCACGTAGTCGTCCGGATGCGCGATGCGCACGGCCACCGCGACGCCCAGGGTGACCCCACGGGCCCGCAGCGGCACCGCGATCAGCGAGTGGACGCCCTCGCGGAACGCCCGGCCGGCGGGGGCCCGGGCGTCGCGCTCCGCGAACCATCCGCTGAAGTCGGGGTCACCGGCGCAGCTGACGATCGCCCGCCCCTCCCGCAGGGCTCGCACCGGCGGACAGGACGGCGGGTACAGGTCCGCCTCGCCCCGGTGGACAGCCGCCTCCGGGGTGCCCTCGGTGACGGAGCCGTGGGCGACCCGGCGCAGCACGATCTCGTCGTCCGTCACCCGAGGCGGCTCGTCCGCCCACAGGACCCAGTCGAGCAGGTCCACACTGACGAAGTCGGCGTACTCCGGCACCAGGAGTTCCACCATCTCCTCCGCGGTGCGCACCACGTCCAGGGTGGTGCCGATGGCGGCCGACGCCTGGTTCAGCAGACCCAGCCGCCGCTGCGCCCAGTACTGGTCGCTGCTGTCGAGCGCCGCGAGGGCGACCGCGGTCACCTCGCCCCCGGCGTCCCGTACCGGCCACATCTCGACGGTCCAGGCGCGCTCCCCGTCGAGCACGGGCGCGCCCGTGAAGCTCTCGTAGCGCACCGGCCGGCCCGTGTCGGCCACCTGGCGCAGATGCTGCAGGATGCCCTGGCTGCGCTCGGGGTCCGCGACGGTGTCCGGCAGATACCGGCCGTGCAGGTCCTCCTCCGGCACTCCCAGCACCTGACAGGCCACGTCGTTGACGCGCAGGTAACGCTGCCGGACGTCGAAGACCGACATCGACATGGACGCCTGCTGGAAGACCTGCCCGGCGAGCAGGGGCTCCGCTTCCCGGGCCCGCTCGGCGGTCACCACGTAGCCGTCGGGGGCACCCCCGGCGCCCAGTACGGGGCAGGCCGTGAGCCGCAGGGCGACGGTGGAGCCGTCGCGGTGGAGCAGGACGGCGGTGCCGGCGGTGGCGGCGGGCGGGGGCAGCGCACCGGCGCGAAGGTCCTCGGCCAGCAGCTCGCGCGCCGGACGGCCCACGACCTGGTCGGCGCCATATCCCGTCAGCGATCGGGCACCCTCGCTCCATGCGGTCACGAAACCCCGGGCGTCGACAACCGCCACGGCTGCGACATGCTCCATATCACCCAGGATGATCCGATTGTCTCATCGCATCAAGCGCATGGGTCCGCGGCGCGACGGAGCCCCCCGGACGCTCCTGGACGCCTCCGGAACACCCGCCGGACCCGGAGGAACCCGCCCCTCCCGTGGGGCGTCCGTCCGCGGGGCGACCCCGGGGACGGACGCCCCACGACGAGGAGCCGGCGGCTCAGCCCCGGTGGGCGCGCAGTGCGGCGAGGGCCCGGTCGGCGTGGGTGTTCATCCGCAGCTCGCTGCGTACGACCTCCAGCACGGTGCGGTCCTGCGCGATGACGAAGGTGACCCGCTTGGTGGGTGCCAGGGAGAACCCCCGCTTCACGCCGAACAGCTCCCGCACCTTCCCGTCAGGGTCGGAGAGCAGGGGCATGCCGAGCGTGTGCCGGCCGGCGAACTCCTGCTGCCGGTCGACGGAGTCGCCGCTGACGCCGACCGGGCGTCCGCCCGCCTCGGCGAACTCGGCGGCAAGATCGCGGAAGTGGCAGGCCTCCGCGGTGCAGCCGGCGGTCAGGGCGGCGGGATAGAAGAACAGCACGACGGGCCCGTCGGCGAGCAGCTCGACGAGACTGCGCGCGGTGCCCGTCTCATCGAGGAGCGTGAAGTCCTCGACCTTGCTGCCGACCTCGACGGTCGCGCTCATGACCGGCCCTCCGTCCCGCGGGCGACGCTGCGGGCCCACAGCACGAGGGGGATCTGGAGCGGCAGGCGCCCCAGGGCGGCGGCCTTCTGCGGGGTGGGGCGGTTGCGCCAGTCCACGGCCATCTTGACGTTGGCCGGGAACACGCCGACGAAGAACGCGGCGGCGGCCAGCGCGGCGACCCGTCTGGTCCGCGGCACGGCCAGGCCCGCCGCGAGCGCCAGCTCGGCGGCCCCGCTCGCATAGGTCCAGGTCCGGGGCGAGCCGGGCAGCGCCCGGGGCACGGTGGCGTCGAACGGGCGTGGTGCGGCGAAGTGGGCGGTGCCCGCGGTGGCCAGCAGACCGGCGAGCAGCAGGGACGAGCGTTCGGACCGTGACACGGTTCCTCCTCTGACGACCTGCCGCGCGATATTACTGGACGGTAAGACAGGCCGGTCGCTCCGGGTCCTGCGCCACCGGGCGCCTTCGGACACCGTCGAGCGCCGTCCGGTGCCGTCGAACGCCCGCCCAGTGCCGTCAGGTGCCGGAGGCCGGGGCGGAGGCCTGCTGGTCGGCGTCGTCCTCCGCGGCGTACGCGAGGAAGTCGTCGACCATGCGGTGGAACAGCGTGGCGAGCTGGCTCAGTTCCTGCGGGGACCAGTCGGCGAGCGCCAGCTGCATGCCGCGGGTGCCGGCGTCCCGGATCCGGCCGACGGCCCGGCGGCCCGCCACGGTCAGCTGGATGCGCTGGGCCCGGCCGTCGTCGGGGTCGGGCACCCGGGTGACATAGCCGGACTTCTCCAGCTGCTGCACCGTACGGGTGACGTGCGAGGCCTCCACTCCGAGCCGCTGGGCCAGCTCCCCCGGGCGGAGCGCGTCGGAGTCGGCGATCTGCCGCAGCAGCGCCACGGCCGCCCGGTCCAGCGGCACCCCGGCCAGGGCCATGAGCCGGTCGTGCTGCCGGGCGCGGGTGCTCAGATAGGTGATGCGGGAGAGCGCCCGCTCGATCTCGACGACTTCCGGGGAGGCGGCAGGGGCGGCGGGGAGCGGTGACGTGGACATACACACCAGGTTACCATATCGTTGCGTAACTCAAGTAACTAATCCGCGGCCCCGGCCGCCGCACCCCCAGCATCCCGCATCCGGGCCCTGCGGCGTCGCGGGGGACGGCGCCGTTCAGGGGAAACCCGCGGGCCGCACGCGTGACGCGGGCCGGGTCCGTCGACATCTGACCCGTGACCCTGCCGCTGATCGCCCCCATGCTCGCCATGCCCGGCACCCTGCCGCCCCCCGCGCAGGACGCGCACTGGGCGTACGAGACCAAGCAGGACGGCCAGCGGGTCGTGGCCTACCTGGCCGGGGACGGCGGCGTGCTGCTGCGGGCCAGGTCCGGCGAGGACATCACCGCCGCCTACCCCGAACTGCGGACGCTGGGCGACGCGCTGGGCACCACACCTGCCGTACTGGACGGGGAGGTGCTGGCGCTCGACGCGGACGGACGCGCCGACTTCCAGCTCCTGCAGTCCCGGATGGGCCTGGCCCACGCACCGGCGAGAGCGGCCCGCCGTGCCGCCGAAGTCCCCGTCCATCTCGTCCTGTTCGACGTCATGCACCTCGGCACCCGACCCCTGCTGGCCGAGCCCTACCGCCGTCGGCGCTCCCGGCTGGAGGAGCTCGGTCTGCAGGGCCCGTACTGGTCGACACCGGCCGCCCTCGTCGGCCACGGCGAGCAGGCCCTGCGCGCCACCCGCGAGCACGGCCTGGAGGGCCTGGTCTGCAAACAGCTGGACTCGGTCTACGAATCGGGAGTGCGCTCGCGGGCCTGGACCAAGATCCGCAACCTGCGCACCGAGGACGTGATCGTCGGCGGCTGGGTGCCCGGCCGGGGGCGCCTGACCGGCCTGCCCGGCGCCGTCCTGGTGGGGCAGCGCACCGAGGGACGGCTGCGCTATGTCGGCAGCGTGGGCACCGGCTGGAGCGAGGCCGAGCGGGCCGACCTCGCCGCGCTGCTGGAGGCCGCCGCGACGGACCGGTGCCCGTTCGACGCCGCGCCGCCGATCGCGGGCGCGCACTGGGTGCTGCCCCGGCTGGTCGGCGAGGTCCGCTTCAGCACCCGCACCCGGGCCGGGATGCTGCGCCAGCCGTCCTGGCAGCGGCTGCGCCCCGATCTGGCGCCCGAGGAGTCGGCCGCCGTCCTGCCGGACCTGCCGGACGACTCCGCCTGACGATCAATCACCGTCCAGTATTGGGCTGCGCCTCATCGCCTGTACACACGCCGCCCCTTGGCCCGGAGGTCGAAACCCGGGAAGCTGAACTCCCCATTCCCCCACAGCCGTTGGGCTGCGCCCGGACCATGAGGAGGACGCAGTGTCGTCACCGAAGT
This sequence comes from Streptomyces sp. NPDC107559, assembly GCF_055657365.1. NCBI lineage: Bacteria > Bacillati > Actinomycetota > Actinomycetes > Kitasatosporales > Streptomycetaceae > Streptomyces > Streptomyces sp. NPDC107559. The sequence goes on along the minus strand of NZ_JBVKBD010000022.1, from coordinate 11,743 downwards.
TCAAGGCACACCGCAGGAGATGGATCACCGGCCTGGCCGGGGCCGCCGCTCTGGTCCTCGCCTTCCCCTCCGCCGCCTTCGCCGCGCCGCCGCAGGCGCTGCCCTCCAACGCCGAGGCCGCGGAACTGACCTACCAGCCCGCGTTCGACTACGACACGGACGGCTGCTACCCCACGCCGGCCATCGGCCCGGACGGGACCGTCAACGGCGGCCTCAACCCGAGCGGCGCCCTCAACGGCCAGTGCCGGGACGCCTCGGACCTGGACAACACCAACAGCTACTCGCGCTACAAGTGCAACAACGGCTGGTGCGCGTACCTGTATGGCCTGTACTTCGAGAAGGACCAGGCGGTGGCCGGCAGCGGTCTCGGCGGCCACCGCAACGACTGGGAACACGTCGTGGTGTGGGTGCAGAACGGCCAGGTGCAGTACGTCTCGACGTCCAACCACGGCTCGTTCACCGTGCACGCGGTCTCCACCGTGCGCTTCGAGGGCACGCACGCCAAGGTCGTCTACCACAAGGACGGCATCAGCACGCACTGCTTCCGGCTGGCCAACACCAACGACGAGCCGCCGGAGAACCACAAGCACACCTGGCAGTACCCGCCGCTGGTCGGCTGGAACGGCTACCCGGCCGGTCTGCGCGACAAGTTGAGCGCCTACAACTTCGGCAGCGCCAACTTCGGCCTGAAGGACAGCAATTTCGCCTCCCACCTCTCCTCGGCGAAGCCGTCCGGCATCACGTTCGACCCCAACGCCTGACCGCGCCACCGCTCGCCGCCCCGCCCGCGCTCCGGGCCCCGGAACCCGCACGGTTCCGGGGCCCGTGGGGGATGATGTGCGGATGGACGATCTTCCCGACGCGGTGCCCGGCGCTCCCCTGGTCCGGCACGCCACCCGCGCCGATCTGCCGCGGGTCGCCGAACTCGCCGCGCAGCACGCGCAGTACGAGCGTGCCGCGCCGCCCGTGGCCGATCTCGCCGATCGCCTGGCCGGTCTCCTCTTCGACGGCCCCGCGCCCCGGCTCGTCTGTCTGCTGGCCGAACTGCCCGGCGGCGAGGTGGCCGGATACGCCACGTGCGCTCCCGTGCTGTCCACCTGGGACGGCCGCGACTACCTCCACATGGACTGTCTGTTCCTGGCCCCGGCCCATCGCGGACTGGGCCTCGGCTCCCTGCTGATGGACGCGGTGGTGGCCGAGGCGGCCGGCCGGGGCATGGCCGAGGTGCAGTGGCAGACGCCCGCGTGGAACGAGGGGGCGATCCGGTTCTACGACCGTCTCGGGGGGCGCGCGATGGAGAAGGTGCGCTACAGCCTGCCGGTGTCCCGTTGAACGCGGTTTGTGTCTGAGGGGCCCTCAGGAGGGTCTATCGTGTCCGCATGTCCGTTCCCGAATTGATCCGGATCGTCTCCCGCGACTCGCCCATGGCGCTGGCCCAGGTGGAGCGGGTGCGTGCCGAGTTGGCGGTTCTGCACCCCGGTGTCCGTACCGAGGTCGTGCCCGTGAAGACGACCGGCGACAAGTGGATGGGCGACCTGTCCCAGGTCGAGGGCAAGGGCGCGTTCACCAAGGAGGTCGACGCGGCGCTGCTGGCCGGCGAGGCCGATCTCGCGGTGCACTGCGTCAAGGACGTACCGGCGGACCGGCCGCTCCCGGCGGGCACGGTGTTCGCCGCGTTCCTGAAGCGGGACGACATCCGCGACGCCCTCGTCCACCCCGGCGGACTGACCCTCGACGAACTGCCCGCGGGGACCCGGATCGGCACCTCCTCGGTGCGCCGGATCGCCCAGCTGGCGGCCACGCACCCGCAGCTGGAGTGCGTGCCGTTCCGCGGCAACGCCAACCGGCGGCTGGAGAAGCTGGCGGCCGGCGAGGCCGACGCGCTGCTGCTTGCGGTGTCCGGGCTGGAGCGGATCGGCCGGAGCGACGTGATCAGCGAGGTGCTGTCGCCGGAGACGATGATGCCGCCGATCGGCGCGGGTGTCCTCGCCCTTCAGTGCCGGGAGGGCGACAGCGAGCTCATCGACGCCGTCAGCGGGCTCGGCGACCCGGCCACCCATCGGGAGGCCACCGCGGAGCGCATGTTCCTGCATGTGCTCCAGGGCCACTGCAACAGCCCGATCGCCGGGTTCGCGCGGGTCGACCGCAGTGGTGAGCTCTCGCTGCGTGCTTGTGTGTTCACCCCTGACGGCAAGACTCGGCTGAACGCCCACGAATGGGCGGGGCGGCTCGATCCGGCCACTCTGGGCACCTCGGTCGCCGTGGCCCTGCTGCGGCAGGGCGCCCGCGAGATCATCGACGGCATCCCGCACTGAGGCGGCTCCCCGCCCGGAGCGCGGCCCTGCCGGGCGGCCCCGTCGGGCGGCCCCGTCGGCGCGGCCGGGTCAGGCGGTGCCCTCTTCGGCCTGGTCCCGCAGGAAGTTGCTCACCTGGCCGGCCAGGCCCTCCCGCCCCGCGGCGCCCGTGGCGGGGGCGACGGACCCCTCGCGCAGCCCCAGGCCGCCGGTCCACAGCCGCCGGTCGGTCCACTCCTCGTCGACCCGGAGCTGGATCTGCACGTCGATCAGGCCGAGGGCGGCCTCGGGGCCCGCGGCGAACAGCACGGCGGTGGCCCGGCGCAGCGGGTAGACGTCGAAGCCCTCGATGAACTGGGTGTTGCGCCAGTCGATGAACGCACTCTCGCCCTCGGGACCGATGCGTACGTCGATCTGGCCGTCCTCCAGGTGGATGCCGAGGTGCCGCTCGCCCCGGTTCTCGACCGTGACGCGCAGGCGGAAGTACGTCATCCCCTCGGCGGCGTCGTCACGGCCGCGCGGCGGCTCGGCCGCCTCCAGCCCATGGACGCGGACACGCAGACCGGCGTGCTCGTCGTACTCCCGCCAGTCATCGACCACGTTCGGCTCGTACACAGTCCTACCTCTCGACTTCTGAGGCTGCTTCCTATCCGTGCGCTCAGTGCACTGTCAAATATGCGTAATGCGCCGTGGCCAGCGAATTCGACCTATTTGATCGTTGATCAAGCTGTGCGCAGGAGGAATCCGGATCCGGGCGGCGCGAGGCTCTGTGCGGGGCGTGCCGCACATCACTTCTCCGGGTGAGTTCAGCGGGCCAGTCGGCCCAGCAGCGAGGAGGCGGCGGCGATGCCCGCCGCGGCGGCCACGAAAAGCACCCCGAAGTCGGCCGCGAGGTGCGCGTGCGTGCCCAGCAGAAGCCCGCGCAGCGCGTCGACCTGATAGCTCAGCGGGTTGGCCAGGCTGACGGCCTGGAGCCAGCCGGGCATGACGGAGACCGGGTAGAGGGCGTTGGATCCGAAGAACAGCGGCATCGTGATCGCCTGGCCGAAGCCCATGAGACGGTCACGGCTGAGCACGATGCCCGCGATGGTCATCGACAGACAGGAGAAGAAGGCCGAGCCCAGGACCACGGCCGCGGCCACGCCCAGCAGTTTCAGCGGGTTCCAGGTCAGGGCCACGCCGAGGACCGCGGCGATGACGACGACCACGACCGCCTGGATCAGTGACTTCACCCCGGCCGCGAACGCCTTGCCGGTGATCAGTGCCGCCCGTGGCGTGGGTGTGACCAGCAGTTTGTTGAGGATGCCGGCGTCCCGCTCCCAGATGATCTGGATGCCGTAGAAGATCGCGATGAACATCGCGGACTGGGCGATGATGCCGGGGGCGAGGTAGTCGATGTAGGGGATGCCGTCGGTGGGGATCGCCTTGATCCGGGTGAAGGTCTGGCCGAAGATCAGCAGCCACAGGGCGGGCTGGACGGCGCGGGTGTACAGCTCCGTACGGTCGTGGCGCAGTTTCTGGAGTTCGACGGCGCACATCGCGCCGACCCGGGCGGGCAGCAGCCTCCAGCCCGCCCGGGGCCGGGGCGGCCGCAGCAGCAGGCCGATGTCCTTGCCGGGGAGGTGGTCAGCCGACACGGTGTGCGGTGCGGCGGGTGCTTCGGACATCGCGGAAGTCTCCTGACTTGTCGTCGAGGCCGCTGCCGGCGACGTCGCGGAAGACGTCCTCCAGCGTCGGCAGCGCGGCGGAGGCCGCCGTGCCCTCGGCGCGCCGGCGTTCGCCGAGTCCGCGCCTGAGTTCGGCCGGGGTGCCGAGGGCGCGGATACGGCCGCGGTGCATCAGGCCGACCCGGTCGCAGTACTGGTCGGCCTCGTCCATGTAGTGCGTGGTCACCAGGACGGTCATGCCGGTGGCGGCGCGTACGGCGTTGATGTGGTCCCAGACCCCGGTTCGGGCGATGGGGTCGAGGCCGATCGTCGGCTCGTCCAGGATCAGCAGGCGGGGGGCGCTGACCAGCGCCTGGGCGAGTTCGAGGCGGCGGACCATGCCGCCGGAGTAGGTGCTCGCCAGGCGGTCCGCGGCCTCCTCCAGGTCCACCGCGGCCAGGGCCTGGCCGACCCGTTCGGCGCGCTCACGGCGCGGCACGTCGAACACCCGGGCGAACAGGGCGACGTTCTCGCGTCCGGTGAGGCCCGCGTCGGCGGACAGCTGCTGCGGTACGTAGCCGAGCATGCGGCGTACGGCCATCTGCTCCCCGGCCGCGTCGTGGCCGAAGACGCGGACCGTGCCGGCCGGGACCGGCAGCAGGGTGGTGATGCAGCGGATCGCGGTGGTCTTGCCGGCGCCGTTCGGGCCGAGCAGTCCGAAGGTCTCGCCCTCGGCCACCGACAGGTCCAGCCCGTCGACGGCGGTCGTGGCGCCGAAGGAGTAGGTGAGCTGTGCGCAGCGGACGGCCTCGGCCGGTCCTTCGACGTTCGGGGTCATGACTCCTCGGCTTCCTCGCGCAGGGTGGCGGCCAGCCGGCGCAGGGCCGGGACGGCCGCGCCGAGTGCTTCCCGGTCCGCCTCGTCGAGCCGGGCCACATGGCGGCGCAGCAGGTCGGCGCGGCGTTCCTGCCAGGCGCGCAGCCGGGCCTCGGCGGCCCCGGTCAGCAGCAGCCGGGCGGCCCGCCGGTCGGCGGGGTCGGTCTCACGGATCAGAAAGCCGTCCCGGACGAGCTTGTTGACCAGGGTCGAGACCGAATTGCCCGCCAGGCAGAGCTCCTTGGCCGCATCGCCGACGCCGATCCCGGGCCGCGCCTCGACCAGGCGCAGCAGCTCCACCTCGGCACCGCGCAGCCGCGGCGCGCCCAGCCCGGCCCGCAGCCGGCGTCTGATCAGCCGGTGCACCCCGACCAGCGCCTGGGCCAGCTCCTCGGGGAAGGTCTCCCGCTGCTCCATGCCTCCGAGATTAGCTCTGCATCAGAGGTATCGGCACCAAGGAAGGGTCAAGAGCGGCGGCCGCCGGACGCCCGGCCGCGCCCCGGCACGACGCCCGCGCCGGGCCGCCCACGCCGGGGAATTTCACTCCCCGAATTCCTTCGAATTCATAAGGTGGCTTTTCCGCAGGTATTCACATAATTGTTTCGGAAGTGTCCGGGCGGGGAATTCGAATTCCAGTGCTTCGGACAGGAGGCACGCCCGCGGGGTTCCGCCCGCAGGCTCCGGCCTCCGTCCAACGGCCCGAGCGTGCGTCTCCCGCGGGGTCCGTCCATCCGGCACCCCACTGAGGGAGGCGCGCAGATGCGTACCGCCATCAGGACGAAACAACATCCGCACGACGACGCCCCTGACACCACCGAGTCCTTCGCACGATTCGCGCGGCTGCCCGCGGGCCCCGAGCGCACGGAGCTGCGCGACGAACTCGTCCGGCTCTGGCTGCCGATGGCCGAGCGGATCGCCGTCCGCTTCCGCGGTCGCGGCGAGACCCTGGAGGACCTGTACCAGGTGGCCGCCCTGGGGCTCGTCAAAGCGGTCGACCACTACGACCCGGCGCGCGGCCGGGTCTTCGAGGCGTACGCGGTACCGACCATCACCGGTGAGATCAAGCGCCACTTCCGCGACCACATGTGGACGCTGCACGTCCCGCGCCGCGTCCAGGACCTGCGCAACCAGGTGCGGAAAGCCACCAAGGAGCTGGCGCCCTCGCTGTCCGGGCGCCATGCCACCGTGGCCGAGCTCGCCGAGCACACCGGGCTCGACGAGGACGAGGTGCGCGCCGGGCTGGAGGCGCTGGACTGCTTCACGGCGCTGTCGCTGGAGGCCGAGATGCCCGGCACCGAGGGGTACGCCCTGGCCGACGCGCTCGGCGGTCCGGATCCGGCCTACGACACCGTCGTCGACCGGGTGTCCGTGACGCCCTGCCTCCAGGCACTGCCTGAGCGCGAACGCACCATCCTGTATCTGCGCTTCTTCGGCGGCATGACCCAGAACACCATCGCGGAGCAGCTGGGCATCTCGCAGATGCACGTCTCGCGGCTGCTCAGCGGCTGCTTCGCCCGGCTGCGCGCGGAGATCGAGGAGGGCAAGGAGGGCGACTGAGCCGTGCTCGCCCGGCCGCCGCCCTGCCACCGCCCTGCCACCGTCCGGCCGCCGCGGCCGGCCGCGGTCCGGCCCGTCACCCGGCCGGGGGTGCGCCCGGGATCTGTGCGGGGCCATACCGGTCCAGCGCGTCGTCCAGCTCCGCGCGGATCTCCGCGGGCATCTCGCCGCTGCGTCCCCAGAGCACGATCGTCTCCGCGACATAGCGCAGCTTGACGTTCGTGTGCTGGGAGACGTCCTTGAGCACCAGCCATCCCTGGTCCGGTGTCACCCGCCCCAGCGCCACGACCATGCCGATCGCCTGGTCCACCACGGCGTGGGAGACCACCGCCTCCTTGAGCTGGTCGATCTCCTCCTGGAGCCGGAAGACGCGGTCCGTCTCGTCCCCAGGCACGTCCGGTACGCCTGCCACGCTTCCATCGTGGCACGCGTGCGACCCCTCGCCACCGGGGGTACTCGGCAGGCGCAGGGAGCGGTTCCCACCGGACACTGGAAGGGGACCGGTGCCCCTCCGGGAGGGAGGGAGCCGGTGGCCCCCCTCCCGGGCGACGAGATCGGAACGCGAGCACCATGAACCACGACACGAGCCCCTCCACCTCGACCTCCACCCAGAAGCCCCTGTCGACCCACTCCGTGTTCGGCGCGCCCTGCTGGGTGAGCCTGACCAGCCGCGACCTGAAGGCGGCGGAGGAGTTCTACAGCGCCGTACTGGGCTGGCAGTGGCGCACGGCGAAACTCGGCGACCAGTTCCGCATCGCGATGGTGGGTGAGGCTCCGGTCGCCGGGATCGCCGCGGTCGCCGGCATGTGGCAGATGGCGGTGGCCTGGACGCCGTACTTCGCCGTGCGCAGCGCGGACGAGGCGGTGTCACGGGTCCGCGAGCGCGGCGGCACCGCCGCGGTGGGACCGATCTCCCTCAAGCCGGGCCGGGCGGCCCTGCTGGCCGACCGGGACGGCGCCACCTTCGGGATCTGGGAGGGGTCACTCTTCTCCGACTGGGAGACGTGGCGGGAGGTGTCCCCCGCCTTCATCCGGCTGCACACCCGTGACGCGTTCGACGCCGCCATCTTCTACGGCGAGGTACTCGAATGGGCGTCCGACTGCCCCGGTTGCTGCGAGGTGCACTACGAGGGCGGCGAGGTCGTGCTGCGCAGCCGGGGCGACGTCGTGGCCCGGATCGTCTCCGGGGCGCTGGAGGCGGCCCCCGACCCCACCATCCGGCCGCACTGGCAGGTGCACTTCGCGGTCGACGACCCGACGGCCTGCGCGCGGGACGCGGAGCGGCACGGCGGCACCATCCTGCACCGGAGCCCCGACATGGTGGTGCTGCGCGACCCCGACGGCGCCCAGTTCACGGTGACCTCGCACCACGCGCGCTGAGAGCGAAGTTCTGAGAACCCGCCTCACCTGCTGCGGCGGGCGGGGCGGGTGAGCAGCACCAGGCTGCGTGGTCCGACGGTCAGGACGGTGTCCGCCTTGTGTTCCGTCTCGTCCGGGGCACCGTCCTGCTCCATGGTGTCGATCAGGGTCGTCCAGCGTTCGCCGTAGGCGGTGCCCGGCAGCCGGAAGTCGACCGGCTCCCAGTAGCTGTTGAGCAGCAGCAGGAACGAGTCGTCGACGACGGGCCGGCCCTGCGGGTCGGGCTCGGCGATGGCGTCACCGTTGAGGAAGACCCCGACCGAGTGCGCGTCGGCGCGCCGCCAGTCCCGGTCGGTCATCTCGCGCGCGTCGGGCAGCAGCCACACGAGGTCGGGCAGGGGCCGGTCGGCGTGGGTGGGCGTCTCGCCGTGGAAGAAGCGACGGCGGCGCAGGACGGGGTGGGCGGAGCGCAGCGCGATCGCGTACCGGGTGAACTCCAGCAGCCGACGCTGCTCCTCGCCCGGCCGCCAGTCGACCCAGGAGACCTCGTTGTCCTGGCAGTAGGCGTTGTTGTTGCCGCGCTGGGTGCGCCCGAGCTCGTCGCCGTGGCAGAGCATCGGGATGCCCTGCGACAGCAGCAGGGTGGCCAGGAAGTTGCGCTGCTGACGGGCCCTCAGCCGCAGCACGCCCGGGTCGCGGGTCGGGCCCTCGGCGCCGCAGTTCCAGGAGCGGTTGTCGCTCGCGCCGTCCCGGTTGCCCTCGCCGTTGGCCTCGTTGTGCTTGTCGTTGTACGAGACGAGGTCACGCAGGGTGAACCCGTCGTGCGCGGTCACGAAGTTGACGCTGGCGCGGGGCCGGCGCCGGCTGTGCGCGTAGATGTCCGCGGAACCGGTCAGACGGGAGGCGAACTCGCCGAGCGTGTGCTCCTCCGCGCGCCAGAAGTCCCGTACGGCGTCCCGGTACTTGCCGTTCCACTCCGACCACAGCTGGGGGAAGTTGCCCACCTGGTAGCCGCCCTCGCCGAGGTCCCACGGCTCGGCGATGAGCTTGACCCTGCTGATCACCGGGTCCTGCTGGATGAGGTCGAAGAACGCCGACAGCCGGTCCACCTCGTGGAACTGCCGTGCCAGCGTCGCCGCCAGATCGAAGCGGAACCCGTCGACGTGCATCTCGGTCACCCAGTACCGCAGCGAGTCCATGATCAGCTGTAGGACGTAGGGGTGCCGCATGAGCAGGCTGTTGCCGGTGCCGGTGGTGTCGTAGTAGTGCGACCAGTCGCCGTCGACCAGCCGGTAGTACGAGGCGTTGTCTATGCCGCGGAAGGAGAGGGTGGGTCCCTTCTCGTTGCCCTCGGCGGTGTGGTTGTAGACCACGTCGAGGATCACTTCGAGCCCGGCCGCGTGCAGCGCCTTCACCATCGCCTTGAACTCGGCGACCTGTTGGCCCCGGGTGCCGTGGGCGGCGTAGGCGTTGTGCGGGGCGAAGAAGCCGATCGTGTTGTAGCCCCAGTAGTTGGACAGCCCGCGGCCCTGGAGCACGCCGTCCTGCACGAACTGGTGGACGGGCATCAGTTCGACCGCGGTGACGCCCAGCGAGGTGAGGTGTTCCAGGACCGCGGGGTGGGCGAGTCCCGCGTAGGTGCCGCGCAGTTCGGACGGCACGTCGGGGTGGGTGCGGGTCAGCCCCCGGACGTGGGCCTCGTAGATCACGGTGTCGGCGTACGACCGGAGGGGCGGGCGGTCGTCGCCCCAGTCGAAGCCGGAGTCGATCACCACGCCGAGCATGGTGTGCCCGGCGCTGTCGGCCGGGTCGGGTCCGTCGGGCGCGCGCTCGTACAGCGAGGCGTGGCCGTCGATCTGACCGTCCACGGCCCTGGCGTACGGATCGAGCAGCAGCTTCGCGGGATTGCAGCGGTGCCCGGAGCCGGGGTGCCACGGCCCGTGCACCCGGTAGCCGTAGCGCTGCCCCGGGCCGACACCGGCGAGATAGCCGTGCCAGACGAAGCCGTCGACCTCGGTCAGCGGGATCTGCCGGTGCGTGCCGTCGTCGTCCACGAGGACCAGGTCCACGCGCTCGGCGACCTCGCTGAAGAGTGCGAAGTTGGTGCCCCTCCCGTCGAATTCGGCACCCAACGGGTAGGGGTGCCCGCTCCTGGCGGACACCCCTGCCGTGGACTTCCGGGGTGACTTCCGCGGTGACTTCCGGCGTGACTTCGCGGTCACCGGGCGACCGCCAGGACGCCGTCCGTGGGGTCGGCCAGCGCCGCGACCCGCAGCGCCCGGGGCACCTGAAGCACCTCCCGCAGGCTCGGCTCGGGCACGGTGGGCACCAGCGGGACGCGTTCGCCGGCCCGGGCGCGCTGCGAGAACCAGATGACCTTGGAGCCGGTGCCGGTGGCGCAGCAGCCCCAGCCGTCACTCATCGCGGCGATGCGCCCCAGGCAGTCGCGCAGGTCCGGGTCCGGGCGCAGATCGCAGTCGTTCTCGCCGATGGCGGTGATCAGGTGCTGGCGGTTCCACCACATCTCGACCGTCGCGCTCTTGTCCGTGGCGTGTTCGTCGATGGCCTTCAGCAGGAGCTCGGTGCCATGGCAGACCGGCTCGACCAGCGTCTCGAGGTCCCAGAGCCGGAGATGGGCGGCCAGGATGCGCCTGACCTGGTCCACGCGTTCCGGATCGACTTCCACGTCGAGGTGGTAGTAACAGGGCACTGCGCTCTTCATCGTCGTTGGCTCCTCACCGGCAAGGTTCTCGGTGGACCTCGACCCCGTAGGCCGAGGTCCACGAACACGAAGCGTGAACGGTAGTCGCTCCTGAGTCACATCCACAGTGCGGCTGCTACGCCATTCGTGCAACACGAGCGCACCACAACCAAGATCCAACAGGACGCTGGGTCATCGCGCGTGCACCATAAGTGAAAGCCTTGAGAGCCGCGCCCTGTCGGCGCCTCTGCGTGCCCGATCTCCCGGGCGACGCACCTCTCGAAATCCCGGAAGGTGAACAGCGCCATGCTGCTACCCGCGAAAGCCGAAGTCGCCCGTCACCTGAGGCGTTACCGGTCATGGGAGCGCGCGATGCTCGCCGCACCGGGTGACCGCTCGGTTCGGGCCACCTTCGAGGATTCCGGATACACCCTGTGCGTGCTGATGGGCAAGCGCTGCGCCCGCGAGGCGGCCGAGGCCGCCGAACGCTATCTGGGCAGCGCCGCCGGACCGTATCTGAGGGAGCGGAGCGGGCGTGGCCGGCCGAAGACCCCCGCGCACAGCGGAGCCCTCGCGCTCCGGCATTCCCCGGCGGAGCACTAGCCCTCCCCGGTGCAGCTTGGACAGTCCGAACAGCCGGGCCGCGGACGGCCCGTCGACCAGCACGGCGGAGGTCAACACATGAAGTCCACCAGGGCCATCGGCAGGATCCCGGTACGGGGGGTCCGCCCTCGGGTGGAGTGCGGCAGACGCCCGGCCAAGGCGGTCGTGGGAGAGGCGATCCAGGTCACCGCCACCGTCTTCCGCGAGGGCCACGAAGCCGTTGCCGCCAACGTCGTCCTGCGGGACCCCGAAGGACGCCGCGGCCCCTGGACGCCGATGCGTGAACTCGCCCCGGGCACCGACCTGTGGGGCGCCGACGTGCGCCCGGACGCGACAGGGCGCTGGACGTACACGGTCGAGGCGTGGTCCGACCCCGTGACCACCTGGCGCCGGCACGCCGAGATCAAGATCCCGGCCGGCCTCGACACGGGCCTGGTCCTGGAGGAGGGCGGAAAGCTCTACGAGCGGGCGGCGGCCCGGGTGCCGAAGGGGCCCGGCCGCACCCTGGTCCGGGAGGCGTCGCGGCGACTGCTCGACGACTCGCTGCCGGTGGCGGCGCGGCTGGCGGCGGCGCTGACGCCGGAGGTGGACGAGGTCCTTGCCCGCCATCCACTGCGTGAACTGCTCACCGCCTCGGCGCCGTTGCCGCTGCTGGTGGAACGCGAACGGGCCCTGTACGGCGCCTGGTACGAGTTCTTCCCCCGCTC
>NZ_JBVKBD010000021.1:0-127231 GCF_055657365.1 Streptomyces sp. NPDC107559 | reverse complement strand
TCCTGGAAGGAGCGGACGAGGACCTCGTAGAAGACGGCGCGCTTGAACCAATCCGGGTCCCGGTCCTTGGCGGGGGTGTCCTCGAACGTGTCCGGAACGGGCTCGTTGACGATCATTGTGTGGGTGACCCTCCGGTCTGCGGGGTGGACGGTCGCAGGACGGCGAGGACGTGCGCGGGCCGGTTGCCCGGCTCCAGACGCACGTAGGCGGCCCTGCCCCAGTGGTAGGTCTCGCCGGTGAGCTCGTCGCGCACCGGCACCGACTCGTGCCATTCGAGGCCGAGTTGCGGCATGTCCAACGAGACCGTGGCCTCCTGGGTGTGGTGCGGGTCGAGGTTGACGACCATCAGAACCGTGTTCGAACCGTGCCGCTTCGAGTACGCGATCACCGCGTCGTTGTCGGTGTGGTGGAAGCGGAGGTTGCGCAGCAGGTGGAGGGCGGGGTGGCGGCGGCGGATGTCGTTGAGGCGGGTGAGCAGGGGGGCGATGGTGCGGCCCTCGCGGGCGGCTGCTTCCCAGTCGCGGGGGCGCAGCTGGTACTTCTCGGAGTCGAGGTACTCCTCGCTGCCGGGGCGCAGCGGGGTGTTCTCGCACAGTTCGTAGCCGCTGTAGATGCCCCAGGTGGGGGAGAGGGTGGCGGCGAGGACGGCGCGGACCTCGAAGGCGGGGCGGCCGCCGTCCTGGAGGTAGGCGTGCAGGATGTCGGGGGTGTTGGCGAAGAGGTTGGGGCGCATGCAGGCGGCGGTCTCGCCGGCGAGTTCGGTGAGGTACTCGGTGAGTTCGTGCTTGGTGGTGCGCCAGGTGAAGTAGGTGTAGGACTGCTGGAAGCCGATCTCGCCCAGGGTGCGCATCATGGCGGGGCGGGTGAAGGCCTCGGCGAGGAAGATGACGTCGGGGTCGGTGCGGTTGACCTCGGCCAGGACGCGTTCCCAGAAGACGACCGGTTTGGTGTGGGGGTTGTCGACGCGGAAGATCCGCACGCCGTGGTCGGTCCAGTGGCGCAGGATGCGTACGGTCTCGGCGACCAGGCCGTCCATGTCGGCGTCGAAGGCGACGGGGTAGATGTCCTGGTACTTCTTCGGCGGGTTCTCGGCGTGGGCGATGGTGCCGTCCGCGCGGTGGTGGAACCACTGCGGGTGTTTGTCCACCCAGGGGTGGTCGGGGGAGCACTGCAGGGCGAAGTCGAGGGCGATCTCCAGGCCGGCCTCGTGGGCGCGGGCGACGAAGTGGTCGAAGTCCTCCAGGGTGCCCAGGGCGGGGTGGACGGCGTCGTGGCCGCCCTCGGGGGAGCCGATCGCCCAGGGCACGCCGACGTCCTGGTCAGTGGCGGACAGGGTGTTGTTGGGGCCCTTGCGGTGGGTGGTGCCGATGGGGTGGATCGGGGGGAGGTAGACGACGTCGAAGCCCATCGCGGCGATGGCGGGCAGCCGGCGGGCGGCGGTGCGGAAGGTGCCGTGCGGCTGCTCGGGGGTGCCCTCGGAGCGGGGGAAGAACTCGTACCAGGCGCCGTACAGGGCCCGTTCGCGTTCCACCAGCAGCGGCAACGGCGCCGAGGCGGTGAGCAGTTCACGCAGCGGATGCCGGGCAAGGACCTCGTCCACCTCCGGCGTCAGCGCCGCCGCCAGCCGCGCCGCCACCGGCAGCGAGTCGTCGAGCAGGGCGGCCACGGCGGCCCGCAGGACCGACCGCAGCCCGGTGGACTTCGGCACCCCGGCCCTCGCCCGCTCGTACAGCCGCGCGCCCTCCCCCAGGACCAGATCCGTGTCGAGGCCGGCCGGGATCTTGATGCGCGCGAGGTGCCGCCAGGTGGCGACCGGATCCCCCCACGCCTCCACCGTGAAGGTCCAGTGGCCGGGTGCGTCCGCGGTGACGGTGGCCCCCCAGCGGTCGGTGCCCGGGGCGAGTTCACGCATCGGGGTCCAGGGGCCGGGGCGGCCCTGGGGGTCCCTCAGCACGACGTTGGCGGCGACGGCGTCGTGGCCCTCGCGGAACACGGTGGCCGAGATCTCGAAGGGTTCGCCGGTCACGGCCTTGGCGGGCCTGCGGCCGAGCAGGACCAGCGGACGGACGTCCAGAACGGGTATGCGCCCGACGGCGGTGGCCTCGCCCGCGGAGGGTGGCTCCGGGGCCGGCGGCCCGGCCGTGGCGGTGCGGCCGGGGGGTGCGCCGGTACGGGGGGTCGGGGGTGGTGACGAGTGGTGCGTGGCGGGCATGACCGCTCCTGTCCGCGTCAACGTGGGTGGGCGGATGGCTGTGGGGAGGTGGGTCCTGCGAACCCGGGGGTCCACCTGCGTGGTGTACCCGAGGGCGTACCGGGAAAGCCTTCCCACCCTATTCGAGTGGGCAATCCGGCACTTTGGTAACTACTCACGCGTATGTCTACCCACAAGTCCGGCCCCGTTCGCGGGGAACGGGGCCGGTGCCGGGACTGCGCCACCATCGGCCCGGGACTCTGCGATGATCGGCCCCGGACTCTGCCGTCACCCCGGTGGCACCTGGAGGATCCGGTCCGGCGAGCCGGCCCCCCGGTCGGACACCCGGCCCTGCGCGGCCCGCGCGACCAGCGCCGCGGCCACCTGGGCGGGCGTCGCCCGCGGACGGCCGGCCAGATAGAGCGCGGCCGCGCCCGCCGCGTGCGGCGCCGCCATCGACGTACCGGAGTACGTCGCGGCGGCGGTGTCGCCGGTACGGGACGCCGAGGTGATCGACACCCCCGGCGCGAACAGGTCGAGGGCCGAACCGTAGTTGGAGAACGGCGCCCGCGCGTCGTCGCGGTCGGTCGCGCCGACCGTGACGGCCTCCGGCACGTCCGCGGGCGAGTACAGGGCGGCCGCGCGCGAGTCGTTGCCCGCCGCGACCGTGTACGTGACGCCCGAGGCGATGGAGGCACGGACGGCCGCGTCGAGCTGGGCGTTGTGCACACCGCCCAGACTGAGGTTGGCCACCGCGGGCTTGTGCGCGTGCCGGGTGACCCAGTCGATGCCCGCGATGGCCCGGGCCGTGGTGCCCGCCCCCCTGTCGTCGAGCACGCGTACGGCGACCACGTCCGCCTTCTTGGCCACGCCGTACGAGGCACCGGCGACGATGCCCGCGATGTGCGTGCCGTGGCCGTTGCCGTCGGTGGCCGTGGCGTCGCCGTCGACGAAGTCCCAGCCGTAGGCGGCGCGTCCGCCGAAGTCCCGGTGGGTGATCCGGACCCCGGTGTCGATGACGTACACCGTCACCCCGGCCCCCGCCGAGTCCGGCGCGGTGAAACTCCGGTCCAGCACCGGGCCCGGCCGGTCGAGGCGGTCCAGGCCCCAGGACGGCGGGTTCCTCTGGGTGCGCTCCAGACCCACCCGGGTGTCCTGGACGACCGAGGAGACCCGGGAGTCCGCCGCCAGGCGGCGCGCCTGTCTCTCGTCGGCCCGTACGGCGTAGCCGTTCACCACCGTGCCGTAGGTGTGGCTGATTCTCACCCCGTACCGCTCGGCCAGCTCCCGGCCGGCCGTCGACGGAGCCCGGGTGTCCCCCTTCAGCACCACCAGGTAACTTCCGCCGACGGAGCCGGGATCGCCGGCGCCGAGTATCCGCCCCTCCGGTACGGCGTGCGCGGGCAGTGTGGTGGCCGAGAGCACCGCGGCCGTGGTGACCGCGGTCAGGCCAGCCGCCCAGCGCAGACGCCGTTTGCGCGTCCGTGCCATGGTCCGAGTTCCCCTCCTCGACTCGGGCGTACGACGGCCGCGGCGCCGGGTGTCCCGGTGCCGGCCGGTCCGCCACTGGCAGCTTTCCGTGCCACGTGAAGCACCACAAGAAGGCCTATGGTGGTGGAATCGGCCATATAGGCCGGGAGGTGCCGGTTCCGGCCGAACGGGGGGTCTGCGGGCGAAGCTCCCAGCGGCGGCGCCACCGACGCCGGTACCGTCGACTGACGACGAGACGCACACCGCCGTGCGTCCGCACAGCGACATGCGCCGAGGTGGAATGTGAAGGCGATCCGTCGATTCACCGTCCGTCCCGTTCTCCCCGACTCCCTCCGGCCGCTCAGCGATCTGGCCCGCAATCTGCGCTGGTCCTGGCATGCGGAGACCCGTGACCTCTTCCAGTCCGTCGACCCCGAGTGCTGGGCCGCCTCCGGCGGCGACCCGGTACGCCTGCTGGGCAGCGTGCCGCCCGCGAGGCTCACCGAACTGGCGGGCGACCGCCGCTTCCTGCGCCGCCTCGACGCGGCCGCCGGGGAGCTCAACGACTATGTGACCGGCGTCCGCTGGTACCAGGCGCAGTCCGCCGAACTACCGGCCGCCGTCGCCTACTTCTCCCCCGAGTTCGGCATCACGGCCGCCCTGCCCCAGTACTCCGGCGGCCTCGGCATCCTGGCCGGCGACCATCTCAAGGCGGCCAGCGACCTCGGCGTGCCGCTGATCGGGGTCGGGCTCCTCTACCGGCACGGCTACTTCCGCCAGAGCCTCTCCCGGGACGGCTGGCAGCAGGAGCACTACCCCGTCCTCGACCCCAACGAGCTGCCGGTCGTCCAGCTGAAGGAGGCCGACGGCACCCCGGCGCAGGTCTCCCTCGCGCTGCCCGGCGGCCGCTCGCTGCGCGCCCGGATCTGGCTGGCGCAGGTCGGCCGGGTGCCGCTGCTGATGCTCGACTCGGACGTCGAGGAGAACGACCTCGGCGAACGCGGCGTGACCGACCGGCTCTACGGCGGCGGCAGCGAGCACCGGCTGCTCCAGGAGATGCTGCTGGGTATAGGAGGTGTCCGGGCGGTACGCACGTACTGCCGGCTGACCGGCCACCCCGAGCCGGAGGTGTTCCACACCAACGAGGGCCACGCGGGCTTCCTCGGTCTGGAGCGCATCGCGGAGCTGGGCGAGCGGGGGCTGGAGTTCGACGCGGCCCTGGAGGCGGTCCGCGCGGGCACCGTCTTCACCACCCACACGCCCGTCCCGGCCGGCATCGACCGCTTCGACCGCGAGCTGGTCGCCCGCCACTTCGGCCCGGAGGCCGAACTCCCGCACATCGACGTCGAACGCGTCCTGCGGCTCGGCATGGAGAGCTACCCCGGCGGCGAGCCCAACCTGTTCAACATGGCCGTGATGGGGCTGCGCCTGGCCCAGCGCGCCAACGGCGTGTCGCTGCTGCACGGCCAGGTCAGCCGGGAGATGTTCGCCGGACTGTGGCCGGGATTCGACCCCGAGGAGGTGCCGATCACCTCCGTCACCAACGGCGTGCACGCCCCGACCTGGGTGGCCCCGGAGGTGCTGCGGCTCGGCGCCCGCGAGATCGGCGCCCAGCGCGCCGAGGACGCGCTGACGATCGGCGGCTCGGACCGCTGGGACGCGGTGCGCGGCATCTCCGACCAGGAGGTCTGGGACCTGCGCCGGGACCTGCGCGAACAGCTGGTGGTGGAGGTGCGGCGACGGCTGCACGCCTCCTGGCGCCAGCGCGGCGCCGGTGCGGCCGAGCTGGGCTGGATCGACGGGGTCCTCGACCCGGACGTGCTGACCATCGGCTTCGCCCGCCGGGTCCCTTCGTACAAGCGGCTGACGCTGATGCTGCGCGACCGCGACCGGCTGATGGACCTGCTGCTGCACCCCGAGCACCCGATCCAGATCGTGGTCGCGGGCAAGGCGCACCCGGCGGACGACGGCGGCAAGCGGCTGGTGCAGGAACTGGTGCGCTTCGCCGACGACCCGCGGGTGCGCCACCGCATCGTCTTCCTCCCCGACTACGGCATGGCGATGGCGCAGAAGCTCTACCCGGGCTGCGACATCTGGCTCAACAACCCGCTGCGCCCGCTGGAGGCCTGCGGTACCTCCGGGATGAAGGCGGCCCTCAACGGCTGTCTCAATCTCTCCGTGCTGGACGGCTGGTGGGACGAATGGTTCCAGCCGGACTTCGGCTGGGCGATCCCCACGGCGGACGGCTCCGGCATGGACCCCGACCACCGCGACGACATCGAGGCGGCCGCGCTCTACGAGCTCCTCGAACAGCGGGTGGCACCCCGGTTCTACGAGCGGGGCCAGCACGGTCTGCCCGACCGCTGGATCGAGATGGTCCGCGAGACCCTCGCCCTGCTCGGCCCGAAGGTGCTGGCCGGGCGCATGGTCCGCGAGTACGTCGAGCGCCTGTACACCCCGGCCGCGCACGCGCACCGCGCGATGACCCCGGCCGCCGCCGGTGAACTCGCCGCCTGGAAGACCCGGGTGCGCGCCGCCTGGCACGGGGTGAGCGTCGACCATGTGGAGACGGCCACCGCCACGGCCAGCGCCGAACTCGGCACCACCCTGGTCCTGCGGGTCCGGGTCGGCCTCGGCGGCCTCGGCACCGACGACGTCGAGGTGCAGGCGGTCTCCGGCCGGGTGGACTCCGAGGACCGCATCACCGACGCGGCGACGGTCCCGCTGAAGCCGACGGGCGGCCCCGACCTGGAGGGGCGCTGGGTCTACGAGGGTCCGCTGTCCCTGGACCGCACCGGGCCCTACGGCTACACGGTCCGCATCCTGCCGGCCCACCGGCTGCTCGCCTCCGGCGCGGAACTGGGCCTGGTGACGGTGCCCTCGGAGGAACCGGGCGAGGGTGCGGGGGTGCTGATGCGGTAGGCCGGCGCCGGACACCGGGGAGGCCGGGTGTCACCGCTGTGCGGCGGCGGCCTCGATCTCCTCGGTGAACTTTCGGGCGTCGACGGGCTTGCCGTCGCCGTCGAGCACCGTGATGTCCCGGCCGTCGGCCTTCACCGCCGGGGTGCCGGTGACGTCGCTGTCGTAGAAGGTCTCGCCGACCTTGTCGGCCCAGGCGAGGTAGGTGCCTTCCTTGACGGCCTTGTTGAAGGCGTGCGTGCGTAGACCGGGCACCTTGTCGGCGATCTTCAGCAGTTCGGCGCTGCTGCCGAAGGTGTCCGTGGTCTCCTCCTGCGGCTGGGCGGCGTACAGCGCGGTGTGGAACTGCTTGAACAGGGCGGGGCTCTCGTCCAGGGCCGCGCCGAGCGCGCCGAGCGCGGTCCGGGAGCCCTTTCCTTCGAGGCGCTTGTCGAGGAAGGTGGCCATATGGAACTCGATCTTCACCTTGCCGGAGTCGGCGAGGGAGGTGAGGGTCGCGCCCAGGTCGCGCTCGAAGCTCGCGCAGTAGGGGCAGCGCATGTCCTCGTAGACGCTCACGGTGACGGGGGCGCTCGCCTTCCCGTACGTGACCACCGTGCCGTCGGCCCCGGTGGTGTGCGCCGGGACGGCGAGCGGCGCCGCCTGCGCGGCACTCCCCGCGGAGTCGCCGTCGGCGGCGAGCCCGATGCCGACACCGGCGGTGAGTGCGAGCGCGGTGGCCGCGGCACCGATCACCAGGGCGCGGCGTGAGGTCTTGACGGGCATGGGCGTCCCTTGTCACGTGGGGGGAGTGGACCGGTGGAGCCACTCTCGAGACTAGGAGGGCGCGCTATCTCCCCGGAAGGGCCCTTTGTCCCTTCCGGGGCGGGGTCGGCGGGCCCGCCCACGCGGGCGCGGGAGGCTCAGGCCTCGTCGTGCGGTGCGCACAGGCGGCGCAGCACCGTCCCGCAGCGCCGTGCGTAGGCGTGCTGCAGGGTCCGGGTGGCCGCGCCGCCGGCCCGGGCGTACCACTTGGCCGGACGGCTGAAGGCGGAGACGGTGAACCAGACCGTGCCGTCGCCGGTGCGGTGGACGACGAAGGACTCCTCGCCGCACTCGGGGTGACCGGGCAGCGTGCCGTAGGCCCAGCCGGCGCGGCGGTGTTCCTCGACCGCCCAGACCACCCGGCAGGGAGCCTTGATCAGACCGGCCAGGGTGATGGTGACGTCCGCGCCGGGCGCGGCCCGGTCGGCCTTCGTGGTGACGCCGACGCCGAGCGCGCGGTGCATCTCCCAGGTGAGGACGGCTTCGGCGGCCCGGCGGAAGAGTGCCTCGCCCTCGCCGAGCCGGGTGCGTATGTGCAGGGGGTGGAAGCCGGGGGGACAGAAACCGGCGTGCTCGCGGGTCGCGCCGACGTCCGCGTACGTGAAGGACATGGGAAGCAAGGGTAGGGCGGTACCCCGGGACGCCGAAGTCCCGGGGTACCGCCCCGTCGACCGCCCTGCGGTCAGCTCACGTTGACCGCGGTCCAGGCCGCCGCCACCGCGGCGTACTGGGTGCTGCTGGAGCCGTACAGCGCGGACGCCGCCGACAGGGTGGCCGTACGGGCGCTCTTGTAGTTCGTCGTCGACGTCATGTACGTCGTCAGCGCCTTGTACCAGATCTGGAGCGCCGCGGCCCGGCCGATGCCGGTGACCGTCGAGCCGTTGTAGGTGGGCGAGTTGTAGGAGACGCCGTTGATGGTCTTGGCGCCGCTGCCCTCGCTCAGCAGGTAGAAGAAGTGGTTGGCGACACCGGACGAGTAGTGCACGTCCTTGCTGCCGACCGAGGAGGACCAGTAGTCCGCCGAGCCGCCGTCCTTGCTGGGCTTGTCCATGTAGCGCAGCGGGGTGCCGTTGCCGTTGATGTTGATCTTCTCGCCGATGAGGTAGTCGCCGACGTCGGAGGAGTTCGCCGCGTAGAACTCCACACCCGTGCCGAAGATGTCGGAGGTGGCCTCGTTCAGGCCGCCGGACTCGCCCGAGTAGTTCAGGCCCGCGGTGTTGGAGGTGACGCCGTGGCTCATCTCGTGGCCGGCCACGTCCAGCGAGGTCAGCGGGTGGGTGTTGCTGGAGCCGTCGCCGTAGGTCATGCAGAAGCAGCTGTCGTCCCAGAAGGCGTTGACGTAGCCGCTGCTGTAGTGGACCCGGGAGTAGGCGCCGACACCGTTGTTCTTGATGCCGTTGCGGCCGAAGGTGCTCTTGTAGAAGTCCCAGGTCTCCTGGGCGCCGTAGGCGGCGTCGGCGGCCGCGGTCTGGTCGGTGGAGGAGCTGGAGGCGGCGCCGGTGCCCCAGACGTTGTCCGCGTCGGTGAACAGCGTGCCGGTGCCGGAGGTGCCGTGGGCCAGGTTGTACGTCTTGTGGCCGCCGCGCGTGGTGTCGTACAGCTGGTACGTCGAGCCCGACAGGTTGGTGGTCAGGCTGACGGTGCCGGAGTACAGCGTCTTGCCGGTGCCGGTCGACGCGGTCTCGATGCCCTGGTACTCGAAGAGCTTCTTGCCGGTGGCCGCGTCGGTGATGACGTGCAGCTGGTTGGGGGTGCCGTCGTCCTGGAGGCCGCCGACGACCGTCTCGTAGGCGAGGACCGGGGTGCCGGAGCCCGCCCAGATCACCTTGCGGGGCGCGGCGTCCGCCGAGGTCTTCGCCGAGCCGGCCGCCTGCGCCGCGGTCAGCGCCTGCTTCTCCGCCGTGGCGGCGGCGATCTGCGGCTTGACGGAGGCGACCTTGAAGTTGGTCTTGAGGCCCTTGGTCACGCCCTCGGTCGCACCGGAGGCCGACTGGTGGACGATCAGGTCGCCGCCGAGCACCGGCAGGCCCGCGTAGGTGCGCTCGTAGCGGGTGTGCACCGTGCCGTCGACGTCCTTGACGACGTCCTTGACGACCAGCTTCTCCTGGGTGCCGAGGCCTATCGCGGTGGCGGTCCCGGGCGCGTCGGCCTGCTGCTGCTGGATCAGCGTGCTGCGGGCGGCCGAGGACAGCTGGAGGGGGGCCGCAGCGAGCGGTGCCGCCTTGGTGGAGTCCGCCGGGGACTGGGCGACGGCGGTACCGCCGGCGAGACCGGTGGTGAGCAGGGCGCCGGCCGCGACCGCAGTGGCGATGGCCAGGGTGGTGCGCTTGTGACGCGCGTAGAGGGGGCTCACGCAAGCTCCTTTGTGGGGGAGTCCGGACGGGGTGGGGCCCTGCCCGTAGGTGATGTGAAGTTGCTGTGCTACGGCGGTTGGGGGAAGCCTCGCATCAAGGGCGCGTACATGTCAGGACCCCAAGGTGATGTTGACCGAAAGTCGACTGTTGGGTGAACGTTGCAGGAATGTAAACGGACTTGACCTCGGCAATGGACCAACCAGGTCCACGCATGTACATGGCAAAAAGCGGGCGCCGCCCCGGGGAGTCGAACCACCGGGGCGGCGCCCTGTCCGCGGGTGCCGGGTGCGGCCTGCGGCCTACGGGAAGGTGAGCTTCCAGCTGTTGATGTAGCCGGTGTCCTGGGCCGCCTGGTCCTGGACCTTCAGCTTCCACGTACCGTTGGCGACCTCGGAGGACGCGTTCACCGTGTAGGTCGCGTTCACGTTGTCCGCCGAGTCGGAGGAGCTGAAGTTCTTCAGGCGGTACGTCGACCCGTCCGGGGCCACCAGGTCGATCACCAGGTCACCGCGCCAGGTGTGCACGATGTCGACCGAGACCTGAAGGTTCGAAGGGGCGTTGCCGGTCCGTCCGGAGACCGTGATCGACGACGTGACGGCCGCTCCGTTGTCCGGAATCGATACGTCGGCGGTGTTCTCGAAGGACGTGCCGCCACCGCCGCCGCCACCCGAGCGCGAGCCGACCGCGACGGCCGCCCAGGCGTCCTGCACCGCCTTGTACTCGGCGCTCGTCGTACCGTACAGGTCGCCCGCCGCCGCCAGGGTGCCGGTGCGGGCCGCCGCGTAGTTGGTGGTCGAGGTGAACTTCGTGGTGAGCGCGCGGAACCAGATCTTCTCCGCCTTGTCGCGGCCGATGCCGGTGACCGGAAGCCCGTCGGAGGTGGGCGAGTTGTAGCTGACGCCGTTGATGACCTTGGCGCCGCTGCCCTCGCTCAGCAGGTAGAAGAAGTGGTTCGCGGGGCCCGAGGAGTAGTGCACGTCGACCCCGCCGATGCCGGAGTACCAGCTGTCCTTGGACGCGCCGTCCTTGCTGGGCTTGTCCATGTAGCGCAGCGGGGTGCCGTTGCCGTTGATGTTGATCTTCTCGCCGATGAGGTAGTCGCCGACGTCGGAGGAGTTCGCCGCGTAGAACTCGACCGCGGTGCCGAAGATGTCGGAGGTGGCCTCGTTCAGGCCGCCGGACTCGCCCGAGTAGTTCAGGCCCGCGGTGTTGGAGGTGACGCCGTGGCTCATCTCGTGGCCGGCCACGTCGATGGCGGTGAGCGGGTGGGTGTTGCCCGAGCCGTCGCCGTAGGTCATGCAGAAGCAGCTGTCGTCCCAGAAAGCGTTGACGTAGTTGTTGCCGTAGTGGACCCGGGAGTACGCGCCCACCCCGTCCCCGCGGATGCCGGAACGCCCGTGCACGTTCTTGTAGTAGTCCCAGGTCACCGCCGCCCCGTAGTGCGCGTCGGCGCCGGCGGTCTCCAGGTTGGAGGCGCTGCCGTTGCCCCAGGTGTCGTCGGGGCCCGAGAAGAGGGTGCCGGTGCCGGAGGTGCCGTGGTTGAGGTTGTACGTCTTGTGGTTGCCGCGGGCGGTGTCCGTCAGGTTGTACGTCGACCCCGACTGCGCGCTGCCGAGCGTGACCGTGCCGCTGTACATCGTGTTGCCGGTGCCGGTCTCGATGCCCTGGTACTGGAAGAGCTTCTTGCCGGTGGCCGCGTCGGTGACGACGTGCAGCTGGTTGGGGGTGCCGTCCTCCTGGAGGCCGCCGACGACCGTCTCGTAGGCGAGGACCGGCGTGCCGCTCGCGGCCCATACGACCTTGCGCGGTGCCCGGTCGGCAGTGGCCCGCGCGGCGCCCGCGTCCTTCGCGAGGGACAGCGCCTGCCGCTCGGCCTGCGCGGCGGGTACGGCGGCGGTGAGCGAGGCGACCTCGACGGCGGCCCGGGTGGCCTTGGTGACGGCCGCGGTGGCACCGGACGCGGTGGTGTCGACGACCAGGTCGCCGCCGAGCACCGGAAGGCCGTCGTAGGTCCGCTCGTAGCGGGTGTGGAGCGTGCCGTCGGCGTCCTTGAGGACGTCCCGGACGACGAGCTTCTCCTTGGCGCCCAGACCCAGCCGCCTGGCGGTGTCCGCCTTGGCGGCGTCGGCCTCACGGATCAGCGCGGCGCGCTGGGCGGGCGAGAGGCGAACCGTTTCAGCACCCGGCCGGACCGCGTCGGACACCGACGGCGCCCGGTCGGGGGCGGCGGCCGCGGCGCCGGACTGCACGGCGGCGGCGATCAGCGCCGAGACACCGACGAGGGCGACGGCGGCGGTTTTGCGGTACGAGGTGTGGGAGGTGCGTCTGCGAGAGGAACTGCTGCTCAACACGGACTCCTTCTGCACGGCCGCGGATCGCGCGGCCAGGGGAGACCGGACGGCTGGTCGGCCGTCCGGGCAGAACAAGGCGGTGCGTGGAACAAGGCGGTACGCAGAACTGGGCGGTACGCGGAACCAGGTGCCTGAGACCTGGGGCCCGGAGACAGCCGCGAACCTGTGGGGTTGCTGTGCGCGGGCTGTGTGCAGCGTCGCAGGAGATTGACTGTCTGTCAGGAGCGTGTCAGGAAGTTGGCCGGAAAAGGTCCGTTGTCCGGGAGTTCGTGTTCGATATACGGACCGTTGGTTGGGCAGCCGGGACCTCAGGCCGGAACGGCACCGTCCGCCGGGTCGCCGTGCCAGGTCCGCCACAGCGCCGCGTACGCCCCGCCCGCCGCCACCAGCTCCTCGTGCGTGCCGACTTCGGTGAGGCGGCCGTCCTCCATCACGGCCACCCGGTCGGCGTCGTGCGCGGTGTGCAGCCGGTGCGCGATGGCGATGACCGTACGGCCGCGCAGCACCGCGGCCAGGGCCCGCTCGGTGTGCCGGGCGGTCGCCGGGTCCAGCAGCGCGGTGGCCTCGTCGAGGATGAGCGTGTGCGGATCGGCCAGCACCACCCGCGCCAGGGCGAGTTGCTGCGCCTGGGAGCCGTCGGTGGCCAGGCCGCCCTCGCCGAGCTCGGTGTCCAGACCGCCGGGCAGCGCGCGCACCCAGGCCTCGGCGCCGACCGTCGCCAGCGCGGCCCACAACTGCGCGTCCCCGGCGGACGGTTCGGCGATCCGCAGATTGTCGCGGACCGTGCCGAGGAAGACGTGGTGCTCCTGGGTGACGAGCACGACTTGGCGCCGCAGCCGCTCCGGCCCGAGCTCCGCGACCGGCACCCCGCCCACCGTCACCGCACCGGCGCTGGGCGCGTCGACGCCCGCCAGCAGCCGGCTCAGCGTGGTCTTGCCGGCACCGGACGGGCCGACCACCGCCAGCCGCTCCCCGGGCCGCACGGTCAGATCGACGCCGCGCAGCACCTCGCCACCGCGGTCGTAGGCGTACCGCACCCCGGTCACGTCGATGCGGTCGCCCGAGGGCAGCGCGTACCGCTCGGCGGTGTCCGGGCGCGCGGCCCGCGCCAGCCCCTCCACCCGCGCGAACGACGCCCCGCTGCTCTGGAGCTGCTCCACCCGCATGAGGACCTCGTCCAGCGGCGTGCCGAGCTGCTTCAGATACAGCGCGCCCGCCACCACCGCGCCCAGACTCGTCCCCCCGTGTCCGTGCAGCACCCCGCCGACCAGCAGCACCCCGGCCACCGGCAGTACGTACGACGTCTCCACCGCCGGGAAGAACACCGTCCGCAGGAACAGCGTGTACAGCCGTCTGCGCCGGGAGACCTCCAGCGCCTCGCGGCTCGCCGCGATCCGCCGCTCACCGAGGTGGAACGCCTCGACGGTACGCGCCCCGGAGGCGGTCGCCCCGAGGATCTCGGCGACCTGCGAACCTGCCGCGCCCTCGGCCAGATAGCCCTCCCGCGCCCGGCGCAGATACCAGCGCAGCGCCACCCCGATCGGGGCCAGGCAGCCCAGTCCGACCACGCCGAGCAGCGGGTCGAGCGCGAAGACCGCGCCCAGCAGGAACAGCGCCTGCACGGAGCTGATCAGCAGCTCGGGCCCGGCGTCGCGCAGGGTGGTGCCGACGGTCGTCACGTCCGCCGTGCCGCGCGCCGTCAGATCGCCGGTGCCGGCCCGCTCCACCACGGACGCGGGCAGCGCCAGCGCCCGGTCGACGAACTCCTCGCGCACCCGCGCCAGCGTCCGCTCCCCGAACCGGTGTCCCGCGTACCGGGCCCAGCGCGCCAGCAGCAGCTGCCCGAGCGCGCACAGCACGATGCCGGCCGCGAGCCGGTCCACCGCCGCGACCCCGCCCCCGGCCCGCACCGTGTCGATGATCCGTCCCAGCAGCCAGGGCCCGGCCAGCCCGGCCGCGGCGGCCGCCGCGTTCAGCGCCAGCACGGCCCCGAACCCGCGCCCGTCGGCCCGCACCAGCCGTACCGCGGCCCGCCGGACCTCGGCGGGTCCGGCGACGGGAAGCTGCCCTCGGCTCATGCCACGACCCCCTCGGCACCGGCACCGGCGTCCGCGCCCGTCCCGGTGCCCGCGTTCGTCTCGGTGCCCGCGTTCGTCTCGGTGTCAGCGTTCGTCTCGGTGCCCGCGTTCGTCCCGGTGTCAGCGTTCGCCTCGGCGCCCCGTGCGACCAGGGCCCGGTAGTCCGGCTCGCGGGCCAGCAGCTGCCGGTGCGTGCCCGTCGCGGCGACCTTGCCGTCCACCACGAAGTGCACGGTGTCGGCGTGGTCGAGGACGAGCGGGGAGGTGCTGGTCAGCACGGTCGTACGGCCGCTGCGGGCCGGCCGCAGCCGGGCCGCCACCGCCGCCTCGGTGTGCGCGTCGAGCGCCGACGTCGGCTCCACCGCCAGCAGCACCTCCGGGTCGGCCAGCAGCGCCCGCACCAGCCGGACCCGCTGCCGCTGCCCGCCGGACAGATTGCGGGCCCGCGCGTCGATCGCCGAGTCGAGCCCGTCCGGCAGACCCTGCACGATGTCCTCGGCCACCGCCGAGTGCACCGCCCGCCGGATGTTCCGCTCGGCCGGCTCCCGGTGGCCGCCGACCAGTTCCCGCAGCGTGCCCGCGAACAGCTCGGCCTCGTGGTCGGCGACCAGGATCCGCGCCCGGACCTGCGGCAGCGGGATCTCGTCCAGGCGCGTGTCGCCCCAGGTCGCCGCCGACGGCGCGTACCGGCCGAGCCGGTCGAGGACGGCCGCCGTGTCGGCGGGCCGCGCCCCGGCCAGCGCGGTCAGCCGTCCCGGTGCCACCCGCACCCCGGACTCCGGGTCGTACAGCACCGCCGGTTCGGCCGGGGCGGCGCACGCACCGCCGTCCGGCTCGGGCTCCAGCCGCAGCAGCCCCACCACCCGCCGGGCGGCCACCACGCCCCGGGCGAGCTGGTGGCCGCACTCGATCAGGAACGCCACCGGAACCACCAGGACCGCGACATAGCCGTACACCGCCACCAGCTCGCCCACGGTGATCTCGCCCTGGGCGGCCGACCGGGCCGCGAGCCAGGTCACCAGGCCGAGGAACAGCGTCGGCAGCCCGACCCCGAGCGCCTGCATCCAGCTCGTCACCGCACCGACCCGGTAGCCCTGCTCGCGCAGCCGCCGTGAGTCCCGGCGGAAGGCGTCCGCGAACAGCTCCTTGCCGCCCAGGCCGTTGAGGACCCGCAGACCGCCCGCCAGATCGCCGATGCGCGCGGTCAGCACGCCCTGCCGCTCCCGGTACTCCGACTCCGCGCCCTGCAACCGCCCCAGCAGCGGTCCCACCAGTACGACGATCACCGGCACCCCGAGCAGCACCACCACGGCCAGCCGTGCCGAGACCGACAGCAGCAGCCCGGCGACCACGGCGTAGGCGACGAGCGCGCCGACCCCGGGTCCGACCACCGTGAGGGAGGTGCTGATCGTCTGCACGTCGCCCACGCCGATCGTGACCACCTCGCCGGCCCCGGTCCGGCGGGCCAGCGAGGCCCCCAGCCGCACCGTGTGCCCGACGACCACCTTGACCGTGCGGAAGTTGGCGTCCATCCGCACCCGGGTCATCGTGCGGTGCCGCATGATGCCCAGCCAGGCGTTGAACGCCCCGACCGCGAACAGCGCGGCCGTCCAGCCAGCGAGTGCGACCCGGTCGCCCGGCTGGAGACCGTCGTCGATCGCCCGGGACATCAGATACGGCGTCGCCGCCCCGAGCACCATCCAGACACTGGCGATCACCGCCCCGGCGACGGACCGCCAGGGCTGCCGGGTCACCAGCCACCACAGATAGCGCCGGCCGCCGCGGGCATCGGGCGTGCCGGGGTCCTCGTACGCGTCGATCACTTCCGGGTCCCCCGCTCAGACCAGGCTGTCCCGCCAGGCCCGGTGCAGGTCGGAGAACCTGCCGGTGCCCGCGGTCAGTTCGGCCGGGCTGCCGTCCTCCACGATCCGTCCGTGCTCCATGACCAGCACCCGGTCGGCGATCTCGACGGTCGACAGCCGGTGCGCGATCACCACCGCGGTACGGCCGCGCAGCACCGTCGTCATCGCCTGCTGCACCGCCCGCTCCCCGGGGATGTCCAGCGAGCTGGTCGCCTCGTCGAGGATCAGCACCGCCGGGTCGGCGAGCAACGCCCGCGCGAAGGCCACGAGTTGCCGCTGACCGGCGGAGATCCGCCCGCCCCGCTTGCGGACGTCCGTGTCGTAGCCGTCCGGCAGGGCGCTGATGAACTCGTGCGCGCCGATCGCCTTCGCCGCCCGCTCGATCTCCTCCCGGCTCGCGTCCGGACGGCCGATCGCGATGTTCTCGGCGACCGTGCCGGAGAACAGGAACGCCTCCTGGGTCACCATGACCACTCCGCGCCGCAGTTCGGGCAGCGCGAGGTCGCGCAGGTCGACGCCGTCCAGCGTGACGCGGCCCGCGGTGGGGTCGTAGAACCGGGCCAGCAGCTTGGCCAGCGTGGACTTGCCGGCGCCGGTGGAGCCGACGACCGCGACCGTCTGTCCGGCCGGCAGGGTCAGGTCGAAGCGGGGCAGGATCTCGCCGCCGGTGCGGTAGGCGAACCGGACGCCGTCGAAGACGACCGTGCGGCCCGGGTGGGCGCCCTCGCGCGCGGGCAGCTCCCGGGGCTTCGCGGCCTCGGGCACGGACGGCGTCTGCGCCAGCAGACCCGCGATCTTCTCCAGCGAGGCGGCCGCCGACTGGTAGGAGTTGAGGAACATGCCGAGGCGGTCGATCGGGTCGTACAGCCGCCGCAGGTAGAGCACCGCCGCCGCCAGCACGCCCAGCGCCAGCGAGTCGTCCGCCACCCGCCAGGCCCCCCACAGCACGGTCAGGGCCAGGGCGGTGCTGGACACCAGCCGGGAGCCGACGACATAGCGGGCCATCTCCAGCAGCGCGTCGCCGTTGGTGCGCTCGTGCCGCCGGTTGAGGACGGCGAACTCGGCGTCGTTGGCGGCCTCGCGGCGGAAGGAGCGCACCGGCCGGATGCCGTTCATCGTCTCCACGAACTTCACGATCACCCCCGCGATCGCCGTGGACCGCTCCCGGTACACCTCGCCCGCGCGCCGCTGGTACAGCCGTACGAGCAGGTACAGCGGCACCGCCGAGGCCACCGCGACCGCGCCGATCCCGAGGTCCAGCCAGAGCAGCATCGCCGCGATGTACACGAACGACAGCAGGACCGTCACCAGCTCCTGCAAGCCCTCGCTGAGCAGCTCGCGCAGCGACTCGACGTCCGTCGTGGAGCGGGAGATCAGCCGGCCCGAGGTGTAGCGCTCGTGGAAGTCCACGCTGAGCGCCTGGGCGTGACGGAAGATCCGGCCGCGCAGATCGAGCAGGACGTCCTGATTCACCCGGGCGGAGACCACGGTGAACGCGTACTGCATCCCGCCCGAGGCCACCGCGCACAGCAGATAGGCGACGGCCACCGCGATCAGCGGCCCGTGGTCGCCGCCGCGCAGTGCCGGTACGGCCCGGTCGATGGCGTAGGCCACCAGCAGCGGACCCGTCTGCACCGCCGCCTGCTGGAGCAGCAGCAGGGCCGTGGTCAGCGCCACCCGCCCCTTCATCGGGGCCAGCAGGGAGCGCAGCAGCGCGGCCGTGGCACCGGGCGGGGTGGGCAGTACGTCGCGGTCGAAGGGGTCGGCGGCCTGCTCGTCGGGGTCCGGCCGGTCCTCTCCCTCGGTGACGGCGGCGGACGTCGTGGCGGCGGTCATCGGTCGCCCTCCTCGTGGCCGGACGGCTCTTCGGGATCGTCCCCGGACATCAGCCGGGCGTACTCCGTGCTGGTGCGCAGCAGTTCCTGGTGGGTGCCGACGGCCTGGATGCGTCCGTCGGCGAGCAGGGCGACCCGGTCGGCGAGCAGGACCGTGGACGGCCGGTGGGCGACGATCAGGGCCGTGGTGTCCACGAGCACCCGGCGCAGGGCGGCCTCGACGGCGGCCTCCGTGTGCACGTCCAGGGCCGACAGCGGGTCGTCGAGCACCAGGAACCGCGGCCGGCCGACCACCGCGCGCGCCAGCGCGAGGCGCTGCCGCTGGCCGCCGGACAGGCTCAGGCCCTGTTCGCCGACCTGGGTCAGCGTCCCCTGCGGCAGCGCGTGCACGAAGCCGGCCGCCTGGGCGACGGCCAGGGCCCGCTCCAGCTCCGGCGCGCCGGCGTCGCCGTCGGCGCCCATCAGGACGTTGTCCCCGACGCTCGCCGAGAAGAGCGTGGGCTCCTCGAAGGCGACCGCGACCTTCGCGCGCAGTTCCTCGCGGGGCATCGCGGTGATGTCCTCGCCGTCCAGGGTGATCCGCCCGGACGTCACCTCGTGCAGCCGGGGGACGAGCGCGGTGAGCGTGGTCTTGCCGCTTCCGGTGGCCCCGACCAGGGCCATCGACTCGCCGGGGCGGACGTGCAGTTCGATGTGGTCGAGCAGTGGCGGGGAGTCCGGCGGGGCGTCCGGATAGCGGAACCGGACACCGTGGAAGCGCAGCCCGCCGTCCCCGGCAGGTACGGGCTTGTGCGGTCCGCCGTTCCCGGCAGGTGAGCCGCTCGCGGCGGGCGAGGCGTCCCCGGCAGGTGCGGGCGGGGCGTCCGGGTCGGCCGACTCCGGCGGTGCGTCCATCACCTCGAAGTACCGCTCCGTCGCCGTCGACGCCTCCTGGCTCATCGCCAGCAGGAAACCGATGGACTCCACCGGCCAGCGCAGCGCCAGCGCCGTCGACAGGAAGGCCACCAGCGTGCCCGCGGACAGCGTGCCGTCCGCCACCTGCACCGCCCCGACCACCAGCGCCGCCCCGATGGCCAGCTCCGGCAGCGTCACGATCACCGCCCAGATCGCCGCCAGCAGCCGCGCCTTGCGCAGTTCCGTGCCCCGCAGCGTCCGCGCCAGCTCACGGAACGCCCGCGCCTGACTGCGGTGGCGCCCGAATCCCTTGACGATGCGGATGCCCAGCACGCTCTCCTCGACGACCGTGGTCAGATCGCCGACCTGGTCCTGCGCGAGCCGCGCCGCGTGCGCGTACCGCTTCTCGAAGACCACGCACATGACCATCAGGGGCACCGTCGGGCCCAGGATCACCAGGCCCAGCGTCCAGTCCTGGAGCAGCATGATGATCACACCGATGATGATGGTCACCGCGTTGACCAGCAGGAACGTCAGCGGGAAGGCGAGGAACATCCGGAGCAGCATCAGGTCGGTGGTCGCCCGTGACAGCAACTGTCCGGAGGCCCACCGGTCGTGGAAGGCCACCGGCAGCCGCTGGAGGTGCCCGTACAGCCGCGCCCGCATCGACGCCTCGACATGCGACAGCGGCCGCGCGACCAGCCAGCGCCGCAGTCCGAACAGCAGCGCCTCGGCGACCCCCAGCAGCAGCAGGTACAGCGCGCCCCGCCACACGCCCGCGGAGTCCCGGTCGGCGATCGGCCCGTCGACCATCCACTTCAGCACAAGCGGTATCACCAGCCCCACGCAGGAGGCGACGACCGCGACGAAGGCGGCGGTGAACAGGCGCACCCGCACCGGGCGCACATACGGCCACAGTCGCAGCAGAGTGCGCACGGCGGAGCGGTTCTCGGCGGTGGCAGGTGTAGTGGACATCAGGAGCGAGCCTACGGATCGCCACTGACATCGCCCACCGAGTTTTGGCCGGACCCGGCTCGGTCGCAGGTCCTACGACCTGCGTGTTCGAGAGGTCGTACACCGGCGTCATCCGATCGGCCGATGCGCGTACGAGCGAGACGGCCGATGTGCCCGCGCCGCTCCCCGCGGCACGCTCGACCCATGTCCGTCATCGAAGTCACCGACCTGCGCAAGGTCTACGGGGGCCGTGCCGTCGTGGACGGCGTCTCCTTCGCCGTGGAGGAGGGCGAGATCTTCGGCGTCCTCGGCCCGAACGGCGCCGGCAAGACCACCACCGTCGAGTGCGTCGAGGGCCTGCGCGTCCCCGACGCCGGCCGGGTCCGGGTCACCGGCCTCGACCCGGTCGCCGACCACGAACGGGTCGCCCGCGTCCTGGGCGCCCAGCTCCAGGAGAGCGAGCTCCAGGCGAAACTGACCGTCCGCGAGGCCCTGGAGCTCTACGCCGCCTTCTATCCCGACCCGCTGGACTGGCGCCCGCTCGCCGAGCGCCTGGGGCTGGCCGACCGGCTCACCACCCGGTTCGGGAAACTCTCCGGCGGCCAGAAGCAGCGCCTGCTCATCGCGCTCGCCCTGATCGGCAACCCGCGGATCGTCGTCCTGGACGAACTGACCACCGGCCTGGACCCCAGGGCCCGCCGGGACACCTGGCAGCTCATCGAGGACGTACGGGCGGGCGGGGTCACCGTCCTGC
Source organism: Streptomyces sp. NPDC107559 (assembly GCF_055657365.1). NCBI lineage: Bacteria > Bacillati > Actinomycetota > Actinomycetes > Kitasatosporales > Streptomycetaceae > Streptomyces > Streptomyces sp. NPDC107559. The sequence goes on along the minus strand of NZ_JBVKBD010000021.1, from coordinate 106,765 downwards.
TCGTCACCCATTTCATGGAGGAGGCCCAGCGGCTCTGCGACCGGATCGCGGTGATCGACAAGGGCCGGGTGGCCGCCCTGGACACCCCGGCCGGACTGATCCGGCGCTCCGCGGGCGCCACCGTCATCAGCTTCACCCCGTCCGCCCCGCTGGACGACCGGGAACTGGACGCGCTCCCCGCGCTCGCGTCCGTCGAGCACAAGGACGGCCGCCTCACGCTGTCCGGCACCGACGAGACGGTCAACGCCGTCATCACCCTGCTCGCCCGCCACCGGGTCACCGCCCACCAGCTGCGCGTCACCGACGCCACGCTCGACGACGCGTTCCTCGATCTCACCGAGGAGAAGGAGAAGGCGATATGAACACCGCGGTCCTGCGCGCCGAGTTCCGGCTGTTCCGCCGCGAACCCGGGGCCGTCTTCTGGGTCTTCCTGTTCCCGGCCCTGCTCCTGGCGATCCTCGGCTCGATCCCGTCCTTCCGGGACGCCGACGACTCCCTGGGCGGGCTGCGGCCGGTCGACGCCTATGTGCCCATCGCCGTACTGATCGCCCTGATCATGTCCGGGGTGCAGACCCTGCCGCAGGCGCTGACCGGCTACCGGGAGCGCGGCATCCTGCGCCGGATGCGGCTCACCCCCGTGCGGCCCACCGCCCTGCTGGCCGCGCAGATGACCGTGCAGGGCACGGTGGCGCTGGGCTCGGCGCTGCTCGCGCTCGCCGTCGGCCGGCTCGCCTTCGGTGTACGGCTGCCCGGACAGCCCGCCGGATACCTGCTGGCGCTGCTGCTCGCGGCCGCCGCGGCCCTCGCGCTCGGCGCGGTCGTCTCGGCGCTGTCGCGCACCACGAAGATCGCGGGCGCGATCGGCTCGGCGGTGTTCTTCCCGATGATGTTCTGCGCGGGCGTGTGGATCCCGGTGCGGGCGATGCCGCACACACTGGCCCAGGTGGTCCGGCTGACCCCGTTCGGCGCGGCGGCCCGCGCCCTGGACCAGGCCGCCGCGGGCCACTGGCCCGGCTGGGACCACCTCGGTGTGCTCACGGCCTGGGCGGTGCTGCTGACGGCGGGCGCGGCGCGCTGGTTCCGTTGGGAGTGAGCCGGCCGTGCCCGACACTGATGGCATGACCCAGGCCGAACATCCCGAGCGCAGGGCCTTCTTCGACCTCTGGGGGCCCTACGCCCTGCTCGCGGTGGGCGTGCTGACGGCGGCCGGCTCGGCCCGGGCGGTCGGGATGACACCGGCCGCGATGTGGGCGGCCGGCCTGCTGGTGGCCGCGTCCTTGCTGCTCCAGCTGGGCTGGGGGCGGGCGGCCCGGAGGTGGTCGGGGCCCAACCGGGCGAGCTCGGCGCTGTACTTCGTCCGCTGGGCGCTCGGGTTCGTGCTGACCTGGCTCAACCCCTTCTTCGCCTTCTACGCCGTCACCGGCTACTACAGCGCCGCCCGCCAGCTGACCCGGCGGCTGACGCTGCCGGGACTGTTCCTGACCGCCGTCACCATGGCGGGCAGCGAGATCGGCGGCATGCCGCCGCGCGGTCTGCTGTGGTGGTTCGGCTTCCTCGTGGTGTTCGGCGCCAACCTCGCACTGGTCGCCCTCTTCAACCGGTTCAACGTGCAGGAGCAGGCGCACGCCCGCACCCAGGCCGAGACCATCGCCGAACTCGGCCGCACCAACGCCGCGTTGCAGCAGGCCCTCGACGAAAACGCCGCGCTGCACGCCCAACTCCTCGTCCAGGCACGGGAGGCCGGGGTCGCCGACGAGCGCCGACGGCTGGCCGCCGAGATCCACGACACCATCGCCCAGGGCCTGACCGGCATCATCGCCCAGCTCCAGGTCGTGGCGAGCGCCCCCGACCTGGACGTGGCCCGCACCCACCTGGGCCGGGCCGCCGACCTGGCCCGGCACAGCCTCGGCGAGGCACGACGCAGCGTGCACAACCTCGCCCCGGTCGCGCTGGCCGACGACGGGCTGCCGGAGGCGCTGAAGAAGACGGTCGCAGAATGGGGCGAACGCACCGGACTGCGCGCCGAGTTCACCGTCACCGGCACCGCGGAGCAACTGCACGACGAGGTCTCCGCCACCCTGCTGCGCATCGCCCAGGAGGCCCTGTCCAACGCGGCCCGGCACGCGGCCGCCACCCGCGTCGGCGTCACCCTGAGCTTCATGGGCGACGAGGTCACCCTCGACGTCCGCGACGACGGCAGCGGCTTCGACCCCGAGAACCTGCCGCGGCGCACCCGCACCGGCGGGTTCGGCCTCGACGGGATGCGCGCCCGCGCCGAACGCATCGCCGGCTCCCTGGCCGTGGAGTCCGAACCGGGCCACGGCACCGCGCTGTCGGCTCGCGTACCGTTGGTGCGCCATGACCGATGACACCGCCATCTCGCTGCTGATCGTCGACGACCATCCCGTCGTACGCGACGGCCTGCGCGGCATGTTCGACTCCGCGCCCGGCTTCACCGTCGTCGGCGAGGCGGTGAACGGGGTGCAGGCCGTCGAACTGGCCGCCGCCCTCGACCCGGACGTGATCCTGATGGACCTGCGGATGCCGGGCGGCGGGGGAGTGGACGCCATCGCCGAGCTGACCCGCCGCCGGGCCCGCGCCAGGGTCCTGGTGCTGACCACCTACGACACCGACTCCGACACCCTGCCCGCGATCGAGGCGGGCGCGACCGGGTACCTGCTGAAGGACGCGCCCCGCGACGAACTGTTCACCGCCGTCCGGGCCGCCGCCGAGGGCCGTACGGTCCTGTCCCCGACCGTCGCCTCCCGTCTGGTCAGCGCCGTGCGCGCGCCCGGCGGCGAGCCGCTGTCCGCCCGCGAGCGGGAGGTCCTGGCCCTGGTCGCCCGGGGCACGCCGAACCGAGAGATAGCCCGGGAGCTGTTCATCAGCGAGGCGACCGTGAAGACCCACCTCACCCACCTGTACGCCAAGCTCGGCGTCAAGGACCGGGCGGCCGCGGTGGCGACGGCGTACCGGCGCGGGATCCTCGGCTGACCCGGGCCGGCCCCGCCCCGCTCAGCCGACCTTCAGCAGGAGCACGGACCGGGCCGGCACCGTGATCGCCGCCCCCGCCCGGTGCGTCACCCCGGGCGCCTGTGCCTGCTCCTCCCGCGAGGTGTCCACGACCACCTCGTAGCGCTCCGCCCACGGCGGCCCCGGCAGCACGAAGCTCACCGGCCGGTCCCCGGCGTGCAGCACGGCCAGGAAGCTGTCGTCGACGATCGGCGCGCCCCGCTCGTCGCGGCCCGGGATGTCCCGCCCGGAGAGGTACATGCCGAGCGTGGCGGCGGGCGCGTACCAGTCCCGTTCCGTCATCTCCGCGCCCCGCGCGGTGAACCAGGCCAGGTCCCGCAGCCCGTCCGCCGAGTGCGCCCGCCCCGAGAAGAACGCCCGCCGGCGCAGCACCGGATGGCGGTGGCGCAGCGCGATCAGCCGCGAGGTCAGCTCGAACAGGGCGCGCCAGCCCGGGTCCTCCAGCAGACTCCAGTCCAGCCAGCCGATCTCGTTGTCCTGGCAGTAGGCGTTGTTGTTGCCGCGCTGGGTGCGCCCGAGCTCGTCGCCCGCGACCAGCATCGGCACCCCCGTGGACAGCAGCAGCGTGGTCAGCAGGTTGCGCAGCTGGCGCCGCCGCAGCGCCCGTACCCGTTCGTCCTCGCTCTCGCCCTCCGCGCCGCCGTTCCACGACCGGTTGTCGTCCGTGCCGTCCCGGTTGCCCTCGCCGTTGGCCTCGTTGTGCTTGCGCTCGTACGACACCAGGTCGCGCAGGGTGAAACCGTCGTGCGCGGTGACGAAGTTGACCGAGGCGTACGGCCGCCGCCCGCCCCAGGCGTACAGGTCGCTCGAGCCCGACAGCCGGTAGCCCATCTCGCGGACGTCCGGCAGCGCGTGCCGCCAGAAGTCCCGTACGGCGTTTCGGTAGCGGTCGTTCCACTCGGTCCACAGCGGTGGGAACGCGCCGACCTGGTAGCCGCCGGAGCCGACGTCCCACGGCTCGGCGATGAGCTTCACCCGGCGCAGCACCGGGTCCTGGGCGATGACGGCCAGGAACGGGGAGAGCATGTCCACGTCGTGCATGGAGCGGGCCAGCGCGGCCGCGAGGTCGAAACGGAAACCGTCGACGCCCATCTCCGTCACCCAGTAGCGCAGCGAGTCGGTGATCAGCCGCAGCACCTGCGGCTGGACCACGTGCAGGGTGTTGCCGCAGCCGGTGTAGTCGGCGTAGCGGCGGGCGTCCGGCTGGAGCCGGTAGTAGCCGCGGTTGTCGATGCCCTTGAGGGAGAGCGTCGGGCCCAGCTCGCCGGCCTCCGCGGTGTGGTTGTAGACCACGTCGAGGATGACCTCGATGCCGGCCGCGTGCAGCGCCCGGACCATGTCCTTGAACTCGCCGACCTGCTGACCGGTCGTACCGGAGGCGGCGTACCCGGCGTGCGGGGCGAAGTAGCCGATCGAGTTGTAGCCCCAGTAGTTGCGCAGCCCCCGCCGCAGCAGATGGTCCTCGTGCGCGAACTGGTGTACCGGCAGCAGCTCCACGGCCGTCACGCCCAGCTGCACCAGATGCTCGACCGCCGCCGGGTGCGCGAGGCCCGCGTAGGTGCCGCGCAGCTCCGGCGGGATGCCGGGGTGCAGCTTGGTGAAGCCCCTGACATGCAGCTCGTAGATCACCGAGTCGGCCCAGGGCGTCTTCGGGCGGCGGTCGTCCGTCCACTCGTCGTCCGGCGCGTCGTCGTGCACGACCACGCCCTTCGGGACGTACGGCGCCGAGTCCCGGTCGTCGCGCACGGTGTCGGCGACCTGCTGCTGCGGCCAGTCGCGGACATGCCCGTACACCTCGGGCGGCAGCCGGAAGTCGCCGTCCACCGCGCGCGCGTACGGGTCGAGGAGCAGCTTCGCCGGGTTCCAGCGGGCGCCGGTCCACGGGTCCCAGCGGCCGTGCACCCGGAAGCCGTACCGCTGACCCGGCATCACCCCCGGGACGAAACCGTGCCAGATCTCGTGCGTCAGTTCGGTCAGCCGGGCGCGGGTCTCCCTGCTGTCCGGGCCGCGCCCGTCGAACAGGCACAGCTCGACCGCCTCGGCCCCGCCCGCCCACAGCGCGAAGTTGGTGCCCGCCACCCCGTCCGGGCCGACCCGGAAGCGGGCCCCCAGCGGCGTCGGCGCACCCGGCCACACCGGCACCCCGGGCGTCCTGCGCCGTGCCCCGTTCGCGGCGGCGGCCGGACGCCCGTCCCCGGTGGCGCGCTCTTCCGCCACCGCCTCCTGCTCGGCTGCGCTGGACACGGTTCGGCCTCCCGCGGCTCATGGCACGACGTGGAACAACGGGTGACGGGCCCGCGGCGTCCCGGCCGCGGTCACCTGTCGCGTCGTCCTCCCCACTGTTCTGCCCAGCTCATGGCTCGCACTCACGTTTCCCGGGGGCGGGCCGGTCGTTGGCATCCATGTGAGGCACGTACACGGGCGCGCACGGCGCGCGGGGGCCGCGCTGGCCGCCGTACTGACATGGGCAGGGCTGCTTGCGGGCGCCGCCGGCTGCGACACGGACCCGACGGGGGTGATCGGCGCCGGCGGGGCGCACGGCAGGGCGCCGGACCCCGAGGAGGTCATCCGGATCTCGCCGGACGACGGCACCAAGGAGGTCCGTCCCGGCCGGGCGCTGGGGGTCCAGGTGACGGACGGGCGGCTGGAGTCGGTGCGGGTCGTCAAGTCGCAGGACGCGCAGGAGACCCCGGTGCCCGGACGCGTCTCTTCGGACCGGCGGCGCTGGGAGCCCACGGAGAAGCTGGCGCTCGCGGCGAAGTACACGGTCGACGTGGTCGCCGTCGACGGCGACGGCCGCCGCTCGGCGCGGCACACCACCTTCACCACCTACGTCCCCGCCGAGCGGTTCATCGGGTACGTGACCCCGGAGAACCGTTCCACGGTCGGCACCGGAATGATCGTTTCACTGGCCTTCAGCCGGAAGATCGACAACCGGGCCGCCGTCGAGCGCGCCGTCCGCGTCACCGCGCAGCCGGCGGTCGAGATCCGCCCGCACTGGTTCGGCAAGGACCGCCTGGACTTCCGCCCCGAGGCGTACTGGAAGCCCGGCACCCGGGTCACCGTCAGCCTGCGTCTGCGGGACGTCGAGGGAGCACGCGGGGTCTACGGACTCCAGTACCGGACGGTCTCCTTCACCGTCGGCCGCAGCCAGGTCTCGCTGGTCGACGCGGCGAAGCACACCATGCAGGTGCGGCGCGACGGCGCACTGGTGGCCACCGTGCCCATCACCGCGGGCGCCCCCAAGACCACCACCTACAACGGGAAGATGGTGGTGATGGACATGCTGGAGGTCACCCGGATGAACAGCCGCACGGTCGGCTTCGGCGGCGAGTACGACATCCCCGACGTGCCGCACGCCATGCAGCTGACCGAGTCGGGCACCTTCCTGCACGGCAACTACTGGGCGCCCGCAGCCCCGGGGCACGCCAACGTCAGCCACGGCTGCGTGGGTCTGCGGGACGTGAAGGGCGGCGCTTCGGACACCCCCGCGGGCTGGTTCTTCGACCGCAGCCTGGTCGGTGACGTCATCGAGGTCGTCCACAGCGACGACAAGAAGGTCGCCCCCGACAACGGGCTCGGCGGCTGGAACATGGGGTGGAAGCAGTGGAAGGCGGGGAGCGCGGTCAAGTGAGCGGGCGGGGCGCGGGACCTGACGAAGGGGGAGGGACCTCAGTTGGGACTGAACGGTGACAATCGGCGGGCGTCGACCGCACTGATCATGTGGTTAATATGCGCCAGAGTGCGCATGGGATGCGCTGGGGTGGCCGGGCCGGGGTCCGGCGAGGGGAGAAGAGTTGAACGTGCGACCGATATCGGGGGCGTCGGTTGACGCACGCGTGGGCGGAACGCGGAAGCGGGGCCGTGGCGGCCTGATGGCGGCCGCCCTGGGCGTGCTGCTGGTCTCCGTCACCGCCTGCGGCGGCGGGGCGGACGCCGGATCCGGCGGCGACGGCAAGGACAAGGGCAAGCAGTCGTCCGCGACCCAGAGCGCGCAGTCGGAGGCGGTCGTCACCATCTCCCCCAAGACCGGGGCCAAGGAGGTCGACACCAGCGGCGTCCTCAAGGTCGGCGCCACCAAGGGCAAGCTGACCGAGGTCACCGTCAAGGACGCCAAGGGCACGAAGGTCGACGGCACGATCTCGGCGGACGGCGCGGGCTGGACGCCCACCACGCACCTGGCGGCGTCCACCAAGTACGAGGTGCACGCGGTCGCCAAGGACGCCGCGGGCCGCACGGCCGCGGAGGACTCCTCCTTCACCACGCTCAGCCCGAAGAACACCTTCATCGGCACCTTCACCCCCGAGGACGGCTCCACCGTCGGTGTCGGCATGCCGTTCTCGGTCCGCTTCACGCGCGGCATCACCAAGCCGGACGACGTGAAGAAGGCCATCGAGATCACGACCGAGCCCGCCGTGGACGTCGAGGGCCACTGGTTCGGCAACGACCGCCTGGACTTCCGCCCCGAGGACTACTGGAAGTCCGGCACCAAGGTCACCGTCAAGCTGAACCTCGACGGGGTCGAGGGCCGCAAGGGCGTCTACGGCAAGCAGTCCAAGACCGTCTCCTTCACCATCGGCCGCAACCAGGTGTCCGTCGTGGACGCCAAGAAGCACACGATGAAGGTCATGCAGGACGGCAAGACCGTCCGGACCATCCCGGTCACCACCGGCAAGGCCGGCTACGCGACCTGGAACGGCAGCATGGTCATCAGCGAGAAGTTCAAGGTCACCCGGATGAACGGCGACACCGTCGGCTACGACGGCGAGTACGACATCAAGGACGTCCCGCACGCCATGCGCCTGACCGACTCCGGCACCTTCGTGCACGGCAACTACTGGGGCGGCGACGCGTTCGGCAACTACAACGCCAGCCACGGCTGTGTCGGCCTGCGCGACGTGCGCGGCGGTTACGACAGCGGGGTGCCGGCCGCCTGGTTCTTCAACCACTCGATGGTCGGTGACGTGGTGGAGGTCAAGCACTCCACCGACCCGGTGGTAGACCCGGCCAACGGCCTCAACGGCTGGAACATGTCCTGGGAGAAGTGGAAGGCCTGAGCGCCGACTGACGCGTACGGCCCCGGTGTGAGGTACTGCACCGGGGCCGTACGCGTTAGTCCCCGTTAACCTGCCCTCATGACTGTGCATCTTGAAGTCGCCGAAGGCGTGGGCACCATCCGTCTGGACCGCCCGCCGATGAACGCGCTGGACGTCGCCGTCCAGGACCGCATCAAGGAGCTGGCCGAGGAGGCCGCCCGCCGCGAGGACATCCGCGCGGTGGTGCTGTACGGCGGGGAGAAGGTGTTCGCGGCGGGCGCGGACATCAAGGAGATGCAGGCGATGGACCACACCGCGATGGTCCTGCGCTCGCGCGCCCTCCAGGACTCCTTCACGGCCGTGGCCCGCATCCCCAAGCCCGTGGTGGCGGCCGTCACCGGCTACGCCCTGGGCGGCGGCTGCGAGCTGGCGCTGTGCGCGGACTACCGCATCGCGGCGGACAACGCCAAGCTCGGCCAGCCGGAGATCCTGCTCGGCCTGATCCCGGGCGCGGGCGGCACCCAGCGCCTGGCCCGTCTGATCGGCCCCTCCCGGGCCAAGGACCTGATCTTCACGGGCCGCATGGTGAAGGCCGAGGAGGCGCTGGCGCTGGGCCTGGTGGACCGGGTCGTCCCGGCCGCCGAGGTCTACCCGCAGGCGCACGCCTGGGCGGCGAAGCTGGCCCAGGGCCCGGCACTCGCGCTGCGCGCGGCGAAGGAGTCGGTCGACGCCGGCCTGGAGACGGACATCGAGACCGGACTGGCCGTGGAACGCACCTGGTTCGCGGGCCTGTTCGCCACCGAGGACCGCGAGCGCGGCATGCGCAGCTTTGTGGAGGAAGGGCCCGGCAAGGCCAAGTTCCAGTGACGGCGCGCCGGACGCAGGGTGAGGTTCCGGTGAGAACGTTCCGGTGAAACCGGCTCGGTGAAACTCGCCCGAACCACTTGCAATTGACGCTGTGTCTGATCCGGGTCCCTCGATGGGGCGGTTTATGGAAACCTTAAACAAGCCTTAAGCCCGCCTTGTCGAGGTGGCCTGTCGATTGCCTCGGATCTTGCCTCCGGCGCAGGTCGGAGGGGCTGTCGCGGACGCCGAACTGCCGCTGGCATATGCCGACCGAATCGGGCGGAATATTGTGTTCCGGGGGGCGTATTCCTCCAGAACGACCCCGAAGGGCCCTACGGACGGCCATGATGGGGGGCATGGCGGGGCTGGAGGGCATCGAGCAGCCGCGGGGACAGGGTCGTCCGACGGCGGCGCGCTGGTCGCCTGCGGTCGAGGACGAACGAGCACTGAAGGCGCTGGAGCTGTTCGGCAATCCGACGGACGCGGAGGTCCCGCTGCCGTCCCGCCCCGAGTCCGCCGCGACGGCACGCCGGCTGGCGCAGGTGGTGGTCCTGCGCCAGTGGGGCCTGACTCCCAAGATGGCCGAGGACGCGGTCCTGCTGGTCTCCGAACTCGTCGGCAACGCCGTACGCCACACCGGCGCCCGGGTCTTCGGCTTACGGATGCGCCGCCGCCGCGGCTGGATCCGGGTCGAGGTCCGCGACCCCTCCCGGGGCCTGCCCTGTCTGATGCCGGTCCAGGAGACGGACATCAGCGGCCGGGGCCTGTTCCTCGTCGACAAGCTCTCCGACCGCTGGGGGGTCGACCTCCTGCCGCGCGGCAAGACGACCTGGTTCGAGATGCGAGTGGCCGAACGCTGAGGCCCTGACGGCCGCTTCGGTCCTGACCTCTGCTTCGGTCCTGACCTCTGCTTCGGTCCTGACCTCTGCTTCGGCCCTGACCTCCGCTTCGGCCAGGGCGACCGCCTCGGCCCGGGTGGCCGCCGCCCCGGCGGCCTGGGCGGCCCGTCGGTCCGGGTGGCCCGGCGTCCCGGGTGACCGCCGCCCCGACGGCCTGGGTGGCCCACCGGCCTGGGCGGTCAGGTGGCCGGGTGTCCCTCCCGTGGCCGGAGACCCGCGCCGGTGGCCGGTGGAGGCAATCGCTCTTTTTCTTACAATGCACCCTTTAAATGGTGCGGATGACCCATACCGACCGTCGCACGGCACTGCGGGCGGGCGCCGGGCTCGTGACCGGCGGAACACTGGCCGCCGGATGCGCCACGACCGGTGCCGCAGCCCACCCCGCCCCGGCGAGCACCACTCCCACGGGCGCCGCGTCCGCGCGCCCCGCCTCCGCGCGCGCCGCCACCCCCGTCCCGGCCGTCGCCCCGGCCCCGCGCCGCCTGCCCGGCCAGCCCTCCGAGCTCACCCACGGGCCGCGTACCCGGCCCCGCGTGGCCCTCACCTTCCACGGCCAGGGCGACCCGGCCATCGCCCGCTCCCTGCTCACCGCGGCCGAGAAACGCGGCGCCCGGCTGACCGTTCTCGCCGTCGGCACCTGGCTCGACGACCACCCCGACCTCGCCCGCCGCATCCTCGACGGCGGTCACGACCTCGGCAACCACACCCACCGCCACCTGGACATCAACGCGATGTCCGAGTCCGCGGCGCGGGCCGAGATCCAGGCCTGCGCCGACCGGCTCAAGCGCCTCACCGGTTCCATCGGCACCTGGTTCCGCCCCTCCCGCTCCCCGCGCGCCTCGCCGCTCGTCGAACGGCTGGCGGCCCGCGCCGGATACCCGCACGTCCTCTCCTACGACGTCGACTCCCTCGACTTCACCCAGCCCGGCGCGGCCGCCGTCACCCGCAAGGTGCTCGGCGAGATCCGCAACGGATCCGTGGTCAGCCTGCACTTCGGCTACCCGGGCACGGTCGCCGCGCTCCCCGCCGTACTCGACGAACTCGGCCGCCGCGGACTGCACGCGGTCACCACCACGGAGCTGTTCAGCTGATGCACGCGAAACCGCTCGGGCGCGCCCTCCTGACCGCCGCCGCCTTCGCCTCCGTCACCCTTCTCGCCGCCTGCGGCTCCGGCTCCGGCTCCGGGGACCAGGCGCACGAGAGCGCCGCCACCAAGGCCGCGGAGATCCGGCAGCCCCGGCCCGAGCAGCAGGCCGACGACCGGAACCTGCCCGGCATGCCCCCCGTCCTCGACCCGAACGACGTCTACGCCGCCGACCGCCCGAACCAGCTCTCCCCGGTGGTCAAGGACTTCCCCTCCCGCGTCTACGTCCCCAACACCCAGTCCGACACCGTCACCGTCATCGACCCGAAGACGTACCGGGTCATCGGGACGATCCCGGTCGGCCACCAGCCCCAGCACGTCGTGCCCTCCTGGGACCTGAAGACCCTGTGGGTCAACAACGACCTCGGCAACACCCTCACCCCCATCGACCCGCGGACCGGCACCGCGGGCACCCCCGTCGAGGTGCACGACCCGTACAACCTCTACTTCACGCCCGACGGCAAGTACGCCGTCGTCATGGCCTCCCAGGACCGCGAACTCGTCTTCCGCGACCCCCACACCATGAAGCGGATCAAGTCCCTGCCGGTCACCTGCTACGGCGTCAACCACGCCGACTTCTCCACCGACGGCCGGTACTTCATCGTCTCCTGCGAGTTCAGCGGCGAACTGCTCAAGGTCGACACCGCAAAGATGAAGGTGATCGGGCAGGAGAAGCTCCCGTACCGGGGCGCGATGCCGCAGGACGTCAAGATCTCCCCGGACGGCAAGACCTTCTACATCGCCGACATGAAGGCCGACGGCGTGTGGGTCCTGGACGGCGACCGGTTCACCCGGCCGACCCTGCTGCCCACCGGCAAGGGCTGCCACGGTCTGTACGTCAGCCGCGACTCCCGCGAGATGTACATCTCCAACCGCGGCGAGGGCACCGTCTCCGTCTTCGACTTCACGCGGAAGCGGCTGACCAGTAAGTGGCACCTGCCGCAGGGCGGCAGCCCCGACATGGGCGGCGTCTCCGCCGACGGCAAGGTGCTGTGGCTGTCGGGCCGGTACAACTCCGAGGTGTACGCCATCGACACCCGTACCGGACGGCAACTGGCCCGCATCAAGGTCGGCCACGGACCGCACGGCCTCGCGGTCTACCCCCAGCCCGGCCGCTACTCGCTCGGCCACACCGGGGTCTTCCGCTGACGCCGGGCCCGCCACCGGGCGCCCGGGGCCGTCAGCAGGACCCCAGCAGCGCCTCCGACCCCACCGGAACGTAACCGGCCGCCTGGAACGCCCGCAGACTGCGGGCGTTGCCCGGCGAGACCTGGGCCCACACCGGCTCGCCCCCGCCCAGCTGCCGCGCCGCAGTCACCAGACGCCGGCCCAGCCCGCGGTGCCGCAGCCCCTCGGCCACCTCGACCGCCACCTCCAGCCGCCCCGCGACCCCGCGCCCCAGCACCAGCACGCCCCCCTCGGCGGTCCACACCCGCACGCCGTCCCGGCGCCGGCGGGAGGTGACGACCCGGGGATGGTCCGGGTCCTCGATCTCGGTGAGGGGCAGCGCCGGCTCGCCCGGCAGCGGGGAGCCCACCAGGAGCAGGTCGATCGTGTCGTGGCGACGGCCCGTGCGCTCCAGCAGCGCCGCCAGGAACCGGGCGTTCATGGGCGCGGCGAGCGCGTCGCAGTCCATCGCGGCCAGCGTCTCGCGCACCCACCGCGGATCCTCGTCGGTGAAGACCACGGAGTGCGCGGTGAAGGCGATGACCCCGGCGTCCCGGGGGGAGTGCTGGGGCACCACCGTGGTGGCGCCGTCCGCCGCAGGGAACACACCCCGGGCCGCCGCCTCCAGAATGTCCCGCAGGTTCCGCGTCATCGCGTCCCCTCTCCCCGCTTGAGTCTCCACCCACTGGAAGGCCCAGACTCGCAGACATGATCGAAGACGGCACCGGCCTTTTCACCATCGGTGAGCTGGCCCGAGCGACCGGCCTGAGCGTGCGCACCATCCGCTACTGGTCCGACGAGGGCGCCCTGCCCCCGGTGGGCCGCTCCGCGGGCGGCTACCGCCTCTACGACGCCGCGTCCGTGGCCCGCCTGGAACTGGTCCGCACCCTGCGCGAACTGGGCCTCGGGCTGAGCGACGTCCACCGGGTGCTGACCGGCGAGACGACCGTCGCCCAGGTCGCGGCCGCGCATGTGAAGGCGCTGGACGCGCAGATCCGGTCGCTACGGGTGACCCGCGCGGTGCTGTCGACCGTGGCGCGACGCGGCTCGACCGCCGAGGAGATGACCCTGATGAACAAACTGGCGCGACTGTCGGCCGCCGAACGCAGGCGGATCGTCGAGGACTTCATGACGGAGATCTTCGAGGGGATCGACACGGCCGACCCCGACATCCGCCGCAGGCTGCGGTTCGGCGCGGCGGAGCTGCCCGAGGACCCCACGCCCGAGCAGGTGGACGCCTGGGTGGAGCTCGCCGAGCTGATCCAGGACCCGGACTTCCGTGCCCTGATGCGGCAGATGATCGAGTTCAACGCGGCGGACCGGGGGCCGGACGTGCCGCCGGGCACCTCCCTGTGGTTCATGAGCCGGCTCGTCCAGCTCGCCGGCGAGGCGCTGCGCCGGGGGGTCGCGCCCGAGGCGCCGGAGGCCGAGGACGTGCTGCGCGAGGTGCTCGGCGACGCCGACCGGGCCGCGGTCCTGGAGCGGCTGACCGCGGCCTCGAACGAGCGGGTCGCCCGCTACCGCGAGCTGTCGGCCGTCGTGAACGGCGTCGGATGCCCGTCGGCGCACCGGGACGAGTTCGCCTGGGTGGTCGCCGCTCTGCGCGTTCGCGCGGGCCGTTAATCTGACCTGCGTCAGGACGACAGCAAGGTACGACGAAAAGGGGCGGACCGATGGCCGACATCGAGGAAGCACGCAAGGAGTTCCAGCGGATCGACACGGACGGTGACGGTTTCATCACCGCCGCCGAGTTCAAGGTCGCCCTCGCCCAGGGTGGCGACTGGAACGTCACGGAGTCGGTCGCGGAGGCCATCATCAAGACCCGTGACCTCGACGGCGACAAGGTTCTGTCGTTCGACGAGTTCTGGACCTACCTCAGCAAGTGACGCGAGGAGAAGGGGCGCCCGGCCGGCTCGCCGGCGGGCGCCCCTTCGTCGTGTCCGGCCGACCGTGCCCCGTGCGCCCGGTCGCGCGGCCCGCGGTCCCGCAGGCGCCGGACCCCGCTCAGTCGCCCGCGGCCCACTCGCGCAGCTCGTCGCGGTCGGCGAAGTCCGCCACGTCCCGGTCGTGCGGGTCGTCCGTGTACTGGTGGAAGAGCCACTTCGCCTTGATCCGCGGCTTGCCCGCGGTCACGTAGTCCGCGATCCACAGGCCGTCACCGGCGTACGAGGTGGTGTCGATGTTCAGCCAGAAGTTCCGGTTGCAGTACAGGACGACCCGGTGGTCCGGTCGCAGGTCTTTCACCCGGCGGATGAACCGGTCCTTCTCCGCGTTGCTCGCGTGGGTGCCGTCGCCGGTCGTCTCCCAGTCGACGGCGAGGATGTCACCCGCCCGCTCCGGGGCGTTGGCGACGAAGTAGGCCGCCTGGGCGTTGATGTCGCCGGGCCACAGGAAGTGGTAGAAGCCCACGACCAGTCCGGCGTCGCGGCCGCGCTTGGTCTGGGCGGTGAGCCTGGGGTTGACGTAGGAACGGCCCTCCGACGCCTTGACGAAGACGAAGGAGAGGCCGTCCGTGTCGTACGAGGAGGGCTGGTACGCACTCACGTCGATGCCGCGCAGCATGTGAGGGACTCCCTTGACTGCCGGTGGGGGGACAGGAGTTGGAGTTGATTTATGCCCCGTTTCGGCACGTTCGATCCCTCACCGGAGGCCGGGGTTCAGCCCCGGGCGGCCACCGATCCGAGCACCGTCGCGGACTTCGTCGACCAGTCCGAGGTGATGACGCTCGCGTGGTTTGCGGCGAGCAGCGACAGCCGGGCCGCCACCTCCGCGTCCGTGGGCGCGGTCGACGAGATGGCCGGTGACACCCCGGCCGCGTCCGTCATGATCAGGACGTAGTGGTTCGCCGAGTAGAACGAGGTGTCGTAGCCGTTGTTCACATAGGTTGCCGCGTCACCGTCGAAGAACACGAACCAGGGCCGGATGGAGGCGTCGTAGCGGCCGGTGCGCGGGTCGCCGTTCTCCGCGCCGAGCACCGCGGGGAAGGCCTGTGCCGCGGAGAGGGTGCCGGCCGCGGCGAGGTCGCGCAGGTGGTCGCCGTACTCCTGGTCCGTCCAGTAGTGGTCGAAGGGGTTCGCCTGCTCCACGGTGCCGGGGATCAGCTCGAGGAGCACCTTGCCCTTGAGGGCGTCCCGGGAGGGCCACGCGTCGGCCTTCGCGGCCGCGTCCGCCGTCGGGTACGTCCCGCCCAGCAGGTCCGACGGCTTGTAGACCATGCTGCCCAGCTTCTGCGCGACCAGGGTGTCGAATTCGTCGGGGCCGAGACCGATGGTGTTGTTGAATCCGTTCTTCATCTCCACCTTGAAGATGATCGGGCGGTGGTCCGGGTGGAGTTGGTGCCAGGCCGCTATGTTGTCGAGGCAGCTGCCGAGATCCTGATTGCGGCTCTGCCCGTACAGCTGGCCGGGGCTGGTCGCCTTCTCGCAGTTGTTGTCGTTGCCGAACGGATTGCTGTGGCTGACCCGCCATCTCTTGAACAGCGGGTCGGTGTAGACGTCGAGTTCGAGGAGCGAGGCCCCCGAATCCAACGCCTGCGCGAAGTACGTGTACTTGTCCTTCTCGTAGGCGTTGTGCGTGCCGATCGCCGTCGTCCCCGAGAGGGTCGCCGAGGCCGCCTCGGCATGGGCCGGGACCGCCGTCAGCATCGCCGCCGCACCCAGCAGCGCGGCCACTCGTCTCACCGTGCGCATGTGTCAAGTCCCCTTGCTCGTCGTGGAGTTGACGGCAGCCTAGGGGGACGGGATTACTGCGCGGTAGCCTCCGGCGGAACTCCGCTCGCCCGCGTGCGGGACGGCGCGCGGAACGGCGGAACACGGCCGGATGCAACCGTCGGCGCAATTCGCTGGTCTGTTGCAGCGTCGAATTCCGTCGGCCGGACGCAGGGAAACAAAGTGAAGACGTCATTCCGCGAGGTCCGGGGTACCGGGCCCGCGATCGAGAAGACCTCCAGGACGCCGCACCCGGTGCGGCTCGACATCCAGGGACTGCGCGCCGTGGCGGTGTCCCTGGTCGTCCTGTCCCATGCAGGCGTAAGGGGGTTCAGTGGCGGCTATGTCGGCGTCGATGTCTTTTTCGTCATCTCGGGTTTCCTCATCACCTCCTTGTTGTTGAGCGAATTGTCGACCACGGGTGTTATATCGATCCGGAAGTTCTATGCCCGCCGGGCCCTGCGGCTGCTCCCCGCCTCGACCCTCGTCGTCCTCGCCACCCTGGCCGGCTCCTGGCTGTTCCTGTCGAAGATCCGCTTCGAGGAGTACGCCGGCGACGCGGTCGCCAGCGCGCTGTACGCGGTCAACATCCGGCTGGCCGTCGGCGGCACCGACTACCTCGCCGAGGGAAGTCCCCCCTCGCCGTTCCAGCACTTCTGGTCGCTGGCCGTCGAGGAGCAGTTCTATCTGCTCTGGCCGCTGCTGCTGCTGGCCGGCTGGCGACTGGCCCGCCGCCGCCGCCGGGGGCCGGCGCTGCCGCTCGTCGTGGGCTGCCTCGTCTCCTTCTGGCTGAGCGTCGAGGTGACGGCGTCCTCGGCGCCCTGGGCGTACTTCGGTTCGCACACCCGCTTCTGGGAGCTCGGCGCCGGCGCCCTGCTCGCCCTGGCCGCCGAGCGGCTCACGCGACTGCCCGCCGCGGCCGCCGCACCCCTGACCTGGGCCGGGCTGGCCTGTGTCGTCCTGGCGGCGGTCCGCTTCGACACCACCACCCCCTTCCCCGGCTACCACGCGCTGCTGCCGGTCCTGGGGGCCTGGCTCGTCCTGGCCGGCGGCTGCGCACCCGCACGCGGCGACGCCCGGCTGCTGCTGGCCACCCGGCCCCTGGTCCGGCTCGGCGGGCTGTCGTACGGCTGGTACCTGTGGCACTGGCCGGTGCTGATCATCGCGCCCGAGGCGCTGGGCCGCCCGCTGGGCGGCGCGTGGGCGCTCGGGCTCTGTCTGCTCGCGCTGCCCCTGGCCTGGGCGACCCTGCGCCTGGTGGAGAACCCCGTACGGTTCCATCCGGCGCTGCGGGGCCGGCCGGGCCGCGCGCTGGCGCTCGGCGGCGGGCTGTCGGCGGGCGCCGCGGTGCTCGCCCTGACGGCGTCCCTGTTCCCGCCGCCGGTCGACTCCGGCCGGGACGCGGTCGACTCCCGGTCCGAGATCGCGGCCGCGGCGGATCCGGCGCTGCGGCTGCGGCAGCTGCTCGGGACGTCCGGCACGAGCCTGCCCGGCAACCTCCGGCCCGCCCTGGCCGACGTCAAGGGCACGAGGTCCGCGCTCTACCGGGACGGCTGCCACGTGGGCTACGACAGCACCCGGATCCCATCGTGCGTGTACGGGGACCGCGCCTCGGACCGGGTCGTCGTGCTCTTCGGCGACTCCCACGCGGCCCAGTGGTTCCCGGCGCTGGACCGGCTCGCACGGGCCCACCACTGGAAGCTGGTGACGCTGACGAAGTCGTCGTGCAAGGCAGCCGCGGTGACCACCGTCCGCGGCGGCCGGCCGTACAGCTCCTGCGACGTCTGGCGCGACCGGGCGATCGCCAGGATCAGGGCCCTGCGGCCCGCGCTGGTGCTCGTCTCGTCCTCGGACGCGGGCACCCCCGTCCGTCCGGCGGCCGACCCGGTCCGGCAGTGGAGCGACGGCTTCCGTACGACCTTCGACGCGCTCGCGGCGTCCGGGGCCCGGGTCGCCGTACTGCTCGACACGCCCTGGCCGAGGAAAGACGCGGTCGACTGCGCGGCCCGCTACCCGCTGCGCCTGGACCGGTGCGCGAACCGGCTCCCCGAGGCGATCCGCGACCCGTCCCGGCGGCAGGCGGTCACGGACGCGGCCCGCTCGGCCCACGCCACGCTGATCGACCCGGTGCCCTGGCTGTGCACCCCGACCGGCACCTGCCCGGTCCTGGTGGGCAACACGCTCGTCTACCGCGACGACAGCCACCTGGCGGAGGCCTACGCCGAAGCCCTCGCCCCCGTCCTCGACGCCCGGCTGGCCACGGCCCTTCGGACAGACCCCGGCAAAGGCCCTTCAAGCACGCCCTAGCACTCGATGATGTTCACCGCGAGCCCGCCGCGGGCCGTCTCCTTGTACTTGACGCTCATGTCGGCGCCGGTCTCCTTCATCGTCTTGATGACCTTGTCCAGGGACACCAGGTGGGAGCCGTCGCCGCGCATGGCCATCCGGGCGGCCGTGACCGCCTTCACCGCGGCCATGCCGTTGCGCTCGATGCACGGGATCTGGACCAGGCCGCCGACGGGGTCGCAGGTCAGACCGAGGTTGTGCTCCATGCCGATCTCGGCCGCGTTCTCCACCTGCTCGGGGGAGCCGCCGAACACCTCCGCCAGCGCGCCCGCCGCCATGGAACAGGCCGAGCCGACCTCGCCCTGGCAGCCGACCTCGGCGCCGGAGATGGAGGCGTTCTCCTTGAACAGCATGCCGATGGCACCGGCGGCGAGCAGGAAGCGGACCACGCCGTCCTCGTCCGCGCCCGGGACGAAGTTGATGTAGTAGTGCAGCACCGCGGGGATGATGCCGGCCGCGCCGTTCGTCGGGGCGGTGACCACCCGGCCGCCGGCCGCGTTCTCCTCGTTCACCGCCATCGCGTACAGCGTGATCCACTCCATGGAGTGGGCCAACGGGTCGCCCGCCGCCCGCAGCTGACGTGCCGTCTTCGCCGCCCGGCGGCGTACCCGCAGACCGCCCGGCAGGATGCCCTCGCGCGACATGCCGCGCGACACGCACGCCTGCATCGTCCGCCAGATCTCCAGCAGCCCGGCCCGGATCTCCTCCTCCGTACGCCAGGCGCGCTCGTTCTCCAGCATCAGGGAGGAGATCGACAGGCCGGTCTCCCTCGTCAGCCGCAGCAGCTCGTCACCGGTACGGAAGGGGTACTTCAGGACGGTGTCGTCGAGCTTGATGCGGTCCGCGCCCACCGCCTCCTCGTCGACGACGAAGCCGCCGCCGACCGAGTAGTACGTCTTCGTCAGCAGCTCCGCGCCCGAGGCGTCGTACGCCCACAGCGTCATGCCGTTCGCGTGGTACTCGAGGGTCTCGCGGCGGTGCAGGACCAGATCGTCGTCGAAGGAGAACGGGATCTCGTGCTCACCGAGCAGCCGGAGCCGTCCCGCCTCCTTGATCTCCTCCACCCGGGCGTCGGCCCGCTCCACGTCCACCGTGCGCGGCGAGTCGCCCTCCAGGCCGAGCAGCACCGCCTTCGGGGTGCCGTGGCCGTGGCCGGTCGCGCCGAGCGAGCCGTACAGCTCGGCGCGTACGGACGCGACGGAGGTCAGCAGGCCGTCGCCACGCAGTCTGCGGGCGAACATGCCTGCCGCGCGCATCGGGCCGACCGTGTGGGAGCTGGACGGGCCGATGCCGATCGAGAACAGGTCGAAGACCGAGACGGCCACGGTGACTCCTCAGAACGGGGGTGGAACAAGGGGTGGGGCACCGCGCTCACCTCTTCAGTGTGCGCGCGGTGCCCCGTATTGCGGTACTACTGCCCCAGGGCGGGGTACAGCGGGTGCTTGGCGGCCAGGGCATCGACCCGGGCCTTCAGCGACGCGACGTCGTACGACGGCTTGAGCGTCTCGGCGATCACGTCCGCGACCTCGGTGAAGTCCTCGGCCGTGAAGCCGCGGGTGGCGAGCGCGGGCGTGCCGATGCGCAGGCCCGACGTCACCATCGGCGGCCGCGGGTCGTTCGGGACCGCGTTCCGGTTGACCGTGATGCCGACCTCGTGCAGCCGGTCCTCGGCCTGCTGGCCGTCCAGCTCGGACTCGCGCAGGTCGACCAGGATCAGGTGGACGTCCGTACCGCCCGACAGGACGTTCACGCCGGCCGCACGGGCGTCCGGCGCGGTGAGGCGCTCGGCGAGGATCTGCGCGCCCTCGATCGTACGCTGCTGGCGCTCCTTGAAGTCCTCGCTCGCGGCGACCTTGAAGGAGACCGCCTTGGCCGCGATCACGTGCTCCAGCGGACCGCCCTGGAAGCCCGGGAAGACCGAGGAGTTCAGCTTCTTCGCGAACTCCTTCCTCGCCAGGATGATGCCGCCGCGGGGGCCGCCGAGGGTCTTGTGCGTGGTGGAGGTGACCACGTCCGCGAACGGGACCGGGTTCGGGTGCAGCCCCGCCGCGACCAGGCCCGCGAAGTGCGCCATGTCGACCCACAGGTAGGCCTCGACCTCGTCCGCGATCCGGCGGAACTCGGCGAAGTCGAGCTGCCGCGGGTACGCCGACCAGCCCGCGATGATCACCTTGGGGCGGTGCTCCTTGGCGAGCCGCTCGACCTCGGCCATGTCGACCAGGCCGGCCTCGTCCACGTGGTACGCGACCACGTCGAACTGCTTGCCGGAGAAGTTCAGCCGCATCCCGTGGGTCAGGTGACCGCCGTGGGCCAGGTCCAGGCCGAGGATGGTGTCGCCGGGCTGGGCCAGCGCGAACAGCGCGGCCTGGTTGGCGGAGGCGCCCGAGTGGGGCTGCACGTTGGCGTACTCGGCGCCGAACAGCTCCTTGACCCGGTCGATGGCGATCTGCTCGGCGACGTCGACGTGCTCGCAGCCGCCGTAGTAGCGGCGGCCCGGGTAGCCCTCGGCGTACTTGTTGGTCAGGACCGAGCCCTGCGCCTCCATCACCGCGACCGGCGCGAAGTTCTCGGAGGCGATCATCTCCAGGGTGGACTGCTGGCGGCGCAGCTCGGCGTCGACCGCGGCGGCGATGTCCGGGTCGAGCTCGTGCAGGGGCGTGTTCAGAAGCGACATGTGTCCGTGACTCCTCAGCCGGCGGAAAAGGCGGTGTACTCGTCGGCGGAGAGCAGGTCGGCCGGCTCACCCGTGACGCGCACCTTGAACAGCCAGCCGCCCTCGAAGGGCGCCGAGTTCACCAGCGACGGGTCGTTCACCACGTCCTCGTTGACCTCGGTGATCTCGCCGGCGACCGGGGAGTACAGGTCGCTGACCGACTTGGTCGACTCCAGCTCGCCGCAGGTCTCGCCCGCGGCCACCGTGTCACCGACCTCCGGGAGCTGTACGAAGACGACATCGCCGAGCGCGTTGGCCGCGTGCTCCGTGATGCCGACCGTCGAGACGCCGTCCTCGGCGCCCGACAGCCACTCGTGCTCCTTGCTGTAGCGCAGCTGCTGGGGGTTGCTCATGGCCTGAATTCTCCTGTACGCGGGGAAGTGCTGCTGAATGGGGGACAACGGGAACCGCCGCTGAGCAGCGGAAAGTGCGCGGTGTCACATGTGGACCGCGCCCAGTGTCTACTTCTGGCGCTTGTAGAAGGGCAGAGCCACGACCTCGTACGGCTCGTGAGTGCCCCGGATGTCCACGCCGACTCCCGGCGCGCCCGGCACCGCGTGCGCCGCGTCGACGTACGCCATGGCGATCGGCTTGCCCAGCGTGGGGGACGGCGCGCCCGAGGTGACCTCGCCGATCACCTCGCCGCCGGCGACGACCGCGAAGCCGGCGCGCGGGATGCGGCGGCCCTCGGCGACCAGGCCGACCAGGACCCGCGGCGGGGTGTCCTGGGCGCGGGCGGCCGCCTCGGTCAGCGCCTCGCGGCCCACGAAGTCACCCTCCTTCTCGAACTTCACGACCCGGCCGAGACCGGCGTCGAAGGGCGTCAGGGAGGTGGTCAGCTCGTGCCCGTACAGCGGCATGCCCGCCTCCAGGCGCAGCGTGTCCCGGCAGGACAGACCGCACGGGACCAGCCCGACAGGCGCGCCCGCCTCGGTCAGCGCCTGCCACAGCCGCTCCGCGTCGGCCGGGGCCACGAACAGCTCGAAGCCGTCCTCGCCGGTGTAGCCGGTGCGCGCGATCAGCGCGGGGACGCCCGCGACGGTGCCGGGCAGGCCCGCGTAGTACTTCAGGCCGTCGAGGTCGGCGTCGGTGAGCGACTTGAGGATGCCGGGGGACTCCGGGCCCTGCACGGCGATCAGCGCGTAGGCGTCGCGGTCGTCGCGGACCTCGGCGTCGAAGCCGGCCGCCCGCTCCACCAGCGCGTCGAGCACGACCTGCGCGTTGGAGGCGTTGGCGACGACCATGTACTCGGTCTCGGCCAGCCGGTAGACGATCAGGTCGTCCAGGATGCCGCCGTCGGCCTGGCAGATCATGGTGTAGCGGGCGCGGCCGACGCCGACGGAGGCGATGTTGCCGACCAGGGCGTGGTTCAGCAGCTGCGCGGCCTGCGGGCCGGTCACCGTGATCTCACCCATGTGCGAGAGGTCGAACAGACCGGCCTTCGTGCGCACCGCGGTGTGCTCGTCGCGCTCGGAGCCGTAGCGCAGGGGCATGTCCCAGCCGGCGAAGTCGGTCATGGTCGCGCCGAGCGAACGGTGCAGGGCGTCGAGCGCGGTGTGACGGGGTGGCGTGCTGCTCATCGGACGGTCGTCTCCCAATGCGATGGGTCCCCCGCGCGGGAGCGAATCCGAGCACGGGGAAGGGCGAGGTCGTTCCTCCCCATCTGTCATCGGAACCTGAGAGGTTCGTCGTGACCACTCGGGGACACGACTTGCACCTTGGGTGGGACCGCTGTCACAGCGGTCCGCTTTTCAGATGTGCCTCGCCCACGCGGTAACGGTGCCTGAGAGATTCAAGGGAGGGACTTGCTCCTTCGGCGCCCCGGGCAGCACGGCTGCCCGGGAACTCTCCCGCGCGGATTCAAACGGCCGGTATGCAGTTGGCGCGCACATCATTGCACGCCTCGTCGCGCCGGGGGCAGGCCCTCCTCGCCTCGCCGGGGCACGGGCCCGCCGTGCCCGCGCCCCGGGGGTGCGCCCGGCGCGCCCGGCCGGGGGGCGGGCCGCCGCTGTCACCGGCTTGTGGCGGAACGCGCACGAAATCCCGAAGCGCCACGCATTACCTTCTCTTTACGCTCAGTGGGGAAAGGACTTACCTGACCCCAGGGGAGGACGATCACGGTGAACAGGATCACGGCGTATGTGGCCGGCTCGGCCGCCGCACTGCCCGAGCAGAGCGCCGCCCCGGCGGTCGAGACGCGCGCCCCGCGGCCCGCACCGGTCGTCCGCGATCTGCGCGAGCGCTCCGGGCACAGCCCGCACGGCCTGGTCTTCGGCCCCCACGACCTGGTCGTGGTCACCGGCCTGCCCGGCAGCGGCAAGTCCACGCTGATGCGGCGGGCGGTACGGGGGGTCGGCGTCGACTCCCAGGACACCCGCGACCGCTGGGACGACCGGACGCCGCGCTTCCTGCCGTACGCCGTCTACCGCCCGCTCGTCCGCCTCGCCCACTACGCCGGGCTGCGCAGGGCGCTGCGCGCGGGCGGGGGAGTCGTCGTGCACGACTGCGGCACCCAGGCCTGGGTGCGCGACTGGCTGGCCCGCGCGGCCGGCCGCCGGGGCGGCGCCCTGCACCTGCTGCTGCTCGACGTCACCCCGTCCGCGGCGCTGGCCGGGCAGCGCGACCGGGGCCGCGGTGTGTCGCGCTACGCCTTCCTGCGCCACCGCCGCGCGGCCGCCCGACTGCTGCGCGCCGTGGAGCGGGGCGAACTGCCCCGGGGCTGTGCCTCGGCCGTCCTGCTGGACCGGGACGCGGCGGACGTCCTGCGCCGGATCGACTTCGCCCCCTGACCGGTGCCGCCGCCGATCCGTCCCGGGGACGATCCCGTGCGGGGGCCCGTACCGGTTAGCCTTTCAGCCACAGCAGTGGTTCCCAGCAGGCGGTAGAGCGATGGACTTCCCGGCGGACCTTCCCGCGGACCTTCCCGCGGGCTTTCCCGCACAGGCGCACCCCCATCCGCACGGCGGATGGCCCGGCAACGAACTGGAGGAGGTGCTCTCCGCCTCGGTCGGCGTCCCGACGGCCGGCGGGCGGATCGTCGAGGTCCTCGGCCGCAGCTTCGTCTGGGTGCCGCTGCCCAACGGCGGCGGCCCGCACAGCGGCCCCCTCGACCTGCCCACACTGGAGATCGAGGGCCAGGTGTACGTGCCGGTCTTCAGCTCCGAGGAGCAGTTCCGTCAGGTCGTCGGGCCGCACATGTCGTACACCGTCGCGCCCGCCGTGGAGTTCGCCCGCGGGCTGCCGCCGCAGGCCGGCCTCATGGTGAACCCCGACGGCGTGGTGGGCATCCCGCTGCCGCCGCCGGCCGTGGCGGAGCTGTGCCGCAGCGGGCGGACCCCGCTGGACGGGTTCGCGAGCGGCGGCCGGGTGCGGCTGTTCGAGCCGGACTGGCAGGACGACCCGGTGGACTTCCTCGCCGCGGCATCGGCCGAGTTCGCGGAGACCGGGGTCGTGCTGACGGCCCGCCGCGCCCTGGCCGAGGTCGAGACCGGCGACCCCGTGCTGTTCGTCGGGGTCGAGCTGTCCCGGTGGGAGGGCGACCTGCGGGTCCTGCCGATGGACGCGCTCGGCCGGGCACTGGCCCGGGCCGCCGTCCGGTGGCCGGTCAACCTCGTCCTGCTCGACGTGGTCGAGGACCCGGTGACGGAGTGGATGCGGGAGCGGGTGCGCCCGTTCTACCAGCGCGGCCACTGACGGCGGACGCGGACACCGGCCACCGGACAGCGGCTGTCGCCCACCGGACACCGACGACCGGCCACCGGCCCCGATGTCCCCCGGCCGTCCCGGCCGCTCCGCAACAACCTCCGAACTCCTGGGCGGCTGTTGCCGACTCCGCCGCCTAAGGTGGTTTCATATCCAAGGCCACGTTTCTCGAAGGGGCGGTAAAGGGTGAGCGCGAGCGGCACTGCCGCGACCGGGCAGGTCGAGCACATGCTGCGCCAGGTGACGCCCGGGCGTTACGACGCCTACGAGGCGCTGCTGCGTGCGCTCGCGACCCCGTCCTCCGGCCAGGTCTGGATGCTGCTGTGGCACGGCCAGGCCGGCTCGCCCGACGCCCAGTACGGGAACATGGAGGTCGACGGCTACGGCTACGCGCCGTGCGTCACCTCCGCCCAGGAGCTCTCGGCCAGTGGCTGGAACCGTTCGTACGAGGTCGTGGACGGCCTCGACGTGGCCCGCACCCTCTACCCCGACCACTTCGGCCTCTGGCTGAACCCGCACGCCCCCGGCGGCGGGCTCGGCATCCCCTGGCTCGACCTGCGGCGGATCGCCACGGGTCTGGAGCGCCAGCCGGCCGGTCCGCTGCGGCTGTCGGAGCCGGGCATCGAGATCCCGCAGTTCTACGCCCTGCTCGCGCAGAACGCCCATCGCACCCCCGCGGTGCGCGCGCTGCGCCGCGCCTGGGTGCAGCCGACGCTCGGGGCTCCGTACCTGGTCATCGGTCTCGACGTGTACGACACCTCGCCGGCCGCCGTCGACTCGGTGCGGGCGATGATGCAGCAGTCCATCGGTGCGGTGCCGGACGGGCTGCCGGTGTCCACGGTGGCGATGTCCGACGAGCACGATCCGGTCGTGATGTGGATGCGGGCGGGCGCGCGCCCCTTCTACGACCGTGAGGCCCACGTGCAGGCACCGGCGGGCGGGTACGGATACCCGCCCGCACCCGGCCGCTACTGACGGGCCGTCATCTCAAGGCCGCGGTGGCGCGCAGTGGAAGGGTCTCGTCTGCGCGCGTAGATCAGGGCGTAAAAGCGTGAAGTGTCCCAATTTTCTGAACTCGTCCGCGTCCGACCCCCGTTACCCACTGTCCGGATAACGGAACCCTCTTGGTGGCATCACGTTTACGCATCCATTGGCCGCCAAGTCTGGCGACCGATCGCCCGGGCATTGAAGACTCCCAGACCAGGGGAGTTTCGCCCCTGTGTACGACGGACTGATCACGCCGCTACCGCGGCAAGTGTGGGCCGGCTACCGCCGGTTGAGAGGGGTCCCTGCCAGATGACGGCACCATTGCACGAGCCGACCGCGGATGCGGCCCCGAGCGCGGCCGAAGAAGCGGCGGTCGCCACCGCCGACGCCAAGGCCGTACAGGGTCGTTCCCTGGGCCGGATCGCCTGGGAGCGCCTCAAGCGGGACAAGCTCGCTCTGACGGGCGGCATCGTGGTGCTCGTGCTCATCGCGATAGCCCTGCTCGCTCCGGTGATCACGAGCCTGGTCGGGCAGGACCCCGACGCGTACCACGAGAACCTGATCGACCCGCTGTTCGGCACGCCCACCGGCTCTCTCGGCGGCCTGAGCGGCGACCACCTGCTGGGCGTCGAGCCGGTCAACGGCCGCGACATCTTCGCCCGCATCCTCTACGGTGCCCAGATCTCGCTCCTGGTGGGCTTCCTGTCGGCCGTCGTGGCCGTCGTCCTCGGCACCGTCCTCGGCATCCTCGCCGGTTTCTTCGGCGGCTGGGTCGACTCGCTCATCAGCCGGGTCATGGACGGTCTGCTGGCCTTCCCGCAGCTGCTCTTCATCATCGCCCTGGTCTCGGTCATGCCGAACGACATGCTGGGCCTGCACGGCACCGGCGTGCGCGTCTTCGTGATGATCCTGGTCATCGGCTTCTTCGGCTGGCCCTACATCGGCCGCGTGGTGCGCGGCCAGACCCTCTCGCTGCGTGAGCGCGAGTACGTCGAGGCCGCCCGCTCGCTGGGCGCCGGCCAGTTCTACATCCTGTTCAAGGAACTGCTGCCCAACCTGGTCGCGCCGATCATCGTGTACACGACGATGATGATCCCCACGAACATCCTCACCGAGGCCGCGCTCAGCTTCCTGGGCGTGGGCGTGAAGCCGCCCACGGCCTCCTGGGGCCAGATGCTCTCGAACGCGATCGACTACTACGACTCGGACCCCATGTACATGGTCGTGCCCGGCGTAGCGATCTTCATCACCGTTCTGGCCTTCAACCTCTTCGGTGACGGCGTGCGTGACGCGCTGGACCCGAAGGCGTCCCGCTGAACCGCCGTACCCCAAGCGTCCCGTGGCCTCACACGGGGTCTCTCATCAAATCCGGAGGATCCGAGATCGTGACTACCCAACGCACCTCAGGGCGGCGTAAGCAGGCTTTGGCCGCTGTCGCCGCGGCGGCTGCGCTGCTGACCACGGCGGCGTGCGGCGGCGGTGGCGGCACCGACGACAACGGCGGTTCCAAGAACGGCGCCGCCGGCTTCGACGCCGCGAACAACAAGATCGCTCAGGCTTCGCTCGCCAAGAAGGGCGGCACGCTGAAGTTCGGTGGAGCCCAGGACGCCGACTCGTGGGACACCACGCGTGGCTACTACGGCTTCATGTGGAACTTCGCGCGCTACTACAGCCGCCAGCTCGTCACGGGCAAGACGGAGCCCGGCAAGGCCGGCGCCGAGGTCACCCCGGACCTCGCCACGGGTCTCGCCAAGGTCACGGACGCCGGCAAGACCTACACCTACACGCTGCGTGACGGCGTGAAGTGGGAGGACGGCAAGCCGATCACGTCCAAGGACGTCAAGTACGGCATCGAGCGCGTGTGGGCGCAGGACGTGCTGTCCGGCGGCCCCGTGTACCTGAAGGACGTCCTGGACCCGAAGGGTGCCTACAAGGGCCCCTACAAGGACACCTCCGCGGACAAGCTCGGCCTGAAGGCGATCGACACGCCGGACGACAAGACCATCGTCTTCCACCTGCCGACGGCGAACTCGGACTTCGAGGAGATGCTGGCCCTGGTGTCGGCCTCCCCGGTCCGCCAGGACATGGACACCAAGTCCAAGTACGGCCTGCACCCGTTCTCCTCGGGCCCGTACAAGTTCGAGTCCTACGCCCCGGGCAAGGACCTGACCCTGGTCCGCAACACCTCCTGGGACCAGGCCTCGGACCCGATCCGCAAGGCCTACCCGGACAAGATCTCGGTCAAGTTCTTCTCGAACGCCAACGACCTGGACCAGCGTCTGATCAGCGGTGACCTGGACCTGGACCTGAACCAGACCGGCATGTCGCCGCAGGGCCGCACCACCGCCCTGAAGCAGCACAAGGACAACCTGGACAACCCGGTCTCCGGCTACGTCCGTTACGCGGTCTTCCCGCAGAGCGTGAAGCCGTTCGACAACGTCGAGTGCCGCAAGGCCGTCATCTACGGCGCCGACCACGTCTCGCTGCAGACCGCGCGCGGCGGCCCGGTCGCCGGTGGCGACATCGGCACCAACATGCTCCCGCCGTCCGTCGCGGGCGCCGAGGGTCAGAGCTACGACCCGTACGAGCTCAACGGTGCGAACAAGAGCGGCAACGAGGCCAAGGCCAAGGAGGCCCTGAAGGCCTGCGGCAAGCCGAACGGCTTCTCCACCACCATCGCGGTGCGTAACAACAAGCCGGTCGAGGTGGCCACCGCCCAGTCGCTCCAGGCGTCGCTGAAGAAGATCGGCATCACCGCCGAGATCGACCAGTACGACGGCTCGCAGACCACCGGTATCATCGGCAGCCCCGCCAACGTGGCCAAGAAGGGCTACGGCATCATCATCATGGGCTGGGGTCCCGACTTCCCGTCCGTCCAGGGCTTCGGTCTGCCGCTGTGGGACAGCAAGTACATCCTCGACAGCGGTAACTCGAACTACGCGCTGATCAAGGACAAGGCCATCGACGGCCTGTTCGACCAGTACGTCACGACGCTGGACGACGCCGGCAAGACCAAGATCTCGACCGAGATCAACCACAAGGTCATGGAGGGCGCGTACTACCTGCCCTTCGTGTTCGAGAAGTTCATCAACTGGCGCGGTAGCAACCTGGCGAACGTGTACACCACCGACGGTTACAGCGGTATGTACGACTTCGTCAACCTCGGCCTGAAGTCCACGAAGTAAACCCGGCACACCCGCCGAACGGCACGAAAGGCAGGTGAAGGCCGGCGCGGCGTGATCGCGGGCCACCGGACGACCTCCGGTGGCCCGCGGTCCGCAGCGGGCCGAGAGCTGTGCTCGCTTACCTCATCAGGCGGCTCTTCGCCGCCGCAGTGATGCTCGTGGTCATCATCATGGTGGTCTTCGGCATCTTCTTCCTTGTCCCCAAGTGGGCAGGCGTCGACGTCGCCACGAGCTTCGTGGGCAAGCAGGCGGACCCCGCGGCCGTCGAAGCCGTGCGGGTGAAGCTGGGCCTGGACGACCCGATCTACCTTCAGGTCTGGGAGTTCTTCAAGGGCATCTTCACCGGTCGCACCTACGCGGCCGGCGGCGATGTCACCCACTGCGCCGCCCCGTGCTTCGGCTACTCCTTCCGCAGCGAGCAGGCCGTCTGGCCGGTGCTCACCGACCGCTTCCCGGTGACCCTGGGTCTCGCGCTCGGTGCCGCCGTCCTGTGGCTGGTGCTCGGTGTCTCGGCGGGTGTCCTCTCCGCGCTCAAGCGGGGCACCCTGTGGGACCGCGGCGCGATGGTCGTCGCCCTCGCGGGTGTCTCCCTCCCCATCTACTTCACGGGCATGCTCGCCCTGGCCGTCTTCGTCTTCGGACTGAAGTGGTTCGACGGCGAGTACGTACCGCTCGACCAGAGCTTCACCGGCTGGTTCGGCGGCATGATCCTGCCCTGGATCACCCTCGCCTTCCTCTACGCGGCGATGTACGCCCGGATCACCCGCGCCACCATGCTGGAGATCCTCGGCGAGGACTACATCCGCACCGCCCGCGCCAAGGGCCTGCGTGAGGGCACCGTCATCGGCAAGCACGCCATGCGCTCGACGATGACCCCCATCCTGACCATGCTCGGCATGGACCTCGGCGCCCTCATCGGCGGCGCGATCCTGACCGAGACCACGTTCAGCCTGCCCGGCCTCGGCCAGGCGGTGCTCAACGGCATCAAGAACCAGGACCTGCCCATCATCCTGGGCGTCACCCTGGTCACCTCGCTGGCTGTGCTGATCGCCAACCTGCTGGTGGACGTCCTGTATGCCGTGATCGACCCTCGAGTGAGGCTTTCATGACCGAACTCAGCAAGAGCGGCGCGGCCGTGGGCGAGCCCACGTCCGCCTCGCCCGCTCCGAGTTCCTTCCTCGAAGTGCGCGACCTGAAGGTGCACTTCCCGACCGACGACGGACTGGTCAAGTCCGTCGACGGGCTCAGCTTCAAGCTGGAGAAGGGCAAGACGCTCGGCATCGTGGGCGAGTCGGGCTCCGGCAAGTCGGTCACCTCGCTCGGCATCATGGGTCTGCACACCGCGGGCCAGTACGGCAAGCGCAAGGCGCAGATCTCCGGCGAGATCTGGCTGGACGGCACGGAGCTGCTGTCCGCCGACCCCGACCACGTGCGCAAGCTGCGTGGCCGGCAGATGGCGATGATCTTCCAGGACCCGCTGTCCGCGCTGCACCCGTACTACACGATCGGTCAGCAGATCGTGGAGGCGTACCGCACCCACCACAAGGTGGACAAGAAGACCGCCAAGCGCCGGGCCGTCGAGATGCTCGACCGGGTGGGCATCCCCCAGCCGGACAAGCGTGTCGACAGCTACCCGCACGAGTTCTCCGGCGGTATGCGTCAGCGCGCGATGATCGCGATGTCGCTGGTCAACAACCCCGAGCTGCTGATCGCGGACGAGCCGACGACCGCCCTGGACGTGACCGTCCAGGCGCAGATCCTCGACCTCATCCGTGACCTCCAGAAGGAGTTCGGCTCCGCGGTCATCGTCATCACCCACGACCTGGGCGTCGTCGCCGAGCTGGCCGACGACCTCCTGGTGATGTACGGCGGCCGCTGCATCGAGCGCGGTCCGGCCGAGAAGGTGTTCTACGAGCCCCGCCACCCCTACACCTGGGGTCTGCTCGGCTCGATGCCGCGTCTCGACCGTGACCAGCAGGAGCGCCTCATCCCGGTCAAGGGCTCCCCGCCCTCCCTGATCAACATCCCGTCCGGCTGCGCCTTCAACCCGCGCTGCCCGTACGCGGACGTCCCCAAGGACAACGTCACCCGCACGGTCCGCCCCGAGCTGACCGAGGTCGGCGGCCAGCACTGGGCCGCCTGCCACATGTCGCAGGAGCAGCGGGAGCGTATCTGGACCGAAGAGATTGCGCCGAAGCTGTGAGCGAGAATCCGAAGGACGCAGCGGTGACGATTCCCGCGCAGAGCACGGGCAGCGAGGCCGCCGGCAAGTCCGGCGACCGCGAGGTCCTGCTGAAGGTGACCGGGCTCCAGAAGCACTTCCCGATCAAGAAGGGCCTGCTCCAGCGGCAGGTCGGTGCGGTCCACGCGGTCGACGGCCTCGACTTCGAGGTCCGCGCTGGTGAGACGCTCGGCGTGGTGGGCGAGTCCGGCTGCGGCAAGTCGACGATGGGCCGGCTGATCACCCGGCTGCTGGAGCCGACCGGCGGCAAGATCGAGTTCGAGGGCAAGGACATCACGCACCTCGGCGTGGGCGGCATGCGTCCGCTGCGCCGCGATGTGCAGATGATCTTCCAGGACCCGTACTCGTCGCTGAACCCGCGCCACACCATCGGCACGATCGTCGGCGCTCCCTTCAAGCTCCAGGGCGTCGAGCCCGAGGGCGGCATCAAGAAGGAAGTGCAGCGGCTGCTGTCGGTCGTGGGCCTCAACCCCGAGCACTACAACCGCTACCCGCACGAGTTCTCCGGCGGCCAGCGCCAGCGCATCGGCATCGCCCGCGCGCTCGCGCTCAAGCCGAAGCTGGTCGTGGCCGACGAGCCGGTCTCCGCGCTCGACGTGTCGATCCAGGCGCAGGTCGTCAACCTGCTGGACGACCTCCAGCAGGAACTGGGCCTGACGTACGTGATCATCGCGCACGACCTCTCGGTCGTCCGGCACGTCTCGGACCGGATCGCGGTGATGTACCTCGGCAAGATCGTCGAGCTGTCGGACCGCGACGCGCTGTACAAGGCGCCGATGCACCCGTACACCAAGGCGCTCATGTCGGCCGTGCCGATCCCGGACCCGGCGCGCAAGTCGGCCAAGAGCGAGCGCATCCTGCTCCAGGGCGACGTGCCCTCGCCGATCTCGCCGCCGACCGGCTGCCGGTTCCACACCCGGTGCTGGAAGGCGACGCAGGTCTGCAAGACCACCGAGCCGAAGCTCGTCGAGCTGAAGCCCGGTCAGCGGGTCGCCTGCCACCACCCGGAGAACTTCGAGGACCAGGCACCGCAGGACACCGTGCTGCTGACCGTCGCCAAGGCGGCGGCCGAGCTGGTGGCCGACGAGGTCCTCGCCGAGTCGGCGGAGACGTCGGCGGCGGTGGCGGCCGAGGTGGCCGAGACGGCCGAGGCGGCCGCCCCGGAGTCCGAGGCACCGACGGCGGAGGCCGGCGAGTCCGAGGCGCCCAAGGGCGCCCAGGACTGACGCAACCTCAAGGGGCCCTTCCTGCTGCACGCGCAGCAGGAAGGGCCCCTTTCGGTTTTCCCCGTTTCCGCGTTCCCCCGTTTCCCCCGTGGAATTGCGGTCCGATGGTTCAGCCGTCAAATTCCCGTTTGTTTATCGGTGAATTACGGCTTCGGAGTGCAGGGGTGCTTGGCCACGCACTCCGCGAAGAACGGGTTGGTCCAGATGACGTCGATGACGCCGTAGTCCTTGTTCACGACGATCCTGCAGTTCGCGCCGTAGTGTTCCTTGCGGATGTTGAACCGGCGGTACTCGACCTTGGGCGTGACGTAGCCGTAGTTCTTGGACTTGACCCTCAGGGTGTCCGTGACGGTGATGCCCTTGGTGGTCGTCTTGGTCACGTTGTGGTCGAACTTCGCCTCGACCTTGCCGATTCCCCAACTCACGCTGGCGCTGCCGCCCACGGTCCAGCTGGTCGAGCGGCTCGTGGTGGTCTTGAGCGCGTACTTGAGCGTCGAGGTCGCACCGGCGTTGTACTTGCCGGCGGTGGAGCCGATGTTCCTGTAGTACGGCGTGCCGTACTTCTCGATGGTGATGAAGGAGTCGGTTCCACAGTTCCTCTGCGGTGCGTTCGCAGCGGCGGAGGCGGCCGCCGGAATCGCCACGGACGCGCCGACCAGGAGTGCCGTGGTCGCGACGACCCGGCCGGCTGTTCCGAACTTGTTCATTCTTTTACCCCGTGTTTTCTTGTGGGCGCTCGCGCCTCATTGCGCTTCGCGCCGGCGAAGCAGAAATTACTCAGCGGGAGTGGTACCCACAAGCGCTTCTCGTGAATGTCGGGGATTCAGTCTCAAGGAATCCTCAATTCTGTTTTTCGAGACTCTCGGCGGCACTCCTGGTATGCCGGATTTCTCCGACCTGTGGGGTGGGCGAAAGGGTCCCTCTTCGCCCCGAAACGGTCAATCCCTTGACGACGTGTGACCTGCACCACGCGATGAAGGGCCGTCAGGTCTCAACTCGCGGTGACACGTGACGAGTTGGCAAAGTCATGGACATGCTCAACCGGGAGCCCGCAGAGTCGGTCATGTCCGTTTGATCGGAACATGACCCGAAGGGACGACCTATGGCGCTCTCCCGTTCGGCACGACTGGGGGCCCTCGCGACCGCGGCGGCCTCCCTCCTCGTCATCGCTGCCTCTCCCGCCCCCACCCCCGGCGCGGACGGCATCGGCGACACCTACTTCCCGCAGCTCGGCAACGGCGGCTTCGACGCCCGCCACTACGACCTCGACGTGGCGTACGACCCGGCCACCGGCCGCCTGGACGGCCGTACGACCCTCACCGCCCGCGCCACGCAGAACCTCTCGTCCTTGGACCTGGACCTCCAGAAGCTGACGGTCACGAGCGTCGAGGTGAACGGCAGACGCGCCCGGTTCACGCGCGAGGCCGACGAGATCCGGATCACCCCGCACGACGCCCTGCGCAAGGGCCGCACCTTCACGGTCACCGTCACCTACGGCGGCGTTCCCGAACCCCTGGGCGGGCCCATCGTGTTCGGCTCGAACTACGGCTGGATGAAGACCACCGACGGCGTGTTCGTCGCCTGCGAGCCCAACGCCGCCTCCACCTGGTTCCCCTCCAGCGACCACCCCGCCGACAAGGCGACCTACGACATCCGGATCCGGGCCCCCAAGGGCCTGACCGCGGTCTCCAACGGCCGGCTCGTCGGGACGTACGACAAGGGCGGCTCGACGTACACCCACTGGCGCGAGACGAAGCCCATGGCGACCTACCTCGCGACCGCGACGGTCGGGAAGTTCGACGTACGCACCGGGAAGACCCCCGGCGGCATCCCCGTCTACGTGGCGATCGACCCGGTCCTGGCCAACAGCAACAACGTCGACGTGTACGCCGTCACCGCCGAGGCCACCGACTACTGGTCGCAGATCTTCGGGCCGTACCCCTTCGAGGAGACCGGCGCGATCGTCGACGACATGCCCGAGGCGGGGTTCTCCCTGGAGGTGCAGTCCAAGCCGGTCTACTCGGCCGTGCGCAGCGAGTCGACGATCGTGCACGAGCTGGCCCACCAGTGGTTCGGCGACTCGGTCTCGGTCGAGCGGTGGAAGGACATCTGGCTCAACGAGGGCTTCGCCACGTACGCCCAGTGGCTGTGGGCCGAGCACCGCGGGACCCGCTCGGCGCACGACTCCTTCCTGGCCGGCTACGACGCCCGCCCCGCCGACTCCGCCTTCTGGCAGACGGTCGTCGCCGACCCGCAGCGCGACACGATGTTCGCCTCGGCCGTCTACCAGCGCGGCGCGATGACGCTCCAGGTGCTGCGTGAGCGCATCGGGGACAAGGCCTTCTTCCGGCTGCTTCCGGCCTGGACGAAACTGCACCGCTACGGCAACGCGAACACGGCCGACTTCATCCGGCTGGCGGAGCGGATCTCCGGGCGGCAGCTCGATGATCTCTTCCAGACCTGGGTGTTCACGGCAGGGAAACCAACTCTTTGAGCCCTGTGAGCCTAGCTTTGTAAGGTTCAGGGTGTCATCTGAGTGAGAATGGCAGGGTGCTCCAAGAACTGTTCAGTCCCTCCGTCCAGCATCGCCTCGACCTGATCGGCATCTTCGTCTTCGCCATCTCGGGTGCGCTGCTGGCCGTCCGCAAGAACTTCGACGTCTTCGGCATCGCCGTCCTCGCCGAGGTGACCGCGCTGGGCGGAGGGCTGTTCCGGGACATCGTCATCGGCGCGGTGCCGCCGGCCGCCTTCACCGACCTGGGCTATTTCGTCACCCCGCTGCTCGCCGCCCTCCTGGTCGTCTTCCTGCACCCCCACGTGGAGCGCATCCAGACCGGGGTGAACGTCTTCGACGCGGCCGGCCTGGGCCTGTTCTGCGTCACCGGCACGACGAAGGCGTACGCCTACGGGCTCGGCCTCCCGCAGTCGGCGGCCCTGGGCCTGGCCACCGCCGTCGGCGGCGGTGTGCTGCGCGACGTGCTGGCCAACGAGGTCCCCTCGCTGCTGCGCTGGGACCGCGACCTGTACGCGGTGCCGGCCATGGTCGGCGCCGCCATGGTCGCGGTGTGCATCCGCTACGACGTCCTCACCCCGACCGCCAGCGGCTTCGCCGCGCTCACTGCCTTCGTGCTGCGCCTGCTCGCGATGAAGTACCACTGGCGAGCGCCGCGTGCGTGGAACCGGCGGTCGACCGTACGCGAGGAGTAGCGCCGGGGACGGTGACGGGGTGGCGCCCCACCCGCGCGGACAGCCAGCGGAACGCCGGCACCACCTGCGGCCGCCACAGCGCCATGGTGTGCCCGCCCGCGCTTGTCGGGATGAACACCACCTGCACGTTCGTCGGCGCGTGCGCGGCCCGGCGCAGCGCGACCCCGGCCTCGTAGCCGTCGTGCGGCTGCCCGGAGACGTAGAGCGAGAGCGGCGGCGGGGCGGCCGCCCGGCGCAGCAGCAGCAACGGGTTGTTGCGGGCGCGCAGGGCCGGGCTCTGGGCGGTGAGCGAGTCGCGTTCGACGAGCGGGTCGTTGTAGCCGGACAGGCTCACCGCGGCCCGGTAGCGGTCCGGGTGCGCGATGGCGAGCTTGAGGGCGCAGTGCGCGCCGGCCGAGTAGCCGGCCAGCGCCCAGCCGGCCGGCGCGGGCTCGGCCCGGAAGTTGTCCATGACCATCTTCGGTACGTCGATGCTCAGCCAGGTGTCGGCGTTGACCGTGCCCGGGATGTTGGCGCAGCCGGTGTCGATCCCGGCCAGCAGGGTGGTGCGCGGGGCGACCAGGATGAACGGCGCGATCCGGTCGGAGCGCATCAGCGGCAGCAGCTGCTCGTGCGCGTGCAGCGCGCCGAACCACGCCTTGGCGGAGCCGGGGTAGCCCGGCAGCAACTCGACGACGGGGAACCTGTGGTGCCGGTAGGCGGGCTCGTCGTACTGCGGCGGCAGCCAGACGTAGACCTCCGCGTCGACGCCGGATACCCGGCCCTTGACCTGGGTGACCCGCACACCGCCGGCCGCGTGCATGCCCGGTCCGTCGGCGAGGGTGAAGTGCTGCTTGACTCTGGGCAGCTGCTCCAGCGCTATGCCGCCGGTGCCGTCCGCGCCGAGGTCGGCGGCCTGCTGGACATGGCTGCCGGTGCCCAGCAGGTCGGCCCAGTTGTCGTAGAGGTTGTTGGCGTTGTTGACCAGGGTGAAGACCAGGGCGACGGCGGTGCCCTGGGCGAACAGCAGCATCAGGACCCGGGCGGTCGCGCGCGCGGCCCACGGCCCCGGCGTCCGTGACCACAGCAGCAGTGGCAGGGCGACGGCG
This sequence comes from Streptomyces sp. NPDC107559, assembly GCF_055657365.1. NCBI lineage: Bacteria > Bacillati > Actinomycetota > Actinomycetes > Kitasatosporales > Streptomycetaceae > Streptomyces > Streptomyces sp. NPDC107559. The sequence goes on along the minus strand of NZ_JBVKBD010000021.1, from coordinate 70,237 downwards.
ACGGCGGCGAGCACGATCAAGGTGATGAGGAATGCAGTCCCGGTGAGGCTCATGTCCTCATAGAGGGCGATGAAGGCCTCGAGGTTACGGACGAGTACGGACACTTACCAAGAAATTGCCGGAACCTCACCCGACTGCGTATCCGGCTGCCCTGTGGAAGCACCCCAAAGCTACCGCTTAGTAATTTCTTCTTGTACGGTTCAGGCATGTCAGAAGCAGCTACCGTACCGTCCGCCACTCTCGGCTCCGCCGGCACCGGGGCGTCCCCGTCGCGGGCCGCGATCGGCGACAGCGAGTTCGACCGGGACACCGCGCTCACCCGCCGCGAACCCGGTGTCTACGACATCGAGCTCTCGGCCGGCTGGACCATCATCAGCGCCGTCAACGGCGGCTATCTGCTGGCCGTCCTGGGCCGCGCGCTCGCCGACGCCCTGCCGCACCCGGACCCGTTCACGATCTCGGCGCACTATCTGACGGCATCGCAGCCCGGTCCGGCGGTCGTGCGCACCGAGACCGTTCGCACCGGCCGCACCCTCTCCACCGGCCAGGCCTCGCTCTTCCAGCTCGACGACCAGGGCAACGAGGTCGAGCGGATCCGCGTCCTCGCCTCCTACGGCGACCTCGGTGCCCTGCCCGACGACGTCCGTACGGCGGCCCGGCCGCCCGAGATGCCGCCGCCGGAGCAGTGCTTCGGGCCCCAGGACGCGCCGGCCCCGCTCCCGGGCAGCTCGGCCATCACCGACCGCCTGTTCCTCAAGCTGGACCCGTCGACCCTGGGGTGGGCGCTCGGCAAGCCGTCCGGCAAGGGGGAGATGCGGGCCTGGTTCGGCCTGGCCGACGGCCGGGACGCCGATCCGCTCTCCCTGCTGCTCGCGGTGGACGCGCTGCCGCCCACCGCCTTCGAGATCGGCCTGTCCGGCTGGGTCCCGACGGTCGAGCTCACCGTCCACGTCCGCTGCCGCCCCGCCCCGGGTCCGCTGCGCGTCGCCATCACCACCCGCAACCTCGCCGGCGGCTTCCTGGAGGAGGACGCCGAGGTCTGGGACAGCGCCGGCCGGCTGGTGGCGCAGTCCCGGCAGCTGGCCCGGGTCAGGCTCGGCTGAGCGGGGCCCGCGCCGGCCGGGTTCTGTCACGGCCCCGTACCGGACGGATCGGCCGGGGATCTGTGAACGCGCAGGCCGGCGCGGTGCTTTGAGGCGTGCTTTGCCCGATTGACAGGCCAGGGACAGCGGAGCCCCAAGGAAGCCTCATGGGCCGTTGGTTGAGTGCCCTCTCAACGACCCCTCATCTTCCCTGGAGTTGTCTCTCATGAAGCGTGCGCGTCTCGTCCCCGCCGTGGCCCTGCTGGCGATCTCGCCTCTGGTCCTGGCGGCCTGCGGCTCGGGCGACTCGTCGTCGGACAGCGGCAGCTCCGGGCAGCAGGCGTGCCAGGCGCCGTCCGGCATGCCGGGCCGGAACGCCTCCGGCATGCCGAGCGGCCGCCCCTCGGGCGCCCCGTCGGGGATGCCCGGCGGCACCCCCACGGGCATCCCGTCGGGGATGCCGAGCGGAATGCCGAGCGGGATGCCCAGCGGCGGTCCCGGCGGTGCGCAGGGCGGCGGGCAGGGCGGTCCCGGCGGCTGTGGCGATGCGGGCGCCGGCCAGGGGCAGCAGCAGGCCCAGCAGGGCTGAACCGTCACGCCGTACGAGCCGTACGCGCCGTAAGACGCGAGGCGCCGTACCCGGTCGTCGGGTGCGGCGCCTCTGCGTGCTCCGCCGCCGGTCAGTCGAGCCAGTGCCGTCGGCCGATGCCGATGAGCCGCAGCTGCCGGGTGGCGACCTGTCTGATGCGCTCCTGCTCCTCCTGCGGGGCGTCCAGGCTCTCCAGGAAGAGCGAGGCGGTGATGAGCATCTGGTCGACATAGAGCTGCGCGAGCATCAGCAGGTCCGCGTCGCTCCACCCCTCGGACACGCGGTCCTTGGCCAGTTCGTCCCGCACCTCCTCGGCGAACCGGACCAGTTGGTCCCGGATCGCCTCCCGCACCGGCTGCACCCCGCCGTGCCGCTCACGCGCGATGAAGCGGACGTGCGCCGGATGGGCCTGAACATGGCCGGCGATCAACTGCACGGCCCGCGCGATGCGTTCGTCACCGGTGTCGGCGGCGGTGACCGTCGTGCGGATCATCGGGTGCAGGCTGCCCAGCGCCTCCTCGACCAGGGCCACGCCCAGGTCGGCGGTGGAGCGGAAGTGCCGGTAGAAGGCCGTCGGCGCGACACCGACGGCGCGGGTCACCTCACGCAGGCCGAGACTGCTCAGGCTCTGCTCCTCCAGCAGGCCCAGAGCCGCTTCCAGCAGCGCCTGCCGGGTCTTCTGCTTCTGCGCCTGCCGGATGCCGGGAGTGTGACTCATGACACCTAGTTAACAACTGTTCTCTGGAATTGGAAAGCCGTCGCGCACGTTAGACTCAAGAGTCAGTGAACAACTGTAACCACAACCGTTCACCAAGCCGCCTTGAGGCGTATCACGAGCCGCAAGACGCATCCGCGAGAGGTATCCCGGAGGGGGATCCGAACACATGCTGTTCCTCGTCGCCGCACTCCTGCTGCTCGGCGTGGTCATGGGCACCGTCGCCCACGCGCCGCTGACCTTCACCGCCGCCGTCGCCGTCCTCGTCGCGGCCTGGCTCGGCATCTTCGCCCTGCGCGAGCTGCACGGCCGCCGCCGCGCCTCGGCCCACCGGCCCACCTCCGCCCGTCCGACCGCCGGGAGCTGACCGTCATGCAACTCACCGCACCGGCCACGCGCCGCACCCGCACCCGTGACACCGACGGCATGGCCGTCGCGTCCTTCGTCCTCGGCCTGCTCGGTCTCCTCGCCCTCAACCTCTTCCTCGGCCCGATCGCCATCACCCTGGCGGCGGTCGCCCTGTGGCGCGGCACCGCCCGTCGCGGCCGCGCCTGGCTGGGGCTGGCCCTGGGCGTCGCCGACCTGTTGCTCCTGGTGGCGTTCATGCAGGCGGACAGCACGGTGTCGTGGGGCTTCTGAGCCCGGGGACCGGTCGACGCCGACGTGGCTGCGGGCGGGGGCCCGCAGCCACGTACCGATCGGCAGGGCCCGTAGAATCGGGCTCACCATGGCATACCTCGACCACGCCGCGACCACCCCGATGCTCCCGGAGGCGGCAGAGGCACTGACCGCCCAGCTGGGTGTCACCGGCAACGCCTCCTCCCTCCACGCATCCGGCCGCAGAGCCCGCCGTACGGTCGAGGAGTCCCGCGAGACCCTCGCGGAGGCGCTCGGCGCCCGCCCCAGCGAGGTCGTCTTCACCGCCGGCGGCACCGAGGCCGACAACCTCGCGGTCAAGGGCCTGTACTGGTCCAGGCGGGCCGCCGATCCGCGCCGGACCCGCGTCCTCGCCAGCCCCGTCGAACACCACGCGGTCCTCGACGCCGTGCACTGGCTGGCCGAGCACGAGGGCGCCACCGTCGAGTACCTCCCGGTCGACTCCCATGGCCGGGTCCACCCCGAGGCCCTGCGCGAGGCCATCGCCCGCGACCCGGACGACGTCGCCCTGGCCACCGTGATGTGGGCCAACAACGAGATCGGCACGATCCTTCCGGTCCGTGAACTCGCCGAAGTGGCGGCGGAGTCCGGCATCCCGTTGCACGCCGACGCGGTCCAGGCCTTCGGGCAGGTCCCGGTCGACTTCGCCGCCTCCGGCCTCGCCGCGATGACGGTCTCGGGTCACAAGATCGGCGGCCCGTACGGCATCGGCGCCCTGCTCCTGGGCCGCGAGTACACCCCCGTACCCGTGCTGCACGGCGGCGGCCAGGAGCGTCATGTCCGCTCCGGCACCCTCGACGTCCCGGCGATCGCCTCCTTCGGCGTGGCCGGCCGACTGGCGGCCGAGGGGCGCGAGCGGTTCGCGCGCGAGATCGGCGCCCTGCGGGACGACCTGGTCACCAGGGTCCGCGCCGCGGTGCCCGACGCGATCCTGGGCGGCGACCCCGACCCGGCCGGCCGCCTCCCGGCCAACGCGCACTTCACCTTCCCGGGCTGCGAGGGCGACTCCCTGCTCCTGCTGCTGGACGCCCAGGGCGTCGAGTGCTCCACGGGCTCCGCCTGCACCGCGGGCGTGGCCCAGCCCAGCCATGTCCTCCTCGCCACCGGCACCGACCCGGACCTGGCCCGCGGCACCCTGCGCTTCTCCTTCGGCCACACCTCCACCCAGGCGGACGTCGACGCGGTCGCCAAGGTGATCGGGCCCGCGGTCGAACGCGCGCGGGCGGCGGGACTGACGTAGGGCCAGGACTGACGTAGAGCCCAGGGAGGACCTGGTCCGCCGTCACCAGGGGGCCGCCGCACGGGCGTCAGGGCGTGATGTGCGTCACGTGACCCTCGGCCGGGCTGTCGCGCGGACCGGGCCGCGGGACGCTCACGCCGTCGCGTGCGGCCGCGCCGAGGCGGCGCCCGCCGCCCGCACCAGCCGCAGGTACCGCGGCCAGTCCCAGTGCGGCCCGGGATCCGTGTGGTCCGTCCCCGGCACCTCCACGTGCCCGATGATGTGCGCACGGTCGACGGGTATCCCGTACCGCGCGCATATCGCCGCCGTCAGCCGGGCCGAGCCCTCGTACATCGCCTCGGTGAACGACGAGGCCCGCTCCACGAAGCCCTCGTGCTCGATGCCGACACTGCGCTCGTTGTACGACCGGTTGCCCGCGTGGAACGCCACGTCCAGCTCACGGATCATCTGCGTGACGTGCCCGTCCTTGCGCACGATGTAGTGGGCCGCCGCACCGTGCCGCGGATCCTGGAACGCCTTCACCGCGCTGTCGAAACCGCCCTGGGTGACATGGACGACCACCCGGTCGATCGCGTAGTCGTCCGGCCGGTCCGCCCGGCGGTAGTTCGTCGGCGAGGCCGCCACCCACCGCGCACCCCGGAAGTCGACCGCCCCCGCCACCCGCGGCTTCTCCACCCCGGGCAGCCGCCACCACAGGTGCCCCAGCTCCCGGCGCGCGAGCGCGGCGGTGCCCACCGCGGCCACGATCCCGCCGATCAGCAGCCCGCGCCGCCCGATCCGCTGATCCGCGTCGCCGCTCTTCGCTCCCGCCCGCTTCTCCCCCATGTGATCGTCAACGCAAACCCGCGAGCTCCGGTTCCCGCGTCCCCTTACCCTTGAAGCGCTATGACTGACACCCCGCGCTCCCGCCCCCTCCGCGTCCTCGCCGCCATGTCCGGTGGCGTCGACTCCGCAGTCGCCGCCGCCCGCGCGGCCGAAGCGGGCCACGACGTGACCGGAGTCCATCTCGCGCTCTCCGCCAACCCGCAGTCCTTCCGTACCGGCGCGCGTGGCTGCTGCACGATCGAGGACTCGCGCGACGCCCGGCGCGCGGCGGACGTCATCGGTATCCCGTTCTACGTCTGGGACCTCGCCGACCGCTTCCGCGAGGACGTGGTCGAGGACTTCGTCGCCGAGTACGAGGCGGGACGCACCCCGAACCCGTGCCTGCGCTGCAACGAGAAGATCAAGTTCGCCGCCCTGCTGGACAAGGCGCTGGCGCTGGGCTTCGACGCGGTGTGCACGGGCCACTACGCGAAGGTGCTGGTCCGCGAGGACGGCACCCGCGAACTGCACCGCGCCTCCGACATGGCCAAGGACCAGTCGTACGTCCTCGGTGTGCTGGACGACCGCCAGCTGGCGCACGCCCTCTTCCCGCTCGGCGACACGCTCACCACGAAGGACGAGATCCGCGCCGAGGCCGAGCGCCGGGGCCTGGCCGTCGCCAAGAAGCCCGACTCGCACGACATCTGCTTCATCGCCGACGGCGACACCCAGGGCTTCCTGGCCGACCGGCTGGGCAAGGCCGAGGGCGACATCGTCGACGAGTCCGGCGCCAAGCTGGGCACCCACGAGGGCGCGTACGGCTTCACCATCGGCCAGCGCAAGGGACTGCGCATCGGCGTCCCGGCCGCGGACGGCAAGCCGCGCTACGTCCTCGACATCTCACCGGTGAACAACACGGTCACGGTCGGCCCGGCGGCCTCCCTCGACGTGTCCGCCCTGACCGCGATCAAGCCCCGCTGGTGCGGCGCAGCCCCGGCCGGCCCCGGCACCTACACCGCCCAGCTGCGCGCCCACGGCGGCGAGACGCAGGTGAGCGCGCACCTCGTCGACGGCGAGCTGCGGGTCACGTTCACCGAGCCGGTCCGCGGTGTCGCGCCCGGCCAGGCGATCGTGCTGTACGACGGCACCCGCGTGGTGGGCTCGGCCACGATCGCGACGACGGTACGGGCGACGGCCGGGGCGGCCTGAGCCTTCTCGGCGCGCGCGAGGGCGGCGCGAGCCCTCCCGGGGCATCGCGCGGGCGTCCGGAGCCCACTCGGCATCGCGCGGGCGTCCGGAGCCCACTCGGGACCGCGAGGGCGGCGCGAGCCCACTCGGGACCGCGACGGCGGCGCGAGCCCACTCGGGACCGCGAGGGCGGCGCGAGCCCACTCGGCGCGGGCTACTCGCCGAAGAACTCAGCCAGCACCGGCGCGAGCGCGGTCGGGTCCACCATGTGGGTCTGGCCCTCCAGGACGCGGTAGGCGCCCCGGGGCACGGACTCGGCGACCGCCCGGGTCGCCTCGCGCAGCCACGCCGGGCTGGCCCCGCCCGCGACGGCCAGCACCGGCACGCCGACCGAGGCCAGCCGCTCGCGGGGGACCAGGCCGTCGCCCATGACGGTGTTGTCGTAGGCCAGGGTCGGGGCGGCCGCCTCCATGGCGGGCCACATGGGGGACTGCCGGGCGCTGTCGATCATCCCCTCGGCCAGGCCGGTCAGCCGCAGGAACAGCGTGACCGCGTCCCCGCGCCGCCCCTCGGCCAGTGCCCGGTCCAGGTTCTCGGTGTATTCGGCGCGTTCCTTCGCACCGCCGCCCCCGAAGTCGGCGAACGGCGTCTCGTACACCGCGACCTGACGCGCCGGCACCCCGGCGGCGGCCGCCGCCAGGACCAGCGCGCCACCCGAGGAGACACCGCACAGCCGCGCCTCGCCGCCCACCGCCTCGATCAGCGCGGCGATGTCCTCGACCTCACGGTCCACCGCGTACGGAGCGGTGTCACCGCTGCCGCCGCGGCCCCGGCGGTCGTACACGACGACGCTGAAACGGTCCGAGAGGGCCGCGGCCAGGGGCGCCATCGTGCCGCCCGTGGACATGGCACCGCTCACCAGGACGACCGCCGGGCCCTGTCCGGTGCGTTCGTAGGCGAGGGAGGTCCCGTCGCGCGAGATGGTCTTGTTGTCCATGTCTGACGAGACTGCCACTCGGCACCGGATTAGTCGCTCACAACACCTCCACTTCGTAGAAGCAGAGGTGGTCCTTGATCTCGGCGACGTCCGGCTTCGGGTCGGGATAGAACCAGACGGCGTCCGCCGCGTCCGGCAGCGACCAGTACGAGGCCGTGCCCTTGAAGGGGCAGTACGTGTGCGTGTCGGAGGGGGTCAGCAGGTCGAGGCGGACGTCCTCGGCCGGGATGTAGTACCGCGCGGGACAGCCCGTCTCGCGCAGCACCAGGGGACGGTCGCTCTCCGCCAGGGTCCGGCCGTCGTGGACGACCCGGACGCGCTGCGTGCCCTGCTCGATGGTGATCGTGTGTCCTTCAGCCATACCGGGGACAGCGCCCGCCGGGCGCCGCTTCTTCCCGCGTACCGTGTCCCGTATGCGTATCTGTGTCTTCCTCTCCGCCGCCGACCTCGACGACCGCTACACCCGCCCCGCGCGCGAGTTCGCGCAACTGCTCGGCAAGGGCGGCCACACGCTGGTGTGGGGCGGCTCCGACGTCGGTCTGATGAAGGTGGTCGCCGATGGCGTGCAGGAGACCGGCGGGCGGCTCGTCGGGGTCTCCGTGGACTTCCTGGCGGCCAAGACCCGCCCGGGCGCCGACGAGATGGTGATCGCGCGCGACCTCGCCGAGCGCAAGCGGCTGCTGCTGGAGAAGGCCGACGCGGTCGTGGTGATGGTCGGTGGGACCGGGACGCTGGACGAGGCGACCGAGATCCTGGAGCTGAAGAAGCACGGGCACACCGAGAAGCCGGTCGTGCTGCTGAACACCGCGGGCTTCTACGACGGCCTGGAGACGCAGTTCCGGCGCATGGATGCCGAGGGCTTCCTGCCCCGCCCCCTCGCCGAACTGGTGTTCTTCGCGCAGGAGCCGCTCGCCGCGCTGGCCTACCTGGAGGTGGCGACACCGGCGGCTCCCGCCGCGGGCGCCGACCTGGAGTGATGCGAGCATGGCGGCATGGCTACTCATGTGATCACCGGGGCGGGGTCGGGCATCGGCGCGGCCGTCGCCCGCCGTCTGCACGCGCGCGGGGACGAACTCGTGCTGCACGCGCGCGACGCCGGCCGTGCGAAGGAACTGGCGGCCGAGTTCGACGGGGCGCGGACGCTGGTCGGTGACCTGGCGGATCCCGACAAGCTGAGCTGGGCGTTCTCCCACCAGAGCCTGCCGGACCGGGTGGACTCCCTGCTGCACATCGCGGGCGTGGTCGACCTGGGGCCGGTCGGCGACCTGACCCCCAAGTCGTGGCGCCACCAGCTGAACGTCAACCTGATCGCCCCCGCGGAGCTGACCCGCCACTTCCTGCCCCAGCTGCGGGTCGCCCAGGGGCACGTGATCTTCGTCAACTCCGGTGCCGGGCTCAACGCCCACGCCGACTGGTCGGCGTACGCGGCCTCCAAGCACGGCCTGAAGGCCCTCGCCGACTCCCTGCGCCACGAGGAGCACACGAACGGCGTCCGGGTCACCTCCGTCTACCCCGGCCGCACCGCCAGCCCGATGCAGGCCAAGGTCCACCAGCAGGAGGGCAAGGAGTACGACCCGGAGCGGTGGATCGACCCCGAGTCCGTCGCGACGGCGATCCTGATGGCCCTCGACCTGCCCCGGGACGCGGAGGTCAACGACCTGACGGTACGGCCGGGACGGTGAGCCCGCGGTGACCGGCGGCGGTGCGCGGTGACCGGTGACGGTGCGCGGTGACCGGTGGCGGCGGTGCGCGACGACCAGCGGTGGCGGGGGCTGCCCGCGGGTTACGTAGGCTTCCGGGGTGAGCGAAAACAGCCAGGCCGGCTTCGGCCCCGCGACCGGGATCGGCTCGATGCCCGGCGGTGACGCCCGGGAGGCCGCCAAGACCGTCGCCGGGTCCTTCGAGGACTTCCCGTTCCTGCCCGAGCTGCCGGCCCGCGGCCCCGGCGCGGACATGATCGGGCGGACCGCCGGGATGCTCGTCGAGCTGTACGCGCGCGTGGAGCCCAGCGGCTGGCGGCTCGGGGACCGGCCCGGGCGGGACACCAGACGGGCCAGGTCCTGGCTGGGGGAGGACCTGGACGCGCTGGAGGAGTTCACCCAGGAGTACACGGGTCCGCTGAAGGTGCAGGCGGTGGGCCCCTGGACGCTGGCCGCCGCGCTGGAGCTGAGGAACGGCGAGGTCGCGCTCTCCGACCCCGGCGCCTGCCGCGACCTGGCCGCCTCGCTCGCCGAGGGACTGCGGCTGCACCTCGCCGAGGTGCGCCGCCGTATCCCCGGCGCCCGGCTCGTCCTCCAGCTCGACGAGCCCTCCCTCACCGCCGTGCTGCGCGGCCAGGTGAAGTCGGCCAGCGGCTACCGCACCCACCGCGCCGTCGACCGGCAGCTGGTGGAGGCCACCCTGCGCGACGTCGTCGCGGTGCACGGCGAGGACCCGGTCGTGGTCCACTCCTGCGCGCCGGACGTCCCGTTCGCGCTGCTGCGCCGGGCCGGAGCGGCGGCCGTGTCCTTCGACTTCTCGCTGCTCACCGAGCGTGACGACGACGTGATCGGTGAGGCGGTGGAGGCGGGCACGCGGCTGTTCGCCGGTGTCGTGCCCGGCACGGACTCCGCATTGTCGGACCCTGCCGGTAGCGTCATGGGTGTCAGAACGCTGTGGCGCAGGCTGGGACTGCAACCGGGGCTGCTCGCGGAGGCGGTGACGGTCACTCCGTCCTGCGGCCTCGCGGGGGCGTCCCCCGCGTACGCCCGCAGGGCGCTCGCCCACTGCGTTTCGGCGGCGAGATCCCTCGCGGACAACCCAGAGTAACGGGAGGACGACACGGTGGCCGGCGACCAGCAGGCGGAGACGACGGTGCCCGCCGAGGCACGGGAGCAGCACGCGCAGCTCGCCGAGCAGATCGAGGAGCACCGCTTCCGGTACTACGTGAAGGACGCTCCCGTCGTCAGCGACGCGGAGTTCGACCGACTCCTGCGCGCGCTGGAGGCACTGGAGGAGGAGCACCCCGGGCTGCGCACGCCCGACTCGCCGACGCAGAAGGTCGCGGGGGCGTACGAGACGGAGTTCACGGCGGTCGAGCACCGCTCGCGGATGCTCTCCCTGGACAACGCCTTCGACGACCTGGAGCTCGCCGCCTGGGCGGAGCGCGTCCACCGGGACGTGGGCGCCTCCGCGTACCACTTCCTGTGCGAGCTGAAGGTCGACGGCCTCGCCGTCAACCTCACCTACGAGCAGGGCCGCCTGACCCGCGCGGCGACCCGCGGCGACGGCCGCACCGGCGAGGACATCACCCCGAACGTGCGCACGATCGCGGAGATCCCCGACCGCCTCCGGGGCGATGACGTCCCCGACCTGGTGGAGATCCGCGGCGAGGTCTACTTCCCGATGGAGAAGTTCGAGGAGCTGAACGCCAGGCTGGTCGCGGCCGGCGACAAGCCCTTCGCCAACCCCCGCAACGCCGCAGCCGGTTCGCTGCGCCAGAAGGACCCGCGGGTCACCGCCACCCGCCCGCTGCACATGGTCGTCCACGGCGTCGGCGCCCTGGAGGGCTTCACGGGCATGACCCGTCTCTCCCAGGCCTACGACCTGCTGAAGACCTGGGGCCTGCCCACCTCCACGCACAACCGGGTGGTCGACGGCCTGGACGGCGTACGCGAGTTCATCGCCCACTACGACGGTGAGAACCGCCATTCCGTGGAGCACGAGATCGACGGCGCCGTCGTCAAGCTGGACGAGATCCGGCTCCAGGGCAGACTCGGGTCCACCGCTCGGGCCCCGCGCTGGGCGATCGCCTACAAGTACGCGCCGGAAGAGGTCAACACCAAGCTCGTCGACATCAAGGTGGGTGTCGGCCGCACCGGCCGCGTCACGCCGTACGCGCAGGTCGAGCCGGTCACGGTCGCGGGCAGCGAGGTCGAGTTCGCCACCCTGCACAACCAGGAGGTCGTCAAGGCCAAGGGCGTGCTCATCGGCGACACCGTGGTGATCCGCAAGGCCGGTGACGTCATCCCGGAGATCCTCGGCCCGGTGGCCGACCTGCGGGACGGCACCGAGCGGGAGTTCGTGATGCCGGCCGAGTGCCCCGAGTGCGGGACGCCGCTGCGGCCCATGAAGGAGGGCGACATCGACCTCCGCTGCCCCAACGCGCGTACCTGCCCGGCCCAGTTGCGCGAGCGCGTCGCCTACCTCGCGGGCCGTGAGTGCCTGGACATCGAGAACTTCGGCGCGGTGGCCGCCGCGGCGCTGACCCGCCCGCTGGAGCCGACCGCCCCGCCGCTCGTGGACGAGGGTGACCTGTTCGACCTGACGGTGGAGAAGCTGCTGCCCATCAGGGCCTACGTCCTCGACGCGGACAGCGGCCTGCCCAAGCGGGATCCCAAGACGGGCGAGGAGAAGGTCGTCACGGTCTTCGCCAACCAGAAGGGGGAGCCGAAGAAGAACACGCTTGCCCTGCTGGCCAACGTCGAGGAGGCCAAGGGGCGGCCGCTCGCCCGCTTCCTGAACGGGCTGTCCATCCGGCACGTCGGTCCGGTGGCGGCGCAGGCCCTCGCGCGCGAGTTCCGCTCCGTCGAACGCATCGAACAGGCCACCGAGGAGGAGCTGGCCGCCACCGAGGGCGTCGGGCCCATCATTGCCGCAGCTCTCAAGGACTGGTTCGCCGAGGACTGGCACCGCGAGATCGTCCGCAAGTGGAAGGCGGCCGGAGTCCCGCTCGAGGAGGAGTCGTCCGGCGAGGACGAGGGCCCGCGCCCGCTGGAGGGACTGACGGTCGTGGTCACCGGCACCCTGGAGAACTTCACCCGCGACGGTGCCAAGGACGCGCTGCAGAGCCGGGGTGCGAAGGTGACCGGTTCGGTCTCGAAGAAGACGTCGTTCGTCGTTGTGGGTGAAAGCCCTGGATCGAAGTACGACAAGGCGATGCAGCTGAAGGTGCCCGTCCTGGACGAGGACGGCTTCGGTGTGCTGCTGGAACAAGGGCCGGAGGCGGCCGCCGAAGTCGCCCTTCCGGCCGCGGAGTAGCGGTGGAAGGCCACCCGATCGGCGCATACCAGATGCATAGGGGTGGCGGGGGTTCAATCGGGCAACCGTCGACGACCGCTGCCCGTGGATGCCTTCTGCGGCCTACTGTTGGGATGTGCGCCTGCCGTGCCCGGCTGCGGCCGGGGCATCCCCCTGCTCCTGGTGGGTACGGGGAAGGGCTTTCCAGCCCGGCGCCGTCGCAGGTTGTCGGGCATCGGGCCGTGCGGTGTGGGCACTGCCGGCTGTGAGAGGGACGGGAATGGAACCGACCGAGAGCGCCGCTCCGGACGCATGGCTGCGCCTGCGCCGGGTCACCGGCGCCTGGCGGGACAGCCGGTGGGGGACGCGGCCTCCGGCGCACGAGGGTGCGGAGGGGCGCGCGATCGTCCTGCGCACCCCCGTGGACGGCCCCGCCCACGACCTCGTGGCCGACCTGCCCGGTGCCGAAGCCGAACGTCACCTGTCCTGGCCCGCGCTGCCCGCGGCGGTCGTCGCGGCGGCCGCCTTCGTCCTGGGCGCCGGTTTCTACCGGGCGTTCACCGGCAGCCACGCGCTCTTCCCGTGCGGCACCGTCGGCTGGTCGCTGGCCATCCTGACCGGCATCATCGTCGGCCACCTGGTCATGCTGGGCCGCTCCCGCTGGTGGGGCGGCACCGGATCGGGCGCCGCCCTCACGCTCGCCGTGCTGCTGCTCTACGGCTGGGTCGCGGCCGGCATGGTCAGCCTCACCGTCGTCGTGCTGGTCGGCATAGCCAGGCGCCACCGCTGGCGGCAGGGCGTCCTGCACGGAGCGGTGGACATCCTCGGCATCGGCGCCGGGGCCCTGGTGCTCGCGGCCTTCGGGCGGGTGCCGTCCGTCGAGGCCCCCTGGGACCCCGGCAGCTGGACCCTCTACGCGGCCCCCCAGGTGGTGCTGGTCGCGGCCGCCTACCTCGCGGTGACCCGCACCCTGCTGTGGTACCTGCACTCCGCGCGCAACGCCGGAGTGCCCACCGTCGCCCGCACCGCCCTGGTCAGACAGGGCCTGGTCGTGGTCGCGCTGCTCGGCATAGCCCCCCTGGTCTGCGTGGTCGCCGCCGCCGAACCCGTCCTGCTGCCGCTGTTCTCCATCCCGCTGGTCGCCCTCGACTCCACCCTGTGGATAGCCCGGGCCCGCGCCGAGGAGCAACTGCGCGACCCGCTCACCGGCCTGCCCAACCGTCAGTGGCTGCTGGAACGTATCTGGACGGCCCTGGACGACGCCGAGCGCATAGGCGCCCGCTCCGCCCTCATGCTGATCGACCTGGACCGCTTCCGTTCGGTCAACGACACCCTGGGCCATCTGGCCGGCGACCGGTTGCTGCTCCAGATAGCCGACCGGCTGCGGGTGGCCCTGCCGCGCGGGGCGGAGGCCGCGCGGCTCGGCGGAGACGAGTTCGCCGTGTTACTGCCGGTCGCCGACTCCACCACGTCCGCCACCCGCATCGCCCGCGGCCTGGTCGCCGCCCTCAGCTCCCCGCTCGACCTCGACGGACTCACCCTCGTCCTGGAGGCCAGTGCGGGCGTCGCCGTCTTCCCCGACCACGCCCTCGACGCCGAGGGGATGCTGCGCCGGGCGGACGTCGCCATGTACCAGGCGAAGCGGGACCGCACGGGGGTCGAGGTCTACGAGTCCAAGCGCGACTCGAACACCCCGGACCGGCTCGGCCTGCTGGGTGATCTGCGCCGCGCCCTCGACGCCCACGAGGTCCAGCTGCACTACCAGCCCAAGGTCCGCTTCGACGGACAGGTGGCCGGCCTGGAGGCGCTGGTCCGCTGGGTGCACCCCGAGCGCGGCAAGGTCCCGCCGGACGAGTTCATAGCGATCGCCGAGTCCTCCGGGCTGATGCCGCATCTGACGGAGTACGTCCTGGAGACGGCGCTGGCGCAGGTCGCCCGGTGGCGCGCCGAGGGGCTGTACGTGCCGGTCGCGGTCAACGTCTCCCCGCGCGACGTCCACACGCCCGGCTTCGCGGGCTCCGTCGCCGCCCGTCTCGCCCGGCACGGAGTGCCCGCCGGGGCGCTCCAGCTGGAGATAACGGAACACGTCCTGCTGGAGGACCCGCAGCGGGCCGCCGACACCCTCGCCGCGCTGACCGGTCACGGCGTGAAGATGTCGCTGGACGACTTCGGCACCGGCTACTCCTCGCTGGTGCATCTGCGCCGGCTGCCGGTCAGCGAGCTGAAGATCGACCGCTCGTTCGTGGCCCGGCTGGCCGTGGACCCGGAGGACGCGGAGATCGTCCGCTGCACGGTCGACCTGGCCCATTCCCTGGGCCTGCTGGTCGTCGCCGAGGGTGTCGAGGACGACGAGACCTGGGAACGGCTGCGCGACCTCGGCTGCGACGCCGTGCAGGGCTGGCTGGTCGCCGCCGCGATGCCCCCGGAGGAGACCACGGCCTGGCTGCGGGCACGCGGGTCGCGCGGCTGGCAGCGTCCGGCAGCGGCCCTGCCCGCGGCGGCGTCCGACGACTGACGGTCGGTCCGCCGCCCCTGCTCCCGCCGACCCGCGACCCGCCGACCGCGGCCCGCCGCCCCCGCCGTACGCGGGGCACGTCACACGCAGGGTCCGCCGTACCCGGGGTTCGTTCGCCCCGTCCGGTTCAGGACGTGCCCGCCGTGAAGTGGCCGATCAGCAGGGCCAGCCGGCGGTCGTGGGCGCCCGCGGGGAGCCGCCCGCTGCGCATGAGGGTCACCAGCCCGTGCAGCCCCGCCCAGAACGTCTCCGTGAGCAGGCCCGGGTCGTCGCTGTCGGCCGCGATCGGCAGCACGGCGCTGTACAGCTCCCCGAACGCCTCCTGGAGCTCCGGCGGAGCCTGGGGCGTGGCGAAGGGCAGGTCCACCAGGTGCGTGAACATCGCGTCGTACAGCGCGGGCCGCCGCTGTGCGAAGGAGGTGTACGCCTCGCCCACCGCCGCCAGCGCGCGCCCGGCGTCGTCGCCGGCCGCCGTACGGGCCGTGCGCAGCTCGGCGGCCAGCTCCGCGCACCCCTGCACCGCGACCGCCGCCATGATGGCGCCCTTGTCCTTGAAGTGGCTGTAGAGGACCGGCTGGCTGTACTCGATCTCGGCGGCCAGCCGCCGTGTGGTGACCGCGTCCCAGCCCTCGGCCTCGGCCAGTTCCCGCGCGACCGTGACGATCAGCCGCTCGCGTTCCGCTCGTTCGCGCTCCCGGCGCGTCTGGATCGACATGACCGTGATTCTAGCATCGCTAGCCATTCTGTCGTCGCTCTGCTAGCTTCGCTCTTGTCCCTAGCGCTGCTAGCAAGGAGATCCGGCGTGACCGTCACCGCGTACACCCTGGCTGTTGTGCTCGACCTGTTCGTCCTGTTCATCGGGGCCCGGTTCCTGTTTCAGCCGGGCCCCGCCGCCACCGGCTACGGCGTCCCCGCGGATCCCGCCGGGGACACCGGCGCCTACCTCACGGTCAAGGGATCGAAGGACAGCGTCTTCGGTCTGATGGGACTGGCTCTTCTCGCCTTCGCCGGTGCCCGCGCCGAGGCGTGGTTCATGCTCGTGGTGGCGCTCGTGCCGCTCGCCGACACGCTGATAGTGCTGCGCCACGGCGGCTCGAAGGCAACCGCTTTCGGGATCCACTTCGCCACCGCGGTGGTGGTGCTGATCAGCGCCGGACTGCTCTTCGCGGTCTGAACTCGCCCGTTACGACCAGTTGCGTCCCGTTCTGTTCCGTGGTGATCAACAGGGGGTTTGACCATGTCGATGTTCGTGCCGAAGTTCGATTCGTCCGTGATCGTCCGTGAGGCGGAGGCCGAGAGGATCGGCGACGATCCCGTCGCGGTCCGGCTGCTGGCCGACAGCGGCGCCTCCGGCGGGGCGCTGTCCACCGTGCGGGTCACCCTCGCGCAGGGTGCCGACGGCGCCCGCCCGCACCTGCACCGCAACTCCGCCGAGATGTTCTTCATGCTGGACGGCGTCGCCGAACTGCTCTCCGGCGACGATGTCGTCACCGCCGAACGCGGCGACCTGGTGATCGTCCCGCCGGGCAGGCCCCATGCCTTCGCCGCCGCCCCCGGCAGCGCGGCCGACATCCTCGTCGTGATCACCCCGGGCGTCGAGCGCTTCGGCTACTTCCGCCACCTCCAGCGCATCCGCCTGGGTGAGGTGAGCCCGGAGAGTCTGCTGGAGGTGCAGGAGCTCTACGACAACCACTTCCTGCGCAGCGAGGCCTGGGACGGCCGCCGCTGACGAGGGTCCGGGGGCCGGTCCGGGGTAAACCGTTGCGCGGGCACCGCGCCCGGCCCCCTAGGATTGGGGCCAAACCACTCACTCACCCCAGAGGAACGCTGCATGCCTGGCATCACGCGCGAGGAGGTCGCCCACCTCGCTCGGCTGGCGCGTCTGGAGCTGAAGGGCGAAGAGCTCGACCACTTCGCCGGACAGCTGGACGACATCATCGGCGCGGTGGCCCGCGTCAGCGAGGTCGCCGACCAAGACGTACCGCCGACCTCGCACCCGCTCCCGCTGACGAACGTCATGCGGGCGGACGAGGTCCGTCCGTCGCTCACCCCCGAGCAGGCGCTCTCCGGCGCCCCGGCCCAGGAGCAGCAGCGTTTCAAGGTGCCGCAGATCCTGGGGGAGGACTAAGACCATCATGACGGACATCATCAAGCTCACCGCCGCCGAGACCGCTGAGAAGATCGCCTCCGGCGAGCTCACGGCCGTCGAGGTCACCGAGGCCCACCTCGCCCGGATCGAAGCCGTCGACGAGAAGGTGCACGCCTTCCTGTACGTCGACCGCGAGGGCGCCCTCGCGCAGGCCCGCGCCGTCGACGCCAAGCGCGAGCGCGGCGAGAAGCTCGGCCCGCTGGCCGGCGTCCCGCTCGCGCTGAAGGACATCTTCACCACCGAGGGCATCCCGACGACCGTCGGCTCGAAGATCCTCGAGGGCTGGATCCCGCCGTACGACGCGACCCTCACCAAGCGGCTGAAGGCCGCCGACGTGGTCATCCTCGGCAAGACCAACATGGACGAGTTCGCCATGGGGTCCTCGACCGAGAACAGCGCCTACGGCCCGACCGGCAACCCCTGGGACCTGACCAAGATCCCTGGTGGCTCCGGCGGCGGCTCCAGCGCCGCCCTGGCCTCCTTCCAGGCCCCGCTGGCCATCGGCACCGACACCGGCGGCTCCATCCGCCAGCCGGCCGCCGTCACCGGCACGGTCGGCGTGAAGCCGACCTACGGCGCGGTCTCCCGCTACGGCATGGTCGCCTTCTCGTCCTCCCTCGACCAGGGCGGCCCCTGTGCCCGTACGGTCCTGGACGCGGCGCTGCTGCACGAGGTGATCGCCGGGCACGACCCGCTCGACTCCACCTCCATCGACGCCCCGGTCCCGCCGGTCGTCGAGGCCGCCCGCAACGGCAGCGTGGCCGGCATGCGGGTCGGCGTCGTCAAGCAGTTCCGCGGCGAGGGCTACCAGGCCGGTGTCATCCAGCGCTTCGACGAGTCCGTCGAGCTGCTCAAGGAGCTGGGCGCCGAGATCGTCGAGCTGGACTGCCCGTCCTTCGACCTGGCCCTGTCGGCGTACTACCTGATCGCGCCCTCGGAGTGCTCGTCCAACCTGGCCCGCTTCGACGGCCTGCGCTACGGTCTGCGCACCGGCGACGACGGCACCCGCTCGGCCGAGGACGTCACCTCCCTCACCCGTGAGGCGGGCTTCGGCCCCGAGGTCAAGCGCCGCATCATGCTCGGCACGTACGCCCTGAGCTCCGGCTACTACGACGCGTACTACGGCTCCGCGCAGAAGGTCCGCACGCTCATCACGCGGGACTTCGAGAAGGCGTTCGAGCAGGTCGACGTGATCGTCTCGCCGACCACGCCGACCACCGCCTTCGCGATCGGCGAGCGCGCCGACGACCCGATGGCGATGTACCTCGCGGACCTGTGCACGATCCCGACCAACCTGGCGGGCAACGCGGCCATGTCGCTGCCGTGCGGCCTCGCCCCGGAGGACAACCTCCCGGTCGGGCTCCAGATCATCGCCCCGGCGCTGAAGGACGACCGGCTGTACAAGGTCGGCGCCGCCGTCGAGGCCGCCTTCGTGGAAAGGTGGGGGCATCCGCTGATCGAGGAGGCTCCGTCGCTGTGAGCAAGGCACTGTCCAAGGCCAAGGGCTTCAAGAAGTCGAAGTCCGGCACGTACCTGTCCATGGCCACCACCGCCTTCGGCGCGATGGGTGTCGCCAAGCAGATCAAGAAGGCCCGCGCCGAGCACGACACACTGCGCCTGATCGACGCCACGGTGTCCGCCGTCGCGATCGTCACCGGCCTCGCCATCCTTTACCG
Organism: Streptomyces sp. NPDC107559; assembly: GCF_055657365.1. NCBI lineage: Bacteria > Bacillati > Actinomycetota > Actinomycetes > Kitasatosporales > Streptomycetaceae > Streptomyces > Streptomyces sp. NPDC107559. The sequence continues at coordinate 51,627 of NZ_JBVKBD010000021.1, read as the reverse complement.
CGAGCTGAAGCGGCTGGGCGACGACGACGTCCTGCTGGGCTGAGAGGGAAGTTTCACCGTGACCACCACGACCGACCTGGTGTCGTACGAGGACGCGCTGGCGTCGTACGACCCCGTCATGGGCCTCGAGGTCCATGTGGAACTCGGCACCAAGACCAAGATGTTCTGCGGGTGCTCGACCGAGCTGGGCGCCGAGCCCAACTCGCAGACCTGCCCGACCTGCCTCGGCATGCCCGGCGCGCTCCCGGTCGTCAACGCGATCGGTATCGAGTCGGCCATCAAGATCGGTCTCGCGCTCAACTGCGAGATCGCCGAGTGGTGCCGCTTCGCCCGGAAGAACTACTTCTATCCGGACATGCCGAAGAACTTCCAGACCTCCCAGTACGACGAGCCGATCGCCTTCAACGGCTACCTCGACGTGCAGCTGGAGGACGGCGAGACCTTCCGTGTCCAGATCGAGCGCGCCCACATGGAGGAGGACACCGGCAAGTCCACCCACGTGGGTGGCGCCACCGGCCGTATCCACGGCGCCTCGCACTCCCTGCTCGACTACAACCGCGCGGGCATCCCGCTCATCGAGATCGTCACCAAGCCGATCGAGGGTGCGGGCGAGCGGGCCCCCGAGGTCGCGCGGGCGTACGTCCGTGAGCTGCGCGAGGTCATCAAGGCCCTCGGCGTCTCCGAGGCCCGCATGGAGATGGGCCAGATGCGCTGCGACGTGAACCTGTCGCTGCGCCCGCACGGCCGCGAGAAGTTCGGCACCCGCAGCGAGACCAAGAACGTCAACTCGCTGCGCTCCGTCGAGCGCGCGGCCCGCTTCGAGATCCAGCGGCACGCGGCCGTGCTGAACGGCGGCGGCACGATCATCCAGGAGACCCGGCACTTCCACGAGGACACCGGGTCGACGACCTCGGGCCGCGTGAAGGAGGAGGCCGAGGACTACCGGTACTTCCCGGAGCCGGACCTGGTGCCGGTGGCGCCGTCCCGCGAGTGGGTCGAGGAGATCCGCGCCGGACTGCCCGAGCTGCCGCTGGTGCGCCGCAACCGGCTCCTCGAGGAGTGGGCGATCTCGGCGACCGACATGCAGTCGATCCTCAACGCCGGCGCCCTGGACCTGATCGTCGCGACGATCGACGCCGGGGCCGACGCCGCCTCCGCCCGCAAGTGGTGGATGGGCGAGCTGGCGCGCAGCGCCAACGAGTCCGGCACGGCGCTGGACGAGCTGGCCATCACGCCGGAGCAGGTCGCCCGGGTCACCGAGCTGGTCTCCAAGGGCGACCTGAACGACAAGCTGGCGCGCCAGGTCATCGAGGGCGTCCTCGCGGGCGAGGGCACCCCGGACGAGGTCGTCGACAAGCGCGGTCTGAAGGTCGTCTCCGACGAGGGCGCGCTCACGACCGCCGTCGAGGAGGCCATCGCGGGCAACCCCGGCGTCGCGGACAAGATCCGTGGCGGCAAGGTGGCCGCGGCCGGCGCCCTGGTCGGCGCGGTCATGAAGGCCACGCGCGGTCAGGCCGACGCGGCCCGCGTCAAGGAGCTGATCCTGGAGAAGCTCGGCGTCAGCGAGGGCTGAGTCCCGAATCCGTGAACCCTGGGGGGATGCATCGACACCGATGCATCCCCCCAGGTGCGTGATCGGCCGGCCCGCGGGCCGGCCCGGGATGTGATCTCGGACATGGGCGACCGGGCCGCTCGGACCCTCGGGAAGCGGACGGGTGGTGCAGGAGCTCGGTCGAACCGTCAAAAAATGCACCTGTCCGGGGCGGCGGCGATGTGCCGGGGGCGCCGGGCGGCCGGGGTGCGGGCCGGTGCCGGTCCGCCCCGTGGCCGGAGTTCCCGGCCGGAGCGACTACGCTCGCCCGCCATGAGCGGACCTACTGATTCCACGACGGACACCGAGAGGGACGCCGACATAGCCGAGGCCGGGGTGCGGGACGAGAGCGACCTTCCCGACGGCCCGAAGGCCCCGGAGGGTCCGGACGACCCCGAGGACACGGCGGACTCGGCGGAAGCGGCGGAGTCGGCGGACGCGGAAGGCCCGGCGGAGGCGGAAGGCCCGGCGGAGGCGGAAGGACCGGCGGACGGTCAGGGGGAGCCGGAGAGCCCCGGGGACTCGATCGGCCCGGTCGGCCGGGTCGGCCCGGACGGTCCGGAGGGCCTGGACGACGCCGACGATCCCGACGACCCGGAGGACCACGCCGACGATCCCGACGACCCGGAGGACCACGCCGAGGACGCGCGGCGGGCCCGGTGGACGGCGTCCGTCACCGGCGTCCTGCTGACCCTGATGGGCGTCGCCGCGGCCCTGCTGCGCTGTGTCGGCCCCGCACCGGCCATCGCTCCCGCGGCCTACGCCCTCGGTGCCGCCGTCTGCGCGGCCGCCGCGGTCCTCGGGCACCGCGGACACACCCGGCGCGCGCTGTGGCTGCTGATCGCCGGAGTGATGGTGATGGCCGTCGGCGACCAGGTCGACTGAAGTGGCCGAAGGAGCGGTGGAGATTCCGGCGGCGCACTGTGACTTGTCTCCCAGAAGCCGACGAATCCGACAAACGATCGCTTAAGCCTGTAAGAGTGGCACCGCATCGCCCATGCGTTCTTTGCTGGCTCTTCAGTTCTTCGCAGCTGTTCCCGGTCAAAGATCCATCGACCCCCATTCCGGGAGCACGACTGTGGCAGCTCTTGCACGCTGGTGTGTCCGACACCGCATCCTCGTCGTCGTACTGTGGCTCCTCGCCCTCGGCGGGATGACCGCGGCGGCGTCCGCCGTCGGGTCCGCCTACTCCAACGACTACGAGGTCCCCGGCACCGAGTCGGGCCGCGCCGTGCAGCTGCTCCAGAGCGGCTTCCCCGGCCTGGGCGGAGACAGCGACACGGTCGTCTGGCACACCACCTCCGGCACCGTCCGCGCCGCCGACGTCGAACAGACGATGACCGGCACCCTGGACAAGATCGCGGACCTGCCCGGGGTGGCCTCCGTGGACGGCCCCTACGGCGACCAGGGCGCGAGCAGGATCAGCGCCGACGGGCGGACCGCGTACGCCACCGTCACCTTCGACCGCCCCGTCGAACAGATCACCAAGTCCGATGTGCGGCCCGTGGTCGACGCCGCCGAGTCGGCCCGGAGCGACGGTCTCCAGGTGGAGCTGGGCGGCAGCGCGATCGCACTCACCGAGTCGTCGGGCGGACACGTCTCCGAGATCGTCGGCGTGGTCGTCGCCGGTGTCGTGCTGTTCCTGGCCTTCGGTTCACTGGCCGCCTCGCTGCTGCCCATCGCCACCGCGCTGGTCGGTGTGGGCACCGCCTACGCCGGGATCGAGCTGCTCGGGCACGCCATGACCGTCGCCGACTTCGCCCCCATGCTCGGCATGCTGGTCGGGCTGGGCGTCGGCATCGACTACGCCCTGTTCATCGTCACCCGGCACCGGCGCGGCCTGAAACGCGGCCTGGCGGTCGACGAGTCCGTCGCCAACGCCGTCGCCACCACCGGACGCGCCGTCGTCTTCGCCGGAGCCACCGTCTGTATCGCCCTGCTGGGGATGCTGATCCTGCGGCTGAGCTTCCTCAACGGTGTGGCGATAGCCGCCGCCCTCACCGTGATGCTGACGGTCGCGGCCTCCGTGACCCTGCTGCCCGCCCTGCTGTCCTTCATCGGCCCGCGCTCCCTCAGCCGCCGCGAGCGCCGCCGGCTCCTGGAACTCGGACCCCAGCCGGAGCTGCCGACCGGGTTCGCCGCCCGCTGGTCGGCGTTCGTCGAGCGCCACCCCAAGCTGCTCGGCACTCTCGCCGTCGTCGTCGTGGGCGTCCTCGCGCTGCCCACCTTCTCCCTGCATCTGGGCACCTCCGACCAGGGCAACAACCCGAAGACCGCCACCACCCGCCAGGCCTACGACCTGCTCGCCGAGGGCTTCGGCCCCGGGGTCAACGGTCCCCTCACCCTCGTCACCGGTGTCGGCGGGGCCGAGGACAAGGTCGCCCTCGACAACCTCGACGCCACGCTGCGCAGCACCGAGGGCGTGGCGGCCGTGACGCCGGTCGCCTACGACGCCCAGGGCCGCACCGCCTACCTCACCGTCGTCCCCGAATCCGCGCCGCAGTCCCGCAGCACCAGCGACCTCGTCGACCGGCTGCGCACCGAGGTGCTGCCGCGCGCCGAGAAGGGCACCACCCTGGACGTGAGCGTCGGCGGGGTGAGCGCGGCGTACGACGACTTCGCCGGTGTGATCGTCGGCAAGCTGCCGCTGTTCGTCGGGGTCGTCATCGGGCTCGGCTGCGTCCTGCTGCTGCTCGCCTTCCGCTCGATCGGCATCCCGCTCAAGGCCGCCGCGATGAACGTGGCCGCCGTCGCCGCCGCCTTCGGTGTCGTCGTCGCGGTCTTCCAGTGGGGCTGGGGCAGCGAACTGCTCGGCCTGGGCCGCGCCGGCCCGATCGAGCCCTTCCTGCCCGTGATCATGGTGTCGGTGCTCTTCGGCCTCTCGATGGACTACCAGGTCTTCCTGGTCAGCCGGATGTACGAGGAGTGGCTGGAGACCGGCGACAACCGCCGCGCCGTCCGGGTCGGCCTCGCCGAGACCAGCCGGGTGATCAACTCCGCCGCGGTCATCATGATCTCGGTCTTCCTCGCCTTCGTGCTCAGCGGCGACCGGGTGATCGCCATGTTCGGCATCGCCCTCGCCGCCGCCGTCGCCATCGACGCCTTCGTCCTGCGCACCCTGCTCGTGCCGGCCCTGATGCACATGCTCGGCGGCGCCAACTGGTGGCTGCCCGGCTGGCTCGACCGCAGACTGCCGCGCATCAGCATCGAAGCCCCCGAGTGCCGTGCCGCGCACGAGAGGCTCGCGGCCCTCGCGGGCGTACCGGAGAGCAGCGTCATGGCGGAGACGGACGTAGCGGTGAAGTAGCGGCAGCGCGCGTACCGCTCACAACGATCGTTAAGAGAGCTCTCAGACTCCGTCCGTACGGTGCGGGCCATGGGAACGAAGACACTTGACGAGACCGGTGCCGAGACGGGCGCCGAGGCGACGAACGACGAGGAGAAGCAGGACGTCACCGCGACCGACGTCACCGCGGCCGGGGTGACCGGCGTCGAGGCCGAGGCCGAGGACGCGCAGGACGCGGACGGCGCGGAGGACTCCGACGCCGAGGACGACGAGGACGCCGAGGGTGTCGAGGGTGTCGAGGTGCCGCGGGAGGACGGGGCCTCCGGGGTCGGCCAGGGCGCGGCCGCCGTGGTCTCCGCGGCCCTCGGCCTGGTCTCGCTCACCGGCAGCTGGATCTCCACGGTGGCCGCCGCGCGCGAGACGCTCATCGGCCAGCTCAAGACCTCGTCGTCCGCGAGCGTCGCCACACAGGTCAAGGAGATCTACGGCGACGCCTGGCAGACCACCGCCCTGTGGGGCGGCGTGTTCGCCCTGGCCGCCCTGATCGTCGGTGTCGTGGTGCTCGTCCGGCCCGCGTTCGGCGCCCCCGGCAGGCCGCAGGCGCCGTGGATCAAGTCGGTCGCCTGGGCCGGTATCGCGCTGGGCGTGGTCGGCCTTCTGCTGGCCGTCCTCAAGTACACGGACATCCTGCTCGGACTGCCCTCCGCGAGCTGACCCCCAGGGCCACCACCCCGCAGCCCCCCAGAGGGGCCCCGCGGCGTACGTAAGTGCCTTACGCGCGCCGCGGGGCCCCTTACGCGCGTCTAAGGCCCCGCCGCCCCCGGAAGATGCGGAACTCTCCCGATGTGGCGGACCCCCCTGGCGGACGAAGGTGGAGTCATCGCAGCGAGCGATGGCACGACACCGACACTCACCGCACAGGGGACACACCATGTACGAGTACGAGATCCAGCAGATCCGTTCCGCCGAGCTGATCCGTCGCGCCGACGAGGAGCGGCTGGCCCGCGCGGCCGTCCGTGGCCGCCGCGCCGCCCGCCGGGAGGCCGCGCAACGGCTCCGGAGCGGCGAGTCGCATAGTTACCGGCTCCGGCGGCTGCGGCCGAACCGCGCCGCGTGAACGCGGTCGGGGCCCCGGCGGCCGGACGCCCCCGGGAGCCGGCCGGGGGCGGGGCCGGGGCCCGGACGGAGCGCACGGCCGAGCGGGCCGAGGCGGGAGCGGGCGGCGGGGCCGTGGGCGGGACCGCCCCGGCCCCGTGCTTCCTGCCGTCCGCCCCGGCGCTGTCCTTCCTGCTGTCCGTCCCGGCCCCGTCCTCCCGGTCGTTCGCCCCGGCCCCGTTCCTCCCGTCGTCCGGCCCGGCCCGGACCGAGCTCTGTGCGATGCTCGGGCCCGTGCAGAACAGTTCCGTCAGTCCCGTGTTCGTCGGCCGTGCCGCGGAGCTCGGCACCCTGGACGACGCGCTGGCCCGTGCGGTCGAGGGCGAGCCGCAGGCGCTGTTGATCGGCGGTGAGGCCGGGGTGGGCAAGACCCGGCTCGTCGAGGAGTTCGCGTCCGTCGCCCGCGGCCGGGGCGCCGTCGTCGCCGTCGGCGGCTGTGTCGAGATCGGCGCCGACGGACTGCCCTTCGCGCCGTTCTCCGCCGCCCTGCGCGCGCTGCGCCGGGAACTGCCCGACGCGCTGGCCGCCGCGGCCGCCGGACGGCAGGAGGAGCTGGCCGGGCTCCTGCCGGAGCTGGGCGAGGGTGTCCTCGGCCGCTACGACGAGGAGGGCATGGCCCGCCTCTTCGAACTCACCGCCCGGCTGCTGGAGCGGCTGGCGGCCGACCGCACCGTGGTGCTGGCCCTGGAGGACCTGCACTGGGCCGACGCCTCGACCCGCCACCTTCTCGCCTACCTCTTCCGCACCCTGCGTACCGGCCGGCTCGTCGTCCTCGCCACCTACCGTGCCGACGACATCCACCGCCGGCATCCGCTGCGGCCCCTGCTCGCCGAGCTGGACCGGCAGCGCACGGTCCGCCGGATCGAACTCGCCCGCTTCGACCGGGCGGAGGTGAGCCGCCAGATCGCCGGCATCCTCGCCACCGAACCGGCCCCCGCCCAGGTCGACCACATCTTCGAACGCTCCGACGGCAACGCCTTCTTCGTCGAGGAACTCGCCGTGGCCGCCGACGCGGGCTGTTCCACGGGGCTCACCGACTCGCTGCGCGACCTGCTCCTGGTGCGGGTCGAGAGCCTGCCCGAGTGCGCCCAGAACGTCGCGCGGATCGTCGCCGAGGGCGGTTCCACCGTCGAGTACCGGCTGCTCGCCGTCGTCGCCGGGCTCGGCGAGGACGACCTCATCGAGGCGCTGCGTGCCGCCGTGAACGCCCACATCCTGCTCGTGGCCCCGTCCGGTGACGGTTACCGCTTCCGGCACTCCCTGGTCCGCGAGGCGGTCGGCGACGACCTGCTGCCCGGTGAGCGCTCCCGCCTCAACCGCCGCTACGCCGAGGCCCTGGAAGCCGATCCCACGCTCGTCCCGGCCGACGAACATGTCATGCGCCTGGCGAGCTACTGGTATCACGCCCACGACCCGGCCAAGGCCCTGCCCGCCGTCCTCGAAGCCTCCGCCACGGCCCGCTGCCGGCATGCCTACAGCGAGCAGCTGCGGCTGCTGGAGCGCGCCATGGAGCTGTGGGACGCCGCCCCCGAGGCCGTACGGTCCCGGCTCCGCCCGCTCGACTGCGTACAGGCCTACCCGGCCGACGGCCGCGACGGCACCGATGACGTCGACAGCCGTGGGGACGATGACGGCCGCGGTCCCGCCGCCCTGTGCTTCCTCGACCTGCTGGCCGAGGCGGCCGTCGCGGGCCGGATCTGCGGCGAGCGCGAACGCGCCCTGAAGATCACCAAGCGGGCGCTGCGCCTGCTGGACGAGGAGCGGGACCCTCTGCGCGCCGCCTGGTTCTGGGTCCAGCGCTCCCGGCTGATGCAGGCCCAGGCCCGCGGGGACGGCTGGGCGGAACTGGCCGCCGCCCAGGAGCTCGTACGCGGCCTGCCCCCGTCGCGGGTGCACGCCGAGGTGCTGGGTGCCGTGGCGTCCTGGCTGATGGCGCACACGCCCGGCCCCGAGGCCCTCTCGGCCGCCGAACGGGCCGTGGAGTACGCCCGGATGGTCGGCGCCGACGAGATCGAGCTGAACGACCGTCTCACCCTCGGCGCCCTCATGGTCGACGCCGGGGACATCGAGGCCGGACTCGCCCAGATGCGCGACGTCAGGGAGCGGGCGCTCCGGCTCGGCATCGCCTACGTCGCCGGGCGCGCCCATGTGAACCTGCCCGCGGAGCTGGAGGCCGTCGGCCGGTCCCGGGAAGCCGTCCCGCTTCTTGAGGAAGGGGCCGTCTACACGCGGAAGTTCGGCCTCGTGGACGCCGAGAGCTGGGTGTGGTGCAACCTGGCCGAATCGCTCCATTCGCTGGGCCGCTGGGATGCAGCCTCCGACGCGGCGCGCCAGGCCCTGCGGCTCGGCCGCAACGCGGGACCGCTGGGGGACGCCCCGCTCTGCCTGGCCCAGATCGCCCTGTCGCGGGGAGACCTGCCCGAGGCGGGCCGTCAACTGGCTCTGGCGGCGGCGTACTTCGGTTCCCATGACGTCCTGCCGCAGCAGTCGATCCCGCTGGCCTGGGTCACCGTCGGCCTCGCCGCCGCCGAGGGCCGCATCCTCGACGCGCGCGCCGCGCTCGACCCCGTCCTCGACGCCGGCTTCCCGCCCGGTACCCAGCGCTACGCCTGGCCCCTGCTCCTGACGGCCGCCGCCGCCGAGGCGGACGCCCGCGCCCTGCCCGTCGCGCAGCCGGGCCGCCGACGGACCCTGGAGCGCATCCTGGAGTCCGCGAAGGCCCTCACCACGGCCGCACCCGTGTGGCTCGCCCACGAGCGGTGGGTCCGTGCCGAGGTGCACCTGGCCGAGGGGCGGGCCACCGCCGAGACCTGGTCGGAGGCGGTCACCGCCTTCGAGGAGCTCGAGCGGCCCTACGACCTGGCCCGCATCCGGTACCGGCTCGCCGAGGCGCTGCTCGTCACCGGTGCCGAGCGCCCGGGCGGCACCCCGGCCGGCGACGGCGACGCACGGGCCCGCGCCGCCGAGCTGCTCCGTCTCGCCCACGCAGTCGCCGAGGAGCTCGGCGCCCGCCCGCTGGCCGACGCCGTCACCCGGCTCGCCCGGGGCGCACGTCTGTTCCCGGGCCGCGCCCCGGAGCGGCCGGCCGACCCGGCCGACCCGGCCGAAGCCCTCGGCCTGACCTGCCGGGAGCGTGACGTGCTGCGTCTGGTCTCCGCCGGGCGCACCAATCGGCAGATAGCCGAGGAGCTCTTCATCTCCCCGAAGACGGCCAGCGTCCATGTCTCCAACATCCTGGGCAAGCTCGGGGTCTCGGGCCGGGGAGAGGCGGCGGCGCTGGCGCACCGGGCCGGGCTGTTCCCGGCCGGCCCGCCGCCCTCGGGTCCGCTGCCCTCCGGCCCGCGGACCTGAGCCGTAGGGTGGAGGAAACCGCCAGGAGGAGGACCTGTGTTCGATGCCTTCGCGGAACTCTTCGCCCCGGGCCGCAAGCACACCCGTGACGAACAGAACCGGCTGGAGCTGACCCGTGAGGACACCGGGGACAGCGATCCCGGACGCGGGCCGATAGACCTCACGTCGGGGAAGGTCGTCGTACGCCTGCCCCCGCCGGACCCGGACGCGTCGGACCCGGAACCGGACGCTCCGGACGCGGACCCGGGGCCGGACGCGCCCGGCCCCGGCGGCGGATGAGCGACCCGGGAGCGGACCGGCCGGGGCGGGCGGTTCAGCTCACCTCCAGCTCCAGGATCCGGTCGTCCCCCGGCTTCGGGTCCCCCCGGCCGTCCGTGTTGCTGGTGACCAGCCACAGCTTGTCGCCGCCCGCCGGCACCACCGTGCGCAGCCGCCCGTACGTGCCGGTGAGGAAGGCCTGCGGAGCCGCCGAGGCCTCGGTGCCCCGCAGCGGGACGCGCCACAGGCGCCGGCCCTTCAGCCCCGCCATCCAGACGGAGCCCTGCGCGTAGGCGGCACCGCTGGGGGAGGCGTCGTCCGTGTGCCACTGGGCCACCGGGTTGCGGTACTTCGGATCGGACGACCTGCCCTCGGCGTCCGGCCAGCCGTAGTCGCCGCCCGGCTCGATCGCGTTGAGCTCGTCCCAGGTGTCCTGGCCGAACTCCGAGGCGAACAGCCGCTGTTTCGCGTCCCAGGCCAGCCCCTGGACGTTGCGGTGCCCGTACGAGTACACGGGGGAGTCCGGGAACGGGTTGCCCGGGGCGGGCTCCCCCTCCGGGGTCAGCCGCAGGATCTTGCCGCCCAGGGACTTCCGGTCCTGCGACAGGCCCCGGTCGCCGGTCTCGCCCGTACCGGCGTAGAGCATCCGGTCGGGGCCGAAGGCGATCCGGCCGCCGTTGTGGATCATCCCCTTGGGGATGCCCTTGAAGACCGTGTCGGGCGCGCCCAGCTGCTCGCCCGCCGGTTTCGCGGGGTCGTAGAGCATCCGGACGATGCGGTTGTCGGAGGCGGAGGTGAAGTACGCGTAGACCATGTGGTCCGAGGCGAAGTCCGGGGAGAGCGCGATGCCCAGCAGGCCGCCCTCACCGGCCGGGGACACCCCCGGCACCTCGCCCAGCTCCGTCTTCCTGCCGGTCTTCTCGTCGACGAGGGTGATCGTCCCCTCGTCCCGGGAGGAGACGAGCAGGCCGCCGCCGGGGACCGGGGCCAGCCCCCAGGGGGTCTTGAGTCCCTCGGCGACCGTGCGCAGCACCTTCACCGAGCCCTTCGAGGGCGGGGCCGACTCGGCCGCCGGGCCGGTGGCGGACGCCGTCGCGCCCGTACGGGCCGACGTGGTGCCCGAGGGGTCCCGGCCGGATCCTCCGGCGTCGGAGGAGCAGCCTGCCGTCAACAGGAGGGTGCCCGCGGCCAGCACGGACGTCACAGCTCGACGTTGCACGATCATGGTCCCTTCGACGCGGAGGGTTCTCCTTGTCTACGCCGCTCCCGCCCGAAGGGTTCCCGGACGGGGACCCCGATGCCCGAACGGGCTTGGGGAAACGTTTGTGCGATCGGGTCCGTGCGGGCCCCGAGGGCTTCCCGGCTCAGTCCCAGGACCCCATCGCCCCCGGCAGCGCGGCCACTTCCGCCAGATCGTCGGCGGTCAGCCGCAGCGCGGCCGCCGCCGCGTTCTCCGTCACCCACCGCTCCCGCTTCGCACCCGGCACGGGCAGCACGTGCCGCCCCTGGGCCAGTACCCAGGCCAGGGCCACCTGGGCCGCCGTGACGTGCTCACCGTGCCGCCGGGCCACCCGGCGCAGACCGGCGACGATCGGCTGGTTCGCGGCCATCATCTCGGCGGTGAAGCGGGGGTGGCGGGCGCGCATGTCGTCCGGCTCGAAGCCCTCGCCGGGGGTCAGCGTGCCGGTCAGGAAGCCGTTGCCGAGCGGCATCGCCGCCAGGAAGCCGACCCCGCGCGCCGCGCACCACGGCACCAGCGCGTCCAGCGCCTCCGGCGACCACACGGACAGCTCGGCCTCCACCGCGCTCACCGGGAACACCTGTTGTATTCGCTGCAACTGACGGATCGTCGCGTCGTGCAGCTGCCCCCCGGTGCGGCGTCCGCCGCGCGCGCCCACCGCGCACAGTCCGAGTGCCCGCACCTTCCCGGCCCGTACGAGCTCCGCCATCGCGCCCCAGGTCTCCTCGACGGGAACCTCGGGGTCGGCCCGGTGCAGCTGGTAGAGGTCGATCACGTCCGTCTGGAGCCGGCGCAGCGAGGCGTCGCAGGCTCTTCTCACGTATCCGGGGCGCCCGTTGGCCACGATGTGCTGCTCGCCGACCAGCAGGCCGACCTTGGTGGACACGAACGCGTCCCCGCGCCGCTCCTTCAACACCCGCCCCACCAAAAGCTCGTTGGTGAACGGGCCGTACATGTCAGCCGTGTCGAGGAGCGTCGAGCCCAGGTCCAGGGCCCGGTGCACCGCTCTCAGCGACTCGTCGCCGCGTTGTTGCGACCCGCTGTAGGCCCAGCTCATCGGCATGCACCCGAGTCCGACGGCCCCCGTCGCGAGTGCCCCCGCACCGATCGTCCTGCGCTCCACCTGCTCGTGAACCTCCCTCGCCCGGCCCCCAACCTAACCTCTGCCTCCGGTTGGCCTGACATAGCCTCCTGACCATGAGTGCTGACGTATGGCTTCCCATTCCGCCGGACGAGATCGAGGGCCTTCCGCAAGGGCCCGCATACCTGTTCTGGAACGGCGAGGCGGACTTCCCCGCGGACCCGGCCGACTGCGCCTTCTACGTCGTGCCCTACATGAAACCCGCCGACGTCGGCCTGCGCCCCCTGCCGGCGATGAGCTCCGTCCAGGTGGTCCAGACGCTCTCCGCCGGCACCGACAATGTGGAACCCGGTCTCAAGTACCTGCGCCCCGGCGTGCAGTTGTGCAACGCGCGCGGAGTGCACGACGCGAGCACGGCCGAACTCGCGCTGGCGCTGATCCTCGCCTCGCTGCGGGGCATCCCCGACTTCGTGCGGGCCCAGGAACAGGGCCGGTGGGCCGGCGGTTTCCGGCCGGCGCTCGCCGACAAGAACGTCCTCGTCGTCGGGTACGGAGCCATCGGCGAGGCCATCGAGGACCGGCTCGTCCCGTTCGAGGTGGCGCGGGTGGCGCGAGTCGCGCGCTCTGAGCGCACCACGGCGCGCGGTCGGGTGCATCCGCTCACCGAACTGCCCGCCCTGCTCCCGGAGGCGGACGTCGTCGTCCTCTCCACGCCGCTCACGGAGAGCACCCGCGGCCTGGTCGACGAGGCCTTCCTGGCCCGGATGAAGGACGGCGCGCTGCTGGTCAACGTCGCCCGCGGGCCGGTCGTCGACACCGAGGCGCTGCTCAGGGAACTGGAGAGCGGCCGCATCACCGCCGCCCTGGACGTCGTGGACCCCGAGCCGCTGCCCCCCGGTCACCCGCTGTGGCACGCGCCGGGCGTGCTGATCAGCCCGCACGTCGGCGGTCCGACGTCCGCGTTCCTGCCCCGCGCCAAGCGGTTGCTGGTCGACCAGTTGGGGCGCTTCGTGAACCGGCAGCCGCTGCGCCACGTGATCCGTACGACAGGCACGGCCGATCTGTGATCCACGGCGAGCACCCTCCGCAGTCCTGCGGGCGCGGTGTGTGCCCGCCTGTCCTGCGTCGTCACGGAGCGTAGAGGAACTATGTCCCTGAGTGACGGGACTGGTGTATCGTCCCGACAGGGGCTGCGCCGCGCACCGTTCGGCGCCGGGGATGGATATTTCAGACTTGTGAGGGGGGCGACGGGCGATGCACGGCCTATGGACGAACGACCCGACGCGTCGGGACCGCCGACGGCGGCCCTGGCGCACGGCCGCGCGCAGACGACGCGGTCACCATGCCGATCACAGTGGTAACCACAACCATCACCAGCGCAGGCACAGTTGTCGCAGGAGAGCGCATCCAGCGCACCGGGACCCGCGGGACCCGGGAGCCGCGCGGAGCGGGAGGGACCGGTGAGTTCGCTCCGGCCTTCCGTGTCCACCCTCGACGGGACGCTGCGCGCGCAGCCTGCCGTGCGGGCACCGCTGTTCGGCCCGTCGGCCCCCGGCGGCGGATCGAACCTGGTCCACCAACTCGCCCTGGCCCTGGCGTGCGCGGTCTACGCCGTCGGATCCGCGCTCGGCTGGGGCTCCGGCGAAGTCGCGCTGATCATGGGTGACTTCGGGCTGAGCGCCGCGGCGGGCAGCGCCGCCGTCTCGTGCTTCCTCTACGCGCGCACCCGGCGCGTCCGCTTCCGATCCGCCTGGCTGCTGTTCGCCCTGTCCTCGGCGATGGCCGCCCTGGGCAACGGCGTCTGGGGGTGGTACGAGGTCGTCCTGGAGCGGCCCGTGCCCAGCCCCAGCTATGCCGACCTGTTCTTCCTGTGCTTCGCCCCGCCCGCGATCGTGGGGCTGCTGGTGCTGGCCAAGCGGCCGGTGACCAAGGCCGGCTGGGTCTGCCTGGCCCTGGACGCATGGCTGATCGGCGGCTCGCTGATCACCCTGTCCTGGAGCCTGGCGCTCGCCCAGGCGGCGAAGTTCGACGGGCCGAGCGTGGCGCACACCGCGCTGTCGCTGGCCTACCCGCTGCTCGACATCGCCCTGGTCAGCATGGTGCTCGCGCTGCACTTCCGGCGCTCGGCGGTCAACCGCACCGCGGTCAACACCGCGATCGGCGCGCTCGCCCTGACCGTGATGTGCGACGCCCTGTTCACCTCGCCGCTGCTGCACGACAACTACCGCTCCGGCCAGCTGCTCGACGCGGGCTGGTTCGCCGGTTCCCTGCTGCTCGCGTACGCCCCCTGGGCCGCGCCCCGGCCCAAGGAGCCGGCGGGCGGCGAAGGGCACACGCGTGTGGTGCGCGAGCACCTGCCCGGACAGCGTCCCGGCGGTCACCCCGCCGGGCCGCCGCAGGAGACACCGCGCGGCACGACCCGGGGCACGCCGCCCGGCGCCTCCCGGGAGACGCCCGAGGAAGCGCCCCCCGGAGCACCGCAGGGCGGTGATCACAGCCGGTATCCGGCCACCCGGCCCATCGCCGGCTCCCTGGCCGCCCTCACGCCCTACCTCGCCGCCGCCGTCTGCACCCTCGGCATCCTCTACAACGTCCTCGACGGACACAGCGTCGACCGCGTGGTGCTCTTCACCGGCGGCACGGTCGTCCTCGCCCTCGTGGTGCGCCAGGGCATCATGCTCCTCGACAACATCACCCTCACCCAGGAACTGGCGCAGCAGGAGAACCACTTCCGCTCCCTGGTGCAGGGCTCCAGCGACGTCATCATGATCGCCGCACCCAACGGCATCCTCCGGTACGTCTCCCCGGCCGCCGCCGGGGTCTACGGACGGCCCGCGGAGGACCTGGTCGGCACCGAGCTGGCCGGTCTCATCCATCCGGAGGACCTGGGCTGCGTGGTGCACGAGGTGCGCCGCTTCCTCGCCGCCAGCCCCCTGGAGGAGGCCACCACCCGTATCGAGTGCCGTTTCAGGTCGGGGGACGGCGGCTGGCTGAACGTCGAGTCCACCGTCAACCGCCATCACGGCGGTCTGATCTTCAACAGCCGGGACGTGACCGAGCGGGTGCGGCTGCAGGCACAGCTCCAGCACAACGCCGAGCACGACCCGCTCACCGACCTGCCCAACCGCGCGCTGTTCACCCGGCGGGTGCAGCAGGCGCTGTCGGGCCGCCGGGCCGCCGACCGCACCGCCCTGCGCGGCACCGCCGTGCTCTTCATCGACCTCGACGGCTTCAAGGCCGTCAACGACACCATCGGGCACCAGGCAGGGGACGAACTGCTGGTCCAGGCCGCCCGCAGGCTCCAGGACGCCGTCCGGCACGGGGACACCGCCTCCCGGCTGGGCGGCGACGAGTTCGCGGCCCTGATCACCGGCGACGGAACCCGTGACCGTACCGCCCGGGAGCGTCACATCCTGGAGCTCGCCGACCGCCTCAGGGTCACGCTCTCGCAGCCGTACGTGATCGACGGCAACGAGGTCCGCGTCGCCGCGTCCATCGGCGTCGCCTTCGCCGAGTCCGGCCTCGGCGCGGGCGAGCTGCTGCGCAACGCCGACCTCGCCATGTACCGCGCCAAGGCGGCCGGCAAGGGCCGGGTCGAGCTGTACAAGCCGCAGATGCAGCAGGACGTCGTACGCAAGGCCGAACTGGCCACGCGACTGCGGGCCGCGCTGCACGACGGCGAGTTCGCGCTGCTGCACCAGCCCGTGGTCGGTCTGGAGGACGGCCGGATCACGTCGGTCACCGCCCAGGCCCGCTGGCGCTCCTCCCAGGGGGTGCTCTTCACGCCCGCCGAGTTCCTGCGGGTCGCGGAGGACAGCGACAAGACCGCCGAGCTGGGCCGCTGGGTCCTGGAGGAGGCCGTCGAACAGGCCGCCGAACGGATCGGGACCGGTCTGGGCGTGCCGGTGGTCGTGCGGGTCAGCGCCCGTCGGCTGCTCGACCGCTCGATGCCGCTCGGTTCCGTCGAGGCCCTGCTGACCCGGCACGGCCTGCCGTCGGGGTCCCTGGTGATAGAGCTCGCCGACACCGAGCCCAGGGTGCCGCTGGACGAGCTGGAGCGCCGCCTGAGCGCCCTGCGGCGCCTGGGTGTCCGTATCGCCCTGGACGGCTTCGGAAGCGGTTACGCGGCCATCACGGCGCTTCGCAGACTCCCCGTCGACATGCTGAAGCTCGACCGCTCGCTCGTCGAGGGGGTCGTGGAGTCGGCCCGGCTGCACAAGATCACCAGCGGGCTGCTGCGGATCGCGAGCGATCTGGGGCTCCAGTCCGTGGCCGACGGCGTGGACCTCCCGGAGCAGGTCGTCGCCCTGCGCGCCATGGGCTGCACCCATGGCCAGGGCATGGCGTTCTCCGGCCCGCTCGACGAGTACCGGCTGCGCCGGGCACTCGCTTCCGGCCACTATCCGGTGCCCCACGGACCGGCCGAGCCCGCGTTCGTGGGCGGCGGCGGTGCCGGGGCGTACCCGGGCGGGGTGGCCGCCGTCCTCGGGGGCGGGACGGCTCTCCGCTCACATAATGAGACTCCCGTCCCACCCACTTGACAGTGGATGTGCGCCGGGGGGAGGGTCAGTGCCATGCGCACCCGAATTCTCGTACTTGGACAGCGCGTCGGCTGAGCTGGGAACGACCGGAGAGGATCCGGAATCCCCAGCGACCTCACCGGCGCGCTCCCCTCGCTTGCCTTTCGGCACGAGGGGTTTTTTGTTGCACAGAGCCTGGCGTGCAACAGCCGCACACCGCACGAACTTCGCAAAAACCCTCAGCATCGAGAAGAGAATGACGATGACCGAGCAGGCCACCGGGGCCCACCATCCGCAGCCGCGGCCCCGATCCGGAGGACAGTCCGCGTCCGTCGAGCACGTCACGGGCGCGAAGTCCCTCATCCGCTCTCTTGAGGAGGTCGGGGCCGACACGGTATTCGGCATTCCCGGCGGTGCGATCCTCCCTGCCTACGACCCGTTGATGGACTCGACCCGGGTGCGCCACGTCCTGGTCCGCCACGAGCAGGGCGCCGGCCACGCGGCCACCGGGTACGCGCAGGCCACCGGCCGGGTCGGTGTGTGCATGGCGACCTCGGGCCCGGGTGCGACCAACCTGGTCACGCCGATCGCGGACGCCCACATGGACTCCGTGCCGCTGGTCGCGATCACCGGCCAGGTCGCCTCGAAGGCGATCGGGACCGACGCGTTCCAGGAGGCGGACATCGTCGGCATCACCATGCCGATCACCAAGCACAACTTCCTGGTCACGAAGGCGGAGGACATCCCGCGGGTGATCGCGCAGGCGTTCCACATCGCCTCCACCGGCCGCCCCGGACCGGTCCTGGTCGACATCGCCAAGGACGCCCTCCAGGCGCAGACCACGTTCTCCTGGCCGCCGGTGATGGACCTGCCGGGCTACCGCCCGGTGACCAAGCCGCACGCCAAGCAGATCCGCGAGGCCGCCAAGCTGATCACCTCCGCGAAGCGGCCCGTCCTCTACGTCGGCGGCGGGGTGCTCAAGGCCCGCGCCACCGCCGAGCTGAGGGTCCTCGCCGAGCTCACCGGAGCGCCCGTCACCACCACCCTCATGGCGCTGGGCGCGTTCCCCGACAGCCACCCGCTGCACGTGGGGATGCCGGGCATGCACGGTTCGGTCACCGCCGTCACCGCGCTGCAGAAGGCCGACCTGATCGTCGCCCTCGGCGCCCGCTTCGACGACCGGGTCACCGGCAAGCTGGACAGCTTCGCCCCGCACGCCAAGATCGTCCACGCGGACATCGACCCCGCGGAGATCGGCAAGAACCGCGAGGCGGACGTGCCGATCGTGGGCGACGCCCGTGAGGTGATCGCGGACCTGGTCCAGGCGGTGCAGAAGGAGCACAGCGAGGGCCAGAAGGGCGACTACTCCGCCTGGTGGAAGGACCTCGACCGCTGGCGGCAGACCTACCCGCTGGGTTACGAGCAGCCCGAGAACGGCTCGCTCTCGCCGCAGCAGGTCATCCAGCGCATCGGCCAGCTCGCCCCCGAGGGCACGGTCTTCGCGGCGGGCGTGGGCCAGCACCAGATGTGGTCGGCGCACTACATCCAGTACGAGAAGCCCGCGACCTGGCTGAACTCCGGCGGCGCCGGGACCATGGGGTACGCGGTCCCCGCCGCCATGGGCGCCAAGGCGGGTGTGCCGGACCGGACCGTCTGGGCGATCGACGGCGACGGCTGCTTCCAGATGACCAATCAGGAACTGACGACCTGCGCCCTGAACAACATCCCGATCAAGGTCGCGATCATCAACAACGGCGCCCTGGGCATGGTCCGCCAGTGGCAGACCCTGTTCTACAACCAGCGCTACTCCAACACCGTGCTGCACTCCGGCCCGGACGCGACGGGCAGGGAGCCGAGCGCCGGCACCCGCATCCCGGACTTCGTGAAGCTGTCGGAGGCGATGGGCTGCTACGCGATCCGCTGCGAGTCGCCGGACGACCTCGACAAGGTCATCGCGGAGGCGAACTCCATCAACGACCGCCCGGTCGTCGTGGATTTCATCGTCCACGAGGACGCGATGGTGTGGCCGATGGTCGCCGCCGGCACGTCCAACGACGAGATCATGGCCGCCCGGGACGTCCGCCCCGACTTCGGCGACAACGAAGACGACTGAGCGAGAGAGACCACACCGCAATGTCCAAGCACACGCTCTCCGTCCTGGTCGAGAACACGCCCGGCATCCTCGCCCGGATCGCCGCCCTGTTCTCCCGCCGCGGCTTCAACATCGACTCGCTCGCGGTCGGGGTCACCGAGCACCCCGACATCTCCCGCATCACCATCGTGGTGCAGGTGGAGGACCTGCCGCTCGAACAGGTCACCAAGCAGCTCAACAAGCTCGTCAACGTGCTCAAGATCGTCGAACTGGAGCCGGGTTCGGCCGTTCAGCGCGAACTCGTTCTGGTGAAGGTGCGCGCCGACAACGAGACGCGCTCCCAGATCGTCGAGATCGTCCAGCTGTTCCGCGCCAAGACCGTCGACGTCTCCCCGGAGGCCGTGACCATCGAGGCCACCGGCAGCGGCGACAAGCTGTCGGCCATGCTCAAGATGCTGGAGCCGTACGGCATCAAGGAGCTCGTCCAGTCCGGCACGATCGCCATCGGCCGCGGCGCCCGCTCGATCACGGACCGGTCGCTGCGCGCGCTGGACCGTTCTGCGTAAGCCTGGGTAGGGGCGGCCGGCCGTCGGCGGGCCGCCCGTATACCGAGACCCGAAACCTACCCTTCCCCTCATCGTCATACGGTGAGAGCAACACCTGCACACCAAGGAGAGAACCCAAAGTGGCCGAGCTGTTCTACGACGCCGACGCCGACCTGTCCATCATCCAGGGCCGCAAGGTCGCGGTCATCGGCTACGGCAGCCAGGGCCACGCGCACGCCCTGTCGCTGCGTGACTCGGGTGTCGACGTGCGGGTGGGCCTGCACGAGGGCTCCAAGTCCAAGGCGAAGGCCGAGGAGCAGGGGCTGCGCGTGGTGACGCCCTCCGAGGCCGCGGCCGAGGCCGACGTCATCATGATCCTGGTGCCGGACCCGCTCCAGGCCCAGGTCTACGAGGAGTCCATCGCCCCGAACCTGAAGGACGGCGACGCCCTGTTCTTCGGCCACGGCCTGAACATCCGCTACGGCTTCATCAAGCCCCCGGCCGGCGTGGACGTCTGCATGGTCGCCCCGAAGGGCCCGGGCCACCTGGTGCGCCGTCAGTACGAGGAGGGCCGCGGCGTTCCGTGCATCGCCGCCGTCGAGCAGGACGCCACCGGTAACGCCTTCGCGCTGGCGCTGTCGTACGCCAAGGGCATCGGCGGCACGCGGGCCGGCGTCATCAAGACGACCTTCACCGAGGAGACCGAGACCGACCTGTTCGGTGAGCAGGCCGTCCTCTGCGGTGGTACGGCCGCGCTGGTCAAGGCGGGCTTCGAGACGCTGACCGAGGCCGGCTACCAGCCGGAGATCGCGTACTTCGAGTGCCTGCACGAGCTGAAGCTGATCGTCGACCTCATGTACGAGGGCGGCCTGGAGAAGATGCGCTGGTCGATCTCCGAGACCGCCGAGTGGGGCGACTACGTCACCGGCCCGCGCATCATCACCGACGCCACCAAGGCCGAGATGAAGAAGGTCCTCGCCGAGATCCAGGACGGCACGTTCGCCAAGAACTGGATGGACGAGTACCACGGCGGTCTGAAGAAGTACAACGAGTACAAGCAGCAGGACTCCGAGCACCTGCTGGAGACCACCGGCAAGCAGCTGCGCAAGCTGATGAGCTGGGTCGACGAGGAGGCGTAAGCCTTGTGACCGAAGGGCCGGGGCGGCGCGCTCCGGCCCTTCGGCAGACCCTGGGTAACACCGGGAATCAGTGTGTTGTCCAACCCGTCCAGCCACGGACGGGTGATCCTTACGCAGAGGCGCAAGACAGCCTCTGCCGCGCTACTACACTGCTCCACTACATACGCGTCAGGCCCACAGCGTCGTGCGTCTTCCACGCGGCTAGCCCCCTCCTCCGCCTGCGGCCGTCGGGACGGCCGTCCGCACGCGCCCCCATGGCCTGGCGGGCATGGGAGGTGCCCCAGACTTGTGAGGACTCACGTGAGCTCGAAACCTGTCGTACTGATCGCTGAAGAGCTGTCGCCCGCGACCGTGGAGGCGCTGGGCCCGGACTTCGAGATCCGGCACTGCAACGGAGCCGACCGAGCCGAACTGCTCCCGGCCATTGCCGACGTCGACGCGATTCTGATCCGCTCGGCCACCAAGGTCGACGCCGAGGCGGTGGCCGCCGCCAAGAAGCTCAAGGTCGTCGCGCGAGCCGGCGTCGGCCTGGACAACGTGGACGTCTCCTCGGCCACCAAGGCCGGCGTGATGGTCGTCAACGCCCCCACCTCGAACATCGTGACCGCCGCCGAGCTCGCCTGCGGTCTGCTGCTGGCCACCGCGCGCCACATCCCGCAGGCCAACACCGCCCTGAAGAACGGCGAGTGGAAGCGGAGCAAGTACACCGGCGTCGAGCTGGCCGAGAAGACCCTCGGTGTGGTCGGTCTGGGCCGCATCGGTGCCCTCGTGGCGCAGCGCATGTCCGCGTTCGGCATGAAGGTCGTCGCCTACGACCCGTACGTGCAGCCCGCGCGCGCCGCCCAGATGGGCGTGAAGGTGCTGTCGCTGGACGAGCTGCTGGAGGTCTCCGACTTCATCACCGTCCACCTGCCCAAGACCCCCGAGACGGTCGGTCTGATCGGCGACGAGGCGCTGCGCAAGGTCAAGCCGAGCGTGCGCATCGTCAACGCCGCGCGCGGCGGCATCGTCGACGAGGAGGCGCTGTACTCCGCCCTCAAGGAGGGCCGGGTCGCCGGTGCCGGTCTCGACGTGTACACCAAGGAGCCCTGCACGGACTCCCCGCTGTTCGAGTTCGACCAGGTCGTGGCCACCCCGCACCTCGGCGCGTCGACCGACGAGGCGCAGGAGAAGGCGGGCATCGCGGTCGCCCGGTCCGTACGCCTCGCCCTCGCCGGCGAGCTCGTGCCGGACGCGGTGAACGTCCAGGGCGGTGTCATCGCCGAGGACGTCAAGCCGGGCCTGCCGCTCGCCGAGCGCCTCGGCCGGATCTTCACGGCGCTCGCCGGTGAGGTCGCGGTCCGCCTCGACGTCGAGGTGTACGGCGAGATCACCCAGCACGACGTGAAGGTGCTGGAGCTGTCGGCGCTCAAGGGCGTCTTCGAGGACGTCGTCGCCGAGACGGTCTCCTACGTCAACGCCCCGCTGTTCGCGCAGGAGCGTGGCGTCGAGGTACGGCTGACCACCAGCTCCGAGTCGCCCGACCACCGCAACGTGGTCACCGTGCGCGGCACCCTCGGCAACGGCGAGGAGGTCTCCGTCTCCGGCACGCTGGCCGGCCCCAAGCACCTCCAGAAGGTCGTCGCCGTCGGTGACTACGACGTCGACCTCGCGCTCGCCGACCACATGGTGGTGCTGCGCTACGAGGACCGTCCGGGCGTCGTCGGCACGGTGGGCCGCATCCTGGGCGAGGCCGGCATCAACATCGGCGGTATGCAGGTCGCCCGTGCGGCGGTCGGTGGCGAGGCGCTGGCCGTGCTGACCGTGGACGACACGGTGCCGCCGGCGGTGCTGGCCGAGGTCTCGGCGGAGATCGGCGCGACGTCGGCCCGATCGGTCAACCTCGTCTGAGGTTGCGCGTCGTGTCCGGGGGCTGCCGCCCCCGGGCCCCGCTTCGGCCCGAACGGCCTCGTCCCCAAACGTCGGACGGGCCGGATGGGCCGGGCGGGCCGACAGAGTGTGACGAAAGCGCCGGGCGGGCTGAGGGTTCTCAGCCCGCCCGGCGCTTTGTGCGTGCGTGGTCATCCGGCCTCGACGCGGATCTTCCGCAGGGTCACCGCCGCCAGTACCGCCGCCGCGATCAGCAGCGCCGCCCCCGCGATCCCGGCCGCCTGCATCCCGTCGGTGAAGGCCGCCCGCGCCGCCGCTGCCAGGGCGTCACCCGTGCGCCCCGGGAGCCGGCCGGCGAGGGCGAGCGCGCCGCCCAGCGTCTCGTGGGCCCCGGCCGGTGCCGAGGACGGCATCGCGTGCCGGTAGACCGCGGTGCCGATGGAGCCGAGGACCGCCATGCCCAGGGCGCCGCCGAACTCCGCGCCGGTCTCCAGGAGGGAGGCGGCGGCGCCCGCGCTCTCGGCCGGGGCCGCGCTCAGCGCCAGGTCCATCATCTGGGAGATGACCATGACGATGCCGGAGGCGAGCACCCCGCACGCGGTCAGGACCAGCCAGAGCGAGTCGGTGCCGGCCAGGGCGAGCAGACCGTAGCCGGCCGCGCCGATCACCAGGCCGGCGGTGACGACGTAGGCGCGGTTGACGCCCTTCTGGACCAGGGCGGTCGCCGCCGGGGCGGCCATGCCGATCGGCACGGACGGCAGCAGCGACCACAGGGCCGCTTCCATCGCGCTCTTGTCCAGCACCGACTGGAGGTACTGGGTGGTGAAGAACGCCGAGCCCAGTATCGCGAAGGACGAGACGAGGTTGAGGACGACGGCGGGGGCGAAGCCGGGGCCGCGGAACAGCGCCGGAGAGATCATCGGGTGCTCGACCGTGCGCTGGCGGTGGACGAAGAGGGCCGCGAAGAGCAGGCCGACGGTGATCGCGAGGACGTACCGCACGTTCCAGCCGTCGGAGGGGATGCCCTTCAGGCCGTAGACGACGGGGAGCACCGCGGCCATGGACAGGGGGACGCTCGGCCAGTCGAAGCGGCCGGGCCGCGGGTCCCTGGACTCGGGGAGCAGGAACGGGCCGAGGACCAGCAGCAGCGCCATCGCGGGCAGGTTGACCAGGAAGACCGAGCCCCACCAGAAGTACTGGACGAGGACTCCGCTCAGCACCGAACCGAGGGCGATGCCGCCGGTCATGACACCGGACCACAGGCCGATCGCCTTCGTGCGCTGTCCGGGGTCGGTGAACATCGTCCGGATGATCGCCATCGTCGACGGCATCAGGGTCGCGCCGCCGATGCCGAGGACCGCGCGGGCCGCTATCAGGGTCTCGGGGCTGTTCGCGTAGGCGGCCACCGCCGAGGCGGTGCCGAAGGCGGCGGCGCCGATCAGCAGCAGCCTGCGCCGGCCGATGCGGTCGCCGAGCGAGCCCATCGTCATCAGCAGGCCCGCCAGGACGAATGCGTAGATGTCGAAGATCCACAGCTGCTGGGTGCCGCTGGGGGCGAGGTCCGCGCTGATCGCCGGGATCGCGAAGTAGAGGACGGAGACGTCCATCGAGACCAGCAGCAGCGGAAGCATCAGCACGGCCAGGGCGGTCCACTCGCGGCGGCCGGCGAGGGCGGCCGGGGCCGTGGTGGTGCCCGTCGCGGTGGGGCCGGCCGGGTCGGTGCCGGGTGGGTTGGTGCTCGGAGAGTTCGTCATGCCGAGGAATGTACGCGCGTCTTAAACGGTTGTCTAGAACGATTGTATAAGTCGTGTGTCTAGGACGGCTGTATGGATCGGCGGTAGGGTGCTGGGCATGGGACATCGTGAGGATCTGCTGGAAGGCGCCAAGCGCTGCCTGCTGGCGAAGGGCTTCGCGCGCACCACGGCGCGCGACATCGTGAAGGAGTCGGGGACGAATCTCGCGTCCATCGGCTACCACTACGGGTCGAAGGACGCGCTCCTCGCGCAGGCGTACCTCTCGCTGGTGGACGAGGTGCCCTTCGACGGGGACGGGGGAAACGGGATCGGCGCCCCGCCCGGCTCGCTGGAGCGTTTCCGCGAGGTGTGGTCGAACATCGCCGAGTCGATGCGGCAGCCCGGCTCGATGTGGCGGCTCGGCATGGAGGTCATCACCATCGACCTGCCCGAGGTGCGCGACCATCTGGCCCGCGCCCAGCGGGAGGGCGGCCGGGGCCTCGTCTCACTCCTCATGGGCGTGCCGGAGGAGGAGGTGTCCGACGAGACCGCGGACACGCTGGGCCGCTTCTACATGACGCTGATGTCGGGCCTCATCGCGCAGTGGACCTTCGACCCGAAGACCGCGCCCGACGGGGACGTGCTGACGGAGGGGCTGCGGCAGATCATCGAGGCCGCCAACCGGGCCTGACGCTCATCGAGGCCGCCGACCGGGCCTGACGTGCCGGCGGCGTGCCGGGGGCGGCGGCGTTCAGGCGTTCAGTGCGCGGCGGCCCCGTCGTCGCGCAGCCGCGCGCCCTTCAGTGCCATGTGCAGCAGCAGCCGGTCCTCCCCGTCGTCCAGGTCCAGTCCCGTCAGCTGCTCGACACGGGACAGCCGGTAGTACAGGGTCTGCCGGTGGATGCCCAGCTCCGCCGCCGTACGGCCGGCCTGGCCCGCGCAGTCGAGGTAGGCCTCGGCGGTGCGCGCGAGGTCCCTCTGGGCCGGGGACAGCAA
Source organism: Streptomyces sp. NPDC107559 (assembly GCF_055657365.1). NCBI lineage: Bacteria > Bacillati > Actinomycetota > Actinomycetes > Kitasatosporales > Streptomycetaceae > Streptomyces > Streptomyces sp. NPDC107559. The sequence goes on along the minus strand of NZ_JBVKBD010000021.1, from coordinate 26,771 downwards.
GGCCTGTACGGCGCTGTCGCTGGCGGCCGCCGGGGGCAGCGCGGTCAGCAACCGGTACGGCCCGATGGCCGACCACTCGGCGACCGGCCCGAGGCGGGGCTCCGCCAGCGCCGCCCGCGCCGCCGCCGCGGCCTCGTGCCAGGCGGTGGCCAGCTCGGCGAGTCCGGTGCGCGCCTCGCTCACCCCGGCCGCGGCGGCCCCCTCCTTCGTCCCGGCCGCGCCCGCGGCCCCTTCCCTCGCCCCGGCCGCCCCCGGCGCCCCTTCCTTCAGCAGCCGCGCGGCCGTGGTCAGCGCGGGCGCGCGCACGTCCGCGGACCGCAGCCGCACCAGCACCGCGAGGCTCTGCCCGGTGGCGCCCCAGGGGACCGTGCACAGGGCGGTGGCGTGCGGCACCGCCCGCGCCGACGGAGCGCCCTGCGGATCGGCCGTCCGCCAGGGGGCCACACAGACGAGCGTGTGCAGACCGTCCGCGCGGGCGCCCAGCGCCGTACGCAGCTCCGCCACCGCCATCTCCTGCTGCCAGCCGCGCTCGGCCGTCAGCACCGCCCGCAGCTCCCGGGACAGGTCGGCGCCGTGCTGCGCCTCGTCGGCCAGCAGCTCCCCGATCCGGCCGGCGACCCGCATGGCGGCGGCCAGCTGTGCCTCGGAGGGGCCCGGGTCGTCGTCCAGTAGCCACACGTATCCGAGGACGACACCCCGATGACGGGCCGGCAGGCAGATGCGCCCCCGGTACACGCCCGCCTCCGGGGTGGGCGGGATCCGCACCGGACCGGCCGCCCGGGTGATGCCGAAGCCCTCGAACCAGGTGCGCACCGCCGCCGTGGAGCGGCGGGTCAGGATCGAGCGGGTGCGCACCGGGTCCAGGGCCGCGGCGTCCAGCTCGTCCTCGCTGTCGTACGCGCCGAAGGCGATCAGCTCGAAGTCGCGGTTCTCCAGCGTCGCCGGAGCGCCCAGCAGCTCCGAGAGCTCGTCGACCAGCTCCTGGTAGTCAGCCCGGTGGTGGAAGGGCGCGGCGTCCGACGTCACTCCGGCATTCTCCCGCATCCGCAGGGGCCTTTCATACATCTGTCTGAGAACCGGGGCGCGGATGCGTGACAGCTGTCGATGGCCCACGATCGGAGAGATCCTTAGGTTTCACGGTGGTTCTCCGTGCCGTTCCCGAATCGTCGGGAAGCGGCCGTTTCATGCTTGTCTGTGGAGGTGCCCCGTGCTGGGTCCCGTGATTCTCGCCGCGTCGCGCAGCGACCGGATGCGCCGTCTGATCTCGGCCGCTCCGGTGACCAAGCCGGTCGTCGACCGCTTCATCCCCGGTGAGACCGTCGACCAGGTCGTCCCGATCATCAAGGACCTCACGGGCAAGGGCCTGGAAGTCACGATGGACGTCGTCGGCGAGGACATCACCACCCCCGAGCAGTCGTACGCCGCCCGGGACGCGTACCTGGAGCTGATCGGCCGCCTCAAGGAGCTCGGCCTCGGCACCAAGGCCGAGATGTCGGTCAAGCTCTCCATGTTCGGACAGGCCCTGGAGGGCGGCCACGAGCTGGCCCTGGCCAACGTCCGCCCGGTCGTCGAGGCCGCCGCCGCGATCGGCACCACCGTCACGCTCGACGCCGAGGACCACACCACCCTCGACTCGATGTTCGCCATCCACGAGGAGCTGCGGAAGGACTTCCCGCAGACCGGCTGTGTGATCCAGGCCTACCTCTTCCGCACCGAGGACGACGCCCGCCGGCTCGCCGCGGCCGGCAGCCGCGTACGCATCGTCAAGGGCGCCTACAAGGAGCCCGCCGAGGTCGCGTACCAGAAGAAGTCCGAGACCGACAAGGCGTACGTCCGGATCCTGAAGATCCTGATGGAGGGCGAGGGCTACCCGATGATCGGGTCCCACGACCCGCGTCTCATCTCGATCGCACAGGAGCTGGCGCGGACCGCCGGGCGCAAGCTGGACGAGTACGAGTTCCAGATGCTGTACGGCATCCGCAGCGACGAGCACGTGCGGCTCGCCGCCGAGGGCCACCGTATGCGCGTCTACACCGCGTACGGCACCGACTGGTACGGCTACTTCATGCGTCGCCTGGCGGAGAAGCCGGCCAACCTCCTCTTCTTCGCCCGCTCGATCCTCACCAAGGGCTGAGACCGAACACCCGCTCGACTCAAGGAGTTACGGAAAAAATGGACGCTGTGACCCAGGTCCCCACCCCCGTCAACGAGCCGGTGCACGGCTACGCCCCCGGCTCGCCCGAGCGCGCCCGTCTGGAGGCCAAGCTCAAGGAGCTGGCCGAGAACCCGATCGACCTGCCGATGACCATCGGCGGCGAGCGGCGCATGGGCGGCGGCGAGCGTTTCGACGTCGTGCAGCCGCACAACCACAAGGCGCGCATCGGCACCTACGCCAACGCCACGCAGCAGGACGCCCAGGACGCCGTGGACGCGGCCCTCGCCGCCGCCCCGGCCTGGCGCGCGATGGCCTTCGACGACCGCGCCGCGATCATCCTGCGCGCCGCCGAGCTGCTGGCCGGCCCCTGGCGCGAGACGCTGGCCGCCTCCACCATGCTCGGCCAGTCGAAGACCGCCCAGCAGGCCGAGATCGACACCCCCTGCGAGCTCGTCGACTTCTGGCGCTTCAACGTCCACTACGCCCGCCAGATCCTCGCCGAGCAGCCGCCGGCGAACTCCCCGGGCGTGTGGAACCGCATGGACCACCGCCCGCTGGAGGGCTTCGTCTACGCGATCACGCCGTTCAACTTCACGGCGATCGCGGGCAACCTGCCCACCGCTCCGGCGCTCATGGGCAACGTCGTCGTGTGGAAGCCGTCCCCGACGCAGACCCACGCCGCCGTGCTGCTGATGCAGCTCCTGGAGGAGGCGGGCCTGCCCAAGGGCGTCATCAACCTCGTCACCGGTGACGGCATCGAGGTCTCCAAGGTCGCCCTGGAGCACCGCGACCTGGCCGGCATCCACTTCACCGGCTCGACCAAGACCTTCCAGTACCTGTGGAAGACGGTCGGCAACAACATCGAGAAGTACCGCTCCTACCCGCGTCTGGTCGGCGAGACCGGCGGCAAGGACTTCGTGGTCGCCCACCCGTCGGCCGACCGCGCGGTCCTCAAGACCGCCCTGACCCGCGGTTCCTTCGAGTACCAGGGCCAGAAGTGCTCGGCGAGCTCCCGCGCCTACATCCCGGCCTCCATCTGGAACTCCGGTTTCAAGGAGGAGTTCGCGGCCGAGGTCGACGGACTGACCATGGGTGACGTCACCGACCTGTCGAACTTCATCGGCGCGGTCATCGACGAGCGGTCGTTCGCCAAGAACAAGGCGGCCATCGACCGCGCGCAGGCCGACCCGACCTGCACGATCGTCGCGGGCGGCTCGTACGACGACTCCGTCGGCTACTTCGTGCGGCCGACCGTCGTCGAGTGCACGGACCCGGAGAACGAGGTCTTCACGACCGAGTACTTCGGTCCCTTCCTCGCCGTGCACGTCTACGAGGACGACAAGTACGACGAGATGCTGACCCAGATGGAGTCGGCGTCCGACTACGCCCTCACCGGCTCGGTGATCTCGGGCGACCGCGCGGCGGCCGCGTACACGATGGAGAAGCTGCGCTACGCCGCGGGCAACTTCTACATCAACGACAAGTCGACCGGCGCCGTCGTCGGCCAGCAGCCCTTCGGCGGCGGCCGTGCCTCCGGCACCAACGACAAGGCCGGTGCCCCGCAGAACCTGATGCGCTGGACGCTGACCCGCGCCATCAAGGAGACGCTGGTCCCGCCGACCGAGTACGGCTACCCGCACATGGGCTGACATCCCTGACCCCGCACGGGCCGGGCCGGATCGACTCGATCCGGCCCGGCCCGTCGGCGTGTGCGCGGGCAGACTTGCCCCATGGCCCGCGCGGAGCAGGAGACGGTGACCACGGACGACGGCGTACGGCTGTGGGCGAGCGGCTCGGGCCGGGGCGAGCCGCTGGTGCTGTGCCACGGCGGACCCGGCCTGTGGGACATGTTCGCCGACGCGGCCGGGCCGCTCGCGGACCTGGCCACGGTGGTCCGCTGGGACCAGCGCGGGTGCGGACGGTCCGAGCGGTGCGCGGGACCGTGGACGTCCGCGCGCTTCGTGGCCGACCTGGACGCCGTACGACGCCACTTCGGGTTCGACCGGATGGCCCTGCTCGGTCACTCCTGGGGCGCCCAGCTCGCACTGGACTACGCGCTCGCGCACCCGGAGCGGGTGAGCGCGCTGGTCTATGCCGCCGGGACGGGCATCGGGCCGGACGCCGGCTGGCGCGACGCCTTCACGGCGAACTTCCTCGCCCGGCTCGGCGACCGTCCCGGACGCCTGGCCCGCTGGCGGGAGCTGACGGACCGGCCGCTGCGGAGCGGCGGCCGGGAGCGGGAGCGGGCGGTGCTCCAGTGGTCGGCCGAGTTCGCCGACCGCGAGCGCGCGCCGGAGCTCGCCGGGCGGATGGCCGATCCGTGGTTCGCGGTCAACGAGGCGTGCAACCGGGCCCTCGACCGGGAGCGACGCCGGCGCTGCGGCACGGCGCGGCTGTACGAGGCCTGCCGCGCCCTGCTGGTACCGGTGACGATTCTCGACGGAGCCCAGGACATCCGGCCCCGCTCGGCCGTGGACTCGCTGGAGCGGGCCCTGCCGAGGGTGCGCCGGGTGACCCTGCCGGAGGCCGGTCACATGGTGTGGACCGAGGATCCGGCGGGCTTCACGGAGGCGGTGGCGTGCGCCGTCTCAGATAGTAGGAAGTCCGAGTAATTGTAGAGACAGTCGCGAGCTTCTCCCTTAGCGTTGTAGGAGCCGAACGTCTCGCTCGATCCAGCGAATGGCGGTCGTGAGCCGAACCCCGTGCAGGCAACCCCTGCGGCCAGGCTCCCCGCCCTTTCCGGCGTCTCGTACCCCTTTCCGCGCTCCCGGATTTCGAAGGAGTCGATTTCCCATGGCCGAGACGACCGTCCGCCGCCGAGTCCGTCACACCTCCCGCAGCAACGAGTCCGACCGCAAGAACGCCGCGGCCGCACTCCAGCGCGCCCTCGACCGCCGTGACAACGGCGGCGAGACCGGCCACTGAGCCGGACCCCCTGTACTGATGAAACGCCCTGTGCCGGGAGCCGCACCCGTCGGGTTGCGGTGCGGGGTCTACGCCCCGCGCCGCACCTCGAAATGGTCGATGCGCGCGCCGTTCGCGGCGAGCGCCGACACCCGCAGCCGGGGGGACGTCCCGCCGGACGCCTCCACGGACAGCAGGGAGAAACCGCGGTAGCGCACCCGTGACCAGTCCACGGTCTCGGCGCTCTGCTGCCGCGACCTCGTCCAGTGGAACGTCTCGACCGGCTCGTGGCGGGTCACCCGGCCCTCGTGGCTCTCGTCGGCGCCTGCCGGAAAGCCGTACAGGTCCCGGCCGCCGCCACCGGCGGTGACGTACACGGTCCCGTCCCGGGTCGGGTCCGTCGACCCGCCGACCGGCACCGGCCTGCCCACCTCGCCGTTCTTCACGGCGTCGGTCCGCTCGTACACATGGTTGTGCCCGTTGATCACCAGGTCCACCTGGTGCTGTGCGAACAGCGGCACCCAGGCGGCGCGCACCCCGCCGTCGGAGGCGTGCGCCGAGGTCGAGTAGGCGCAGTGGTGGAAGAAGACCACGAGGAAGTCGACGCCGTCGGCCGCCCGCAGCTCACGCAGCCTGCGCTCCAGCCATGCCGTCTGCCGGCCCTGGGTGTGGCCGAGGTTGGCGGGGATCTCGTACGACACGTCGTTCGCGTCCAGCGCCACCACTGCGACGTTGCCGTAGACGAAGGAGTACACGCCCGGCGCGGTGCGCGGGTCGAAGCCGCTGTCCGGGAGCGAGAAGCGGGCCAGCTGGCCCCCGTAGCCGTCGGGGGAGTACCAGGCCTCCATGTCGTGGTTGCCGGTGGTCACCATCCACGGCACGGAGCGGGCCACCGGCTCGTTCTGCTCGAGGAACAGGTCCCAGGTGGTGGGGTCGTAGCCGTCCGAGGTCTTGCCCTGCCCGTTGCCGTCCGCGTAGCAGAGGTCGCCCGCGTGCAGGTGGAAGGCCGGGGCGCGGGTCAGCAGCAGCCGGTCGCAGGAGGCCGCCGCCCGGGAGACGCCCTGGTCGCCGAAGGCGGTGAACACGAACGTCCCCGGGTCCGCGGGTGCCGTGCGGAAGGAGGCGACGGTGGCGCGGTGCCCGGCCGCGGCCGGGTCGAAGCCGTCGTGGCCGACGCCGTACCAGTAGGTCGTGCCGGGCAGCAGCCCGTCCAGCGCCGCGTGCACGTAGTACTGCTCCACCGCCGGGCGCACCCCCGCCACCCCCGGTGTGTGCAGGGCGCGCACCTCGGCCTCGATCCGGGCGCCCAGCCGGTCCGGCCGCGCCCCGAGGCGCAGATACGGCCGGTGCACCGCGGCCGGCACCTGCCAGGAGACCCGCATCGCGGTCCGCGGATCGGCGCCGAAGGCGAGATGCCGCCCGAAGGGCACGACGGCGGAGCCGGGCACCCGGGAAGCCGACGGCCGCGGTCCCGCGGCCGTCGTCCCAGCAGTCGTCCGGGCGGCCGGGCCCGCCGTGGTCCCGGCGGCGGTTGCCGCGGAGCAGCCGGTCAGCAGGCCGCCCGCCACCGCGCCCGCGGTCACCAGCGCGCGGCGCCTGGTCGGCCTCGTGCGCAGGTACTCGTACTGTTCCGCCATGCTCAGCCGGCGCGCGAGCCGCGGCGGGATACCGACGTCGGGAAGGTCCATGGCGGTGAACTTCCCGGCGCGGGCCAACACCTGCCGTACGCAGGGGTGAACGCCACCCGACGGGATGAGCCCGTCCGCCATCGGAGTGTCCGTGCGTGTCCGTATCGCGGACGCCCCATGTCATTCCATGGGACGAGGAGTAGGGTGCCCGCATGTCTCGCAGCATCAATCTCGCAGTGATCCCCGGTGACGGCATCGGCCAGGAGGTCGTGGCCGAGGGTCTCAAGGTCCTCTCCGCCGTCCTTCCGCAGGATGTGAAGCTGGAGACCAAGGAGTACGACTTCGGCGCCCGGCGCTACCACGCGACCGGTGAGACCCTCACCGACGCCGACCTCGACGCGCTCAAGCAGCACGACGTCATCCTGCTCGGCGCGATCGGCGACCCCTCGGTGCCGTCCGGCGTCCTGGAGCGCGGCTTCCTGCTCAAGCTCCGGTTCGCCTTCGACCACCACGTCAACCTGCGCCCCTCGAAGCTGCTCCCGGGTGTCGCCACGCCGCTGGCCGGCCAGCCCGAGATCGACTTCGTCGTGGTCCGCGAGGGCACCGAGGGCCCGTACACCGGCAACGGCGGCACCATCCGCAAGGGCACCGAGCACGAGGTCGCCACCGAGGTCTCGGTGAACACGGCCTTCGGTGTCGAGCGTGTGGTCCGCGACGCGTTCGCCCGCGCCCAGGCCCGCCCGCGCAAGAAGCTCACGCTGGTCCACAAGAACAACGTGCTGACCTTCGCCGGGCATCTGTGGACGAACGTCTTCAACAAGGTGGCCGAGGAGTTCCCCGAGGTCACCACCGAGTACATCCACGTCGACGCGGCGACCATCTACCTGGTCACCCAGCCCGAGCGCTTCGACGTCATCGTCACCGACAACCTCTTCGGCGACATCATCACCGACCTCGCCGCGGCCGTCTCCGGCGGCATCGGCGTCGCCGCCTCCGGCAACATCAACCCGGGCGGCGAGTTCCCGTCCATGTTCGAGCCCGTGCACGGCTCGGCCCCGGACATCGCCGGCCAGGGCAAGGCCGACCCCACCGCCACGGTCCTGTCCGTCGCCCTGCTGCTGCGTCACCTCGGCTACGAGGCCGAGGCGGCCCGGATCGAGGACGCCGTCTCCGCCGACCTCGCGGAGCGCGTCGGGCAGCCCGCCCGCAGCACCACGGAGATCGGCGACGCCCTCTCCGTACGAGTAGCCGGCTGACCCCGCGCCACTCGATTCACTCGAAGCCGCCGGGTCGCATCAGCACCCGGCGGCTTTTCGTATGCCTCGCCGGGTGCCACCATCAACCCCTGGGCCGCATTCACCCCGTTTTCTTCCGCCGCAGCCCCCGCGCGATAATCGAACGCGGAGCCGCGGTATGAGGGAATGCTCGGACGTCCTAGCACTGGCCACCGGCCGTGCGGGAGTGAGCGCGGCCCGTCACTACAACCGGTGAAGGACACCTACTCATGACGACGCCCACGATCGAGCTGAAGCCCTCCGCCAACCCGCTCTCCGCCACGGAGCGTGCGGCGATCCTGAAGAGCCCCGGGTTCGGCCGCCACTTCACGGACCACATGGTGACGATCAAGTGGACCGAGGGGCGCGGCTGGCACGACGGCCAGCTCGTTCCGTACGCGGCGATCCCGCTCGACCCGGCCACCAACGTCCTGCACTACGCCCAGGAGATCTTCGAGGGGCTCAAGGCCTACCGCCGCCCCGACGGCTCCGTCGCCACCTTCCGCCCGGACCAGAACGCCAAGCGGTTCCAGCGCTCCGCCCGCCGTCTGGCGATGCCCGAGCTGCCGGTCGAGACCTTCATCGAGGCGTGCGACCTGCTGGTCCAGCAGGACAAGGACTGGGTGCCGGCGCACGGCGGCGAGGAGTCCCTCTACCTGCGTCCCTTCATGATCGCCACCGAGGTCGGGCTGGGCGTCAAGCCCGCCAACGAGTACCTGTTCATCGTCATCGCCTCCCCGGCCGGCGCGTACTTCCCCGGCGGCGTGCGCCCGGTTTCCATCTGGGCGTCCGAGGACCGCGTCCGCGCCGTCCCCGGCGGCATGGGCGACGCCAAGACCGGCGGCAACTACGCGGCCTCACTGCTCGCCCAGGCCGAGGCGGCCGCCCAGGGCTGCGACCAGGTCTGCTACCTCGACGCGGTCGAGCACAAGTGGGTCGAGGAACTCGGCGGCATGAACCTGTACTTCGTGTACGGGGACAGGATCGTCACCCCGACCCTCAGCGGCTCGATCCTGGAGGGCGTCACCCGTGACTCCCTGCTGGCCGTCGCCCGCGACCTGGGCTACGAGGCGGAGGAGTCCCGCGTCTCCATCCAGCAGTGGCAGGCCGACTCCGAGAGCGGCACCCTCACCGAGGTCTTCGCCTGCGGCACCGCCGCCGTCATCACCCCGGTCGGCAAGGTCAAGCGGGCCGGCGCCGAGTGGACCCAGTCGGGCGGCGAGCCCGGCGAGGTCACCATGCGCCTGCGCCGGGCTCTGCTCGACATCCAGCGCGGCACGGCCGAGGACAAGCACGGCTGGATGCACGAGCTGGGTTAGTTAGTCGCTACGCCTCGCTGCTCACCAGGGCCGCCGTGGACTCCTCGTCCGCGGCGGCTCCGCCGTTCGCGGCGCCGGCCGTCCACAGCAGGTAGACCGCCCCGCCGACCAGCCCCGACAGCAGGAAGCTGCAGTCCACCCCGCCGGTCAGCGACAGCAGCGGACCCTCGTACGACGGCAGCGACACCGCCAGCAGGCCGACCGCCGCGCCCAGCGCCCAGGAGACCGTGGCCGGCACGTTCCAGCCGGCCCGGTACCAGTAGATCCCGCCCCGCGCGCGCCGGTTGAAGACCTGGAGGGCGTCGGCGTCGTAGTGGCCGCCGTTGCGGACGAAGCCGATGAGGGTGATGACCGCCCAGGGGGTGCCGATCGCGGTCAGCAGCAGGACGAAGGACGTCATCGCGGACTGGGCGTTCCATGCGAAGTGGCCGATGAACACACAGGCCGTCGCCACCACGGCGACCGTGACCGTGGCTCGCGCCCGGGAGGCCCGGGGCAGGATGGCGTCCAGGTCCAGGCCCATGGAGTAGAGCATCAGGCCCGCGTTGCCGGCCGAGCCCGCCGAGGCGGAGAGCAGCAGCGGGACCAGGTACCAGCCGGGGGAGGCGTCGACCAGGGGGCCCGCGTAGTCGAGGGCCGCGCCCGCCGCGTACGCCGTGAAGGTGCCGAACAGCTGCGGGACGAGCAGGCCCAGGATCAGGCCGAGCCAGGTGGCGCGCAGGACCCGGCGGGAGGAGTGGCGGGCGGGGGAGATGTAGCGGGTGTAGTCGCCCAGCAGGGTGATGAACGCGATCGGCCCGGACAGACCGGCGGCCACCGTCGCCAGCAGCCAGGTGGGCCAGAACCCGCCCAGCAGATAGCCGCCGGCCTCCGGCAGCGCGGCGGTGGTGAAGTGCGGGGCGTACGCGATCACGCCCAGCACCAGCAGGGCCGTCATGACGATCGCCAGGGCGCGGGACATGGCCAGCAGCACCCGGTAGCCGTAGACCGCGCCGGCCACGGTCGCGGCCGCGAGCAGCCCGTACACCAGGGTGTACGCGGTCCCGGAGGCCGACATCCCGAACAGCCGGTGCAGCACGCCGACCATCACGTCGCCGCCGATCCACACCGTCAGCGCGGTGTAGCCGAGCGCGAGCAGCAGCCCGACGACCGAGCCGACCAGCCGGCCGCGCACCCCGAACTGGGCGCCGGAGGAGGTGGACAGGTTGGTCGCCGTGCGCAGCGAGACCAGTGCCAGCGGGGCCGTCAGGGCGGTGCCGACCAGCGTGCCGACCACGACCGAGCTGACCGAGGCCCACCAGCCGAGCCCGAAGGACGGCGGCAGCCAGCCGAAGATGATCACGCCGAGGCAGAGGTTGGAACCGAGCAGGATCGACACGAGGTCGCGCGGCCCGCTGGTGCGTTCCTCGTCGGGGATGGTGTCGACTCCGCGCTGTTCTATCGGCATGACCGGTCTCCTTCGACCTACGGCAAACCTCGGGCAGGGGTGAGTGCGTGCCACCCGGGGCACAGTTTGAGCGACGCTCAATGTGACGTGTTCGAAGGTCGACCGTCAATGTTTCGGTTGAATGAATCCCGCGTTTAGAGTGATGCTCTAACCTGAGGAAGGCAAGGAGGTGCCGTGTCGTGAGACTGACCCCCACCGAGCGTGACCGGCTGCTGCTCTTCGGGGCGGCCGAACTGGCCCGTGCCCGCCGCGCCCGCGGCCTGCGGCTGAACGTGCCGGAGGCGACCGCGATCATCGCGGACACCGTCTGCGAGGCCGCCCGCGACGGCCGGCGGCTGGCGGAGGCGATCGCCGCGGCCCGGTCCGTGCTCGGGCCGCAGGACGTCCTGCCGGGCGTCGCCGACATCGTCACCGAGGTGCACGTCGAGGCCGTCTTCGACGACGGCTCGCGCCTCGCGGTGGTCAGCGACCCGATCGGCGGCGGACTGGGCGAGGAGGGCCCCGGCGCGCTGCTGCCGGGCCCCGAGCACGCCGAGCGCGAGGCCGCCGTCCGGCTGACGGTCACCAACACCGCGGCCGTTCCGGTCTCGGTCACCTCCCACTTCCACTTCTTCGAGGCCAACCCGCGCCTGGACTTCCCGCGCGGACAGGCCTACGGGATGCGCCTGGCGGTCCCGGCCGGATCCTCGGTGCGCTTCGGCCCCGGCGAGAGCGCCGAGGTCGGGCTCGTGCCGATCGGCGGCGAGCGGATCGCGATCGGCTTCGCCGGACTGGTCGACGGGCCGCTCGACGCGCCGGGGGCCCGGGAAGAGGCCCTGCGCCGGGCCGCCGCCTGCGGCTACCTCGGCGTACCGCACACCCCTGACCAGGAGGCCGAGCGATGAGCCGCCCCGGAGGCCACCCCGCCGAGACCCGCCGTCTCACCCCGCACGAGTACGCCGCCACCCACGGCCCGCGGGCCGGCGACCGCATCCGCCTCGGCGACTCCGGTCTGACGATCCGCGTCGAGTCCGACGCCCAGCGGCACGGCGACGAGTTCCTGGCCGGCTTCGGCAAGACCGCCCGCGACGGACTGCACCTCAAGGCGGCCGCGGTCCGTGACACCTGCGACGTCGTGATCAGCAACGTCGTCGTGATCGACGCCGTGCAGGGGATCCGCAAGGTCTCCATCGGCATCCGGGAAGGCCGTATCCACGCCATCGGACGGGCCGGCAACCCCGACACCCTCGACGGGGTCGACGTGGTCGTCGGCACGGGCACCTCGATCGTCTCCGGCGAGGGGCTCATCGCCACCGCCGGGGCCGTCGACACCCATGTCCACCTGCTGTCGCCGCGCATCATGGAGGCCTCGCTGGCCTCCGGCGTGACCACGATCATCGGGCAGGAGTTCGGGCCGGTCTGGGGCGTCGGCGTCAACTCGCCCTGGGCGCTGCGGCACGCGTTCAACGCCTTCGACGCCTGGCCGGTCAACATCGGCTTCCTGGGCCGGGGTTCCTCCTCGCACGCGGCCCCGCTGGTCGAGGCGCTCGCCGAGGGCGGCGCGTCCGGCTTCAAGGTGCACGAGGACATGGGCGCCCACACCCGGGCGCTGGACACCGCGCTGCGCGTCGCCGAGGAGCACGACGTCCAGGTCGCCCTGCACAGCGACGGGTTGAACGAGTGCCTGTCGGTCGAGGACACCCTGCGGGTACTGGAGGGCCGCACCATCCACGCCTTCCACATCGAGGGCTGCGGCGGCGGACACGTGCCGAACGTGCTGAAGATGGCGGGCGTGCCGAACGTCATCGGCTCCTCCACCAACCCCACCCTGCCCTTCGGCCGGGACGCGGTCGCCGAGCACTACGGCATGATCGTCTCCGTCCACGACCTCAAGACCGACCTGCCCGGCGACGCCGCCATGGCCCGCGACCGCATCCGGGCCGGGACCATGGGCGCCGAGGACGTGCTGCACGACCTGGGCGCGATCGGCATCACCTCGTCCGACGCGCAGGGCATGGGGCGCGCGGGGGAGACCGTACGCCGTACGTTCGCCATGGCCGGGAAGATGAAGGCCGAGTTCGGCGCACCCGAGGACCACGACAACGAGCGGGTCCTGCGCTACATGGCCAAGCTGACCATCAACCCCGCCATCGCGCACGGCCTCGCCCACGAGGTCGGCTCCATCGAGACCGGCAAGCTCGCCGACATCGTGCTGTGGCGGCCGGAGTACTTCGGCGCCAAGCCGCAGCTCGTGCTCAAGGCCGGCTTCCCGGCGTACGGCGTGACCGGCGACCCCAACGCGGCCACCGACACCTGCGAACCCCTCGTGCTCGGACCGCAGTTCGGCGCACACGGCGGCACGCCCGCCGACCTCTCCGTCGCCTTCGTCGCCCGGGCCGCCCTGGACCAGGGCAACGACACGATGCCGACCCGCCGGCGCCGGGTCGCGGTGCGCGGCACCCGGGGCATCGGCCCCGCCGACCTGCGCCTGAACTCCCGTACCGGAGCGGTCGACGTCGACCAGCGCACCGGCCTGGTCACCCTCGACGGCGAACCCGTCCGCTCCGAACCGGCCGACTCGGTCGCCCTCAACCGCCTGTACTTCCTCTAAGGATCACCCATGTCTGCTGCCGCCGACGGCTTCCGCATGCCCGCCGAGTGGACCCCGCACGAGCGCACCTGGATGGCGTGGCCGGGCCCCAACCCGACCTTCGACGACCCCGAGGACCTCGCCGCCTCCCGCGCCGCCTGGGCGTCGGTCGCCCGTGCGGTCCGCCGTTTCGAACCCGTCACCGTGGTGTGCGGCCCCGGGCAGAGCGCGCAGGCCGCCGAGCTCCTCGGACCCGGCATCGACACGGTCGAACGCGACCTCGACGACGCCTGGATGCGCGACATCGGCCCCACCTTCCTCACCGACGGCAAGGGGGGACTCGCGGCCGTCGACTGGACGTTCAACGGCTGGGGCGCCCAGCACTGGGCCCGCTGGGAGCACGACGCGAAGATCGCCGCGCAGGTCTCGGACCTCGCGGGGGCCCGGACGTACGCCTCGGAGCTCGTCAACGAGGGCGGCGCGATCCACGTCGACGGCGAGGGCACCGTCCTGCTGACGGAGACCGTGCAGCTCGGCCCCGAGCGCAACCCGGGCTGGACCCGGGAGCAGGTGGAGGCGGAGATCCACGCCCAGCTCGGCACCCGCAAGGCGATCTGGCTGCCGCGCGGCCTCACCGGCGACTACCCCCCGCACGGCTTCGGCACCCTCGGCCATGTCGACATCGTCGCCGCCTTCGCCCGTCCGGGCGTGGTGGTCGCGCACCACCAGCCCGACCCGGCGCACCCCGACCACGAGGTGACCCGCGAGGTCATCGGCATCCTGCGCGCCCAGACCGACGCGCACGGCCGCCCGCTGGAGGTCGTGGAGGTCCCCGCCCCCACCGTCCTGGAGGCCGACGGCCACTGGGCCGACTACTCCTACATCAACCACTACCTCTGCAACGACGGTGTGGTGCTGTGCGGCTTCGACGACCCGCGGGACGAGGAGGCGGCCGGAATCTTCGGTCGTCTGTTCCCCGAGCGGACGGTGACGCTGGTGGACGCCCGTACGATCTTCTCCGGTGGCGGTGGCATCCACTGCATCACCCAGCAGCAGCCGAAGGTCTGACACCACAGGAGCAACGGATGGCCGGTGCGGCGCGGGCGCGCAAGAACGCGCCGCCACGCGAGGAGGTCCTCGCCGCGGCCATGGAAATGATCGCCGAGCGCGGTCTGGAGAAGCTCACCATGGCGGGGCTCGGCCGCGAGGTCGGCATGAGCAGCGGCCATCTGCTGTACTACTTCCACTCCAAGGACGAGCTGCTGCTCCAGACCCTGGAGTGGAGCGAGAGCAGGCTGGGCGCCGAGCGGAGCCGGCTCCTCACCCGCGCTGCCCCCGTCCGCGAACGCCTCGACGCGTTCGTCGGCCTGTACGTCCCCGACGGCCACCACGACCCGCACTGGACCCTGTGGCTGGAGGTCTGGAACCGCTCGCAGAACGCGGACGACGACGCCCGCGACCGCCAGGCCGCGATCGAGGGTGCCTGGCACCGCGATCTCGTCGCCCTGCTCGCGGAGGGCATCTCGCGCGGCGAGATCCGCCCGGTCGACCCCGACCGCTACGCCACCCGGCTGCGCGCCCTCCTCGACGGCCTGTCCATCCACGTGGCGATCGGGCTGCGCGGCACCGGCCGGGCGCAGGTCCTCGGCCACGCCCGGGAGTTCCTGGACCAGACGTTGGAGCGGCCGGAGCCCGCGGACGGCTGAGAGCTGTCCCGGGCTTCGGGCGGCCCGTGTGCCGTGTCCACGGGTGAGCAGCGCGCTGTTCGCATCCTGAGACGGACGGTGAGCACGAGGGCGAATTGTGCCAGACTGCCGCAGTGCTCTCGTTCGCCATGATTATTGGCAGCAGGCGCGCCGGTCCGCAGTGACCGCCACGTACGACCAGGTACGGGCGGCCATCGTGTCCTCGACCCGCGCGCAGACCTCTCGCACCCGCGAGAGGTTTTTCGTTTTCCCGGCCCACCTTCAGCCAGGGGCGAAGCGCGCGGAACCGTGGGGGGACGGTGGAGCCGGTCATTCCGGTAGACCGAGATCCAAAACAGGAGCCTTGAACCCATGACGGAAACCAGCGAACTCGACGACTCGTTCCACGTCTTCGACACCACCCTGCGCGACGGCGCCCAGCGGGAGGGCATCAACCTCACCGTCGCCGACAAGCTGGCCATCGCACGGCACCTGGACGACTTCGGCGTGGGTTTCATCGAGGGCGGCTGGCCCGGCGCCAACCCGCGCGACACGGAGTTCTTCGCCCGCGCGCAGCAGGAGATCGACTTCAAGCACGCCACGCTCGTCGCCTTCGGCTCCACCCGCCGCGCCAACGCCAAGGCCTCCGAGGACCCCCAGGTCAAGGCGCTGCTCGACTCCGGCGCCCCGGTGATCACGCTGGTCGCGAAGTCGCACGACCGGCATGTGGAACTGGCGCTGCGCACCACGCTGGACGAGAACCTGGAGATGGTCCGCGACACCGTCTCCTTCCTGCGCTCGCAGGGCCGCCGCGTCTTCGTCGACTGCGAGCACTTCTTCGACGGCTACCGCGCGAACCCGGAGTACGCCAAGGCCGTCGTGCGAGCCGCCGCGGAGGCGGGTGCCGACGTGGTGGTCCTGTGCGACACCAACGGCGGAATGCTCCCGGCCCAGGTCCAGGCCGTCGTCGCCACCGTCCTCGCCGACACCGGCGCCCGGCTCGGCATCCACGCCCAGGACGACACCGGGTGCGCGGTCGCCAACACGCTCGCCGCCGTCGACGCGGGCGCGACCCACGTCCAGTGCACGGCGAACGGCTACGGCGAGCGGGTCGGCAACTCCAACCTCTTCCCGGTGGTCGCCGCGCTGGAGCTGAAGTACGGCAAGAAGGTGCTGCCCGAGGGCGCGCTGCGCGAGATGACCCGGATCTCGCACGCCATCGCCGAGGTGGTGAACCTGACCCCGGCCACCCACCAGCCCTACGTCGGTGTCTCGGCCTTCGCCCACAAGGGCGGCCTGCACGCCTCCGCGATCAAGGTCGACCCGGCCCTGTACCAGCACATCGAGCCCGAGGAAGTCGGCAACACCATGCGGATGCTGGTGTCCGACATGGCCGGCCGCGCCTCGGTCGAGCTCAAGGGCAAGGAACTCGGCATCGACATCAGCGGCGACCGCGAACTCGTCGGCCGGGTCGTCGAACGGGTCAAGGAGCGCGAGCTCAAGGGCTACACCTTCGAGGCGGCGGACGCCAGCTTCGAACTGCTGCTTCGCGCCGAGGCCGAGGGCCGGGCCCGCACGTACTTCGAGGTCGAGTCCTGGCGCGCGATCGTCGAGGACCGCCCCGACGGCTCGCACGCCAACGAGGCCACGGTCAAGCTCTTCGCCAAGGGCGAGCGCATCGTCGCCACGGCGGAGGGCAACGGCCCCGTCAACGCCCTGGACCGGGCCCTGCGGGTGGCCCTGGAGAAGATCTACCCCCAGCTCGCCCAGCTGGAGCTGGTGGACTACAAGGTCCGCATCCTGGAGGGCAAGCACGGCACCCAGTCCACCACCCGGGTGCTGATCTCCACCTCGGACGGCGCGGGCGAGTGGTCGACGGTCGGTGTCGCGGAGAACGTCATCGCCGCCTCCTGGCAGGCCCTGGAGGACGCGTACACGTACGGCCTGCTGCGGGCCGGTGTGGAACCCGCCGCCTAGACGCTGTCGCGGTCCCCGGGGGGAAGCACCCCCGGGGACCGCGAGGCGCGGTGACTACTGGAGCCGCCACTTCTGGTTGGCGGCGCCGGTGCAGGACCAGATCTGGGCCCGTGCCCCGTTCGCCGACGAGTTGTCCGTGACGTCCAGGCACTTGTTCGCCGCCGTGTTCACCACGTCACCGGTCGAGGCGTTGTACGACCACTGCTGGGCGCCCGAACCGTTGCAGTCGTAGAGCTGGACCTTGGCGCCGTCGGCGGTCGACCCCGACGTGACGTCGAGGCACTTCCCGAGCGCGCGCACGGATCCGTCGCCCGGCACGGTCCAGGACTGCGCGGTGGTCCCGTTGCAGTCGTAGAGCTGCACCGCGGTGCCGTTGGCGCTCGACGCGCCCGCCACGTCCAGGCACTTGCCCGCCAGCCCGACGAACGCCCCCGACTGGCCGCCCCCGCCCGACTGCGTGCCCGACCAGGTGAAGGTCGCCGACGTCTTGCCGGGCAGTGCGTACGTCGCGTGCTGGCCGCCCCAGTTGACGGTGACCGTCCTCGCCGCCGAGCCGTCGTTGTAGGCGATCAGCGCCTTCGACCCGTCCGGATTGCGCCAGGCGACGTTCGGGACGGCCGACGACGCCGTGGAGGCGATCCGCTGCGCGCCCGGCCGGACGAACTTCGTCAGGTGCCCCATCGTGTAGTACTCGATCGTGTAGTCGACCGTGCCGCTCGCCCCGTCCCCGTTGTGCACCGTGACCAGCCCGGTGCAGGTGCCGCAACCGCCGTTGTGCGGGCCCATGTTCTGGTCCACGGCGAGCGACCACTTGGTCACCGACTTCGCCCAGTTGCGGGTGTAGTCGACGATGTTGAGCATGTCCTCGCGCTGCTGGTTCGCGATCCAGGTGCCGCCGGAGTGCTCGGTCCCGAAGGCGTCGAGGCCCGGGTACTGGTTGTGCACGCTCGTCTGCTTCGCGACGTCACCGCCGTAGCCGTGCCAGGCGATGCCGCCGAAGTTCGGGTGCGAGCGGACCGCCGCGTCGTCCACCGTCTGCGCCGCGTACCCGTCGTACACGTCCCAGTTCCAGTCGTGCGCCAGCACCTTCGTCGACAGTCCCGCCTCGGCCAGCTTCGGCAGCAGTTCGCTCTTGGTGAAGTAGGCCAGTCCCGAGGCGTTCCAGCTCATCGAGGGATACCCGGAGCAGCACGTCGGCTCGTTCTGCGCGGTCACGTACGAGACCGGCACGTTCTGGTCCCGGTACGCCTGGAGGTACTTCACGAAGTACGACGCGTACGCCCCGTAGTCCTCGGCCTTCAGCCAGCCCCCGTTGAGCTGCCCGCTGTCCTTCATCCAGGCCGGCGCGGTCCACGGCGAGGCCATCACCGTCAGGGACGGGTTCAGCTGGAGGGCCTGCTTCGTCAGCGGCACGACGTCCGCGAGGTCGTGCGCGATCGAGAACTTCGACAGCGAGGCGTCGCTCTGCCCGGCCGGCACGTCGTCGTACGTGTACCCGTACCGGGCCAGGTCCGAGGCGCCCATGGGGTTGCGCAGGAACGACAGTCCGATCCCGTCCGTCGGCGAGAACAGCTTGCGCATGGTCGCATCCCGGGTCGCCTGCGACAGCGCCCCGCTGCTGTTCATCAGCCAGGCCGCGGTGTCCGTGAAGGACGCGCCGCCACCGGTGAAGGTCTGGTAGCGGGTGTTCTCGTCGACGGTGATGTTCTCACCGCTGCCGCCCGCCCCGGCCTGGAAGGCGAACGGGGCCTGCGCCTGGAGGCCGCGGACCACATGCCGGCCGCCGCTGTCGTCGGTGGTGGTGAGCCAGACCGTGACCTGCTCACCGGCCGCGTGGGCCGGTACGGCCGCGGTGAAGCCGGCCGTGGTGAGCAGCCCGGCGATCAGCAGCCGGATGGCCCGGGTCGATCTCTTCATGGAGCGCCGCCCTTCTGGAGGTGGGGGTGGGGAGGCGTGCGAGCCGTGAGTAAATGACGGCTTCGGATGGGCGTCAAGAGGTCGGGCGTTCACATTCTGAAGGATCAACATGCCAGATCCGGCCGGGAGTTGAGTGCGTACCGGTTCTGGTGTGAAGTCTTGACGGCGCCCGGGACCACCAGTTAACTCACGCCGTGATCTAAGTCGTGAGTTGGACTGGGTCACGTGTTGCGCTGGCCGCGCCCCGGCCAGTCGTCAGTGGACTCACGAGAGCCAAAGGGAAGGTCCATGCGAAGAACCGCCCTGATCGCCTCCGCCGCCCTGCTCACCGCCCTGCTGCCGCTGACCGCCGCCGGCACCGCGTCCGGCGCCGCCGACCCGCCGCCGGTGCCCGTCGACCGCTTCGAGGGCGAGGTCCCCTTCGCCGGCCAGCCCGCGGAGGGCATCTTCACCTGGGGCGGCGACGCCGACGACCCGCCCGCCCTCCAGCTCGCCGACCGCGCCGACGCCCCCGAGGGCGCCAAGGTCCTCACCGGCACCTACGACATCAGCGGCTACGGCGGCTTCACCCACGACTTCGCCGCGACCGAGCCCGCCCACGACTGGTCCGCCCACCGGGGCATCCGCTTCTGGTGGGACGGCCGGAACACCACCAGGAAGATCTCCTTCGAGATCAAGGACGGCGGTGCGAACGGCGAGGCCTCCGAGCTGTGGACGACCTCCTTCACCGACGACTTCACCGGCTGGAAACAGATCGAGATCCCCTTCGCCGACTTCGTCTACCGCACGGACTACCAGCCCGTCGGCGGGATCGACCACGTCCTCGGCCTGACCCAGATGTGGGGCTACGCCCTCACCCTCCCGGTCGGCCTCCAGGGCCAGTTCGCCATGGACGACGTCGAGCTGTACGGCAGGGCCGACCAGTCCCTGCGGGCCTCCGTCACCACCGACGCCGCGGTCTACCCGGTCCGGGAGGGCGGCACGGCCGCCGTCCAGGTCTCCGTCGCCACCACCGGCGCCGCCCCGATCGACGAGCCCGTGACCGTCGCCTACGAGAGCGCGGGCGGCACCGCCACCCCCGGCCGGGACTACACCCCGGTCCACGGCGAGATCACCTTCCCGGCGGGCACCCTGTCCGGCACCAGCCGCGTCATCAAGGTCCCGACCCTGCGCGACAAGTCCGCCGAAGCGGCCGAGACGATCCCGCTCAAGCTCACGGTGACCGGCGCCAAGGCCCCCGCCGAGACCCCGCAGGTCGTCGTCGACGCCCACGGACTGCCGTACCTGGACCCGAAACTGCCTGTGAAGAAGCGGGTCGCCGACCTGCTGTCCCGGATGTCCCTGGCGGAGAAGGCCGGCCAGATGACCCAGGCCGAGCGGGGCGCGGTGGGCAACGGCGGTGACGTCGCCGCCTACGACCTCGGCTCGCTGCTCTCCGGCGGCGGTTCCACGCCGACCCCCAACACCCCCGCGGCCTGGGCGAAGATGATCGACGGCTTCCAGCTCCGGGCGCAGGCGACCAGGTTCCAGATCCCGCTGATCTACGGCGTGGACGCGGTGCACGGCCACAACAACCTCGCCGGCGCCACGGTCATGCCCCACAACATCGGCATCGGGGCCACCCGCGACCCCGCCCTCGCCGAGCGGACGGGCGCGGTGACCGCGGCCGAGGTGCGCGCCACCGGTATCCCCTGGGACTTCGCGCCCTGCCTGTGCGTGTCGCGCGACGAACGCTGGGGCCGCTCCTACGAGTCCTTCGGCGAGGACCCGGCGCTCGTCGAGTCCATGGAGACGGTCGTCCAGGGCCTCCAGGGCGCCCGCAGCGGCAAGGACCTCAAGCGCGGCGACAAGGTCCTCGCCACCGCCAAGCACTACGTCGGCGACGGCGGCACCGGCTACGGCACGTCCACCACGGGCTCGTACACCCTCGACCAGGGCGTCACCGAGGTCACCCGGCAGGAGCTGGAGGCCGTCCACCTGGCCCCCTTCAAGACCGCGGTCGACCGGGGCGTCGGCACGGTCATGCCGTCCTACTCCTCGCTCGACATCGTCGGCGACGGCCTGGGCCCGGTGAAGATGCACGCCCGCGCCGACATGATCAACGGTGTGCTCAAGGGCCGGATGGGCTTCGACGGCTTCGTGATCAGCGACTGGAACGCCATCGACCAGCTCCCCGGCGACTACGCCTCGCACGTGCGGACCTCGGTCGACGCGGGCGTCGACATGATGATGGTGCCGTACTCCTACAAGGACTTCCGTACGGCGCTCGTCGCCGAGGTGACCGCGGGCCGGGTCGGCGAGCGGCGGATCGACGACGCCGTCTCCCGCATCCTCACCCAGAAGTTCGAACTGGGCCTGTTCGAGAAGCCCTACGCGGACACGAGCGGCGCCTCGCGGATCGGCTCGGCCGCGCACCGGGCCGTGGCGCGGCAGGCCGCGGCCGAGTCCCAGGTCCTGCTGAAGAACGCGGACGGCGTACTGCCCCTGAAGAAGTCCCAGAAGGTGTACGTGGCCGGTTCGAACGCCGACGACCTCGGCAACCAGACCGGCGGCTGGACCCTCACCTGGCAGGGCTCGTCCGGGCCGATCACCAAGGGCACGACGATCCTCCAGGGCATGCGGGACGCGGGCGGTGACGTCACCTACTCCAAGGACGCCTCGGCGCCGACCACCGGTTACGACGTGGGCGTGGTCGTGGTCGGCGAGACCCCGTACGCCGAGGGCGTCGGCGACGTCGGCAACGGCAACGACCTGGAGCTGACCGCGGCCGACAAGGCGGCGGTGGACAAGGTGTGCGCGGCCATGAAGTGCGCGGTGCTGATCGTCTCGGGGCGCCCGCAGCTCATCGGCGACCGGCTCGGCGCCATCGACGCCCTGGTGGCCTCCTGGCTGCCGGGCACCGAGGGCGCGGGCGTGGCGGACGTGCTGTACGGAAAGCGCCCGTTCACCGGGCAGCTCCCCGTCACCTGGCCCAGGTCCGAGGCCCAGCTGCCGGTCAACGTCGGCGACACGGCGTACGACCCGCAGTTCCCGTACGGCTGGGGCCTGACGACGCTCGGCAGGGCACCCGCGGGCGGCCTGCCGGCACTGAAGGCGCTCGGGGCCGCGGCCGCCGCCGCCGAACGGGCGCACCGCGGGACGGCAGGGCGCGCGCTCGTCACGAAGGCCCGGCTGCTCGTCCAGCAGAAGGCGGGGCAGCACATCACCGCGGCGCTGGCGAAGCCCTTCGCCGACGCCGACCACCTGCTGCTGACCGGACGCTACGGCGCGGCCGTGCAGAAGCTGACGGAGGCGTACCGGGCGGCCTGACCCGGGCACCGCGTCTCCCGTACGAGTGAATGCCCTCTTTTGGGAGGCTTCGGGTAACTTCGAACCATGATGGACGTGGTACGGACCCGAAGCCTCCCCCGACTGGTGCCGGCCCTCCTGCTCGCCGCCCTCGCCGGGGTGTGGGCGGGCCCGGCACCCGCTTGGGCCGCCCTCGACGCCTCGGCCGCCCCGGTTGGCGCCGCGGCCCCGGCCGTCCGCGCCGTCCCGTCCGTCACCAGCGTCGGCGCCGTCGCGGACGCTCTGCGCGAGAGTCCGGTCTACGTCGATCCGGCGGCCGCCGACCAGCTGTCGCCCGCCGAGGCGAACGCCCTGCGCGAGCAGATCAGGAAGGCCGACAAGCCCCTGTTCATCGCGGTCCTCCCGGCCGGGTACCCGACCGCGAACCTCTTCGCCGACCTGCGCACCGCCACCGGCATCACCGGTCTGTACGCGATCCGCCTCGGCGACCGCTTCGACGCCCGCGCCGACGCCTCCGTGCTGTCCCGCAGCGCGGTGCAGAACCTCGTCACCAGCGTCCAGGGCGAGAGCGACGCGAAGACGCAGCTGGGCGACTTCACCAGCCGCGCGGTGGCCAACATGGGCGGCTCGGCGCCCTCGGCCTGGGGTTCCCCCGGCGGGGCCGGCGGGGTGCCGACCGCCGCGCTGATCACCGTGGGCGTCGGCCTGGTGGCGGGCGGTGCGGCCGCCTTCGGGCTGGCCCGCCGCAACCGCCGCCGGCGCGAGGCGGAGCGGCGGGCCGCCCTCGACCAGCTGCGCGTCGTGGTGGACGAGGACATCACCGCCTTCGGCGAGGAGTTGGACCGGCTGGACTTCCACCCGGCGGAGGCGGGCGCCGACGACGCCATGCGAGCGGACTACGAGCGCGCGCTGGACGCCTACGACCGGGCGAAGACGCTGATGGCGCAGGCGGCCGGGCCGGAGGACGTGCGCGCGGTCACCCAGGCCGTCGAGGACGGCCGCTTCAGCCTGGCCCAGCTCGCCGCCCGCCGGGAGGGCGGCCCGCTGCCCGAACGCCGGCCGCCGTGCTTCTTCGACCCCCGCCACGGCCCCTCGGTCGCCGACGCCGCCTGGACCCCGGTGGGCGGCGCCACGCGCGAGGTACCCGTGTGCGCGGCCGACCGGACCCGGCTGGCCGACGGCCGCGACCCGGTGATCCGGCAGGTCGACACCGAGTACGGCCGCCGCCCCTACTGGGACGCGGGTCCCGCCTACGGCCCCTGGGCGGGCGGCTACTTCGGCGGTGGCATCCTGCCCGGCCTGCTGCTGGGCACCGCGCTCGGCGGTGTGATGGCATCCCCGTCCTACGCGTCCGACTACGGCAGCGGCTACGGCGACTTCGGCGCCGGTGGCTACCAGGGCGGCGACGTCTCGGGCGCGGACTTCGACCCGGGCGACTTCGGCGGCGGGTTCGGGGACGGCGGGGGAGGCGACTTCGGCGGCGGGGGCGGCGGCGGGGACTTCGGCGGCGGCTTCTGACGCACTGGCGCGGCATGACGTACGACGGGGCACGGGCCCGGCGCCGGGAGGCGGCGAGCCCGTGCCCCGTGGCGGTCCCGAGGGGGACCCGGGGCGCCGGTCAGAGCGTGGCGGCGGCCGCGGCGATGGCCGAGGCGAAGGTGGAGACCTCGGAGTAGACGCCCGGGGCGTTGGCGCGGGCGCAGCCGATGCCCCAGCTGACGATGCCGACCTGGATCCACGCGCCGGCGTTGTCCTTGCGGAACATGGGTCCGCCCGAGTCGCCCTGGCAGGTGTCGACGCCGCCCGCCGTGTACCCGGCGCAGATCTCGTCGCTGGCGACCAGACCGCTGTAGCCGCTGTAGGAGCGGCAGGTGGCGTCGCTGACGAACGGCACGGTCGCCTTCAGCAGATAGCGCTGCTGGGAGCCGCCCTCGGTGGCCGAGCCCCAGCCCGCGATGGTGAAGGTGCCGCTGTTGTAGGCCGTGGTGGTGGCGATGGGCAGCGTGGGCAGGTTGACGGGCGAGGCGAGCTTGATGAGCGCCCAGTCCTTGCCGTTGCCGTTGTAGCCGGGCGCCCGGTAGACGTAGGTGGACTTGACCTGGACCCGGCCGGTGGTCGACTGGAGGTCCACGACGCCGGCGGTGGCGGTGATGCCGGTGTTGGCTCCGGTGCGGCTCACGCAGTGCGCGGCGGTGAGCACGATCTGCGGGGTGTAGAGCGCGCCGCCGCAGCCCATGGAGAGCCGGACCATGAACGGGAATTCGCCCTGCGTGGCCCGGGTCCCGCCGACGACGGGCGTCGGGGCGGCCTGCGCGGCGGAGACGGGCTGGAGGCTGACGACCGCGAGGGCGGCCGCGCCGGCGACCGCGCATCTGCGGAGCGCCGTGAGGAGCTTCTTCACCGTGATGCCTTCCGTGGGGGTGGATGACATGCACATGCCAAGCAAACGTGCCGGGGGAGCCGTAAAGGAATGCCCATGTGCTGGCATGAGCTCGTCAAAATCTGTTGCTGGATTATGAGAACGCTGTGAGCCGTCGCACAAGGGGGCGATTCCGGCCAGCCCCGCCGCGAGGCGCGGCACCTCGCGCTCCGTCCCGTCGGGCGCGGGCACGGACCGACGGCGCCGAACACGCAGCGCGCCCGCCCTCCCCGCCGGGGGCGGGAGAAAGGCGGGCGCGCTGCGCGAGAGGCGGCTGTCCGGTGCGCCTCACGCGTTCCTGATCGCCGAGATGTCGAAGTTCAGCTTGATCTTGTCGGAGACCAGCACGCCGCCCGTCTCCAGTGCCGCGTTCCACGTCAGGCCCCACGCGGAGCGCAGGATCTCCGCCTTGCCCTCGAAGCCGACGCGCTCGTTGCCGAAGGGGTCCTTGGCGGAGCCGTTGAACTCCAGGTCGATGGTGAGCGGCTTGGTGACGCCGAGGATGGTCAGGTCGCCGGTGATGCGGTAGTCGTCGCCGCCGAGCGCCTGTGCCTCGGTGGAACGGAAGGTCATCGTCGGGAACTCGTCGGCCTTGAAGAAGTCCGCGCTCTTGAGGTGGCCGTCACGGTCGGCGGAACCGGTGTCGACGCTGGCCATGGTGATGTCGATGGTCGCCGTGGACTTGGCGGGGTCGCTGCCGTCCAGGTGCAGGGACCCGGAGAACTCGTTGAACTTGCCCTTGATGTTCGTGACCATCGCGTGGCGCGCCACGAAGCCGAACGAGGAGTGGGCCGGGTCGATCGTGTACTCACCGGTCAGCGCGGCGAGTTCGGGGGACACCGCGCCGGGGGTCGTGGCAGCGGTCTCGGAGGTCGTGTCGTCGCTGTCCTTGCGGCCGAAGATGCCCATGACGTGCTCCTTGGGGGACGGGGTCGCGGTTTCGTCCGAAGCCGCGGAACCGGTGCGGAGGATTCTGTTGAATCTTCAACGAGGTGCGGGATAGACGCTAGCCCCAATCCGTACAGGTTTCAACATCATCCACTACGTGTCTCTCAGGCTACGGTCTGTGATTATTCACCGCCCTCTGGCGGACGCGCGTAGAGCTCGGGCACCATCTCCCTGCGCCACCTGCACAGCCGTCCCACAGGAAGCACGGCCCACAGCAGGAAAGGGTTTTTCATGGTCCCCGCCAAGACCGCGCGACCGCTCCACCTCCGGCTCCGCTCCGTCCTCACCGTCCTGGCCCTTCTCGTCGCCCCCGGTGTGGCCGTCCTCGGCACCGCCGGCGACGCCTTCGCCGCCACCAAGATCAGTCACGCCACCGCGACCTCGATGTTCCGCTCGTCCGGCATCACCTGGTCGTCCTCGGGCAACTGCTCGGACCGCAACAACTCCACCTGCACGTCCTTCGAGCAGCTCAACCTCGCCACCGCCCAGGGCGCCCAGACCCTCAAGAGCGCCAGCGGCTGCGCCCTGAACATCACGGGAGGCACCGAGACCGGCCACGCCTCCGGCACGTACTCCCACTGGAACGGCTACAAGCTCGACTACGGCAAGAACACCTGCGTGACGAACTACATCAAGAACACCTTCAGCTACATCGGGCTGCGCGGCGACGGCGCTCCCCAGTACCGGTCCGGCGCCGGCAACATCTACGCCGACGAGGGCAACCACTGGGACGTCCTCTACTACAACTGCGGCGGCTGCTGACCTGCTCCGCGTCCTCGTGAACGGCCCTCGCGGCGTCCTGCCGCGAGGGCCGTTCATACTGCGTGCCGACGGCGGACCCCGCGTCCGGCACACCGCCGAACGGGTCCCGGTGTCACTCCGGCGATGGCATGTGCCACCCGTGGATGTGAGCAGGCTCTCGGTCCTGGAGTTTGTGCGACCCCTACAAGCCGGGAGCCCCCTGAGCAGTCGGAAGGCTTGCATGGGGCCACCGTTCTGTTCAGTGGCACCAGGAAAACGGTCCGGAGACTGTACGGAGTCGACGGCTCGCTTTCCTTGGCGGGCTTCGTATGGTCGCTACATGACCGTTTTGGAAGAGACGACGGGTGAGCCGACGGACGCGCGCGGGCGTGTGGCCGAGCTGCACGAGATCCGCGTGCAGGCACTGGCAGGACCCAGCGAGAGGGCGACCGAGGCGCAGCATGCCAAGGGCAAGCTGACGGCCCGGGAGCGGATCGAGC
>NZ_JBVKBD010000020.1:0-130771 GCF_055657365.1 Streptomyces sp. NPDC107559 | reverse complement strand
CGTTCGAGGAGTTCGACGTCGACGCGGCCGCCGCGCGCGGGATGGCGTTCGAGCGCCTCGACCAGCTCGCCATGGACCACCTCCTCGGCACCCGCGGCTGAACGCACGTACCTGTTCGCATGGCCTCGCCGTGACCGGCCCCCGCGCGGAATGACCCGGAATCATGCGGTCCACGACCTGATTCCGTGTCAACCTCCGTGCGGGGGTCGCATCGGGGCCGGTACGGCGCGACCCTGGGCGGTATGGCCATACCGCCCGTACCGCCCGTACCGCCACAGCCGCCCGAGCCGCCGGGCGGCGGATTCGGACCGCCTACCGTACCCACCGGCCGCGCTCACGGCGGCCACGAAGGGGGCTACGGCCCGCCGCCGGGAGGCGACAGCGGCTACGGCCCCCCGGGAGGCGACAGCGGGTACGGCCCGCCGCCCCAGGACCCACGTGGGCCCGGGCGGCGTCGCAACCCCCTTCACTTGCTGCTCGCGGCGATCGTCGCCGTCGGGATCATCGTCGCCGTCGTGGTCCTGACGACCTCTCGGAACGACGACTCGCCCGCACGGAAACCGGCCGATGAGAGCAGTGCGAGCACCACTCCCGCGCCCTCCTTCAGCCTCCCGACCGAGCTGCCCAGCACCCTGCCCAGCGGGTTGCCCACCGCACTGCCGACCGAGCTTCCCACCGAGCTGCCGACCGCGCTTCCCACCGAACTGCCCAGCGACCTGGTGTCGTTGCTTCCGTCGCTGGCACCCTGACGGCGGGCGCGGACAGCCGTGGGTCAGATGCCCCGCGGCAGCCGCACGTAGGTCACCGTCGTCTCGATACCGCTGTCGACCAGCCGGCCCTGCGCGTCGAAGGCGCCCGCGCCGTCCGTCATGCCGAAGTCGTTGTCGTTGATGAGGGCGAGCGTGTCGTGATCCACGCGCGCGACGCCTTCGATCTTCCCCGGTACGCCGGCGACCTTGCCCAGATCGACGACCAGCCGCTTGGCCGGCACCGGGACGCCCGCGGCCGCCGGATCGTCGAGCTGCTCCAGGGAGGGCGACGTCGTGTCGTCGTCCCAGACGCTCCCGAGAATGTTCTCCCTGCGGTCCAGACGGATCAGTTGCAGCCGGGCGGCCTTGTCGGTGCGCTCCTCGACCAGCAGCCGGTCCCCGCCGACGGCGACGACCGAGGAGATCTTGAGCTCCGAGGTGTCGTCCTCGCTCGGGTCGACCACGTTCACCGGGTCGAAGCGGTAGGCGTACTCGGCGGTGACCGCCCGCTTCTTGGTGGAGAAGCGCAGCAGCCGGGTGGTGCGCGAGGCCTCTCCGGCGTTCGCGTCCGGCAGGGACAGCGGGCTCTGCAACGCCATCACCAGGTCGCCGCAGGGCAGTTGGGCGAGTCCCTCGAAGCCGCGGTTGATCTTCCGGTGCAGCAGCACGGCCGGCAGCGACTGGACCACCGGGTAGTCCGCACCGGGGAGTTCCAGCCCCTTGGGCACGTAGCGGACGAGCACCCTGCCGCGCGCGGAGACATGAACGAGGGAAGGACCGTACTCGTCGACCAGCCAGAAGCTGCCGTCCGCGGCGCGCACGATTCCCTCGGTGTCCAGCCCGTTCGGGTTGTAGGACAGGGGCGTCGTCGCGTTGTAGGAGTACGGAGCCTCGTCGCGTCCCGCCAGGTTCGACAGGCCCGTCACGGGCTTCCCGGACGACGTGGTGAGCGCAATGGCGTCGAGCACCTTCACGGTGTCACCGGAGACCCGGATCTTCACGATCGCCGGGTCGAA
Organism: Streptomyces sp. NPDC107559; assembly: GCF_055657365.1. Lineage (NCBI taxonomy): Bacteria > Bacillati > Actinomycetota > Actinomycetes > Kitasatosporales > Streptomycetaceae > Streptomyces > Streptomyces sp. NPDC107559. The sequence goes on along the minus strand of NZ_JBVKBD010000020.1, from coordinate 129,006 downwards.
GCCGGGGACCGGGAACGTGCGGCGCTTGGTGCCGCTCACCTTGATCTGGCCGTTGGGCCCACGGTCGGTGATCGTCCAGAACTCGCCCTTGCGGCCCGCCGGGTAGATGTCGCTGCCGATGCCGCCGAGGTCGACGCCACGGTCGTCGTCCACGGTCCCGGGCAGCAGCGCATTGCTGAACGCGCCGAGCGGAAGGTCTCCGAGCGTCGCCGCGCGGACGACGCGGGCGTCCTCGGAGGGCGCGCTCGCGGCCGGTCCGGCCGCCACGAGTGCGGCCAGTACCGCGAGGGGTACACCCGCCGCGACGGAACGGTGGACGCGGCGCCGGCCGGTGGCGAGCGGGGACATCGAGCCTCCTGAGGAGCAGGTTGCGGAAAAGCCGTCAGATGTGGGGCGAGATTGCCGAGTTGGGGTCGTACGGACCAAGTGCGTTGACAGCGGACAGAGTTGGGTTTCCGATCGAACGCCGAACGACGGCCCGGTGAACGCCGGAAGTCGGCCGCTCGGCGGACCGGCGCCGAGCCGTGCGGGGGTCCTGGTTCCCTGGAGGGGCATCCGTGTGGAGGGCTGTCGCCGAAGGCGGGCGGGTCTGTCGGGGTGCGTCCGCGGTGACGGTCGGATCCGTCCGGAGGAGGGCCGGGCGGCGGCTTCGGCGGGGTGGCGCGGACGGCGGCGCGCTCGGCCCGGACCGCCTTAGAGTGTGATGCATATCACGTCATGAAGGGCGGTTTTTTACCCTCTCGGGGTCCCGTAAGGGTCGGGTTTCAGGGACGTCTCAGGGGCGCGAGTCGGAACCGCGGGGAGCGCGGGCCCGTTTTCACAGCAGAGAGCGGCAGGGGCCGCGAAGGAGGCGACGCACATGTCGAAGAACGCGAAGATCGCCGCGGGAGGGGTGGCGGCCGGGCTCATCCTGCTGATCTGGCTGCCATGGTGGGCCGCACTGCTGATAGTCCTGGGCGTTCCCGCGGCCGCGTACCTCGCGCTGGACCCCTCGCAGCGGCGCAGGCTGCGCAGGGTCGGCCGCAAGGAGCTGGGGCGCTGACGCGTCCGTCCACGGGCCCGCGGACGGCGTGGTCCGTGGACGGCCGACCGCGGGCGAGGCCCGTGGACGCCTGACCGCGCGCCGGGTGCGGTCGCGGGGTACCGGGCCGGCCGGCACACGCCCGTGCCGGCCGGAGTCATCGCCACCCGGAGCCGCCGCCCGCAGCTCCGGCCGCCCCGAGCCGCCGACGGCCGGCCGCCGGGTCCGGGGCCGGCCTCAGTTCGGGCGTACGGCCATCTTGTCGAGGGCTGCCAGCAGGCGGGGCAGCTCCGGTCCGCGTCCCACCGGCAGCACCTCACCGGGCTCGTCGTCCAGCAGGACGAACGCGATGTCGTCGGTCCTCGCCACCAGCGACCAGCCCGGACCGTCGGCGCGCAGGGTCCGCGCGTCCCCCGATCCGAAGGAGGACCGCACCCGTCCCAGGGGCGGCGGCGAATCGACGTACGCCCAGGCCTCCGCCAGGACGCGCCGGATCCCCTGGTGGCCGGGCTCCTTGGGTGCGGTCCCGCCGGGCTCGCCGGCCTTGTCGTCGGCCTCGGACGCCCCGGCGTCCGCGTCGGTGCCCGCAGAGGCTGCCGAGGCGCCGCCGGCGTCCTCTGCCGCCGCGGAGGCGCTGTCCGGGCCCGCGGCCGTCCCGGGATCCTTCGCGGAGGGGCTGAAGGCGTCCTCGTCGAGCTGCTCCCGCCACCGTGCCCACTGCATGGCGATCTCGTCCGCGCCCAGGCGCCGCTGGGCCGGGCCCCAGGTGCTCGTGTCCGGCGGGCACAGAGGTGGGCCGTCCCCCTCCTCCGGGGCCGGATCGTGCGGTGCCGGCACGCCGGGCGCCGCGACCGCCACCTCGAGGGGCCAGCCGGGCAGGGCGGCCACGACGGTCTGCTCCTCGGGCGACAGGTCGTACTCCAGGCCGCAGTCCCACGTCGCGATCGCGACGGCGGCCAGCGACACGTCGTCGATCGCGACCGTCCAGCGCGCCCCGTCGCCGTCCTGCCCCAGCACGAGGCCGTAGCCGTCGACGAGAGGGGCGAGACCGAGGGCCGAGCAGGCCTCCGGGTAGTCGTCGCCCAGTACGGTCGGGAATTTCGCCGGCGTCAGCAGCAGCGCCGTGAGCACGTAGAGCGCGTCGTCCGCGGCGGCGACGGTGTCCTCGTCCGTCCCGGCCATCTCAGCCTCCCCATAGGTTCGTCCATCGGCGCGCACCCTAGTGTGCCCGGAAGCCGCTTGTCACCGCTCCCACGCACATGCGGAACTGCGGTTTTCGTCCGGACGGGACGAATCGGCCAACCGCGGCCGGGGTCCTCAGGCCGTCGGGAGCCCGAGAAGATCACGTGCCACCGCGCCCGGCGACTCGTCGCGCTCCCGTGCGAGGGCGATGACGGCGCGGCACGCCGGCTCGCTCACCCCGAACGACAGCACCTCCGGTGACACCCGTCCCTCCGCCTCGGCGATCCGCTCCTGATCGTCCTCCGCGCAGGCCACGACGTACACGGCGGCCGCCTCGAACAGGTTGTGCGTACGTCGTCGGCGCTCGGTCTTCGCCCCGGGCCGTTCCGAGCCCGGAATCCCCGCGTACGTCCTGCGGATCCGGTCGGACAAACGGACTCTGCCGAAAACGGTGCCCCCCAAGTGCGGTTGTCTTCCGATCGGCCATCGCCTCGTCCCCAACGTAGAGTTGAAGCCTCGACGGCAGAAGGGGGTCGCTTCGATGAAGCGGTTCGAGCGGCTGGAACAGATCAGGCGGTTGGACCCGTACCGGGACTCGCTCGAGATCTACCGGCTCAGCTCGGCGTACGAGTTCCCCTGGGACTACACCCGGGCGCTCGAATTGGCCCTCTACCGCACGTATGCCGTTCCGAGCATCGGTCGGCTGCTGGCCGAGACGGCGGAGCTCACGGACCGTCCGCAAAAGCGCTACGACGACACTTCGCTACTGCTCGACGCCGTCGTCGAGCACGGGTTCGACAGCATCCAGGGCCGCACCGCGGTCCGCCGCATCAACCAGATGCACCGCAGCTACGACATCAGCGACGACGACATGCGCTATGTCCTGTGCACGTTCGTCGTCATGCCCAGGAGGTGGATCGATACCTACGCGTGGCGCCGGCTGTCACGCCACGAGGTCGTCGCTTCGGCCGTTCACTACCGAACTCTGGGGCGGCACATGGCCATCAAGGACGTCCCCCGGACCTACGAGGAGTTCGAGGCCTGTCTCGACGCCTACGAAGAGGCCCACTTCGACTGGGACGAGGAGGCTCGGCGCGTCTCGGACGCCACTCTCGACCTGATGACGTCCTGGTATCCGCGCCCGCTCGCCCCGCTGCTGCGTGCCTCGACGCTCGCACTGCTCGACGAACCACTGCTGCGGGCCTTCCGGTACACCCCGCCGGGTGATGCCACCCGCGCGCTGGTGCGCCGCGCGGTCCGGATGCGGGGGCGAGCCGTCCGGTTGCTGCCGCCGCGGCGCGCACCGCACCACGCGCGTCAGAACTGGGAGATCAAGGGCTACCCCGACGGCTACCGGCTGGAGGACCTGGGCACCCGCCCGGTCGCCGGCGTACGGGGTTGTCCCGTGAGGCATCCGGGCGCGTCAACCGCCGAGTGACTCCAGGGAGTCCAGCGTGTCCCGCAGCCAGGCGAGTTCGGCGCGAGAAGTGGCGCGCGCGATGGTCAGGATGCCGCGTCTGAAGGGATCGTCCACCTCCTCGGCGCGCAGCGGGCGGTCACCCGCGTAGAAGAAGCTCGCCGGTTCCTCGAGGAACGCCAGCCTGCGCCGCAGTACGGCCGACTGGGCGCCGGGGTCGTCCAGATGCCGAAGGAAGGCGAGCACCGTGAACCAGCGGTTCTCGTCGGTGATGTCGCGCTGGACGGGTTCGGCGAGCCGGTGGCGCAGTTCGCGCCTGCCCTCGTCGGTGAGCGTCAGAACGTGCCGTGGGGCCGCCACCGCGCCCGGTTCGGTCGTGCGGGCGAGGAGGCCGGCCAGCTCCATGCGCTTGATCGCGGGATAGAGCGTGCTCTCGGCCACGGGCCGCACGTGCCCTGTGAGGGCGGTGATGCGTTTACGCAGCTCATAGCCGTGCAGCGGGGCGTCGTACAGGAATCCGAGGATGGCGAGCTCGAGCATGCCCGCATTCTCGCCCACGGGGGGTGCGTCTGATGTGGATCGCTCACGCACTGCTCTATACATCGCTTCCATGATACCTCGATACCGATGTATATTCGTGGCGGCCGTGCAGGGCGGGACCGGTGACGTGAGGAGACGCGATGAAGCAGGCTGAGTTCGACGGCAAGGGGAACTGCGTGCGTTGGACGGAGACGCCGGGAGCCGAACCCGCGCGCGTGTACGTGCACGGCCTCGGCGCGACCTCGGCCGTGTACCACGCGCATGTCGCCGCCCGGCCCGAACTCGCGGGGCGGCGCAGTCTGTTCGTGGACCTGCCCGGGCACGGCATCAGCGACCGGCCCGAGGACTTCGGCTACACCCTCGTGGACCACGCGGACGCCCTGGCTGCGGCACTGGACGCCGCCGGCGTGACGGGTGCCGAACTCGTCGGGCACAGCATGGGCGGTTCCGTCGCCATCGTGCTCGCCCGGCGGCGGCCCGACCTCGTGTCCCGGCTGGTCCTCACCGAGGCCAACCTCGACGCCTTCCCGCCGGTCACGGCGGGGAGCAGCGGCATCGCCTCCTACGAGGAGGGCGCCTTCGTCGACGGCGGCCACGCGCGCGTGCTGGAGCAGGTGGGACCGCTGTGGGCGGCGACCATGCGACTGGCGGACCCGCGCGCCCTGCACCGTTCCGCCGTGGGGCTCAGGAAGGGTTCGGATCCGGTGATGCGCACCGTTCTCGAAGGACTGACGGTCGAGCGCGTGTACGTGCAGGGTGAGCGGAGCGGGGAACTCGAGGGCAGGGAAACCCTGGAGGCCGCGGGGGTACGGGTGATGACCGTGGCCGGCGCCGGTCACAACGTCATGTTCGACAACCCCGACGCGTTCGTCGCGGCGGTCCTGGGAGGCGGCCGGGGCTGACCCTCCGGGCCGGTCGCAGCCGGGTGTCTCAGCCCTCCCGGAGCGCCAGGGCCAGGAATCGCGCGTCCTCGTCGACGTACGACGTCATACGCCATCCCGAGGCGGCCAGGAGCGGACGCAGGCGGGGTTCCGCGCGCAGGTCGTCCGGGGTGATCTCGCGGCCCTGACGTGCGGCCAGCGCCCTTCTGCCGATCGGATGGAACAGCGCCAGCGTGCCGCCGGGACGCACCGCACGGGCCAGCTCCCGGAGGTTCTCCGCGGGACGAGGCAGATGGGCGACGAGCCCTGCCGCGAACACCGCGTCCAGCGACCGGGAACGCAACGGGAGCGCGGTGACGTCGGCGAGCAACAGCCCCCCGTTCCGGCCCTGTCCGGCCCGTGCGGCCGCCTCCAGCATGGCCGGTGTCAGATCGGCTCCGACGACCACTCCCGAGGCGCCCACGGCGGCCCGCAGCGGCCCGAGGGCGCGCCCGGTGCCGCAGCCCGCGTCGAGCACGCGGTCCCCTTCGCGCAGGCCCAGCGCGGCGACGGCGGCCGCGTAGGCGGGGCCGTCGTCGGGGAAGCGGCTGTCCCAGCCGGCGGCCCGGGCGGTGAAGAACTCCTGGACGTGCGTGTGGTGGTCGCTCATGTTCCGCATGATCCCGTACCGACACCGGCGACGTCTCGGCGCACATGTTCGAGCTTCGGGCGATCGAACCGACGCATATATGCGCCATATTCCAGCAGGTTTCGAAATGCGCCCCCTCCGTGCTCCCATGCCCCGACTAGCGTCCACCGGCCATGGGACATTTGGACCACGCCACCTTCGGCTGGCTGACCCCCGCGCTGTCGTACGTGATGGCGTGCACAGGGGCTGCGCTGGGACTCCGCTGCACCGTCCGCGCCCTCGGTGCCACCGGGCGCTCGCGCCGCAACTGGCTGCTCACCGCGGCCTCGGCGATCGGTACCGGCATCTGGACGATGCACTTCGTGGCCATGCTCGGCTTCGGCGTCGGCGGCACGGACATCCACTACGACGTGCCGCTCACCGTCCTGAGCCTCGTGGTCGCCATGATCGTCGTATCCGCCGGAGTCTTCGCCGTCGGCTACGGCCGCGGCCGCACCCGCGCGCTGCTCCTCGGCGGACTCACCACCGGGCTGGGCGTCGCGAGCATGCACTACCTCGGCATGGCCGCGATGCGGCTGCACGGCCGCGTGAGCTACGACCCGCCGCTCGTCGGGCTCTCCGTCCTGATCGCCGTCGTCGCGGCGACCGCGGCTCTGTGGGCGGCCCTCAACATCAAGTCGCCGGTCGCGGTCACCGTCGCCTCCCTCGTCATGGGAGCCGCCGTCAGCAGCATGCACTACACCGGGATGTTCGCCGTGAGCGTGCACGTCACGCCCTCCGGCGCCGCCCTGCCCGGAGCCTCGGCGATGCAGTTCATCTTCCCCCTCGCCGTCGGCCTCGGTTCCTACCTCTTCCTGACCTCGGCCTTCGTCGCGCTGTCACCGACGACGGGGGAGCGCGAGGCATCCGCCTCGGCCCAGCGCACGGCCGAGAGCGTCGCCCGCTAGCGGGCCTGCCGCGCCGGTGGATCCGCGCCCAAGGCCCACGAACGAACCACTTCCGAGCGAGGAGGCCATGCGTACACCCCGTAGGACCGCCCCGGCCGGCGCCGAGACGCCGCCTCCGTCCCCGGCACGCGGTCGCCGCGCACACGCCGGACCACCCGCCGACGAGGGCCCCGACGACTCCCCGGCCGCGCCGACGGACGGCCCGCACGGGCGCGCGGGCCGGCGGCTGCGGCCGGGCACCGTCCGCGCCAAGATCGTCTGCTTGCTGATGGTGCCGGTCGTGTCACTGCTGGCGCTGTGGGCGTCCGCCACCGTCAGCACCGCTCAGGACGTCTCCAGGCTGCTGCAGTTGCAGCAGGTGGACGCCCAGGTCCGGGCCCCCGTCGCGGCCGCGGTCACCGCCCTCCAGGCCGAGCGCGCCACGGCCGTGCGGTACGCGACCGAACCGGCCCTCGCCTCCGGAGGTGACTTCCGCGAGCTGACGCGGCGCACGGACGGAGCCGTCGCGAAGTTGCGCCTCGGCGACCGCAACACCGTCGCCGACGGCCAGGAGATGCCCGCCGGGGTGGCCCAGCGGCTGGAGGCGTTCGTCATGGGCGTGGAGGACCTGCGTTCCCTGCGGGCCGACGTGCTCGACGGCCGCGCCGGATGGCAGGAGGCGTACACGCGCTACACGGACAGCATCACCGCCGCCTTCCGCGTCGACGGAGCGCTGACCGGCGTCCAGGACGCCGACCTCGGCTCGGACACGCGCGTACTGCTCGAATTCTCCCGCGCGGGGGAGGCACTGGCCCAGGAGGACACGCTGCTCGCCAGCGCACGCCTCGTCGGCACGCTCGACGGGGCGCGGCTGAGGCAGTTCACCGGGGCCGTCGACATCCGTCGCGCGCTCACCGGGTCGGCCGTCGTGGACCTGCGCGGCTCCGAACGCGCCGCCTGGCGGAGCCTCGCCGAAAGCGGCGCCTACGCCGCCGTGGAGGCGGTCGAGGACCGCGTCCTGGCGAGCGGCTCCGGCCCGCGCGCGATCGACGCGGCACCCGGCGCCACGTGGGACGACGCGCACACGCGCGTGCAGGGCGGCATGCGCGCCATCGAGAAGGACGCCGCGCGCGGCGTCGCCGACCGGGCCGACCCGTTCACCCGCGGCCTGCTCACCTCGGCGGGTGCCGCGGTGCTGCTCGGGCTCGTCGCCGTCACCGCGTCGCTGGTCATCTCGGTGCGCATCGGACGCGGCCTGGTCGTCGAACTGGTCGGCCTGCGCAACCGCGCTCTGGACATCGCCCGGCGCAAACTGCCCGAGACCATGCGCAGGCTGCACGCGGGCGAGGAGATCGACGTCCTGGCGGAGGCGCCGCCAGGACCACGCGCGGAGGACGAGACAGGTCAGGTCGCCGAGGCCCTCGGCATCGTGCACCGGGCCGCGCTGCACGCCGCCGTGGAACGTGCGGAACTGGCCAGCGGCATCTCCGGTGTGTTCGTCAACCTCGCGCGCCGCAGCCAGGTCCTCGTCCACCGCCAGCTCAGCCTCCTCGACAGCATGGAACGCCGGTCGGACGACCCCGACGAGCTCGGCGACCTCTTCCGTCTCGACCACCTCACCACCCGAATGCGCCGCCACGCGGAGAGCCTGATCATCCTCTCCGGCGCGGCCCCCGGCCGGGCCTGGCGCATACCGGTCTCCCTGACGAACGTGGTCCGCGCGGCCGTCTCCGAGATCGAGGACTACGCGCGCGTGGAGGTAAGACAACTCCCCGAGGCGTCCGTCATCGGCACCGCGGTGGCCGACCTCACCCACCTGCTGGCCGAGATCGTCGAGAACGCGGCCCAGTTCTCACCGCCCCACACACGCGTGCGCATCGCCGGCGAACCCGTCGGCAACGGTTACGTGATCGAGGTCGAGGACCGCGGACTCGGCATGGGCAAGGAGACGCTCGCCGAGGCCAACCGGCGCATCGCGCAGTCCGAAGCCCTGAATCTCTTCGACAGCGACCGGCTCGGCCTGTTCGTGGTCAGCCGGCTCGCGGCGCGCCACGACATCAAGGTGCATCTGCGGACCTCGCCCTACGGCGGCACCACCGCGGTCGTCCTGCTGCCCACCGCCCTGTTGCACAGCGGTGCGCCGGAACGTTCTCCCTACGCGGCCGAGGAAGCACCGCGCACCGTGGAACCACGTGCCTACGCGCGCGTGGTGGGCCCCACCGCGCACCAGGAAGCCGTTCCCCCGTCCACCGACCGGCCGGCGCTGTCCGCCCCCGCACAGACCGCGGCGGCAGCCGGGCCCCAGGACCCGTCCCCCGGAGTCGCCACCTTGCGCCTGCACCGCCCCACGGACGACGCCGCGGGATCCGACAACCTCCCGCGCCGGGTACGGCAGGCCAGCCTCGCCCCCCAACTGAGGGAGCGGGCCGTCGAGGAGCCGGAGCAGCCGGCCGACCCGGGCGGTGACGACGGGCGCACACCGGAACTCGTACGGGACCGCATGACGGCCTTTCGCGCGGGGTGGACACGCGGCGGAGGCAGGCAACCCGGCCGCGGAGCCACCCCGGGCTCCGCACCGGTCAGCGACAGAGGCGAAGGAGACCCCGCATGATCCAGGACCCGAGCGTGAGGCAGGCCCGGCGGTCCGGCGAACTCGACTGGCTGCTGGACGACCTGGTGACGCGCGTGCGCGAAGTCAGGCACGCAGTGGTGCTGTCCAACGACGGCCTCGCCGTGGGCGCGTCCACCGACCTGAGCCGGGAGGACGCCGAACACCTGGCCGCGGTCGCCTCCGGCTTCCACAGCCTGGCCAAGGGCGCGGGTCGGCACTTCGGCGCCGGCGGCGTACGCCAGACGATGGTGGAGATGGACGACGGCTTCCTGTTCGTGGCCGCCGCGGGCGACGGCTCCTGCCTCGCCCTGCTGACCGCGGTGACCGCCGACATCGGCCTGGTGGCGTACGAGATGGCACGCCTGGTCAAGCGCGTGGGCGAGCACCTGCGCAGCGCGCCGCGCGCCACCGCGCGCCCGCCGGCCGGTGGATGAGGCGAGGGAACGGCCGGCGAAGATGACCGAAGGCAGGCGCGCGGCCCCGCACGAGCAGGGCAGCCAGTGGTACGACAACGAGGCCGGGCCCTTGGTGCGCCCGTACGCCGTGACGGGAGGACGGACCAAGCCCGGCCCCGTCGGAGTGCGCTTCGACCTGATCGCGCTCGTCACCCTGGACCCGGCGGCGTCCGGAGCCGACGACGCCGGTCTCGGCCCGGAGCACCGCCGCCTCGTCGATCTGTGCCGTCCGGAGACACAGTCCGTCGCCGAACTCGCGGCAGGCGCCGACCTGCCCGTCGGCGTCGTCCGGGTCCTGCTCGGCGACCTCCTGGAGCTGGGCCGCGTCGTCGTCAGCCGGCCGGTTCCCCCGGCTCAGCTGCCCGACGAACGGATTCTGCGCGAAGTGATCGCAGGGCTGCGGGCACTGTAGATGAACGTTCACCACCGTCCGGACCCGAATGGACGTGCACATCGGCGACTTCGGCAGCCCGCCGTGCAGCGAACGTGCACAGATCGGCCCGATCGTTCCACAAACGGTCGAATGCCCCCTGAAGGGGGTGCAGTTGTCATGATGCTGACTTCGTGAAACCGCCCCGGAGCCACGGGCGGACCGTCCGCCCGGGCGTGCCGCACCCCGACGGACGGACGTCTGCCGTGGCCCGTACTCCCGAGAGAAGTGATCGATGATCTCCGAGCACTCCGAAGACATGGACGGCGACACGACCGCCCTGGCGTTGAAGATCCTGGTCGCCGGCGGGTTCGGCGTGGGCAAGACCACCCTGGTGGGCGCGGTCAGCGAGATCAGGCCGCTGCGCACCGAGGAACTGCTCAGCGAGGCCGGACAGCTGGTGGACGACACCGGCGGCGTGGACCAGAAGGTCACGACGACCGTCGCGATGGACTTCGGGCGCATCACCATCCGCTCCGGCCTCTCCCTGTACCTGTTCGGCACCCCCGGCCAGGACCGCTTCTGGTTCCTGTGGGACGAGCTGTCGCAGGGAGCCCTCGGAGCCGTGGTCCTCGCGGACACCCGGCGGCTGGAGGACTGCTTCCCCGCCGTGGACTACTTCGAGCACCGCCACATCCCGTTCGTGGTGGCCGTCAACTGCTTCCCGTGCGCACGGACCTACGGCGCCCGCGAGGTCTCGTCGGCCCTCGATCTCGACGAGGGCACGCCCGTCGTGCTGTGCGACGCCCGCGACCGCGACTCGGGGAAGGAAGTCCTGATCCGGCTCGTCGAGTACGCCGGGCGGATGCACACCGCCCGGCTGCTCGACTCGGTGGGCTGACGGTCGGCCTTCGGACCGGCGGCGCCGTCAGTCGGCGACGCCCTTCTCCGCCAGGACCTTCTCGACCCCGATCCGGACGAGGAGTTCTCCCGGGACGCCGTTGCGGGCGCCGATCTCCTCGGCCCGGTCCTCGCCCATGTACCGGGCGGCGATCCGGGTGGCCCAGTGCCGGACCTCGTCCAGGTCCTCCGAGAGCGCCGCACGTCCGTGCACCACCACGAAGTCGAACGGCGGCCGGTCGTCGTCCACGCACAGCGCGACCCGGCCGTCCCTGGCCAGATTGCGTCCCTTCACGGTGCTCTTGCCGGTGTTGAACACGATCTCGTCCCCGTCCAGCAGGAACCAGATCGGCGCCACGTGCGGGCTTCCGTCGGCCCGGACGGTGGACAATTTCCCCGTGCGCGTCCCGTACGAGACGAACGCCCGCCACTCGTCATCGGTCATCTTCTGTGCCATGTCCACATCCTCCTTGCCGGGCGCCCTGAGGTGGGGAAGGCTGGCGGAGAGATCCTCCGGTCAGGGGGAGACGTCGCACGGGGAGACCGGATCATGGAGCAGAACCAGGGACTCGGCTGGCTGCTGGACGACCTGACCGAGCGTGTCGAACACGTACGGCACGCCTTGGTGTTGTCCAGCGACGGACTGGTGACGGCCGCGAGCACAGGACTACGACGGGAGGATTCGGAGCATCTGGCCGCCGTGTCGTCCGGACTGCACAGCCTGGCCAAGGGCTCGGGACGCCACTTCGGTGCGGGACAGGTGCGTCAGACGATGGTCGAGTTCGACGACGCCGTCCTGTTCGTCACCGCCGCGGGCACCGGCAGCTGCCTGAGCGTCCTCACCGGCGCGCAGGCCGACATCGGCCAGATCGCCTACGAGATGACACTCCTCGTCAACCGAGTCGGCGAACACCTCGGACTGGACGCCCGTCAGCCCGAACGAACTCCGGTCGTAGACATCTGACCTGCGGTTTTTCATCCTCCGTCGAGTTATCCACAGGCTCGCCACGACAAGCGCCGCTGCGGCTACGGTTTTTCCCACGGCAAGCGCGCACGGCGCGAGTCACCGACTCCACGGGGGAGACCGACCATGTCCGGCCACACGATCACGACACCGCACGTGCCCACCATCACGACACCGCACGTGCCCACCATCACGACACCGCACGTCCCCACCATCGCGACAGGCACCGTCGCCACCAGCCGCGCCGCCCGGGAACTGGGACTCAGGCGGGGCGAGTTCGATCTCGCCGTGCGCCTCGGACGGATCCGGACCGTGCCCGACGAAGGCGGCGGGGGAGCGCGCCGCGTCGCGCACAGCGAGATCGACCGGTTGCGTGCCGCGGCGGACTTCCCCGAGGGGCTGCGCGCCGGCGTCCGGGTCGTGGGGACCAGGGAAGGCGCGGCCCTCTTGGACGTGACGGCCGCCCGCTTCACCCGCCTGGCACGTCTGGGCCTGGTGACCCCGGTGAACTTTTACCTCAACCGCTACCGCGCGTTGGTCTGGCTGTATCTCGCCGACGACATCGAGCAGTTCGCCGCCAAGGAGGAACACCGCCGACTGCTGACCGGGCGTACCCCCGAAGCGCTGCGGGACCGGCTGCGCGCGGGAGTGGACCTGCGGCCCCGCAACTGGCGGGCACGACAGCTGGAATTCCTGCTGCGGCAGGCCGACGGCCCCTGGCAGCGCGCGGGTGCCCTGGCCGCTCTGCTCGCCCCCGACCAGATCGCCGAGACCGTCACGGATCCCCGCGAGCGAGCCAGGGTCGACCGGTTCCGGCCGGATCCGCCCGCCCAGGGCGCTCCCGGGTCACCGTCCGCGCGGATCGCCGAGACGATCGCCATGGCCGCCGACCCGGACGAGATCGGCCGGCTCAGGGCCGACCTGGCGCGCGCCGTCGAGCTGGCTCGCCGGCACCGGCCCGTGCCACGCCCCGCACCTCACGGGACCGCGGACGCGGATCGTCGGACCCCACGGCGCGAAGTCCGCGGCGCAGCGACGCACGTGCCGGACCGGCCCGAGCGGACGCGCGGCTTCCTGAGCCGGCTGTGCCGCAGAGGCCCCTGACCTACAGCGCCCGGAACAGACCCTCCTGGACGACGGACACCAGCAGGCGTCCCTCCAGGTCGTAGATCCGGCCGCGGGCCAGGCCCCGCCCGCCCGTGGCGATCGGCGACTCCTGGTCGTACAGGAACCACTCGTCCGCGCGGAACGGCCGGTGGAACCACATGGCATGGTCCAGCGACGCCATGTCGAAGTTCCGCGCACCCCACAGGGGTTCGACCGGGATACGGACGGCGTCCAGCAGCGTCATGTCGCTCGCGTACGTCAACGCGCACGTGTGCACCAGCGGATCGTCCCCGAGCGGACCGACCGCACGCATCCACACCGCGCTGCGCGGCTCGGCACCCTCGATGTCCTCGGCGTTCCAGCGCAGCCGGTCCACATACCGGATGTCGAAGGGCTGACGGCGCGCCATCCGTTCCAACTGCTCCGGCAGTGCCCCCAGATGCTCCCGGATCTCCTCCGCGACCGTCGGCAGGGACTCCGGAGACGGCACCTTGCGGGCCGGCGGCAACTGGTGCTCGAAGGGACCTTCCTCAGGCCTGTGAAAGGAGGCGGTGAGATTGAAGATCGTGCGGCCCTGCTGCACGGCGGTGACCCGGCGGGTGGTGAACGACAGCCCGTCCCGGACCCGCTCGACCTGGTACACGATCGGCACGCCCGGACGGCCGGGGCGCAGGAAGTACGCGTGCAGCGAGTGCACCGGGCGCTCGCCGTCCGTGGTGCGCCCGGCGGCGACCAGTGCCTGGCCCGCCACCTGGCCGCCGAAGACCCGTTGCAGGGATTCCTGCGGGCTGCGGCCACGGAAGATGTTGACCTCGATCTGCTCCAGGTCGAGCAGGTCGACGAGCCTCTCGGCCGGATTCGTCATGGGTGGGATTCTCCTCGGCTCACAGCTGGCCGACGTCGGTGACACGGACGACAGCGCGGCCCTCGGCGTCCGAGGCCGCGAGGTCGATCTCGGCGCTGACGCCCCAGTCGTGATCGCCACGGGGGTCGTCGAAGATCTGCCGGACCCGCCACAGGCCGTGCTGCGGCTCCTCCTCGATCAGGAGCAGCTTGGGACCGCGGGCGTCCGGACCGGTGCCGAGCTCCTCGTACTCGTCCCAGTACTTGTCCATCGCCTCGCCCCAGGCATCGGCGTCCCAGCCGGCCTCCGCGTCCATCTCGCCCAGCTCCCCGACCTGGTCGAGCGCGGCGAGCTCGACACGGCGGAACATGGCGTTGCGGACCAGGACACGGAAGGCACGCGCGTTGGCGGTGACCGGCTTGACCTGGTCGGCCTTCTCCTGGGCCTCCTCGGCCGTCATCTCCTCCGGGTTGGCCAGCTGCTCCCACTCGTCCAGCAGGCTGGAGTCGACCTGGCGCACCATCTCGCCCAGCCAGGCGATCAGGTCCTCCAGATCCTCGGACTTCAGGTCGTCCGGGATGTTGTGCTCCAGGGTCTTGTACGCGCTGGCCAGGTAGCGCAGCACGATGCCCTCGGTGCGTGCCAGCTCGTAGTGGGAGACCAACTCCGTGAAGGACATGGCCCGCTCGTACATGTCACGGATGACGGACTTCGGCGACAGCGGATGGTCGCCCACCCACGGGTGGCTCTTGCGGTAGGTGTCGTAGGCGTGGAAGAGCAGCTCCTCCAGCGGCTTCGGGTATCCGATGTCCTGGAGCCGCTCCATGCGCTCCTCGTACTCGACCCCGTCCGCCTTCATCGCGGCGACGGCCTCGCCGCGCGCCTTGTTCTGCTGGGCGGCGAGGATCTGCCGCGGGTCGTCCAGGGTGGACTCCACGACGGACACCATGTCCAGCGCGTAGGACGGCGACTCCGGGTCCAGGAGTTCGAACGCGGCCAGTGCGAAGGTGGAGAGCGGCTGGTTGAGGGCGAAGTCCTGCTGGAGGTCGACCGTCAGACGCACGATGCGGCCCGTGGCGTCCGGTGTGTCGAGCTTCTCCACGATGCCGCCGTCCAGCAGGGAACGGTAGATCGCGATCGCGCGCCGGATGTGCCGCAGTTGCTGCTTGCGCGGCTCGTGGTTGTCCTCCAGGAGCCGGCGCATCGCCTCGAAGGCGTTGCCGGGCCGGGCGATCACCGACAGCAGCATCGTGTGCGTGACCCGGAAACGGGAGGTCAGCGGCTCCGGCTCGGAGGTGATGAGCTTGTCGAACGTGGTCTCGGTCCAGGCGACGAAGCCCTCGGGCGCCTTCTTGCGGACCACCTTCCGGCGCTTCTTGGGGTCGTCACCCGCCTTGGCGAGCGCCTTCTCGTTCTCGATGACGTGCTCGGGGGCCTGGGCGACCACGAAGCCGGCCGTGTCGAAACCGGCCCGGCCGGCCCGGCCCGCGATCTGGTGGAACTCCCGGGCCCGCAGCGTGCGCACCCGATTGCCGTCGTACTTGGTCAGAGCCGTGAACAGAACGGTGCGGATGGGCACGTTGACACCGACGCCGAGCGTGTCCGTGCCGCAGATGACCTTCAACAGACCGGCCTGGGCGAGCTTCTCCACCAGACGCCGGTACTTCGGCAGCATGCCGGCATGGTGGACGCCGATGCCGTGCCGCACGTAGCGGGAGAGGTTGCGGCCGAACTTGGTGGTGAAACGGAAGTTGCCGATCAGGTCGGCGATCCGCTCCTTCTCCTCCTTCGAGCACATGTTGATGCTCATCAGCGCCTGCGCGCGCTCCACGGCCTGCGCCTGGGTGAAGTGCACGATGTAGACGGGCGCCTGCCTGGTGTCCAGCAGGTCGGTGAGCGTCTCCGTGAGCGGGGTGTAGCGGTACTCGTAGGAGAGCGGCACCGGGCGGTTGGCCGAGCGGACCACCGAGGTGGGCCGGCCGGTGCGCCGGGTCAGGTCCTTCTCGAAGAAGGAGACGTCACCGAGCGTGGCCGACATCAGGACGAACTGCGCCTGCGGCAGTTCCAGCAGGGGGATCTGCCAGGCCCAGCCCCGGTCCCCTTCCGCGTAGAAGTGGAACTCGTCCATGACGACCTGACCGACGTCGGCGTCCTTGCCGTCGCGCAGCGCGATCGACGCGAGCACCTCGGCGGTGCAGCAGATCACCGGCGCGTCCGCGTTGACGGACGCGTCACCGGTGAGCATGCCGACGTTCTCGGTACCGAAGATCTTGCACAGCTCGAAGAACTTCTCCGAGACCAGCGCCTTGATCGGGGCGGTGTAGAACGTGACCTCGTCCCGGGCGAGCGCGGCGAAGTGCGCGCCCGCCGCGATCATGCTCTTGCCCGACCCGGTGGGCGTCGACACGATCACGTTGGCACCGGAGACCACCTCGATCAGCGCCTCCTCCTGGTGGGGGTAGAGCGTCAGACCGCGCTCCTGGGCCCACGACTCGAAGGCTTCGTAGAGGGCGTCGGGGTCTGCGGTCGGCGGCAGCTGATCGATGAGGGTCACGCACCCATATTGCCTGGCCTCGGGCCCGATACGGGAATCGGATACCGCGTCGAAGATCACGACCGCTACGCTGTGGCGCCGACGGAGCGTCAACGCACCCGGTCAACTGGACAGCGACACACGAGGAACAGGGCGGGCAACGGCCATGATGGGACCAGCACACTCACTGTCGGGCGCTGCCGCCTGGCTCGGCGTAGGAGCGGCCGCCGCCGCGGCCGGGCATCCGATGCCCTGGCCGGTCGTGGTGGCCGGTGCGCTGATCTGCGCCGGTGCCGCTCTCGCTCCGGACCTCGACCACAAGGCCGCCACCATCTCCCGTGCCTTCGGCCCGGTCTCGCGCTGGCTCTGCGAGATCGTCGACAAGCTCTCCTACGCCGCCTACAAGTCCACCAGGAAGCCGGGCGACCCGCGCCGCTCCGGTGGGCACCGCACCCTCACCCACACCTGGCTGTGGGCGGTCATGATCGGCGCGGGCACCTCGGCCCTGGCGATAGCCGGCGGCCGCTGGGCGGTGCTGGCGATCCTCTTCGTGCACATGGTGCTGGCCATCGAAGGCCTGCTGTGGCGGGCCGCCCGCGGCTCCAGCAGCGACATCCTGGTGTGGCTGCTGGCCGCGACCACCGCATGGATCGTCGCCGGAGTCCTGGACAAGCCCGGCAACGGCTCGGACTGGCTGTTCACGGCACCCGGCCAGGAGTATCTGTGGCTGGGCCTGCCGATCGTCCTCGGCGCCCTGGTGCACGACATCGGGGACGCCCTGACCGTCTCGGGCTGCCCGATACTCTGGCCGATCCCGCTGGGCCGCAAGCGCTGGTACCCCCTCGGCACCCCGAAGGCGATGCGCTTCCGGGCCGGCAGCTGGGTCGAGCTCAAGGTGCTGATGCCCGTGTTCATGGTGGCCGGCGGGGTGTGCGGCGCGGCAGCGCTCAACTACATCTGAGGCGACACGTACGCCCCGGCGTGGTACGCCCGTCCGGGGTGTCACGCCCGGCCGGGGCCCCTGACTCAGCCGGACAGGCTGTCCTCGTCGACGATGTGCATCGCGGCCTCCTCCGCGGAGGCCGCCGCACCGTCGATGCCGACGTCCGTGGCCACCAGCGCGCTCTCCTCGTCCTCGTGCGCCCCCTCGTCGGGGGCCACGAGCCTGCCGGAGCGCTGGGCGCCGACCTCGTTGTCGAGGACTTCGCCATCGGTGCCCTCGACGTCGCCGATGCCGTCGCTGTCGGAGACGTCGAGGTCCGGCGTCTCCTCCGCCAGGCGCTCGTCCAGCGTCTGGCCGCGGTGCCGCTCGGCGGCGGTGACGTCGGAGCGCTCCACCGCCCACGGCCGCTCGGGAGGGGACCAGCCCCGGTCGAGAGGGTCACCGACGCCGTCGTTCTCCAGGGTGTCTTCCACGTCGAGGAGTCCCGTGTCGGCCTGGACCTCGGATCCGTCGGGCTGGTAGACGTCGTCTCCCCATCCGTCGACGCTGTTCACGGGTACCTCCAGGTCGTGGGAACGGGCCCGCTCGTACCGCGGTCGGCGATCGGCCGCCGCTGCACGGGGCGCAGGCTGCGCGCGGCACGCACCGAAGGATTCCCGGGTGCTTCCGGAACCTGTGCCGCTTTCCAGCGTTCCACCCGGGTTCGGGACTGCGCAACGCCAGAGCGCGAGGAGGCGCCCACCGTCGGCACGCGCACGGCCCTCCCCGACCGCTGGGAGAGCCCCCGCCGACGCCCCCGCGAGAGTTCCCGGGAGCCCGGCCCCCAGCGAAGTCCCGTCGGCCCGCGCCCGGGGGACTGACCGGTGTCCGCCGACGCCGTCCGGCCCCGGCGGACCCGCCCGGCGGCCCCGCACCGGGGCCGAGGCCGGGAGCAGGGCCGCGGCGCGCCGACGTGGCCGCTCCTGCCCGGCGGCTCGCCGTCGACGCCCGGTCGGCGCGGCTGCGGGGCCTGTGGACCTGCGCCGGGGGGACGGCGACGGCCGAAGCCGGATCGGGCCGATACCGGATCGGGCCGATACCGGACCGGGCCGCCCGGCCCGTGCGTCCGCCCGCCCGGTGCCGTCCGCTCCCTCAGCCGTGCCAGGACCGCCACAGAGCCGCGTACGCGCCGTCCGCCGCGACCAGCTCGTCATGGCTGCCCAGCTCACTGATGCGGCCGTTCTCCACGACCGCGATGACGTCCGCGTCGTGGGCGGTGTGCAGCCGGTGGGCGATGGCGATCACCGTACGGCCGTCGAGCACGCGGGCCAGGGAGCGCTCCAGATGGCGTGCCGCCCGCGGGTCGAGCAGCGAGGTCGCCTCGTCCAGGACCAGGGTGTGCGGGTCTGCCAGCACCAGCCGGGCCAGCGCGATCTGCTGGGCCTGGGCCGGGGTGAGCGCGAGGCCGCCCGAGCCGACCTCGGTGTCCAGACCGGCGTCGAGGGCGCGCGCCCAGCCGTCCGCGTCGACCGCGCCGAGCGCGGCCCACAGCTCGGCGTCGTCCGCGTGGGTCCGGGCGAGCAGCAGGTTGTCACGCAGGGAACCCACGAACACGTGGTGTTCCTGGTTGACCAGGGCCACGTGCGAGCGGACCCGCTCGGCGGGCATCCGGGACAGCTCGGCACCCCCGAGGGCGATGCGGCCCGCCCGGGGCGCGTAGATGCCGGCGAGCAGCCTGCCCAGGGTGGACTTGCCCGCGCCGGAGGGGCCGACCAGCGCCAGCCGGGTGCCGGGCGCGACCGCGAGCGAGACCTCGCGCAGGACGTCCACCCCCGCGCGGTAGCCGAAGTGCACCCGGTCCGCGTGGACGTCGCGCCCGTCGGGAGCCACCGACTCGTCCCCGGCGTCGGGCTCGATGTCCCGCACTCCGACCAGCCGCGCGAGCGACACCTGGGCCACCTGCAACTCGTCGTACCAGCGAAGGATCAGGTTGACCGGGTCGACCAGCATCTGCGCGATCAACGCGCTCGTGGTCATCTGGCCGATCCCGATCCAGCCCTGGAGGACGAACACCCCGCCGATCAGCACGACGGAGGCGATCACGGTCACATGGGTGACGCTGACGACCGGGAAGAGCACGGACCGCAGCCAGAGCGTGTAGCGCTCCCAGGCGGTCCACTCCTTGATGCGGCGGTCCGACTGCTCGACGCGGCGGACCCCGAGCCGGTGCGCCTCGACGGTGCGTCCGGCGTCCACGGTCTCGGCGAGAGCGGCGGCGACGGCTGCGTATCCGGCGGCTTCGGAACGGTATCCGGAGGGTGCCCGCCGGAAGTACCAGCGGCAGCCGACGATCAGCACCGGCGCGGCGAGCAGCACGGCCGGAGCCAGCGGCGGTGCGGTGACGACGAGTCCGCCGAGCAGCAGCACCGTCCACATCACGCCGATCGCGAGCTGTGGCACGGCCTCGCGCATGGCGTTGCCCAGCCGGTCGATGTCCGTGGTGATCCGGGAGAGCAGATCGCCGGTGCCCGCCCGCTCCAGGACACCCGGCGGCAGCCCCACCGACCGCACGAGGAAGTCCTCGCGCAGGTCGGCCAGCATCCGCTCGCCGAGCACCGCGCCCCGCAGCCGCACCTGCCGCACGAACACGGCCTGGACGAGCAGGGCGATCACGAACAGGGCGGCGGTGCGCTCCAGATGGAGTTCCCGCGCGTGGTCCGACACACGCTCGACCAGGCCGCCCAGCAGCCAGGGACCGACCATCGAGGTGATCACCGCGACCGTGTTGACCGTGATGAGCATCAGGAAGGCCGGGCGGTGCCGGCGGAACAGCTCGGCCACGTAGGCGCGTACGGTCGCCGGGGCGCCGACGGGCAGGGTGCTCGCCGTCGTCGGGGCCGCCGGGTCGTAGGCCGGTGGCGCCACGCCGATCATGCGGTCTCCTCGATCTCTTCCAGGGCGCCCCGGAAGGCACCGTCGTCATCGGTCCCGGCGGTCCCGGCCGGCTCGGTGGTCCCGGCGGCTCCGGCCGAGGTGGTGGGCGCCGACCTCGCGGCCGACACGGCCGACACGGTCGGTGCGGTCGGTGCGGTCGGTCCGGTCTCCGACGGCGTCTGCGCACCGGTGGCGAAGGCGGGCTCGTCCTGCGTCTCCCGGGTCACCACGGCCCGGTACCGGGGCTCCGCGAGCACCAGCTCCCGGTGCTCGCCGACCGCCGCGACCTCGCCCTCGTGCACCAGGACGACCCGGTCGGCACGGTCCAGCAGCAGTGGCGAGGAGGTGAAGACCACCGTCGTGCGGCCCGCCCGCAGTCGGCTGACACCCTCCGCGATGCGCGCCTCGGTGTGCGAGTCGACAGCGGAGGTCGGCTCGTCCAGGACGAGGACCTCCGGGTCCGTGATCAGCGACCGGGCCAGCGCGAGCCGCTGGCGCTGGCCGCCCGAGAGGGAACGTCCGCGTTCGGAGATACGGGCGTCCAGCGGGTCCTCGGCGTCGAGCGAGCCCTGCACGAGCGCCTCCAGGACGTCACCGCACTGTGCGGCCGCCAGCGCCGCCCGCGGATCGACGTCACCGGAGGCGGGGACGTCGAGCAGTTCGCGCAGCGTGCCGGAGAGCAGCACGGGGTCCTTGTCCTGGACGAGGACGGCCGTCCGCGCCGCGTCGAGGGGCAGTTCGTCCAGCGGCACACCGCCGAGCAGCACGGAGGTGGTGCCGGACTCCGCCGGATGACCGCCGAGCCGTTCGGCGAGCCGACCCGCCGCGTCCGGGTCGCCGCAGACCACCGCGGTGAGCATGCCGACGGGGGCGAACAGTGCGGTGTCCGGGTCGTACAGGTCCCCTGACGGCACGTCGGCCGGGCGCGAGCCCCCGGTGTCGGTGGACCGCTCCAGCGACAGCACGCCCGCGGCCCG
The DNA here is from genome assembly GCF_055657365.1 of Streptomyces sp. NPDC107559. Classification (NCBI taxonomy): domain Bacteria; kingdom Bacillati; phylum Actinomycetota; class Actinomycetes; order Kitasatosporales; family Streptomycetaceae; genus Streptomyces; species Streptomyces sp. NPDC107559. The sequence goes on along the minus strand of NZ_JBVKBD010000020.1, from coordinate 107,794 downwards.
CCGGGCCGAGGGCCGCGAGAAGGAGTAGGCCATCGCGATCTCTTCGAAGTGCCGCAAGGGGTAGGTGAGCACCATGACCGAGCTGTAGACCGTGACGAGTTCGCCGACGGAGATCCGGCCCTCGCGGGCCAGGTGGACGCCGTACCAGACGACCGCGATCAGCAGCAGGCCCGGCAGCAGGACCTGGATCGCCGAGATCAGGGACCACATCCGGGCGCTGCGCACGGCGGCGTGGCGGACATCCTGCGAGGCGCGGCGGTAGCGGTCGAGGAACAGGTCCTCGCCGCCGATGCCGCGCAGCACACGCAGACCGGCGACGGTGTCGGAGGCCAGCTCGGTGGCGCGTCCGGCCTTCTGGCGCTGGAGGTCGGCCCGTCGGGTCGCGCGCGGCAGCAACGGCAGCGCGGCGAGGGCCAGTACGGGCAGCCCCACGGCGACGACCAGGCCGAGCGCGGGCTGGTAGACGACCAGGCCCACGCAGACCAGGACGATGGTCAGTGCGGCGGCGGTGAAGCGGGAGACGGCCTCCACGAACCAGCCGATCTTCTCCACGTCGCCCGTGGAGACCGCCACCACCTCGCCTGCGGCGACCCGCCGGGTCAGCGCGGAGCCCAACTGCGTGGCCTTGCGGGCCAGTAGCTGCTGGACGCGGGCCGCCGCCGTGATCCAGTTGGTGACCGCGGCCCGGTGCAGGAAGGTGTCGCCGACGGCGATGCCCACGCAGCACACGGCCATCAGCCCGCCGGCGAGGGCCAGTCGGGAGCCGGAGCGGTCGACGACGGCCTGGACGGCGTAGCCGACGCAGAAGGGCTGGGCGGAGACGGCCGTGAAGTGCAGCAGGCCCCAGGCCAACGACCGGATCTGACCGCCCAGCTGGTTCCGGCCGAGCCACCACAGGAACCGGGAGCCCGAACGCACGTCGGGTACGCCCGGGTCGGGATACGGAAGGTCTTGAATCTGCATGACGTCCAAGTGGCTCGTGTCAGGGGGCGGACGGGGAGAGGGAAAGGAGGGCAGACAAGGGCGGAGCCGCGAGGTGCGGCAACAAACCGTGAAAGGTTCGCGTCGGAGCGTGGTCAAAATCAACCTGTTTTTCCGAGGCGCCGAACAGTTCAGGCTTCCCGGTCCGCGCGATCCGGGGTGGTCCGGAATTACTCGGATGTGCCCAACTCTGGTTGAATGTCCGGAAAGTTCTACGAGGGTGGGGTGAAGCCGGAGTGGCTGCGCACGGTGTGCGAGAACCGGGAGTGCGACCCGCGCTCCCCTCGACGGCCGTGAAGACCCCGACGGCCCGGGCGACCCGTGCGGCCCGTACGGCTCTGTCGGTCCTGCCGGTGCTCGTGACCCTGGCGGGCCTGCCGGCCCTGTCCGGATGCGACGGCCCGGACCGGGGAAGCGGCGGGGGCGCGGGATCCGCCGCGGCCGCGGACCGCACCCACTCGGTCCGGGCCGACCCGCACCGAGTCGACCCGAGCCGAACCAGCCTGGACCGCACCCACCCGGAGCGGACCCGGCCGGAGCGCCCCCGCGCAAGGTCTGTGGATCCGGCCCGTATCCCGGGCGTCGGCGAGCGCCTTCGGGGGCGGATCCCCGCCGACTCCCGCCAGGTGGTGGCCGTCTACGGGGACGGCAGGAACTCGGCCGACTCCACGGTCGTGCTGTACGCCCGGCGCGGCGCCGCCTGGGAGCGCCTCCGCGAGTGGCCCGCGCACAACGGGAAGAAGGGCTGGACCACCGACCACCACGAGGGGGACGGGCGCAGCCCCGTGGGGGTGTTCACGCTCACCGACGCCGGCGGTGTCCTCGCCGACCCCGGTACCCGGCTCCCGTACACGAGATCCGCCGGCTTCGCGGCTCCGCGCTGGTGGGCCAGGTCGCACTGGCACGACTTCGACTACGTCATCGCCATCGACTACAACCGCGTCAAGGGCGTCGCGCCGAACGACCCGGCCCGCCCCGAGGGCGGTGCCAGAGGGGGCGGTATCTGGCTGCACCTGGACCACGGCAGCGGTACGTCGGCCTGCGTCGGCCTGTCCCGGACGGCGATGGAGTACCTGCTGCGCACACTCGCCCCGGACCGGCACCCCGTGGTGGTGATGGGCGACAGGGCGCAGCTCGGCTGACGCGGCACCGGAGCCCGCCGTTCAGCAGCCGCGCCCCCGCACCGGAGGGCCGTCCACCAGCGTGTCCAGCAGGCTCCCGAGTGCCTCGCGCTGGGCGCCCGTCAGCGGCGCGAGGATCTCCTGCGCGGCGGACACGCGCGCCCCGCGCAGTTCACGCAGGGCCTCCTGGCCGTCGTCCGTGAGTTCGACGCGGATCACGCGGCGGTTGGTCGGGTCGGGGACCCGTCGCACCTTGCCGCTCGTCTCCAGCCCGTCGACCAGGGTCGTCACGGCCCGGGGCACCACTTCCAGCCGTTCGGCCAGGTCGGCCATGCGGGGCGAGGTGTCGCAGTGCGCCAGGATACGCAGCAGCCGGGCCTGGGCCGGTGTCACACCCAGGCCGCGCTGCTGGAGGTGGTGCTTCTGGATGCGGTGCACCCGGCGCGTGAGTCGCAGGAGTTGCTCGGCGAGCAGGCCGTCGGGATCGGGGCTGGTCATGGGGGAACAATATCAGGACCAGGTTCATTGTGAGTATAGGTAACAATGAGCTATGCTCCCTGAATCCTCACCGTCTCACCCTCCGTAGGAGCCATGCCCCGCGATCACATCGAATGGACCCCCTCTCCCGGCACCTCGACGGACCAGCCCCGCCAGGTGCGCCGCATCCTCTCCCTGTTCAAGCCCTACCGGGCCCGGCTCGCGGTCGTCGGCCTGCTGGTCGGCGCCTCGTCCCTGGTGTCCGTGGCCACCCCGTTCCTGCTGAAGGAAACGCTGGACGTAGCGATTCCCCAGGGGCGCACCGGTCTGCTGAGCCTGCTGGCCCTCGGCATGATCCTCAGCGCCGTCCTGAACAGCGTCTTCGGTGTACTCCAGACGCTGATCTCCACGACCGTCGGCCAGCGCGTCATGCACGACCTGCGCACCGCCGTCTACGGCCGGCTCCAGCGCATGTCGCTGGCCTTCTTCACCCGGACCCGCACCGGCGAGGTGCAGTCCCGCATCGCCAACGACATCGGCGGCATGCAGGCCACCGTCACCTCCACCGCGACCTCCCTGGTCTCCAACCTCACCAGCGTGGTCGCCACGATCGTCGCGATGATCGCCCTCGACTGGCGGCTGACCGTCGTCTCGCTGCTCCTGCTGCCGGCCTTCGTCTGGATCAGCCGGCGCGTGGGCAACGAGCGGAAGAAGATCACCACCCAGCGCCAGAAGCAGATGGCGGCGATGGCGGCGACCGTCACCGAGTCGCTCTCCGTCAGCGGCATCCTGCTCGGCCGCACCATGGGCCGGTCCGACTCGCTCACCCGGTCGTTCGCCGAGGAGTCCGAGCAGCTGGTCGACCTCGAGGTGCGCGCGAGCATGGCGGGCCGCTGGCGGATGGCCGTGATCACGATCGTGATGGCCGCCATGCCGGCCGTCATCTACTGGACCGCGGGCCTGGCCCTCCAGCTGGGCGGACCAGGCGTCTCGATCGGCACCCTCGTCGCCTTCGTCTCGCTCCAGCAGGGCCTGTTCCGCCCGGCCGTGAGCCTGCTGGCGACCGGCGTCCAGATCCAGACCTCGCTCGCCCTGTTCCAGCGCATCTTCGAGTACCTCGACCTGCCCGTCGACATCACCGAGCGCGCGGAGCCCGTCCACCTCGACCAGGTCAAGGGCGAGGTCCGCTTCGAGGACGTCACCTTCGGCTACGACGGCAAGGGCGGCCCGGTCCTCGACGGCATCGACATCACCGTCCCCGCGGGCAGCGGCCTCGCGCTCGTCGGTGCCACCGGAGCCGGCAAGTCCACGCTCGGCTATCTGGTGCCACGCCTGTACGACGTCACGGGCGGCCGGGTCACCCTCGACGGCGTCGACGTCCGTGACCTCGACTTCGACACCCTGGCCCGCGCGGTCGGCGTCGTCTCGCAGGAGACGTACCTCTTCCACGCCTCGGTCGCCGAGAACCTGCGTTTCGCCAAGCCGGAAGCCACCGACGAGGAGCTGTACGCGGCGGCCCGGGCGGCCCAGATCCACGACCACATCGTGTCCCTGCCGGACGGCTACGACACGGTCGTCGGCGAACGCGGCCACCGCTTCTCGGGCGGCGAGAAGCAGCGCCTGGCGATCGCCCGGACCATCCTGCGCGATCCGCCGGTCCTGATCCTCGACGAGGCGACCAGCGCCCTGGACACCCGCACCGAACACGCCGTCCAGGAAGCCATCGACGCCTTGTCCGCCGACCGCACGACCCTCACGATCGCGCACCGGCTGTCCACCGTCCGCGGCGCCGACCAGATCGCGGTCCTGGACCGTGGGCGCGTCGTCGAACGAGGTGCGCACGAGGAGCTGTTGGCGCGGGACGGGCGGTACGCCGCGCTTGTGCGCCGGGACGCCCAACTGGAGCCGACAAGCTGACGATATGCCAGGTTTGTAGGGTTTTGCGGGTTACCGTGCCCCCATGCAGATGAACACTCCGCCACGGAGAACGATTCGACTGACGCGCCGGGGCAGGATCACCCTCGTCGCGACCGGGGCCGTCGTGGCCGGCATCGCCGTGGCGGTGCCGCTGCTGTACCTGGGCCACGACGGGTCCGCCAGGCCCGCCCGGCCCGCTTCGCTGGTGATCCCGGAGGGCTGGCGGGCCGGCCAGGTCTACGACGCGGTCGACAAGGCCCTCGCCCTGCCCCCCGGCACCACCAGACAGTCCCTCACGAAGGCCCACCTCAAGCTGCCGGGCGACGCCGAGGGCAACCCCGAGGGATACCTGTTCCCGGCGACGTATGCGCTGACCGGGAAGACCACGCCGCAGATGGCGCTGGCGTCCATGGTCGACACCGCGAACCGCACGTTCAACAAGGCGCCCATCGCCGCCGGCGCGCAGCACAACGCGATGAACCTCTACCAGGCGGTCACCATCGCCAGCATCGTCCAGGCCGAGTCCGCGACCAAGTCCGACATGGGCAAGGTGGCCCGGGTCGTCTTCAACCGGCTGGAGCGCGGGATGCCGCTCCAGATGGACTCCACGATCAACTACGCCCTCAACCGCTCCACCCTGCGCACGACGGCCGACGACACCCGGATCGAGAGCCCCTACAACTCGTACCAGCGGATGGGCCTGCCGCCGACGCCGATCGGCAACCCCGGCGAGGAGGCGATGAAGGCCGCGGTCAACCCGCCGACGGGCGACTGGCTGTACTTCGTGACCGTCAAGCCGGGCGACACCCGGTTCACGGCCGACTACCAGCAGCACCTGCGCAACGTCGCCGAGTTCAACGCCGTGCAGCAGAAGAGCGCGAGTCCCGGGCCCGCGACCACGCCCGCGGCCAAGACCACGAACTGAGCGGACGGGACGTCAGGCCGCGAGGGCCTCGCCCGCGAGCAGACGCCTGATGTCCCGTACCGCCGCCCGTCCGGCCCGGTTGGCGCCGATGGTGCTCGCCGAGGGTCCGTAGCCGACCAGATGGACGCGCGGGTCGGCGACCGCGCGTGTCCCGTCCAGCCGGATCCCGCCGCCCGGCTCGCGCAGCCGCAGCGGTGCCAGATGGCCGACGGCGGGCCGGAAGCCGGTCGCCCACAGGATGACGTCGGCGGCCACGTGCCGTCCGTCCTGCCACTCCACGCCGTCCGGGGTGATCCGGTCGAACATCGGCAGCCGGTCCAGGACGCCGTCCGTCAGACCCTGCCTGATCGCGTCGTTCAGTGGCAGTCCGGTGACCGAGACGACACTCCTCGGCGGCAGGCCGCGCCGCACCCGCTCCTCGACGAGCGCGACGGCCGCTCGGCCCGCCTCCTCGTCGAAGGGGCCCTCGCGGAAGACGGGCGGCCGCCGGGTCACCCAGGTGGTGGCGGCCGCGTACGGGGCGAGCTCCAGCAGATGCTGGGTACCGGACGCCCCGCCGCCGACCACGACCACCCGCAGCCCCGCGAACGCCTCGGGCCCGGGGTACTGCGCGGTGTGCAGCTGCCGTCCGAGGAAGGTCTCCTGGCCGGGAAGGCGCGGCTGGAACGGCCGGTCCCAGGTGCCGGTCGCGTTGATCAGCGCGCGGGCCGACCACACCCCGTCGGACGTCTCCACGAGCAGCCGGCCGCCGGGACCCTCGCGTACCGCGTGCACCTCCACCGGCCGTCGGATTCGCAGATCGAAGGCCTGCTCGTAGCGGTCGAAGTATGCGCTGATGACCTCGGAGGAGGGCCGTGCGGGGTCGGCGTCCGTCAGCTCCATGCCCGGCAGCGCGTGCATGCCGTGCACCTTGCCGTACGTCAGCGAGGGCCACCGGAACTGCCAGGCTCCGCCCGGACCGGGGGAGTGGTCGAGGACCACGAAGTCGTGCTCGGGGCGGAAACCGGCGCGCCGCAGGTGGTAGGCGGCGGACAGTCCTGCCTGACCTGCGCCGACGACGGCCACCTCGACCTCGCGTGTGTTGTTCACGCTTCCACCAACCGGTGTGTGGTCGCGGATCTTCCCCTGGGCGAGGATGGAGACATGTCAGACGGCTTCACCACCCGAGTCCTGCGCGTCGCCACCGGTTCCACGGAGCGGGTCGTCGACCTCACCCGTGACTGCGAGGCGTTCCTGCGGGAGGCGGCCGCCGGCCGCGACGGTCTCCTGAACATCTTCGTCCCGCACGCCACCGCCGGGATCGCGGTCATCGAGACCGGCGCGGGCAGCGACGAGGACCTCCTCGCCGCCCTGCACACCCTGCTGCCCGCCGACGACCGCTGGCAGCACCGCCACGGCAGCCCCGGCCACGGCCGCGACCACGTCCTGCCGGCCGTCGTCCCGCCCCACGCGACCCTGCCGGTGATCGGCGGACGGCTGGAGCTGGGCACCTGGCAGTCGGTGTGCCTGGTGGACACGAACCGGGACAACCCCGACCGCCAGGTGCGACTGAGCTTCCTGGGCTGAGAACCCCGACCTGTGCTCCCTGACCCGTGCGCCCTGATCTCCGTCCTCCCGCACGGACGTTTGAATCGCGCCGTCGGGTGCACGCGCCCGGTATGACCCTTTCGAAGCAGGAGACAGAGCGAGAACACGAAGCCCCGTCGGCCGCGGACGAACTCCTCGGGTACCTGGACGAGCAGGTGAACACCCTCGTGGACGTCGAACCCGCGGTACGCCGGGGCCTGCCCGACTCCGTGCACCAGATGCGCGTCACCTGCCGACGGCTGCGCAGCACGCTGCGTTCCTACCGGTCGGTGCTGGCCCGGGAGCGCACCGACCCGATCCGTGAAGAACTCAGATGGCTCGGCGGGGAACTGGGCGCGGAACGCGACCAGGAGGTCCTGGTGGAACGGCTCGGCGCGCACATCGACGCCTCGCCCCCCGAGCTGGTCCTCGGACCCGTCGCCGCCCGGCTGCGGGGGTGGAACGTCGCCCGCGCCTCGGCGGCCCGCCGGCGCAGCCTCGACGCCCTGCGCTCACCCCGTTACCCGGCCCTGCTGAGCGCGCTGGCCGACCTCACCCGGCAGCCGCCGCTGCGTCCCAAGGCCGCTCGCAGGCCGGAGAAGGTGCTGGCCAAGGCGCTGCTCAAGGAGTACGACCGACTGGCCGGCCGGGTGGCACACGCGCTGGAACTCTCCCCGGGGGCGGACCGCGACGCAGCCCTGCACCAGGCCCGCAAGGCGGCCAAGAAGACCCGGTACGCCACCGAACCGGCACGCGGCTCGCTCGGCAAGCCCGTCCGGCGGCTCGGCAAACGCGTCAAGGCCGTGCAGCAGCTGCTCGGCGAGCACCAGGACAGCGTCGTCGCGCGCGAGGCTCTGCGGAACCTCGCCCTGGCGGCGCACGCGGCGGGCGAGTCCGCCTTCACCTGGGGCCTGTTGTACGGCCAGGAGCAGGCCGCGGCGGAACGCTGCGAACAGCAACTGCCGGCCGCCTGGGCCGAGGCCTCGAAGCCCGGCCCGCGCAACGCGCTCGCCCGCTGAGGGCGCCGACAGCGGGACCGCTCTCGGCGACACCGTCGTGAGAACGGGCCGCGGCGTCGGTCATGTGTCGGGGATCGGCAGCTCGAACCAGACGACCTTGCCCGCACTGAGTCTGGTCGAGCCCCAGCGCCGGGCGATCTGGTTGACCACGACCAGACCGCGCCCGCCCTCGTCGTCGGGCTCGGCGCACCGCATCCTGGGCGCCTGGGGGGAGTCGTCGGTGACTTCGCAGCGCAGTACGTCGGTGCGCAGCAGCCGGAGCGAGATGGGGCGCGAGGCACAGCGTACGGCGTTGGTGACGACCTCGCTGACCAGGAGTTCCGTCGATTCCAGCAGGGATTCGAGGCCCCAGCGCCGCAGGGTGCGATGGGTCAGCCGACGGGCCTGGCCCGCGGTGCGCGGGTGCGGTTCCAGGAACCAGTACCTGACGCTGTCCTCGGGGAATCCGTCGAAGCGGGTGGCGAGCAGCGCGATGTCGTCGTCCCGGGTGCGCGGGCCCAGGGTGCCCAGCACCTGGTCGCACAGCGTTTCCAGCGAGGGGACGGCGACCCCTTGACCCCTGGCCCGGGGCGGGGCCTGGAGATGGGCCCGCAGCGCCTCGACGCCCGAGCCCACGTCCTGCTCGCGGGACTCGACGAGACCGTCGGTGTACTGGAGCAGGGTCGCGCCCTTGGGCGCGGGCAGCTCCACGGACTCGAAGACGACACCGCCGACGCCCAGCGGAGCGCCCGGCGGGACCCTGAGCACCTCCACCCGGCCGTCCGGCTGGAGGAGCAGCGCGGGCGGATGGCCGGCGTTCGCCATCAGCATCCGCTGCGAGATCGGGTCGTAGATCACGTAGAGGCAGGTGGCGATGTGGTCGCTGCCGAGGCGCTGGGCCTGTTCGTCGAGGTGGTGCAGGACCTCGTCCGGGGGCAGGTCGAGCCCGGCGAGGGTCTGCACGATGGTGCGCAGCTGCCCCATGATCGCGGCCGAGGTCATGGAGTGGCCCATGACGTCGCCTACGACCAGGGCGATCCGGTTGCCGGGCAGCGGGATCGCGTCGTACCAGTCGCCGCCGACCTGCGCGGTCTTGGAGGCGGGCAGATACCTGCTGGCCAGCCGGACTCCGGTGGGCTCGGGCAGCGACGCGGGAAGCATCGTGTGCTGGAGCGTGTCCGCCACGGAGGCCTCGTGCCCGTACATCACCGCCTTCTGGACGCCGAGGGCGGTGTGGGTCGCGAGCTGCGAGGCGACGAGCTGGTCGTCGCCGGTGAACGCGGGCCGGTCGGTGCGGCGCAGCAGGACGACGCTGCCCATGATGTGGTGGCGGCCGTGCAGCGGGGCGATGATCAGCCGCCGGCCGGGCGGAAGCGCCCCCGGCGCGCCGGCCACGGGCCCGAGCAGCTCGGTCACCGCCGGGGCGATCCCCGGCGTGTCGCCGAACGCCGGCCGCCCGGACAACAGCAGCCGTGCGAGCCGGCCGGAGGTGGTCAGGTGCACGCGCTCGGTGAGGTCCGAGCGCCGCGGGACCTTGTCGGGCAGGGCGGGCGCGGACCGGCCGGCCGCCGGTGGGTCCGGCGTCCGGTCGATGCTGTGCAGCTTCAGCACGCCGGGCTCGGACATCTTCTCGTCCCCGACCGGCAGGGGATCGTGCAGATGGATCAGGATGACGTCCGCGAACGCGGGCACGGCCGCCCGGCGCAGTTCCCGGAGCGTCTCGTCCAGGTCCATCCCGCCGGCGATCCGCCGGGTCGCCACGTCGAGATACCGCAGCCGGTCGGTCTGCGGTCCGGTCCCGACCGGCAGCGGGTCCAGGGTGTGTTCCGCCACGGCGCGCTCCCTCGTCCCGTCCAGCAGGTCGCCGGAGGCCCGGCCGGCCTGGGCGGGGCCTTGATGAGAAGTGCGTTGCTTCGTCACACGTTGTGTCCCGTTCAGGGGGCGCCGCGGTCCGCGGTGTCGCCTCGTGTGTGGTCAGTCACGGCGTCGGCAGCAGAGCAACACCTGCTCCTCGGGCGGCACGTCGGCGACCGCCGGGGCGTAGGTGTACGACGATTCCCGGAGGATCTCGAAGCGCCCGGCCTCGATGACCTCGTACAGTTCCTCCCGCAGGTAGCCGGGGACTCTGATCGTGTTTCCGAGGAAAGGGACGGCGAAGTCGTCCACGTCGGCCTCCACCATCGACAGGGCGAACAGACCGCCCGGTACCAGCAGGTGCCGGACCATGCGCAGCGCGAGGGGGATCTCGGCGCGCGACAGCATCGACGGGGAGAGGAAGGCCGCGACGGCGGCGAAGCGGCCCAGGTCGTGGGGACCGTCCGGCCCGAGGCCGGGGAGGTCCGGCCGATGGCACGCGGCACCGGGGACGTTCTCCCGGGCGAGCCGCAGCATCCCGGGGGGCAGGTCGACGCCGACGACCTCCAGGCCGGCGTCCGCCGGCCGGCGCGTGGTCGGCAGTCCGGTGCCGCAGCCCAGGTCGAGTACCCGGGAACCCGGAAGCAGGGAGGCGATCAGCCAGGCACCGGCGGACAGCCGGCCGTCCTTCTGCCGGAACGCCTCGTCGTAGCGACGGCCGATCGCGCCGAAGACCTCGGCCTGGCCGGTGCGGTCGATCCGGATCAGCCCGTAGTCGGTCGCGTACGTTCCCTTGACCATGAAAGTAACCCTTCATCGGGCATAAGGGATTATTTCACAGTCGAGTGGATCGGGGTCACGGGAGCGGGGCCGGGCGGAACACCGGTCCGCGGACGTCAGGAACGCAGCTCCCGCTCGGCGCGCTCGGCGTCCCGCTCCTTGATACGGGCCGTCTCCTTGCGCACCTCGGCCTGCGTGGAGCGCTCCTTCTCCAGCCACTCCGGGCGGCTGTCCTTGAGCGCCGAGATCTGCTCGGTGGTGAGGGCCTCCGTGACCCCGCCGCGCGCCAGACCCGCGATGGAGACGCCCAGCTTCGCCGCGACCACCGGACGGGGGTGCGGGCCGTTGCGGCGCAGCTCCTGAAGCCACTCGGGCGGATTCGCCTGGAGCTCGTTCAGTTCGGCGCGCGTGACGACACCCTCCTGGAACGCGGCGGGCGTGGCGGGGAGGTACACACCCAGCTTCTTCGCCGCCGTGGCGGGCTTCATCGTCTGGGTGGTCTGGTGCGACTTCATACAGTCCAGACTATCGGCCCGGGGCGAGACGTCCGACCACAGCCGGTAGCCTGGCGGGGTGACAGGCTCGGAAGATTCCCCCTCGTTCCGGCTCGCGTACGTCCCCGGGGTGACACCCGCCAAGTGGGTGCGGATCTGGAACGAGCGCCTGCCCGACGTCCCCCTGACCCTCCTTCAGGTACCGGCCGCCCAGGCATCCGATGTGTTGCGCGGCGGCGACGCCGACGCGGGCGTCCTGCGCCTCCCGGTCGACCGTACGGTGTTCAGCGCGATCCCCCTCTACACGGAGGCCACGGTCGTCGTGGTCCCCAAGGACCACCTCCTGACCGCGGCGGACGAGGTGACCCTTGAGGACCTCGCCGACGAGGTCGTCTTCCATCCCCTCGACGACGTCCTCGGCTGGGAGCGGCCGCCGGGGCAGCCGGCCTTCGAGCGTCCGGCGACCACGGAGGACGCCGTCGAGCTGGTGGCCGCGGGCGTGGGCGTCCTGGTCGTCCCGCAGTCGCTGGCCCGGCTGCACCACCGCAGGGACCTCACCTACCGGCAGGTCGCCGACGCCCCGCAGTCGAGCGTCGTGCTGTCCTGGCCGGAGGAGGCCACCACCGATCTCGTCGAGGACTTCATCGGCATCGTCCGCGGCCGGACGGTCAACAGCACCCGCGGCCGCACCCCGTCCTCGCGGGATCCGAAGAGCGAGCGCGGTACGACGGCCGACGGGCGCCGCAAGCCGGGCGAGGGCAGGCAGGGCGGCAGGACGGCGGCGGGGGCCGCGGGCAGGACCGGCGGCAAGTCCACGGGCGGCACCGCGAAGAAGGCCGGCGGCACCGCGCGCGGCGGCCGCTCCGGCAGCCCGAAGAGTGGCGGCAGCGGCGGCAGCGGCAGCGGCGGCGCCAAGCGAGGCCGGCCCCGCCGCCGCTCCTGACGTCCGCCCGGCCGGGGCTACTTCCCGGCCGTGCGGCCGATCGACTCCACCAGCGGCAGCAGCCGGTGCGGCACCCGCTCGCGCAGCGCGACCTCCGTGCGGGTGCGGACCACGCCCGGCAGACTGATCAGCTTCTGGATCACGTCCTCCAGGTGGGCGTTGTCGCGCGCCACCACCCGGGTCATCAGATCCCCGCCACCCGTGATCGAGAACGCCTCGACGATCTCCGGTACGCCGGCCAGCTCCTCGCCGATGTCGTCCAGGTGGCCCTGGGTGACCTCGATGTGCACGAACGCCAGGACCGGATGCCCGAGCGCGGCGGGGGACAGCACCGGTCCCGTGCCGGTGATCACGCCGTCGCGCTCCAGCCGGTCCAGGCGGGCCTGGAGCGTGCCGCGCGCCACTCCCAGGACCCGGGCGTACTCGCGCACGCTGGTGCGCGGCTGTTCGAGCAGCAGCCGCAGGATGCGGGTGTCGAGCTCGTCCACGGCCATGGTGCCCGGCCTCCTCGTCGGCATTCGATGATCATCTACGACTGTACCAATGGCTCAGGAAGCCGCATACGGGGTGGACCGGACGACGTGGTCCGTTGGCCTCGCCATGGACCGGTCGCGCCCGTCTGCACTGCGCCAATGGCCCAGTGGAACCGAGGTCACTTGAGCCAGTGGCGGCGGGGGTGCTCTCATGGACACGTCGATGGCGCTGCGGATCCCGCGGCGCCTTTTTCATGCCGGTTTCCGAGGGAGCGACAAGCAGTGCTGAAGAGGGTGTTCATGGCTCCGGATCCGGGGCGCGTGCGGCTGCGTTTCGCCGCGCGGGCGGTCCTCGGCATCGGACTCGCGGTCCTCGGCTGCCAACTGGCCGGGAACCCCCTCGCGGGCACCGTCACCGGCGGGCTCGCCGCACTCCTCGCCCTGTTCACCGTCACCGACGCCACGGTCCGCGGCCAGGCCCTCACCACCGCGCTGCTGCCCGCCGTCGGCCTGCCCGTCCTCACCGTCGCGGCGTCCCTGCACGACCATCCGGTCGCCCGCGACCTCGCCTTCCTCGCCGTCGTCGGCGCGGGCGTGTACGCGCGCCGCTGGGGGCCGCGCGGCCACAGCCTGGGCGTGTTCGCGTTCATGACCTTCTTCATCGCGCAGTTCCTGCACGCGACCGCCGGACAGCTGCCCCGGCTCTACGCCGCCGTGCTCCTGTCCGTCCTCACCGCGGCCGCGGTGCGCTTCGGACTGTGGTGCTACGAGCGACGCCTGACCCCGCCCGCGGTGCCCGCCCCGCCCGGCGCCACCGGGCTGGCCCGCGTGACCACCCGCCAGGCGGTCCAGGCGACCGCGGGCGCGGGCTTCGCGCTGGTCGTGGGACAGCTGGTGTCCGGGCAGCGCTGGTACTGGGCCGTGGGCGCCACCTGGTGGATCTTCGTCAACACCGCCTCGCGCGGCGAGACGCTGGTACGCGGCTTCCGGCGCGTCCTCGGCACGGTGATCGGCATCGGCCTCGGCCTGCTCGTCGCCCTTCCGGTGCACGGGGCGGCGGTGCCCACGGCCGCGCTCCTCGCCGTCTGCGTCTTCGGCATCTTCTACACCGCCGCCGTCTCCTACACCTGGATGATGCTCTGGGTGACGCTCATGGCCGGGCTGCTGTACGGGCTGCTCGGCGTGCTCAGCCCCGGCCTCCTCGCGCTGCGGCTGACCGAGACCGGCGTCGGGGCGCTCGGCGCCGGACTCGCCGTGCTCTTCGTGCTGCCCGTCACCACGCACGCCGTCACCGACGCGTGGATCCAGCGCGCCCTGCGCTGTGTCCACCTGTGCACCGCGGAGGCCGCCGCCCGCCTCTCCGGGGCGGACCACGCCGACCCGGCCCGCCGCGTCGGCGAACTGGAACAGCTCCTCGGCCGGGTGCGGCTCTCCGTCGCCCCGCTGGTGCATCCGCTGAACCCGATGCTCGGCCGCAAGCGGCGCGCCCGTCAGGTGCTCGCGCTGCTCGACGACTGCGCCCGCGAGATACGCGGCCTGGTCGCCGTGGCCGCCGACCCGGAGGCCTCGCACGACGCTCGCCTCGCCGCCGCGTGCTGGCGCGTGGAGGCGGCGGTGGAGGCGCTCACCGAGCGCGGCGACGACGGCACGCAGCCGCTGTCCGCCACCGCCCAGCCGCCGGCCGAGCCCGCGCTGGCCCACCTCCACGGCCTGGAACGGGCCCTCGCGGAACTCGCCACGCCCCTGCGCACACCGTCGGGATCACCGCTGGTCGGCGCCTGAGGGGGAGCGTCGGAGCGCCCCACGGGCCACGAGGGGGCGCAGCGGCTCGCAGGCGGCTGCGGTTCGCGGCTCGCAGCGGTTCGTTCGCGGGTTGCTGCGGTTCGCCGGGACCGGCTCGGGCGTCATTCGCTCCGCTGCTCCAAACGGTCGTACGGAGTGCGGGTCGTGGCGGGTCGAGGCCGCCCCCGGAGCCACCCGCCAAGCCGCCCGGAGAGGGGCCCGGCCGCCCGGCCGTCCGGCGCGCGGGCCCGTACCGGCTTCTGCGTCCGACCCGCGCGGCGGCCTCGCGTACACGGCACGGACGGGACCCGGGGCGACCGTGCGATCCGGCCCGACTCACCTGGTCAGGACCGTCCGGACGTTGCCTCCGGTGAGCCACCCCGACGCTCCGCGGGCAGGGTCCGGCCGGCCTGCCCGGAGCCGTCCACGGGAGGTCGGGCGCGCCCGACCGGGTGGTCCGTGCAGGACGGACGGCGGACCGGGGATTTGGTCTAGACCGCTGGCGATCGACTGCTACCGTCGCGTCCGACAGATGCGGACGAGAGGGGACAGCGGTGACAGACGGCGGCAGGCGGCAGCAGCGGGCGTTCATCGGGTCGTTCACGGCGGCCGGGGGTCCCGGGCTCGTGACGGCGGCCGTGGACGCGGCCGACGGCGCGCTGACGGTCCTGAACAGCGTGGACGGCGTCCCCGACCCCTCCTACCTGGCCCTGTCGCCCGACCGGGGCACCCTGTACGCGGTGAGCGAGACGACCGAGGGCGCGGTGGCCGCCTATCGCGTGGACGGCGACAAGGTGACGCAGGCCGGGCCGCCGGTCCTGGTCGGCGGCAGCGGACCCACCCACCTCAGCGTCTTCGACGGACACGTCCTGACCGCCAACTACGGCTCGGGCAGCGTCAGCGCCGTGCCCGTCCGCCCCGACGGAACCCTTGCCGCCGCCGTGTCCGGGATCCTGGAGCACACCGGTTCAGGTCCGCACACGCGCCGCCAGCAGGGCCCGCACGCCCATCAGGTGCAGCCCGACCCGAGCGGCCGGTGGGCCGTGAGCGTCGACCTCGGCACGGATTCCGTGCGGGTGTGCACAGTGGCCGACGGCGCGCCCGTACTGCACCGGGAGACCGCCCTGCGGCCCGGCTCCGGCCCGCGCCACCTCGCCTTTCATCCCGACGGCACGTACGCCTACGTGCTGAACGAACTCACGCCGACCGTCACCGTCTGCCGCTGGGACGGTGCGCAGGGCTCGCTGCGACCGCTGGCCGAGACCCCGGTGCTGTCCGGTGCCCCCGCGGGCGACGCCTACCCCTCCGGCATCGTCGTCTCGCCCGACGGACGCTTCGTGTGGACCGCCACGCGCGGCGAGGACGTGCTGTCCGTGCTGGCCGTCGAGGGCGAGGGACTGCGGCTGGTCGGCACGGTCCCCTGCGGCGGGCACTGGCCCCGCGCGCTCGCCGAGGCGGACGGATTCCTGTACGTCGCGAACGAGCGTTCCGGCGACGTCACCTGGTTCTTCGTCGACCCGGAGACGGGCCTGCCGCGCCGCGGCGGCAGCGTCGAGGTACCGGCGGCCTCCTGCGTGATCTTCGGCTGACCCCGGACGGCCCGCGAGTACCGCTGGGACTGCCGAGGAGCGGCCGGCACCGGCGAGGGGCGGCGAGCACCGGTGGGGACCGTTGGGGGTGGCGTGCGCCGCTCTCCGGGCGGACCGGGGCGGCAGGACGGAAGGGCCCGCTCCGGCGTACGGAGCGGGCCCTTCCGGTGTGTCGCGGTCAGGCGTCCGGGTCAGCGGGCCGGCGTGCCCTGCGGCTGCTGCGGGGCGATGCCCAGGGCCGCGCTGTACTGGGCCAGGGCCAGCTTGCCGATGGCCGGGTAGGGGCCGATCGCCTCGGCGGCGGAGCAGCCCGCCTCCTCGGCCGCGTCCGCCACCAGGGCCGCGTCGATCTCCGGGCCGATCAGGTACGGCGCCAGCGCCAGCTGCTGCGAGCCCGAGGCGCGCAGCTGCTCGGCGACGGAGGCGATCGAACCCTCCTGGTCGAGGGCCGCGGCGATCACCGGCACGGCCAGGCGCGCGGCGAGCAGCATGCCGGTGATCCCGGCGGCCTGCACGGCCTCCTCGCCACCGACCGAGGCCAGGATGATGCCGTCCGCGGCGGTGGCCACGGTGAACAGGCGGGCGCGGTCCGCGCGGGCCAGACCCGCCTCGGACAGACGCACGTGCAGCGCCTCCGCCAGCAGCGGGTGCGGGCCGAGGACGTCGGTCAGATCGGCGGCGATCCGGCTCTCCATCACGGCCTGGCGGACCTGGCGCAGCAGGGCGCTGTCCGGACCGGCCAGCAGGGGCACGACGACCGCGACGGGGCCGTCGGGCTCCTTGACCTCGAGACCGGCGGCGAGGGCCTGCTCGTAGCGGGCGGTGCGCTCTTCGGCGGCGTGCGTGAGCACGGACTGAAGGGTCGGGAACTCCGCGTCGTCCCCGTCGAGGTAACCGATGCGGGCGTCGAGGCCGGGGAGCTCGGAGCGGGCGATGCTCACGACCTCCTCGGCGAGTCCGCGGGTGGCGATACCGGGGGTGCCCGGCACGGCCAGGACAAGCGCGGGCGCGCCTTCGGGAGCCGCCAGGGGCTCGGGTCGCCGGTGCCGCCCAGGCTGGCGGGGGCGCGGCATTCGTACAGGCAGGCCGGACGCGGGCCCAGTGGGGGAGCTCATGGCGCCGCATGTTACTGGCTTACCGGGTTCCCCTGTTCGGGGAGGGTGCAGGTGAGCGGTATCCGTCCGGTTTTGTCTGATGAGTTACGTGCGGATCAGAAGTGATCGGCGTGACTTCCGGGTGAATTGTCCCGCACGGGGGTAATCCCCTTTTTGGGGGCCACGTACAGCATTGTTCCGTCACTCGGCAGGGTGAGCTCATCAGTTGCCAGGTCAGCGGCCATGCGGACCGATCCGTGCAGGGGATCGCCGTCGGCCGGAACCGGTTGCGCGTGGGGGAGCTTTTGAGCCAGTTCGATCTCCAGCGGGCGGAGCAGGGGGTCGCCCATCCGGAACAGGCCACCGGTGAGGGCGATCCGGGGTTCGCCCGAGGCCGGGCAGACGGCGGCCGCGGACTCGGCCATCTGCCGGGCGGCCGCGCCCAGGATGTCCAGGGCGACGGGGTCGCCCCGGTGCGCGCAGTCGGCCACCGCGGGCGCGAAGGAGGCCAGGACGGCGGCCCGGTCGGCGCGTGGGTAGAGCTGGCCGGGCAGGGTGGGAAGTGGCCCGAACTCCGCCTCCGCGCGGGCCCGCAGCCGGGCCGAGCCGCCGGACCGTCCGTCGTGTGCGCGCAGCGCGGCCTCCAGGCCGGCCCGTCCGATCCACGCGCCGCCGCCGCAGTCGCCCAGCAGATGTCCCCAGCCGTCCGCGCGACGCCAGTGGGTGAGGTCCGTGCCGATCGCGATCAGCCCGGTCCCGGCGGCGATCACAGCCCCCGGGCTCGGTCCGAGGGCGCCGACGTAGGCGGTGACGGCGTCGGCCGCCAGGGCGACTTTCGCCACCCCGAACTCCCGGGCCAGCGCGCCGGGGAGTTCGGCGCGCAGCGCATCGCCCAGCGTGCTCAGCCCGGCCGCGCCGACGACGGCCGCGGTCAGCTCGCGCACCCCGGTCTCGGCGGTCAACGCCCGTACCATGGGCACCAGTTGTTCCATCAGGTGCTCGGGGTCGATGCCCCGCGCGCCGGTGCGCACCGGCACGGTGGACGCCCGCCGGGCCAGGACGCCCCGGTCCGCGTCGGCGAGGGCCGCACGCAGTCCGGAGCCTCCGGAGTCCACGGCGAGCAGACCGGCCGGGGCGCCCCGGTCCGTCACGGCAGGCGCCAGTCCACGGGCTGACCGCCCTGGCCGATCAGCAGGTCGTTGGCCCGGCTGAAGGGACGGGAGCCGAAGAATCCGCGGTCGGCCGACATCGGGGAGGGGTGCACCGACTCCACCGTCGGGAGCTGCCCCAGGAGCGGGCGCAGGTTACGGGCGTCGCTGCCCCACAGGATGGACACGAGCGGCTTGCCGCGCGCGGCAAGGGCCCGTATCGCCTGTTCGGTGACCTTCTCCCAGCCCTTGCCCCGGTGCGCGCCCCGCTCCCGCGGGGCGTTGGTGAGCGCCCTGTTGAGCAGCAGTACGCCCTGCCGGGTCCACGGTGTCAGATCACCGTTGGAGGGCTGGGGCAGCCCCAGGTCGGTGTTCAGCTCCCGGTAGATGTTGATCAGGCTGCCCGGCAGCGGCCGTACGTCGGGCGCGACCGAGAAGGACAGCCCCACCGCGTGTCCCGGGGTCGGGTAGGGGTCCTGGCCGACGATGAGGACGCGTACCTCGTCGAAGGGCTGCTGGAAGGCGCGCAGGACGTTCGCTCCGGCCGGGACGTAGGTGCGTCCGGCGGCGATCTCCGCGCGCAGGAAGTCGCCCATTTCGGCGATCTTCCCGGCGACGGGTGCGAGGGCCTGGGCCCAGCCGGGTTCGACGATCTCGTGCAAGGGTCGTGGTGCCACGGGCGTCACCCTACTGCCGTACGGGCTATGACGATCAACCGGTGGCCAAGGCCGTACAAGGGCGGCCCAACAGGCTTCATCAGCAAGTGCGTTGGTTCCATCAGGTGCTTCTGTCTCCTCTTTCCTCTGCCAGGCCTTCTCTGCCGGGTCTCTCGGCCCGGGTTTCCTCCGTCAGGCGACGACCGCCGCCCGGACGCACAGCACGTCCGGCAGATGGGACACCAGTTGCCGCCAGTTGTCGCCGTCGTCGGCCGACGCGTACACCTCGCCGTTGCGGTTGCCGAAGTACACCCCCGCCGGGTCGGCGTCGTCCGTGCAGAGGGCGTCGCGCAGCACCGTGCCGTAGTGGTCCTCCTGCGGCAGGCCCGCCGACAGCGGCTCCCAGCTCCGGCCCGCGTCCGTCGTACGGAAGAGCCGGCACCGCCGGTCGGCGGGCACCCGGTCCGCGTCGGCGTTGATCGGGTAGACGTACGCCGTGTCGCCCCGATGGGGGTGCGTGGCGGCGGCGAACCCGAACGTGGACGGCAGCCCCTCGCCGATGTCGGTCCAGTGGGCGCCCGCGTCGTCGCTGCGGTACACCCCCCAGTGGTTCTGGAGGTACAGACGGTCCGGGGTCGCCGCGTCCTGGGCGATCTTGTGCACGCACTGGCCGAACTCGGGGTGGGGATCCGGCAGGAACACCGCCGAGACACCGGAGTTGGACGGCGCCCAGCTCGCGCCGCCGTCGGTCGTGCGGAACACTCCCGCCGTGGAGACGGCCACCGTCACGGCGGCGGGGTCCCGCCTGTCGGTGATCACGGTGTGCAGGCCCTCACCGCCGCCGCCCGGCACCCAGCGCGAGCGCGTGGGGTGTTCCCAGAGCGGCCGGACCAGTCCGAAGCTCTCGCCGCGGTCCTCGGAGCGGTACAGCGCGGCGGGTTCCGTGCCCGCGTACACCACGTCGGGCTCGGCCGCCGCCGGGTGCAGCTGCCACACCCGCTCCAGCGAAGCCCCCGTGTCCTTGGGGAACCTGACGGCGGGCCGGGCCGGTTCGGTCCACGTCCGCCCCAGGTCGTCGGAGTGGAAGACGGACGGGCCCCAGTGGGCGCTGTCGCCGCCGGCCAGCAGCCGCGGGGTCGTACCCCTGGTGTCGACGGCCACGGAGTACACGGCCTGGGCGTTGAAGTACGGGCTCTCGTCGAACTCCCATGCGCCACCGCGACGCCGCCCGATGAACAGGCCTTTGCGGGTACCCACGGCGAGCAGTACCTCGGTCATGTCGATCACCTCCGCGACAGAGTGCTCCCGGACATCGGCCAGTCTGCACCCCGCCTCTGACAGTCACCCCGCAGCCGACGTCCGTGCAGGTCACAGGGCGCGGTGTCGGTCGAGGGACGCCAGTCTGCGCTGTTGGACGAACAGCTTCCGGGCACTTTCGGACAGACGCCTGCGCCGGTCGAAGCACCCGTGGGAACGTCGAGCCGGAGGACTCGCCCTGAGCATCGCGGCCACCTCTCCCGTATGGGAAGGCGGTCGGGGATGTTCGTGCGCTCACGAGGAGGAAGCCTTCGATGGCGTTCCGTGGTCCGAAGGTCTGGCTGTGGCGTTGGCGGCCCAATCCGCTCAGACGCCGTGCCGACGCGATGGAGGGCTGGGTCCTGCTCGGAGCCTGGGTGCTCACCGTCCTGGCCGGCGTGCTCGCCGGGCTGACGGCGACCCGGTCCGTCGAGGACGAACTGGCCCGCGAGCGCGAGGACTGGCGCCCCGCCGTCGCCCACCTCTCCGAGCGCGCGCCCGGCACGGCCGACGCACACACCGGCACCGCCAGCGGAGACCGGGTGTGGGGGAGGGCGGCCTGGACCGCGGTCGACGGAACGGCGCACTCCGGACTCGTCCGGGTACGGCCCGGCAGCGCCGCGGGCACCCCGGTCGTGGTCTGGACGGACCGCCGGGGCGCCCTGGTGAGCAGGCCCGCCACCCCCTACGAGGCCCGGCTGCGGGCCTCCCTGATCGGCGGCCTGGCCGGCGTGAGCACCGCCGCCGTCCCCTTCATCGTCGGCCGCGCCGTCCGCGCCCGACTGGAACGCCGCCGCATGGACCAGTGGGACATCGACTGGGCGCGGTTCGACCCGCTCTGGGGACACCGGACGGGCTGAGGCTCACTCCCCGTCGGGCAGCGCCCGGCCCAGGATCGCGTCGAGGTCCGCCGAGTCGGGCAGCGTGCCGAAGGCGTACCCCCAGTCGCCGCCGAGCCGGGTCGCGCAGAAGGCGTCGGCGACCGCGGGCGGGGCGTACCGCACCAGCAGGGAGGCCTGGAGGGCGAGGGCCATCAGCTCCACCAGCCGACGGGCGCCGGACGGCGACGCACCGGCCAGACCGCTCCTGAGCCGGGACACCGTCGCGTCCAGGCGGGCGTCCGCACCCCGGGCCAGGTCGAGTTCGGCGAACAGGGCGTCCGCGGCACCGGGCTCACGCCCCAGCGCCCTGAGCACGTCCAGGGCGTTGACGTTCCCCGAGCCCTCCCAGATCGACAGCAGGGGCGCCTCGCGGTAGTGCCGGGGCATGCCCGACTCCTCCACGTAGCCGTTGCCGCCCAGGCACTCCAGCGCCTCCGCCGTGAAGGCGGGGCCGCGCTTGGTGACCCAGTACTTGCCGACGGCGGTGGCGATCCGGCGGAACGTGCGCTCACCGGCGTCCCCGCGCACCGCCCGGTCCGCCGCGCCCGCCAGCCGCAGGGTGAGCGTCGTCGCGGCCTCCGACTCGAGCGCGAGGTCGGCCAGGACGTTGCGCATCAGCGGCTGGTCCAGCAGCCGCGCGCCGAACGCGCTGCGGTGGCGCACATGGTGCCCCGCCTCCACGAGCGTCTTGCGCATCAGCGCCGCCGACATCATCACGCAGTCCAGCCGTGTGCAGTTGACCATCTCGATGATGGTCTTGACGCCCTGCCCCTCGGGCCCCACCAGCCACGCCACCGTCCCGTCGAACTCCGGCTCGGAGGAGGCGTTGGACCGGTTGCCGAGCTTCTCCTTCAGGCGCTGGATGCGGAAGGTGTTGCGGCTGCCGTCGGGCAGGACCCGCGGGACCAGGAAGCAGGACAGCCCGTCCGGGGCCTGGGCCAGCACCAGGAAGACGTCGCACATCGGCGCCGACGTGAACCACTTGTGCCCGCGCAGCGTGTACACGCCCGGCTCGGCGGTGGGCGTGGCCACGGTCGTGTTCGTACGGACGTCCGAACCGCCCTGCTTCTCGGTCATCCCCATGCCCGCGAGCAGCCCGCGCTTCTCGGTCGGCACGCGCAGCCCCGGCTCGTACTCCCTGCTGGTCAGCAGCGGTTCGTAGACCTTGGCGAGCTCCGGCTGGCGGCGCAGGGCGGGAACGGCGGCGTACGTCATCGAGGTCGGGCAGCCGTGCCCGGCGTCGGTGTGCCCCCACACCAGACCGCCGGCCGTGCGGGCCACGTGGGCACCGGGCCGTTCGTCCGCCCAGGGGGAGCCGGCCAGGCCCTCGGCGACCGCGGTCCGCATCAGCTGGTGCCAGCTCGGATGGAAGTCGACCTCGTCGACGCGGTGGCCGTAGCGGTCGTGGGTGCGCAGTTCGGGCTCGTGGCGGTTGGCCAGCTCGGCCCACTCCTGCGCCTCGGCGCCACCGGCCAGCACGCCGAGGCGCAGGACGTCGTCCTCGGCCCAGCCGGCCCCCTCCCGGCGCAGCCCCTCCAGCAGCGCCGTGTCGGCGGAGGCGTCGTACGGGGTCAGGGGAGGGGCCTGGTTGGTGACGTCGTGGGTGACATCACGGGTGGTGCGGGGGCCGGCGCCGGCCGGGGCCGGGTGCGGGGCGTCGTGCTGCGGCTGCTCGTGCGCGAGTGTCGAGACCATGCCCTCATGTTGCACCTTCGCTGCGGTTGTAGCAATGATGCAATAACCGGGCGCACGTAAAGTAAGTGCCGTGCCCCTGCGGATGAACGTGCCGGCCGAGCCCGGCGAGGTCGACCTGCGGCCCCTGTCCGCGCGCTCGGTCGTGCTGAGCCTGCTGCTCGGCGCCCACCCGCCCGAGCTCCCGGTGCGCGACCTCGTCAGCGCCGTGGAGCCCTTCGGCGTCGGCGGGTCGACGCTCCGTGCGGCGCTGAGCCGGATGGTGGCGGCGGGCGATCTGCGGCGTACGGACGCCGTCTACGGTCTCAGCGACCGGCTGCTGTCCCGCCAGCGCCGCCAGGACGAGGCCGTGCAGCCCCGCACACGCGCGTGGCACGGCGACTGGGAGATGGTGGTGATCACGGCGACCGGGCGCGGCCCCGCCGAACGCGCCGACCTCAGGACCCGGCTGACCGCGCTCCGGCTGGCCGAACTCCGCGAGGGCGTCTGGCTGCGGCCCGCCAATCTGCTGCGCAGGCTGCCGGCGGACCTGGAGCCGGTGGCCCAGCACTACACCGCGCGCCCCGGGGGAACCGCGGCCGACCGGGCCGAGGCGGGCACAGGCGCGGGCGATGGCAGGGCAGCTGACGGCCCGGCGGCCGACCGCACCTCGGCCGGGCTGGCCGCGAGCCTGTGGCCGCTGGACGCCTGGGCCGCCACCGCCCGGTCCCTGCTCGCCCATGTGGCGCGCGCCGACCGCCCGGCCGACCGCCTCACCGGCTTCGCGGCAGTCGTACGCCATCTGCTCGCAGACCCCGTGCTGCCCGCCGAACTCCTGCCGGACGACTGGCCGGGGGCGGCGCTGCGGTCCGCGTACACGGACTATCAGGGGGAGTTGGCGCGGACGGTGCGGCAGCACGGCCGCCGGGACGGCGGCGCGGCGGCCGCGGGCGCCCGGTGAACCCGGTGCCGTGCGGCCGCCGCGCGGACGGTCACTTGTAGGTGATGTCCGAGGTGGCGTACTTGCAGTAGGTGCTGTCGGGGCCCGAGCCGTTCGTGGTCGGCTCGGCGCCCGTGTTGTTGCCGATGTACTTCTGGCAGGGGACGATCTTCTTGCTGGAGTCCCCGACGATGGTGATCTTCTTCAGGGTCGCGCTGTCGCCGTAGTTGGTGTTGATGCCGACGAGCTTGCTGCCCTTGTAGGTCGCCTCGATGGTGTTGAGGTTGATCGTCCGCTTGTACTGCGTCTTGCAGTTGCCGCACGAGCGGACGAAGGTGCCGAAGGTCTGCACCGCGAAGTTCGAGACGTTCAGGGTTCCGGCCCCGTTGAACTGGAACACCTTGTCGCTGGCTTCCTTCGCGCCGCCGCCGGAGACGGTGTACACGTTGGACGACGAGGAGCCCAGGAACGTCGCCGCGTCCTCGCCGACGTCCTCCCACCAGACGTTCTGGAGCGTGCAACTGCCCAGGCAGTGGATGCCGTCGGCGGCGGGGGCGCCGATGATGACGTTCTTCAGGACGGTGCCGGCGGCCAGTTCCAGGATCGGCCCCTGGTCCTCGTCCTGGCTGCCGCTGCCCAGGTCGCCGGTGCCGTAGAGGCGCAGCATCCCGTAGTCCTTGGTGCCGGAGACCGAGATGGTGGACGAGACGGCCTGGCTGCCGCTCGCGGTGGGCCAGGTGGCCGCGTTCGCGGGGGTGAGGGCACCGCTTGCCGTGATCATGCCAAGCGAGAGGCCGAGGGCGGCCAGGGAGCCGGTGACGGCGCGCCCTCGGGCGCGTGGCCGTGCGGGTGAGGTCATGTCCCGATACCTGCTTCCGGATGGGGGGTGGTCAGATCTTTCCGGCGCCCGCGCCCGACGTCACCGAGGCGACGACGGTCGAGGCGGGTTCGGCGGTGTAGCTGTACGGCGGGCTGGTGAAGGTGCCCACCTGGGAGATCTCGGTGGCGGCGCCACCGAGGTCGTTGCCGCTCAGGTTGGCGTAGCCGTCCACGTCGCTGTCGCGGCTCGTCGTCACGGCGACGGCGGTCGAGCGGAAGACGTTGTTCTGGACGAACATCTGGGCGCCCATGCGCGAGTGCACCGCGGTGTCGGCTCCGACCACGTAGTTGTCGTAGAAGTGCCCGGTGCCGAAACGCAGGCTGGGGATGCGCGAGTTGACGTTGCTGAAGTAGTTGTGGTGGTACGTCACCCGCAGATGCCCGGTGTCCTCGCTCGCGTTGCTGTCGCTGTGGCCGACGAGCGAGCCCTTGTAGTGGTCCTTGAAGGTGTTCCAGGACACCGTGACGTAGTCCGAGCCGTGGGTGATGTCGAGCAGGCCGTCGTAGTAGTCCTTGTCGTGGTCGCGGTCCGACGAGAAGGAGTTGTGGTCGACCCACACCTTCGTGGAGGCCTGGACGGTGATGCCGTCGGCGGGCGCCACCGGCTTGCTGATGTTGAGGTTGCGGATGACGACGTTGGTCACCTTCTTCAGCCGCAGCCCGCCGCCGGTGAAGCCGGACGCCGAACCGACGCCCAGGACCGTGGTGTTGGACCCGATGTCGACCTGACCGCTCAGCGAGATGAGGCCGTTGACCTTGACGACCTTGGCCGAGTCGCCCGTCACCGCCGTCTTGAAGGCGGCCAGTGTCGTGACGGTGACCGCCGTGCTGCTGCCGCCGCCGGTGGTCCCGGCGCCGAACCCGACCGGGGAGGTGTCGGCCGCCCCGGCCGGCCGGGGGAGGACGAGGACGACGGCCGTGGCGAGAGCGGCGGCGCCGGCGGCCAGTGCGGAGCTCCGTGCGCGGGTGTGCGGGAGGCGAGTGCGCATGCGGGTGCGTCCCTTCAGTGGGGGTCAGGGTGGTCATGTATGTGCATGACGTACGCCATGTAGAACGCTGCGTGCGGTCAGCGTGCCCCTTTCGTGGCTGGCGCCCGAGGTGTCGGTCACACTGCTGAACGGAACGTAGGGTGCAAGCGCTTTCTAGTCAACGCCTTGCGCAGAACGTGTTCCGGCTCTCCCCGTCGGCAGCGAGGGCTTTCCAGGTCAGGTGCGGGAGCGCTCCCACGGCGGATTTCGAAGTCACGGCGGCCGGGTCACGGCGGCCGGGGTTCCGGTCCGGTGGACGCAGGACGCGGGGCTGTCGTCCGGCGGGGTGAAAGGCGCCGCGAGCCGGCTGCGAGCTGCTACGGACGTCCCGGTCCGGCCGGGATCCGGGCCGCGGCCAGCAGCGATTCCCAGTCCGGCAGCTTGACGACACCCCGCCCCAGGGAGGCCCCGAGCTCGGCCTCGGCGCGTTCGATCGCCAGCCAGCCCGCCCAGGTGACCGGTTCGGCCCCCTCGGCCCGCAGAGCCGTGAGGGGATCCTCGGGCAGCTCCCTCGCGCCGAGCGCGGGGGCGTCCGCGAGCAGCGAGGCCACCGTCTCCTTCGCGCACGGCCGGTTGGTGCCGATGACCCCGGTCGGCCCCCGCTTGATCCAGCCCGCCACGTACTCGCCCGGCACCACGGCTCCCGCGCGCAGGACGCGTCCGGCCAGATGCGGGACCGTGCCGTGGTCCGCGTCGAACGGCAGACCCTCCAGCGGCAGCCCGCGGTAGCCCACCGACCGCAGCACCAGCTGCGCCTCGATGTCCTCGTACCGGCCGGTGCCCCGCACCCCGCCTTGTCCGTCGGGCTCCGTGCGCTCGAAGCGCACCGCGCCCACACGCCCGTTGTCGGCGAGCACTTCCACCGGCCGCAGGAAGAAGCGCAGCCCGATCCGGCGCGCGGACCCCGTCGGCGGTCGCGCCGCCCAGTCGCGCAGCACCTCGATGTTGCGGCGCTGCGCGGCGGGCAGGCCGCCGGGATCGCCGTACGCCGGATCGACGGCCAGCTCGGCGGGATCCACCGTGACCCCGGTGTCCGGCAGGGAGCCCAGCTCGCGCAGCTCCTTGGTGGTGAAGCGGGCCTGGGACGGGCCGCGGCGGCCCACCATCCGGATGTCCCGCACCCGGCTCGCGGCCAGCGCGGTCAGCGCGGCCTGCGGCATGTCGGTGGGGCTGAGTTCGGCGGGGCCGCGGGCCAGCATCCGCGCCACGTCGACGGCGACGTTCCCCATGCCGATGACCACGGCCGAACGGGCCCCGGCCACGTAGAGGTCGTCCGCGGCGTCGGGGTGGGCGCTGTACCAGGACACGAACTCCGTCGCCGACCAGCTGCCCGGCAGGTCCTCCCCGGGGATCCCGAGGTGCCGGTCGGTGGCGGCGCCCACGCAGTACACCACCGCGTGGTACAGCTCCCGGAGCCGGGCGGCCGGGACTCCGCCGGCGCCGACCCGCACCCCGCCGAGGAAGCGCACCCGTTCGTGCTCCAGGACCGTGCGCAGGTTCTTCTGGAGCGACTTGATCTTCTCGTGGTCCGGTGCCACGCCGTAGCGGACCAGGCCGTACGGGCACGGCAGCCGGTCCAGGACGTCGACGTACGCCCGGGGGTCCAGTTCGACGAGGTTCTGGGCGGTGTAGCACCCGCTCGGCCCGGAGCCGACGACGGCGACACGCAGCACGGCGGAACTCCTTGTCCGAGGGGTACGGGGGATCGGAGGAGGTCGCTGACGACTTCAGCATCGCACCGCTGCGGCTGCGCTGACAGGGTGCTGTGGCGTTCGGGCGTGCGCGTGTCCGTTCTTATGGAATGTGATCATGCGGTTACGTCACGTGTGTGCTGGATGCATCCTTTCTTGATCTTTCGGATCGCTCCGCCTCGGACGGTGTCGTGTCCGTGTGGCCGGCGTGGGAGCTGCGGGAGGGGGCGGAGTCGACCGCGTGGTTCGACGTCAGGCTGGTCTTCGCCGACGGAGCCCGGGTCGACGCGCTCGCCGTGATGTCCGGCGGCCGCGTCTCCATCGAGGAGGTCCGGGCGCAGCCGCCTCTCTCCTTCGGTGACCTCGCAGTTCTTCCGGACTGGATCAGGCGTCCGCTGTACGAGGTGTGCGGGCCGCCCGTCGAACGGGGGCAGGAGGTGGGCGAGGGTCCGGCCGGGGCGCCCGAGTACGGCATCGGTGAGACCGTCTGCGGCCTCGGCCTCGGCCTCGGCCTCGGCTTCGATCCCGGTCCCGGCCCCGGCACCGGCGCCGTGCCCTCCGGCGCGCGCCGCGCCCGGCCCGGCTGGCCGCGCGGTGTCGAGGGGAGGTGGCTGGTCGCGCAGGAGTACCGGGCGGCCCAGCGGGATGGTGTCGACCCCGTGCTCGCGGTGATGTGCGCGACCGGGCACAGCCGTCGAAGATCGCTCAGGATGATCTCGCAGGCCCGGGACGCCGGGTACCTGGCTCCGCGCCACGCACGGCGCTGACGGGGGCGGATCCTGCGGCGCGCGGCTTCCGGCCCTACGGCTGTTCCGTCTCCCGCATCCTCCGCATCCGGGTGATCTCGCTCGTCTGCTGGGCGATCACGTCGTCGGCCATCTCCTCGATCCGGACGTTGTTGCCCTGCGCCTTCACCTCCGTGGCCATGCTGATCGCCCCTTCGTGGTGGGCGATCATCAAGGTGAGGAACAGCTCGTCGAAGGCCTTGCCCCTGGCGGCGCGCAGCTCCGTCAGCTGATCCGTGGTCGCCATGCCGGGCATCGAGGTGTGCTCGTGCGCGTCGGCGCCGCCGTCCTCGGCGTAGGGCTTCAGCCAGCTCTCCATCGCGGTGATCTCCGGTCCCTGGGCCGCCGTGATCCGCTCGGCGATCCGCTTGACGCCGGTCGACTCCGCACGGCCTGGGACCAGCCGGGTCATCTCCAGGGCCTGGGCGTGGTGTTCGATCATGTGGCGCGCGTATCGGAGATCCGCCGCGTTGGGGGTGTCGTCGTCGGCGCGCTGCCGGGCCGCCTCCTCGGCGGACAGGGTCCGGTTCGCCTCGCCGGGTCCGCCCGGCACGATCACCGAAGGGCCGCCGGTGCCGTTCGGCCCGGGCCCGGATCCGGGAGCCGGGTCGCAGCCCCCGAGCGCGAGTACGGCCAGGACGGCCGCGCAGGCCAGGGCGAGGGACGTGCGGGACGAGTGGCGAGGGAGCACAACGACCTCCTGTGGCAGGCGGGTTGAGCAACGGGAAGTGCGGGGCAGGCTGGTACGGACAGGGGAGGCGGGGCGGGAGAGGTGCCCTGCGTGTCATGGATCGGGCGGTTCCCCGACTGTCCCGTTGCCCTCTTTTGGTATGTGCATGACGAAGACGATACTTCGGGGGAACGTGAACCGTTCCCGTGTGCATGCGACGAGGGAGGATGCAGTGACCCTGTCGAACCATCCCCGAACACGGCACAGAAGAACCGGAGTCGGCGCGGTCGTGGCCGGACTCGTGGCCGCACTGCTCACCGCGGTACCGGCGGCCGCCACCCCCGACCCGGGGGACGGCCCGGCGGCGCGCCAGGAGGTCTCCTCCGGGGCCGGAGCCCGGGCGGCACGGGCGATCGCCGACGGTGAGATACCCGGCCAGGACGAGATCGTCCACTCCGCCAACATCGAGCACCTGGCCAACGTCCCCAAGGAGGCCTTCACCGGCCTCAACTCGGATCTGGCCTTCCAGGGCAGGTACGCCTTCGCCGGTAACTACGACGGCTTCCGGATCTTCGACATCGGCAACCCGAAGGCGCCGAGGACGGTCGCCCAGGTGCTGTGCCCCGGCTCGCAGAACGACGTCTCCGTCTCCGGCGACCTGCTGTTCCTGTCCACCGACTCCTCGCGCAGCGACAGCAGTTGCAACAGCACCACGCAGCCCGCGACCGAGAAGTCGTCGTGGGAGGGCATGAAGATCTTCGACATCAGCGACAAGGCGAACCCGAAGTACGTCGCGGCCGTCGAGACCGCCTGCGGTTCACACACCCATTCCCTGGTGCCCGAGCGCAGGAACGTCTACATCTACGTCTCCTCGTACTCGCCGAGCGCCACCTACCCCGACTGCCAGCCGCCGCACGACGGCATCTCGGTGATCAAGGTGCCGCGCAACGCCCCCGAGAAGGCGGCGGTGGTGAGCTTCCCCGTCCTGTTTCCCGGTGAGGGCCCGGACGGCGGCGGCAACCCGGGCTCGCCCACCAACCCGGGTGTCTCCAGGACCACCGGCTGCCACGACATCACGGTGCTGCCGGACAAGGACCTGGCCGCGGGCGCGTGCATGGGCGACGGCATCCTGTTCTCCATCAAGGACCCCGAGCACCCGAAGGTCCTCGACCAGGTCGAGGACAACGTCAACTTCGCGTTCTGGCACTCGGCGACCTTCAACCAGAAGGCGAACAAGGTCGTGTTCACCGACGAACTCGGCGGCGGCGGTGCGGCCACCTGCAACGCGACCGTGGGCCCGGACCGCGGCGCCGACGGCATCTACGACATCGTCGGCAAGGGCGACCGGCGCAAGCTCGTCTTCCGCGCCTACTACAAGATCCCCCGCCACCAGGCCGACACCGAGAACTGCGTGGCCCACAACGGCTCGCTGATCCCGGTCAAGGGCAAGGACATCATGGTCCAGGCCTGGTACCAGGGCGGCGTCTCGGTATGGGACTTCACCGACTCGACCGCGCCCAGGGAGATCGCCTACTTCGAGCGCGGTCCGCTGTCCACGACGACGCTCTCCATCGGCGGTTCGTGGTCGGCGTACTACTACAACGGCTACATCTACTCGAACGACATCGCCAAGGGCTTCGACGTCCTGAAGCTCGACGACCGGCGCACGGATCCGGCCGAGCGGGTGCGGTTGCGCGAGCTGAACGTGCAGACCCAGCCGGACTACTTCGACTGATCGACCGGCCGGCCGTCCGTCGCGAAGAAGCGCGACAGATCCGTCTGCTCCGTCCCGCCGGGCGCCTCGGTGTCCGGCGGGACCCCCATCTCCCAGTCCAGTCCGTAGCGTTGGAACAGTTCGGCGCGCAGGGGCGTGATGGGCAGGGGGATGTTCGGCATGACCATCGCGTAGACGGCGCCCATCAGCAGGGAGCGCAGCATCGGGTAGTCGGCGTCGACGTTCTGCGAGCCGCGCCGCACCACGGTGTCCCGCAGCAGCTCGGCCAGTCGCTGCTGTTCCGGACACTGCACGAAGCCCTCGGCCTGGAGCAGGCCCGCCATGTGCTGGCGCATCAGCACGGGCTGGTCGCGGGCCAGTCCGAGGACCGCGTCGACGGCCCGTGCCATCCGCTCCCGCCCGTCCTCGGTGTGCGGCTCGCGCTCCAGTGCCTCGTCCAGGGTGCGGTGCATCAGCCGGTGCACGGCCGACTGCACGAGGTGGCGTTTGCCGGGGAAGTAGTAGGAGACCAGGCCCCGCGCGGATCCCGCACGGTCGGCTATGTCGCCGAGCGTCGTGGCCTCGTACCCGCGTTCCCGGACCAGTTCGACCGCTGCCTGAAGGAGCCGTTCCCGGGAACGCCGCCGCAATTCTTCATTGACCGAGGCGCTGCGCGGGGACATGCTGGAACTCCTGCGTTGACTGGCCGACAGCCAACTATACTCAACGCGTCCTGGCCGACCCCTGTGCGGGGCCGGCCGGGCTGTCGTCCGCCTCGGGCGACGCGGGGGATCGTCCGAGGCGGGCGTCCTTCCCGCACTGGTAGTTGCCTTAGGCGATGTGTGCTGTGTCCTGGGTGTTTCCGATGTCCCGGGTCAACTCGGTCCCGGAGACGGCGAGATCGGCCTCGGGGAGCACCGCGCGCTGCCAGGGGTCGACGGACTCGATACGGCGGAGAGCGCCGCGGAAGTCCGACAGGACGGCGCTCATGCGCGGGACCCTACCCGGTTGCCGTCCGGGCCTGTCCGCGGGGACCCGGCCCGCAGGTCGGCTGCGCGAGTCGGGCGTACGAGTCGGGCGTACAAGCCGGGTGGGGGAGCCGGGCGTGGGAGTCGGCCGGGCAGGCCCTAGCCCAGTGTCCGCAGTGCCGGTACGAGTGCCACCAGGACCGGGACCAGCGGCACCAGCGCGCCCGCCGCCGTCAGCCGCAGACGGTGCGCGGCGGTGAGCCGGTGCGCGGGAGCGAGGAGGCGGTCGACGCGCTGCGGAACATGGGCGTGCGAGGCCGGGCCGGGGCCGAACACGCCCCGGTCCTCGTTGAGTTCGACCAGCGCGAGGGCGGTCGTCAGCCGGCCGAAGCGGCGGGAGGCCATGTCGTCGGCGGCCAGTTCGACCAGCCGGTGCATCTCGGCCTGAAACGCGGCGAACACCGGTACCTGCGGAAACCCGTTGGCCAGCGCGGCCGAGCAGTGCAGCAGCCAGTCGTGCCGGGCCTGTGCGTGGCCCTGCTCATGGGCGAGGACGGCTTCCAGTCGGCGCCCTTTGAGGCGGCGCAACGCGCCGGTGGTCACCACCAGCCGGGGCGTCGGCCCCGGCAGCCACCAGGTGTCCGGCCGCTCGCCCTCCAGCACCACGAGCCGGTCGCCGGGTGCGGTCTCGCCGGGCAACAGCGGTGCGCGCACCAGCAGTTCGCTCCGGCGACGGCGTCGCCCGAGCCGGGCCCGGCCGACCTCGCGGACCAGCATCGCGGCGCTCCACAGTCCGCCGCACGCGAGTGCCACCGCGATCGTCGCCGCGAACTTCGCCGTCCAGGGGCCCGCCGCGCCGAGCGCGTAGGCCTCCACCACCGCGCGCGGTGCCGGCCCGAAGACCCGGCCGCGCACCGCCTGCCAGGCCGCCGCGGCGCTGAGGGTCATCGACAGCGCACAGCACACCAGTACCGCCACCACCACGCACTGCCACACCCACAGCGCGACCACCGGTTCCCGTTCCGTCCAGTCCGCGCGGGCGAGCAGCCGGGGGGCGAGGACGGCGGTCAGGGCGCCGAGCAGCAACAGTGCCGCGGGGACCATCATGGGAGCACCCTATGAGCGCCGCACGGCCCAGGGGTACGGGCCGTCCGGGCAAAGTGACGCAAGCAACGATTGCGCGTGGCACGGACGTTGGCGGCTTCGGGCCATCCGCGCCGATTTCGCACGGTGCGGGTGTCCCGGGACCTCGGCGAGTGCCCGCGGGCTCACAGTGTCAGCAGCATCGCCACCATGCCGATTAAGCGTCCTGCGGAGTCCTCCTGACCTGCACAGAAAGGGGATCCGGCGACCCTTCTGGGAGAGTAATGGGAAACGGAGGAGCCCACCAGACCCCCATGCTCCAGAACGTTTCCCACCGCTCCTGCAGCGTGTCAGCGATCCGCTTCTCCATGACGGGCGTCAGGTTCGAGTACAGCCCCTCGACACCGGCGACCTCGTGCCCCATCCGGGTCTCCATCGCAATCCGCGAGTGCCCGTCCTCCTCCAGCCACTCACGATGCCCATGCCGCAGCAGGTAGATCCGCTTGCCGACCATCTCCGGCACCGGATGGATCTCCTGCCGCACACGGTCCCTGCGCGCGCTCCTCGCAGGCGAACCGCCCCTGATGTACGGCCAGTACGTCTTCCCCCACTGCGTGCCCATCTGCTCACCGCCCAGCGCCGGGAACACCCAGTCGCTGTCGTGGGACGCCAGCAGCGCGGTGTGCATCTCGTGCAGGAACGGCGGCACGACCAGCGTCCTGTACGAGTCGTACTTGGGGCCGACCTGCGTGCGCTGCCTACCCTCGTACTGACTCTGGAACTGGACTCGCAGGGCCGGCATCATGTCGGGCCCGTATCGTTCCCCCATGCGCTCGCTGCGCTCTGAGTCCGGGTCGCTGGTCGGCCAGGTCGGTGAGGCGAATTCCCGTCGGAGGCCCCACATCTCTCCGGGCGGCCGCATGCCGGTAAAGGCCAGCGTCCAGATGTACGTCCACCCGGTGAAGCCCCACACTTGATAGGCGTTGGCGGCCAGCGCGTGCAGCACCGGCATCTGCATCGGCCGCTTGTCCTCGCGCGGCTTCTTGCGATACCGGCCGCGGCGGCGCTGCACGATGACCGGCGACTCGCTGCGCAGCTTGTACTTGACGACCGCATCCGTCATCAGCATTCCGAAGAGGCTGGTCAACTGGTCGACGTAGTGGTGGGAGATCTCCTCACGGGCGGAAGCCGCCTGCAACGACTTCTTCCAGGCCTCGTACTCCCATGTCGTGATGTCACCAACGGCATGGTCGCCCCAGTAGGGAACGATGCGAGAGCGCAGGCGGGACCGGTACCTGCTGACCGATGTCGCCCTGAGATCCTGGGCCGCGAGCCAGAGCCAGCAGTAGTCCTTCATGAGGGTCTTCGAGTCGACCCGGCGGATGTGCGTGCCATGCCGGACGTCGTACTCGCGGTCGAGGCCGTAGTTGTACGCCTCTTCTTCGTCCTCGAATGGGACGCCGGGCTGAGGGCCGGACATCGACTCGTACTTCTTGCGCTTGGTGGGCCTGCCGTCGGCGTCGAGGTGGTACTCGCCGTTCCACCACTTCACGCGGATCGAGTTGCCGCGACTCTCCACGTAAGGCATGGCTCTCCCTCGGGTGGTGTGGGGCCGCGGAGCCTGGCAGGTACCCCTTACCGGCAAGGCATCCGCGCCCGGCTGCTCAGGCGCCGAGCCAACAGCCCCGGCATCCCTCGCAATCTCCTCCAGCGCGCCTCACGACCTCGCGCATCGAGCTCCGTGCCAGCTCGCTGCGAACGATCTCGGTAGGCGCTACACAGATCATTCTCCCATCGGCCGGTCCGGCCCATCCTGCGAACTTCGGGCCCAAGTCGACTATGGACAGACTGCTCTGCATAGTGGCCCCCTTACTGGGTGCTTCGGGGAACCCCCAAGGTGTTACAGCGACTCTGCCACGCCCCGGACCAGTTGGAACCTGGAGGGACCAAAGTGGTTCAGTGGAAAACAGCAACAAAGCGTTGATGGCAAATGGTTGTACGACTATCGGCCGAGTTTGAACTAGAGAACGCCCCGTTCGTGCAGCTCCTCGATGACGCGCCGGTTCAGCTCGAGGATCTCATCGCCGGTCAATGAGCCCTTCGTAGCGATGGCGGCGGTCTTCACCGCATCCCCGACGAGCCGCTCCAGTTCGGACTTCGGCACCTCGGCGACCTTGACGCCCTCGGTGAGGGGCTCGTTGATGACGGGGTCGCCGCCGGCAAGGGTCAGTTGGCAGCTGCCCGGAGCCCACTGCATAGCCGCTTCGATGCCGCCGTAGGTGCGGTCCCACACCTTCTGGCCCGCCTCGACGCGCTTCCACGTGTCCTTGGAGATGCCGCCCAGCTTGGCGGCAGGCTCGACGCCGAGCCGTAGCTCGGTGCGTCGCTTCTGTACGAGCACCGCGAGGCGCTCCAGGTCGGGGCTGGTCATGCGGTCATCTTCGCAGGACCCGCTAGGACCGGCTAGGACTGGGCCAAAGCAGTCCGGAACGTGGTGGCTCGAAGGCGCACAGTGACCGAATGCGCGCTGGCACACGCGTTCGAACAGAGCTACCGGCAAGTAAGAACTTGCGCTAACTTGCGCGAGCTTTCGCTAGACATGGGCCGCGAGCTTCCGCTAGCTTCTACGCATGGAAGCAACCCCTCCCACCTACCAGGTGAAAGGGGCGGAAATCCGCAAGCTCCGCATGCAGGCAGGGCTGAGCACAACCGAGATGGCTCAAAGAGCGCTCATAAGTCCGCGCTACCTCAACCACCTCGAAAACGGATACCGCACCCGCATGAGACCAGGTCCCTACCAGCGGCTCCGTGAAGCCTTCGGCCTGCCGGCCGACTCCGCCCAGCTCCTCGCACCCCCAGCGAACCAACCCGAGAAGAGGTGACATGCCCACCCGAAAGGCTCCCCCCACCAAGACGCCGCTCAAGCTTGAGGGCTTCTACAACGTCAAGCAGGCCACCGTCAGGCTCGGCCTCGCCACCGAAGACGAAGACGACCTCCGCGGCCAGCGTTGGCTCCGCGACGGCGTCAACCACGGCGGCTTCCCCCACCACCGCATGAGCCGGGTCCTGATGTTCTCCGACTCGGACCTCGCGGAGATCGCCGCGATGCACCGCAACGCCCCCACGCGTGCCGGTCGCCCCCGCCGCAAGCCGGCGTCGGCCCGTATCGCCGCCTGATGCGGCAAAGCCCCAACCGCCGGAGTGCGATCCGGCAGCCGGGGCCCCGCGACCCGAAGGTCGCCCGATCCACCCTCACCACCAAGAAGAGAAGGGCAGACCGATGCCTTCAAGTATCCCCCCAGTCCCCGGCGCCTCACCCCTCGTCGAGCACATCGACAGCAGCGTGAACGAGATCCGCATCATGCCGGGCTTCGGGAACCGGCTGCAGCTGGTGCTGTGCGGCAACGACGGCATGCCGGAGCCGATCCAGGGCGCCCTGTCCGCGGTGACCGTGTACGGCGACGGCCGCATCGAGTACCACCCGGTCACGACCGAGGACGGTGCGAAATGACCACCGTCCGCCCGATCGGCGACCTGGATGTCCCGCTGTCGCGGCTGGAGTCCGACATGCACGCCCTCGTCGAACGCCAGCGTGAGGCCGCCGCCACGGACGCCTCCGTCGACAAGCTGCGCTGGCTGCTGGCCGAGCAAGCTCACCAGCTCGACCCGGCCGACAGTGCGTTCGCCGACCTCGCCTGCAAGTGCCCGGTCAGCGCCTGCTCGTGCGATGCCGACTACCCCGGATTCGCCGCCTGGGTCGCCGCCCGCGAAGCCGACAACCGCCGCGTCAGGAGGACGAAGTGAGCGACTACCCAGAGATCGCCGAGCGGTTCGCCCGCGACACGGCCCGCCACCAGATGATCGTGCTGCACGACGACGGGCTGTATCGGCACCTGCGGTTCACCAGCAACCCGCGCGGCTACGGCGAGTACTGGTTCGACCTGATCACCTGGCCCGGACGGCTCGCCATGTGCGGTGACCTCGGCGACGACTACGTCTTCAGCCGCATGCCGGACATGTTCGAGTTCTTCCGCGCCGACCGCCGGTGGGGCATCAACCCCCACTACTGGGCGGAGAAGCTCGGCGGCGGGCGCCAGTCCGTCAAGGAGTACTCCGAGGAGCTGCTGCGGCAGCGCGTCATCGAGCAGTTCGTTAACGACGCCAAGTGGGGCGGAGTCCCTGCCGGAACGGGCAAGCACCTGCGCACCTGGGTCCTGAACGAAGACCTGAGCGACGAGCACACGGCACGGAACGTGCTGGAGGACTTCGCCTTCCAGGGCTACGAGTTCAAGGACGTCTGGGAGTGGGACTTCCACGACTACGAGTCGTCCTTCATCTGGGCCTGCTACGCGATCCAGTGGGGCATCGCCCGCTACGACCGGGTCCGCAAGTACGGCCTGCAGAAGCTCGCCCTCCCAGCGCCGACGCCGGGGCCGGTCCGGTGACAGCGTCGCTCGACCTCCCGCCCACCTCGGTCACCGCGGCCCCGGTCATCGTGCCCGGCCTGCTCGCCGGCCTCGGCATCACCCGCCGCCCGGTCCCGGCCTGGGTCACCGACCCCAGCCTGATCGCCTCCATCGAGGCCGGCCTCATCGACATCGACGACGACTTCATGGGAGACACCCAGTGACCACCCGCACCCTGCCGCACCAGCCCTACATCGACGCCGTCGTCGGCGCGCTCACCGAGGCGAAGATGGAGCCCGAGCAGGCCGACGCGTTCGTCGAGGACTCCTACGACGTGCCCTACCTGCGGGGCGTCTTCACCCTCACCCCGGAAACCTCCGGCATCCCCGCCGACCGGTTCCGGCACGGCCTGATCCTCATCTGGGACTGGCACACCGGCCGCGACGAGGAGTTCGACCAGGGTCCCGTCTGGCAGTGGACCCGCCTCAACGAGGACGGCTCCGGCAAGTGGCCCTTCGAGGAGCTCCCGGTCCCCGGCTGGGTCGCCCCCGCGATGCTCGCCGCCACCGTCGCCACCCTCGCCCACACCGGCAAGCCCACCCCCATGAACAGCCTGTGGCACGACCATCTGCGTAAGCCGGTCGAGGCCGCCATCGAGGCCTGGGGTGCCGAGTCGTGAGCGGCCGCCATTGCTGGACCAGGGCCGGACTGAAGCTGGAGATAGACCGCCTGCAGGCCGCGCTACGTGCAGCCGAGTCGAGGATCGACCGAGCTGACCGCCAGCACCTGACGGACCGGCGGGAGATCGCTCGCCTGCAGGCCGCGCTGCGGGCGTGGGAATGCCGGTGGGCGAACGCGCACCCCATCCACGTCCCGGCCCCGCGCGACCTTCGCGCCGCCGACGAACGCCCCACCGTGCCGACCGACGTCTCCAGCGTCCGCGTCATCACCCCGGTGCCGAGCCCGGAGCGACCGGCCTTCATTGTCACCGAACGGCCCGCCGTCCCCGACGCCACCGATCCGGCACACATCCCCGCCGCATAGACCCGCCGGCCGGGCGGTGACCACCCGCCCGCCCGGCCGGCGCAGCAAGCCACAACCGAAGACCGGCGACGCGTCGAGCCCCCCACTCCGCGCCGCCACCCAGGGCCCGCCGCTCGCGGCACCCCCCTCCGCAGCGGCGGGCCCTCCAATCCTTGCACCCGAAAGCAGGACAGATGAGCCTCACAGACACCACCAGCCACCCCTATCCGGCGCCGGACGGCATCCTGATCGGCCACCTCACGCCGGGCACCGCCGCCTGGGAGGAGGCCCGTACCGGCCTCACGATCACCGCCACCGAGATCGCCGCCGTCGTCGGCCTCTCCCCGTGGATGAGCCGCTTCAGCCTGTGGCACAAGAAGGCCGGCCTGCCCACCCCGCCGTTCGAGATGACGTCGGCGATCGAGTGGGGCAACCGGCTTGAGGACGTGGTCGCCCAGAAGTGGGAGGACGAGCACCCGGGTTACCTGGCGGCCCCGGCGGGCACGTGGCGGCACCGGGAGCGGGAGTGGCAGCGCGCCACCCCGGACCGGCTCATCTACCCGCAGCCCGCAGGCGAGTTCGAGATCCCCGACAAGGCGGACGCCCTACTGGAGGTGAAGACCAGCCCGTTCGGCGACGAATGGGGACCGGCCGGCAGCGACACCATCCCGATCCACTACCGCTGCCAGGTCATGTGGCAGATGGACGTCCTCGGCCTGCACCGCACCCACTTCGCCGTCCTCATCTCCGGCCACGACTACCGCGAATACACCGTCGACTACGACGAGGCCGAGGCTAAGACCCTGCGCGATGCCGCGAGCCGCTTCCTCGACGACGTCCGCACCGGTGTTCGCCCCGACATCGACGGCGACACCGCCACCTACCAGACCATCCGCGTCCAGCCGGACGGCCTCGAGGACCGCGACGTCGAGATCTCTACCGAGCTCCGCAATCGCTGGGACAACGCCTACCGGACGCTCGCGTCCGCCAGCGCCGACCTCACCCAAGTCCGCGGCGAAGTCCTCGACCTCATCGGCAACGGCAGGCGCGCCGTCTGCGGCGAACGCAAGGTCGCCTACCGCACCGTCCGCGACGGCAAGACCTACAGCCTCAACCCCTACACCAGCAAGGACACCGCAGCGTGAGCCAGATCAGCAACGAGATCGCCAAACGGGACAACGGGCCCGAGGCGATCGTCCGCCAGCACAAAGACGACCTCACCCTCGTCCTCCCCTCCCACATCAAGGGCGAGACCTGGATGCGCCTCGCCTACGGCGCCCTCCGCTCCAACCAGCAGCTCCTGCAGACCGCCACCCGCAACCCGGGCAGCCTCATGAACGCCCTACAGGAATGCGCCCGCCTCGGCCACGAGCCCGGCACCGAGTCCTTCTACCTCGTCCCGTTCGGCAACGAAGTGCAGGGCATCGAGGGCTACCGCGGAGTCGTCGAACGCATCTACCGGGCCGGCGCGGTCAAGGCAGTCAAGGCGGAAGTCGTCCACGCCAACGACCACTTCGAATACAGCCCCGACATGGACCGGCCCGTCCACAAGCCGGACTACTTCGGCGACCGCGGACCCATCGTCGGCGCCTACGCCTACGGCGTCTTCCAGGACGGCTCCACCTCGAAGGTCGTCGTCATCAACCGGGCCTACATCGACAAGGTCCGCAAGGAGTCCAAGGGCAGCAACAGCGCCTCCAGCCCGTGGGTGAAGTGGGAGGACCAGATGGTCCTCAAGACCGTCGCTCGCCGCCTGGAGCCGTGGGTGCCCTCCTCCACCGAGTGGCGCAAGGAGCAGCTGCGCGCCGCCCGCGAGGTCGCCGCCGAGCGCACCAACAGCCCGCAGCAACCGGCCGTCTACCGGGCTCCGGACTCGCGCGAGGACTTCAACGACAACGAGCCCCTCGAGGGCGAACTCGTCGACTGATCAATCGCCTTCAGGGCTGCCGCGGCCCGAACCTGCGGCAGCCCCGCTACCCCAAGGAAACCACCATGACGAAGCGTCTGTCTGTCGCCGAGCGGCTCGCGTCCACCGAGAAGGACGCCCTCCTCGACGACATCACCAAGCACTCCGAGTGGGACCGGTTCCTCGTCGAGCAGGCCGTCCTCCACTTCGGTGCCGCCGTCACCGAGTTCTCGTGCAACCAGTTGCGCGAGCTGCTGCCCGACCTCGGGGCCGGCTTCCTCGGCGCCGCGATCAACAGCCTGCGCACCGCCGGGGTGATCGAGCACACCGGCCGAATGGTGCCGTCCACCCAGGCCAGCACGCACGGCCACCGAATCGCCCTGTGGCAGCTCACCGCCAAAGGCCGCCGCATAGCCATCCAGCGCCGCAACGCCCGCATCGAGCAGCGGAGGGCCGCCTGATGCTCGACCGCCTCCAGCACATCAACCTCGCCTGGCTGCCCGTCATCGCCGTGCTCGGCGGGCTCATCGGCCTCGGCCTCGACTGGCTCACCAGCCGGAGGCCGCGATGACCGCCGCCGACTGGGTGATCAACCAGCTCGCCGACCACGGGCTCTGGCTCGTGCTCGCCATCGGAGTCCTCGGCGCCCTCGCCATCTGGTGGGCCGCCAGCGCCCCCATCAATGCCATCAGCCCCGCACAGGCCCGCCGCCGGAAGGAGGACACCCCGTGATCATCCAACGCGCCCTGACCGCCAGCCACATCCGCGAGCAGCGCACCCCCTTCATTCCGCCCGCCACCGAGGACGAGTTCAGCACCGAGCAGGTCGACTACTACGCCGTCGAGCGTGCCATCAGCGGCGAAGACCCGAGGCCGCAGCTCAACCGCGACGAACTCCGCGAGGCCGCCCTCTGGCTGCGTCGGCACGGCGTCGAGCGCCGCGCCGTGTCCATCCAGCTCTGCGTGTACGAGCGGCTCGTCAAGGAGTGGGAAGCCGACGTCGGAATGCTCGGGCCGGACCAGCTGTGCACCGTCGACGACTGCGGCAAGGCGCGCGTCGGCCGCGGGCTGTGCACCGGACACCTCCTCGCCGACAGGCAGTGGCGCAAGGCCCTCGCCGGACTGGAGATGGCCGCGTGATCAGCAGCGACTGGCACCACCGCGCCCAATGCCGCGAGTACGACCCCGAGCTGTTCTTCCCGATCGGCAACACCGGTCTTGCACTGCTTCAGACCGAGGAAGCCAAGGCCGTCTGCCGTACCTGCCCTGTCATGCAGGAATGCGGGCAGTGGGCGCTTGACGCCCGGGTCGACGAAGGCGTCTTCGGCGGCATGAGCGAGGCCGAACGCCGCACCATCCGCCGACGCCTCTCCCGAAACGCGACCAGGCGCGAGCCCGCCAAATGCGGCACCCGCCCCGGCTACAAGCGCCACCACCGCGAAGGCACGCCCGTCTGCGACGCCTGCACCAACGCCAACCGCGCCTACGCCAACCAGCGCCTCAAGACCAGGAAGGAAGCCGCCTGATGTACCGCAACGACAGCGACGCGCTCACCGTCATGGACTGGTTCTGTGGCGCCGGCGGCTCCAGCCAGGGCATGCACTCCATCCCTGGTGTCCGCATGGAGCGGGCGGCGAATCACTGGGAGCGGGCGATCGAGTCGCACGCCGCGAACTTTCCCACCGTCGACCACTACCGCGGTGACATCCGCGAGGCGCCCGTCGAGCAGTGGCCGGTCACCGACATCTTCTGGGCGAGCCCCGAGTGCCCGCAGTGGTCCAACGCCCGCGGCAAGCGCCGCGACTTCGACCGCTCGCTGCAGGGCGACCTGTTCGACGGATTCGGGCCGTCCGAGGAGGTCGAGCGCTCCCGCGCCCTGATGGAGGAAGTGCCGCTGTACCTGCGCGGCGTCCAGCAGCGAGGCGGCCTGGTCAAGGCAGGCGTCGTCGAGAACGTCGTCGACGTCCGGGCCTGGGACCAGTGGGACCGCTGGCTCGGCGAGCTCCACAAGCTGGGCTACTGCACCCGGGTCATCGCCCTCAACTCGATGCACGCCGACCCGCGCGCCGTGCACAAGGCGCCCCAGTCCCGCGACCGGCTGTACGTCGCCTACTGGCACGCCTCCCTCGGCCGTACCCCGGACTGGGACAAGTGGCTCCGGCCGCGCGCCTGGTGCGCCGGATGCGACCAGTACGTGCAGGCCGTCCAGCGGTTCAAGCAGCCCGGCCGCGACATGGGCCGCTACCGCCAGCAGTACGTCTATCGGTGTCCCAACGCCCGCTGCCGCAACCAGATCGTCGAACCCGAGACCCTGCCCGCCGCCGTCGCCATCGACTGGGCCCTGCCCGGGCAGCGCATTGGCGACCGAACCAAGCCCCTCGCCGAGAAGACCCTCGCCCGCATCCAAGCCGGCCTCGACAAGTTCGCCCGCCCCATGGTCGTCCCCGCCGGAGGAACCTGGCGCAACGATGCCGTCCCCGCCGACGAGCCGATCCCGACTCGCACCACGCGGGAGAACGACGGCCTCGCTATCCCGCCCTTCATCACCGAACTCCGCGGCGGCAGCAGCGTCCGCCAAGTCACCGACCCGCTCGCCACCGTGGCGACGTCCGGCGGACACCACGGCCTGGCCGTCCCGCCGCTCCTCATCCCCGTCGAAGGGCGCGATGGCAAGGAACCCGCCTCCGCCAACAGTCCGCTCCGCACGCAGACCGCCCGCAACGAAACCGGGCTCGCGTGGTTGCCGTTCATGGTCACCATGCGCGGCGGCGGCGACCAGCTCCGCGGCCGCTCCATCAACGAACCCGTCGGCACCGTGTCCGCCAACGGCAACCACCACGGCCTCGTCACCCCCGACATCCCCGCCATGGTCATGCGGAACAACGGCAGCAAGGGAGACGGCGGCGAACACTGCACCAGCGCCGCCGACTACCTCCGCACCATGACGACCGCCGGCCACCAGTCCCTCATCACCTGGGAGCACCTGCTCGTGCCTTACTACGGCAACGGCCAGGCGCGCACCATCCAGGAGCCCGTCGGCACCCTGTCGGCCCGCGACCGGTACGCCCTCGTTCGCGGCGACGTCGCCATCGAGGACGTCCTCTTCCGGATGCTCGAGCCCCACGAGATCGGCCGGGCCATGAGCTTCGCCGACCAGTACATCGTCCTCGGCTCCAAGCGCGAACGCGTCCGCCAGTACGGCAACGCGGTCACCCCGAACTGCGCCGAGGTCATCGTCTCGGCGCTCGTCGAGGCGATCACGGGCGAGGACATCGAGCGCCACGCCGAACCCCAGCTGACAGCCGCCGCGTGACCGCGACCCGCCCCGCACGCGCCGGGCTCTGACCGGCAGCACGCCATCAACCGTCCGCCAGCCCAACCGGAAGGAGCGCGTAGACATGCTGAACAACCAGATCATCGTCACCGATCCCGGCCTGCGCGCCTACGCGCACCGCAACGACCGGGGAATCGTCGATGCCGTCGAGCTCACCAGCAGCGAGTGGGAAGAGTTGCGGGCCCGGAACGCGAACTCGACGAAGGTCCACCTGGTCCAGTGTGCCAAGTGCTGGGAGCTCTACCACGACGTCCAGTGGCTGAAGACGTACAACCTCCGCGACACCCGCGTCATCAGCCACCAGCCGGGCGAGTCCCGTCCGGACCACGACTACGAACCGGTGGAGACGGAAGAACACCGGGCCTACAACAACCGCGCCTTCATGATCGGCGAGGCCGAGGGCTACAACCCGCGCAAGGAAGCGTGGGCGCCGAACAGGAAGACCCGCGCTGACGTGCTCCTTACGGGGACGCTGACGATCGCCTACGAGCACCAACACTCCCCGTTCAGCGCCACCGGCCGCTACAGCGCCCCGGAGCGGGCGCGTCTCGCGGCGGCCGTCGGACGCACCGCGATGTGGCACACCACCAACGACAAGGTCCGCGGCCAGGTACCGATACTGCGCACCGACGGCGGGCTGCCGCCCAAGGTCATCCTCAACCCCAACTACCGACACGAGTTCCGAGGCGGTATCTACCGCATCGAGATCTACACCTGCACCGTGCGCGAGGGCTACGAGTGCCCGAACGGCAGGTTCAGCG
This sequence comes from Streptomyces sp. NPDC107559, assembly GCF_055657365.1. Lineage (NCBI taxonomy): Bacteria > Bacillati > Actinomycetota > Actinomycetes > Kitasatosporales > Streptomycetaceae > Streptomyces > Streptomyces sp. NPDC107559. The sequence goes on along the minus strand of NZ_JBVKBD010000020.1, from coordinate 63,961 downwards.
GCTGCGGCAAGCCGCACGCCCGTGGGCAGGTCACGGCCGGCCAGCTCGACGACGTTCTCCGCGGCGCCCCAATCGGCGCCTACATGCCCGTCGTCGACGCCCAGGTGATCCGGGCGCCCAAGTTCTTCTGGACCGACATGGGGTCCTACGGCCAGTACCTCGCCTACATAGCCAGCCCGGCCGTCCCGCACGCCGACGGCTCGACGGCCGGACGGGCCTGGACCCGGAAGGGCCGCCGTGCCGGGCACTCCCGATCCAAGGAAGCGGAGCTCGAAGCGATGCGCTCTCAAGCCGTCGATCTGTCCATCCCGCAGCAGCGCACCACCTCCGCACCGGCGCCGACCACGGCCGCCTCGCAGCGTCCGAGACCTGGCGCCTGCGACACCGGCCGCCCGACGTGCGGCAGGCCAGCGCGCTTCTACCCCGCCGGCTGGCGGTGCGACGAACACCGCCCCACCAGCTACTGGCGCGCGCCCTAGCAGGCACGCCCCCGACCACCTCAGCCAGCACACACGAGAGAAGCCTCTTATGCCCTGGGTCAAGCTCGACGACCGCTTCCCTTCCCACCGGAAGGTCGCGCTGTTGTCGGATCGAGCGTTCCGGCTGCACGTGTCGGCGATCTGCTGGTGCGCCGAGAACCTGACCGACGGGCGGATCAGTGTTCGCGAGCTGCCGCTCGTGGCGCACGTCCGGGGCATCAAGGCGACCGCGAAGGAGCTGGAGGAGGCCGGCGTCTGGGACCGCGCCACCGACGGCTGGGTGATCCACGACTACCTGGACTACAACCCGAGCCGCGAGCAGGTACTGCTGGACCGGAAGAAGAACGCCGAACGGCAGGAGCGGTTCCGGCAACGGAAGAAGGGCGAGCCGACGCCCCCCGACGGGTCTAGTAACGGGCGCAGTAACGGCGTTACTTCAGGCGCCGTCAGCACCCAGAAAGAGTCAAATCGAGGTCAAACGCTGCACGACGGCGACATGAGTGCACGGGGAAACAATTCCGTTTCTGAGATAACGCCGCAGGTCATCGAGCTGCGTAACGCTGTTACTAACGGCGCCCCGACCCGACCCGTACCCCTATATAGGGCTGATGCAGGTGGTTCTTCTACAGGTAGTGGCGCCGAAAGCGGCCAGCGGCCTGACGGCCTCCACTCCATCCCGGACGACTTCCACCTGAACGACACCATGCGCCGCTGGGTTGTCGCCCTCTACCCGGCTCTCGACCCCGACTTCGAGACCGAGCAATTCATTCGCTACTGGCGCAGCGAAGGCCGCCGCAAGCGCAACTGGCACGACGCCTGGCAGAAGTGGATCGCCGACTCCGCCAAGAGAGCCCGCGACCGCCAGCAGAACGCCCCCGCCGGCAGCCCCCACCGCCCAGGCAGCGGCTCCCGCGCAGAGACGCACACCGCAGACGACTACACCAACTCATCCGTAGAGGACCTGTTCGCATCATGATCACCACCGACCACCACGCCTGGCGGGCCGAAGCCCAGGCCGAAGCCGTCGCCTACCGCCTCGAAGCCTTCCTCAACCGCATGCCAGCCGCCTTCGCCGAGCCGGGAGAACTGCGCGCCGACGTCCACACCTGGATGGACGCCTTCCTCGGCGGCCACCACGGCTCGCTCATCCTCACCGGCGAGATCGGCACCACCAAGACGTGGCACCTGTGGAAGCTCAACGAAACCCTCATCCGCCGCGGCTGGCGCGGCCAGTTCCGCATCGCCACCACCTACGACGTCAAGCTCGCCACCGACCGCCCGATCGACCACGAACAGCTCACCTCCTGGCGCGAGGCAGACCTCTACGCCATCGACGACCTCGGCGCCCGCGCCGTCAACGACTGGACCGCGGACGCCATCAGCGAGCTCATCGACGCCCGCTGGCAGAACCGCCGCCCAACGCTCATCGCGACGAACCTGACAACCCCCGAGATCCGCAACGTCCTCGGCGACCGGGCCGCCTCACGCATCGGCGACGGCGCCACCGTTGCCCACTTCACCGGAGCCGACCGCAGGAAGGGCGCGACCAAGTGACCTACGACGACTACGAGTCCGAGCCGCAGCGCGAGTCCCTGCCTCCTCAGGACATGCCAGCGGAGATGTGCGTCCTCGGCTCGATGCTGCTGTCCCGCGACGCCATCGCCGACGTCACCGAGATCATCAAGAACCCGGCGGATTTCTACCGGCCGGCCCACCAGACGGTCTTCCAGGCGATCGTCGCCCGCTACAACCTCGGTGCACCCGTCGACCCGATCGTCCTCGCCGACGACCTGGCCAAGGCCGGAGACGTCAGCCGCGTCGGAGGTGCCGCCTACCTGCACCACCTCGTTCAGCAAGTGCCCACCGCCGCTAACGGCGAGCACTACGCCGAGATCGTCCGCGAGAAGGCGGTACTGCGAAACCTGCAGTCGGCCTGCACCCGCACCCTGCACGAGATCGCCGACGGCACTGCAGAGACTGGCGAACTCCTCGACGACCTGCGTGCCGAGGTCGACGGCATCGTCGACGACACCAGCCGCGGCGACGAGGACACCCTCATCGGCACGGACGGCGAGGACTTCCTCGAGCAGCTGGAGAACCTGCAGAAGCACGGGCCGGCCCGAGGAGTGAAGACCGGGTTCACCGACTTCGACTCGCTGACCAACGGCCTCCAACCCGGGCAGCTGATCGTCATCGCGGCCCGGCCCGCCATCGGCAAGTCCACGCTCGGCACGGACATCGTCCGCCACGCGACGATCGTCGAAGGGCTGCCAGCCGTGTTCTTCAGCCTGGAGATGTCCCGAACCGAGCTGAAGATGAAGATCGCATCGGCTCAGGCAAAGATCGCCCTGCACCACTTGCAGAGCCAGAGCGGCATGACGGACGACGACTGGACCCGCCTCGCCAAAGTCTGGCCAGTGATCAACGCTGCGCCGCTCGACATCGTCGACGACCCCGGACTGACGTTGACGAAGATCCGCTCCCACTGCCGGCGCATCGCGCGCAAGCGGGACCTGCGCCTCGTCGTCGTCGACTACCTGCAGCTGATGGAAGGCGAGCTGACCGGCCGCAGCGAGAACCGGCAGCAGGAAGTCGCAAAGATCAGCAGGAGCCTGAAGAAGCTCGCCGCAGAGCTTCAGGTTCCTGTGATCGCAATGTCGCAGCTGAACCGGGGTGCGGAACAGCGCACCGACAAGAAGCCGCTCCTGTCCGATCTGCGCGAGTCCGGGGCGATCGAGCAGGACGCCAACATGGTCATCCTCTTGCACCGCGAGGACGCCTACGACCGGGAGAGCCCTCGCGCTGGCGAAGCCGACTTCATCGTGGCGAAGAACCGCGGCGGCCCGACGGCAACGATCACCACCGCGTTCCAGGGGCACTACTCCCGCTTTGTCGACATGGCCCAGACGTGATCGCCATGACCGACACCTGTCCCAACTGCTGCCGCCGCGGCGTCCGGCCGCGAGCCGAGCGATCCGACGGCACTCAGAACCGTTCCGCCTACCGCTGCCCCCGCTGCGGCCACGCCTGGATCACCAGCCGACTCCGCACCGCCTACCCCACCACCTGACCGCACCCGTCCGGTTCCAGCCGCCCACACGACAGAAGGACACCCCAATGACCACCAGCCCGCTCACCGCACAGCAGCTCAACGAGATCACCGAGTCCCACCCCGGCGACTGGTACGCCGGTGAATGGCGCAGCGAGTACATCGACAGCACCGACGACCAGCCCGCCCGCTACATCGTCAAGCACGAGGAGTCCGGCACCGTCCTCGCCGTGCTGCCGGACTGGGCGGGACCGATCGCGCTGTTCATCGCTGACGCGCACGAGACACAGCCCGCGCTGCTCGCCGAGATCCGCCGGCTCCACGACGAGCTGGTCGCCTCTCGTGCCAACACCTTTGGCGAGGCAGCCGGTATCGCCGAGGGCGCCGTGGGCCTGTTCGCCGACAGCGACGAGGCCGCAGCAGCAGCGGGCGCGATGGAAGGGCTCGCGATCCGCTTCCGCCGCATGGCCACAGCCGTGGAAGCGTCGGTCACCCAGGCCCCCACCGAGACCGGCATCGGCTCGATCACCATCCGCAGCGAGAGCATCCAGCTCGACAACGGCGAATGCCTCCGCGACCTGGCCGTCGGCGACAGCGTCGAACTGCGCCCCGGCACCGGCCACGAGGGGCTGTGGATCGCCGCCGCCTTCCACGGCGACTACCGGGACCGGATCACGCTCCAGTACGCCGAGGTCGTCGAGGACTGCGGCAACGACCCCGTGACCGCCTGCGAGTTCAGCGGCACCCGGCACGCGCACCCGGTCGACCTTGACGGCAAGGTCCGCCCCCGACCTACCCCGTGATCCATGAGCACGGCCGCGGGCGTTCGAGTCGCCCGCGGCCGGCCCGCCCGATTCTCGCACCGACCAGGAGCAGCACATGCCGTACCCGCCCGCCGATGACCGGCTCCGCCACCTCCTCGCCCAGCGGATCAACCCCCACGTCGACACCTGGAAGCTCGCGTTCTTCATCGCCGGCGCGATCGTCGACGAGCCGGAGATCCGCGCCGAGTTGAACCGGATCGCTGCCGCTCACGCCGCGGGCGAGCACTGCGGCGACAGGAACTGCCCGGACTGCTTCGCCGCCACCACGACCTGACCTCGCCTGCCTGTGGGGCCGTCCGTCGTGGCGGCCCCACCCCACCCCAGGAGCAACCCGTGACCGAACAAACCGCCGCTGACGCCCTCGCCACCGCGCGGGCCACGAACCAGCGTCTCAACCTCCGAGTACAGCAACTGGAGTCCGAACTCGCCGCGTACCGGCGCGCCGTCACCGACTGGGAGATCACAGACGACGGCACTTACGTGCCGCTGCGTTCCCTCGCTGTGATCGCGAAGGCGGCAGGCGTCGCGGTACCCGAGCGGTGGGAACTCCACTATGAGCGGCTGGCGCGGGCCGAGGCTGCCGTCGTGTCCCCGCCCGCGGACCGGGCCGACCTCCGCCAGCGCATTGCCGCCGCCATCTGGGAGCGGCAGAACCCCGGCCGCCACTGGGCCGACTGCGAGTACCGGTGGCGGGCCGACGCCGAGGAAGACGCCGACGCGGTCCTCGCGGTGCTGCCCGGCATCGACGCGGCCTCAGTGCGCGTCGAGACGCTGCGAGACGTCGCCGAGATCTGCGACGAGGCAGGGTCGGTGTACGCCGGGAAGGCGCTCAACGACCACGCAGCCGCAGCGTTCACGCTCATGGAGCGCTTCCTCCGCAAGGCGGACGAGGCCGAGTACGTGGCCACGCCGTGCGCCCCGATGGCTCTGTGCGAGGACGGCGGCGAGCCGTGCCACATCCATGAGCGGCTGATGGCGCACTCGGAGGGCGACCACGAGCTGTGCGCGCCGGACTGTGGCGGCTCGTGGCCGCGCCGGATGGCCGACGAGGCGCAGCAGCCCGAGACCGCTGCGGGTCGGGCCGACGAAACACTAGGCACCGAGACGGCGGCAGCCGACGACGAGGGTCTACGCGCCAAGGTCGTTGAGGCCACCACAACGCTGCGCCGCGTGCGCTCCAGCCTGGCGACGTTGAAGGAGCAGGGCGCCACCGGCCGGACGTACCACCAGGTGATCACCAACGCCCTCGCAGGCCCGCGCCCCGACGACGTGCCGGAGCCCCAGACCGAGGAGGACATCGTCCGCGAGCACGTGACCACCCTGCACCTGATCGGGGAACAGCTCGCCGAGGTCGAGTCGTGGATGTGGGCCCGCCTCGCCGACGTCCGCGCCGCCACGTCTGTTGCTGCCGCGCCCGCGAAGGAGCGGCCGTGATCGCCGAGTTCGTGGCCGTGTGGGCCGCGCTCGCCCACGCCCTGGATCTCGTCGAGCGGCTGCTGTGGGCGGCACTGGCGGCCGGGATGGTCGTGCTGTGCACGCTGCCGCTGACCGCACCGCACGCCCGAGGCGGGACGCAGCGGGGGCTAGGAGTGCCGCAGGGGGCCTCGCGGGACTCTCGCGCCACCGGAGACGCTCCCGAGCCCGCAGACGGGCGTGTACGCCCTCGCCCCGCGTGGGCCACCAACCAGCCGACCGACATCGAGGAAGCCGCATGACCGAGGACGAGCGCGACGACCTGATCGACCTGCTCCCCAAGGACATGGTCGTCTGGACCGACGACGAGGAACTCCAGCACTTCGGGCACGCCACCATCCGCTGGTGGCTCGACAACCTCGACCACCCCCGCAGCGGCCCGACGCACTCCTGCTGCAAGTCCTGCGGCTGCGGCGGCCCCTGCACCCTCGGCGCCTTCCATGACGCGCTCGTCACCAGCGTCGTCCGGGAACTCGACCGCATCGGCGCCCTGATCACCCCGCCACCCGCGACCACCGCCTGACCGCCCGTCACGGTGCCGTCCACCCAGACGGCACCACCCCGCACCAGGAGCGCAGCATGACCAACCCCATCCCGGACGACGTCCGCGCCCTACTCCTTGCAGCACTCAACGGCGAAGCCCCGGCAATCGTCTGCCTGACCCGATGCGAGCCCTGCATGTACGGCGAACACCACGACCCGCCTGCCCCACACCAGTGGGCCGGACCCGAAGACATCGAACACGCCGCAGCAACGGGCCAGCCCGAGCCCACGGGCAACTGCGGATGCCGCTGCGCGAGGAGTACGACATGACCTGGGGCCCCCGCGCCTGCCGGGCCGCCGCCACCGTCAGCCTCACCCTCGGCGTTATCGCCGGAACCTGGCACCCGCTCCTCGCCCTGCCCGGACTGGCCGGCGCCGCGATCCTCGCCTGGGGTGTAGCCCTGTATCGAGCCGAGGCTCGAGTCGCCGCGATCCTCGCCGAGGAAGCCGCGCGCCCGGTCACCGACCCCGCGCCGCCCGACGGCGTCCGACCGCCGCTGCCGCGCCGCGACACCTACCGCCTCGACGCCGCCACCCAGGCCGCCTTCGAGGCGATCAGCGCCCACTACGACGACCGGAGCGCGGCATGAGCAGCCCGCCCACCGCCGAGGACCAGCTCCGCACCCACGTCCGCGCCGCACTCACCGCCCGCGGCATCCCCCAGGCCGAAGCCTGCCGACAGCTCGGCCTCTCCACCAAGCACCTGAGCCAGATGCTCACCGGCCGGGCCACGCTCACCCTCACCTGGGCTGAGGGACTGCTCGGCCTGTGCGGACTGGACCTCGTGATCGGCACCCGGCCCGACTCCAGCGAGGAGCAGCACACATGACCGAGCACTGGACCACCCACGACCTCCCCGGCATCCGCTGGGACCCCGACGACGAGCCGCCCGACGACGAGGACACCGGCCGCCGCATCACCACCATCCACCTGGTTGGAGACCTCCTGTGACCACCCAACTCCCCGGCGGGAGGCCGATGTGAGAAACCCCGGTGTCGAAGGGCAACCGCTCAGCCCCGGCCAGCTGGCAGCGCTCCGTCTCGCCGCCTCAGGGCTCACCAGCCGACAGATCGCCAACCGCCTCCAGACCACCGAGCAAGGCGTGCACCTGCGGCTGAAGGAAGCAGCGGTCCGACTGGGGGCCCGCAACCGCACCCACGCCGTCGTGATCGCCCTGCGGCGGCACCTCATCCGCTTCGACGAACTCGACCTCAACGAACCCAGGAGCCGGCCGCCCGCCCGCATCACCAACGCCGCCACCTCTCGCACCGGCCCCACGCCCGCTGAGGAGGGCCGCCTGGACCGCGAGTACTGGACCGCCAGATACGACCGCTAGCCCTGCCCGCACAGCCCGCAAGGAGCACCGACGTGAACGCCTGCACCGTCTGCCACCGCGACCTCTACGCCGACGAACTGGACCATCAGGCCTGCCGCCCCTGCATCGACCGCGTCGACCTGACCCTCCGGGCGCTCGCTGGCCCCGACGGGCTGTACGCCCGGCTCGCCGACTCCCTCCACCCCGGATCCGGCAGCGGCGGGCCCGCCGTCTCCGGCAGCCGCACCGCGCCCCTGCCGGTGCGACTCGACCCCCTGAGCCTCGCCGCCCGCGGGGGAGTGGTGACCATCCTGCAGACCTGGCTCGTCGACTGGCACGACCTGCTCGGCTACCGGCACCCCCGCTGGGACGGCGATCTCCAGCAGCAGTGCGACCAGGTGGTGAAGCGGCTGCGCGTCCTGCTGCCGTGGGCAGGTGAAGTCCATGGCGCGTTCGACGAGTTTGCCCGCGAGGTCGGGCAGCTGCGGCGGCAGTGCGAGGCGGCCACCGGCGGCGAGCGGCCGGCGCGCCGCGTTCCCGTCAGCTGCCCGTGCGGGCACACGCTGCGCGTCACCCTCGACACCGCCGGCGTCCGCTGCCCCGGCTGCGAGACCAGCTACGGACACAGCGAAGCGCTCCGGCTGCCGCTCGCCGAGAGGCGGGCGGCGTGAGCCAGCGGACGGCAGATCGCGTATAGCGGATCGCGTATAGCGGATCGCGGATGAATCTCGGCGGGCGGCATCACTCCGATATCGCCCGCCAGATAAGCTGGAGGCGCAGTGACATTTTCTCACTCGGAGGCCGGGATGAGCGACGAGCCGTGGACCATCGAACGGATTCGCGACGCCCTCGGCAACCCTGCCCTGGCCCAGCGCTTCCTCGGCGAGATCAACCGGGCGCCGGCGCACGAGCTGCTCGGCGTCTTCGCCCGCTGGGAGCGGATCGCGAAGGACACCCTGGCTGCTGTAGAGCGTGGCCGGGAGATCGCTGCTGCTGAGGCCCGCGGCGAGGAGCCGGCCGGTGAGTGGACTGACGTCACCGATCGGGTGCTCGCCGACGCTGCCCGCATCCGGGCCCGCGGTGCCGCCTAAGCGAAACCGGGCCACGCACGGTCACCACTCCGCTACGCTTCGATTCACGTCACCTACCACGGACCGGGGCACAACTGCTGTTGATCAACCATGCCGTGGAGCCAGCGTGAGCTACCGCCTCAAGTACGACCCGGCCGCCGAAGCCGTCCACGAAGCGATGCCGGCCGCCGCCAGCGAAGCCCTCACCCTGGCTCTTGCCGACGCCTGCCACGATCCCATCGGGGCGACCGCCCCCTACGGCGACGTCGAGGACGACGTGATGCGGATGATCGTCGCCGGGCAGGCCTTCGCCGTCCTCCTCGTCGGACAGACGCTCAAGACGATCACCGTGCTGCAGGTCACCTACCTCGGCTGACAGAGAGCGCCCCCGCCCAAATCACTTGGGCGGGGGCGCTTCGTCATGCCGTCAGACCAGGCGCACGAACGCCCGCTCCCCGTTGTGGAAGTGGACCGTCACGCCCGGGCTGCGGTCCCGAGCCGACCACACGTCGATGCGTTCTGTGTCCGCCGGCTCCGATCCGCCGATCACCCCAGCCAGCCACGCATCCGGCGCACCATCCAGCGGCGCCTCCGTGAACGCCGGCGGGCCCGCCGTGACTGGAGGCGTGGGAGCGTCGTGCTTGGCGCCATCGGCCAGCTGCCCGACCACCTGCCAGCGGCGCTCCCGGCCGCCGACCGTCATGGCCAGCGCATACGGGTGCGGGCCGCTCTCGATGGCGTCCACCTTCCCGACACCCGGGGTGTTCTTCAGCAGGCCGATCAGGTAGTCGCGGTACTGCAGGGGTCGCATCTCGTTCCTCTCCCGGTGGGGCCGGGCCAGCCTATGTGCTGACCGGGCCGAAGGTGGGATCAGGCGGCCTCCTCGACGGCCGCCTTCTTCGGGTTCTTGATCACATATCGGACCCAGGACTGCGTCAGCCCCAGCCGTGCCGCGAGCACCTCGACCGGGACACCCCGCCGGTGCGCTGCCCGCACGACACGGTTCCGGCGCAGCTTCCACTGGGCTACCGCGGTCTTACTTGCGATCATCCGTTCAAGCACCGCTGCCAGCCCGAGCAGCAGCCGGCCGGCAGCATCGTTCCAACCCCGCCCCATGCAATCCCCCTTGCGTCGAGGACAACAGCAACCGCACTCCACCGTCACGACAGGGGAGTACAGCCACAAGGGCGCACGGCGGGGCGCACGACAACGCCCCCAGCCAGCAGGCCGGGGGCGTTGATCGTCAGGCGGACTTCGGGTAGCCGCTCCAGGGTTCGTCGTCGCAGTCCGGATGGTGCATTCGGTTGTGGAGCGGACGCTCTGACCGGATGGCCTTGATCTCGGCCGTCTCTGCTTCCTCGCGCGTGTCCAGCCACTCGGCGGTGTAGCTGGCGATGTCGTGTCGCCACAGGCGGGGCTTGTGCCACCGATGCGAGTCGTAGCGCTTTGCCGGGTTACACGAGATGCCGATGTAGAGCAACTGGCCCTGGCTGTCGAATAACCGGTACAGGCTGGTGCGGCCCTGGTCCGGCATGTTCTTGTACGGGCGGCGGGTCACTCGGGCCTCCGGCTGTACTTGCCAATCGTCTTCTGGGTGGTGGACGAGTCCTCGAGGCGCAGCTCCCAGGGACCGGTGTTGATGTCCATCTCCTTGCCAAAGCCGACCCACTTGCCGGCCATGCGGGTGCCGGTCGGTTCGATCAGCATCTGGATGGCGCCGTGGTAGCGGGCCCCGCGGTAGTAGCCGTCGGTCGCGGTCTGCTCGACCCAGGTGCCGGTGATGACGCTGCCGTCGACCGTGAGGTCCATCGTCAGCGGCGAGTCGGGGTTCGAGGACGCCTCCGGCAGCGAGCGCACTGTCAGCCGGTTGCCGTGCTGGAGCACGACCACGTAGTGCATGCCGATGAAGCTGGAGTCCCGGCCGCTCGAGAAGTACTCGTAGCGCGACAGCCAGACGCCGCTGTAATTGGCGTGCGGTGAGGCCGCTGGAGTAGGGCCGGGAACGGGTGCGGCCACGCCAGCTGTCGATGGGTGGACGTCGTGGCCACCTGCGCCGTCCGCGGCGACCCGGGCCATGGCAGGGGAGGCGAAGCCGAGGGTATCGATCGGCATACCAGTGACCGCTTCGAGAGCGCGGGCGTATCGGGGGCTAGGGGCGGCGATGGCGCCGGACTCCCAGCGCTGAACGAGCCGCTTGCTGGGCTCGATCGGGGATCCCGCGCGCACGCCTGCCTCTCGGAGCGCGGTGGCGAAGTCGTCCTGACTGAGCATCATGGAGATGCGAACCGCCCGGAGCGTGGAGTTAGGGGTGGTCATGCACTCACGGTAGCGGGATGTCGCCACGATGTCGCCTCAGATGTCGTCGCGCTCGATGCTGACCGGCTGTCACCTTGTAGGCATGCAACGGACTCGGTTACCGACCCGTGGCGATCTGTTCGGCTCTCGATCCCGACATGCCGAGCAGCTCGCCCACCTCGCGCCATGGCCTGTCCTGCTTGAGTTCGCGGACCGCCGCTCGCTCCAGTTCGCGTGCCTTCTGATCGCCGACGTTCAGCACCTCGCGAAGTTCGCGGGCTGCATGGAAGCGCTCGATGGCGTCGGGAATCTGTGCGAGGCGTCCCGTCTCGGACTCGATGGTGGAGGTGAGCGCTTCTGTCATGGACGTAGCGTATGGGCGAATTGGCGTCACTTCAAGACTCCTCTTGACACCCCCGCTCGCGACGCTACAAGATGTCTCTTGAAGCCGACGGGGCTCCACCCTCGGAAGGCCTCACTGCCGCTCCACCGGCACCCACAAACGAAGACGGCCCCGGCGCAGCGACTCCACTCGCTGACCGAGGCCTAACCGATCAGGTACCTGCTAGGGAGACCCTGATGGCTGCAGACCAGCTTAGCGGTGCGTCCGTGCGCACCGACCACTCCACCTCCATCCCGGCGACCGCGCCGGGTCACCACCTCGCCCCGGTCGCGCTCGGCGCCCCCGGCCCGAAGCAGCAGATCGTGTTCGTGCCGTGCCCGGACTGGTGCACCACGAACCACGTCGGCGAGTGGGTCCACTTCATTGAGGACCTCGACCACGCGGGTCGCGAGTTCTCCGCCCGGATCGGGTCGTTCTTCAACGGCGACAAGCCCGTATACACGCTGAGCACGACGGTCGGCGTCGACCCGATGTCGTCGGACCTGCAGATGCGGGCCGCGCACGTCATCGTCGGGGACGCCGGTAGTGTCGACGCCTATCTGACGCCGGTCATGGCGGAGCAGGCGGCGGCCGACCTGCGCAAGCTGGCCGACAAGCTCGACGAGAACGCCCGCACCGCCCGCCTGCACAACGCGGCGGCCGAGGCGAAGGCGGTCGTCGCATGAGCGCCCTCTCCCTCGCTGACCGTCTCGCCCACGAGGCCGGCTCGCACGTCCGCCGGACCCCGGCCGAGCCGAAGCCGTCCCGCCGGGTGCTGGAGTCGTTCCCCGCTGGTGCCCCGCGCGGGCAGTGGCCGGCCGAGTCCTTCGCCGCCGAGCAGCGTCGCCAGGGTGTCCCGGCCCGGGTCGTCATGGACCTGGACGCGGACCGCTTCCTCGTGATCGTTGAGGTGGCGTCGTGATGGCCGACAACAAGATGATGCTGCGCTGGCAGCGTGAGGCGCACCGCGCGGTCGGCGACTTCCTGGCCGCCGCCACCGCGCTGGGCCTACCGGCCGCCGCCTGGACCATCGCCGAGACCGGCGCGGTCACCGGCGCGGTCCACGGCCTGGGCCGCACCCCGGAGGAGCAGCGCGCCAACGTCACCGCGTGGGCTCGCTACTTCAACCTCCCGATCGCCGAGCGCGCTCTGAGGGACGGGAGGGTCACCCTGACCGTCCGCTTCAAGACGGAGACGATGGTCGGCGGCGTGATCCGCGCGGACATCCACCCGCCGATGGACGACGAGGGCGGTGATCGGTCGTGACCGACGCCGAGCGTGCCGAGCTGTCGAAGAAGGTCGCCGAGGCCAACCGCCGCAGCGAGGACCGGCCCAAGTAGTACCCCCAGTACCGCCGCGGGCGAGCCATCCCCCCGTCCTCGCCCGCGGCACCCCCTTCCCTGCCACGCGAAAGGCACAGCCATGTCCGTTCCCGTCCTGTCCCTCGTCTCCGCCGATGACCCGTTCGAGGCGCTGGTCGCCGACGCCGAGGCCGCCATCCGCGCCGGCTTCATCGCCGACTACCTGGCCGCCACCAACCCGATCACCAGGGCGCACGTCGCCTACGAGGTCGAGCTGTACGACGCGGCGAACCCCGACGAGCCGCCGCTCATGGACGAGATCCGCGGCCTGCACACCCCGGCCGCCGCCTGATGGCCGGCGCGCACCGCGCCCACGTCAGCTGCACCGCCAAGGGCAACGGCCGCTACTCGCATAGCTGGACCTGCACTTGCGGACGCCAGGGCGGCAGCTACGGCACCCCGGCCGGCGCCCTGGACGCGGCCCGCAAGCACGAGGGAGGTGGTCGGTGATGGACACCAGAAGCGCCGACGAGCTCCACGACAAGGTGCGCCGCTCGCGGGAGATCGGCCGTCAGATCGCAGAACTCCTCAACGAGGCGGCCAGGCTCGCGCCCGGAGCGGTGTCCGCTCAGGTGTCTGGCCTGGGATTCCAGATCCGCGGAGCCGGCGGCGGTTTCGTCGCCATCACCCGGTAGCCCACCCGAAGACCACACGAAAGGACCGAGTCCCGTGAGCAGCTGGCACGAAGAGCGTCGCGCCGATAAGGCCGCCGACGCCGCCGAGCGCCGCCGCACCGACGAGCACCGGGCCACGCTGCGTCGCGACGAACGCCGTAAGGACCGCGACGAGGACCGCGAGATCAAGGCGCAGGAGCGCCGCGACAAGGCCGCCCGCCGCCAGGCCCGTGCTACCCGTCGGGAGAAGACCCTCACCCCCGGCAACGTGTACCGGCGCGGCACCCTCGCTCTGGTCACCGCGTCCGCGCTGGCGTCGCTGCCCGCGCAGGTCGCCCACTTCGCCGGTGTCTCTCTAATGCTGCTGCCACTGCCGTTCGCGCTGGAGGGCGCGGCGTGGGTGATGGCCGCGGGCGTCGCCTACGCCGACGAGCGGAAGCTGCCCGCCTGGGTGCGGTGGCTGCTGCGCGGGCTGTGCCTGAGCGCGGCCGGCTACGCCGCCTGGATCAACTACGGGTACGGGCTGGAGACCAGCCCATCGGTCGCTTACGGCCTGGCCGCCGTGTCCCTGCTCGGCCCGCTGTTCTTCGAAGTCCGCCAGTGGGTGACGACTCTGTCCTTCGATGCGGGGGAGCGGAAGCGGCGTGGGGAGGCGAAGGCCCGCCGTAAGCACGAGAAGCAGCGACGTAAGGACCACAAGGACGTCGTGAAGCTGGCCCACCGGCTGGTGTCCGCCGCCCCGTTCGGGACGCTCGACTTCGAGGACGCCTTCGTCGCCGCGTGGCAGATCTTCTACGGCTCCGAGACGCCCGGCATGACCCCGGCGATGCACGCCCAGCAGCTCGCCGCTCGGCAGTCCCTCGCTCAGGCGATGGATGCCGCGAACGGTTCACCGATAAGCGCTCGCAGCCGACTGCTTCAGAGGCTCCACCCGGCCCCCTCAGTGCTGCTCTCCGCCCCTGGATCTTCGCAGGTCGCGTCCGATCTACCCCCCGCCCCCAAGGGGCCGCAGAAGACGGCTCAGAAGGGTGGCCGTAAGGCGCCTCCGCTGCACCGCCGCACCAAGGGCGACTCGGAGCCGTTCCATCCCATCGCCAAGAACGAAGCCGCCCTCGAGCGCGGCGCGACACCCCGCCGGATCCCGGCCGTTAACGGCCACCACTGACCCCGCCCGAACGACAACCCACTCACCCAGAAGAGAGAAGCCATGAACCCCACCATCCGCCGGATCGCCGTCTCGGGCAGCGCGGCCGCCGCCCTCCTCGGCGGCGCCGCCGCCATCACCGCCGCCAGCACACCGCAGGCTTCCGCCGTCGAGATGCAGACCGCCAGCCACCACGCCGTCACCGCCCCCGTCAGCCTTCCCGACGGCCGTACCGTTCGGATCGTCGGGCTCGGCGGCTACGGCCACACCGCCACCGCGACTCACGTCGCCACCATCGCCGGCTTCCACAGCGACGGCAGCACTGGAACCCAGCTGCAGAACCCCTACAGCACTGGCCAGGTGCCCGCCGACTACAACCAGCAGATGCAGACCAAGTCCGGCGGGGGCGCCATCGGCGTCGGTGTCACGACCATCGCCCTCCTCGGCATCGTCGTCTTCTACAAGGTGCGGCACGGAGGCCTGAAGGTCAGCGACGCGGTCATCGGCGGCCTGTTCGGTATCGCCCTGTCCGGCACCGTCATCGGCGCCATGGGCAATCAGCTCACGACCTCTCTCGTCGGATCCCTCGGCACCATGCTCGGCGGTCTCGGCTAGCCACCCCCAGCGGGGCCCCAAGTGGGCCCCGCCCCCATCCATGGAAGGACAAGGCCAGTGACCACCGAGATGCCGCCGCGCCCCAAGCACGCACCCGACGCGCCTCACCAGCCCACCGACATAGGGCCCACCCGCGGCGACCGCATCAAGGCTGCATTCGCCGTACAGCGCGGCCACGCCACCGCCCGCTCCCGCGAGTGGCTCGCCACCCGCGACCTCGCCGACGCCGACATCATCGACGCCGCTGTGCGCGAAACCGAGCAAGACCGCCACCAGGCGGAAGCCCAGCTTGAGCGGCGCATCGCCCAGCAGCGGGCACGTCTCGCCCCCCTTCGGGCAGTCGCGAAGCACGACCCGAGCGAAGCCAACGCTTCATACATGGCCCACCTCGCCGGCGAGATCGCCATGCTGGAGAGCCAGCTCGAGAACCTCCGCGTCCAGATGCCGGCACTCATCACCGACCGGGAGATCGACAAGACCCGCACCAAGAAGAAGGCGCAGCGTGCAGGCCTGGCAGCCGCTGGCTTCGTCGGAGCGTTCCCCGTGATGGGGCAGGCCGTCGAGCTGGCGGCTAACGGCCAGCCCATCCTCCTGGCCGCCCTCGGTACCGCTGCCGGCTACGGCTGGTACCTGGTGTCGCGCCCTTTCGACGCCGGCCAGCCTGCACCTGCCCCGACCATGGAGGCACAGCTGGCCGCCCCGGTGGACATGACCAAGCCGGAGTCGCAGCCTGGAGCGCGGGAGTTCAACGCCCCGCCGCCGCCCGCACTGACCGCGCAGCAGCTTGAGGAAGCCCTCCGGAAGATCGGCATGGTGAAGGGTGACGACCAGCTCGCCATCCTGGCCGTCCCACAGCGCGAGAAGGACGGCAACACCACCGTCGTCTTCGACCTGCCTGCCGGGCAGAAGGTCGCCACCCTGCAGCAGAAGATCGAAGAGTTCGCCGGGGCGATCGGCCGCGACTCGACCATGGTCGACATCCAGAAGGCCGGCAGCGCCGTTCGCACCAGCCTGTGGATCACCGACCAGGACCCGTTCGAAGACACCCGGCCCTCACCGCTCCTCAAGGCTTCCGGGCAGATCGACGCCTTCAAGGACGGCGTGCCCGTCGGCTGGGGCAAGCGCGGCAACACCATCAAGCTGCCGATCAGCACCTCCAACATCGCCATCGGCGGCGGCACCCGCTCCGGCAAGGGCGTCGGCGCCTCCAACCTGGCCGTCGGCTCCACCTTCGACCCGCGCATCAACCTGCGGATCGTCGCCGGAAAGAACAACGGCGAATGGGACCCCTACGCCAAGGCCGGGATCGCGTCCACATACTTCAAGCCCGACCCGGCCCGACTCCTTGCCCTGCTGCAGGCCCTGATCGCAGACAAGGACCGGCGCGAGGCCGAGCTCGGCAAGCTCGGCAAGAGCAAGCTCGTCGCCCCCGTCATCGACCAGATCGGCGGCCTGGAGCTCCTCATCATCGACGAACTCGCCACCTACACGCGGCCCGGCAAACCGCTCGCGGAGGAGATCCTCGAGGCGCTGGTCCTCCTCGCCTCGGTCGCCGCGGGAGCCGGGATCCTGCTCGGAGTCATCACCCAGTACCCGGGTGTCGACGTCTTCCCGACCGAGCTGGCCATCAACTTCACCACCAAGTGGGCGATGCGCGTCGACACCGCGCAGCAGTCCAACGCCATCCTCGGTGCCGGATCGTCCGGCATGGGCCGCGACGCCTCCAAGTTCGACCCGCCCCGCCCGGGCCTGGGCTGGCTCGTCAACCCGTTCGCCGGCCTCACCGACAAGGCCCGCTCCTTCGACCTTGACGAGGACGAGCGCGGCGAGATCACGATGCTGCTGCAGCGCGCGGCCAAGCTGCGGTCCGCGGCAGGCCGGCTGGCCGGACAGTGGGACGACCCGATCGAACGTCACCTGCTGAACGCTACCGGCCTGTCCTCGGCGGCTGGCGGACCGAAGCGGGACGGCATCCCGGGCCGGAACGTCCTCAACCACACGCCCGAGCAGCGCATGCAAATGGATGCACTGCGCGGCTGCCTGAAGGCGATGCAGGCGCTCGGCCGGGACGTGGCGCAGCTCGCGGAGATGGCCGAGCTCGTCGGTGGCGGCATGGCGGAGAACCGGCTCGGCAAGCTTCTGCGCGACGGTGGCGCGGGTGGCACCGTCAAGGTCGACATCGAGGGCCGCGGCCGGGTGAACGGCTACCAGAAGGCCGACATCGCCGATGCGCTCAGCCTCCTTGAAGGCAACTGACATGTGAGCTTTGACCCGAAAAATCACCCGGACATCGACCTATATGCCCCGGTCTGTCCATCTGGGCGACCCGGACGGCGCCCGGACACCGCCTGGGCCATGTCCACCCACCGTCCCACTCCTCAATGGGTGCAGACCGGGGCAAACCATGCCCTGTCCACCCGTACATACCATGATGAAACGGAAGGAAGTGCCCTCATGGCTCGCACCTGGCAGCCCCAGCAGTCCAAGGAGTTCGCCCGCCAACTCACGCTCGGCAAGCCCTACTACGTGACCATGCCGGTGTCCCGCCCCGTCGCGCCCTACGAGGACTCGAGGCTGGCCAGCACCCACATCTTCACCAAGCGGCTGCCGCTCACCCGGACGCCCTGCACCGACTTCGGCTCTGACGCCGAGACGATCTGCCGCCTGTACGGACCGATCTCCGACACCCCGCCCCGCGGCGTCCGCAACATCGCCGACCCCACCCCCCAGGTCGGCGCCCCCCTCGGCCACGACTACCGGGCCCAGCTCGACGAGGCCGAACTGCGCGGCCTCGAGAAGCACGTCCGCGACGGCAGCGACCCCATCACCCGGCAGCGACTCGGCCGCCGACGCTGAGCCGGGGCGCCCCTCGAATGCCTGCAAGCGACCAGGGGCGCCCCGCACCACCTGCCCGATCAAGATCAGACAAGGAGAGCCCCATCATGCCTCAGCGCATGACCGATCAGGAATGGGAGGCGCAGAACGGCGACCTCTCACCCGCCGAAGCGAACACCCGCGGGCTGTGCTGGCACTGCTCCGGCAAGGGCGCCAACTTCACAGCCTTCGGCAGCGTCCAGCGCAGGGTCCCCTGCCCCGAATGCCGCGGCAACGGCAAGGCGACGCGGTGACCACCGCCACCGTCCGCGCGAGCGCACCAGCCGAACTCGACCTCGACGCGCGCCTCGCAGCCCGCGAAGCCGCCATGACCGTGCGCCTCGACGAAGCCGCGGTTGAGTTCGAAATCCGCACCGCCCACATCCCCGGCGCCGACCCGCTCCCCGAGATCACAACGCCCGTGCCGCTCACCCCCACCTCGGCGCCGACCCCCTACACCACCCCGATTGCCGCCACCCTCCACCGGGCCCGCCACCGCCTCGAAGTCGACGGCTGGACCACGGAAGCCGCGGTATCCGAAGCCGGCGCCCGCTGCCCCATCGGCGCCATCCGCGTTGAAGCGGCGACTCACTGGCAGGCCGACGACGCCTGCGTGCTCCTCCTGGAGGTCATCCGCCGCGACTTCGCCGACGCCGAATCCATCCCGTCATGGAACGCCCAGCAGTCCGGTCCGCGGCTCGCCCTGCTCTACCTCGGCCGCGCCGCCGAACTCGCCCACGCCCGAGGGCTGTGAGGCCCGCCGATCTCGAATCGGTGAATGCGCAACCGAACCACCCACTCCTGCATCATCCGGCGATACTCTGCCGATCCATCACAGTCCTGGGGGGACCATGACGACCGATCTGCCACCCGCGCCCGGCACTCCGCCCATGCCCGACCACGCGCCGAAGCCGGCAGCCAAGAGACGCCGCAACCTGATCGTGGCCGCCGGTCTGGCCATCGCCCTCGGCATCGGAGGCACCGCCTACTGGCTCAGCCGGCCGTCCTACGACGACATCGCCCGCGACTGCGCCCACGCCCTGAAGGAGCGGGCCAAGGGCGACAAGGAGAAGCCCGCCGCGTGCGACGGGCTCACGAAAGACGACTACAGCGCGCTGCTCATGTCGCAGACCATGGACGACCTCGGCTGGCTCGACGACGACGGCAACTTCGACAAGAACAAGATGCTCGAAGACAGCCTCGACGGCACGCCGTAACCGCTAGCCGGCAACGCCTGAGCCCTGGCCATCGGTCGGGGCTCTCGCCGTATCCACGTCCTTGCTTGACCTCGGCGATCACCGTATGTCACAGTGCCCCCAGGGCAGTACACGTGTGCCCGCAAGCCTCTAAGGCCCCCAGCCACTGCCGGGGGCCTTTTGCGTGCCCGGGGGTGGACCATGCATCCGACCGAGCTGTACCCCGACGACCTCGTCTTCGAGGACCAAGCCGTCGCCGCAACCGGCGTTCCCGGGGCCGTGATCCGACAGTGGGCCCGACGCGGAAGGATCCGCCGCTACCAGGGCGACAGTCGATACTCCGGCAACGGCCACGAGTACAAGACCATGTACGCCCTGCCCGAGATCGAGGAACGGGCCAAGACCTACCGGCCCATGCCGCAACGCCGGCCCAAGGCCGCGTGATGTGCGACGTGGACGACGAGGACGACCCGCCTGTGCAGTGTTGGCACATCGAGGCGGACAGTCCCTGCGACTGGGATATCTGTCGCCAGCCTGAACGGCTGGCCGCTGGGGACTACGGCACCGACCCAGCGATGTAGCGGGGAGGAGCGGACTGATGGCCAAGCTCGCCCTACCTGAAGGCCGCCGTGACGCCCTCTGCGAATGGCTCACCGCGAGCGGGATCAGCCCCAATGATGTTCCCGTCGATGCCGACATGACCATCGACAAGGGACCCACCGGCCGGTTCCTGCGCTGCGAGGTCTTCGATCGCAGTCCCGACGGGCGCATCCAACTCGATGAGCGGCGCGCAGGCCCGGCCCTCGTGGTCGTCAATGTTCCGCTTCGAGTTGAGCCGCCCGAGTGGTGGGAGCCGCACGAGAAGCCGACCCGTGAGCAGCTCCTCGCTTCGGTCGAGCGCGTGCTGAAGCTGCACGCGGAGGAGTACGGCTGCTGCTCCCACTGCACACGTGAGGACTCGGTCATCTACCCATGCGCGACAGTGCGCGCCCTCGATGGAGGTAGCAGCACCAGCGCCACCCTCACGGTGCAGCCCAGCAGTACACCAGGTATGTCCTGAGTGGGCAGCAGGGCCACAGCCCAGGCAGTGGAGGTGACCGTGGCCTACAGCAAGGGACGATCGGGTACGCCGTGGCTTCGAGTGCAGGCCCAGGTCTTTGCCGAAGAGGCGGACTGCTGGCTGTGCGGAAGGTACGTCGACCAGTCTCTCGACGGCCGGCGGCACCCTATGGCCAAGACGGTGGATCACATCCGTGAGCTGTGGCAGGGCGGCGATCCGCTGGACCGGGCGAACTGTCGGCTCGCGCACCGGCGGTGCAACACGGCGAAGTCGAACCGGCTGAGGGCCCGGTCGAGGCCGAAGCCCCGGATTTCGGTGGACGTGACAACCCTCTGACCTGCACGTATGTCAGAATGTCCAGTTCGATCCGATTTTTTGATCAAGCCCGCGCTGACCCCGCCCCCACCTAAAAGCCCTCTCCCCCCGCGAAAAATACACAGGGGGAGATGATCATGGAGGGGGTCTGGAGTGGTGAGGAAGACTCCGCCGGATCTTGGTCCTCGCGGTAAGCGGCTCTGGCGGGAGATGGCGGGCTCTGGCTCTCTGACTCCGGCGCACTGGGTGCTTCTGGAGGAGGCTTGCCGTCTCTCTGACCGGCTCGATTGGCTCAACTCCATTCTCCAGCGGACCTGTTCGCCGGTCAAGGCGAACGACGGAGACAACGAGGGTGAATCTCCAGCTGTTGGGCCTCTTCTCGCGGAAGCTCGGCAGCAGCAGACGGCTCTTCGGGGGCTCGTGGCGGAGATTCGGCAGGCTTCGAAGGGGTCGGTGCCGGCTGCGGTGCCGAAGGCGGGGGGTTCTGGTGTCTCGGACCTCACGGCGCGAATTGCTGCGCGGCGCGGCCAGGCCTCGAGTTGAGTGCGTGCCGCCGTCGGCCTACTCGCTGGGTGACGAAGCGGTGGAGCTCGCGCGGCGGGCCGGCCTGGTGCTGGATCCGTGGCAGGCGGATTCGATCCGGCTGATGCTGTCGGTACGCGAGGACGGCCGGTGGAGCTGTTTCGAGTACGGGGAGATTGTCAGTCGGCAGAATGGGAAAGGTGCGATCCTCGAAGCGCGTGCCCTCGCCGGCCTCTTTCTCCTCGACGAGCGTCTGATCATGTGGTCGGCGCACGAATACAAAGATCTCGACCTCACCACTCCGATGCTCACGCCACGGGGTTGGACAACTATGGGGGAAATCCATGAGGGCGATGAGGTATTCGCCCCCGATGGAACCCCCACCAAAGTGCTCGCTGCCCACCCTGTACTTCGGGACAGCGACTGCTACCGCGTGACCTTTGCCGACGGGCAGTCCCTCGTTGCCGGCTCCGGACACCTTTGGGCGGTCACGGAGGTTGCGCGTAGCGGTGCCACGAAGCAGTGCGTCGTAACGACGGACGAGATCCGATCCGCTGGGCTCGTCCACCACTGGGACCGGCCCAACGGCCGTGACCGCAACGTCTACCGCTGGCGTGTGGACCTTCCTGGGCCGCTCCAGTGCGAGGACGTTCACCTGCCCATTGACCCCTACCTCCTCGGCGCGTGGCTAGGCGACGGCGCCACGCATGACGGGCGGCTCACGGTCGGCAAGGACGACTTGCCGGAGCTCCTGGCGCAACTCGATGTGCTCGGAGAGCGGTACGCCGTGCACGAGGACAAGCGAACCGAGGGGCGCGTTTTCACTGTTCGCGTCTACGGGCTTCGTGCTCGACTGCGAGATCTCGGAGTGTTGGGCGACAAGCGGATTCCCGTGTCGTACCTGACATCCTCGGAACGCCAGAGGCGGGACCTGCTTGCTGGAGTCATGGACACAGACGGAGGCGTGTCCGGTCACCAGCTCATGGTGACGATGATGAACCAGCTCCTCATGGATGACGTCACCACGCTTATCCGCTCACTCGGCTACCGCGCCACGCTGCGACAATTCGAGGCCAAGTTGAACGGCCGTGATGCAGGAGCCATGTATCGGGCGCAGTTCGCCCCGAATGGCATCAGCCCATTTCGGTTGCAGCGGAAGAGCGCTGCGATCCGCAAGCTGAAAACCTCTCGGTCGGCGTACAACGCAATCGTGTCCATCGAACGCGTGCCGATACGGCCGACGCGCTGCATAACGGTCGCGCATGAGTCGGCCAGCTACCTGGCGGGCGCGGGGCTGATCCCGACCCACAACACCGCCATGGAGGGCTTCCGGCGTTTCAAGGCGGTGTTGAAGGGCTTGGGCGAGCCGCTGTCAGAGAACCTGATCGATGTCGACGGCGTCCCCATAAAGATCATCAATACGAACGGCGAGGAGTCGTTCGAGAGGTTGGACACCGGCGCTCGGGTGAAGTTCATCGCCCGCTCGAAGGGCTCGGGCCGAGGCTTCTCGGGCGACGCGAACCTGATCGATGAGGCGTTCGCGTACACCGCGGTCCAGCAGGACGCGCTGATGCCGACGATGTCGGCCCGCCCGAACCCTCAGATCGTCTATACCTCGTCACCGCCCCTGGACGGCGACGACGGCAGCGGCGAGGTGATGTTCGCGCTGCACGCGCGGGCGGAGGCCGGTGGAGACGACAGCTTCGGCTGGCGGGACTGGGGGATCGCTGGCGACCTCGACCACCTGGACGACATCGACCTCGACGACCGGCAGCTGTGGGCGGCGTCGAATCCGGCGCTCGGCTACCGGCTGTCGGAGGAGGCGGTCCTGCGGGAGCGCCGCTCGATGGGCGATGCCGGCTTCGCGCGCGAGCGTCTCGGCGTCTGGCCGCGCAAGTCGCAGGGCAACGCGGTCATTGATGCCGCGGCGTGGGTGGCTCTGGCGGATGCGGAGTCGCAGCGGGACCGCGAGTCGGGGGTGGCGATCGGCTTGGACATCAGCCCGCTGCGTGACTACGCCGCGGTGCAGGTGTACGGGCTCCGCGCGGACGGGCTGGGGCACACGCAGTTGGCGGACTACCGTCCGGGCACAAAGTGGCTGGTGCCGCGGCTGATTGAGTTGCGGGAGACGCTCGGCCCGATCTCGATCGCGATGGGGCGGGGGACGTTCGCGTTCCTGGAGACGGCGCTGGATGCGGCCGGGTTCCATCGGCCGGAGGATCCGGACGCGCCGCAGTCCGGCGATCTGGCGGTGACGAACGCGGTCGACATGGCCGCGGCTGCCGGCCAGCTGCTGGAGGCGGTGCGCGAGGAGAGCTTCCGCGTCGTTCCGAACCGGCATCTGGACGTGGCGGTCGCCTCGGCGAAGACGAAACAGACGGGCGAGACGATCGCCTGGACGGTGAAGGGCGTGGACGGCGACATCAGTCCGCTGGTGGCGATGACGCTGGCCCGCTGGTCCTACGTGACCCGGTCTCACCTGCTTGAGGGCAGCCAGTACGACGTTCTGCAGTCGATCTGTTAGGGGGCGTGATGGCGTTCGGACGATGGTTCCGTCGCGCTCGGCAGCCGGCTGCAGCGGACGATGCCGGGCCGGTCCTGGTGGGCGATATCTGGATGGACGGTCGGGGTCAGAGCGCGAGCAGTTGGCGAGCAACGGCGCGAGCGACCTGGGGCCGGCGCCTCGGCCTCGTGGCGCGCGGCTTCCGTCAGGCCGGCGCGTGGCTGGTCGGGGTTGAGACCCGGTCGGGAGTGGAGAAGCGCTCGATCGACTCAGTGCCGTGGGGACACGGCGGTGGCGTCGGCGGCGGATCTGTCAGCATCGATCGCGTGCTGCGACTGGCCCCCGTGTACGCGGCCGGGCGGCTCCTGGCGTCCAACATTGCGGCGGCCCCGCTGCGGCAGTTCCGGGAATCGGGCGGCACAGTCCAGCAGTTGCCGCTGTCCAGTCTCTTCGCGAGTCCGTCGGTGCAGGGCAACTTCAACGACTGGATCTGGCGAGCCATCCTGTCGATGGTCTACCGCGGCAACGCGGTCGGCTACGTCACCGCGAGGGACTACTACGGCTACCCGACGATGATCGAGTGGCTTCCGATGGATTGGGTTTCGGTTGTCGACTCGATGCCGTCGGGTGAGGGTTCTTTCGTCAATCCGATCTGGTTCATCCTCGGTAACCGCGTGCAGGATCCCAACGACATCGTCCACATCCCGTGGTTCACGCTGCCAGGCAAGGTGCTCGGGCTCAGCCCGATCGGCGCGTTCGCCTCGATGGCGACGACGAACCTGGCCGCGCAGGAGTACATGGAGGCCTGGCACGCCACCGGTGGCGTGCCGCCCGGCACCTTCAAGAACACCACGCAGACGGTGGACCAGGCGGACGCCGCGGTCATCAAGGCGCGGCTGATGGATGCGATCCGCACCCGGCAGCCGATCGTGTACGGCAAGGACTGGGACTACAGTCCGATCACCGTGCCCGCCTACGAGGCTCAGTTCATCGCCACGTTGAAGCTCGGGGCGACGCAGCTGGCGGCGATCTACGGTGTGCCGCCGGAGCTGATCGGCGGGGAGACCGGCGGGTCGATGTCGTACAGCAGTCCGGAGCAGCGCGAGGTTGAGCTGATTCAGCTGACCCTGACGCCATGGATGAGCAAGCTGGACTCGCACCTGTCGATGCTGATCCCGCGTGGCCAGTGCGTGAAGTTCGACGCCGACTCCTTGATCCGTCTCGATCCGCTCACGCGCTGGACGATCTACGAGAAGCAGCGGCTGATCGGCGGCGCGAACACCGACGAGATCCGCAACAAGGAGAACATGCCGCCACTGCCGAACGGTCAGGGGCAGGACTACACGCCGCTCCCGATTCTGGCTGGCCAGCAGATCTCGTCACCTGCGATCCGCAGCGACCCCGAGGAAGATGCCCGTCTGCGGTTGATCCGGGGGAGCGAACAGAAGCATGGCTAACAACGACAGCACCACGCCGACCGCCACTGGAGGCAGCACCGTGGATATCGAACGCCGGTACACCTCCGGCGACACCGGCAAGGCCGAGCTGCGCGCCGACAACGGCGAGAAGCGCATCGGCGGGTACGCCGCCCAGTTCAACCGCCAGAGCAAGAACCTCGGTGGCTTCATTGAGGTGGTCGACCCGATCGCCTTCAACCAGTCCCGCGGCGATGGCTGGCCGGACGTCATCGCCCGCTACAACCACGACGATATGGCCCTGCTTGGCACCACCGCGGCCGGCACGCTGCGGATGAGCCTCGACCAGTACGGCCTCTCGTATGACGTACTGCCGCCGAAGGCGATGGCGCACGTGGTGGAGCTCGTCGAGCGCGGCGACGTCCGCAAGAGCTCGTTCGCGTTCCGCACGGTGACCGACGACTGGTCGACTACCGACCAGGGATACCCGCTGCGGCGCCTCACCGGCGTCCAGCTCGTCGACGTCGCCCCGGTCAACAACCCGGCCTACAACGACACCAGCGCCGGACTCCGGTCACTGGCCACCAAGTTCGACGCTGACTTCGAAGAGGTCCGCTCGATGGCCCAGGCCGACGAGCTGCGGAAGTTCTTCGTGCGCACAGACGGCCCGCAGCCCAAGAAGCCGGCCCGCAGGGGCATGTTCGGCCCGGCTGCTGCCGCGGCGCTGCTGGCCCGCAAGGAAGACCCCTACGTCTGAGGCTCTCAGCCTCCTGCAAGACAAGACCCCCGTCATGCGGGGGCGGTACGCCGTCCTTGGACCGCATAGCCGCACTGCCACGGCGTCGACTTGGGCTCTCCCGGTCGATGTCCGCTCTGGGTGCGGTGAAGCACACAACGGGCCAGCGTGCGACACGAGGAAGTGATCAGCGGACCGCCGGTTGCGCAAAGGCGCCGGCCGCCGACACCCCACGGGGTGTGGGACCGCGTGGGCTCCGCGTTCGAGATCGATTTCGAGCGGACGAGGAGTCCATCCATGTCGGACATGGTTCAGAGGCTGCGCGAGCGGCGCGCCAACGTGTGGGAGCAGATGAAGGGGCTCGCCGACAAGGCGGCCGACGAGAACCGCGCCTTCGAGCCCAGCGAGCAGGGCTCTTGGGATGCGATGAACGACGAGCTGGACAAGCTCGACGAGCGCATCAAGTCGGCGCTGGACACCGAGCAGCGGGCGAAGGAGGCCGACGACGCCTTCGACCGGCTGCACGGGCAGGGTGGCCAGCGCGGGGGCGCCGCGGCCGGCGGCCAGGCTGCTAACCGAGGAGAGCAGCAGGGTGGCGCGGACCGTGGCGAGGAGCTGCGGTCCTTCCTGCGCGGTGAGCGGGGCCGGTTCTACGACGTCAACCCGGACGGGCCGGTCGACTACCGGTCGCTGACCAAGGGTTCGGCGACGGCGGGCGGCAACACGGTTCCGACGTCGTTCTACGACCGGCTGATCGCTCACCTCATCGAGGTGTCCGCGATCATGCAGGCCGGTGCGACGGTCCTGAACACCAACTCTGGCGAGGTCATCCAGGTCCCGAAGACGACGGCGCACTCCAGCGCGTCCATCGTCACCGAGGGCAACGCCATCAGCGCCTCGGACCCGGCGTTCGGTCAGATCCCGCTCGGCGCCTACAAGTACGGCACCATGATCCAGGTGTCGCGCGAGCTCCTGGACGACACCGGTGTCGACCTGGAGGGCTACCTGGCCATGCAGGCCGGCCGTGCGCTGGGCAACGCGTTCGGCGCGCACGCCATGACCGGCACCGGCACCTCGCAGCCGCGTGGTGTCATCACCGACGCCACGCTCGGCGTGACCGGCGGTACGGGCGTCACCGGTGCGTTCTCCGGCGACAACCTGATCGACCTGTTCTTCTCGGTGATCGCGCCGTACCGGGCGTCCGCCTCCTGCAAGTGGATCATGAAGGACTCGACGGTCGCCAACGCCCGCAAGCTCAAGGACACGACCGGGCAGTACATCTGGCAGCCGGGCCTCCAGGCCGGTTCCCCGGACATGATCCTCGGCAAGCCGGTCCTGACCGACCCGAACGTCCCCGCCACCGCCCTGTCGGCGAAGTCGCTCGTGTTCGGCGACTTCAGCCAGTTCTTCGTCCGCTTCGCCGGCGGCGTGCGCTTCGAGCGCTCCGACGACTACGCGTTCAACACGGACCTGGTCACCTTCCGGGCCCTGCTCCGTGCCGACTGCTCCCTCGTGGACCTCACCGGCGCGATCAAGTATTTCCAGGGGAATGCCGCCTGACCTGCATGTTCACGGTTCGGGGGCGGGCTTCGTGGCCGCCCCCGCGCCACCCCTCACCATCAGGAGAACCTCATGGCCAAGGGCCAGCAGAGCCTCGGAAGCGATCTGGCGTTGGCGACTCGCTCTGCGCTCACCGACCTCACCAGCGCCACGGGCACGCCCGCGGGTGGCACCGTCGACGTGACGGGCACCCCGACCCAGGCAACGATCAACAACAACTTCGCGACGCTCGTGCAGCGCGTCAATGCCCTCACGGCTGCCCTGCGCGACGCCGGAATCATCGCCAACTGAGGAGGCCGAACCCATGCGTGTTTGTATGAAGACCGACGTGTCCGGGTCCCGGGACGGCGTGCCCTGGCCCAAGCGTGGCGAGACTCTCGAAGTCTCGGACTCCGAGGGCGCCGACCTGTGTTCCTCCGGGCTCGCCGAGCCGGTCGCCGACTCCGAGCACGACGTCGAGAAAGCCGTGCCTGCCGAGGACGCCGAAGAGCGGGCTCTGACGACGGAGAACTCCGCCGCTGTGACCCCGGGGGCCTCGGAGGAGAAGCCGTCGGCCCCGGCGAAGAAGACCGCGGCAAAGCGGACCCCGGCCAAGCCCGCAGAGAGCAAGTAGAGCTGTGGAGCAGCGCACGTTCGTCCTGACGCTGGAGGCTTCCGGCGAGGTCACGCCAGCGACCTCCGACGACGACTCCACGGAGCCCGATCCCGAGGAGGCTGAGCAATGACCGCAGGACTCGCTTCCAGTCTCGTCTCCGGCTGGCTCAACACGCTTCGCAGCGCGGGCTCCGCGTACAGTGCCGTGACCGCCACCTACGTGCAGCTGCATGTAGGTGATCCCGGCGCGGCCGGCACCAGCAGCGTGAGCGCCGGATCCATCACCCGCAACTCCTTCACCTTCGCCGCCTCGTCCTCCGGGTCGGCGCTGGCGCTCAGCTCCGCACCGTCTGCGTGGACCAACGGAGGCACCAGCGAGACACTCACGCACATCTCCGTGTGGACGGCCAGCACTTCCGGAACGTTCCTGTTCTCGGTGGCCCTGACGGCGTCGCGCGCCTGGGCCTCGTCGGACACTTTCACGCTGTCCACGCTCGGAGCATCGCTCGGGGCACAGGCGGCATGACGCCCTGACGGGGAGGGCGCCGTGACGACCTTTACCGACGACTTCAACCGTGCCAACGGCGCCCCCGGAGCCAACTGGGTCGACGGGACCGGCCTCTGGACCATCGTCTCCAGTCAGCTGTCGTCGGGGGCCGTGGGCGGCACAATCGTCATCCGTGCTGCCACCGCGATGGCCACGAACGACAACTCGGCGCAGGTCACGATCGCCGCCACCGCAGCCGTTAGCCACGGCATCTGGTGTCGCGGCAATACGGGCTTCACGCAGGGCTATCTCTGGCGCAATGACGGCAGTAGCTGGACGTTGTTCAGCGTTGTCGGCGGCTCCTTCACCTCCATCGGCTCATTCGCCGGGGCGGCCGTCGCAGGCGACGTCGCGAAGGTCCAGGCGATCGGCTCCACGATCAAGGGCTTCGTCAACGGCGCAGCCCGCGTGACCGTCACCGACACGGCCGTGACCACAGGCACCAGCATCGGCCTCAGGGCCGAATCCACGTCCTTGCTCAAGTTCGACGACTTCACCGCGGCGGATGTCACCAGCGGTGTCACAGGCGACGCCTCCCTCTCGGTAACCGTCTCGCTGTCGGCCAGCGGCTCGCGAGCCACCACCGGATCTTCGGCACTCTCGGCAACTGCAGGTCTGACAGCGTCGGGTCTACACGCCACGGCGGGTGATTCCGCGCTGACCGCCACGGCCGGGCTGACCGCCGACGGAGTGCGAACCACGAGCGGGACCGCCGGCCTGTCGTCGACGGCGAGCCTGACGGCCGCCGGCACCCGAGGCGTAGGTGGGTCCGCTGCCCTTGTTGCGGCGGTGTCCCTGACTGCCGATGGTGCGGTGGCCGCCAGTGGCACCGGCAACGCGACACTCACCGCGACCGCAATCCTGACCGCTGCAGGCTCTGCCGGGTGCCGCCTCGACGCATCACTCGCCGGCACAGCCGCCCTCGTGGCGGCCGGTGCGGTGGGGGCAGCATCCGGTGGCAGCCTCGCCGTCACCGCAAGCCTCCACGCTTCCGGACAGGTCGCCGGAGCGATCGTCCGTGGCAGCGCTCGGCGAGGAGCAGGATCCCAGGCCGGGGCGCGGCGTGGAGAGCCTGCCGGGCCGCGGGCGCAGCAGGCACAGCCAGCCGCACCGACAGCGAGGGGAGGAGCCCAGTGATCGACCTCGGAGCTGTCTACCAGGTGGCGGTCGATGTCGCCGATGCATCCGGCGCTCCTGCGGACCCGGCGTCAGCGACCCTTACGATCACTCTTCCTGACGGAACGATCGCGAGCCCCTCTGTTCCGCCGCCAGCGACGACTGGGCAGGTGCGCGTCGACTACGTGACCACCCAGGCGGGCCGGCACGTGTGGAGGCTCGTCACGAGCGGCCCGACGACGGCGTATGCGGACGTTTTCGACGTGCAGCCTGCGTTGCCGGTCGGCATCGTGTCGCTGGCGGATGCGCGTGCCCAGTTGAACATGGGCCCGCTGGAGACCGCCGACGATGACGAGCTGCGCGGCTTCGTTGCTGCGGCGACGGGCGCGGTGGAACGGGCGCTGGGGCGGGTTGTGGTGCGCCGGACCATCGTCGAGCGTCAGCAGGTTGGTCGGGCGAGCGAGGTGCTTCTCCGGCGGGTTCCGGTCTTGGCCCTGACGTCCGCGGCGTCGGCAGACGGCTCGACGAGCTGGGATACGGCGAACCTGCGTGTCGACGCCGAGACGGGGCTCCTCACGGTCACGGCTGGCGAACCGTTCGCGGGTGCCATGGACTTCACGTACCAGGCGGGCGCGACCGTCATTCCGGAGGACTACCGGCTCGCAGCGCTGATCATCGTTCAGCACCTGTGGGAGACACAGCGCGGCACGATGGGCGTGCAGCTCGGCGGCGACGGTGAGGCGTACTCACCGGGTCGCGGCTTCGCAATCCCGCGCCGGGCGCTGGAGCTCCTCGACCCGCAGCTGCCGGGGGTGGCCTGATGGCGTGGACGTCCAAGCTCCCCGAAGCGATGGATGCCCTCGTGGCCGCATTCGCGGCCTGGCCCGGACTGGAAGGCGTCACGGTTCGAGACGGGCCGTCGACCTCACAGGCCGCGGTGCAGGAGATCGTGTCGGTCGGCTACACGGGCGGCGAGAACGAGACCGACGCCGAGTCCACGCTGATGACTGAGGGTGTGGGCGGGGGCGTGGATCGCGAGCAGTTCACCATCCGCTGCGCCACCGCGGTCCTCATTGGCGGCGACGGCGCTGCTGCCGCCCGGCGACGTGCTTACGCGCTGCTCGCCGAGGCGGGTGCGGCTATCGCTGCCGACAGGCGCCTCGGTGGCAGCGTCATGCGGGCGATGATCGCATCGCACGCTCTGACGATGGACCAGACGCCCAAGGGGGCGCAGGCGGTCGTCGTGTTCGAGGTCTCCTGCGACGCCTACAGCGGCTCTTGATCGGTCGAAGCGCCGGCCTGACGCTTGTAGGCGTTGACCAGGCCCACCACGGCCCACAGTGTCTGGAATCCGAACAGCGCGTGAAACCAGGACGGGGCGGCTGACAGCGAACCCCAGATGAGGAACGCGAGCAGCGTCATCCCGCCTGTGAAGATCAGCAGCCATGCCCACGCCTTGCCCACCGACGCAGGCCGCTGCTGGGCCTGCTTGTCGTCCGTATCCACGATCGTCCCCCCTGTGCGCTCTAGGCGCGGATCGTCCCATTCCCCGGTATCCGGGTCAACGTAATCGACAAGGAGAAGCGGATGACCGCGCTCGTCACCCAAGTCGTCCCGAATGTGGGCGTCGACATCTCTACCTCGCTGGTGGCAGCCACCAACGGGGACACGGCCGCATGCGGATCCGGCACGTTCCTGCTCGTCAAGAACGCGAGCGGCGCAGGCATCACCGTCACGCTGACGACGCCCGGCGTGGTCGACGGCCGTCTCGCCATCGCGGACAGCACGTCGCCGTCCATCAACCTGACCACCGGTCTCGGCCTCATTCCGCTGCCCGCCTCGCTGTACGCGGACCCGACGACGGGCCTGGCGACGATCAACTACTCGGCCACGTCGTCGGTGACCGTCGCGGTGGTGAGGGTCCCGTGAGCGACACGATCGTCATGCGGCACCCCACCTTGCCGCCTGCCCAGGAGATCGAAGTTCCGCGCGACGCCATGCCGCACTACAGCGGCGCCGGCTGGCAGCAGGTGCCGGCCGAGGAACTGGAGCAGCGAGCCGCGCTGAAGGCGCAGGCCGAAGCCGACGCCGCCGAGACCGCAGACGAGCCGGAGCAGACGGAGCCGGCGGAACCCACCGAGAAGCCGGCGCGGTCGCGCGTCAAGGCGTCCCAGAAGACCGAGGAGAGCTGACTATGGTCGCCACGCCGATCACCGCCACGTCCCGCTACATCCCGCCGGGCACGACCCGCTACTACTGGGTCGCGACCATCGCGAACAAGAACTCGCCCACGAGGTCGGAGCTGAACGCGGGTTCGGACCTGACCGCGGAGATCGCGTCCGTCTCGGGCTTCGCGACGAACTCCGACCAGCAGGACACCCCCGACCTCGGCTCGCGCTTCGTGTCGAAGATCCCGGGCCGGATCACCGCCGACGACAGCTCGATCACCCTGTACATGTCGTCGACGTCCAGCGACGTGCGCACCCTGCTGCCTCGCGACACCGCCGGGTACATCTGCATCTTCCCCGAGGGCGACACCGCGGGCCTCAAGTACGACGTCTTCCCCGTGAAGGTCACCGGCCAGCCGAAGAGCAGGGACGTCGAGAACCCGGCGCAGATCACCATCCAGTTCTCGGTGACCAGCATCCCGGTCGAGAACATCACGGTGCCGTAATGCCCGGCGAGTGGGGGCTGCGCCACGGGAACGACCTGCGGCGCATCTCCCGCGAACTGCGCGGGATCGACAACAAGGAGATCAAAAAGCGGTTCACCCGGGAGCTCCGCGCTGCCGCCAAGCCGCTCGTCCCCGTGGTCCGCAACTCGATCCGATCCATCCCCTCGAAGCGCGCCTACAGCCCGGAAGGGCTGCGTGGGAACCTTGCCCGCGCCACGAGGCTGGAAGTCCGCACCGTCGGGCGCCAGGCCGGAGTCGCGATCCGCGTCGACGGCCGCAAGATGCCGACCCATATGAAGGGTCTACCGAAGGCCGTCGAGGGCACCAAACGCTGGCGGCACCCCGTCTTCGGCAACCGCGAGAACTGGGTCAACCAGCCGAAACAGCCCTACTTCTTCCACGTCGTTCGACCGCTCGGCCCGGCCTCCCGCAGGGCTGTCAACCGCGTCCTCGACGGGATCTCACGAGACATCCGCTAGGAGAACCATGGCCCTGTCCCGCGACGGCATCCTCGGAGCCGTAGACGTTCAGATCGAAAAGGTCCCCGTCCCCGAGTGGGGTGACGAGGTCATCATCCGCGGCCTCACCGGCGACGAACTCGACGCCTTCCAGGGATCCGTCAGGCAGTTCCGGCCCACCTTCGACGGCAAGGGCATGGAGGCCGTCCTCGTCCAGGAAGGCATGCGCGCGAAGCTCCTCGTGAAGTGCCTCATCGACGAGGCCGGGGAGCGCCTGTTCACTGACCAGGACGCCCCCGCGCTCGGCGCGAAGAACGGCGCCGTGATCGACAAGCTGTACGACGTCGCCGCCCGCCTCTCCGGCCTGTCCGAGGAGGAGAAGCAGGAGCTGGAGGGAAACTCCGATCCGGCGGAGAGCGCCGGTTCTACTTCCTCCTAGCCCGAGACGTCTTCCACTGCTCGGTGGCCGCGATGCTCCGCCAGGTCTCAGCTCACGAACTGGCGGAGTGGGAGATCTTCTACCAGATCGAAGCCGAGGAACGCGAAGCCGCCGAGAACGAGGCCACCGAGTCCCACAACCGCAACTGGCCCTGACCTGACCACCCGATGAAGGGAGGCGTCATGGCCAGCTCCAGCATCATCTACCGGCTCATCGCCCACGACTTGGCATCGAAGACCTTCAACAACGTAGGCCGGTCGGCCAGCAAGACGGAATCGGCGCTGGCGAAGCTGGGTGCCACCGCCGTCAAGGCCGGCGCGGCGCTTGCCGCCGGTCTTGCCGTGGGCCTGGCCAAGGGCGCCAAGGATGCGAGCCGCTTCCAGGCAGAGATGACCCGCATCTCCACGCAGGCTGGCGGCACCGCGAAGGACGTGAAAGTCCTGAGTGACGCGGTCCTGAAGCTCGGCACGAGCACCCAGCAGGGCCCCCAGCACCTCGCCGAGTCGCTGTACCACCTCAAGAGCGTCGGCATGGACAACGTTCAGGCGATGAAGGCGCTCAAGGAGGCCTCCGACCTGGCCGCGGTGGGGCACGCCAACCTCGAGGAGACCACCAACGCACTCGCGGGCGCGTGGCGTACCGGCATCAAGGGCGCCACCTCGTTCCATGAGGCCGTGTCCACGGTGAACGCGATCATCGGCGCGGGCAACATGTCGATGGACCAGTTCAACGCGGCCATCGGCACCGGCATCCTCCCGTCGGCGAAGACCTTTGGCCTGTCGATGAAGCAGGTCGGCGCCGCGCTCGCGCTGATGACCGACGAGGGCATCGACTCCGCGTCGGCCGCGACCCGGCTGCGCATGAGCTTCTCCCTGTTGGGCGCCCCGTCCGGTGCGGCCGAGAAGCAGCTGAAGAAGATCGGGCTTACCGGTCTCAACCTCGCGGACGCCATGCGCGGCCCCAAGGGCTTGATCGGCGCCATCGGGCTGCTGAAGGAGCACCTCGACAAGTCGGGCCTGTCCGCGTCCAAGCAGTCTCAGCTGCTCTCGCGTGCATTCGGTGGCGGCCGCTCCTCGAGCGGCATCCTGCTCATGCTCAACAACCTCGACGTGCTCGAGAAGAAGCAGGAGCAGATCAACCACTCCACGGGCAAGTTCGACGACGCGGTCAAGATGCAGCGCAAGACCGCGGAAGCCCAATGGCACCTGCTCACCTCGAATCTCGAAGTGATGGGTATCCGGGTCGGTACGAAGGTGCTGCCGCCCGTCACGGACTTCGTCCACTTCCTGGCGACGACCGCGATGCCCGCGGCGGCCGACTTCGGCAAGGTGATGCGGGATCTGATCCCGGTCGGTGCGATCAAGCGAAGTGTCGGCGAGGCCAAGTCGACGCTGTCCGGCTTCTTCTCCGGCCTCACGGGCGGAAAGTCACCCAGCTCCATGCTCGGCGACTTCATGGACGGCCTGACCGGCAAGGGCTCGAAGAAGGCCGCGCCGAAGCTCACGAGCCCGTCTGTGGCCCTGACGGTGCCGCAGGCTCCCCGGTTGCTGGCGAAGCCTCAGAAGGCCGTCACTCCCGCCCTGAAGGCGCCTGCGGTGCCTCGGCTGCTGGCGCGGCCTGGCTCGCTCAACGCTCCCGCGCTGTTCAAGCCGAAGTCGGATCCCGGCATGCTGGCCCTGCCGAAGGCGGTGAAGCCCCCGAAGTCCGCTGCGGAGAAGATCGGCGCCCAGATCCGCGACGCGATCAGTGGCGGCTTCAAGGACATCGACTGGAGTGGTCTCGGCAGCATCCTCGGCAAGGGCCTGGGGGATGCGATCGGCTGGGTCGCCCAGCACACCGCCGATTTCACGAAGAAGATCGCCAAGATTCTCGGGGGAATCGACTTTGTGCAGATCGGGAAGTCCTTCGGTGCTTCCGCGATCCCGCTCGCGATCGGTTTCATCACCAGCCTCTTCGACCCGCTCTTCAGCCTCGACTTCTGGAAGAAGCACTGGCTTGACACGATCATCGCGGTCATCTCGATCATCCCGATCGGCCGTGTCGCCGGAGCCCTCGGCAAGGTATTCGAGCACCTGCCGTTCCTGAAGATCTTCGAGCCGCTGCTCCGCGGCGTCAGCAAGCTGGGCGGCTATCTAGAGAAGGCCGTCGGCAAGGCCACGAAGTTCTTCGGAAAGAGCCTGTGGGAGGGAATCGCCAAGGTCTTCCCCGAAGCCGCCCGCGTCCTGGAGCGCGAGGCCGGACTGCTCACCACGAGGATCGGCTCGTTGGGCCTGGACCTCATGGCGAAGGGCAAGGGAGCGATTCTCTGGCTCGGCCGCGGCATCCGCGACGGTGCTGGGTTCGTGATCTCGAAGATCGGCGAGGTCATCGCCCTGCTGCTGAAGCCGTTCGCGAAGGCCGGCAGCTGGCTGATCAGCAAGGGTCGTGTCCTGCTCACTGGCCTCAAGGATGGCGTCGTCGCTGGCGCCAAGGGCATCGGTGGCTTTCTGTGGAGGTGGGTGGGCAAGCCCGCAGTCGACGCTTTCAAGAGCTCCGGATCCTGGCTGTTGTCCAGGGGGCGCAGCATGGTCGGCGGATTCAAGTCCGGCTCGGTGGCCGCAGCGAAGGGCATCGGAGGCTTCGCGAACAAGTGGGTCATCCGCCCCGTCGTCGACGCCTT
The DNA here is from genome assembly GCF_055657365.1 of Streptomyces sp. NPDC107559. Taxonomy (NCBI): domain Bacteria; kingdom Bacillati; phylum Actinomycetota; class Actinomycetes; order Kitasatosporales; family Streptomycetaceae; genus Streptomyces; species Streptomyces sp. NPDC107559. Next base: position 28,129 of record NZ_JBVKBD010000020.1, on the reverse strand, counting down.
CAGCGGCGCCGGGTCCTGGCTCTGGACGAAGGGCGCAGGGCTGGTCTCGGGCTTCAGGTCGGGAACGGTGTCCGCAGCGAAGGGCATAGGGGGCTGGATCAGCCGCACAGTGATCAAGCCCGTCACCGGCGCGTTCAGTAAGGCCGGGTCGTGGCTGGTGTCGGCCGGCGGCCACCTGCTGTCGGGTCTGAAGTCGGGCATTGTCGGCGCCATCAAGGGCATCGGCGGCTGGATCAAGAAGTGGTTCATCGACCCGATCGTGACCGCGGTCAAGCACTTCTTCGGGATCAAGAGCCCGAGTCGTGTCTTCATGGGTATCGGTGGCCACTTGGTCGGCGGCCTCCTCAAGGGCATGGCTACAACTAGCGGGACCGCCATCGCGAAGAGGATCTTCGGTGACCTGCCGCACGCGTTGTCCAGCATCGTTCACAAGGGGCTAGTCGCCGTAAAGAAGCTGCCGGGCAAGGCCGTCGATGCGCTGAGCTCGATCGGAGACTCGATCGGCCTCGGCGACAGCTCGACGTCTGGCAGTGCCCAGCAGTTCGCTCAGGCGGCCCTCAAGAGCTACGGCTGGGGACCTTCGCAGTGGCCTGCCCTGAAGGCGCTGTGGAACGGCGAGTCTGGGTGGAACTACCGGGCCACCAACGCCTCGTCGGGCGCCTATGGCATTCCTCAGGCGCTGCCGGCGAGCAAGATGGCATCGGCCGGATCGGACTGGAAGACCAACGCTGCCACCCAGATCCGGTGGGGTCTGTCGTACATCAAGTCGCGGTACGGCAGCCCGGCCAACGCGTGGTCGCAGTGGCAGGCCCGCAGCCCGCACTGGTACGCCAAGGGCACGGGTGGCGCAGCCCGGGGCTTGGCGTGGGTCGGCGAACGTGGTCCTGAGCTGGTGAATTTCAAGGGCGGCGAGGACGTCCTGTCCAACCCGCAGTCCATGGCGTTCGCCAAGGCCAACGGCATCAAGCTGCCTGGATACGTCTCCGGCACCATCTCCAACGCCGCGGACCGCATTCGCCGGGACAAGCAGCGGGTCGAAGACGCGAAGGACGCGCTGGCGGCGGCTAAGCGCCGGCACAAGGGTGTTGCCGCGGCGGAGAAGCGGCTCAAGGCGGCGGAAGCAGAGCTGAAGGCCGCGAACATTTCCCTGTCCAACGCCCGGCGGTCCTCGAAGACCAGCATCGCCAACACGATCGCGACCGGCCTGCAGAAGACGCTGGCCACGGGAACGTCGTCGGCAATCGCCTCCGCGATCAAGAGCCTGGCCACCAAGCTCCTGAATGCTGGCTTCACCGGGACCGCGAAGTCCGTCATGTCGAGGGGCAGCTCTCTGGGGAGGCTCGCCGACAAGCGGGCGTCGATCCAGGCGTCGATCAACGCGGCGAACCAGTACGCGTCCGATCAGGCGTCGAACATCCGGGACTTCCTCAATGTCAGCGGGACGACGGCTGTGGACGTCGGCACGCTCATCGCCCAGATGAGCAGCCAGCAGAAGACAGCCTCTGGCTTCGTGTCGCTGACCAGGTCCCTGAAGGGGCGCGGCGCATCGAAGGATCTCCTTGCGCAACTGTCGGAGGCCGGTCCGGGCAGTCAGCTCGCGACGATCCTCGGCGACACTGCGGTCACCACGCAGGACATTCAGAAGCTGAACCAGCTGGTTGCCTCTGGCGGCAAGCTGGCCACCAGCTTCGGCCGGGACATGGCGGACCTGATGTACGACAGCGGCAAGGACGCCTCACGGGGCTTCTTGGCCGGTCTGCAGAGCCAGCAGAAGGCTCTGGAGAAGCAGATGTCCGCGCTCGCGGCGGCCCTGGTCAAGCAGGTCAAGAAGGCCCTGAAGATCAAGAGCCCGAGTCAGGTGTTCCGCGACGAGGTCGGCAAGAACGTCGTCCTCGGCATGGCTCACGGCATCGACCTGCACGGCCACCTCGTCGGCGCCGCAACCCAGCGGCTCGCCGACACCGCTACCGGCGTCTCCATGCGTCGCCGTTACGTTCCGACCGCAGCCAGCAGCCGGAACACGCCGGACCTGGAGGAAGTGTGGCAGCGCCTCGCCACCGCGATCGAGGCCTCCGGCTCCGAGGTGCACGTCCACTTCAACGACGACCGGCTCCGCGACCTCGTCGACGTCCAGATCAAACCGAAGATCAAGGCGTCCGAGGACCGGCAGGCACACCGGGCAAGGGTGGGGAGGCGCGGGTGACGATCTCGTTCGGGACTGCGGGAACGCAGGCCACCCACACCGACACGGTGACGCCCGCCCTGGTGGGCGCCGCCGGCGACCTGGCGATCCTGCAGGTCCTCTCAGGGCACCCGAACGACTCGCAGCCGTCCACGCCGTCCGGCTGGGTTCTGGTGGGTTCGGTCTCGGGCGGCGGAGGCACGTTCGGTGCCTCCGCCGGCCCCAGGCGGCTCACCTGGTTTGCCCGCGTCCTGACCGGTGGCGACGGCAACCCGACCACCTCAATCCCATCCGGGTCGGCTGGCTCCGTCATCGCCGGCCGCGTCCTCAACCTGACGCGGACGGCGGGGACCGGGTGGCGATGGGCTGCCACCTTCGGACAGGACACGACGTCTGGCACCGCCTTCTCCGTGGCCTGCTCCGCAGCGCTCACCTTCAAGACCGGCGACTTCACCGTCCTCGGGTACGGCGTCGCATCCAACGCCGACTCCTACAGCGTCGAGGCCGTGACCGCGAGCGGTATCACCTTCGGCACCGTCACCGAGCGGAGCGATGCAGCTGTCGCGACGGGCAATGGTGAAACGACGGCCCTCGCCACTTGCACCGTCTCGTCCGGCGCGGCCACGCAGGCGCCTACGGTTACCGCGACCCTGGCGGCAGCATCCACTGGCATTGCCGGCGTGCTTCGCGTGCGGGAGGCCAGCTCGTCCGTCACCGCCAGCCCGCAGACCGCGTCGCCACCCCGCAACCTCGTGTCGGCGACGGGTCTGACCGGCGACGACATCACCACCGTCACTCTGTACCGGCAGGTCGGCACCGACCTCACGCCAGTACGGGCGGCCAGCGGAATCGACGTCACCGGGCAAAGCAGCCTGCTGCGCGTGGATGCCGAGCAGCCGTTCGGGATCTCCCTCACCTACGCTGCCGTCCTCACAGATGTCAACGGCGCCCAGTGGACCGTGTACTCCAGCCCGATCACATCCACGGTTGCCGCCGATGTCATCTCGGATGCGGTCCGCGGCGTCGGCGCCGCAGTGAAAATTGAGAGCCCACTGGAGAAGAAGCGCGACCGGGACGCCACGAGCTTCAACGTCGGCGGCAGGATCGTCGTCGTCGGACGCCCCCGGTCCGCCCCGTCTTCAAGCATCACCGTTCGCACCGAGACCGACGAGGACGGAGACGCCCTCAACGAGCTGCTGGACAACGCCACCGAAGGCGTCATCCTCCTGCGCAAGCAGACTAGCCTTCCGCGCCTGGACGGCTCCTACGCGCTGCTCAGCGACAACGAGGCACCCACCTGGTACGACGAGTTCCGGTGGTTCACCCTCGACGTCGTCAAAGCCGACGACTGGCCCGACACCATGGAGGCGGCGGGGTTCACGCTCGCTGATATCGCCAACAATTTCTCGACCCTCGCTGACCTGTCCGCAGCCTTCGCAACGCTGCTTGCGATCGCCCAATACGACTTCGGGTGACCCATGCTGGACATGTCCGATGTGGCGTTGAGTGTCGTCCAGCGCAGCTTCACCATGCGCGTCCGCGCCGAATCCTGGCGCGACGGTGAACTCCTTGCCGCGGACATCCCCGTCGCCGACGGCAGCGAGGACCGTGACCGATCCCTGAACATCCCAGAGCGGATCTCCCTCACCGTGCCCCGTCGGGACCGGGGGTTCACCTGGGACCCCGGCGCCGACCCCGACCATCCCCTCGCCGCCTACGGGCAGCAACTCCACATCTCCTACGGCGTCGACATCGGCGGCGACTTCGAGTGGATCGACCGCGGCTGGTTCCTCATCACCGAATCGTCGACCGACGGCGACACGATCAGCGTGACCGCGCAGGGCCTCCTCTCTCTGATCGACGAGGCGAAGTTTGTGGGCCCGTTCCAGCCGTCAGGCACGCTCACATCGACAATCCGCTCCCTCGTCGAGCCCGCCCTCACCGTCGAGTTCGATCCCGGGCTGACGGACCAGTCCGTGCCCGTCGGGATGCAATGGGATGACGACCGGCTCGGCGGCCTCACCGAAGTCCTCGACTCGTGGGCTGCCGACGCTCACGTAACGGTCGACGGCACGCTTCTCGTTGAGGCGCTCACCGATGCCGGCAGTCCCGCCCTATCCCTGACGGACGGTGTCGGCGGGACCGTCCTGCGATGGCAGGGCAGCACAAGCCGCGACGGCGCCTTCAACGTCGTCGTAGCGCAAGGAGAGGACGGTGTCGGTAACCAGATCCAGGGTGTCGCCTACGACACGGACTGGAGGAGCCCCTACCGGTACGGCGGCCCCTTCAACCCGCTTCCTGTCCCGTACACGTTCAGCACGCCGCTGATGACGACACTCGCGCAGTGCCGCACCGCAGCCGCCGCGAAAATCCTCCAGCTGCGGCGGACCGCATCACGACGCCTGGGGGTGACCATGGCGCCCCACCCCGGACTCGTGACCGGCGACATCATCTCCGCGACCGGCGCAGGCCTCGTCAACGCCCGATGCATGATCGAGTCCATGTCGCTGCCCTACGGGCCCAGCGAAATGAGCCTGTCCGTCCGCGTTCTGTAGGGGAGGGCGTCTTGGCTGACTGGGCAGACACCCGCATCACGCTAGCCGGGCAGGGATCGCTGTTCGGGACCGCGTTGAGCGCATCCGCGAGCGGCGCCTGCCTGGCGGACATCGGCGGCATCCAGGTCACCGTCCGGTGCGTGCCGAGCGTCACCGTGGCGGCCGGGAACACCCTGCTGATCGTCCGGAAAGGCAGCATCTACTGGGCGATCGCCGTGCTCACCGCGGCCCCGGCATTGCCGTCCCCGCCACCTGCACCGAGCGATACGCCCGTCAAACCGCCCAGCGACCCTTCACCCGCACCGAAGCCGACGGTGACCACGGGCTCCCTGGTGTGCACGCCGGTCGCGACGTCGACGTGGCGTGACGGAGGCTGGCGAACTGACACCGGCAGCTCCACCAGCGCCGACACCTACCAGGGCCGCTACGGTGGCAGCAGCTTCGGCCGCAGCTCGGGCTTCGCCTTCTACGGCTCCAAGCCCAGATCGATCTCCGGAGCCACCGTCACGATGGCCACCGTCAAGCTGCGCCGTCTGACCTCGGGTGACTACGGCAGGCGCTCGCCCACGCTGCGCCTCGTCTCCCAGTCCACCAGGCCAGGTAGCTTCCCCACCCTGAACGAGACCACCAGCGGGCCGGCACTTGGTGTACAGGGACAAGTCAGCCCGTCCGAGACCACATTCACGCTGCCCAGCAGTTGGGGGCAGGCCATGGCCGACGGCAGTCGGGGCGGCCTGTGCATCACTGTCGCATCCGACGACCCCTACATCCGGCTGGCCGGTCGCGGTTCCTGGTCCGCCGCCTGGACCTTGACCCTGTACTGGAGGCGCAGCTCGTGAGCCAGAACACCTCGAACGGGATCACCTACCCCGAGTCATCCGACCACGCCCGGATCTGGGAACACATGCAGACGATGGCCGCGTCCATCGACGGGCAGCTGTCCCAGCCCAGCCAGCAGGTCTTCACCGCGAGCGGCACATGGACCAAGCCGGCTGGCGCCAAGGCGGTGTGGGTCCGCGTCCAGGCGGGTGGTGGTGCTGGCGGTGGGGTGGCGGCCACACCTTCCGGCGAGAATGCCGCAGCTGGCGGTGGGCAGGGTGGCGGCTATGCGGAGAGCCTGATCGCCGCATCGTCGGTGGGTGCCACGGTTGCAGTGACCATCGGAACTGGCGGCACTGGCGTCTCGGCTGGCACCGGCAACACTGGCGGCACCAGCTCGTTCGGAACGGCCGTGTCTGCGACCGGAGGTATCGGCGGCGGCGCGGGCGCCAGCGGCAGCGCAAACAACGCAACTGGCGGCGGTTCCAGCACCCAGACCCTGGTCGGCGACATCCAGGTCCAGGGGACAGGCGGCGGCGCCGGCCTCAGAGTCGGCGGCACAGCGGCTATGAGTGGCGGTGGAGGTCCGAGCGACCTGGGCGGCGGTGCCCGCGGGCTCGCCGGTAACACATCCGCTTTCGCAGGTGTGGCAGGCGCCAGCTACGGCGGCGGGGGCGGAGGAGCAGTCGCAGGCTCCAGTGTCTCAAGCGCGCTCGCAGGCGGCGCAGGCGGCGACGGCGTCGTCATCGTCACCACCTTCTTCTGATGTCGACGCCACCCGAAGAGCCCCTTGACGTCTGCGGCCCGGTCGTCGAACAGCGCGACACGTCCGTGGTCGAGCAGTGGGACCTCACAGCCCGCGTCTACCGCCGGTACGACTGCGGGGCACTCGTGGAACAGAGGCCCTTCACAGACGCTGAGAACGCCTCCGTCGACCAACAGATCGCAGACGCGGCACGCGCCGTAGCTCAAGCCGCCCTGCTTGAGCAGGCCCGTACCGACCTCGCCACCAACGTGGCGTACCTCGACGCCGTCACCGCAGGTACGGCCACCACCGACCAGGCGATCGCGCAGGTTGCCGAACTGACACGGCAAGCGATCGGCTTCATCCGCCTCACCGTCGGCGCCGACCTGCTCGACTAACCGGCCAGCCTCCGCACCACCCCGCCCTCGCCCCGCATCGACGGGGCCTTTTTCATGCCCGGGAGGGCTCCTTGAGCACGTATCCCCTCGGCAAGCTGCCTGCGCAACCCGCGCGACCGCAGCTGCGGCTATCCGCCGTACTACAGGAGCGACTGGCAGCACCACCGGCCTCCGCGGACTGGCAGGCCGACAGCATCTCCTGGCCGATGTACGCCAACGACAGCATCGGCGACTGCACCTGTGCCGGTGTCGGCCACATGGTCAACCAGCTCACGTTCTACGGCTCCGGCGCCGAGGTCATCCCGACCGAGGAACACGTCGTCGCCATGTACTCGGCGATCAGCGACTACAACCCGAAGCGCCCGTCGTCGGACATCGGCGCCTACTGCCAGGACGTCCTCGCCTACTGGCGGAAGACCGGACTCGAGGGCCACAAGATCGTGGCCTACGCAAGCCTGGACGTCTCCAACCTCAACGAGGTGAAGCAGGCCATCGCCCTGTTCGGAAGCGTGTACGTCGGGATGGCCTTCCCCGATAGCGCCATGGACCAGTTCAACAACGGCGAAACGTGGGACGTCGTGAAGGGCGCCCGCAACGAGGGCGGCCACTGCGTCATCGTCGGCGCCTACGGCAACGGCAAGCTCGGCCTGGTCACCTGGGGTGCCGAGACCGAGATGACCGAAGCGTTCTGGAAGAAGTACGTCGACGAAGCCTGGGTCGTCCTCGACGCCGACGGGCTGACAAGGGCTGCCGCCTACTTCACCGGCGCGCCCTCCTTCTACGAGCTCGGCCAGCAGTTCGCCGCGCTCACGGGGGAGACCAACCCGATCAACGCACCGCAGCCGACACCGTCCCCGGTGCCCACCCCTCCTCCCTCGCCCGCTCCTTCTCCGACTCCTGACCTGGATCCTCACCTGGTTCAGGCGTGGCAGTCGATGAACGAGTGGGCGAAGGCGAACAACCTGACAGGAGCCTGACGAGATGATCCACGGGATTGACGTCTCCGGCTACCAGCCCGCGACGTACAGCACCACAGGCCTGGACTTCGTCATCGTCAAGGCGACCGAAGGGCTCTCGTACACCAACCCGCTCCTCGCCGCTCAGGCAAAGCGGGCACGCGATGCCGGTCTCGTCGTCGGCTTCTACCACTACCCGCACATGGCCAACGACCCTGTCGCCGAGGCGAATCGCTTCCTCGCGAAGGCGCCCCTGCAGCCCGGAGACGTCATCGTCCTCGACTGGGAGGGCTACGACACCGCGAACAAGGGCGTCTCCAAGGCGCGGCAGGTCGCCTACCGCGACGCCTGGCTGAAGTACGTCAAGGGCAAGATGCCGAACTACCGGGTCGGCATGTACTGCAACACGGACTACTGGCTCCACGTTGACCGGTCGTCCAACTGCGGCGACTTCCTGTGGATCGCTACCGCGGGCGCCACGGCGGGCAACCCCGGCATCGAGCACGCGTGGACCTTCCACCAGTACAGCACTGCAGGCGGAATCGACCACGACGTAGCGAACTTCCCCAACCGTGCCGCGCTCGCTGCATGGGCCAACCCGGCGCAGCCGCCCAAGCCGCCCAAGCCGCCGACCACCAAGCCGAAGGTGTCCCTCGCGCACGTCGTGTACGCAGCGAAGCATGATCCGGCTGCGGCGCAGGGCCACACCACACACAAGGCCGAAGTGCTCCTCGTGGAGCGGGCGCTGCACGCCGAGGGGCTTCTGTCCGCCAAGTACGTCGACGGGTCCTTCGGCACCAAGACCCGGGCCGCCTACACCGCCTGGCAGAAGCGCCTCGGCTACACCGGCTCCGGTGCCGACGGAATCCCCGGGCAGACCAGCCTGAAGAAACTCGGCGACAAGCACGGCTTCACCGTCACCACCTGACCCCTACTCGCAGAACGGTTCCTCCCATGCCTACAGTCAAGCTCTTCGGGCGTGAGCCCGCCGCGGTCCTGGCCCTCATCAGCGTCTTGGTGAAGCTGAGCTCCGCTTACCTCTTCCACGCCACTGTGCAGCAGCAGGCCACCGTCAACACCGTCGCCGCGTGCGCCGTCGGCCTCTTCATCGCCATCGCCGCTCACGACAGCATCGGTGCCGCGGTCTTCAACCTTGCTCAGGCGGGCCTCGCCGCCGCGGTCGGGTTCGGCCTCCGACTCGACGCCGACCATCAGGCCATGTGGCTGTCGCTGGTGACCGTCGCCATCGGACTGTGGTCCCGCACCCAGGTCACCGCCCCGGTGCCAGCCGCAGCAGTGTCCGCCCCGCCTCGGGCGGTCTGAGTGCAGTGCCGTGCGGCCCGGCGGCTGATGCGCATGCTGGGCCGCCGCGGCGCGTTCCTGCTCGCTTTCGGCGCGGTGTGGGGGCTGATCGGCTACGGCCAGATCTCCGCCCCGCAACCGGACCAGCGCGGCCTGCACCTCCTTCTCGACCGAGTCCCGCTCGAGGTGTGGGGCTGGCTCTGGATTACGGCCGGGGCCGTGGCGATCGCGTCAGCGTTCCTGCCGCAGGGCAGTGACCGCTTCGGCTTCGTCGCCCTGTCGCTGATCGTCCTGCCGTGGGTCATCTCCTACCTCGTCGCCTGGTGGCAAGGGCAGTTCCCCAGAGGGTGGATCGCGAGCGCACTGTACGGCGGCCTCGCGATCGGAATCATGGTCGTGGCAGGCTGGGGGGAGCCTCCGCGGCCCAAGAGAGATCCCAGAGAAGAGCCACCGTATGACTCCTGACGCCAACACCCTTGCCTCGATCCTCGGTACGGTGGCGACCGGGGGTCTCGCCGCGTGGGCCGCACGGTCGGCGAAGCGCACGAAGTCGCAGGAGCGGCGCGACGACTTCACCACGGTCACGAACCGCATGGACAAAGAGATCAAGCGGCTCGAACTCCGACAGGTAGAACAGCAGGACCAGATCACCGGTCAGGGGGCGGCGATCGCGTGGCTCGTCACCGACCGCGGACGCCTCGTCGGCTACATCCGCAAGGCAGGCGGGGAGCCGCCGGCGCCACGCCCGATACCGCCGAAGGCCCGCCCGTACCTGGATTCCATCGACGTGTGAGAACTGGAGTGCGAGATGCCCGATCCGCGCCCGGTGGAGCCGCGCCGCGACGACGGCGCCGCCGACCTCGCCAGCCTGGTCGCGATGGGGATGGAGGATCCGCCGCCGATCGCGGAGCCGGCCGCCCCACCGCCGCTCGTTGAACCGGGGTGAGTTGTGGTCGACGATGACGAGCCCCCGTTCTGGCTGAGCCCGCGGCCCTTCCGCGAACCCGACTGGCCACCCGACGACGAAGAATGAGAACGCCCCGCCCTCCTGCTCCGGCAGGAAGGGCGGGGCGCTTCGTCGTGTCAGCGCTTGCCGAGCGCGTCAGCAGTCTCGTCGAACCCGAACTCCCGCAAGGCTGCCACCGGATCGGGTGAGGCCAGACACTTCGCGACGTAGTGATCGAAGACCACCGTGAGCTGCCGGGCCAGCGCGTTGTTGCCGTCAGGGTCCTGCGGGTTGCGCTCGGCGGCTATCAGACGCTGGAGGTAAGCGAAGGGGAGTCCGACTCGCTCTGACGCCGCGCGTAGCGCTTCCTCGGTGTAGGCCATGCCCATCAACTTACCGCAGATAATGCCCTATTATCTGCGATACAGCCGAACGTGAGCAGGGAGAACGGAGCCCGGCGCCTGCGCGAGGCGACCCCGTTATCTGCGGCAGGAGAATCGTGGGCACCGTCGTACAGCTCCCCACCGGCAAAGCACTCACCGTCCAGGCGGCGGCCGACCGCTACCTCGATGCGCTCGGCAACCCCAACACGGCACGGAACTACGGCATCGGCGTCAGCAAGACCGTCGAACAGCTCGGCGCTGGCAGGCCACTGGAGTCCGTCGCGGACGACGAGATCGGCGAGACGCTCGAGCACCTGTGGGGGAGTGCCGCAGTCAACACCTGGAACACCCGCCGCGCCGCAGTCCAGTCCTGGCTCGCCTGGTGCCACGACCGCGGCTACAGCGGGCCGTCCGTCCCGGCCTGGACTAAGCGCGTCACCCCACCCGACAGCGAGACGCCTGCCCACTCCAAGGCAGAGGTCGACCGCCTCATCGGCCGCCGCGACATCCACCTCCGCGAGAAGACGCTCTGGCGGATGCTGTACGAGACCGCAGCCCGATCCGACGAGATCCTCGCCCTCAACATCGAAGACCTCGACTTCGCCGGCCGCCGCTGTCAGGTGAAGGCCAAGGGAGCCAAGTCGAAGACCCGCCGCCGCGGCGAGACCCGTGACGACTTCACGCTCGAGGCCGTCTACTGGGACGCCGGCACTGCCCGGCTCCTGCCGCGCCTACTGAAGGACCGCACCCGCGGCCCGGTATTCACCACCCACCGCAAGCCGGGCCCCGGCAAGGTCGTCAGCTCGCGCGACCTCTGCCCAGACACCGGACTGGCCCGCCTCTCCTACGGCCAGGCTCGCATGCTCCTCGACGAGGCCACGGCCACCGCCGGTCCCGGTACCGGCTGGGACCTCCACGAGTACCGTCACTCATCCCTGACTCACCTTGGCGAGCAGGGCGCCTCTCTGCTGATGCTGATGGCGAAGTCTCGGCACAAGAAGCCGGAGAACGTCCGCAAGTACTTCAAGCCGTCCCCCGAAGCCATCGCCGAGCTGACGAGTCTGCTCGCTCCTGGAGACAGTCAGCGCTGACTTCAACAACGCCCCCGCGGCCATCGCTGCGGGGGCGTCCTGCTGTGCGGGTTCATCCCCAGGTGGTGTCGTCCATGCAGCCTCCCCGTGAGCGCTGGGTGCGGCCTGCCGGAGGGGTGAACCCCACAACCCCGGAGGGCCGCTGCGAACGGCGGCAGGCCGCTTGATCACGGTACGAGGCGGATGGTCGCCGTGTCATCACTCGTGCACGATGCGGCTGTCACCCCTCCAGGAAGCCCAGCTCGCTGTCCGGCCGGCAGTGGCTGCACGCGGGCACTCCGTCGGCGAGGGCTCGCAGTGCCTGATCCCGCGCTGCGCCGCGGCTGCGCTTGCCCGCCATATGGCAACCGCCGACATGCACGTACACGGCTGCGGTCCCCACCCCGATGCTCTCCTCGATGAGCCAGTCCGGATCCGGCGGCCGGGCTGCGGCGCCGCGCTGCCGCTCCTGCTCGCGACGCTCCTCGTCTGCGATCCAGCGGCGGGTGCGCTCGAGGTCGGCTTCCTGGACGCGGGCGAGGAAGTGCAGGAGGTCGAGGCGGGAGGCGGCGCGGTCGTTCACATGTTCGATATTACGGCGGTACGCTTCCAGCAGCACCCGCGGGCAGAGGAGGAGTCATGGACGTACCCGACCTGCTCGAACGCCTCACCGTCGACCCGGCCACACTCGACCCCGCCCCGGCCTGGGCACCCACCCGCGGCAGCGGCAGGCAGCGCCACGCCAAGCAACGACGGTGCATGCTGTGCGGCGCCCCCGCCACCATGGCTGGCGTCACGCGGATACCCGGCCGCGGACTCTGCTGGATCGACCGGTGCGCCCCCTGCCTACTCGCCACTACCCAGGGGCACCCCATGCGCGTTGACGCAGCCGGCCGCTACCGCGTCACCCTGTACACGGGCGACCGTCCGATCATGCACGGGCACTGGAACAGCCTGCCGACAGCTGAGCGGAAGTTCGTCGGCTGGATCGGCGAGCACGGCAGCGTCGACGGCGCCCGCATCACCCTCGTCGACGAGGCGGAGCAGCGGGTCGTGCGCAGCTGGCCGGACGAGACCTGAGCTACTCCGCGGGGTTGGCGTGGCGGACGGGGGCCTTCACGGCCGCCGTTGTCAGCGGCGGCCAGTAGTCTGATCCGAACAAGCATCCAACGATCAAGTCGGGGATGCTGCTGAAGCCCCGCCCGGCGTGATGCACCGGGCGGGGCTCGCTGCTGTCTAGGCAGCCTCGACGATGCCCCCGCGCTCGGCTGCCGTCGCCACGGTCCACTCGTCGCGCAGCACTTCGTACCGCAGCCGCGTCTCCCCGTACAGCCAGCCGCCGCACGCCACGACCAGGGCGCGGATCTCCTCATTCACGTCCGCGGCAGACCGCACCGGGCCCGGTGGCGGGGGAGTGGAGGACATGGCGATCAGCGTAGTGGCCCGCTCGGACAGTGAGCTATGAACGCGGCTCGACGAACGTTCCGAGCCCGACCTCGCTGCGCACCAAACCCTCTGCCTTGAGATGGCGCAGCACCTTCTGCGCAGTGCTGGCAGCGACCTCGAACTCCGCGGCCAGCTCAACCACCGAAGGGACGCGCGCCCCTGCGGGGTAGGTGCCGTCTTCGATGCGGCCGACGATGACGGCCGCGATCTGCCTCCATACCGGCCGGGTCCGGTCAAGATCAATGCTCACGCAGTTGACCGTAGGTAGCCGCAGTACACCGCGCGACCGCAGTACAGTGCAGTAGACCGCGGTAGACCGCGAGCAATGAGCCCCCGGGACACGGGCCACGCATCCCGGAGGCGGCCGACGATCGGAGCGTCGACATGGACGAGGGTAGACCCGACCCCCCAGCCGCGGACCCATCCCGACTCGCCAGGCTGAGCCCCCTTCAGTGCGCCTGGGCCACGTACAAGCGGCACACCGCCAGCTGCGATGACTGCCGGTCCGTAGACGGCGCCCGCTGCGAGGAGGCCGGCCGTCTATGGCGGGCGCACCGCGACCTATGCGACGAGGCCTACCGTGCGCTCGCCGCCGTCGAACCCCGAGGGTCCTGATCTCCTGCCTGCCGGGCAAGGCAAGCCGTTGCTTGCTGTCTCACAGGAAAGCCATGGCCAACGCCTCACGGCGGGGTATTTGTCAATGCGGTGAATGTATGGAGACTGTGGAGATGATTGAGGCGTGAAGCTTCCGTTTCCGCTGTCACACATGTTGAATCTTCGCCAGCAGAACGATCGTTAAATTGGCCGGTCGGACGCGTCACCTGTGAAGGAGGTCGGTTACGTGCACCCTCAGGGCCTCAGCCACGAGGAGCAGGTGCGACAGCTTCATCTCGTGGCCGGCTTCCATCCTCTGCACCGTGGACCGGTCGACGCCGGTCGTGTAGGCGAGGGACTCCTGCGTCATGTTCATGTGCAGCCGTCGGACACGGATGCGGTCGCCGACGGCCCGGCGGGCGTCGAGGACCCACTGGGGGTGGTCGGGGGCTGGCACCTGGTCAACGGTTTACCGACCATGATCATAAGTCAGCAGCAGTTTTGCGGCATCTTTCGATCATGAAACTCGCGCGATGGTCGGACCGGCCTGCCGCGTAGAGGAGGCGATACCCCCGCATGCTGCGGCGCACTGGCATATGCCCGAGCGGAGCGCGTAGGGTCGCTGTTCGAATGTTGTTCGAAAGCTTCGGTGCTGCGGATACCTGAACGCCGCAGCATCGATGGGTTCACCGCGCCGGCCGTCTACCCCACGGTCGGCGCGGTGGGCCTGAGTGGGTGCTAGTCGCTACGCGGCAGGCACCCGCTCGAACGGGTGACCTTGTGTCCGTGCTGTGCGGCCCAGGGCATTCGTTGTCCAGGGAGCCGGACCCGGAGTCGACCGCTACCCCCAAGGTGAGCAAAACGACCCCGGGTCCGGTTCCTCTATTTACGCAGTCAGCCCGCTCCGTTGTTCACGGAGGGCGGGAAATGGGAGAGGGATGGGAGATGATCAATGCAAGCGTCCGCTAACTTCTGCGATCTCCATCGAGCTTCTGCTATGCCCACTCTTGAGTCTCGCAGGTCAACGCGGCTGATCAGCAGGTAGAAGGCCCGGCGCTCACAGTGTCAGCAGCATCGCCACCATGCCGATCCCCATCGACAGCCGGCACGCCCGCGCCAACTCCGGCCGGTCGCCCCACCCTCCGCCGACGGTGCCGCCCGCGGCGGGCAGCAGCCGGGTGCCGGACAGCAGCACGTATCCCGCGAAGTAGAGCAGCAGCACCCCTGTCACCACCGGCAGTCCGGAATTGCCGTGACCGTGGTGGCGGTCCGGGGCGGCCGCCATCACGACCGCCATGTACACCATGGCCGCCGTGCCGACCAGATGGTGCAGATGGTGTGCGTCGGCCCGCGCCGCCCACAGGGCGCGCACCCCCGCCGCGCCGAACACGACCGCGTAGGCGGGCCAGGCCCAGGACGGCGGGGTGAACACGGCCGCCGGCACGGCCATCACGGCCATGCCGAAGCCCATGAGCGCCTCGCCGCCCGCGGCCCGGCGCTGCTCCTCGACCTTGCTGCGCATCCGCAGCAGGCAGTAGGCCCCGGTCGCCGCGCAGAGCGCGACCAGCAGCCATCCGGGTGACGCCGGTCCATGCACACGCGCCTCCCCGCTCGGCGGTCCTGGACGGTCGGTCAAGGGATGCCCAGGTCGGGCGGAGCGCAAGCGAGCGCAAGGGTGTACACGGGGAGCACTCGGCGGAGCATGGCAGGTCACCCCAGGTGTCGACCGGGTGACGGGAATTATTTACAGGTAAAACACATGCTAATCTTGTCGGTATGAGCAGTGCGACCCCCACCCCCGCCACCCCGCGCCCCCGGCGTCTCCCGCTGGCCGGTGTGCTGCGCCTGGGCCGGCCCTCCGAGATCTGGTTCAAGCCCGCCCTCAGCGCGGTCGCCGCGGTCGCCCCGCCCAACCTCGCCCTGCTGGCGCTCGGCCGCCTCGACCTGGCCATGTACACGATGGCCGGGTCCCTGTGCGCGCTGTACGCCCACAACCGTCCGTACGCGGCCCGCGGCCGTGTCCTGGCCCTGGTGGTGCTCGGCATGACCGGCGGCCTCGCCGTCTCGCTGCTCGCCGCCTCGCTGACCGCGAACGCCGTCGTCCTCGTCACCGTCGGCGCGCTGCTGGCCGCCGTACAGAAGGTGCTGTGCGACGCGAGCCGGGTCGGACCGCCCGGCAACGTGGTCCTCACCTTCATCAGCTCCGCCTCCCTCTTCGCCCCGCAGTCCCTCGGCCAGGTCCCCGGCCACCTCGCCCTGGCCCTGGCGGCGGGCGCCTGGGCCTGGATCGTCGGCATGGCTCCCGGGCTCGTACGCCCGCACGGCCCGGAGCGACGGGCCACCGCCCAGGCCCTCGAAGCCGCGGCCGCGTACGCCGTCGCGGCCGGCGGCACGGCGCAGCCAGGCGTGGCGGGCGGTGCGACCGAAGGCGCGGGGGCGGCTGCGGGTGCCGGTCTGTCGCGGGCCCGGGCCGCGACGGCCGCCGCCGTGCACGCCGCCTGGCAGACCCTGCTCGCCGCCGGCGCCCGCTCCGGGTCCCGGCGCGCGCTCGAACGGCTCGTGGTCCGTGCCGAGGTCGCGCTCGCCGCTCCCGGCGACGCGGATCCCGAGCGGCTGCGTGCGTGGGCGCGCGCCCTGCGCGGACGCGGCCCTGTGCCGCAGGTCGACGAGCCGGCCGCGACCGCCGACGAACTCCTCGGCGTCGAAGCCGAACTCGGCGCCGCGAACCGGCCGTTGTGGACCAGGCTCGGCCCGCTCACCCCGCTCGCCGTCCGTACCGCCGTCGGCTGCGCCCTCGCCGGATACGCCTCCCTCGCCCTCGGGGTCGGCCGCCCCTACTGGGCCCTGGTCACCGCGGCCTCCCTCTACCAGGCCAACCTCACCCTCACCTGGAGCCGCGGCGTCCAGCGCGTGGTCGGCAACCTCGTCGGGGTGCTCGTCTTCGCCGCGCTGGTCCCGCTGGCCCACCTCCACCAGGCGGCGCTCGTCCTGTGCTGCCTCGCCCTGAACTTCGGCGCGGAGGCGCTGATCAGCCGGAACTACTGGCTCGGCAGCATCTGCGTCACCCCGATGGCGCTGCTCATCACCGAATTCGCCCGGACGCAGGACGCGGGCGAGCTGATCACCGAACGGGTCCTGGACACCCTGATCGGCGCGCTGGTCGGTCTCGTCGCCGCGATCGCCGTCACCAACCGGCGTTCGGGCGACCGCCTCGAACAGGCGCTGGCCGCCTCGGAGCTCGCCCGGGAGCGCGCCGCCCGGCTGTCGGCCGAGCCGCGCGTCGCCCCCGGCGCACTGGAGTCCGCCCGGCGTGTGCTGGCCGGTGCCCTGGTCGACCTGCGGGCCACCGCGGACGCGGCCGCCGGTGAGTGGTGGCAGCGCGCACTCCCCATGGAGCGGGTCGTGCTCGCCGAGCAGAGCGGACACCGTACGCTCGCGGCTACGGTACGGCGCCAGGGACTGCTCCTGGACCGGCGCACGAGCGGCAGAGCGGAGGACGTACGGTCATGACGCCGACGCAGGGAAGACCGACGGAAGGGGCCGGCGCGGCCGGGGCCGGCGGGGCACCGCGCGGGGACACGGTCGCCGCCGTGGTGGGGCAGTGGCAGAGCGTGCACCCCGAACTCGACACCGGGCCCATGGAGATCATCGGCCGGGTCAACCGCTGCGCCGCGCTTCTGCAACAGGCCGAGGACGCCCCGCTGCGCCGGGCCGGTCTCAGCCGCCCCGAGTTCGATCTGCTCGGCGCGCTGCGCCGCACGGGACACGAACTGACCCCCAGCGAAGTGGCCCGCGAGACCTTCTCCTCGGGCGCCGCGGTGACCAAACGCCTCAAGCAGCTCACCGAACGCGGCCTGGTGGAGCGTCGCGGCGACACCCGGGACCGCCGCGTCGCCCACGTCCGTCTCACGGATGCCGGCCGCGATCTCGTCGACGCGATCCTGCCCGAGCAACTGGCCTACGAGTCTGCCGTGCTGGAGGTGCTGGACCCGCCGAGCCAGGGTGAACTGTCCGCGCTCCTCGCCGAGTTGCTGGGCCGGCTGGAGGGCCACATGGGCGCGCTGCGGGCCTGACGGGCAGCCTGCCCGCAGCCCGCCCGCAGGCGCCCCGCCTCAGCCGCTCCGGCGGGCTCGGCCGTCCGCGCGGCAGCCGATTCGAGGGTTCGCGTCGTGGGGCGTGCTCAGTCCCCGGCTCTCAGCCTTCGGCTCCCAGTCCTCGGCGCTCAGCCCTCGGCCCCTGCCGAGTAGACCCCGAAGACCGCGCCCTGCGGATCGCGCAGTACCGCGAGCCGTCGTCCTCCCGCCATGGTGGTGGGCTCCATGAGCACGCTGCCGTCGCCGGCCGTCGTGGTCGCCGCCGTCGCGTCCACGTCCTCCACCGCGAAGTACGGCAGCCAGTGCGGCGGCACCTCGGGCGGGAACTTGTCGTCCATCGCGATCATGCCGCCGAAGTCGGCGCCGTGGACGCCCCACTGCGTGTAGTGCTCGGAGGCGTTCACGGTCCAGCCGAACAGCGTCGTGTAGAAGGTCTCGGCGCGCTCCGGCGAACGGGTCAGCAACTCCACCCAGCCGAGCGAGCCGGGCGTGTTGAACATCCCCGCGCCAGGGAACGTCCCTGCCTGCCACAGCTGGAAGGCCGCGCCGCCCGGATCCAGGGCCACCGTGAAACGGCCCGCGTCGAACACCTCCATCGGTCCGACCAGGACCTTTCCGCCCGCCTCCGTCAGCAGCCGCGCGGCGACGTCGGCGTCCGTCACGGCGAACGACACGTTCCACGCGACGGGCTGCGACTCCTGGTACAGGGGTGAGAGGGCGGCGACGGCCGCGTCTCCCAGGTGAGCGATCGTGTATCCGCCCGCCTCCGGCCGCGGATCCGTCTCCGGCCGCCAGCCGAACACCTGCGCGTAGAACCGCTTCGCGCCCTCCAGATCGCTGGTCCCCAGTTCGGTCCAGCAGGGCCCGCCGGGCACCGGCTTGTCGAGCTTCATGGCGTTCCTTCCGATGGGGGCCCCTTCAGCACGCTAGTCCCGCCTCCCGCCACCGGCCATCCGGCACTCGGTGCCACGCCCCGGCGGCCGCACCGGTGCCGGACCCGGCACCGTGGTGTGGCACCGGGGTGGTCGCCGGGTCTGCCGCCCCGGGCGGGCTCTAGATGCCCGGCCGGTAGCGCAGCGGATGCTCGGCCGGTACCTCCACCAGCACGATCCGGGTGCCGTCCGGGTCAACGATCCACATCTCGACCAGTCCCCACGGCTCCGTCCGCGGCGGACGTACGATCTCGACGCCGCGGGCCAGCAGCTCGGCGTGTGCCGCGGCCACGTCCGCGACCTGGAGCCACAGCCGCAGGGGAGGGGACGCCGCGGTCTCCGCGCGCCCGGAGAGCTCCAGGAAGCCGCCACCGAGGAAGTAGACGGTGCCGCGCTCGGGACCGGTGCCGAACTCGCGGTAGACGGCCAGGCCCAGCCGCTCGCCGTAGAAGGCGCGCGAGGCGTCGGGGTCGGTGGGGCACAGGAGGGTCCGGCTGCTCAGTACATGCACCATGCAGCCGGAGCCTACCGGCGGGCTACCCTCGTCCCTGCCGAGCCGCGCCACAGATCGGAGAGACCCGCCCATGGACACCGTCGCCACCACCGGACCGACCTTCCGCGACGCCACCGCAGCCGACGTCGACGCGCTGGTCGAGCTCGTGCAGTCCGCGTACCGAGGGGACGCCAGCCGGGCCGGCTGGACCACCGAGGCGGACATCCTCGAAGGTCAGCGGACCGACCCGGAAGGCGTGCTGGCGGTCATCACGTCGCCCGACAGCCGGGTGCTGGCGGCCGAGCGCGACGGTGAGCTGCTGGCCTGCTGCCAGATCGAGCACCGCGGTGCCTACGCCTACTTCGGCATGTTCGCGGTCAGCCCCACCCGGCAGGGCGGCGGCCTCGGCAAGACCGTCATCGCGGAGGCCGAGCGGCTGGCCCGCGAGACCTGGGGTGTCGCGGAGATGCACATGACCGTCATCTCGGTGCGCGAGGACCTGATCGCCTGGTACGAGCGCCGCGGCTACCGCCGTACGGGCCGGATGACCCCGTTCCCGTACGGCGACGAGCGTTTCGGCATCCCGCAGCGCGACGACCTGGAGTTCGAGCTGCTGGTCAAGGAGCTGACTGCCTGACCCGCCTCGTGTGCGCGGGCGGCCGGCTGTCGTGCGGCGCGCCCGGCCGCGCCGCACCGCCGCCCCGGCCGCTCCTGCCGTCAGGCGGTGAAGCGGCCCGTGCGCTTGATGTCCGGGTAGTCGGTGGTCGCGCCGTCCAGCTGGAGGGCGCGTACCAGCCGTAGGTGGTCCTGGGTGTTCACCACCCAGCCGATGATCCTCAGGTCCGCCTCCCGGGCCCGCTCCACGATCTCCAGGGTGAGGCGGCGGATGTTGAGGCAGAGCGTCGAGGCCCCGGCGTCGACGGCCCGCCGGACGATGTCGACGTCGTACCGGCTGCCGACGAGCGCGGTGCGGACGCCGGGCACCAGCCGGGCGATCTCCGTGATCGCCTCGTCGTGGAACGAGGACACCTCCACGCGCCCCAGCAGATCGAGCCTGGTCATGACCTCGGCCAGGGCCCGGGCGGCCGCCACGTCCTTGATCTCGGCCTGGAGCGGTGTGCGTACCGCGTCCAGCACCTCCTCGAAGACCGGGACCTGCTCTCCGCGGCCCGCGTCCAGGCCGCGCAGTTCCGCGAGGGTCATCTCGGCGATCGGGCCGCAACCGTCGGTCGTGCGGTCCACGTCGGCGTCGTGCATGACGACGAGGGCGCCGTCCTTGCTCAGATGCAGATCGAGTTCGATGACGTCCAGCCCCGCCTGCTGGGCTGCGACGAAGGAACGAAGGGTGTTCTCGGGCTCGACACCCATGACCCCGCGATGACCGATGGTAAGGAAGTTCAAGGTTCAACTCGCTTCCGTCGACGGCGGCTCGGCGCGCGCGCGGAGCAGAGGCGGACGGAGCGGACGGCACTGTCCACGCGGCAGAGCCGCAGCCTAGTGGTCAGGCCGCGCGATGGACCCGCTCGTACGCAGGGCATTGGTGTGGCGTCGGCGTCCGAGCCGGTCCGTGGCGCCGGGACGGCCCCCGTGGTGGGCGAGCCGCCGGTGGATCGGGTTCCGCGGGGTGGCCGGATCCGGTTCCCGGTGCCGGGTGTGCGCCGTGTCCGAGTGGGTAGCGGAAGCGTGGGCCGTTCCGGTGTCACACAGGAAAAAGTGCGGTGACGTGCGGACTACGCAGAATAATTTCCCGAGGATCCACTTGCTGGGGGGAACCTCGTATGTATACGGTCTCCTTACGTGATGTTCTCCCGTGGAGGATGGGAAATGCCGGAAATTCTTGTGCAGGTGGGTTCGGAGGAGCGGGTTCCTCCCGTGAGCAGGGTGGTCGAGCACCCGGCGTGGCCCGTGCTCAAGGATGCCGTGGAGCAGATCCGGCCATGGCAGTCGAAGGACGGTTCGATCGACTTCGACGCCGAGGGCGCGCCCGGCAAGGACGAGGCCGAACTCGCCGTCGGGCGTGTCGCCGACGCCGTCGAGGAACTCTCGCCGCTGCTCCCGCACGACGTCGCGTACCACGAGGCCCTCGTCAAGGACCTGCGCCGCTGGGCCGACGGCGGCTTCGGGGTGCCGGACTTCCTCGACTCGCTGCTGGCCTTCCAGCCCGCCGCGCGGCGCGAGGACGGCCTCCAGCACCTGGTCGTCTTCCCGATGTACACCCAGAACGGCAACCCCGACCGCAACCTCGAGGCCGTCGTCCTGCGCATGGTCTGGCCGGACTGGCTGGCCGAGCTGGAGCGCACTCGCTACGACAACCCGCTGTTCTGCGGGATCACCTTCGAGGACTTCACGGCCGGCTACGACACCAACTCCGCCGTGCTCTTCCCGGAGACCATCGCCGTCCGCGAGGCGCCGGAACGATTCACCTGGGGTGGCATCTTCTGCGACCGCGAGGCGGCCCGCTTCCGTCGCGTCACCGACGCCGCCGTCGACGTCCTGGGCCTGGAGCTGCCCGAGGACATCGCCGCCATGGTCCACGACCAGAAGCGCTGCGAAGAGGCCTTCGTCCTGTGGGACATGGTCCACGACCGCACCCACAGCCACGGCGACCTGCCGTTCGACCCGTTCATGATCAAGCAGCGCCAGCCGTTCTGGATGTACGGCCTGGAGGAGCTGCGCTGCGACCTCACCGCCTTCAAGGAGGCCGTGAAGCTGGAGGCCGACGGCGTCCCGCAGGCCCGGGACGTGCAGTACGCGGTGCTGTTCGACCGGATGTTCCGCTTCCCGGTCACCGGTGACCGGGTGCGCAACTACGACGGTCTGGGCGGCCAGCTGCTGTTCGCCTACCTCCACAAGCACGACGTCGTGCGCTGGACCGACAACAAGCTGCACATCGACTGGCAGCGCGCCCCGCAGGTCACCAACCAGCTGTGCGCCGACATCGAGCAGCTGTACCGCGACGGGATCGACCGCCCCAAGCTGGTGCACTGGTTCGCCGGGTACGAGCTGGTCTCCGGATACCTCGCCCCGCACCCGGGCTCCACGTGGGCCAAGGGCCCGGACGCCCTGGACCTGTCCCAGCCGCCGCGCCGACTCGTGGACGACGTGCTTCCGGACGAGTTTCCGCTGAGCATGTTCTATGAGGCCCTGTCCAAGAAGCTCAAGAACGTGATCGCCTCGACCCGGGGCATCACGGCGGACAGCGCCGAGCGGATCGCCGCGTGAGCGAGCGCGGCACCGAGAACACTGCTCAGGAGGCGAAGAACATGGTGGGGAACGGTGCTCTCAGTGGTGCTGTGATCGCGGTGGCCGGCGCGGGCGGACCCGCCGGACGTGCGGCGATGATCCGTCTCGCCGACGCGGGCGCGACCGTCGTCGGCGCCGACAACGATCCCGAGCGCCTGGCGGCGGCCGTGGACGAGGCCCGCTACGGTCACGGCGGGGCCACCGTCGTCGGGGAGACGGTCGACCTGCTGGACGTCGACTCGACCCGCGACTGGGCCCGGCACGTCGAGAAGGACTTCGGCCGCGTCGACGGCGTGGTCCACCTCGTCGGCGGCTGGCGCGGCAGTGAGACCTTCACCAAGACCAGCCTCGACGACTGGGACTTCCTGGAGCTGCTGCTCGTCAAGACCGTGCAGCACACCTCCCTCGCCTTCCATGAGGCGCTCCAGCGCAGCGAGCGCGGCCGGTACGTGCTGATCAGCGCGTCGGGCGCGAGCAAGCCCACCGCGGGCAACGCCGCCTACGCCGCCGCCAAGGCGGCCGCCGAGGCCTGGACGCTGGCCCTGGCCGACTACTTCCGCAAGGCGGGCGGCGAGGAGGGGCCGACGTCCGCGGCTGCCATCCTTGTCGTGAAGGCGCTGGTGCACGACGCGATGCGCGCCGAGCGACCCAACGCGAAGTTCGCGGGCTTCACGGACGTCAAGGACCTGGCCGAGGCCATCGTCGACGTCTGGAACCGGCCCGCCGCAGAAGTGAACGGAAACCGTCTGTGGCTCACCGAGAAGCCGTGAACCCTCCGAAGACCGACGCGCGCCGCCACCACGACCCGCAGATCCGCGGATTCGCCAGCGACAACTACGCCGGGGCCCACCCGGAGGTGATGGCCGCCCTGGCTCTGGCCAACGGCGGTCACCAGGTCGCGTACGGCGAGGACGACTACACGGAGAACCTCCAGCGGATCGTCCGCAGCCACTTCGGGCCCACGGCGGAGGCGTTCCCCGTCTTCAACGGCACCGGCGCGAACGTCGTCGCACTCCAGGCGGTCACCGACCGGTGGGGCGCGGTCATCTGTGCCGAGAGCGCCCACATCAACGTCGACGAGGGCGGCGCCCCGGAGCGGATGGGCGGCCTCAAGCTGCTCACCGTGCCGACGCCGGACGGCAAGCTCACGCCCGAGCTGATCGACCGGCAGGCGTACGGCTGGGACGACGAGCACCGGGCGATGCCCCAGGTCGTCTCGATCACCCAGAGCACCGAGCTGGGCACCCTCTACACGCCGGACGAGATCCGCGCGATCTGTGACCACGCCCACGCGCACGGCATGAAGGTGCACCTGGACGGCTCCCGGATAGCCAACGCGGCCGCGTCGCTCGACATGCCCATGCGCGCGTTCACCAACGCGGTCGGCGTCGACATCCTCTCCCTGGGCGGCACGAAGAACGGCGCCCTGTTCGGGGAGGCGGTCGTCGTCATCAACCAGGACGCCGTCCGCAGCATGAAGCACCTGCGCAAGCTGTCCATGCAGCTCGCCTCGAAGATGCGCTTCGTGTCGGTGCAGCTGGAAGCCCTGCTCGCCAAGGACCTGTGGCTGCGCAACGCCCGCCACGCCAACGAGATGGCCACGCGACTGGCCGAGGGCGTGCGTGCCGTGCACGGGGTGGAGATCCTCCACCCGGTGCAGGCCAACGGTGTCTTCGCGCGGCTGCCGCACGACGTGAGCGAGCGCCTCCAGAAGCGCTTCCGCTTCTACTTCTGGGACGAGGCGGCCGGCGACGTGCGCTGGATGTGCGCGTTCGACACGACCGAGGAGGACGTGGACGCGTTCGTCGCGGCGCTCAAGGAGGAGATGGCGCGCTAGCTACGCGTGCAGCGATGTGCGCAGTGATGTGCGCAGCGACGCCTGCAGAGATGCATAGATATGCGGTCACCTGAAAAGTCATTGACTCTCGGGTGACCGCATTTCTATGCTCTGCACTCATGGAGCTGATCCAGAACACCCCAGATCTGTCCGCCTACCTGGCGGCTGACGAGGTCGTCGACCACCACCATCCGCGCGTGCGGGAGACGGCCGCCCGGCTCGCCGAGGGGGCGGTCGACTCGTATGCCTATGCGCGGGCGGCGTACGAGTTCGTGCGCGACACCATTCCGCACTCCCAGGACTCCGGCGATCCGCGCGTCACCTGGCGCGCCTCCGACGTCCTGGAGAAGCGCACCGGGATCTGCTACGCCAAGGCCCATGCGCTGGCCGCGCTGCTGCGTGCCGAGGACATTCCCACCGGGTTCGCCTACCAGCGGCTGACGGACGACGACGGCGGCGGCCATGTCGTGCACGGACTGGTCGCCGTGCGGTTCCACGGCTCCTGGCACCGGCAGGACCCGCGCGGCAACAAGCCGGGCGTGGACGCCCGGTTCTCCCTCGACGGCGAGCGGCTGGCCTTCGTCGCCGATCCGCAGTCCAATGAGTTGGACTATCCGGTCCTGTACTCTGAACCTCACCCGGCCGTGCTCGGTGCGCTCGAGGCAGCCTCCGACCGGCCGCACCTCTGGAAGACGCTTCCCACCGCACTCTGAGGCAGGCGATGACCCTCTCCCTGATCGTGTCCGACGACGTGCGCACCCTCGCGCCCGGGTTCACCTGTGTCGCCGTCGAGGCGCACGGCCTTGTCAACGGGCCCGGTACGGACGCCGGTGCGGCGGTCCTCGACGACGCGGCCCGCCGGCTCGCGGCCCGGCTGGACGGCCGCGCTCCGCACGAGGACCCGCACATGGCGGCCTGGCGGGAGGTGTACACCGCGTTCGGCTCGAAGCCGTCGCGTACCCGCAACTCGGCCGAGGCGCTGGCCAGGCGGGCGCTGACGGACGCGGGTCTGCCGCGCGTCAACCTGTTCGTCGACCTCTACAACGCCGTGAGCGTCGCCCACCTCATCCCCGTCGGGGGAGAGGACATCGACCGCATCCAGGGCGGTATGAGCCTGGTGCGCGCCACCGGTGACGAGGACTTCGCGACCGTCGCGGGCGGCGAGGAGAGCGTGGAGCACCCCGACGCCGGCGAAGTGGTGTGGCGTGACGAGGCGGGGGTGACGTGCCGTCGCTGGAACTGGCGCCAGGGCCCGCGCACCCGGCTCACCGAGACCACCACCTCGGGCATCTTCCTGCTGGAGGGGATGGCCCCGATGCCGCTGTCCGACGTCGAGGCGGCCGCGACCGAACTCGCCGAACTGCTGGAGAAGTTCAGCCCCGGCGCCCGCATCACGATCCGGCACGTGGGCTGACGGACGGACGGACGGGCTGACGTATGGGCGGGTGAGCGCCCTGCGGCCCGCCGGCGTCGGCGCTCCGGCCGATGGCGGCGGGCCGGCCCGGCAGGCCGGTCGTACCGGCACGTTGCGCCCGGACCGGCCGGGCGCACGGCGGCGTCAGCGCGCCTCTGCGGCCCGCACCTCTTCCGGAGTGGGCGCCGTGCCGCCGAGGTGGGCCGGCATCCACCAGGTGTCGTCCGCGCCCTTGGGGCGTACGGGATAGGCGCGCTGTGCGGCCTCCAGCAACTCCTGGACGCGCTCGCGCAGTCGGCGCGTGATGGCGCCCGCGTACTGGTCGCGGGGGGCCTCCACCGGCTCGCCGACACGGATGGTGATCGGGGTGTGGCTGCGCTTGAAGTTGCGCTGGTGCCCCTTGGTCCACAGCCGCTGCGTACCCCACACCGCCATCGGGATCAGCGGGACGCCCGCCTCCTGGGCCAGCCGCGCGGCACCCGACTTGAAGCTCTTCAGCGTGAAAGACTGTGAGATGGTGGCCTCCGGGAAGACCCCCACGATCTCACCGGACTTCAGCGACTCCAGGGCGTGCGCGTACGCCGCGTCGCCCTGTTCGCGGTCCACGGGAATGTGCTTCATGCCGCGCATCAGCGGACCGGACACCTTGTGCCGGAAGACGGACTCCTTCGCCATGAAACGAACGAGACGTTTCTGCGGCAGAGCGGCCAGACCGTCGAAGATGAAGTCCAGATAGCTGATGTGATTGCTCACCAGTACGGCGCCGCCCGAACGTGGGATGTTCTCCGACCCCTTGCAGTCGATCTTGAGGTCCCACACCTTGAACAGCGTGCGCGCGAGACCGACGACGGGGCGGTAGACCAGTTCAGCCATGGACGGGGTGGGCCCTTCCTTATTCTGTCTGGGAAGGGATCTCCCAGCCGGAAACTTACGCAGCCGTAGGTTTACGGCATCCCGCAGATCGTGCCCGAATAACGGCCGGGGAGCCAGTCCTGGTGCCCGGGTGCGGCGAGATCCTCGTCACGTCGGCCCCATGATCCACCTGCGCTTTTAACCCGCCTTTACTTCACGCGCACCGTGACGCGCCGGGTGAGCAGGTACAACTCGTGGCCCAGGCGGTACCCGAACGCGCCATCCGGGAAGGTGGCGCGAACGCGGCGCCCGGTCGCCGCGAGCCCGACGCCCGCGCGAACCCCGCGTGTCGCGGACCCGGGAATCTTTGCGCTCCCCCGAACGCTGGTGGGGGTGATGCCCGGACGTGTGCCGCGCGGGGCGGTGCCCGCGAGGGCGGGTGTCCATGGAGTGCCGCGTCGGCGGCGGAGCGGGGGAGTGCGGGTGCGCGGGCAGGGCGACGGACAGCGGCTCGGGGCCGACCGGTTGGGCGGGGAACTCGGCGAACGGGCCACGCTCGTACAGTTCTCCAGCGCCTTCTGCGCCCCCTGCCGGGCCACCCGGCGGATCCTCGGCGAGGTGGCCGCGCTGGTTCCGGGCGTGGCCCACGTCGACATCGACGCGGAGGCCCGGCTCGACCTCGTACGCGAACTCGGCATCCTCAAGACCCCGACCGTGCTCGTCCTGGACGCGGACGGGCGGATCGTGCGACGCGCCGCGGGCCAGCCGCGCAAGGCGGACGTCATCGCGGCACTGGGGGAAGCCGTCTGACGGCCCCGCACCCGGCGCAGGGGGCGCACGGTGCGACACGGTGAGACATCTCCCACATGCCGGTACGCACTTGACTGTGCGTGGCACCTATCGTCAGCCTGACCGTATGCCTAGGGAACTCCTTCTCTTCGGGCGGGTGCACATCGACCTCGCCCGCACCGCGAGCGCGTGCTGTCCGGACTGTTGAGCAGTCACGGCCCCACGCCCACGCCCCTGCCGCAGAAGGACAACTCCATGACGGCCACGCCCGACCTCGCAGCCTCCCGCCTCGCCTCGCCCGACCTGTTGCGTTCCGTCTTCCGGCGGCACGCGGCGGGAGTCGCCGTGATCACCGCCCGTGGTGCGGCGGGGCCGGTCGGCTTCACCGCCACCTCGCTCACCTCCGTGTCGGCCGAGCCCCCGCTGCTCTCCTTCGGGATCAGTACCGGCTCCTCCAGCTGGCCGGCCGTCTCCACGGTCACCCATGTGGGCGTGCACATACTCGGCGAGCACCAGCGGGAGCTGGCCGGCACCTTCGCGCGCAGTGGCGCCGACCGGTTCGGTGCGCCGACCGCCTGGCGCGAGGGCCCCGAGGGCGTCCCCCTGCTCGACGACGTCTCCGCCTGGCTGGTGTGCCGCGTCGTCACCCGGGTGCCCGCGGGTGACCATCGCATCGTGCTGGCCGAGGTCGCCGTCGGCGATCCCACGGGCCCCGGGCGTCCGCTCGTCTACCACCAGGGCCGGTTCAACGCACTGCGTGACTGATCACAGCACCCTGCCCCTGCGAAGTCGTCGACTTCCGATTACGCTGCGTTGCGAAGGTCACAGTTCAAAGCGCTTGCTTAGCGGGAACGAACTGGGTGTACTGACGAGTAATATTTCGTTCGGAGCGCGGGCCGCCCCGACCGGGATCGGCCGCTTGGGGCGCCTATGCTGCCTGCAAGTAGGCAGCCGAAATAGAGACGATGCAGTAGGAGAGCCGGCGTGAGCTTGAGGATCGTTGTCACTGTGAAGTACGTGCCCGACGCCACTGGCGACCGGCACTTCGCCGATGACCTGACCGTGGACCGGGACGACGT
>NZ_JBVKBD010000019.1:108340-156193 GCF_055657365.1 Streptomyces sp. NPDC107559 | reverse complement strand
TCGACCGGGTCCAGGGCCCGCCGGGTCGCGTCACCGAACGGGTCCCGTCCCTGCCAGCCGACGGTCCACAGGCCGAAGGTGAACCTGTCCTCGGGAGTGGCGTTGAAGCGCTTCGACATGTGGCGGCCCTTGCTGTCGCGCAGTCCGGCAACGCTGCCGGACGAGTTTGTTTGATGTGATGACTAATACGCCAAGAGCGTGCTCTCGCGCTAGCCCCACGTGGCGCGTCTCTCTCCATGGCTCGAAGTGAAGACCACGCTTGTTCGTGTAATCGAGCCTGATCAGAGCCATTGCATCGCCACGACAGGCTCGTGGGCCGGATTTGTTTTGTGTACGATCAAATTCGTCGTGACGTTGCCCGTGCCCCGGTCCGACAGCCTCCGCTCCCCTGAGGAAGATCATGAAGTTCACCAATGGCTTCTGGCGTATTCGCGATGGCGTACAGATCGCCTACGCCACCGAAGTACGCGACGTGCGAACCGAAGCGAAGCGCTTCACCACCCATGCGGCCGTGCAACGGGTGACACGCAGGGGCGACACCCTCAACGCACCGCTCATCTCGGCCGAGTGCTTCTCCCCCGCCGAGGGCGTCATCGGCGTCCGGCTCACCCACCACTCCGGCAAACGCCGCAACGGCCCCGAGTTCACCGTCGCCGGCGTCGAGGGCGGCGCGGGCGAGGTGCGCACCGTCGACGGCGTCACCGAGCTGACCAGCGGTCCCCTCACCCTGCGCCTGGACCGCAGCTCCCCCTTCACGCTGAGCTTCCGCGACGCCGACGGCCGCGAACTGACCCAGGCGGGCACCAAGGGCGCCGCCTTCGCCACCACCGACCAGGGCGGGCACCACATGGTGGGCAAGCTCTCCCTCGGCGTCGGCGAGCAGGTCTACGGCCTCGGCGAACGCTTCACCCCGTTCGTCAAGAACGGCCAGGTCGTCGACATGTGGCAGGCCGACGGCGGCACCAGCAGCGAGCAGGCCTACAAGAACATCCCGTTCTACCTCTCCTCGCGCGGCTACGGCGTGTTCGTCAACCACCCCGGCAAGGTCTCCTTCGAGGTCGGCTCGGAGTCCGTCGGCCAGGTCCAGTTCAGCGTCGAGGACCAGATCCTGGAGTACTACGTCGTCGCGGGTCCCACCCCGAAGGACGTGCTCGCCCGCTACACCGGCCTCACCGGCCGCCCCGCCCTGCCGCCGGCCTGGTCCTTCGGCCTGTGGCTGACGACCTCCTTCACCACCTCCTACGACGAGGCGACCGTGATGTCGTTCGTCGACGGCATGTCCGAGCGCGGCATCCCCCTGTCGGTGTTCCACTTCGACTGCTTCTGGATGCGCGAGTACCAGTGGTGCGACTTCGAATGGGACCCGGACGTCTTCCCCGACCCCGCGGGGATGCTGGCCCGGCTCAAGGCCAAGGGCCTGCGGATCAGCGCCTGGATCAACCCCTACATCGCCCAGAAGTCCCCGCTGTTCGACGAGGCCGCCGAGCTGGGCCACCTGGTGCGCCGCGCGAACGGCGACGTATGGCAGTGGGACCTGTGGCAGGCGGGCATGGGCCTGGTCGACTTCACCAGCCCCGAGGCCTGCGCCTGGTTCCAGTCGAAGCTCAAGCCGCTGCTGGACCAGGGCGTCGACTGCTTCAAGACCGACTTCGGCGAGCGCATCCCCACCGATGTCGTCTGGCACGACGGCTCGGACCCCGAGCGGATGCACAACTACTACACGGAGCTGTACAACAGGACCGTCTTCGAGCTGCTGGAGAAGGAGCGCGGACAGGGCGAGGCCGTGCTGTTCGCCCGCTCCGCGACCGCGGGCGGCCAGCAGTACCCCGTGCACTGGGGCGGCGACTGCTGGTCCTCCTTCGAGGCGATGGCCGAGTCCCTGCGCGGCGGGCTGTCGCTCTCCCTGAGCGGCTTCGGCTTCTGGAGCCACGACATCGGCGGCTTCGAGGGCACCCCCGACGCCTCGGTGTTCAAGCGCTGGCTGGCCTTCGGCCTGCTCTCCTCCCACAGCCGGCTGCACGGCTCCTCCTCCTACCGGGTGCCGTGGGAGTTCGGCGAGGAGGCCGTCGACGTCGCCCGCCGCTTCACCGTGCTCAAGCACCGGCTGATGCCGTACCTGTACGGCGTCGGCGTCGAGGCCCACCGCACCGGCGTGCCCTCGATGCGCCCGATGCTGCTGGAGTTCCCCGGCGACCCGGCCTGCCGCCCGCTGGACCGCCAGTATCTGCTCGGCGCCGACCTGCTGGTCGCCCCCGTCTTCGCCGAGGACGGGGAGGTCGAGGTGTATCTGCCCGAGGGCACCTGGACGCACCTGCTCACCGGCGAGCGCGTCACCGGCCCGGTCTGGCGCACCGAGCGCCACGGCTACGACAGCCTTCCGCTGTACGTCCGTGAGGGCGCCGTCCTGCCGCTGTCCGCCGACGACCGGCGCCCCGACGGCGACTGGCTGGAGGGCGTCACCCTGCTCGTCCACCCGACCGCCGAGCCCGGCTACGCGCGCACCGTGACCGTCCCGGACCTGGACGGCACCACCGCCGCCACCTTCCGCGTCCGGCGTGACGGCGACACGCTGAGCGTCACCGCGGAGGGCAGCGACAGGCCGTTCACCGTCCGGATCGCGGGCGGCGCGAGCGCCACCGGGACCGGTAAGGTGACGGTGCCGCTGACCTGACCCGGCACGGCGCCTCGTACCGGGGTTGGGGAGGAACGGGAGCCGCGCACGCGCCCCGCCCTCCCCGGCCCCGGCGTCCGTAGCCCGTCGCCCGACGCCCGTCGCCCGTCGGGACGGACTGCGGCGGCAACGACGCTGCGGTCTTGGGCCTTTCGTCTGGATCAGGCCGGCCATGACCGACCTGACTGCCCGGGCGACGCCGGACCGATCCGAACGACAGGCCCTAGATGCGGTACGCGCCCGTCGGTACGCCGCGGGCGGCGCCGTACGGAGTCAGCGCGACGACACCGGTACCCCGCGAGGGGGTGTCGGCGCCGATGTCCAGCGGACTGACCCCGATCGCACGGGCGATGTCCGGTGCCAGGTCATGGGCGGCCCAGCGCCATTCGTCCTCGTCCTCCTGTCTCTCCCGCGCGGCGTCCCACTCGGGGCTCAGGCCCAGTTCGACGCGGCGGGCCCGCTCCAACGGCAGTGGCTCACCGAGGGTCAGCAGTTCGTCGTCCCCCTCGCCGGTCTCGCAGTAGCGCCGAAGCACCGTTCCCCGCTCGGCGACGAGCCAGGCGGAGCCGTCTCCCTGTCCGCCGTAGTAGTAGGCCTGGGCCTGTCCGTAGCGGGCGCTGAGCCGGGTGCACAGGCGCAGGACGTCCTCGCTGCGCTCCTCGCCGCACGGATCGCACCAGGCGCCGAGGACGAAGGTCCAGCCGTCGAGCTCCGGGGTGACGAAGACCCGCTCGTTGCCGTCGTACTCCGCCGTGTCGCATCCGTGGCCGTCGGCGTCGACGATGTCGTTGCCGAGCGCGAAGGTCACGGGTCTGGGCTCGGTCAGGCCCAGGGTCCGCAGTATCCCGGCCTGGTCCCCGCTCGGCACGGCGATCCAGTGGTTCCAGCAGGCCCACAGCGGCTCGGGCCGGTCGTCCGGGAGCTTGACGCGGATCAGCCGTTCGATCGCGGCCCGGTCGGCGTCGGACAGCGCCGCCTCGCCGCCCAGTTCGGCCAGCACCGTCAGCGCCCGCGCCCGCTGCCGCCCCGGACCCTGCTCCCGGACGCGCCGGAGCAGCGGGATGATCTGCCCGCCCTGGAGCACCAGGGCGTGCGCCGCCTGCCGGCCCACCTCGTCGTCCGGATCGCCGAGCAGCGGCAGCAGCGCGGTGGCGGCGGACCGGGCGCCCTCGCCGCAGCGCTGGATCCCGCGGACGGCGGCACCGCGTACGAACGGCAGGGGATGCGAGAGTGCCGCCGTGTACCAGGCCAGGGCGGCCTCGCCGAGGGCCGTGAACACGAAGCCGAGCCGTCTGCGGGCCTGCTCGGTGGGCGCGGAGACCAGCCCCTGGAGCAGGCCGTCGAAGCCGGGCCGCCCGAGCCGTCCCAGTACGGCGGACAGCTGCCGCCAGTCCACCGGGGACGCCTCGTCCGTCACCTCGCGGACCAGCCGCGCCACCCCGTCGGCGCCGAGCGCGACCAAAGCGTCCGCCGCCGCGTCCCGCCGCTCGGGCACCGCCAGGTCCCGTACCAGGTCGATGTCCACCCACAACCCCCTCCCGCCGGACCGGCCCGGACTCCCCGGCCTTCATCATGGCGCACGCCTCTGACAGCGGCCGGAGCGCTCGGACCGCTCGCGCAGGGAGCGGGTCACTTCGCGTCGTGGGGGTCGGGGTGACCGGGCCGGTGATGCTCGGTCAGGACGGTGAGCAGACGGGTGAGTTCGCCCTGCTGGTCGGGGTCGAGCGGGGCGAGGAGTTCGCGCTGGGCGTCCGTGACGAGCGCGTCGAGGTGCTCCCGGCGGCGTCGGCCCTCGGCGGTCAGGGTGATCACATTGCGGCGGCGGTCCGCCGCGTCCGGTGCGCGGCGGATGTACGCGGCGTCCCCGAGCTCGTTGAGGACGGCGACCATGTCGCTGCGGTAGATGCCGGTACGGCGACTGAGCTCCGCCTGGCTCGCGGCGCCGTCCTCGGCGAGCGCGGTCAGCACGGCGAAGTGCCACTTACGGGCGTCCACGGCGGCCAGACGCTCGTTGACGAGCCGGTCCGCGACGGCCGCGACCCCGGCGATCAGGCGACTGGGGATGGCGCGCAGCCGGGCCGGGGCGGGTTCTGGTGTCGCGCTCACTGGGGATCCTCCACCCTCTTGCGTTAGTGTCACTAACATTCTACATTCGTTAGTGTCACGAACGTTAGGGCTCCAAACGAATCCTCAGGAGTGACCATCATGATCGAGCCGTTCCGCATCGACGTCCCCCAGACCGACCTCGACGACCTCGACGACCGCCTCGCCCGCACCCGCTGGCCCAACGAGGTCGCCGACGCCGGCTGGGACTACGGCTTCCCGCTGACGCGGTTGAAGGAGCTCGCCGAGTACTGGCGCACTGGTTACGACTGGCGGGCGCACGAGGCCGAGCTCAACAAGCTCCCGCACTTCACCACCGAGATCGACGGGCAGAACATCCACTTCGTCCACGTCCGGTCCGCGAAGCCGGACGCGCTCGCGCTGATCCTCACGCACGGCTGGCCCGGCTCGTTCCTGGAGTTCCTCGATGTGATCGAGCCGCTGGCGCGCGACTTCCACCTGGTGATCCCGTCCATCCCGGGCTACGGCTTCTCGGGTCCCACCCACGAGCGCGGCTGGGACGTGGGCCACGTCGCACGGGCCTGGGCCGAGCTCATGCACCGCCTCGGCTACGAGCGGTACGGCGCGCAGGGCGGCGACTTCGGCTCGGGCATCTCCACGGCGCTCGGCGCGGTGGCACCCGAGCACGTCGTCGGAGTCCACGTCAACTACCTGCCGACCCGCCCCGACCCGGACGCCGGCATCGAACTGTCCGCGGACGACGAGGCCAGGCTGAACAAGATCAGGCAGCTGATGGCGAACCGTCCGCCCTACCAGGCCCTCCAGGCCACCACCCCGCAGACCCTCGGCTATGCGCTCACCGACTCGCCCGTCGGCCAACTGGCCTGGATCGCCGAGCGTTTCGCCCAGTGGACCGACCCGCGCACGCCGGTCAGCGACGACCGCGTCCTCACCGACGTCTCGCTGTACTGGCTGACCGCCACGGCCGCTTCGTCGGCCCGGCTGCACCGTGACACGCCACGGGGCACCGCGCCGTGCCCGGTGCCGGTCGGCGTGGCGGTGTTCGCCCACGACATCACCCAGCCGGTACGGCCGCTGGCCGAGCGGCTGTACGACATCAGGCACTGGTCGGAGTTCGAGCGCGGCGGCCACTTCGCCGCGATGGAAGTGCCGGAGCTGCTCGCCGAGGACGTCCGGGAGTTCTTCCTCACCCGCCTGGAGGACGACCGGTCGGCCGTCACCCACTGACAGCCGACGCGGGGACCGGCCTGGACCGGTCGCCCCTATGCGGACGCCAGAACGCGGTCGAGCGCCGCCCGGCCCGCGGGACCCCAGCCCGGCTTGCCGCCGGGCAGACCCCGGTCCCCGGCCTGGCCCATGAGGACGAGGAAGAGGCTCTTCGCGGCCGCCAGGGCTCGCGCGCGCCGGATCATCGCCTCGTCCACGGGTGCGTAGGCGTCGAAGAACCGTGCTGCCGCGCCCGCGGGAAGGAGCACCCACGCGGCCGCGAGATCGACCGCCGGATCTCCTGCGCACATGTCGCCGAAGTCGAGCACGCCCGAGAGGGTGCCGTTCGACACGACGACGTTCGCCGGGTGCAGGTCGCCGTGCAGCCACACCGGTGGGCCCTGCCAGTCGGGGGCCGCGAGGGCCTCGTCCCAGATGTCCCGGACGTGGTCCTGGACGTCCGCCGCGTCACCCTGGAATACGACCTCCTTGAGCATCCGCCCGAAGCCGTCCGTGAGTGTCGCCAGAGGGACTCCGCGATCCGCACTGCGCGGAGCGTCGGCGGGCGCGGGCGTGTGCAGCGCCTCGAGGAAGTCCGCGAGGGTGTCGGCCGCCCCGCTGTGGCTGATGGGGGCGCGGTCCGCGGGCTCGCCGGGAACCCAGGCCGCGATGGTCCACGGCCGTGGGAAGCGTGCGGACGGTTCGCCGGTCCGCAGGGGGGTGGGGACCGGCAGCGGAAGGCGCGGCGCCAGGGCGGGCAGCCACCGGTGCTCCTTGCGCAGGAGGGAGGGCGCGCGCTCCGTGCGGGGCATCCGTACGGCCAACTCGTCTCCGAGACGCCACAGTTGGTTGTCCCAGCCGCCGTCGACCGCGTACAGGTCCAACTGCGCGAGGTCCGGATGCTGTTCCCTCACCAGGCAGCGCACCAAGTCGTGGTCGATCTCCGAGTTGTCCACGATCCCACTCAACCATCCTGGTGGAACGGGAGGGCATGTCGGGACGTGTGCACCGCAGGAACGGCAGGTGTGTGCCACGCCACATGACGCAGGTGCATAGCCGAGCGGGGGCCGATGTCTTTCTTCAAGGTGTGAGTACGTACGGCGGCGGATGTGGCCGCTGACCGAAAGGCAAGGGGGTGACGCCGATGGAGCGGTCGCGGTCCGAGGAGTTCGACCGGTTCGTGACGGCCCGGTGGTCGGCGTTGCTGCACCTGGCCCGGCTGCTCACCGGCGGGGACCGGCACCGGGCGGAGGATCTGCTGCAAGAGGCTCTGGTCAAGCTGTGGTTCGCCTGGCCGAGGGTGGCCGGGCAGGCACCGGAAGCCTATGTGCGCAGGGTCCTGGCCCGTGCCGCGGCCCGGTCGGCACGCCGCCGCTGGTGGGGCGAGCACCCGGTGGACCGGCTGCCCGACCCGCCCGAGGCGGCGGACGAGGTCGCCGCCGTGGACGAACGGACCCAACTGGAGGCCATGTTGGCGTTGCTGCCGGCGCGGCAGCGGGCCGCGGTGGTGCTGCGCTACTACCAGGACCTGCCCGAGCGGCAGGTCGCGGAGGTCCTGAACTGCCCGGTGGGTACCGCCCGTTCGCTGACGGCACGCGGCGTCGCACGGTTGCGGCGGCTGCTGGCCGAGGCGACCGTCGAGCCGGTGAAGTGAAGAAGGAGCCATGGATCACTTCGAGCAGGAGCTGGCGCGCCTGATGCGGGACAGCCGGGAGGACACGCCCTACGAGGACCGGCACCGGCGTCGCCTGCACGGTGCCGTCCGTGCCCGGCGGCGGGCCCGCGCGGCCTGGCTGGCCACCGGATCCGCGCTGGCGCTGGCAGGGCTCGGCGTCGGGCTGGTGTTCCTGGCGAGCGCCTTCGCCCAGGGCAGGGACGGGGGTCCGCAGCCCCGCCCTGTCACCTCGGCCGAGTCGGTCCCGATGCCGACGGCGGCGCGCTCCGCCTCCGCTGCCCATGGGGTGCCCTCGCCCCACGCCCGCCACCAGCCGGAGAGCTCCCCACGTGATCCCTGAGAACGCGCCCGCGCGCGTCGGCGAGCCGCACCGGGCGCCGATCGTCCGGCCGGAGTCCTGGGAGCGGCGGCTGCGCCGCTTCGGGCACGTCGAGCGGCCGTACGCGTCCGTGCGCGATCGCCTGGTGGTGCCGTTCCCCGAACCCGGCACACGTCCGTGGCGCATGCTCGGGCTGTCCCCGGAAGGGGCGAGCCGGGCGGCCCGCTGGTCGGGCTGGGGCGGGCCACTGCTGGTGACGCTGCTCGCCGGACTGCTGCGCTTCTGGCGTCTGGGCGACCCGCGGGCGGTCGTGTTCGACGAGACGTACTACGCCAAGGACGCCTGGTCGCTGCTGCGGCTCGGCTACGAGGGCAGCTGGCCGGACCGCACGGTCTCCGACCCGCAGATCCTGGCCCGTCCCCAGGTGATCCCGCTGTCCGACGCCGGGGCGTTCGTCGCGCACCCGCCGACGGGCAAGTGGGTGATCGCCCTCGGCGAGTGGCTGTTCGGCCTGAACCCGTTCGGCTGGCGCTTCATGACGGCGGCTCTCGGCACGCTGTCGGTGCTGATGCTGTGTCGCGTCGGACGCCGTCTGTTCCGTTCGACGGCGCTGGGCTGCCTGGCCGGAGCGCTGATGGCGGTCGACGGTCTGCACTTCGTGATGAGCCGCGCCGCGCTGCTCGACCTCGTCGTCATGTTCTTCGCGCTGGCGGCGTTCGGATGCCTGCTCGTCGACCGGGACCACGCGCGGTTCCGGCTGGCGGCACGACTGCCGGTCGACGAGGACGGCCGGGTGCGCCCGGACGCGTCCACCGGTGACCGGGCCGGGACGGGAGCGCGTCCCTGGCGGATCGCGGCCGGGGTCTGCCTGGGACTGGCGGCCTCGACCAAATGGAACGGGCTGTACTTCCTCGCCTGGTTCGCGGTCCTCACCCTGCTGTGGGACGTCGGCGCCCGCCGGGTGGCGGGGGCGCGCCGGCCGTGGCGCGCGATGCTGCGCAAGGACCTCGGCCGGTCGGTGCTTTCTCTCGTCCCGGTCGCGGTCCTGACGTATCTGGCGACCTGGAGCGGCTGGTTCCTTTCCGACGACGGATACGGGCGCCACTGGGCGGACGGCCGCGGCGGCACCTGGTCGTGGATCCCGGCCCCGCTGCGCAGCCTGTGGCACTACGAGTACGCCGTCTACCGGTTCAACGTGGGACTGCACACCCCCCACAGATACGAGTCGAATCCCTGGAGTTGGCTGGTCCTCGGCCGCCCGGTGCTGTTCCACTACACCTCACCGAGCCCCGGGACGACCGGCTGCCGGACGACGGCCGGCTGTGCCCGGACGATCCTTGCCCTGGGCACACCGCTGCTGTGGTGGTCGGCCTGCTGCGCGCTCGTGTACCTGCTCTACCGGTGGGCGCTGCGCCGCGACTGGCGGTGCGGCGCCGTCCTGGGCGCGGTGGGTGCCGGTTATCTCCCCTGGTTCCTGTACCAGGACCGGACGATCTTCTCCTTCTACGCCGTCGTCCTCGTGCCGTACCTGTGCCTGGCCGTGACGACAATGCTCGCCGCCCTGCCGGGGCCGCCGGGAACGACCGGCAGACGCCGCACCCGGGGCATGGTGGCCGCAGGCGTCCTCGTCCTGCTCATCACCTGGAACTTCATCTGCTTCTGGCCCCTGTACACCGCCGAGACCGTCCCGATCGACTTCTGGCGGTCGAGGATGTGGCTCGACACCTGGGTCTAGCAGGGACGTCGACGGTTGCCGTTGGTCGCCCTCGAGAATGAGCTCGGCCGATCGAGCCCGTGGACACCGGGCGACGGCCGGCACGAAGACGTGCAGAGTGGTCGATGTACCCGACCCGCAAACGACAAGTGCCCCACAGGGATGCAGCCGTGACAGATCCTGAAGACCGTGAGCAGCAGGCGGACATCACCCGGCGGATGCTGGACTACCTCAACGCGCCGGTCGCCGAGCACTGCCGTCTGCGTGGCGTGCTGCCCGCACCCGGCGCCGTGCGCATCGCCGTCCGCGCCGGGGACGAGGGGCACAGCATGGACCTGCTGTACGAGATCCCCCACGACACGGTGACCCCGTACTACGTCCCCGGACTCCTACGTACCGTCCTGAGCGGTCTCCAGCTCTACAGCAGCAGTGACATCGGCGAGGTCATGGGCATGACCCTCATCCGGCTGCGCCCGCAGGAGATCGTCCCGGACCCGGAGCCCGAAGCGGGCAGGGCGCTCACGGTCGTACGCGCCCTGTCGGGCCCCGGCGACGACGAAAACCCCTTCCTGATCGGTTTCCTGATGCACGGCGAGGGCGCGTTGCGTCTGTACGTGCAGCGTCCGGACCGGCCCGGCGTGATCGGCGTCGACATCCGTCTGGCCGAGGCTCCCGCCACCGCGCTGATCTCCTCGATGGCCGGCCTCGTCGGGGAGCAGCAGTACCGGCGGCCCGCACCGGACGACCCGCACTGCGACCTCCTGGTCGACCTGACCGACTGGTAGGGCCGGTCCGGCGGCGGACGCTCAGTCGACGTCCGCCTGCCACAGGTCGGGGCCGAACACCTCGTACTGGATGTCCTGGGGCGGGACGCCGCGTTCGAGGAGCCTGCTGCGCAGGGGCTGCATGAAGGCCAGCGGGCCGCACATGTAGTACACCGCGTCGTCGGGGAGTTCGACCTGGTCGATGTCCATCAGTCCCGGGAACACCCCGGTCACCGGCTCGTTGGTGACCGCTCCGCTGTCGTACCACACGTACAGTTCCGCGCTGGGCAGCTCCAGGACGTCGCTGACCACCTGGCGGCGCAGCGCGAAGGACGCTTCGTCGGCGTCGGCGTGGAGCATGGTGATCGGCAGCCGGGACTCGGCCTGGACGAGGTGCGAGAGCATCCCTGCCATCGGGCTGATCCCGATGCCCGCCGTGGCGAACACCACCGGCCGTCCCGAGTCGTCGAGCACGACGTCGCCGTAGGGAAGCGACACCGTGAGGACGTCGCCCACCTCGACCGAGTCGTGCAGGAAATTGGACATCTCGCCGTCGGGTTCGCCGCCGCCGTGGACGCGCTTGACCGAGAACTGGCGGTGCTCACCGTCGTCGGCCCGGGTCAGGCTGTACTGGCGCGGCTGGCGCACCCCGTCGGGCATGGTCATCAGCACGGTGACGTACTGGCCCGGGAGCGAGGTCGTCACCAGCCGGTCGTCGACCCGCTTGAGCACGAAGGTGACGACATCGGCCGTCTCCTTGATCTTCTTCTCGACCTCCCACTTCCGCCACACCGTCTCCGGCGTGACGCCCCGCGCGCTGTAGAGGCCGCGCTCCTGGTTGATCAGGGCGTTGGCCATCAGCCAGTAGACCTCGTCCCAGGCCGCGGCGACCTCCGGGGTGACCGCGTCGCCGAGGACGTCGACGATGGCCCACATCAGGTTGTCGTGGACGATCCGGTACTGGTCGGGACGGATCCCGAGGGACGCGTGCTTGTGCGCGATCCGGTTGAGCAGGTGGTCCGGCGACTGCTCCGGTGTCTTCACCAGCCCGCCGGCGAAGGCCGCGACCGAACCGGCGAGCGCCTGCTGCTGGGAGCCGTGGGCCTGATTGCCCCGGTTGAACACGCCGTCCAGCAGTTCGGGGTGCTCGGCGAACATGTGCTTGTAGAAGCGTTGGGTGATGTCCCCGATGTGCTGGGCGACGACCGGAAGCGTCGCGGTGACGACGGGCCTGGCGGTGTTCGAGAGCATGTCGGGTCTCTCCAGCGGCAGTGAGGGCCGGCGCGGATCGTCCCGTCGGGGATCGGCGGAACGTCTCGTCGGGGATCAACAGCAGTCGACCCGCAGGTGATTGCGACCGACAGTGCGCAACCGCGGCAGGTGCGGCGATGACACGGCACGGCGTGCCCGCGGTCCACCCTAGGAGCGGGCCGTCGGTGCCGCACTTCGGTGACGCCTGCCGCGGGCCGGGTCAGTGCTTGAAGGAGTCCTTGGTCCTCTCCTTCGCGCCCCGCATCGCGCCCCTGGTCTGGAGGGCGGCGCCCTTGGCCGCGACGGTGTCGTTGTGTACCGCGTGAGCCACCTTTCGGACGGCCTTTCCCACGACCTGCTCGGCCTTCGCCTTGGCCTTCTCGCCGGCACCCATCTCAGTACCTCCGTCGAGTTCCAGTCGCCGGTACGTCCGTCGAGTTCCAGTCGCCGCGTGCCCGTGCTGCGGGCAGTCGAAACCCTCGTGGGTTCAGCCGGACGGGTCGGGTGGGAGCAGCGTGCCCAGCGGGCCGAGGTCGAGGTTGAGATCCGCCATGGTCAGTCCGTAGCGGGCGCAGAGTTCGGTCATGCGGTCGTGCAGGATCATCAAGGTCATTCCCAGCCGCTCTTCCTCCTCCTCGGTGAGGTCGCCCTGGTCGACGCGGTGCAGCGCCTGCCGCTCCATGAGCTGGCGCAGCAGTTCCACCAGGGTGAGGACGAGCCTGACCAGATCGCGTTCCACGGTGTCGGGATCGGTGGTGATACGGCGGGCGGGACGCGGCGGGGAGCCGCCTCGCGTGGGCGTGATGTCGTCCGGTACGGCGGGCAGCAGCCGGAACGCCCGCGTGGCGGCGTCGGCGATCTCGCCGAGGCGATCGGCCGGACGGTCGCCCGGGCCGCTCACGGCGCGTCCTCGGGCCCGGGCCCTGTGGGCCTCTGCCACGGCGACGGGGTCTGCGCGCTCACTGAAACGATCAAGGCTCGCAGGGAGATGCGCACGAGGTCGATGTCCGCGATCGACAGCACGACATCGCCGGTCAGGACGGCCCCGCCGCTGAGCAGCCGGTCGAGCAGATCGATGAGGGCCACCTGCCGCTGTGCGAGGGGCTCGCTCCCCGACGGTCCGTCGGCCGCGCTCATGGCGCCTTGTCCGGTGCCTCCGGTGCACGGGGCTCCGTACCGGGCTGGGCGGCGAAGGAGTACGGGGCCCAGGGCCCGGTGACGTCGACGCGGATGCCGGGCAGGCCCTCGGCGGCCCGCAGGATCTCGGTGCGGAAGGTCTCCGCCTGCTCCCGTGCCACGAGATAGGCGTCGTTGACGACGTTCTCCCCGGCGCCGGAGGCGAGTTCTCCCTGTTGCACGCGGTGGCGGGCGCGTCCGGCGGCCACCGCCTCACCTATCTCCTCGACGCGTTCGGCGGCCTGGCTCGCGGCGCGGTGGGCCTCGTCGCGCGAGTGCCGCTGGGCCCGGCGGGCGCGCAGATAGGCCCGCCCGGCGCCGAGGCCGTCGTCCGCGGCGGGATCGGCGGGGCCGGCCGTCTCCGCCCGCGGTTCGACATAGATCTTGACCCCCCACTCGATGTGCCCGGCCAGCCGGTCCAGCGCCCGCGTGAACATCTCCGCGTCGTCACGGAGGGCCCCGCGCACCCGGTCCTCGTCGAGGTACACGGTGGCCAGTCGCAGCGGCAGCACGGTGGTGTGCGCGGACAGGATCTCGATCACGGTGTGGTGGGCGCGGGCCACCGTCTCCAGCCAGTCCAGGTCCTCCAGATGCCGACGCAGGGCGCTCTCCTGGAAGTCCTGCGCGGGCACCGTGCTCACGACGGCCGCGAGATCGCTCCCGGTGCCCTGCGGCACGAGGTGGACCGGCTTCCCGGCCACACCGACGACACCGGCCAGGGCCGCGTCGAGGCCCGCGGCGTCGTGGCGGACCACGGCGTAGGCGTAGGTGACGGCGTCAGTCATCCCGGTCACTCATCCTGCGCCTCGCGGCTGCGTCGGCTCTTGGACGATCGCGGGGCGCTGCGCCGCCGTACGGGCTTCTCCTTCTCGCCGGACGGCCGTACGGGCTTCTCCTTCTCGCCGGACGGCCGTACGGCCTTCTCCTCCTCGCCGGGCGGCAGCTCCCGCTCCTCCTTCAGTGCCTCGATCTCGGCACGCAGGCGCCTGTTCTCCATGGACAGCGCGCTTTCGCCGTGGGCTCGGGAGGACAGCGACGGGTCGTGCTCCCACCAGTCGATTCCCATCTCCTTGGCCTTGTCGACGGAGGCGACGATCAAGCGGAGCTTGATGGTGAGGAGTTCGATGTCCAGCAGGTTGATCCGGATGTCCCCGGCGATGACGATCCCCTTGTCGAGGACGCGTTCGAGAATGTCGGCCAGGTTCGCGGAGGAACCCTGACCCTGGGAGTACGGCGACACGGCCCGGGAAGGGTACGAACTCAGCCGGTCGACAGGGCGATCGGTCACGCGGCCACCTCGATTTCCGCTCAGTTCGCGGTGTCGCCCCGACGGTAGGCGGCGATCTCTTCCAGCCGGTCGAGCAGTTCGTCCTCGCGTGCGTCGAAGGTCGCCTGGTCGATGCGGCCCGCGAGCAGTTCCTTCTCCAGCGCGGCGAGTTCACGTTCCACCGGTTCGGGGTCGTAGTACTCCTGCTCGGCGGCCTCCACCACCCGGTCCACGACCCAGCCCACGCCCCGCACGGGCGCCAGCGGAAGCGTGAGGATCTGACCGATCAGGCCCATGAGCAGTACCTCTCAGACGAAGCTGTACGGAGGCAGGGGGCCGCGCAGCCGGAGCTCGCACTCCTCGCCCAGTTGGTTGGCGACGCTGATCTCGGTGGCCAGGAACATCTCCTCCTGGGACGAGTCGACGAGGAAGGAGGCGTTCACGAAGTCCTGGCTTCCGGCGGCGGTGACGCTCTCCTCCGTCGCGTAGGGGCGCAGCGCCTCGATGATGCCCGCGCCGAGCGCCTGCTGCCGGGCCTGGACCTCCTGCGCGACCAGTTCGCCGAGCGCGATCGACATGTCGGGGGTACCCGCACCGGCGCGGATCTGCGCGTTGAGTTCGCGGGCCTCCGGCGACTCCAGCAGGATCCGTCGCAGCAGCGCGTCCTCCTCCCAGGTGGCCCGCAGGTGGTATTCGACGCAGCCTTCCAGGGTCTCCAGCCGTTCCTGGTATTCCCCGGCCCGGTCCTCCAGGGCCCTTCTGACGGAGTCGTCGTCGTCGGTCGTCAGCCCGAAGCGCAGCGGCAGCACCGCCCCGTCGGCCATGAGGTGCTCCTGGACCTGCTGGTGGGCAAGGACGTCGCGGCGTCTGGGGCGCAGATCCTCGGGCGCGTCACTGACGACCGCGCACAGCACGCCGGCCGTCACCGTGCGCAGCGAGCCGGGAGGTTCGCCGACGCCGTGGACGTCGTCCAGACGTACCGGATGGTCCTTCGAGACGATGGAGTAGACGTAGACGGTCATGGTCACTCCCTGTCCCGCCGGGAAGCCCGTCTGGCCGACCGCCGGGCCGCCCTCGGCTCCTCCTCGTACTCGACTTCCGCTTCCTCGCCTTCTCCGTCCGCCTC
Source organism: Streptomyces sp. NPDC107559 (assembly GCF_055657365.1). NCBI lineage: Bacteria > Bacillati > Actinomycetota > Actinomycetes > Kitasatosporales > Streptomycetaceae > Streptomyces > Streptomyces sp. NPDC107559. Next base: position 140,939 of record NZ_JBVKBD010000019.1, on the reverse strand, counting down.
GTACTCGTCCTCGTCCTCCTCGTCCTCACGACCGCTGGGCAGGGCATCCTTGACCGCCTCGACCGCACCGCTGAGCGCGCCCTTGGACTTGCCTCTTGCCCCGCCCTCGGTGATCTCGCCGACGAGGTCGGTGAGCTGGGTGGGCTGCTTGCTGCCGGACTCGAGGTCCAGGCGGTTGCAGGCCTCGGCGAAGCGGAGGTAGGTGTCCACGCTGGCGACGACGATGCGGGCGTCGATCTTGAGGATCTCGATGCCCACGAGAGAGACCCGGACGAAGACATCGATGACGAGGCCGCGGTCGAGGATCAGATCCAGGACGTCGTACAACGTCCCTGTACTTCCTCTGGCAACGCCGCCTCCGCCCTGCGGCACCATGGTCATGGCGTCTCCCTTCACCGCCCCTGGAATGTCAGCCGCGCCGGTCGATCTGCCCCCGCGTGTAGCGGCGGGTCCGCTCGTACGCCAGCAGGTCGCCGTCCTCGTCCAGCGTCACGTGATAGGTCCCCATGACGCTGGTGGTTTCGGGGATGCGCTCCAGCTCAAGTACCTCGACGTCGGCTTCCCAACCGTCGTCGGTGCGCTTGACGGCCGACACCGACTCGGGGGCCCGTCCGAGGAGTTCCGCCAGCTGTCCGGCCGCCGACCGCATGGCCCATGCCGCCGAGCGTTTGCCCGACCGCCCGGCCGCCCGGCTGCCCGAGCGTGCTGCAGCACCTTCCGCGCGGGAGGGGCGCTTCCTGCTCCCGCTGCCGTCCTTCTCTGACGCGGCCATGTGCTTCGTCCCGTGACTGGAGCGGCATCACCCTGACATGGAAACGTACCATTTAAGCATATACGCCCGTAAAGGTTGGCCGCGATGAGCCCCTGACCGCGGCGCACCAGCGGGGAGACAGCAGCTCTCCGGAGGGAACGACTGATGAACGATTCGACCAAGATCGCTGTTGCCGCCGCGCTCGCCGGCGGCTACGTCCTCGGTCGCGCGAAGAAGGGGCGGATGGCCTTCGGAGTGGCCACCTACCTCGCCGGGCGCCGATTCGGCCTGGAACCACAGCAGTTGCTCACCGAGGGGCTGCGCAGGGTCCAGGAACTGCCGCAGTTCGCCGAACTCAACGAGCAGGTGCGCGGCGAGCTCAAGGACGCGGGACGCAAGGCGCTCATGGCCGCGGCCGACCGCAAGTTCGCGGACCTCGCGGAAGCGCTGCACCAGCGCACCGCCCGCATCGGCACGGAGGAGGAAGAGGAAGAGCCGGAGGAGAACGGGGAGTACGAGGCGGAGGAGGCCGAAGAACCCGAAGAGGAGGAGGAATACGAACCGGAGGACGAAGAGGAGCCGGAGGACGAAGAGGGAGAGGAGGAAGAAGAGGACGAGGAGGAGGAACCCGAGGAGGAGCGGACCGGGCCCGCGGCCAGGCATCGGCACCGCACCGCCCCCACGACCAGGCAGGCGCCGGCGAAGAAGACAGCCAAGAGGACGGCGAAGAAGTCCGCGCCGCCGGCGAAGAAGACCGCCAAGAAGTCCGCGACACCGGCCAAGAAGTCCGCCGGGAAGAGGGCCGCCCCCGCGAAGAAGACCGCCAGGAAGACGGCGGCGAAGGCGGCGCCACCGGCGAAGAAGACCGCCAAGAAGACGGCGGCACCGGCCCGAAAGGCCGCGACCAGGAAGACTGCCCAGAAGAAGACGACGGCCAAGAAGGCCTCGGCACGGCGGAGGTAGGTCATGGCCAGGACGGCACAGGACTCCGGGCAACACCAGACTTCCGGCTTCGACCAGCTGCGTGACGAACTCGTCGAATACATGGGCGCCCAGGTGGAGAACCTGGCGGAGAAGGCGGGGGACAAACTGGGTGGCCTCACCGACCAGTTGACGGAGGTGTCCGAGAACGGCGGCATTCTTCCCAAGGTCGGTGCCCGCGTTCTCCAGGGCGATTCACCCGTCAAGGCCCTGATCGGCGAGAAGGCCAAGAGCATCAAGAGCAACCTGACCGAGAAGGCCAAGAACCTGTTCGGCGGCAAGGGAAAGGGACGCAAGTCCGGCACCACCAAGGTGATGAACATCGTCGAACACCTCGACGTCGGCGTCCCGGTGCGCTTCGCCTACGACCACTGGACCCAGTTCGAGAAATTCAGCGACTTCACCAAGGGGGTGCGCAGCGCGTCCCGGAACGACGACACCACCAGCGACTGGAAGGTGAAGGTCGGGCCCTCCACCCGTTCCTGGAAGGCGACGATCCAGGAGCAGATCCCGGACGAACGGATCGTGTGGACCTCCGAGGGTGCGAAGGGCAGCACCCGGGGCTGTGTCAGCTTCCATGAAGTGACGCCCACGCTCACGCACATCGTTCTGGTCGTCGAGTACTACCCCTCCGGTCTGTTCGAGAAGACCGGCAACATCTGGCGTGCCCAGGGCCGTCGGCTGCGGCTGGACGCCAAGCACTTCCAGCGGTTCGTGAGCCTCACCAGCCAGGAGCCCGAAGGCTGGCGCGGGGAGATCCGCGACGGCGAGGTGGTCCGCACCCACGAGGAGGCGATGGAGGAAGAGGAGGAGGAAGCCGCGTACGAGTCGGAGGAAGGCGAAGAGACGCCTCCCGAGGACGAGGAGGACGAATACGCCGAGGACGAATACGAGGAGGACGCAGAAGAGCCCGAGGACGAGGAAGAGCCGGAGGAAGACGAAGAGGAAGAGGAAGAGCCGGAGGACGGGGAAGAGCCCGACGGGGAAGAGGAGTTGGAGGACGACGAGGAGTGGGAGGACGAGGAGGAGCCCAGCGACCGGGCAGCCGGCAAACGCTGACCGCTCGACGGCCGCCGAGCCGCCGAGCCGCCGAGCGTCGCAGTGTCGCAGTGTCGGGCGTCAGAACGCCGACAGCGTGAGGGTGAAGCCGGTCGGGCTGGTGTCCTGGACGTAGGAGGCGAAGTCCGCGACGTCGTCGAAGGCGAATCCGTACGCCTTGCCGTCCACGGTCGCCGCGTGGATCGCCTTCGCGTAGTGGTTGGTCAGGCTGCCCTGGTAGAAGGCGGCCGGGTCGGTGGCGGGCTGGGCGATGTCGGCCAGCAGCGTGGAACGGTTGAAGCCCGCGCCCAGGACCGCGGCGACGGGGCCGGTGGTGCCGTCGTTGGGCGCGGCGAGGTTGCCGTCGCAGAAGAGGACGTCCCGGGTCGACGGCTTGGCGAAGGACACGGAGGCCGGTCCGTCGAAGGTGAACCGGTCGGCGCGCACCCGGCCGGTGAACGTGCCGGCGTTGGTGGTGACCTTGAGGTCCTTGCCGGTGTAAGTGCTCCACACCGTGTCGATGTACGGGGCGAAGTAGTCCTTCTTGAAGATGCCCGCGTCCAGGCCGTGGCCGGGGGCGATGATGCGGGTGTCGTCCACGACGAGCGGCGCGAACTCCTCGACCTTCTTGACGGCGGCGAAGGCGGCGGCGCGTCCGCCGTCGCGGAGGGTGCCCGTCGTCTGGTCCTTGTCCCCGGTGAGGCGGATGGCCATCGGGATGCTGAACATGTCGACCATGGTGGTGTTGCAGAACATGCCGGCCGCGTTGTGCGTGAACTCGGCGCAGTCGTGCAGCACCCCGTAGTTGGGGTCCGAGGTGACCCATCCGGCCGGGTACTGGAGCGCCGCGTTGCCGTTGCCGTCGGTCACCACCTTGAACTTGAGCTTCTGGCCGAGTGCGACGTAGATGCGGCCGGACATGAACGGCAGGGACAGCTTGGTGTCGCCGCTGCCCGCGAGCGGGATGGCGTAGTCGGTGAAGCCGTCGGCACCGTTGTCGGAGAGGGCGATCGGGGTGACCGTGCCGTCCGGGGTGAGCCGGACCTGCTTTCCGTCCAGGTTGCCGACGACGTAGAGATGCACGGAGGCGTTGTCGAACGAGCCGCTCCTGTTGAAGATGGTCATCGGGAGCGAGCCGGTCGCCGCGGTGGTGCCTGCGCCGGACTGGTCGGCGAGCGCGTACGGGGCGATGGCGGCGATCGCCGGGATGCCCACGGCGGCGCCGCCGAGGGCGAACATCATCTTGCGGCGGGTCAGGTTGCGCTGGTGACGGGGTGCCATGGGGGGAGCTCCTTACGGGGCGGCCCCGGCCGAGGCCGGGGCGCTCGGGGAAAGGGTGGGGGGAGGCGAGGTCCGGGCCGGACGGCTCAGCCGACGGTCCACTTCTGGTTGGCGTTGCCGGAGCACGTCCAGATCTGCAGTCGGGTGCCGTCGGCGGAGGAACCGCCCTTGGCGTCGAGGCACTTGTCCGCGCCGGTGTTGGTCAGGTCGCGGGCGGCGGTGTACGTCCACTGCTGGGCCTTGGTCCCGTTGCAGGTGTAGAGCTGGACGGCGGCACCGTCGTCGTGCGAAGCGGCCTTGACGTCGAGGCACTTGCCCAGGGCCCGTACGGTCCCGTCGCTGCCCAGCGTCCACTTCTGGGCGTCGGCACCGTTGCAGTTGTGCAGCTGGATCGGGGTCTCGTCGGCGCTGGAGGCGCCCGCGACGTCCACGCACATGTCGCCGATGCCCTTGATGGCGCCGGTGCGGCTCGTGCCACCGGAGCCGGAGCCGGAACCGGTGCCCGAGGCGGTGACGTGGACGTAGTCGACGGTCATGGTCTGCGGGAAGGAGGTGCCGGCGTCGGGGCTGCCCGGCCAGTCACCGCCGACCGCGAAGTTCAGGATGATGAAGAACGGGTGGTCGTAGACCCACCTGTTGCCGTTCACGTCGGCCGGGGTGCGGGTCTCGTAGTTCTGTCCGTCCACCGACCAGGTGATCGCGGTGGGGCTCCAGCCGACGGCGAAGACGTGGAAGTCGTCCGCGAACGCCTTGCCGTTGGGCAGGGTGTACGCGGCGCCGATGCCACCGGCGCCGGAGTAGCCGGGGCCGTGGATGGTGCCGTGCACCGCCCCGGGCTCCTTGCCGATGTTCTCCATGATGTCGATCTCACCGCTGTTCGGCCATCCCGCGCTGCCGAGGTTGTCGCCCAGCATCCAGAAGGCCGGCCAGACGCCCTGGCCGCGCGGGACCTTGATACGGGCCTCGAAGTGGCCGTACGCCTGGGTGAACGTCTTCGCCGTGTTCAGCCGCGCCGACGTGTACTGGCAGGTGCCGTACCAGCACTGGAGTCCGGTGTCGCTGTTCTTGCGGGCGGTGATGACCAGGTTGCCGTTGCCGTCGAGCGCGGCGTTGCTGGTGCTGTTCGTGTAGTACTGCAACTCGTGGTTGCCGTTGCCGCCGCCGCCCGTCTCCAGGGTCCACTTCGAGGAGTTGGGCGCGCTGCCCGCGGCGCCGTCGAAGTCGTCGGACCAGGTCTGCACCGTGGCCGCGCCGGCACGGTTCGCGGCGGGACCTGACGTGTTGAAGAGGATGGCGGTGGTGAGGGCGGCGGCTGCGAGACACGCCAGCCCTCCCAACGACCATCGGCGGGCGCGGTGAGCGGCCATGGCGGAACACACCTTGTCTGTGGGGAACTTCCGGATCGGACACCGGTCGGTGCACACCGGACGCGCGGGCGGGCGAGCTGCTGAGAGCGCTCTCTCATACGCGGCACGCGTCGTCGGTGGACCAGACGATACGCACGATCGCCACCACCGCCAACCGGAACGCGAATCCCCAAATCGCCCTGACCTGCGGTTAGTTGAAGAGGCAGGCCTGACCCAACACAGCTTAAGACCCGTTTAAGCTGCAATTAAGACGGACCACTCCGCTTAAGGGCTGGGGGGTCCTGATACGCCTCGACCCCCGGCGGTCGCCGGGGGCCGAGTGCCGAGAGGGAGTGGGCGGTCAGTCGCGGCCCTGGGCTGCCGTGACCTGACCGGCGGCCGTCGCGGCTTCCGTACCGGACGAGGTGACCACGACGGAGCCGGCGTCGCCGCGGTCGACGAGCCCGCCGACGACGGCCAGGCCCAGGCCCGCCACCGCGAGTGCCGCGCCGACCAGGTTGGGCGAGCCCCAGCCCCAGCCCGCCGAGATGGCCAGGCCGCCCAGCCAGGCACCGCCCGCGTTGGCCAGGTTGAAGGCGGAGTGGTTGGACGCGGCCGCCATCGTGGGGGCGTCCTTCGCCTTGGCCATGAGCAGCATCTGGACGGGCGTGGTGATCAGGGAGCCCATGGCGCCGATGAAGGTGATCGTCAGCAGGGCGGGCACCGTGCTGTGGACCGTGAAGTAGAACGTCACGAGCGCCGCGGCGAGCAGCGCGAGCCCCGCGTACAGGGTGGGACGCAGGGCTCGGTCCGTGAGCGGGCCCGCGACCAGCGTGCCGAGGGTCATCCCGACGCCGTAGAGCGCGAGGACCAAGGTGGTCGAGGAGTCGGATATGCCCGTCAGGTTCGTCAGCATCGGCACCAGGTAGCTGTAGACGGCGAAGAACCCGCCGAAGCCCACGACCGCGGTCGCCAGGCCGATCACCACCTGCCTGTTGCCCATGGCGCGCAGTTCGTGCCGGATGCCGGACTGCGCACCGCGCGGCTGGTCGGGGACGAACAGCGCCAGCGCGACGAGCGCGATGACGCCGATGACGCCGACCGCGGCGTAGGCGGCCCGCCAGCCGAAGTGCTGCCCGAGGGCCGTGCCGGCCGGGACACCGACGATGTTCGCGATGGTGAGCCCCAGGAACATCTTCGACACCGCGCGCGCGGCCCGTTCGGGAGCGACCAGTCGGGAGGCCACGACAGCGCCCACACCGAACAGCGCCCCGTGCGGCAGCCCCGCCAGGAAACGCGCGGCGAACAGGAGGCCGAAGCCCGGCGCGAGCGCGGACGCGACGTTGCCGATCACGAACAGGCCGGACAGGAGCAGCAGCAAGCGCTTGTGGGGAACCCGCGCACAGATGCCCGTCAGCAGGGGGGCGCCGACGACCACGCCGAGCGCGTAGGCCGACACGAGGTTGCCCGCGTGGGGCACGGACACGCCGATGCCGTCGGCGATCTGGGGCAGCAGCCCCATCGTGGCGAATTCGGTCGTTCCGATGCCGAACGCGACGACAGCCAGGGCCAGCAAGGCAAGTGGCATGGCGCAGAGAAACCCTTCGAAGACAGCGATCCAGGAACGAGGGGCAGGAAAAAGGCCTGGATCGTCTCCAGCTCCCGTGACCCGTCGCACTGAGCGTCCTCGCGCAGCACACCCTCGGAACAGGCCTAGGGCCTGTCTTTCGGATCAGACCGAGCTGATCCGAAAGACAGGCCCTAGGCCCCCTTCAAGCCAACAGTGGCGGAAACCCACACATTCCAAGATCCGGGCGACCATCGGGTGACCTGCGTCACGTCTGCCGGGGCGGAGCCGTCCGGGCACCCGGCCGCTGCCCGGACGGACCGCGCGGCAACGTCAGTGCAGCGCGAACTTCTGGGCCGCGGAGCCGTTGCAGTCCCAGATCCGCAGGCGGGTGCCGTTCGCCGTCGCACCGTCGGGCGAGTCGAGGCAACGGCCCGACTGCGGGTTGAGCAGCGAGCCGTCGGCCTGCTGCACCCACTTCTGGCCGCCCACCCCGTTGCAGTCCCACAGCTCGACCTCGGTGCCGTTCGCGGTGCCGTTGCCGTTGATGTCCAGGCACCGCCCGAGCGTGGCCAGCGAGGTGTCCGTGCGGCGCGCCCAGTGCTGGTCCACCGCCCAGGCCTGGCAGTCCCACAGCTGGACGGCCGTACCGTTGGTGCCGGTGTCGTCAGCGGCGACGTCGACGCACTTGCCACCGGGGCCGGTGACCGCGGCTCCGCCGTTCACGGCGAACTTCTGGGCCGCGGAGCCGTTGCAGTCCCAGATCTGGAGCACCGTCCCGTTCCCGGTGGCGCCGCTGGGCGAGTCGAGGCACCGGCCCGACTGCGGGTTGAGCAGCGAGCCGTCGGCCTGCTGCACCCACTTCTGGCCGCCCACCCCGTTGCAGTCCCACAGCTCGGCCTTGGCGCCGTTCGCGGTGCCGTTGCCGACGATGTCCAGACACCGCCCGATCGTCGACAGCGAGCCGTCCGCCTGGTGGGACCAGTGCTGGTCCTCGGCATAGGTCTGGCAGTCCCACAGCTGGACGGCCGCGCCGTTGGTGCCGGTGTCGTCAGCGGCGACGTCGACGCACTTGCCGCCGGGGCCGGTGATCGTCCCCTGCGGGCCGTTGGGCACGTCGGTCCGGCCGGAGTACCCGACGGAGACGATGTTCGCCTGGACCGCGTTCTCCGCGGCGTCGGTCGGGTAGCCGGCCACCATGACGCCCTCGAAGAACGTGCCGCGGTTGCGGTTGCTGTTGTCCCCGCCGATGCCGAGGATGATGCCGCCCTCCTGCTGCATCGGCCGGTAGCCGCCGCGGGTGGGCAGACCTCCGTCCCACCACGTCGTCAGGGCCCCCGACTGGGAGTTGCCGCCTTTGAGGGCGTATTTCGTCTGTCCGTCGTTCTTCAGCACGGCCGTGACGAACGCGCTGTTGTTGCCTCGGTTGGCGGTGTTGGAGCCGTTGTCGCCCTGGAACATGCCGTTCTCCAGGTCGGCCTCGACCCACGGCCCCGAGCCGGTGCACGGCGCGAAGTAGCACGTGGTCGCGATGCTGACGGCGTCCATGTGCCCGTTGCCGGTGTCGGCCGGGGTGCTCTCGGCGTTGCCGTAGTCGAAGCAGCAGTCGGAGCCGACGTGCGTGCCGCTGGCCACCATGTAGACGCCCTCGGGCTGCCCGTTGACCGCGACGCCCGACGCCACGCCCGTGTAGCGGTACCCGACGCCGGGCGAGACCCAGATGCCGTACGCCTTGTGACCGCCCGCGGTCACGGCGATCTCGCTCGCGTCGGCCCCTCGGTCGACGCCCCCGGCGGTGCCCGCGGGCCCCGGCGTGAGGTCGTTGTGCCGCGGACTCTGGTCGTAGACCTTCGTGATGCGGCAGGTCGTGTTCGCGCAGAACGTGTCCTGCTGCGCCGCGTTCGCGTAACCGCCCGCGGCCAGCAGACCGATGTCGCTCCTCGCGCCGTCCGAGGCGCGGGTGACCTGGTAGAGCGGTCCGTTGTACGAGGAGTACAGGGCGCGCACCGTGCTGTGCGCGGCCACGCAGGCCGTGCCGGCGCCGCCGTAGATGTCGCAGGGAAGGGAACCGGCCGCCTGCGACGCGCCGGGGAAGCCGATCAGGGCGCCGAGGGCCAGTCCGAGAGCCGACACCGCGACCGCCACCGCCCTCGCCGCTCGGCGACCGGGGGCGGCAGCCCTGCGTAACGCTGCCCCAGCCCAAGAGAATCTTGTTATAGGCATGACACATCTCCTCCGAGGACGAGCCTTGACCGGACGTACGCCTGCACGGACGGGCCGCGCGCGCCGGCACGGACGGGCCGCGCGTCGACCGGGTCGGAACCTACGCAGCCTGTTTGAAGACGTCAATATTTGTGGCATCGCTTTGGTACGTACTTTGCTGGCTGTCGGTACATGTTCGTTCCCGTGGCCGCACATCGCCGCACGGCTCCACCGGCACTCACGCGCACCCAGCGACATGCACACTCGGCGCGCCGACCTGCCGCGATGGGGATACCGGGCAGGCGGCAGCACCACCAGAAAGCGCTCACCACACCGAGGCCGCCGCGCCCGCCGCCGACAGCGACGGGTCGGTCGCCACGCGGGCCCGGACGCGGCCCTCCGAGCCCGCGTCCGCCGTACCGCCCAGGAACCCACAGCAACCAACAGGGCCGCTCCCGGCACGGCGACGGCAGCCGGCGTACCGCAACACGGAACCGCGCCCGTTCTATTGACGTGCACACGACCTCTGACTACTTTGCGAAGTGCTCCGGAGCGGGTCGAGCAACGACCCTCCGGTGCGGCAACAGGTTCGAACCCCTGCACCGACTTTCAGGCCGTAAGCCTTCCAGGCGCAGTAAGACAACGTTGTCGCGACAGGGCGACCGGGGCCCGCCTCCCGCCTGCCTCCCGTACGAGAGACGGCAGCTCGACAGACAACGTTGTCACCCTGCTCCCCCGCCGCATCTCCTCAGGAGGCAGATCGCGATGTCCCCCACTCCGGCCGGTGTCCGCCGGCCCGCCGACAGCAGACGCCCCGCTCGTGGCCGAAGGCTCGGTCCGGCCATGGGCGCCGCCTTCGCCGCCGCGCTCCTGGGCGGGTACGTCCTGCCCGCCCCCGCCGCCTGGGCGGCGCCACCGCAGCGGGCCGAGCTCGTGACGGCGCCGGCCGACCTGGTCAACCCGTTCATCGGCACGTCCAACGACGCCAACGACTTCCCGGGCGCGGACGTCCCGTTCGGGATGGTGCAGTGGAGTCCCGACACCTCGTCACGGCCCCCGGGCGGCGGCTACGAGTACAAGGACTCCTCGATCACCGGGTTCAGTCTCACCCACATCGCGGGCCCGGGGTGCGGTGCGGCCGGCGACTTACCCGTGCTGCCCACGGTGGGTGCCGTCGTCAACAACGCCTCGGACTCCTTCTCCCACGCCAACGAGTCCGCGTCGGCCGGGTCCTACAAGGTCTCCCTCGACAACAAGGTGACCACGGAACTCACCACCACCACCCGCAGCGGCATGGCGCGCTTCACCTTCCCCGCGACCACCCAGGCCAACCTGCTCTTCAAACTGACCGGCAGCCAGAACGGCGGCACCTCGGCCCAGTTCAACGTGGTCTCCAGTACCGAGGTCAGCGGCCAGGTCACGAGCGGGAGGTTCTGCGGGGCCGGGAACACCTACACGGTCTACTTCGACATGGTCTTCGACCGGCCGTTCGGCTCCAGCGGCAGCGCGCTCGCGCCGTCGGCGAAGACCGCCGCGCCCGCCGCCTCCCGGGCCGGGCAGAACGCCCCCGAACAGCCGAACCGGCCGACCCTGCACGGCGCGCTGCCGAAATCCGCCGCCGCCAAGGCGCCGGACGCCTCGGACCAGGCTCAGGCGGCCGCGTCCAACGGGCACGTCACGTTCGACACCAGCACGAACCAGGTCGTCCAGGCCAAGGTCGGCGTCTCCTACGTGTCCGTCGCGAACGCCGTCGCCAACCGCACCGCCGAGAACGCCGGCTGGAACTTCGACAGCGTGCGCAGCGCCGCCCACTCCGCCTGGGACGCCGCGCTCGGCAAGATCCAGATCGCCGGCGGCACCGACGACCAGCAGCGGATCTTCTACACGGCGCTCTACCACTCGCTGCTGCACCCGAACGTCATCAGCGACACCAACGGCCAGTACTACGGGTTCGACGGCAAGACGCACACCGTGGACGCCGGACATCGCGCCGCCTACGCCAACTACTCCGGATGGGACATCTACCGCTCCCAGGCCCAACTGGAGGCGCTGGTCAGCCCGCAGGTCGCCTCGGACACCGCCCAGTCGATGACCGACGACTACACCCAGACCGGGATCTTCCCCAAGTGGTCGGAGAACAACGGCGAGTCCTACGTCATGGTCGGTGACCCGGCAGCCGCGATCATCGCCGACTACCACGCCTTCGGCGCCCGGGACTTCGACACCGCCACGGCGCTGGCCGGTCTGCTGAAGCAGGCGAGCACAGCCAACAACGACCGACCTGGCCTGAACTACCTCGACAGCCCCGGATACGAACCCCACGACGGCAGCTACGGCTGCTGCAACTTCTACGGCCCCGTCGCCACGACCCTGGAGTACGACACCGCCGACTTCGCGCTCTCCGCGTTCGCCGGCGCCCTCGGCGACACCGCGAGCCGGCAGAAGTACGCCCATCGCGCGCAGGACTGGCGCAACACACTCAACCCGGCCTCCGGCTTCGTCCAGCCCCGCAATGCCAACGGCTCCTGGACCTCGGGCTTCGACCCCACCAGCGGCACGGACATGGTCGAGGCGGACTCCTGGATCTACACCGGCATGGTGCCCTTCAACGTGGCCGGGCTCGCCACCGCCAAGGGCGGCAACACGGCGATGAGCCACTACCTCGACACCGTGCTGCGCAGCTACACCGGCGCCAACGGCTACGCCTGGGTCGGCAACGAGCCCAGCATCGAACTGCCGTGGGAGTACGACTACATCGGCGCCCCGTACAAGACCCAGGCGACCGTGCGCTCCGTCCAGCAGCAGATCTGGTCGAACAGCCCGGCCGGTCTGGCCGACGGGAACGACGACCTGGGCGCCATGAGTGCCTGGTACGTGTGGTCCGCGCTGGGCATGTTCCCCATGACCCCGGGCACCGCCGACCTCGCGCTCGGTTCGCCGGTCTTCTCCCAGGCCGTGATCACGCTGCCGTCCGGCGCGACCCTGACGGTCAACGGCAACGGCGCCGCGGACAACGCACCGTACGTGCAGTCCGCGACGTTCAACGGGGCAGCCTGGAACAACGCCTACGCCCCCACGTCCGCGATCACCTCGGGCGGCACCCTCTCCTTCACGCTCGGCACCGCGCCGAACACCGCCTGGGCGGCCTCCGCGTCCGCCGCGCCCCCTTCCTACCCCGGTGACACGACCGCCCCGGCCAAGCCCCGCGTCGGTGCCATCACCTCCGGGGTCACCGCGACCCAGTGCATCGACGACGCGAACTCCGGCACCGCCGACTCCACCGCGATCCGGCTGTGGACCTGCAACGGCACCTACGCCCAGGACTGGAACATCGCGGCCGACGGCACCCTGCGCACCCTCGGCAAGTGCCTCGACGTGACCAGCAGCGGAACGACCAACGGCACCCTCGTACAGCTCTACACCTGCAACGGCACCGGCGCCCAGAAGTGGACCGTCGGATCCGACGGCTCCCTGAAGAACACGAATTCGGGTCTGTGCCTGGACGACCCGAACTCCTCCACCACGGAGGGCACCCGGCTCCAGATCTACACCTGCAACGGGACCGCGGCGCAGAAATGGGGCCTGCCCGCGGCCTGACGTCCGCCGCCGTCCGGCCCTCTTCGGTCACCACGGCACCCGCGCAAGGCTCGTGCCCCGGTCCCCGGAGCTTCACCCCGGGGACCGGGGCACGAGCCTTGCGGCACAATGACACCCGAGCGCCCGCCGGGGCAGGCCAGGGGTATGAGGGGCGGCGACATGGTGCAGTGGCAGGGGACAGACTTCACCGTGGACGGTCGCGAACCGACCAGTGCCGAGGACTACTACCGCATCGGCCTGCACTGCTGGAACAGCGTGCAGCACCGCGGCGCGTCCGGCTACTTCCTCGACGCCGCGGCGGCCACCGGCCACAGCGCCGCCGTCGAGCTTCTGGGGCACATCGACTACGTGCAGGGGCACTATGCGCGTGCGGTGCCGCGACTGCGACAGAGCACCGGTTCGCCGCGGGCGGCCTACTACCTCGCTTCGCTGTCTCACCTCGGCTGTCCCGAGGCGCAGATCACGCAGTCCTTCGGTGAAGCGGCCCACTGGTACCGCATCGCTGCGGAACTGGGCGAACCCGAAGCGATGCTCGCCCTCGGCGACCTGTACCTGGAGCGGCTGCTCCCCCTGACCCGAACCCCCGCGGAGCACGCTCTGGAGCACTTTCTGGCGGCCGCCGCACGCAACCACCCCTACGCCCAGTACCGTGCCGCCGAGCTCTACCGCACTCTCTATCAGGACAGCGAGAGCGCCGCCGCGCTGTATCGGGCCTGCGTGGACAACCCGATGACCCAGCGCCACGCGCTGGGGTCGATGATGACCCTCCAGAGCCAGGCGCACCTGCGGGAGATATCCGCGAACGACGCGGCCCGGCTGCTCCAGCAGCGGCGCGACGCCGTCAACCGCGCGCAGCGCCGCGACGACTTCTACTGAGCCCGCGGCGGCAGAGAACTGCGAGAGCGGATGGTCGGCACGGCCCCGACCCGTGCATCGCGGCGGCCACGGACCTGAGCGGCCCGTCGGCACCCGCCCCGCGGTCAGTCGCACGCCACCATCCACAGGAAGACGGCGACCGCCCGCACCAGGTGTGCCGTCTCCTCCGTCTGGACCCGCAGCGCGCCAGGTACGTGCGTCAGCTCCCAGGCGGCCGGGTCGGCCGGCTGCCGTGGCTCGGCCGCCCACAGGCTGCCGACCTCCTCTGTGCTGGTCCGCAGCTGCGCGCACGCGCGGGCCGTGGCACCGAGGACCTGCGCCGGCGGAACCTGGTTCCCCCCGCCGTCACAGGGCAGCGCGTCGGCGGCGGCCGACAGGGTGGTGGCGAGATCGACCAGATGCGAGGCCTGTGCCAACCACTCCGGCGTCCGGCCCCCCGGCACGGCGAGTCGGCCTGCCGGTTCCCGGTCCAGTCCCATCCGCCCGCACAGGGACCGCTCCTGAGCGGTCGGCTGCCAGCTCCGCCGCGCCCGCAGGCCGTCCGCCCGCCGCATCGCCTCGCGGCACAGGGCGATGGCCGTCGGCCAGTCACCGTTGTCCCGTTCGGGCGCCGCCCGCACCTCGCGTACCCGATAACCGACCGTCAGCCGCACTCCGTCAGGGCGGGAGTGCGGGACATCGGCCTCCAGGTGGGCCCGCAGTACCGGTCCGGCCCCGGCCACCGCTGCGGCGCTGCCGACTCCGATCCCGCCGCTGCGGGCGGCCTCGGGCAGGGGCCCGGCCGACAACGGGACGGCCGCGGGGTCGCAGTGGCGCAGCGCGTCGGCCAGCGGCACCCGGTCGACCAGACTCCTGGCATCGTAGGCGGCTCGCCACAACAGCAGGCCCACGGTGTGCGGGCCGCTCCCCCACGGCCACTTCACCCGCGGACCGGAACCCGCGGCGAGGCGCCCCGGCGCCGGGACCCCGAGTCCGAGGTCCTGCTCCTCGTGCCAGGCGACCAGAAGCCGTCCCTGGTCACGGGCCCGCTCCCACGATCCGCAGCCGTACGCCGCCCGGTGCCCCGACTCCCACCCGTCCGCGTCCACGTCCACGTTCACGGGCCGAACCTATCGCCCGCGGTCGACGACCACGACGCGCGCGGAAGGGCTTCTTCCACAGGTTGGGTGGGGTTGCTGCTTAGCGTGGCCCCATGACGACAGTCCAGGCCCGGCCCGTCCCCGACAACCGACGGTGGAAGGCACTCGCGGTCTGTCTGACGGCGGGCTTCATCTCGCTGCTCGACACCTCGATCGTGAACGTGGCGCTGCCCTCGATGGAACACGGGCTCGCCGCCTCGGAGGCCGCCCAGTCCTGGGTGGTCTCCGGGTACGCGCTGGCCTTCGGGCTGGTCCTCGTGCCCGCGGGCCGACTGGGCGACATGCACGGGCGGCGCCGGGCGTTCCTGGCGGGGCTGGCCGTGTTCACGCTGGCCTCGGCGGCCTGCGGGCTCGCTCCCAGCGCCTCCTGGCTGGTGGTGTTCCGGCTGGTCCAGGGCGCGGCGGCGGGCATGGTCGCCCCGCAGACCTCGGGGCTGATCCAGCAGATGTTCCAGGGCGCCGAGCGGGCCAAGGCCTTCGGTCTGCTCGGCAGCGTCATCGGGATCTCCACGGCGGCGGGCCCACTGGCGGGCGGCCTGCTGATCGACGCCGTCGGCACCGACGACGGCTGGCGCTGGGTGTTCTTCGTCAACCTGCCCATCGGGGTGGCCGCGTTGGGCGCGGGACTGCGGCTGCTGCCCCGGTTCCCTGCATCGACGGGCAAGCGGAAGGAGTTCGACCTGTTCGGTGTGCTGCTCCTCGGTTCCGCCGTGCTCGCGCTCATGCTGCCGCTGGTGCAGGAGCAGCAGTGGACCGGACGGCTGAAGTGGGCGCTGCTGCCGGTGGGCGCGCTGCTGCTGGCCTGGTTCTGGACGTGGGAGCGACGGCAGGGACGGCGCGGGCGGGCTCCCCTGGTCGATCTGGAGCTGTTCTCCCTGCGCTCCTTCACCTTCGGGTCCCTGATCAGTCTGACCTACTTCGCGGGCTTCACCACGGTGTTCTTCGTCTACTCCCTGTTCCTTCAGAACACGGTCGGCTACAGCGCGCTGGCGGCCGGAGTCTCGGTGCTGCCCTTCGCGGCGGCTTCCGCGGTCGGCGCCGCCGTCGGAGGCCGGCTGGTGACCCGCCACGGACGCAAGCTGGTCGTCCTCGGCCTGACGGGGGTGGCGGTGGGGCTGCTCGGGGTGATCGTGGCGGTGCAGCTGGTGCCCCTGGAGATGGTCGGGTGGGCCACGGCCGTGCCCATGGTCGTCGGCGGCATCGGCTCCGGGCTCACGGTCTCCCCCAATACGACGCTCACCCTCACCCGCGTCCCCGTGCAGCGCGCCGGGGCGGCCGGCGGGGTGCTGCAGACGGGACAGCGCATCGGCTCGGCGGCCGGGATCGCCGTGGTGGGCGCGGTGTACTTCGCGCACGAGGCCGCCCATGGGCCCTCCGTCACGGCCATCCAGCTCGGGCTGCTCACCGCCGTCGGATTCAGCCTGATCGCGCTGCTGCTGGCGGTCGCGGACCTGCGCGAGCGCCGGCTGCACCCCGACGTGGAGCGGGCCGCGGGAGCGGTCCGGCGCGGTACCGAGGGGGACGGCGTCGAGGAGACGGTCCGGCCCGGCGCCTGAGCAGCCCGGCCCGGCGACCCGGCGGCCCGGCGGCCCGGCGGCCCGGCGGCCCGGCGGCCCGGCGGCTCCGCGGCCCGGCGGCCCGGCGGGCGAGGGCGTTTCGCACGCTTCCCGTCCGCGTCCGCCGTCTACGCTCGGCCCGTGGGGCAACCGGAGCGGCGCGCCGAGGGCGCGGGACCTTTCACCACCAGGCTCACCTGGCAGGTTCCCGGCGGCCCGACCACGGTGTGGGAGTCGCGGATCGCGCGGCGACGCGGCACGCTCGCCGTGCGGCCGCCCGGCGCGAAGGCCGGACGGGCGACCCGTGCGGACGACGTCGGCATCGGCAGGCTGCGCCGGCTCAACATCGTCTCCGCGGTCGCCTTCGTCGTCGGCGGGGCGCTGTTCGCCGCCGGGGCCGCCGTCGCCCAGTTCGGCTCAGGTGACGCCACCCTGTGCGCATCGATCTACTTCGTGGGCGGCCTGTTCTTCAACACCGGCGGATACGTCTCGCTGCTGCAGGTGATCAACGCACCCCGTCACACCGGCGGCGAGGGGCGGCTGATCACGCCACGCTGGCGGTGGTGGAGCTACGAGCCCATGCGGGTGGACTGGCTCTGCTCCTTCGTCCTGTTCACGGGCACCCTCGTCTTCGCCGTCTCCCTGCTGGACTCCTTCCTGCGGGGTCTGACCGTCCGACAGGTCAACCGGCTGGTCTGGGCGCCCGACGTGGTCGGCTGCGTACTGTTCCTGGTCTCCGGGCATCTGGGCTTCGTCGAGATCTGCCACGGCCGGTTCTGCCTCCGCCGGCGCAGCCTCGGCTGGTGGATCGTCGCGGTGAACCAGCTCGGCTCCGTCCTGTTCATGATCTCCGCGATCGCCGCCTTCACCCGGCCCGCCGGTGGCGCACCGGTGAACGCCGGGATCGCCAACTGGGGAACCCTCACCGGTGCCCTGAGCTTCTCCCTCGCAGGCGTCCTCCAGCTCTACGAGCACCCTTAGAGCTCGGGGGATATCCCCATTCCGCCCCGGGGGTGCGCCGGATCGCGCCCGGCGAAGGGCGAAATTAGCGTGCAGCCATGCCTTCAACCCTGCGAAAGCACCTCGCCATGACGGCGCTCGGTGTCGCCACGCTGCTCGCCGCCCAGACGACCACCGCCGTCGCCCGGCCCGCCGGTCCGACCCCGCTGGACCAGTTACGCCACGACACCCGGGCGATCCACGCCCTCGGGATCAGCGGTGTGCAGGCCCGGGTGATCGCGCCCGACGGTCGGCAGTCGACCGCCACCAGCGGCACCGCCGACCTGGACACCGGCCGACCGGTCCCCGCCGACGGCTACTTCCGGATGGCCAGCACGGCCAAGACGCTGGTCGCCACCGTGGTGCTCCAACTGGAGGCCGAGGGCAGGCTCTCACTGAACGACTCGGCCGACCACTGGCTGCCCGGGCTGATCCGGGGCAACGGCAACGACGGCAGGCGGATCACCGTCCGGCAGCTGCTCCAGCACACCAGCGGCATCCACGACGACGTACCCGGATACACCACGCCGGAGGAGTACTACCGGCAGCGCCACGACGTCTACAGCCCCGGGCAACTGGTGGCCCGCGCCATGGCCCACGCGCCGGACTTCCCGCCCGGCAAGGGCTGGGGGTACTCCAACACCGGCTACGTCGTACTGGGCATGATCATCGAGAAGGTCACCGGCCGGGCCGCCCACGAGGAGATCGAGGACCGCGTCCTGCGCCCGCTCGGCCTCGACCGGACCCGATGGCTGGGCACCTCCCCCACGCTGCCCCGGCCGCACGCGCATGCCTATCAGTTCTTCGGTCCCGGTTCCCGGGTGGACGTCACCGACCAGACACCGGTGGACCACACGATCCTGTCGTTCGTCACGACCACGCGGGACGAGAACGAGTTCCTGCGCGCTCTGCTCGCGGGCCGCCTGCTGCCGGCCCGGCAGTTGACGCAAATGAAGCGGACCGTCCCCGTGAGCGCGGAGGTCCAGCGGCTGTGGCCCGGCGGCCGGTACGGACTCGGCCTGGTCGAACGTCCCCTGAGCTGCGGAGGATCCTACTGGAGCCACGAGGGAGGAGACGGCGGGTACATCACCCTCAACGGCGTCACCGAGGACGGCAGCCGAAGCGTCGTGGTCTCCATGTCCGAGGCCCGCGGCGACACCCTGGAGCACATCCGGGAACAGGAGAACGCGGGCAGCGCCCTGGTCGACCACGCCCTGTGCGCCGGGGACCGCGGCACCCGGTGACGGAAGGCGTCCCGGTCCGGCGAGGTCGGCCGTCCGCTCGCCGTGGCTCTGTTGCGTGACGCCGTGACGGGGGTACCCGGTTGGCGTCCGGATCGCGTCCGGAGGCATCGCCGCCGGCTTGCCGCATTCACCGGGTCCGCCCGCAGAATCGCCCACCGGAGACCGCTCCGCGCGCAGTGAGGAGGCGACCGACATCACCGAGTCCCTCGAACCCGCATCAGCTCCCTAGGGAGAGATCATGATCATCCTGGGCGTCATTCTGCTCGTCATCGGCTTCCTCACCGGGATCGCCATCCTGTGGACCATCGGGATCATCCTGCTGGTCGTCGGCGTGATCCTCTGGATCCTCGGGGCAGTGGGCCACAGCGTCGCCGGCCGTCGCCACTACTGGTGACCCACCGCGCGTCTGCGCGGCCGGCCGTGGTTGCGGGGAACCACGGCCGGCCGCGCAGACGCGCGGCAGGGCTCACGAAAACCGACTCACGAAGACTCACGCGGACACAGAGCACGGGCTGCGCATGCGGACGCAGAGCAAGGGCCCCGCGCCGTCTGTCGGCCCGGAGCCCCGCTCTGGGGCTGTCTGCCCAACCCCGCGCAACCGAGTCACCTGCATCGGGAGGCTCCCGGGCGAGTCACTCTCACGTACCGAGGAGCAGCCGGTTGAAGAAGGAGCGGTAACGACGCAGCGCGCCGCGCAGTTCCTCGGTGCTCACCCGTTCACCCTGGCCCCACTGACCTTCCAGGTCCCTCTTGTGCCGTGCGAAGGTGGCGGCCAGAGTCTGCATGACGTCCGCCACGGGTGCGTCGGCGTCGTGTACTGCGTCGCGGGGGTCGTCCACGAACCTGCTCTGGATCCGCTGCCAGCGGTCGCGGTAGCCGCGTTCCTCGTCCTCCGTCAGCAACTGCGGCACCTCGTCCTCCGGAGCCCTCGCCGCGCTCTCGCCCACAGCAGCCCCGGTGTCCGGGGCACCCTCGGCGGCACGCTCCGTACCCGCCGTACCCGGACCCGTACGTGTATCCGCGCCCGTGCCTGCGGCGTCCGAAGAACCGGGAGCGGCCTCGGTACCCGGCCGCCCCGCATCGTCCGACCCGGTGCTCTCACCCGGGTAGATCGGGGCCGTCGGGGCGGTCTCCCCTGTTCCCTGCGGCGCTGTGGTGTCGGCGCGGGACGGTCTTGCCAGGTCGTCGGTGGTCAGCCCGCCGGTCGTGCGATTCGTCTCCTCGTTGCCTTGCATGGCTTCCTCCATGCGCATCGTGGGGTTGTGGTCGTGAGGTCAGGACGGAACGGACTGCGCCCGGCCACCGTCGGAGAGCAACTCCTCGAACAGGGCGCGGTAGTGGACCATGGCGCCCCTCAGTTGCTCGGTCGTCGCCTGGCTCCCGTTGCTGAGGTTCTCCACGTCGTGCGCGGCGCGATAGTGGTCCAGTGTGCGGCCGTGTTCCACCGAGAGGTCCTTCATCTGCTGCTCGAACCCCTCGGTCGGATACCCGCGCTCACGCATCAGGGAGGTCACCAGCCGGTCCGCGTCGTGCACCGCGTCCACCGGCCGGTCCACGAACTCCCCCTGGACCGTGCTCCACTCGCGCGTGTAGCGGTCCCGTGATCCGGGAGCGAGCGGCGTGATCTCCAGCGAGTCGTGCCGCTTCTCGCGGTCCTGGAGCTCGTGCTCGGCCGCGCGCCGGCTGTCGGATCCTTCGACCGTCCTGTCGTATTCGGGGCCGAACTGTTCACGGAGGTGACGACGGCGCTGCATGAGAGAGACCGTCATGGCAGCCAGGACGACCACCACCACGATCGCGATGATGATCGCCAGAAGTGTTCCTGTCGGCATAGCCGCACACTCCTCAGGAAGTAGGGATGTCCACCCCTCGGGTTCCCGTATGCGCTGTTCATACACAATCGTCATCATTGACGGCGATATAGGAGGTTGAAGGCGTCGTCGGGACGCGGACGCATCCCCGCCGTGGCCGGTGCGGCTCTACTCGGCCGGTATCGGGACCCACCAGACCAGAGCGGTGCCGCCATCGTCGGGGATGTTCAACTCCATTTTCCCGCCGAGCTGCTCGGCACGTTCGGCCATGTTGCGCAGACCGCTGCGACGGCCGCCGGGCGCGATGCCACCGCCGTTGTCCGTGACCGTGAGGCGCAGCCGGCCGGAGTCCGCCGCCAGGACGATGTCGGCGCGCCGGGCGTGGGCGTGCCGGGCGATGTTGGTGAGCGCCTCGGAGAGTACGGCCACCACGTGGTCGGCGATCTCGCGCGGCACGCCGGTGTCCACCAGCCCCTCCATCCGCATACTGGGCGCGAAGCCCAGCACCGGCGTCGCCTCGCTCACGATCCGCACCGCGCGCGCTCGCAGACCGGCCCCCTCGACGCCCTCACGCGCGCGCAGCCCGAAGATCGTCGACCTGATGATCTTGATGGTCTCGTCCAGGTCGTCCACCGCCCGCGCGACGCGCTCCGAGGCTTCCGGGTGCTCGATGAACCGCCCCGCGCTCTGCAAGGTCATCCCCGTGGCGAACAGCCGCTGGATCGCCAGGTCGTGCAGGTCGCGGGCGATGCGGTCGCGGTCCTTGAGCACCGCGACCTCCTCGGCGTCCTGCCGCCGCTGCGCCAGCTCCATCGCGACGGCGGCCTGCGCGGCGAAGGCGAGCAGGGTCTCGGTCTCCGTCGCCGAGAACGGCTGCCGTCCGCTCTCGCGCGCCAGCAGGAGCACACCCCGGACACCGCCCTCGACGGTGCCGATGGGCACGGCCACCGCGGTGCCCAGCCCCTCGAAGCGCTGCAGCCCCGGCGGGACCCGCTCGTCGTGGGCGACGTCCGCGCTGACGACCGGTGCCGCGGTGGAGAACGCCAGCCCCATCAAGGTCCTTCCGACGGGCAGGACGAGCCCCTGGTGCGCCTCCGCGTCCAGTCCGACGGCTATCTCCACGGCCAGCGACCCGGTGTCCTCCATCGGCAGCGCGACCGCGGCCAGCGCCGATCCGGTGATCTCTCCGGCCCGCTCGGCGATCAGGGCGAGTACGTCGGTGCGCCCGCCGCCGGACATGAGGCTGTGGGTGATCTCCGCGTTCGCCCGCAGCCAGCGTTCCCGCAGCCGGGTCTCCTCGTACAGGCGGGCGTTGTCGATCGCGACGCCTGCGGCCACGGCCAGGGTCGCCAGGACCGACTCGTCCTCCTCGTCGAACTGCGCCCCGCCGCGCTTCTCGGTGAGGTACAGGTTCCCGAAGACCTGGTCGCGCACCCGGATGGGCACGCCCAGGAAGGTGTTCATCGGCGGGTGGTGGGGCGGGAGGCCGTACGAGGCCGGGTGCGCGGAGATCTTCGCGAGGCGCAGCGGCTCGGGGTGGTGGATCAGCTCTCCGAGGATGCCGTGGCCCTGCGGGAAGGGACCGATCCGGCTGATCTCCTGCCGGGTGACCCCGACGGTGTGGAAGGCCGACAGCCGCGTGCCGTCCGGTCCGATCACGCCCAGCGCCGCGTACTCGGCGTCGACCAGGACGGCCGCCGCTTCCACGATGCTGTGCAACGCCTGCTCCAGGTCCAGTTCCCGGCCGACCGAGAGAACCGCCTCCAGCAGGCTGTGCACCCGGTCCCGGGTGCCGCGGGCCGCGTCCAGCCGGGCCTGCAACTCCTCCAGCAGCTCGTCCAGCCTGAGCTGCGGCAACCGCACACGAGCCGCCTGGGGCTCCTCGGGGCTTCCCACCTGCGTCTCCTCCGGCTCCTCGGGCGGGCTGACACCGGCCGCTCCAGTCAGGGGTCACGGTACCGGGCCGGGGAACCGCACGGTACGGACACGGGCCCTGCGGCCGCCCCGTCGCAGCCGCGCGGGAAGCCGGCGCGCAGGGGTGCCGCGGCGGGGTGAGCCGTACGGACCCGCGTCGGGGACCATCGGCCCTAGGAACGCGTCGCGATCGCGGGGACAGTGGGATCAGGAGCGGCGCCGATCCCCCGCGGTGCCGCTCCGCTCCGGCCCTGCCGACCGCGCCCGGGCACCATCCCGCACACACACCAACGGAAGCCCGCCATGGTTCACGACAGCCACCGGCACGTCATCGCGGCACCTCGCCGCCGTGTCGAACTCGACAGCGCCGAGGCGCTGCGCCTGCTGGGCAGTGTGTCCCTGGGGAGGATCGTCTTCACCCGGCACGCCCTGCCGACCGTCCGCCCGGTCAACCACGTGCTGGACGACGGCGCCGTCGTCATCCGCACCCATGAGGCCGCCGCCCTGACCTCGTACGCCCGCCAGAACCACGGTCCCGGTGTGGTCGTCGCCTACGAGGCCGACGCCATCGACCCCGACACGCACCTGGGCTGGAGCGTGGTGGTGACGGGGTACGCCCGTCTGGTCACCGATCCCGGTGAACTGGCCCGCTATCACGCGCTGTTGCACCCGTGGGTGGAGCAGACCATGGACCAGGCGATCCGTATCCACCCCGACCTGGTCACCGGTGTCCTGCTCACCGTGGACGGAGACCCGGTCGAGCTCTGAGAGACCCGACGGCCTCGGCGCCCGGAGATCCGGGGCCGAGGCCGTGGCGTTCGCTGTCCTCGTCGCAGTCACCTGCGCTCGGGCACGACGGCGACCGGGCAGGTGGCGTGGTGCAGCACACCGTGAGCCACCCGGCCCAGCCGGAGCCCGTGGTGCCCGTGCCGGGGCGTGGCCCCGACGACCAGGAGGCCGGCGTCGCGCGAGGCGTCCACCAGGACGGTCCCGGCGTGACCCTCGACCGTACGGCCGTGGAGTTCCACATCGGCCGGGAGGTCGCGCAGCGCCGCTTCGAGCGCCTCCACGGCCTGCTGCCGGTGCAAGTGGGCGGGCTCTCCGGCGACCAGCGGATGACCGGTGCTCCCGTGCGCGGGACTGCGCCAGGCACGTACGGCCTCGACCGGCACCCCTCGTCGCCGCGCCTCCTCGACGGCGAAGCGCACCGCCGCCGAACCCGCGGGCTCCTCGCCGACACCCACGACGACGCGGCCGCGGGTACCGGCCGGGGCCGGGGCGTCGTGGGTGTCGCGCACGACGATCAGCGGACAGTGCGTGTGCCCGGCCACGGTCAGGCTCACCGAGCCGAGCAGCGCCGCGGCGCGGGAGCCGCGGCCGCGGCTCCCCAGCACCAGCAGGGAGGCGGTCCGGCTCTCGCGCAGCAGCGCGTACTCGGGCTCCTCGGGCAGTACCGCGGTGGTGACCTTCACGTCGGGTCGGCGGTCGTGGGCGCGCCGGGCGGCACGGGTCACGATGTCCTCGGCCGGCACCTCCTCGGACGGCCGGTCCGGGTCCCCGGCGGGGCGGGCGCCCTCGTACTGCTCCCGGAGCGAGGCGTACACCAGGCGCAGCGGCAGACCGCGCAGTGCGGCCTCCTCGGCCGCGCGGTCGACGGCCCGCAGACTGGGTGCGGAGCCGTCGACGCCGGCCACGACCGGCTGGTCCGTCGTTCCCACCGTCCCGTTCCGGTCATGCATGGTCTCTGCTCCCTCGGGGGCGGGTCAGTCGTGCGGTACGACGGCGACGGGGGCGGTGGAGTGGTGCAGGACGGCATGGGCGACCGAGCCGATGCGGGCGCCGAGCGGGCTGCGCCGGACGCGTCGGCCGACGACCAGCAGGCACGCTTCGCCGGAGGCGTCGACGAGGTGGGTGCCGGGGTTGCCGTACCGGGACTCCTCGGTGACGCGGACCTCCGGGAACTTCGTGCGCCACGGGTTCAGGATCTCGGTCAGCCGGGCGCTCGCGCCACGCGCCAGGTCGGCCTGGAGTGCGGGGTCCACGGCGAGACCGTATGCGTAGTACGGCGGCGGGTTCCAGCCGTGCACGACCCGCAGGGACGTACCCCGGCGGGCGGCCGCCGCGAAGGCGAACTCGATGAGCCGGTCGTCCGGGCCGTCGGTGTCGAGGCCGAGGACGACGGGCCGCGCCCCCTTCGCGGTGGACGGCACACCGGCCGGGTCCGTCCCGTGGTCGGCGGCCTGTGCTCCGGCGCGGACCAGGACGACCGGCCGCCCGGCGTGCGCCACGACGGACAGGCCGACGGAGCCGATCACGAACCCGCGGATGCCGCTCGGTCCGCGGGAGCCGAGGGCCAGCAGTTCGGCGTCCTCCGCCGCGCTCACCAGGACGTCGGCGGGCCGGCCCGACAGCTGCTCGGTGCTCACGTCGAGCCCGGGGTGGCGCTCCCGGACACCTTCGGCCACCTCGCGCAGGATCCGCTCGCTCCAGTGCTGGTGGACCTCGGTGCCCAGCATCGGCGCCTGCACCATGGGATCCGGTACCGGCTCCCAGACCTGGACGAGCTTCAGCGGCAGGCCGAGCCGCCCTGCCTCGCCGGCCGCCCACTCGGCGGCCGCGCGGCTCTCGGGGGAACCGTCGAGACCGACGGTGACGGGACGGGTCATGATCTCCACCTCCTGGACCGGGGCTCCGGTCCACTGTTCGTCGTCCGACTACGGGATTCGTCTTCGCATTGCGGGCTTCTGCGCATTGCGGGCTTCGTGGTTCGACCGGCGGGGCTCGTCCTCGGGACGGCGGCCCCGCCGTGTCTCGTGCGGGTCACCGCAGCCAGCGGCTGCGGCGGACGAGCGGGAGCCGGGCCCAGATCCTGCCGAGTCCGAGGGCGTCGCCTGCGGATGCGGCGGCCAGGGCGATCAGGGCGACGGCGTAGACGAGGTGGTAGTCGGCGAAGGGGTTCGTCGACATGCTCGCCGAGCCGTCCGCGAGGTGCTTGGCGGGCGGCCACTCGGCCATCCACATCAGGGCCGTCATCAGCGTGCCCGCGGCGGCCGCCAGGCGCAGCGCCACACCGGCGAGGAGCGCGACGCCGATGCCGAGCAGCCCGAGCATGAACAGCCAGTCGGCCCAGGCGGCCCCGGCCCAGGAGTGGAAGGTGGACCGCATCGGCCCGGCGGCCACCGAGCCGAGAAAGCCCTTGGTGGGCGAGCCGCCGTCGAGCCAGCTCCTGTCGGAGGGGGTGGCGTAGCCGAGGCCGAAGGTCTTGTCGAGGAAGGCCCACAGGAAGACGAACCCGGTGAGCAGACGCAGCGAGGCGAAGGCGTAGGCCTGCGCGGTGGGCGTGCCGACGTGGGCCGGCACGGCGGTCTCGGAGGCGGCGGTCTCGGAGGGGGCGGTCTCGGAGGCGGTCCGCATCCTTCGGAAGGGGAGGTGGAAGCCCGGGCTCCGGTGAGGGTGCTCGTGCACGGCCATGGTGTTGGTCCCTTCGGGGAGGGGCGGTGGGGTCCTTTCGCTGTCTGACACCCCCACTCTCGGCCCGCGGGGCGGGTGACCGCCGGATGCCGAAGGTCCGTCAGGATGGGGCTGAACGGCCCTGTTTCCAGAGGCTGTTGGGGTGCATGCCCGGCCGCCGGCGTCCTGCTGTCGGGCAGGGGCCCGGCAGGGTGCCCTCCTGCCCCGGGTGGCCCGGCCGACGGGCCGATCGGCCCATGGCCCACCCGGGAGCACCGGACCCACACTGGCCGTGGCAGTTCCCACCACCCACCGGGGAGGCACGCCGTGATCACCGTCCCTGCGCCCACCATGCTGCGCGCCCTGCCGGCCGAGCACCGGCAGCGGCTCATGCGGGTCGCCCGCGAGGTGTCGTTCCCGCAGGGGGCGCGGCTGTTCGAGGAGGGCAGCCGGGCCGACCGGTTCTGGATCGTCCGCAGCGGCGCGGTCGAGCTCGACATGCGGGTGCCCGGCCGTCGCGCGGCCGTCGTCGAGACCCTTCGGCACAATGAACTCGTCGGCTGGTCCTGGCTGTTCAGCCCGCATGTCTGGCATCTGGGCGCCGTGGCGACGACTCCGGTCCGGGCGTACGAGTTCGACGCCACGGCCGTACGTCCGATGTGTCAGGACGATCCGGCCCTGGGCAACACCGTCACGCCCTGGGTCGGGGACGTGCTCGCCCACCGCCTGCGCTCGGCCCGGACGTGCCTGCTCGACCTGTACGCCCCGTCCGGCGCGGGCAGCGGCGACTGACCGCCGTCCGCCGGCCCCCGTCCGGCCGTGCGGATCATCCGGCGGGACGGTCCCCGAGGCCGTGACCTGGGGCCGATGGGGTAGCGTCCCGTGGCCGAGTGGGGCCGGTCGGCCCTGGTGCACCCGGAACCGCCGGGGCATGATCGGCGTCACGGACATCCGCGGTCCGTCCGCAACCGGGGAACAGGGAAGAGGGGGTCGCCATGACCGAGACACGCACCTTCACGGAGCAGGATCCGATCCGCGTCTTCCTGCTCGACGACCACGAGGTCGTCCGGCGTGGCATCAGCGACCTCCTCGGCGCCGAACCGGACATCTCGGTGGTCGGTGACGCGGACACCGTCGAACAGGCCCTGGTCCGCGGCCCGGCACTGCGCCCGCACGTCGCCGTCCTCGACATACGTCTCCCGGACGGCGACGGCATCACGGTCTGCCGGGAGCTGCGCAGCCGGATGCCGGAGCTGGCCTGTCTGATGCTGACGTCGTTCGACGACGAGGACGCGCTGCTCGACGCCATCATGGCCGGGGCCTCGGGCTACGTCCTGAAGCAGATCAGGGGCTCCGACCTGGTCTCCGCCGTCCGCACGGTCGCCTCCGGCCAGTCGATGCTGGACCCGGCGACCACGGCCCGCCTGATGCGTTCCCTGCGCGCCGACCCCGCCGAGACCCCCTCCGTCGCACCCGAACTGGCCGGTCTGTCCCCCCGCGAGCGGGACATCCTGGCCCTGATCGGGGACGGTCTGACCAACCGCGAGATCGGCACGCGGCTCTATCTGTCGGAGAAGACGGTCAAGAACCACATCTCCAGGCTGCTGGCCAAGCTCGGTGTCCAGCGCCGGGTGCAGGCCGCGGTCCTGGCCTCCCAGCTGGACCTCCCGGAGGGCGGCGACCGCCCCGCTCGGTGACGGCCCCGGCCCGGCGCATCCGTGGGCGGTTCAGCTTGTCGTGGCGCTGCGGCGCCGTGCCGCGGACCGCGCCACCGGAAGCCCCACGGCGGCCAGGAGCAGCAGTACGCCGCAGACGACGGCCGCCGTCCACGCGGTGTCCGGGCCGGTCGAGGGGTCGGCCGCGGCGTCGGCGGCAGGAGCCCCGGCAAGGCTCAGCACCGGCGCGGGGTGCTCCGGTTCGGGCTGTCCCGCCACCGTCTTCTGGTCCCAGGTGACGACCTCGCCGTCGTCGTACTGCTGCCGCGCCACGAAGGCCAGCTCCGAGACCCCGGTGGGTACGCGGTCGACGTGGACGACGAAGTCGACTCCGTCCTCACCGCTGATCGCCCCGCCGGACCAGCCGACGGTGCGGCCCGCGCCGCCAGCGGCGGCCGGCTCGGCGGTCCAGCCCGTCACCTGCTCCGCGCGCACCCCGCGCACCCCCTCCGGTGCCTCGATCCGTACGCCGACGGTCCGCGCGGACGCCTTCTCGTTGGGCACGTGGAACGTCATGCGTACGTCGGTCGCGCCCGGGGCCACCGCCTGGTCGGCGTGCACGTGCACATGGGCCCAGGCGGGGGTCGCCGTCGCCAGCAGCAGTCCCGTGGCGACCAGGGCCGCGGCGGTGCGGGCCGGGTGAAGCAGCTTCATGGGTCGTTTCCTCTCGGAGGTCCCGGCCGGGGTGGGTACGGGACGGGCGCGGGGCGGGCCGGTACGGCTTCGGAGCCGCGGGGGACGGGTGCGGGCGGTTGGCGGGGCGGGTGGTCACACGGGCGGAGCGGCCGTGACCAGCGCGGCGGTGACGCCCAGCACGGCGACCGCGACGAGCAGTTCGGCCAGCAGACCGCGCCTGAGGGTGCGTACGACAGCGGCGTCCGGCGGCGCGGGCGGGGCCGGTGCGGTGAGGGTGAGCGTGGTGCCCGCCGCCCGGGCCGTCGGCGCCGGAAGGGGTGCCGGGCGGCCGGTGTGACGGTGGACCCAGCGGCGGGCCACGCCGCCGAGCCCGACGAGCGCCGCGACCCCGGCCGACTTCACCAGCAGCAGTCGGCCGTACCCGGTGTCGAGGAGATGCCCGGCGGATCCCACCTCCCGCCAGGCCTGGCACGTCCCGGTGACGACGAGGGCGACGACCGCCGTGAACGCCAGCCGCGAGAACCGAGGCAGTACGACGGCCAGGTCGCCGAGGTGGGCGGGGCGCGCCAGGACGGCCGTGACCAGTGCGAGTCCGCCCAGCCAGAGCGTCATGGCGGCCAGGTGGACGAGATCGGCGGCCATCGCGAGCGGTGCGTAGCTGCCGTCGACGGCGTGCCCGGTCAGCGGCCAGGTGGCCCAGAGCACGACGACCGCGGCCGTCGTCGCCAGGCCCAGCGGCCCAGGGCCTGTCCGGCGGATCATGCCGCAGACGCGGGGTCTGGCACGCACACCCGCGACTTGATCCGCCGGACAGGCCCTGGCGGGCCTGTCGCGCCCGGCCGACGCGGTGGCCGCCGCGGTCGCGGCGCCCAGCGCCAGCAGGGCGTAGAAGCGCACGGCGTAGGCCAGGTCGGCCGTCGCCGCGTGCTGATGGGCGTGCGCGCCGGACCAGGCCTCGGCCAGCGGCCGGCCGTCGGCCCAGACGGTGTGCACGGTCAGGACCGCCAGCGTGCCGGCCGCCAGCAGACCGAGGCCGCCCCACACCAGGGCGCGGGTCCTGCGCAGGCGCAGCCCGGCGGGCCACAGCCACAGCGCGACCAGCAGCACGCCGGGGCCCAGGGCGAGTCCGGCGTAGCCGATCCCCCGGGCCACCCCGAGGAGCCGTCCGGCCCAGGCGGCGTTCGCACCGGCGAGCGGGGGTACCACGCCCACGACGTGTGTGGTCGTACCGATGGAGAACCGGTAGGTACCCGCCACGGGGTGCCCGTCGGCCGACGTCACCTGCCAGGCCACGGTGTAGGTGCCCGCACGCAGGCTTCCGGGCAGGGCCGTGCGCAGGGTCCGGTGCCGCCGGTCGTCGGGGTGGCCGCCGAGGTCCATCCGGCGCATGTGGTCGTCGAACACGCGCACCGCGTCGACGCCCGCGGTCACCGGCTGGCGGAACGTCAGCGCGACCTGGGCGGGCAGGTGCGGCAGGACCTGCCCGGCCGCGGGCTCGCTCGACAGCAGGCCGGTGTGCGCGGCGGCGGGGCCCGCGACCACGGTCTGCAGGCACAGGGCGCAGAGTACGAGGCAGAGCATGGTGACGATGCGGCGCATCCGCTGTTTCCCCCGGGTGCACTGGTCGGACGGTGTCTCCAGGGTGGCGCCCCGCCGCGGTCACCGGCAGCCTCGCCCTTGGGGGGTGGGACCCCCTCAAAACGAGGGGGTCAGGGCCGTACCGGCAGCACGGCACGCACCTCGGTGCCGCCGCCGGCGCGCTCGGCGACGGTGACTTCGCCGCCCAGTTCGCTCGCCGTGTCCCGGATGAGCTGGAGCCCGAGATGCCCGGTCGTACCGAGGGCGGTGCCCGGTCCCTTGCCGTCGTCCGCCACCACGACCAGCAGCCGGTCCGGGCCTCCGGTGACGTCGATCCACGCGTGCTCCGCCTCGGCGTGCTTGACGATGTTGGTCACGCACTCCCGTGTGCAGCGGTAGGCGGCGGCCGTCAGGTCCGGCCCCAGCGCGGCCCGCACGTCGACGGTCGTGGTGACGGCGAGGCCCTCCCGGCGCAGGCGCTCGGTGAGCAGCTCGACCGCCTGCGGCAGACCGTCCTCGGTCAGGTCCGGCGGGTAGATGTCCACCATCAGCGTGCGCAGCGAGCCGACGGCTCCGCGCAGCACCTCGGAGACCCGGTCGAGCATGCCGCCGGCCGGTTCCGGGGTGCCGGGCGGCAGGTCGGCCCGGACGGCCGCCAGCGCGTACCCGGCACCGGCGAGGTCCTGGACGACTCCGTCGTGCAGGTCGCGGGCGATCGCGCGCCGTTCGCGCTCGGACGCGGTGAGGGCGTTGCGCAGCAGCCGGCTGCGCTCCGCGTCGGCCTGGCTGACCCGGCGCAGGAGTTGCACCGAGACCGGGAGCTGGGTGACCAGCAGAAGCAGCAGGGCCAGGACCGAGAACGGTACGAGGGTCCGCATCAGCTCGCTGCGCGCGGTGGCCACCCTGTCGTCGGTGGAGTACACCTCCAGGGCCAGCCGTTCGCCGGACGCTAGGTCCAGGGGGACGTAGACCTCAACCAGTCGGCTGTCGCCGTGGGGTTCGGTGATGTTCTCCTCGTCGGACAGGTCGGAGAGGTCCGCCCAGCTGGCCTGCTGGTCGATGGTCTTGCGCACGTCGTCGTTGAGGGGGAAGGACATCCCGATGGCACGGTGCTCGTTGGAGTACAGCACCTCGCCCTGCCGGTTCCACACCTTCACGCGCACTACGCCGCCCTCGCTCTCCCGGGCCCGAACCGCCTCGTCAAGCCGCGCCCGTGCGACGCTGTCCCCGCGCATCACCCCGGGCATGGCCGGCTTGAAGATCACGTTGCCCATCAGCTGCGCGGACCGCGCGGCCTCCGCGAGCGCGGTCCGTTTGGCGATCGACTCGGCGGCGAGCACGGTGCCGGCGCCGACGACCGTGAAGGCGCCCAGCCCGATCACGATCATCGCGATCACCGCGTGCCGGACCGTTCTGCTGCCGCCCTGTTCCGGCGCCGGGACCGTGCCCTCGCGGTCAGCCATCGCTGTGCGCCTCGACGAGACCGAGCTGTTGTGCCTTCACCACGGCCTGCAGCTGTGAGCGCACCCCGAGCTTGAGGTGGATCGACTTCACATAGCCGCGGCAGGTGTTGATGCTGATGCCCAGCAGTCTGGCGATCTCCGCCGGGGCCAGCCCCTTGCCCATCAGCGTGAGCACCTCGGACTCACGGGCGGTCAGGTCGACCGGCGCGGGGTCGTCCGTGACCCGCGGCCGGGGCGGCGGTTCACCGAACATGGACGCCGACACCAGCATCGATCCCTGCCGCACGGAGCGCAGGACGCTCAGCATCTCCTCCAGCGAACCGGTCTTCGGCACGAACGCGCTCGCGCCCGCCTGCGCGGCGCGTACCACCCAGTCGGGATCGCGGTGCGCGGAGACGACCACGACGGTCGCGTCGGGCGTCGCCTCCCGGATCCGCCGGGTGACCTCGAGTCCGCTCTCCGCGCCGAGCGAGATGTCCATCACGACCATGTCCGGCCGCTCCCTGGCGGCCAGTTCGACGGCCGTCGCGCCGGTGCCCGCCCAGCCGGCGCAGTCGAAGTCCGGCTGGGATCCCAGCGCGAACGCCAGCAGTTCCGCGAAGGTCCGATGGTCGTCGACGATCAGTACCCGGGTCGTCGGCGAACCTTCTTGTTCCGGCATGTTCCCCCTACCTCGGCGCTCCGCCACTGTGGCCGGATCGCATACGCCATGGAACCACGGCACGGCCGGGGGAAACCACTGCTTGTGAAGGAATTGTGTCCTTGATCAGCGCCCACGCCGCCGACGAAACCTCCCGCTTCGGAGCGTTCTCTCCGCCTCCGCGAGTCGCCATGGCCGAAAAGCAACTGTCATGCAGTCAGGGCGCGATCGAGGGAAAGTGCTGGTTGTGAAGGAAATGTGCCCGCACGCACGGTCGACCCCTCTGGTTTGGGGATGGCTGATACGCGTGGAAACGGGCACCGTTGGACCATGCCGATTCGCCTGCTCGTCGTCGACGACCACCCGCTCGTGCGGGACACCCTGTCCGCCGCGCTCGACCGCAGCGCGCTCGTGGACGTGGTGGGAGTGGCGTGCGACGGCGCGGAGGCGGTCGAAGCGGCGCTGCGGCTGCTGCCGGACGTGGTCCTCATGGACCTGGTCATGCCCGTGCTGAACGGCGCCGAGGCGACCGGACGGCTGCTGACACTCCGTCCGGGAACCCGGGTCGTGGTGCTGACCTCCGCGGTCGGCGGCCGGCTGGAACGGGCGGCGCTCGACGCCGGGGCCGCCACGGTCCTGCACAAGGACGCCGGGATCGACACGGTCCTCGACGCCATCACGGCGGCCTGTCCCGAAGGCGTGAAGCCCTGACGGGTGCGGGGAGCAAGGCCGAGAGGCCCACCCCGTCCCCCTCGGGCTCGGCACCCGGAGCACCCGACGGAAGCCCCCCCACTGCTACCGAGTTTCGCCGAACG
>NZ_JBVKBD010000019.1:0-108330 GCF_055657365.1 Streptomyces sp. NPDC107559 | reverse complement strand
TGGGTGAATCCACGGCGTTTTGACCCGGTCCCCGTCAAGAGGGGGACCGGGCGGGTGGCCTTCCGTGTGTGCCCGCGGCCGGCCACCCCCCCCCGGGTGGGCGGCCCCCTTCCCCCCGCCCCCCCGCACCCGTCAGGGTCTGCCCGGCCGCGGCCACCAGCGCAGGACCACCCGCCCGGTCACCTTCGTGACGGGCACCGGTCCGAACTGCCGGGAGTCCACCGAGTGCCGACGGTTGTCGCCCAGCACGAAGACGGTGCCCTCCGGTACCCGCGCGGGCCCGAAGTACATCCCGTCGACCGTCTTCGGATCCACCGCCGGCTCCTCGACGGCACGGCCGTCGACCTCCAGCACGCCGTCCTCGATCGCGACGGTGTCCCCGGCCACCGCCACGACCCGCTTGACCAGCGTCGCGCCGGACCCGTCGAACACCACGAGGTCGCCGCGCCGGGGCGGGGCATCACGGTAGGCGCGGTCGTCGACGAGGAGATGGTCCCCCGCCAGCAGCGTCGGCTCCATGCTGGTCGACTCGACCCGCACCGGCTCCGCCAGGAAGGTGCCGGCCACCAGCACCGCGGCCGGCACCACGAGCAGGGCGGCGCGCGGTACGACGGACCGTCGTACCGCGCGCCGCCCCGGCCCTGTCATCCCAGCAGGCCGGTCAGCCTGAGCGTCCACACCACCGCCCCGATGACGAGGAGTCCGTTGACGGCCCAGGACCGTCCGCGGCCGGACAGGGCACGCACCAGGCACGGCAGCGCGGCGAGCCGCACGAACAGCGCCGCCGTCGCCGGCACATCGGCCCGCAGCGGCTCCTCGCGCGGCCCCACGGTCGTCGCACCGCTGCGTACGGCGACGGCCTGCAGTCCGATCAGCAGGCCCAGCACGAGGACCGCGGACAGGGCCTCGGCCGTGCGCGGCGAGGCCCACACCCGCCAGGCGAGGACGAGTTGGACGACGGCCGCCGCC
This sequence comes from Streptomyces sp. NPDC107559, assembly GCF_055657365.1. Classification (NCBI taxonomy): domain Bacteria; kingdom Bacillati; phylum Actinomycetota; class Actinomycetes; order Kitasatosporales; family Streptomycetaceae; genus Streptomyces; species Streptomyces sp. NPDC107559. The sequence continues at coordinate 107,361 of NZ_JBVKBD010000019.1, read as the reverse complement.
AGGAAAGGCAGTGACACGGCCAGGCCGTTCGCCAGGTTCTGCTGGAAGACCACCAGGTCCCCGACGGACGCGGCCACGCAGAGCAGCGCCCCGAGGCGCCGGTCCGTGAGATGCCGGCCGGATCGCGGACCCGGCGCCGCCGCGCCCGCCTCGGCGGGGAGCGCCTCAGCCGATGGAGTCATCGTCGTATCCCAGCTCCATCGGGGCGGGGCAGGCAGCGGCGGGCGCCGCGTAGACCGGGTGGTGTACGGCGGCGGGCGGCCCGACCCGGAACTGGGCCATCATGTCGTGGTCCTCGTGCACCAGGTTGTGGCAGTGGATCATGTAACGCCCGGTGTTCGGACCGAACTTGACCACCATCCGCACGGTCTCGTTCTCGCCGACGTACACGGTGTCCTTGCCGCCGAGTTCCCACGGCGACGGCGCCTTGCCGTTGCGGTCCAGGATCTTGAAGTCGACCAGGTGCACATGGACCGGGTGCCACCAGCCTCCGGACTTGTTCTCGAACTCCCAGATCTCGATGTCCCCGAGCCCCGGATCGGCCCAGACGTACTCGTAGTTCGAGGCGATCACGTCCGCCCAGGTCTTGCCGTTGACGGTCCAGATGCCGTCCTTGCGGATGAACTCGAACTTGCGGGTCTTCTTCGCCATCGCGGCGGTCAGGTCCATCGCCGGCGCGTTCGGGTTCAGCACGTCCGGAATGGAGTTGCCGGACAGGTCGGTGGCATCGCCGGCGACGTCGAAGGCCATCACGTCGCCGGTGGTGTCGAAGTCCTCCGAGTTCGGCACGCCGAGGTTCTTCAGCACCACCCGCTGGCCGACCTTGTACTTGGCGAAGTCGATGACCACCTCGTAGCGTTCGGCGATGCCGTGCCGGTAGCTGGTCACCGAGCGGGGCTGCGGCATCAGGCCCGCGTCGGTGCCGATGAAGACGAACGGGTCGCCGGTGCTCAGCGCGAACTTGTAGCCCCGCGAGATCGAGCCGTTCAGGATCCGGAAGCGGTACTTGCGCCGCTCGACCTTCATCACCGGCCAGGGCCGCCCGTTGACCAGGATCACGTCGCCGAAGATGCCGGAGTGGCCGCCGTCGTCGTACAGCAGCTGTCCGTCGCGGTCGAACATGGCGTCGCGGATGATCAACGGCACGTCGTAGCGGCCGTGCGGGATCGGCAGCGACTGCTCCAGCGCGTCGGTCATCGTGTACATCGCGGCGAGGCCCATGTACGCGTTCTCGGCCGTGTGGTGCACGCCGTGGTCGTGGTACCAGAGGGTGCGCGCGTCCTGGGTGTTCGGGTAGTGGTAGTCCTTGAACTCACCGGTGCGCGTCACGTCGCTGGCGTAGCCGTCGTACTCCGGCAGCGAAGCCGATCCGTGCAGGTGGACCGAGGTCCACGACTCGTAGCCCAGGCGCGGATGCACCTGGGGCAGCGCGTTGATGTGCCGTACGACGGCCGGCCGGCCCCGGGTGGCCCGGATCGTCGGGCCGCCGAACGACCCGTCGTACGACCAGGTCTCGGTCTTCATGCCGGGCAGGATCTCGGTCATGGCACTGCGCATGGTGACGGTGTAGTAGTCGGTGGTGCTCGACCGTTTGACCGGTACGGCCTCGGGCGGCACCGCGAACGGCACGGTGTACGGCTTCGGGAACTTGCTGATCGCGATCCGGTCCGAAGCCGTCTTGGCGCGTACCACGTGTTCGAGCGGCAGGGCCAGGGCCGCCGACGCGAGCACGCCGTACTTCATCAGGTCACGCCTGGACAGGGCGTTGTCGTGCATGTGTGGGTTCACCCCCATGGTGGGCCGCCGCGACGGCGGCTCGGGCACCCTGCTCTCCCCCATGGAGTCGCGGATGCCCCGGTCTTCTGGGTTTCTCGGTACTGCCGGTTGTGCCGGTGGTGCGTGGCGGGGCTCGTGCCGTCGGCCGGTGCCCCGCCGTGAGCGGGGTTGCGCACGCGTGGTTCCGTACGCGCGAACGGCTGTGCGCCGGCCGTGCTCCTCGGCCGTGGGACGGCTCGCGGTGTTCCTGAATGCACCGCTGAGGAGAGACGACCGGACGGTCGAAAGGGCCGGGCGGCCGGCGGAGGGGGTCCACCGGCCGCCCGGCCGGGGCCGGGGCGGCTGTGGAGTAGGGGCTTCCTCCAACCGCTCCGGTCCCGGTCGGCGCCCCGTCGGTCGGCGTCCGCGGGTACGGCGGACGCTCCCCGCCGGGGCGCAGGTCGGTCGGCTACCCGTTCGGCAGGGTCACCTTGTCCAGCACTCCGCCCTTGTCGGAGGAGATGTAGACCGGGCTCGGGTTCGTGACGGTGCCGAGGCCGGTGCGCAGGCGCAGGCTCCAGGTGCCGTTGACCGCGCCCGGCTGCACGATCACGTTGGAGGCGAAGACCTGGCCGCCCGGCCCGCCGACGCGCAGCGTCAGCGACGCCCCGGGAATGGACCCGGTGCCTTCGAGCCGCAGGTCGCCGGACTTCCACTTGGCGAGCGTGATCGCGAGCTTGTCGACCGCGGGCACCGCGGGGGTGACCTCGACCGGTGCGGAGGAGGCGCCCTTGCCGACCGCGTTCACGGCGACGACCGTCACGCTGTACTTCGTGTCGTTCTTCAGCCCGGTCAGCAGCAGGCTGGAGCCGCTGGCCCCGGCCGTGGCCGTGACGGGCGCGCCGGAGGCGGGCGTCGCGGTGATCTCGTAGCCCGTGACCGGCGAGCTGCCCGGGTCCTCGGGCGCCGTCCACCGCACGGTGGCACTGGCGTTGGAGCCCTGCACGGTCACCGACTGCGGAGCGCCGGGCGCCCTGGTCGTGCCGAACGTGTACTTCTCCAGCCGGGCCTGCGAGGCGTTGCCGGCCGGATCGAAGGCCACGAACCGCACGGTCCTGGGCCCGTCGGCCGCCTTCAGCTCGAACGGTCCGGTGTAGAGCGTCGCCGCGGGTCCGGTGGTGCCCGCCTCCAGCGGGTCGGAGCCGTCGAGCGTGTAGTAGATCTCCGAGCCCGGCTCGTCGGCGGTCAGGGTGACCAGGGTGTCGGCCGTGTAGACGCCGCCGGCGGGCTTCGCCGTGACGGTCGGCGGGGTGAAGTCCCCCGACAGGGTGTCGCCCGGCAACGCGGGCGGCCAGGACTCGCCGGTCTCGCCGAACGACCTGACCTCGATCCGCTTGCCCTCGACGGAGCCCGGCAGGGTCACCGAGGTCGCGTCCGGGTCGTTGACGCGGACGCCGATCTCGCCCTGGACACCGTTCCTGCTGAGCCGGTCGACGGCGCGCACGGTGTACCCGAGGATCGGGGCCGTACCCGGGGTCTGCTTGGGCGGGGTCCAGCTCACCAGGGTCGAGTCGCCCTCGGCGCGCACCACGACACCGGTGGGCGAGGCCGGTCCCTGCTGCACCGCGCCGGCCGGGCAGCCGCCCATCCCGGGCCCGCCCACCTCGCCGAACTCGGAGATCGTCACGCCCTGGGTGTTGCCGTCGGAGTCCTGGTCCTGCCAGCTCGTCACGGTGTACAGGCCCTCGGCCGCGACCGCCGCCGTCCTGTCGTTCAGGAACTCGTACGTGGCGATGAAGCTGCCGTCGGCGGCCACCTGCACGCCGGAGGAGTAGCCGCCCTTCGGCGCGTTCGCCAGGGGTCCCGGCACGGCCCGCACGTCGCGCCGGGCCACGTCGGTGTCCCGCAGGGCCGGTTCGATGATCCGGTGCTCGAGGAACGTCGGGTCGACCTCGGGGCCGAGCCGGCCCTGGATCACCAGGGTGGTCGGCGTGGTCAGTGCCCCGCCGGTGACGCCGACGTCGAGGGTCGTGGCGTCGGCGGCCACGGTGCCCCCGAACTTCACCGATACGATGTCGCCGGCTCGGATGTCGGGGGTGACCTGGAGGCCGCCGCCGGCCCCCCAGCACAGACCGCCGGGGTGGTTGACCTCGATGGCCGGATTGCCCGCCGCGATCGAGTCCGCCGACGCCATCGTGCCGGTGGCCGAACCGATGAGCCCCACGTGCGGGCGCTGCACCTCGATGGTCACCTGCTCTCCCGCGTGCTCGGAGAAGCCGTCGATCGAGACGAAGTCCCGGTCCGGGAAGATGGTGATGTTGTCCGGGAAGGCCGGAACGGCTGCGTGGGCGGTGACCGGCGCGACCGAGGCACTGATCACCATGCCGGAGATGACGAGACCGGCGGCGGTGGCCTTCCGCCTTCCCCCGCCCCGCGCGAACTTACTCATGACGACTTCCCCTCTTCGGCCGTACCCGGACCCGGCTGCACCGGGCGGTCGGCACCGATGAGCGGACCCCCAGCGTGTCCAACTCCGCGCCGCCCCGGCAGCCTTGTCTTGGGCACCCCCCCACTCCCCAATCTGGAGGGGCCGTCGCAGCACCGGCCCGCCGGACGGGACGGCGGGTGACGGACCGCACCCGACGGGTCACGATCGACCGGCGACGGATGACGGTCCGCGGCCGAGAGGTGACGGGCAGCGGGCGGCGCTCGATGGGGGGCGGGCGGCAGGCGGCGGACGGCGCTCGATGGGGGGCGGGCCACGGGCGGCGCTCGACGGACGGTGGGCGACGGGCGGCCGGCGACGCCGTCCCGTGGCGGGCCGTCGGCTTGCGACGCCGTCCTGTGGCGGGCCGTCGGCCTGCGACTCCGTCCTGTGGCGGGGCCGTCCTTGACCTTGACATGGTGACAAGGTCTTCACTGTGGCCAGGGAGGTGGTCCCGATGACCATGGCAAAGCAGGAGACGGACGAGCCGCGAGTACTCCGGGGGCTGGCGGACGGCCGCTCGTCGGTGCGGCTGCGGGCGGCGCTGGCGATCGGCACGGACCCGGACCCCCGGTTCGTCGCCGGGCTCGTCGAACGCTGCGCGGTCGAGCCCGAGTTCCAGGTGCGCGAGATGCTGACCTGGGCGCTCACCCGGCACCCGGCGTCGAGTACGGTCCCGGCGCTGCTCGGGGAACTCCGCTCGCAAGGGGCACAGGCGCGCAGCCAGGCGCTGCACACCCTGTCCAAGATCGGAGACCGGCAGGCGTGGCCGGCGATCACCCGGGCGCTGATGTCCGACGCCGACGACGAAGTGGCACGCAGCGCATGGCGGGCAGCGGTCGCGCTCGTACCCGAGGGCGGGGAAGCGGAGTTGGCCGGGGTGCTGGCCACGCAGCTCGGCCGCGGCGGACGGGAGACACGGCTGAGCCTCAGCCGGGCGCTGATCGCGCTCGGCGGGACGATGCTCCCGGCCCTGCGCTCCGCATACGCGGATCCCGACCCCCGCGTGCGCCGGCACGCGCGTGCCACGGAGCGGCTGTGGCTCGACCCGGACGCCGGATTCGAGTTCGCGATCGAGGAGGCGAAGCGCGTTGCGGTCCTCGGCACGAGCGGCCAGGAAGGCGGGTAGGCCGTGTTGATCGGTGACGTGGCACGACGGTCCGGGGTCAGCGCCCGGATGCTCCGGCACTACGACTCGCTCGGTCTGGTGCGCCCCACGGGGCGTACCCGGGCCGGCTATCGCGAGTACTCCGGTGAGGACATCCGGCGCATCTTCCACATCGAGAGCCTGCGGTCACTGGGGCTGTCGCTGCGCGAGGTCGGGCGGGCGCTGGACGATCCCGGTTTCAGGCCCGCGGAGCTCGTGGACGATCTCATCCGCCAGACCCGCGAGCGCATCGCGGCCGAGACGGCGCTGCTCACCCGGCTGCGACGACTCGATGCGGCGGAGCCCGCCGGCTGGGAGGAGGCCCTGCAGATCGTCGCGCTCCTCCAGGCACTGGCGTCGGAGAGCGCCGGGCACCGCCAGCGCGCGGCCCTGTCCTCGGCCGCGGAGGTCGCGGTGCCGGTGGAGGCCCTGGTCGAGGCGGTGTTGAGCGAGACGGACCCGAATGTCGCCGGAGCCCTGCGCTGGGCCCTGGCGCGATCGGACGCCGACGCGTCCGCGCTGCTGGCACAGGGCCTCGACGCACCGGAGGCAGCGGTACGCGAACGTGCCGTCCAGGCCCTCGCGGAGATCCCGGACGCCGGGTCGACGGCCCTGCTGCGGGACGCCCTCGACGGCTCCGACCTCGTGGTCCGCCGACATGCGGCTCTGGCGCTCGGGACACGCGGAGTGGCCGAGGCCGTTCCGACGCTGGTCGACATGGCCGTCGAGGGGGTGAACGACGTCGACGCGGCGGACGCGCTGGGCGTGCTGGCCGCCCGTCCCGCGTTGGCCGACCGGATCGCGACCGCGCTCGTGGACCGCCTCGCGCACGGCCGCCCCGGACCCGCCGCACGCCGTCGGCTGACCCAGGCACTCGCGGACATCCCGGGGAGTACGGCGTCCCGGGCCCTGACCGGCCTCACCGAGGACGAGGACCGCGCCGTCGCCCTCACCGCCACGTACATCCTCACCCTGCGCGACGCACGCTGACGGCCGCCCTCCCGGAGCCGGGTGCGGGCGGGACGTACGCCGGGCGCGGCGCCGACGGGGTCCGGGTCCGGGCCGCCCACCTGCGCGTTTCCGGACCCGGAGGGGCAGGATGGCCTCATGGCACAGCAGATCCTGCCCCCGTCCGAGTCCTGGCGCCGCATCGACGGCTGGCTGGCGGCACACGCGGCCTCCGACTTCGTACGCCTGGAGCCGCCGGCGACAGCGGACGAACTCCGGCGGGCGGAGGAAGCACTCGGCACCCCGTTGCCCGGGGATCTCGCCGACTCCCTGCGGTGCCACAACGGCGTGACCGGCTGGACGACCATCCTGCCGGAACAGTCCCCGCTGGCGGTGCACGGCATCGTGGACCACTGGCAGACCTGCATGGGCGTCGCGAGGGAGAACGACGGTCTGACGCCACAGCCCTGGGAGGACGAGCCCTGGTGGCATCCGCTCTGGGTGCCCTGGGCCGAGAGCGCCGACGGCGCGGCGCAGGTGATCGACCAGCGTCCGGGCCCGGCCGCGGGGCGCCTGGGGTGGGCGGGCCACAGCGGTGGCGGCGACTTCACCGACTCCTGGCCCGATCTGGCCAGCCTGCTGCACGCGGTCGCGCAGGCGCTCCACGAGGGCACGGAGGTCCGCGGGCTGCGCCCCTATCTCACCGAGCAGGGCCGGGTGTGGTGGGACGAGGAGGGCTGCACGGAGCTGAACGGCCGCCCGCTGGCGGCCGCCCCGGTCGGGCTGCCCTGACCGTCGGCTGTTCAGCTCGGTGGTGGGGCGGTGCGGGATCGTCCGGCCACGGCGGCCAGCGGACCGAGGGCCAGCAGGACCGCCAGGGCGGCGAAGCCGCCGGTGAGGGTGGTGACGGTGGCGACGGAGGCCACCAGCAGCGGGCCGCCCGCGTCGCCGAGTTCCCGGCCGAGTTCGGCCGCTCCCATGGTCTGGCCCATGCGCTCCTCGGGGGTGCCGGCGGCCAGGGCGGCGAAGCCGATCGGGGTGATCAGCCCGGTGCCGGCTCCGATGACCACGGCCGCGGCCAGGACGCCGGTCAGGCCCGGCAGCGTCGCGCAGAGCAGTCCCGCCGCGGTGATCGCGAGTCCGGCGGTGAGACCCGTACGAGTGGTCAGGCGCCCGGCGTCCACGGCGCGGCCGGCCCAGGGCTGGACGACGGCGGCGCAGGCGGCCAGGACCGAGACGGACGCGCCGGTCACCACGGTGCCGAGGCCGGCCGCGGCTCCCGAGGCGGGCAGGAACCCGACGCCGACCGACAGCGCGGCCGTGGCGGCGGCCAGGGCCGCGGTGGGGGCGAGGAACCTGCCGTCGCCGAGCCTGCGGGCCAGGTCGGCGAGGGTCTGGCGGCGCCTGGGCAGCGGTGGCACGACGGGGACGAACAGCACGGCCCACAGCGCGACGGCGACGGCGAGGACGGCTGTCACGGTGAACAGCAGTCGCAGTCCGCCGGCCCAGACCAGCACACCGCCCAGCAGGGGGCCGAGGGTGTAACCGAGGGACTTGCAGAAGCCGTAACTGCCGAACGCGCGACCCCGTTTGGCGGCCGGATGGAGACGGGCGACCAGCGCGGAGGCGGCCGGGGAGAACGCGGACGCGGCGGCGCCCTGCCCCAGACGGGCGGCCCACAGCCAGCCGGGGCTGTCGGCGACCGCGTACACGGCGGAGGCAGCGGCGAAGGAGACCAGGCCGCCGAGGAGCACGGGCCTGGCACCGATCCGGTCGGCCAGCGATCCGAAGACCGGCTTGAGTACGACCTCGGCGCCGTCGTACAGGGCGAGCAGGCCGCCGAGGACGAGCAGCGAGGTCACCGCGTCGTCCGACAGGCCGCCGAGGCTGGCGGCGACGGCGTGCGCGCCGAAGGCGGTGGTGAACCCGGCCGCGTACAGCGGCCACACGGACCGTCGGGACACGTCGACGCGGGTGGTACGGGGCGAAGTCGTCACGGCCGGCTCCCCGGGCCGTGGTGCAGGGCGGCGAAGACGCGTTCGGCATAGTCCTCGCACACCGCGACGCACCCCTTGAGACGTTCGGCCGCCTGCGGAGCCTCGGGCGCGCCGAAGACGTCACGCGCCGTCAGGTCGCGGTGCCAGCGGCGCAGCCGTTCCAGGCTCTTTTCCTCCTCCTCCAGTTCGGCGAGGGTGAACTTGGCGACGGTCCACGTCGCGGGCCTGTCAGTGGCGGTCGATAGGGCTCTCGGGCCGGGGCCAGTCCCACTGGTACCTGAGCCGTCTGGAGCCGCTGGGCAGCGCGGCCGCGCCGCTGCTGCCGTCGATCGAGCCGCTGCTGGACGACGAGCGGGACTGGACCCGGATGGCGGCCGCACAGGCCCATCACCGGATCACCGGGTCCCCGGACCGCGCCGTCCCCGTCCTCGTCGGGCTGGTCGGCGCCACGCCGGTCGGCCTCGGCGCCCTCAAGGCCCTAGCCGCCACCGGCCGGGTCCCGGCGGAACTCCGCCCGACCCTGCATACCTTCGCGGACTCCGCGCGCCGCCTGCTCGGCGACACGCGGCTGCGCGGGGAGGTCCATCCGGACGCGGAACTCCGCGCCGTGGCACGGACGTTGCCGGCCTCGGACTGACCGCCGTCGGACCGTCGGCAGTCTCAGCCCGACGGCCCGACGACGGCCCTGACGCTTCGGCACCTTCCGTCAGTGGTCGTCGCCGCCGTGGCCACCGTGGCCCCGGTCGCGGCCACTGTCGTCACCGCCGTGGTCGTCACCCGCGCTCGCGTGGTCGTCCGCGCCGACGTGGACCCCGTGGTCGTCACTCGGGAGATCGTCGCCGACGGCCGTGGAGCCACCGCGGTCGTCGCCCGGAGCGTCGTCCCGTCCGTGGCTTCCGCGCCCGCGGTCGTCGCCGGCCGTGGCACGCCCGCCGCGGTCGTCTCCCCCGCCGCGCACCCCGTGGTCGTCGGCTCCGGAGTGCGTGCCGTGGTCGTCGCTCGCGCGGTCGTCGCCGCCGCGCCGGTCCAGGACTACGGCGCCCGTACGGACGTCGACGCGTACTTCGCGGCGGACCTGGTCGGCGCCGACGAGGTGCACCTCCCAGAAACCCGGGTGGTCGGCGTCGAGTTCGACCCGCACGACGGTGCCCGGGTACGCCTTGCGCGCGGCGGCCGCCGCCTGGGCTGCCGTCAGGGAGGCCGACGACGGGGACATCGAGGGGGTCGGCGAGGCGGCGGCGGACGGCCGGTCCTCGGGACCGGCCCCGTGCCGGTCGGTGCCGCCCGTGGCGAGCGCCGAGTACCCACCGCCGCCGATGAGTACGGCGGTCACGAGGACGGTGGCGATGGTCGCGGTGCGCTTCATGTCGAGCCTCCCCGGCCGGACGGCTGCCCGGCCTGTGTGTTGTCCGTGTCCTGCTGTTTGATGACGTCAATGTGCCTGGGGGAAGCTGAAGGGCACCTGAAGCCACCTGAAGATCCCTTCAGGTTCCGTCTGGGAGGCTGGGGACATGCGCCTGTTGATCGTGGAGGACGAGAAGCGGCTCGCGCTCTCGCTGGCGAAGGGCCTGCAGGCCGAGGGCTTCGCCGTGGACGTCGTCCACGACGGGAACGAGGGCCTGCGGCTGGCCGCCGAGGGCGTCCACGACCTGGTGGTGCTCGACATCATGCTGCCCGGTCTCAACGGCTACCGCGTCTGCGCGGCCCTGCGCGCGGCGGGCCACGACGTGCCGATCCTGATGCTCACGGCCAAGGACGGCGAGTACGACGAGGCGGAAGGCCTGGACACCGGCGCCGACGACTACCTGACGAAACCGTTCTCCTATGTCGTGCTGGTGGCACGGGTGAAGGCGCTGCTGCGCCGCCGCGGCTCCGCTAGCGCGTCGCCGGTCCTGCGCGTCGGCAGTCTCGTCGTCGACACGGCGGCCCGCCGGGTGTGCCGGGACGAGACGGAAGTGACGCTCACCGCGAAGGAGTTCGCCGTGCTGGAACAGCTCGCGACCCGGGCCGGACAGGTGGTCGGCAAGCCCGAGATCCTGGAGCACGTCTGGGACTTCGCCTACGACGGCGACCCGAACATAGTCGAGGTGTACGTCAGCACGCTGCGCCGCAAGCTCGGCACGGACACCATCCAGACCGTGCGCGGCGCCGGCTACCGGATGGCGGCCTCGTGAAGCGGCGGCTGTTCGGTTCCGTGAAGGCCACGATGGTGCTGTGGGCCACCGCCGTGGTGACGGTCGCGCTGGTGGCCGCCGGGATCGCGGTGCTGATGTCGCTGCGCACGAACCTCACCGAGCAGGCGCAGAGCGAGGCCAACGACACCGCCCGCAGGATCGCCCTCGGGGTCGCCACCTGGCGCGGGGGTGACGCCCGGCTGACGCTGCCGGAGGGCGCGCGGGAGGGAATCCCGGTGCAGGTGACGGACGAGGGCGGCCGTCTGCTGGCCGTCGGCGGCGGGCTGGAGAGCATCAGTGGCACCGGCGTGACGGCCGTACGCGTGCCACCGGCCGTCCCCTCCCCCACTGTTTCCTCCCCGACGCCGTCCCCCGACGCTTCCCCAACGCCGACGCCGACGCCGGCCGCAGCCACCCTGCCGGGCGCCGGGGCGGCCGACGACCACGGCGGCCGCCGCGGCCGCGACAAGGATCGCGGCAGCGACGACGGCTCCGACGACAGCAGTTCGGGCAGCCACGGCTCGGACGACCACGGTACGGACGACCATGGCGCCGACGACCACGGCTCCGTCGGCAGCCCGACACTCCAGGCGGACGACCCGGCCATCGGAACCATCGGCGACACCGTCCAGGAGGGCTCCGGGCGCGCGGTGGTCGACGGGCGCAGCGCCCCGTACCGGTTCGCCACCGTCAAGGCCACGGATCTCGGCGGCCGGACGGTACTCGTCCACGCGGGCGCCTCACTGGCGGCCCGCGAGAGCGCCGTGCGCAGCGCCGCGGTGGCGATGCTGGCGGGACTGCCGCTGGTGCTGCTCGTCGTCGGCGGCGTGACCTGGCTGGTGACCCGGCGCGCGCTGGCCCCCGTGGAGGGCATCCGGCGGGAGATGGCGGCGATCACCGCCTCCGAGGACCTCTCCCGGCGGGTACCGGAACCCGCCTCGCACGACGAGGTGGCCCGGCTGGCCCGCACCACCAACGAGACGCTCACCGCGCTGGAGGCCGCCGTCGACCGGCAGCGCCGCTTCGTCGCCGACGCCTCCCACGAACTGCGCAGCCCCATCGCCTCGCTGCGCACCCAACTCGAAGTCGGCTCGGCGCACCCGCAGTTGCTGGACGTGCCGGGCGCGGTCAAGGACACCGAGCGGTTGCAGCACCTCGCGGCCGACCTCCTGCTGCTCGCCCGGCTCGACGCCGGTGAGCGGTCGGGGCAGGGGCGGGTCGACCTGGGCGAGCTGGTCCGCGAGGAGCTGGGGCGCCGCCCCGCCGACCGCATCCCGGTCTCCCTCCACGTCGACGAGGAACACCAGGTGACGGGTTCGCGCGGTCAGTTGACCCGGGTGATCGGCAACCTCCTGGACAACGCCCAGCGGCACACGCGCGCCGAGGTCGTCGTCCGCGTGACGGACCGGGGCGACCGGATCGTCCTCACGGTCGCGGACGACGGCAGCGGCGTACCGGCCGCCGAACGCGAGCGGATCTTCGAGCGGTTCGTACGACTGGACGACGCGCGCGCCCGCGACGACGGCGGCGCGGGCCTGGGCCTGGCCATCGCCCGCGACGTGGCACGCCGCCACGGCGGCACGCTCACCGCGACCGAGTCACCTTCCGGCGGCGCGCTCTTCGAACTGAGCCTGCCCGCGACGCCCGCGCACGCGACCGCGACCGCGAAGCACGCCCAGGAGTCCTGACCCGGTCGGCATCGGCCGTGGCACAGCGCGACCATGGCCGGCCGCCTCACGCCTCACAGGCCGGCGACGGTGAGGATGCGGTGCATCCGGGCCGAGGGCAGGACGGAGTTGGCGGCGGCAGCGTCGACGACCTTGGGGTCCGGGTCCGACAGCAGCCGCTCCAGCAGCGCGTCCGTCACATTGGGGTGGCGGGCCACCCCCCGGCGCAGAGAGGACTCGGCAGCCTCGGCGAGTCGCTGAAGGGCCGCCACGGGCAGATCCGGGTCCTGGAGGGCGACGTACCGTACGTCCGGGCTCGGCTCGTCGACGAACGTACGCAGCGCCTGACGGGGGAAGTTGGGGTGGTCGACTAGCAGCGGCCGGACGTGGAACACGTCGCCGTCGGCGCGGACCAGTCGTTCCAGTACCTCGGGCGGGGTGTCCGGCCGCCGGGCGGCGGCCCGACGGACCTTGAGTTCCGGGTCGGCGTCCAGCCGTCGCCAGGCCTCTTCCGGCAGATCAGGACAGGTGGCCAGCACATGCCGAAATGTCGTGAACGGCGAGTCCAGATAGGCGATCCGCTCGTCGAGGGGCTCTTCGCGCAACCACTCCGGTTCGGTGGAGCTCCAGTTCAGAGCGACTTCGGCCTCTATGCTGCCCGCCGCGCGCTGGGTTTCCACGAGCGCGTACAGCCGGTGCCGCGTCTCGTCGTCGACGTGACGGCTCTGCGCCACAGCGACCCGCACCTGTGGGTCCTCGACGTCTCCCAGCCGGGCGACCATCTCCGCCGACAGATGCGGATTTCCGGCGACGGCCCGATGGACCCGCTCGTCCTCGCTCCGCATGAGTCGTGCGAACTGGTCCGGGGTGAGCGGGACATAGCTCGCCACGTTGGCGCGCACGGCCGGGTCGGCGAGGCACCGGTCCCGCCACTCCGGCGGCACACCCGGCCGCCGGTGAAAGGTGGCGGCCGCACGAACCGCGGGATCCGGGTCGGCGAGCAGTCCCACCTGCACGGCGAGAGGCCGGTCGTGCCAGACCTGGGCGACCGCGGCGCGCAGCTTCGCGCTCGGCGCGCCGACGAGGGCTGTCCGTGGCCGGCCGTACGCCTCCTCCAGGGCGGTGATGCCGATCCCCGCCCCGCAGTCCACCATGTCGCGGACGAAGTTCACGAACGCGTCACGGATCGCCGGAACGGGATGCTCGGCGATCCTTCGACGTATCGCCGGGGAGATCCGGTCCCTGTTCAGGCGTATGGCGATGCTGTCGTCGCCGTGCGCCAGCAAGGCCTCGGCGACGGCGTCCGCCAGTCGGCCGCGACGCTGTGACAGCCCGTGCCGGCCGGCCTTGTGCGCGGCCAGGCGGACCAGGACTTCCTCCGGGGCTGCCGGATTCCGTCCCAGGCCGGACAGTTGTGGGTGATGGAGACTCGTCATGCGCCTATCGTGCCCGTCGCCGCGTGCACGTCGGTCGCTTCAGGCGGTCGGGCCTCCCTCGGTCCTCGCGGTGTTCACAGTTCGCCTTCGAGGACCGTCTGGATGATCAGGGGCCGGTTCCAGAGGGCCAGGATCTCGTTGGCGAGGGCCACGATCTTCAGCACGTCCTGGGGGCCGCGCACGAGGACCGCGGCGGCCGACAGACTGGGCGGGACGGCTCCCGCGTCGAGCAGGACACGCCATTCGTCCGGGCCGATCTCCAGGAACTCCAGTCCGGTGAGCCCGGCGATCTCCAGAGGGTCGGCGAGCGTGCCGGGGTAGGCGGTGAGGGTCCGCAGCCGGGGCAGTCCGAGGACCGGGGCGAGACTGATCGGCGGAGCGTCCCATACGCCGATGCACAGGACCTCCAGGCCGGAATGGACGGCGGCCTCGATGCTCGGCAGGCTGCGGATGTTGACGTGCGCCACCGGCGACGGCCGGTCTGCGTCCGAGCTCCTGCTGCGTTCGCCGCGCCGGTTCGTCACCAGGCCGGTCAGCGAGTCCGCGACGAGGGAAGCGCCGATGTTCTCCTCGTGGCTGAGGATGACGACCTGTCCCAGGTGTCCGGTCGGGCCGGGGGTGAGGTCGACGGCCAGTCGGTCGCCACCGCCGTTGTCCCCGAAGGCGATCCAGCCGGGTGATCCGACCACGCCCTGCACCGCGGCGTCGGGCGGGGTGTCGACCGCTTCCTTCGCCGCGAACTCCCATCGGCAGGGGCGGGACTCCGCGTCGGCGACGTAGAGGTCGTCCAGCCCGAAGAGTTCGCAGCCGACCGCCGTCCAGTGACGTGTCGCGGTCTCGTAGTCGTCGTCCCAGTCCTCCCAACGGGACCGTGTCACCCGGTAGATCGCCTTGAGCTCCTCGGGCAGCGTCACGCCGAGGCGCACCTCCGCGGCGGCGATCTCCGCCTCCGTGGCGCCGATGGCGTCGGGCAGCCGCTCACGGAGCGTCCGCCCCAGCAGTTCCGGGTCCGCCGAAGGGGCCGGCACCGCCCCGGGCGCCGGATCGGGCAGAGCGCGCCACGGCTGCGGGAGCGCGCCCTCGACCAGGCGGAGCGCCCCCGGGTACGGGGTGCCGATCCCGGGATCCACGGCGGCGCTCGGCGCGAGCAGCCGCAGCTCGGTCCTGCCGCTCGGCGATATGTCCGCCGTGAACGCGATCTCCTCGACACCGGCGTCCGCGATCACCGACCGCACCCGCTCCGCCGCGGCGCGGACGGGCTCCGGCGTCCGGCGCCGCAGCGGCAGACTCCAGCCGTCCCTGCCGATGCTTCCCGCCACGCGGCCGGTGCCGGCGGCCTGCCCGTCGGCGTGGTTGTCGCGCAGCAACCGCAGCACGGGCGCCCAGATGGCGAAGTCGTTCGGCGAGTCCACCGGAATGTCTCGATCAGCCATGCGCACACCGTACGGGGGGCCACCGACACCGACGGCGGCCGCCGGGCCGGCACCCCCGGACTGCCGCGACTGCCACCCTGAACTGCCGTGCCGCAGAGACCTGTTGAGATGATTGACAGGGACCCGCCACGTCGGTTCACTGCCAGGAAGGCAGGTACGGACCAGGTTCGGCCCCCGCCCGGCTCGTCGCGGGCCGTCGGTCGCGCCCGCCGACCGGCATCCCCCAGCGTCGAATCGAGGCGAGTCCCGGTGTCCTTGCGCAGCGCCGACATCGTTGTCGGCTCACGGTTCCTCGACTTCCTGGTGGCGGCCGTCCTAGCGTGCGCGGCGCTCGTCCCGGCGGCGGCGCCCGCGGAAGCCGCCACCCAGGTGTGCGTCCTGGCCTGCGACACGCTGGACCCCTCGCAGGCCCGGCAGGAGAGCTTTCCGGTGCCGGACAAGAACCTCAACGGCCGCCGCCTGGAACTGCACGTCTCCGACGCGGACGACATGGCGTGGGCCAGCATCGACGACGGGGTGACCGGCGACTCGGTGTGGCTGGACCGCTCCTGGGACGGCGGCGCCACCTGGGAAGGGCTGCTCGGCAAGGCCTCGATACCGGGGACCTGGTCCGGCACCAGAACCCTGATGTACAACCTCACCGACCCGCGCGGCCACCGCCGCGGGCTGGTCCGGGCCTGCGGCGACGCCGCCGCCGTCGGCTGCACCGACTGGGTCTACCCCACGGTCTGCGACGTGCTCTGCGACCGTACCGACGCCGCCCGGGCGGCGGGCGACGACCAGCCGGTGCCGTCCACCACGCTCTACGGCCGCACCATCCGGCTGCACTTCGACCAGAAGAACGCCATGGCCTGGGCGAGCCTCGAATCAGGGGCCGGCGGCGACGAGATCTGGCTGGACCGTTCCTGGGACGGCGGTTCGACCTGGCCGGACGGCTCCTCCCTCGGCCGCACCGCCGTCCCGGGCGGTGCCACCGGCACCCGTACGGTCATGTACGCCACCCGCGACCCGCGCGGCCTGCTGTACGGCGGCGCGGTACGCGCCTGCGGCCGTGCGGCCGGTCACCAGGAGGGCAGCTGCACCACGTGGGCCAGGCCCGCGCCGACCAGGCCCCGCGCCGCCGCCGACGCGCTGATGTCCGCGTACGACCCCTACAACGGCTGGTGGCCGAGCAGTTGGTGGAACTCCGCCGCCACCCTCACCGCCCTCGTCGACTTCGCCAGGACCACCGGCACCCACGACTACGACTGGGTCGTGGCGCGCACCTACGCGCAGAACAAGGGCGTCTTCGCCGCCGGAGTGCGCAGTTCGGACGCGATCGAGGGCCACTTCATCAGCCGTTCCGTCGACGACTCGGCCTGGTGGGCCATCGCCTGGATCGACGCGTACGACTACACCGGCGACTCCCGCTACCTCGACGAGGCCGTCACCATCGCCGGCTACGTCCAGCAGTACTGGGACCCCGGCACGTGCGGCGGCGGTGTGTGGTGGGACCGGGAACGCACCTACAAGAACGCGGTGACGAACGGCCAGTACCTCTGGCTGACCACCGCGCTGCACCAGCGCCTCCCCGGCGACACGGTATGGCTCCAGCGGGCCAGGACCGCCGCCGCCTGGTACCGGTCCAGCGGGCTGATCGGTTCCTCGGGGCTGGTGAACGACGGACTGACCGCGTCCTGCGCCAACAACGGTGGCACCGTGTGGAGTTACAACCAGGGACTGGCCATCGGCGCGTTCACCGAGCTGTGGCGGACGACCGGGGACGATTCGCTGCTGACCACCGCGCGAACCCTGGCCGACGCCGCCCTGAGCAGCCCGGCGCTGACCCGCGACGGGGTGCTGACCGAGTCCTGCGACCTCGGCACGGCGTCCTGCGACGACAACCAGAAGCAGTTCAAGGGCGTCTTCATGCGCAACCTCGCCGACCTCGCGCGGGCCACCGGCTCCGCCGCCTACCGGAGTTACGTCCAGAAGCAGGCGGACACGCTGTGGGCCCAGGACCGCAGTGCCCTCAACGCACTCGGTGAACGCTGGGCCGGTGCTCCCCCCAACCAGACCGACTGGCGCACCCAGGCCGGCGCTCTCACGGCGCTCACCGCCGCGGCGGGCTGACGGCCGGTCCCGGGCACGACACCCACGCGCGCCCCGCACGACAGCACAGCGCCGACGGCCGCCCCGCACGGTGCGGGGCGGCCGTCGGCGGCAGTGGGTCAGACGTTGCGCCGGTACTGGCCGCCGACCTCGAAGAAGGCCTCGGTGACCTGCTGGAGCGAGCACACGCGGGCGGCGTCCATGAGGACCTCGAACACGT
Organism: Streptomyces sp. NPDC107559; assembly: GCF_055657365.1. NCBI lineage: Bacteria > Bacillati > Actinomycetota > Actinomycetes > Kitasatosporales > Streptomycetaceae > Streptomyces > Streptomyces sp. NPDC107559. The sequence continues at coordinate 90,008 of NZ_JBVKBD010000019.1, read as the reverse complement.
TGCGCCCGCTGGTGGCCGCCTCCTTGAGCGCGGCGATGGCGGCCTGCGCCGGGTCGCGGTGCCGGTCCTGGAAGTCGACGACGCGCTCGAGCTGGGACTGCTTCTCAGCCTCCGTGGCCCTGGCGAGTTCGACCGTGGTGGCGCTCTCGTCGGCGGCGCGCGGGTTGCGGAAGGTGTTGACGCCGATGACGGGCAGCGTGCCGTCGTGCTTGCGCTGCTCGTAGAGCATGGACTCGTCCTGGATGCGGCCGCGCTGGTAGCCGGTCTCCATCGCGCCGAGCACGCCGCCGCGTTCGCTGATCCGCTCGAACTCGGCGAGGACCGCCGCCTCGACCAGGTCGGTGAGCTCGTCGATGACGAACGAGCCCTGGAGCGGGTTCTCGTTCATGGCGAGCCCCCACTCCCGGTTGATGATGAGCTGGATGGCCAGCGCGCGCCGGACGGAGTCCTCGGACGGGGTGGTCACCGCCTCGTCGTAGGCGTTGGTGTGCAGGCTGTTGCAGTTGTCGTAGATGGCGATGAGCGCCTGGAGCGTGGTGCGGATGTCGTTGAAGTCCATCTCCTGGGCGTGCAGCGAGCGGCCCGAGGTCTGGACGTGGTACTTGAGCTTCTGGCTGCGCTCGTTCGCGCCGTAGCGCTCGCGCATCGCGACCGCCCAGATCCGGCGTGCCACCCGGCCCAGGACCGAGTACTCCGGGTCCATGCCGTTGGAGAAGAAGAAGGACAGGTTGGGGGCGAAGTCGTCGATGTCCATGCCCCGGGCCAGGTAGGACTCGACGTAGGTGAAGCCGTTGGCCAGGGTGAAGGCCAGCTGGCTGATGGGGTTCGCCCCGGCCTCGGCGATGTGATAGCCGGAGATGGACACCGAGTAGAAGTTGCGGACCTGGTTCTGGATGAACCACTCCTGGATGTCGGCCATCATCCGCAGGCTGAACTCGGTGGAGAACAGACAGGTGTTCTGGCCCTGGTCCTCCTTGAGGATGTCCGCCTGGACCGTCCCGCGCACGGTCGCCAGGGTGCGCGCCCTGACCTCGGACGCCTCCTGCTCGGACGGCTCGCGGCCCTGTTCGGCGCGGAACGCGTCCAATTGCTGGTCGATCGCGGTGTTGAGGAAGAAGGCCAGGATGGTCGGGGCCGGACCGTTGATGGTCATGGACACCGAGGTGGTGGGCGCGACCAGGTCGAAGCCCGCGTAGAGCGCCTTCATGTCCTCCAGCGTGGCCACCGACACCCCGGAGGTGCCGACCTTGCCGTAGACGTCGGGCCGCTCGCCGGGGTCCCGGCCGTACAGCGTCACCGAGTCGAAGGCGGTGGACAGCCGGGTCGCCCGGCTGTCCTTGGAGAGGTAGTGGAAGCGCCGGTTGGTGCGCTGCGGGTCGCCCTCGCCCGCGAACATCCGGGCCGGGTCCTCGCCCTCGCGCTTGAACGGGAAGACACCGGCGGTGAACGGGAAGTACCCGGGCAGGTTCTCCCGGCGCAGGAAGCCCAGCAGGTCCCCGTCGTCGGAGTAGCGCGGCAGCGCCACCCGGCGGACCCGGCTCCCGGACAGCGACTCGCGGGTCAGCTCGGTGCGCAGCTCGCGGCCGCGCACGCTGACCACCAGTTCGTCGCCGGAGTACGCCTCCTTGGTCGCCGGCCACTGCTCCAGCAGCGTCCGCGCCTCAGGCGCCAGCCGGTGCCGGGCCTGCTCCAGCAGCCCCTGCACGTCCGCCACCGGCAGCCCGGCCTCGCTCAACTGCGCGCACACCGAGTCGAGTTGCTGGATGCGACGCGCCTGCTCTGCCCAGCTCTGCGTCTCGGCGTGATAGCGGCGCACGGTCTCGGCCGTCTCGGCCAGGTAGCGCACGCGGCTCGCCGGTACGATCTGCGCCGCCCCGCTGGAGTGACGTACCGTCACCGCGGGCAGCGCGCCTTCGACCGTCGCCAGGCCGCGGTCGGCCAGCAGGTCCCGGAGCCGCTGGTAGAGAGCGGTCACACCGTCGTCGTTGAACGTGGCGGCGCTGGTGCCGAAGACCGGCATGTCCTCGGGGCGGGACCCGAACGCCTCACGGTTGCGCACCAGTTGACGGCCGACGTCACGCAGGGCGTCGGCCGCGCCGCGCCGCTCGAACTTGTTGATCGCGACCACGTCGGCGAAGTCCAGCATGTCGATCTTCTCGAGCTGGGAGGCGGCACCGAACTCGGGCGTCATGACGTACAGCGGGACGTCGACGTACGGAACGATCGCCGCGTCGCCCTGTCCGATGCCCGGCGTCTCCACGATCACCAGGTCGTACCCGGCCGCCTTGCACGCGCCGATGACGTCCGACAGCGCCTCCGGGACCTCGCGGACACCGCGGGTGGCCAGGGACCGGAAGTAGATCCGGTCGCCGTCCAGGCTGTTCATCCGGATCCGGTCGCCCAGCAGGGCTCCGCCGCCGCGCCGGCGGGTCGGGTCCACCGCCAGCACCGCCACCCGGAGCCGGTCGTGCTGGTCGGTGCGCAGCCTGCGGACCAGTTCGTCGGTCAGCGACGACTTGCCCGAGCCGCCGGTACCGGTGATGCCCAGGACCGGAACGCTGCGCGCCGCCGCGGTCTCGCGCAGCACCGCCAGGTCCGCCTCCGGGACGTATCCGGCCTCCAGGCCGCTGATCAGGCGGGCCAGCGCGTGGCGGTCACCGGCGAGCACGGCGGACAGCTCGCTCGGCGCCTGGCGCCACAGCGCGGTGTCGCATTCCTCGATGATCGAGTTGATCATCCCGGCGAGTCCGAGGCGCTGCCCGTCCTCCGGGGAGAAGATCCGGACCCCGGACCGGGCCAGCCGGGCGATCTCCTCGGGGACGATGACGCCTCCGCCGCCGCCGAACACGCGCACATGGCCCGCGCCCGCCTCGCCCAGCAGCTTCACCAGATACTCGAAGTACTCGATGTGGCCGCCCTGATAGGAGGAGACGGCCACGCCGTGGGCGTCCTCCTCCAGAGCCGCGTCCACCACTTCCTGCACGGACCGGTTGTGCCCCAGGTGGATCACCTCGGCACCCTGGGCCTGGAGGATCCGCCGCATGATGTTGATGGCCGCGTCATGGCCGTCGAACAGCGCCGACGCGGTGACGAAGCGGACGGGGTGCTTGGCCCGGTACAGCTCGGGCCGGACCGGCTCGGCTATGGACATATGCCCTCCTGAGGAAACTGCAACGCCTGGGTGCGGCGTCCCGGGACCGCGCGGGCACACGGACACACGAGTAGGCCAAGAATCACCGTACGTATAACTACTAGGACTTCCAAGTAAATGCCCATCACAGTCCGCGGGCAAGGGCGGCCAGGCCCCTGTGACCCACATCACCACAGAAGGGGCACCACCCCGGCGAACGAACGGGGAACGGCAGGCAGTGGGCAGCAGGCAGACAGAAGCAGGCCCTCCCGCACCGCGCTGGTCAGGTACACGGTTCGGCAGGGCCCGGACCACCAAGCTAGCGGTGCCGGGCCCGCCATCGCCCCGGACACGCCCGGACGGCCGTCGGCCGATGGACGTCACGCACCCGGCGGCGCCCGGCGGGACCCCGCGTCAGACGGTCTCGCCCAGAACGGCGTCGAGGCGGGTCAGGACGTGAGGCCAGCCCTTGCCCATGCCCTCGTACGCCTGCCGGCCCATCGGGGAGTCGAGGTCGAAGCCCGCATGGGTGAGGACCAGCCGGGTGCCCTCGCCTTCCGGCCGCAGCTCCCAGGTGACGGTGGTGTCGAGCACGCCTTCGGCGAACCGGTAGGCCAGCAGCCGCTGCTCGTCGACCTCGGTCACCTCGCAGGGCTGGAGACCGAAGTTGCCCATGTCGAGGGTGAAGCGATGCCCGACGACGGGCTTGACGTCGCCGGCCGCCCACCAGCGGGCGTGCAGCTCGGGATCGGTCAGGGCTCTCCACACCTTCGCCGGGGGGTGGGGCAGGAACTTCTCGCAGGTGATCGTGTCGTTCTCGGTCATGTGTCGTCTTCCTCGTCCAGAAGATCGGCAAGCGCCTCCAGGCGCTGCCGCCAATACTGTTCAAACGGGTGCAGCCACTCGCCCACCTCGGCCAGCCGGTCCGCCTGGAGGTGGTAGAAGCGGTGCCGGCCGCGCGGCTCCTCGCGCACCAGTCCGGCGCCACGCAGCACCGCGAGGTGCTCGGAGACCGCGGGCCTTCCGAGCTCGAACATCCCGGCCAGCTCACTCGCGGAGCACGGCCCTTCACGCAGCCTTTCGAGCAGCCTGCGGCGCACCGGATTGGCCAGGACGGCGAACACGTCGGTCGGCATGCCACAACGTTACGTCGGAAATCTCCGACGCGTCAACGCCGACCCCGGCAGCGTGCCCGGTACGGCGGCAAGCGTCGTGGGGCGCGGGACGAGGACGCACACCCGCAGCCGTGCGCCGGGGTCCGGACGGCGACGCAGGCCGTTAGCCCATCCGCCACACTGCGGGCGAACCCGTGCCGCGCCCGACCGCGCTCCGGCGACCTGCGTAAACGGATCAACGAGCGCCGCTGCTTCGCCTGTCCGGGCGACGCGCCCGCCGACGACTGCTGTTGCGGGGCTGACGGGGTGTCGATTTCCTCGTCCGTAGAGCCCCACAGGGGCGCCGCACGAACAGGCCGACCCTTGCATTTCTGGAGGATTCTCATGCGAAACAACCCCGTTGGCATCGGTATCGGTCTGCTCTTCGGTGTCCTGGCGCTGACGAGCCCGGCCTTCGCCGACACGGGCAACTCCCATCTCCGCATCGACCCGGGCGACGCCTCCCCGGGTTCCACCGTCACCGTCACCGCCACGGGCTGCGCGCCGGGCGAGACCTTCGCCAAGGGCGAGTCGTCAGCGGCCGGACCGTTCCAGCTCTTCGAGGGCGACCACGCGGGCGAACTCACCGGCGAGTTCACGATCCCCGACGGACAGGACCTCGGCGCCGACACCGTCACCGTGAAGTGCCCGCCACGGACCATGATCACGGATACGTACGAGATCGGCGGCGAGGAGCCGAACGGCGCCGTCGCGGCCGGCTTCGGAGACGTCCAGGACACCCGTGCGCAGCTGGCCATGGGCGGTGCGCTGATCGCCGCGGCCGGCGCCGGGTACGTGGTCAGGATGCGCCGCCGTACGCACGGCGCCAGCGCCTGACCGCCCCGCTCCCGCCGCATCGCCCCGGCACCGCATCCCCGAGGACCACGGGAATGAACCCCATCCGGCCGCAGTCGGAACACCGAACGGGGGCGGCACCCCGGCGCAGGACCTGCGCTCGCCCGCGCCCGTTCGTCCCCCCGGCCAAGTATCTGGCCCTGGCATTGGTCACAGGCAGTGTGCTGGTCTTCGGCGCCCTGAACCACAGGCAGCAGCAGCCGGAGCCTTCCCCCGCGCAGGCCTTCGCCCCGCCCGAGGCAGGCGGTACCGCCTCGCCGGCAGCCCCCGCCGTGCCGCCGCTGCCCCGCGCGCAGCCCGTCCGGATCCGCGTCCCCGCCATCCATGTGGACGCCCCCATGACCAAGCTGCACCTCGACAAGGCCGGGACGCTGCGGCCGCCGCCCGCCGACAACGCCGACCTCGTCGGCTGGTACAGCGAGGGCACGGCACCGGGGTCCCGGGGCACCGCCCTGACCGTGGGTCATGTGGACATGCCCGGCGGCGCCCTCGGCGTCTTCTACGAGCTCGGCGCCCTCACCAAGGGCGAGACGATCGAGGTCAGCCGCAGTGACCACCGCACGGCCGTCTTCACCGTCGACGCCGTCGAGGTCTACGACAAGGACAGATTCCCCCGCAAGAAGGTCTACGGCCGCTCCGGGCGCCCCGAGCTGCGCCTGATCACCTGCGCCGGATACGTCAGGGGCGCCGGGTACCAGCGCAACGTCGTGGTCTACGCGACGCTCACCGGGGCGAAACAGCCGGGCTGAGCCGCCCGGGCCGCACGGCGGGCCGCCGGATAATCCTGTGCCGTACGGCCGCCGGAGGTGCAGACTCCCACCATGGCGGAGATGGTGGCGTTCCGGAACGCGGTCGGCGGCTGGGCGACCGGCGGCCCCGGCGGTCCGGCGACCGATCTGGCGGTGCGCCTGGGGATACGGACGGCGGTGCTGCTGGAGGGGGCGAGCGACCTCGCGGCCGTGGAGGCACTGGCCGCCCGGCGCGGTCGCGACCTGCCCGCCGAGGGGGTGTGCGCCGTGCCGATGGGCGGGGCGATGAACGTCGGCCGCTATGCGGCTCTCCTCGGACCGCCCGGCCTCGGCCTGCGGCTGACCGGGCTGTGCGACGAGGGCGAGCAGCGCTTCTACCAGCGCGGCCTGGAGCGGGCGGGGGCACCGCACGCGGCCTTCTTCGTGTGCGTGAGCGACCTGGAGGACGAGCTGATCCGCGCGCTGGGCACCGCGCGGGTCGAGGAGATCGTCCGCGCCGAGGGCGACCTGCGGGCCTGGCAGACCTTCCGGCACCAGCCCGCGCACCACGGGCGGCCCCCGCACGGGCAGTTGCGGCGTTTCCTCGGCACGAAGAAGGGGCGCAAGATCCGCTACGGCCGTCTGCTGGTCGAGGCCCTCGCCCCCGGACAGGTACCGGCCCCGCTCGACGACCTCCTCGCGAGTCTGTGACCCGTTGACCGCTGCGGACCGCCCGGACGCGGCCGGCCGTATGCGCGCGACGCACGAGCCGACCGGTCCCGGTCTCCGACGACGCCGTCCGACACCTCGCCACGCGCCGGCGTACGGCCGGCAGAGCCGCACACCGGCGGTCCACGACCCCGGGTAGTGGTTCAGACCTGTTCCATGTGTCGCGCATTCAGACCGACGTCGCCGAATGCTTGCCGCCACCGCGCACGATCAACGCCGACGCAGGAGCGTATCGAGCGCAAGGAGATCGCAGTGAGCAAGCCCACCGACTCAGGACCAGGGCGCCGTACGATGCTGCGGGCGGCGGTCGCCGTACCCGCGGTCGGGGCCGCCACGTCGCTGCTCGGCACCGAGGCGGCCGGCGCGACGGCATCGGCACCCGCGTCCCGCAAGCACCGCTTCGACGAGGAGAGTCCCCGCTTCGCCCTGGCGGTGCTGCCCGACACCCAGTACCTCTTCGACGCCGACAGCGCCGACCCGCAGCCCCTGAGGGCGACGTTCCACTACCTGGCGTCCGAGCGCGCCGAGGCGAACATAGCGTTCATGACCCACCTCGGGGACGTCACCGAACACGGCACCAAGGAGGAGATCGACCTCGCCGCCGACACCTTCCGGACCATCCACGGGAAGGTGCCCTACAGCGTGCTGGCGGGCAACCACGACATCTCGTCGGGCACGGACGACCAGCGCGGTGACACGGCCTATCTGCAGGCCTTCGGTCCCCGCAGATTCGCGGGCATGCCGACCTTCGGCGGCGCCTCCCCCGACGGCTACAACAGCTACCACGTCCTTCGGGCGGCGGGCCGCGACTGGCTGGTCCTGGCCCTCGACTGGCGCGCCTCGGACAAGGGGCTGGCGTGGGCGCAGGGTGTCCTGGACAAGCACCCCACCCTGCCCGCCGTCCTGACCACGCACGACATCGCCTGGGCCGAGGACGACGGCCGGGCGCACCTGTCCGACAACGGACAGCGGCTGTGGGACAGGATCATCCGCGGCAACGACCAGATCTTCCTCGCGCTGGGCGGCCACTACTGGCCTCCGGGGCGCACGGTGCTCACCAACGACGCCGGCCGGGACGTGCACGTCCACATCACCAACTACCAGGACCGCTACTACGGTGGCGGCGGCATGATCCGGCTCTACGGCTTCGACACGGTGCGCAACGTCGTCGACGTGCAGACGTTCTCTCCCTGGTTCCTCGGCAAGGCACCGCAGGACCGGACACCGCTGGAGCAGGAGACCATCGAACTGACCGGCCCGGTGGACCGGTTCACCCTCGACATCGACTTCGCGAGCCGCTTCGCGGGATTCGCTCCGGTCACCCCGCCGAAGCCCCGTCCCGCGCAGCGCGTCATGCCCCGCGGGACGGTCGCCTACTGGCGCTTCGACCCCGACGGCCTGCCCGCCGCCGGCCGTCCCGGTGCGACGCTGCCCGCGGGGACCGCGGCCCGTGACCTCACCGGCAACGGCAACGACCTGGCGGTGAGCCTGCTGCACGACAGCGCGGCCGACGTGCTGACCTGGTCCGCCGACCATCACACCCAGCAGCCCGCCCACGCCAGCCTGCGCTTCGGCGGAGGGAAGAACCCCGACCGCGGCGCGATCCTCAGCACAAGAGCCGGCGCACCGCTCAACAGCCTGAAGTTCCACGCGGGATTCACGATCGAGACCTTCGTCAAGCTCCCCGACCCGTACGAGGGCGACCACGCCTGGATGGGCATCCTCAGCTGGGAGGGCCGCAACGGGGACGCGGGCAAGACCACCGGCTGGTCCACCGAGGAACCGACGTGCAGCCTCAACGTCACACCGGAGAGGTTCCTCCAGTTCGTGCTCTACCCGGACGTCCAGGACGCCGACCCGACCACGTGGAGCCACGCCATCCCCGTCGGGCGGTGGACCCATATCGCCGTGGTGAACGACGGCCGCCGCACCGTCATGTACGTGGACGGCTCCAGGATCGCCCGTAACCCGTCCCAGCCGGCCACGGGCATCGAGACGCTGGGCAAGCCCTTCGTCATCGGCGGCACCCAGTTCGCCGAGGCGTTCGGCCAGGGCTTCTACGGCTGGATCGGGGACACCCGCATCGTCGACCGCGCCCTCGCCCCGGCCGACTTCATGCTGTCCGGCAAGTAGTACGGCGTCCGGGGACCGGGTGCCCGGGAAAAGCGTGACGGACGCGTCCGTCGCGACCGGGCGCCCGGTCCCTCTCCCCCGCCGCCCCTGTGCGGCATGATGCCCGGATGGACTACGAGCCGTACCGGGGCGAGTTGCTGACGTTCTGCTACCGCATGCTCGGTTCGTTCCACGAGGCCGAGGACCTGGTGCAGGAGACCCTGCTGCGCGCCTGGAAGGCCCGCGACCGGTACGACCCGGCACGTGCCTCGGCCCGGACCTGGCTGTACCGGATCGCGACCAACGTGTGCCTGACCGCACTGAAGGGACGCGGGCGGCGCCCGCTGCCGTCCGGGCTGGGGGCGCCGAGCGACGATCCGGGGGCACCGCTGGCGCCGGCGCCCGAGGTGCCCTGGCTGGAGCCGTTCCCCGACCCGCGGTTCGACGTGGACGTACGGGCCGACCTGCGGCTCGCCTGGGTGGCGGCCGTGCAGTGCCTGCCCGCGCGGCAGCGCGCCGTGCTCGTGCTGCGCGAGGTGCTGGAGTTCTCGGCCGCCGAGGTCGCCGGACAGCTGGGGACCACGGTCGCGGCGGTCAACAGCGCGCTGCAGCGTGCCCGCGCCACCCTCGCCGACGCGGTCGATCCCGGCGGGCTGCCCGAGCCCGGCGACGGCGCGGCACGCGCGGCGGTCCGGAAGTACATGCAGGCCTTCGAGGCGGCCGACGTGCCCGCGCTGGTGCGGCTGCTGGCCGACGACGTCGTCCTGGAGATGCCGCCGGTCTCGCTGTGGTACCGCGGCAGCCAGGCGTACGGCCTGTTCATGGACCGCGTGTTCCGGATGCGCGGACCGGGCTGGCGCACGCGGGAACTCACCGCCAACGGACAGCCCGCGCTCGCCGCGTACGCGCCGCGGCCCGGCGGCGGCCACCTGCTGCACACGATCCAGGTCTTCACCGTCACCGGCGGGCGCGTCGCGCACAACGTCGTGTTCGCCGATCCGCGCGTCCTCGCCGCCTTCGGCCTGCCGTCCGGGATCTCCGTCGACACGTCCCGCCGGGAGCGATGAGTCGGGGCGGTGCCGCCGGTATGTACCGGTGAGCACTCAACCGAAGGGAACCTCGTCATGAGCGTCGTCGTCATCGAGTTCATCACCCTGGACGGGATCGTCTCCGACCCGGACGGGTCGGCCGGCACACCGCTGGGCGGCTGGGCCTTCCGGCACGGTCCGGAAGCGGTCGCCGGGGACAAGTTCCGGCTCGGGAGCACCCTGGACGACGGGGTCCTGCTGCTCGGACGCAGGACCTGGCAGCTGTTCTCCCGGCTGTGGCCGAACCGCGACGACCCGTTCTCCCGGCGCATGAACGCCGTACCGAAGCTGGTCGCCACCCGCACCCTGACCGACGTGTCGGCCTGGGCCGGCTCGCACGTCCTCACCGGCGACCTCCTGGACGCCGTCAAGCGCGAGCGGCGCGACGTGGTCGTCACCGGCAGCCTGGGCGTCGTACGGCAGCTGATGGCCGAGGACCTCGTCGACGAGTACCGGCTGCTGACCTTCCCGACCGTCCTGGGAACCGGCCACCGCCTGTTCCCGGACGGGACCCCGCACACGGAACTGCGGTGCCTGGCCGCGGAGCAGATCGGCGCCGCCGTCCTCACCCGTCATCGGAGGCCTTCTCGGTGACGGCCCCCGCGAGGTCGTCGTCGTGACCTCGCAGGACAGGGCCCGCACGAAAATCGGATCGTCCGATGACCGTCGCCGGATATCCTGCCTCGTCCTCACCAGGCCAGAAAGGTCCCCCCGCCATGAGCAGCTCCACGTCACCCTTTCCCACCCGGATGGAACTCACCGGAGAGGGTCTCGTCCTGCGCGACTGGACGGAGGCGGACGTGGCCGCGATGCCCGCTCTGTTCGACCACCCGGACATCGCGTACTGGACGCCGCTCGTCTCCCCCTTCGACGAGGCGGCGGCTCGCGCACGGCTGGACCGGGACCGGCAGATGCGGGCGGAGGGCTCGGTCATACTGCTCGCCATCACGCTCGACGGCGGCGCGCCGCTCGGCGAGGTGATGCTGCGGCGCGCCCCGGAGGGCATGGAGATCGGCTACGCGGTCGGCCCGGCCCACCGGGGCCAGGGGCTGGCCGCGCGAGCGGTACGGGTGATGGCCGCGTACGCCTTCGAACAGCTGGGCGCGCAGCAGGTGATCCTGGAGGTGGAGGCGGAGAACACCGCCAGCGTCGCCGTGGCCACGAGAACGGGCTTCGGACTGCTCGACGTGCCGTTGATCAAGGGGGAGGAGAAGGGGCGGCCCTTCGTCCTCCAGACGTGGGGTCTGAACCGCCCCTGACCTGGTGCTGCGGACCTAGTCCTGCTTCCCCGCGTCCGGCCTGTCGTGGGCCGCCTCGGGGTCGCTGTGCGCGATCCGGGCCAGATCGCGGGTCAGCGACTCCAGCCACGACACGGTGGCGTAGTAGAGCCTCGGCGCGCCGGGCGGCTCCGCGGCGAACGCGGGGGAAGCCGGGTCGATGAACGGCAGGGGGGCCGTCGGGGTGTCACCGCCGGGATCCAGTGCCGCCGAGACCTGGAGCATCCGCCCGGCCACCCGGTCGCCCAGGCCGTCGAGCGACCCGGCCGCCGCCGCGCCGAGCCGGGGGTGCGACACCCGTGACAGCCGCTCGGACCCCCACAGCGTGTGGTGCCCGGCCATCAGCGTCGCCTGCCAGTCGACCTCGGGCATCGCCACCGCGCGCCGCCCGCCGCCGAACGGTGTCGGCTCGCTCTGGAACTGCGCGTAGGCGGACTCCGCGAGGACGAGGGCATGCCGCAGCGAGCCGTGGCCGGGCGCCCCCGGCGGGGCCCCGGCGGCCCCGCCCTGCGCCACCGAGGCACTGGTCGCCACCACGATCTCCGCCGCCCTGCGCAGGAGACTCGCCGCCGCGAACCGCAGCTCGTCGTGGGCCCCGCGGGGCCAGGCGAGCAGACCGAAGACGACGCCGATCGCGCTGCCCACCAGGACGTCCAGCACCCGGACCTCCGCCAGCTGCCACGTCGCCGGTGCCAGCTGGGCGAAGATCAGGGCCACGAGCACGGTGAACAGGCCCTGGGCCCAGCCGACCCCTTTGACCGGCCCCACGGTGAAGCCGAACAGCATCCACACCGGCAGCACCGCGACGTACACCGCCGTGTCGGCTCCGGCCAGGGTGAGCAGGGCCGCGGCCACCAGCGCCCCGGCGAGGGTGCCGGCGAGAGCCCGGCGGATGGTGTGCCAGGTCTCGTCCAGGGTGGTCCGGGTGAGGGTGAGCGTCGCCAGCATGGCCCAGAAGCCGTGGGGCAGGGTGTCGACGCCGGCCACGAACCGGGCCGCGGTCAGCGCCAGGGCGATGCGCCAGGAGTTCTGGAAGAGCACCGACCGGCGTCCGGCGTGGCCGCGGAGCCGGTGCCACCACAGCAGCGGGAGCCAGGTCCCGGCGTACCAGAAGCGCCCCGGCGCCACCTTCACCGAGGCCCGGCGCCCGTGGGCCGCGAGATCGGCCGCCGTGCTCATGGCCAGCGCGGCGTCGGCGACCTCCAGCACGGCCGCATGCCGGCGCAGTACGGCGGGCGGGAAGGCCGGCCCTGGACCGGCCCCGCCGGCAGGCCCGCAGCCGCCCGCACCAGCGGCGCCCGCACCGCAGGCCGCACCACCAGCACCAGCACCAGCACCAGCACCAGCAGCGTCACCGGCGGGGCCCGCGGACGAGGCCGACAGCCGGGCGCGGGCCGCGGCCAGTTCCTCGTACGCCGTCACGGGCGACGGTCCCGCGCGCAGGCAGCCCGCGCTCTGTGTGGCCAGCCGCCCCGCCGCGCTCAGCACGGCCGAGTCCTCGGGTCCCGGGACGCCGCCCGGCGCGGCGGGCAACTGCGCCAGCCGGTTGAGCAGCGCGCGGGTCGCCAGACCGGTGTGGGCGAGGGCCCGGTCGTGCAGGCCCGGCCCGGCCGGGCGTTCCGCCTCCGGCACCGTCACGGCCCGCAGGGTCTGGCCGGCCTCACCGGCCGCCCGGACATCCGCAGCGGTCAGGGTGTACGGCGCAGCCGCGAGAAGTGCCGCGCAGCGCGCGGCGGTGTCGGCCGCCCGGGCGGCCCGCTCCCGGTACGGCGGCGGGGCGGGGCCGGGCAGGATCAGCGACTCGGCGACGGCGAACAGGACCAGCCCCGTCGTCGTCCCGATCAGCCGATCGCCGAGTGAGCCGGGGTCGTACGGGGGGAAGGACGGCAGGATGTAGAGCAGTTGCAGGCCCGGCGCCGCACCGGCCGGGCGCGGTCCTCCCACGGCGGCGAACGCCAGTGCGAAGCCGACCACCAGCATGCCGACGACGGCACTCCAGGTCCGTACCGAGAGGCAGGTGCCGATGACTACCAGCAGCCAGCACACGGGCAGCAGGGCCACGACCACCGCGGCCCGCTGCCGCCCGGTACCGGGGATCCTGGCCAGCCCGCCCAGCGCCACGGCGGAGAACAGGGCGTAGGTGGCCGCGACGGGACGGTCGAGGCCGTAGCGGAAGAGGTAGAAGCCGGCCGCGGCGACGAGGGTCAGGCGTATCGCCCGGCGGCCCGAGGCGGCATAGGCCGCCGGGCGCCGCCCGGCACGGGCACCACACACCCCTACAGGATCACGCACCCCCGGCCGCCCGGCACCTCCCGCCGCGACCGTGCACGCGTCCGGGCCACCCACGACGTACCCCCGACCGCCGCCGGCCCGGCCCGAGCGCACGGACCGATGAGTTCACGGCGCCGACGGGGTCTGCCTCTGCACACCACCCACAGCGCGCACGACCAGTGAGGAATCATGGAGACCAGCGCACGAACCCACGCACTGCCGCCCGTCGTCGACGCCGACACCTGGCAGCACGAACTCGATTCACTGCGTGCCCGGGAGAAGGCCGCGACCCGGGAACTGGACGCGATCGCCGCCCAGCGTCGTCGGCTGCCCATGGTGCGGATGCCCGACTACACCCTGGACGGCGCGGACGGGCCGGTACGGCTGGCCGACGTGTTCGACGGCAGGAGCCAGCTGATCGTCTACAACCACATGTGGTTCGCCGACAAGCAGTGGCAGTGCTCGGGCTGTACGGGGTTCACCGCACAGTTCACCCGGCTGGAGTTCCTGGACGACTACGACGCCCGCTTCGTCATCGTGACCCAGGGTCCGATCGAGGAGGCGCTCGCCTACAAGCGGCGGATCGGGAACAGGATGCCCTGGTACTCCACCGCGAACAGCACGTTCGGCACCGACGTGGGCGCACCTCCCGCCGGAGGCTTCGCCGTCAACGTGTTCCTGCGCGACGGCGACACCGTCTACCGCACCTGGCACACCGACGGCCGTGGCACCGAGCAGCTCAGCCACACCTTCGCACTCATCGACCTGCTGCCCTACGGACGGCAGGAGGAGTGGCAGGACTCGCCCGACGGCTGGCCGCAGTCACCCACCTACAGCCGGTGGGCCGGTTCGCAGGACATCGCCGCGCTCTACGGACCTGACACCGCGTAGGCCCGGCCTGCCGGCAACGGTGTGCGGCTCGCCGGCACAGCCGGGAGCCGCACACCTTCTGTGTCACCCCTGACGGGGATCAGCCGCAGGTCCGAGTGTCACCAGCCCCAGCCGCCGTAACCGCCGTAGCCGCCATAGCCGCCGTAACCGCCGTAGCCGCCATAGCCGCCGTAACCGCCATAGCCGCCGTAACCGCCATAGCCATGACCCCAGCCGCCACGCCAGCCGCCGCCCCAGCCGCCGTATCCGTAGTCGTTGTCCCAGCCCCAGCCACCCCCGTGGCCGTGGTGGCTGCTGTAGCTGGAGACCTGCGTCGGACTCGCCGAAGCGGTCCCCGCTGCGCCTACCGCCGCGCCACCAGCCATGAGCAGACCGGCAACGGACATCACGAGGACGCGCCTCACGCGTTGTGATCGCATGGGAAAATACCTCTCATCGTCTCTCGCGCCCCCACAGGGAAGACGCAAGGTGGATGGCCGCCGCACATGGCAGAGGATTGCGGCGGTCTCTTGGCTCACCACGCCGTGTCCTAGGGCACGCCCCGACCGACGACACTCTCAGGCCTGGACCTGAGATGCCGCGTACGGACACTGCGGCCAGCTCCGCTGTGACAGCGAAGCCTCCTCGACGGGCGTACCGCGCGTCGCGGCTTTCACTTAGAAAGCCTAATGCCATTTCACCTGAATCGTCACCTTGGGCGACGAATGAATAATTAACCCGTTTTCAACCGAGAAGTCCGCTACGGCGCGACGGCGGAGCGCCAGAACGACGTAGTGCCGAGAACGCACAGGGCCCGTCCCGCACCGAGTGCGGGACGGGCCCTGTGATGGAGCGCCGGGCAGGCCTTGCACCTGCATTTCCCCGCAGGAAGCGGGGCGTCTTTCCTTGGACCACCAACGCGACACCAGCCGTCCGCGGTTGCGGCGACCAGCTCAAGATCAAGTCTAGCGCATACGGCGGAGCTTTCCAGACCGCGGTATGACCATACGTCCGCACGCGAGGTGACCGGGCGCCAGGGAATTGTTTTCGGGCCGCGGACGCTGAGGGATCCGGAGAGTGCGGTGTGCCGGCGGCCCGTGAGCAGAGCGGCCCGGCCGGCCGGCGCGACAGAGATCGAAGGGGCTGAGATGGCAGCGCAGACGCAGAGGGCCGTGCTGGCGGGCGGATGTTTCTGGGGGATGCAGGACCTGATCCGCCGGTTCCCGGGCGTGACGGCGACCCGGGTGGGCTACACCGGCGGCGACGTGCCGAACGCGACGTACCGTAACCACGGGACCCACGCCGAGGCCATCGAGATCCTCTTCGACCCCGAGGTGACCGACTACCGCGCGATCCTGGAGCTCTTCTTCCAGATCCACGACCCGAGCACCAAGAACCGCCAGGGCAACGACATCGGTCTGAGCTATCGCTCGGCGATCTACTACGTGGACGACGAGCAGAAGCGCGTCGCCGAGGACACGATCGCCGACGTCGACGCCTCCGGACTGTGGCCGGGCAAGGTGGTCACCGAGGTGGAACCGGTCGGCCCCTTCTGGGAGGCCGAGCCCGAGCACCAGGACTACCTGGAGCGCTACCCCGACGGCTACACCTGCCACTTCCCCCGCCCGGGATGGCGCCTGCCCGCCCGCACGGAGGGCTGAGCACGGCACCCGGCGGCCCTGGCGGGCGGTACTCCGCCCGCCAGGGCCGTCGCGCTCAACCGCACCGGTTGGCGTGGTTGAAGTCCAGGACCACACGCTCGGGGCTGTGCAGCTTGAAGGCCTTGTACGCGGGTTTGGTCTGGAAGGCGGTTCCGAAGGTGACCACTCCTTCGAAGTCGCCGGTCAGGGCGAGCCCCTTCAGCTTGGACAACTGGATCTTCGCCAGCCGGGGTCCCCGGTAGACCGACCGGCCGGCGCTGTCGTGGGCGACCGCGGGTGAGAGCCTGATCTCCAGGAAGTACTTCCCCGGGAGGGGGACCTTCTTCCCGGAAGGGTCGTAGCGAAGCTGCTTGACCGCCTTGACACCGACGGTGGCGGTGGTGCCGCCGAGGTCGATGACGAGCCGGTCGTAGGTGCAGTGCCCGGCCCACCGGGCGTTCACGAC
This sequence comes from Streptomyces sp. NPDC107559, assembly GCF_055657365.1. Lineage (NCBI taxonomy): Bacteria > Bacillati > Actinomycetota > Actinomycetes > Kitasatosporales > Streptomycetaceae > Streptomyces > Streptomyces sp. NPDC107559. The sequence continues at coordinate 73,688 of NZ_JBVKBD010000019.1, read as the reverse complement.
GCGGGCGGGCGGGGAACTCTTGGCCGCTTCCTGCGGCCGTGTGGCCGCTGAAGCGGGGACCGTGGCGCCTACGGCAGTGAGAAGGACGCCTGCGGCGACGGCCGCACGGGATGGGTGGTGGTACATGACGCCCCCAGATGCTCCTGGTGAAGGGGACAGACGATTTCACACTGACAGACATGTGGGGGGTCCGAATGGTTGCACTGCCGCCGGAACCAGGATTTCCCCCACCCGCCACGCCACGCCGGGTCCTGACAGCCGTTCAGGTCTGCCGCGTCGACGCAGGCCAGGGCGTCGGGCGAGCCGTCACCGGCGGGCGGCCCACACGGTGCGTTCGGTGCGTACCGCGAGATCGTCGCGACGCAGGATGCCCTGCGGGCCGACCGGGTCGAGCAGCCGGTCGAGCGCGGCGAGGTCGGCGGGCGAGAGCTCGTCGCCGACCGATGCGCGCAGGCGCCGCAGACCCGCCAGGGCGTAGCGGCCCACCGCCGGGGAGCGGGTGCTGTCGACGTTCACGGTGACCGTGCGTTCGGCTTCGACGGTGAATCCGGCGTCGGCGAGCACGGGGCCCCAGTCGGTGCCGCGGTGCGGCACATGCGCCGCGTGGGGGCGCTCGGCGGCGGCATGACAGCGCTCCAGCAGGCCGGGGGCGTCCTCCGGGGCGTCCACCGGCAGGAAGCGGGGGAAGCCCGCCAGCTCGACGACGGCGAACAGTCCGCCGGGGGCGAGTGTGCCGTGGACCTGGCGCAGGGTGCGTGCGGGGTCGGCCATATGGTGCACGGAGGCGGAGGCCCACACGAGTTCGGGCGTGCCGAGGTCGGGCCACTCGGTGTCGAGGTCGGCCCGGACGGTCCGCACCCGGTCGCCGACCCCCTGCGCGCGGGCCTTCGCGTGCAGCCGGTCCAGGTGTGCGGCCGAGGAGTCGACGGCGGTGACGCGGGCCTCGGGGAAGCACTCGAGAAGGGCGAAGGTGCCGGCGCCGGTCCCGGCCCCGAGGTCGACGATACGGCGTGGAGCCTCCCGGACCGGCAGCCATCGGGTGAGGAAGGCGAGGTGCTCGGCGAGTACTTCGGCATCCAGGTCGAGGACTTCCGACTGGTCGGCGTCGTGCTCGTGCCGATGCTCGTGCCGGGTCTGCTGTCCGTGCGGGTGGGCGGGGTGTGCGGAGTGGGCGCCGGAGTGCGGCATGGGGTGGGTCATACGTCTCACGCTAGGCGGGACAAGGGCCTGCGGCCCCTTCTGTTTCGCCGAACGCAAGAAGGTTCCCCGTTCCGCTGCCGAAAGCGCAAACGCCCTCCCCGAAGCGGCCCCCGACGCGGACGACAGGGCCGGTCACCGGGCAGGACGGTCGGGTCCGGTGCCGTCCTCGTCGCGTTGATGGCCCCGCCGGGCGTCCCGGTCGAAGATGCCGAGGATCTCGCACGGTCCCCCCTCGGCGCCGATGGCGTGCGGCAGCATGGTGGGGAACTCGGCGGCCTGGTTGGTCTCCACCCGGAAACGGCGGTTGCCCAGCAGCAGGGTTGCGGTGCCGGACAGGACCACGAGCCATTCCCGGCCCGGGTGTGCGCGCATCCGCGCGGGATTGTCCGGCGGGGGCTCCGTCATGCGCCGGCGTACGACGGTCATGCCCGGATCGGCCTTCACGGGCCAGCGCATCTGCGAATGAGCCACGTCGATCACCGGGCTGGAGACGACGTCGTCCGTGGCCGTCTCGACCAGCTGGTCGAGGGAGGTGTCCAGCGCCCGCGCCAGGGTGACCAGCTGGTCCAGAGCCAGGCGGCGCTGACCGTTCTCGATACGGCTGAGCGTGGACTGGCTGACCCTGGCGCGGGCGGCCAGCTCCTCCAGCGACCAGCCCTGCGCCACCCGCAGGGCGCGAATCCGTTTGCGGACCAGGCTGTCCAGCTCGCCGGCTTCTTGCGTCATGTGCAACATCGTATGCCCCTGATGCAAGTCACGCCCGGGGCGCAGGCCCGGGGCGGGGATTCCGCCGGACCCGCGTGCGTCGCGCAACCCCCTTGGCGCGGGGCCGCTTCAGTCGTCGCGGCCCATACCGCGATCGGGTGCGCTCATGTCGCCGGTCCCGGGTGTGCCGTCGGCGAGCCCGTAACGCAGGTACACCACGCCCGTCCGGCCGACCGCCGGCGGCTGGAGGAGGGTGAGGTTCGTGGGCACCGCGCCGCCGTCGAACACCTTCTTGCCGACGCCCAGCACGATCGGGTGCACCCAGAGGTCGAGACGGTCGAAGAGCTTCTCGCGCAGGAGGGTCTGCACCAGGTCGAGGCTGCCGACGACCTTGATGTGCTCGTGCCGCTCCCGGATCTCGCGCACCGCGCCGGCCAGATCGGGGCCGAGCTGCGTGGACCCGTCCCACGAGAGGTCGGGCCTGCCGCGGGAGGCCACGTACTTCGGGACGCTGTTGAAGAGCGTGGCGATCTCCCCGTCCTCGCCGCCCTTCTGGTGGGGCCAGTAGGCGGCGAAGATGTCGTACGTCCGCCGGCCGAGCAGGAGGGCGTCCGTGCCCTCGTACGCGGCACCGATCTGGGCCCCGGTGACCTCGTCCAGCAGGGGCGCCTGCCAGCCGCCGAACGGGAACCCCACCGGGTCCTCGTCGGGGCCGCCGGGCGCCTGCCCGACGAGGTCGAGGGTGGTGAACAGCTCGATGTGGATGAGGCCCATGGTCGGCTCCTGACGCATCGGTTCGTACCGGTCGACAGGAAGACCCGAGGGCGGCCCCGAATTCATCGCCCGACCGTGGCTAGTCCTCCACGTCGACGTGGTCGAAGGTCCTCAGCATCTCGCGCAGCACCCGTACGCAGGCCCGTACCTCGGCGTCGGTGAGGTCGCCGCCGACCTGGCGGTTCAGGGTGTGCTCGCGGTCGAGCACCGCGGTGATGAGCGCCCAGCCCTCCTCGGTGAGGCGGATCAGCGACGAGCGCTGGTGCGCCGGGTTGGGGACGATCTGCACCCACCCGCGCGCCGCCGCGTCGTTGACCATCCGCTGCACGAACTGCCGGCTCAGCGCCTGGATGCGGCTCAGCTGGGGCACCGTCATGTCGCCCTGCCTGCGCAGCAGGTCCAGTACGGAGCGCACGCCGACCGAGGCGCCCTCGATCGCCTCGCCCTGTTCCACCTTGCGCAGGGCGCGCCGGTAGAGCGGGCCGACGAGGTCGAAGACCTCGACGAGACGGTGGCCGAGTTCGTCGGGCGGGAGCGGGCTGCCGGTGTCGTTCACCCCGCCATCATGACACCTTGGTTGCCAAATCCGAGTCAAGATGACACCTTGGTTGTCATGACTGTTGCTTCGGAACTGAAGTACCCGGCCATGAACCACTTCGCCTCTGCCGACGGGGAGCTCGCCTACCGCGAGGCGGGCACCGGGGATCTCGTGGTGCTGCTCCACTCGGGTTTCGTCGACCACCGGGTGTTCGACGCGGTGCTCCCGGCCCTCGCGACCGCCCACCGGGTCGTCGCCGCGGACATCCGCGGGCACGGCGCCTCCGCCAACGCCTCGAAGCCGTTCCGCTGGGCGGACGATCTGGCGGACCTGCTGCACCACCTCGACGCGGGCCCCGCGGTGCTCGTGGGCGTGTCCATGGGCGGCATCGTCGTCACCGACATGCTGCTCGAACACCCCGGGCTGGTCCGCGCAGCCGTCGTGGCCGGAGCCTCGACCGGCGAGTTCGAGGACTCCGACCCCTGGCACCGGGCGATCCAGGCCGAGACCGCCCGTGCGCTGGCCGCCGGTGACATCGAGAGCTGGCTGAAGGCGTTCCTCGCGTACGTCCCCGGACCGCACCGCGCCCTGGACGATGTCGACCCGGCCGTCCTGCGCCGGCTGCGCGAGATGGCCCTGCACACGCTCGCCAAGCACACCCCCGGCGAGGCGAACCCGCATGTGCCGGTCACCGACACCTGGGCCCGGATGCCGCAGGTCGGCGTCCCGGTGCTCACCCTGAACGGTGCTCTCGACACCCCCGATGTCCTCGCCGCGGCGCAGCGGCTGGCCGACACCGTCCGGCACGGACGTTCCGTGCTCGTCGAGGGCACTGCGCACTATCCGAACATGGAGAAGCCCGAGGAGTTCACCGCCGTCGTCGAGGAGTTCCTGCGCACGCTCTGACCGCCGGGCAGGCGGGTGGGCGCGGCAGCCTGCCGGCCCGGCGGCCCGTCCCCGAGAACGCATCCGCTCTCCCCCGGAAGGTCCGAGGGAGAGCAGGTGGTGCCCGTGGGGGCGGGGTCCGGGGCGGCGGCTCGCCCGGAGCGGGTCCGGGTCAGGCGAGGGTGACCCGGACCGGAAGGTGCTTGATGCCGTTGACGAAGTTGGAGCGCACCCGCGGCACGTCCCCGGCCAGCTTGATGTCGGCGAGGCGCGGGATCAGCTCCTCGAACATGATGCGGATCTCGGTGCGGGCGAGCAGGTTGCCCAGGCACAGGTGGGGGCTGCCCTTGCCGAAGGTGACGTGGTCGTTGTTCTGCCGGGCGACGTCGAAGTCGTAGGGGTTGCCGAAGACATCCTCGTCGCGGTTGCCGGAGGCGAACCACATGACGACCTTGTCGCCCTCCTTGACCTGCTTGCCGCCGAGTTCGGTGTCGCGGGTGGCGGTGCGGCGGAAGTGGTAGACGGGAGAGGCCCAGCGCAGGAACTCCTCGACGGCCGTCGGGATCAGCGAGGGGTCGTCCTTGAGGCGGGCGAGCTGCTCGGGGTGCTGGAGCAGGGCGAGCATGGAGTGGCTGATGGTGTGGCGGGTGGTCTCGTTGCCGGCCACCACCAGGAGCAGGAAGTAGTTGTCGAAGTCCTGCGCGGACAGCGGCACTCCGTCGCGCGGGACGGTGTTGACCAGCTTGGAGATCAGGTCGGTGCCGTCGCCGCCGCGCCGCTGCCGGGCCAGTTCGCGGCCGTACTCGAAGACCTCGATCGAGGCGGGGGAACGGAAGGGCAGGTCGCGGTACTTCTCGCTCTCCGCGCTGTGCAGCAGGACGTCGGCGTAGTCCGGGTCGGTGTTGCCGATGATCCGGTTGCCCCAGTCGATGAGCTGCTGGTTGTCCTCCGACGGCACGTCGAGCAGCCGGGCCAGGACGTTGATCGGGAAGTCGGCGGAGACGTCCTCGACGAAGTCGAAGGTGCCCTTGGCGAGCGCCTTGTCGAGGGTGGTGGCGGTCAGGCCGCGCAGGAAGTCGGCGTAGCTGTTGATGACGCTCGCGCCGAACTGCCGCTGGATGACGCTGCGCAGCGCGCGGTGGCGGACTCCGTCCATCTCCAGGATGGAGGCGCGCTTCTTGATCTGGTCGTCGTCGACCTCTTCGAGGTTGACGAACCGGGTCGAGGTGAAGGTGTCGGAGTCGCGGTCGACGCGGGCGATGTCCGCGTGCCGGGTCACGGACCAGAAGCCGGAGTTGGGGGCCTCCTCGGGCTGCCAGTGCACCGGCTCCTCGTGGCGCAGGGTGTGGAACATGCGCCAGGGCGTGATGCCGTCGGCGAAGTTGTCCAGGTCGGCGAGGTTCACCCGGTCGAGCGGGAGGGGCTCGTCGAGGGCGGCGCGCAGTTCTTCGCGCGTGGTGGGGACGGCGGGGACGGCGGGGCTGGTCATGATGGCGGATCTCCTGGGCGAGGGCGTGGGGGGCTTAGAGGTGGTAGGCGTACTCGGCGAACTCCCAGTCGGTGACGTGCCGGCCGAAGCGCTCGACCTCGTCGCGCTTGTAGGAGAGGAAGGACGCGGTGAAGTCCTTGCCGAGGACGTCGGTGAGGGCGGTGTCCGCCTCCAGCGCGTCGAGCGCGGCGGGCAGGCTCATCGGCAGGGTGGCGGAGCGGGCGGTGTCGTAGCCGTAGCCCTCCAGCGGGGGCGGCGGCTCCTCGCCCGCCTGGACGCCGAGCAACGCGGCGGCGACGGTGCCCGCGATCAGCAGGTAGGGGTTGGCGCTGGCGTCGCCGAGCCGGAGTTCGAGCCGGGCGCCGGAGCCGCGCTCCGGCGGGACACGGAGCATGGCGCTGCGGTTGTCCAGGCCCCAGTCGATCAGCCAGGGAGCGAGGGTGTCCGGGCCGAAGCGCTTGTACGAGTTCACCGTCGGGTTGGCCAGCGCGGCGAGCGCGGGGGCGTGGGCGAGGATTCCGGCGATCGCGTGCCGGGCGGTGGCGGAGAGGCCGTGGGCGCCCGCCGGGTCGTCGAAGGCGTTGCGCCCCTCGCCGTCCTCGCAGGAGAGGTGGAGGTGGAAGCCCGAACCGCCGGCGTCGCCGAAGGGCTTGGCCATGAAGGTGGCCATGTTGCCTTCCTTGCGAGCCAGTTCCTTCACGGCCGACTTGAAGCGGAAGGCGCGGTCGGCGGCGTCCAGGGCTTCGGAGTGGGTCAGGTTGATCTCGTACTGGCCGCCGTCGAACTCGTGGTTGCCGGTGACGACGCCGATACCCAGGTCGCGCAGCTGGCGCAGGGTGCGCAGCAGGTGGTTGCCGGGGTCGGCGCGCAGTCCGGCGGTGTAGACGGCTCCGGTGGTCTGCGGGGACCTGCGCCAGCCGGTGGGGGCGGCGGGGTCCGGCTCCAGCAGGAAGTACTCCAGTTCGGGGCCGACGACGGGCCGCAGTCCGTGCTCGGCACACCGGTCCAGGACCGTGCGGAGCAGATCGCGGGGTGATTCGGGGACGGGTGCCGAGGTGGCGGGGTCGCGCACCTCACCGAGACAGGAGGCGACCCCGGGCTCCCAGGGCAGCGCGGTCAGGGTGGACAGGTCGGGGCGTACGGACACGTCCGGCAGACCGGCGTCGAGGCCGCCGGCGACCGGCACCACGTCGCCCTGGGGGGTGGTGTGGTAGACGGCGCGGCAGAAGGCGAGACCGTGCTCGCAGGCCGAGGCCAGGTGGTCCACCAGCACGTCGCGGGCGCGGTCGGTGCCGATCAGGTCGGGGTAGCTGACCCGGACCACGTCGATGCCCTCGGCAGTGAGTCGGTCCAGGTGCCGACGGATGTCTGGAGTGTCTTGGGCGCTCACCGAAATCTCCTGGCGTATGCGGATGGACGGCGGATGAGGGCGGTCACCGGGCGGGAGGGCGAGAGGCGCCGGCCGCCCCGGGACAGCTCGTTTGAGTCCGAACGGTAGGGAGGAGAACGGGGCCCCCGCAAGAGGGGGTTCGCAAAAAATTATCCACCTGGACAGCTATTGACCGGCGACGGTCGGCTTTCTATGTTGTTTGAAGCCAAACGAGTAGGGGACGCGGTTCCGCCGCGGCCCTTTGGCCGAGGGGTCCGGCCGGTCACGGCCGGACCCCTCACACCCCCTTCACTCTCCTCTTCCCCCGACGCCCCCACCCACTGGAGGACCGGCCATGAAGGTCGTCGTCGACATGAACAAGTGCCAGGACCACGGCCAGTGCGTCTTCGCCGCCCCCGACGTCTTCTCGATGGACGACGACGGCCGCCTGCTGTTCGTCTCCGACCCCGACGACGCGCTGCGCGACGAGGTCGAGGAAGCCGCGGACGTCTGCCCGCTCCAGGCCATCCGGATCGAGGACTGATCCACATGAGCGGACGCATAGTCGTCGTGGGGGCCTCGATGAGCGGCCTGCGGGCCGCCGAACAGCTGCGCGCCGCCGGCTGGACCGGGACCGTCACCGTGGTGGGCGACGAGCCCCACATGCCCTACAACCGGCCTCCGCTCTCCAAGGAGGTCCTGGCCGGGAAGGCTCCGTTCGAGTCCCTGGCCTTCACCCCGAAGGCCGCCGCGGCCGACGTGGAATGGCGACTGGGCACCAAGGCCGTCGCCGCCCGCCTCGACGAGCGGACCGTCACGCTCGACGACGGTTCCACCCTCGCCTACGACGGGCTGGTCGTCGCCACCGGCATGCGGCCGCGGCGGCTGCGCTGCCCCGGCCCGCTCGCCGGACGGCACACCGTCCGTACGATCGACGACGCCCAGGCGCTGCGCTCCGATCTGACCAGGCCGGGCGCCCGGGTGGTCGTGGTCGGCGCCGGGTTCATCGGCTGCGAGGTGGCCGCCACCGCGGTCGGCCTCGGGGTCACCGAGGTGACCGTCGTCGACCCGCTGCCGCTGCCCATGGTCGGACCGCTGGGCGAGCTGCTGGCCCGCGCCCTGCTCGCCCGGCACGAGGCCCGCGGGGTGCGCTTCGCGCTCGGCGCCCAGGTCGCCGGGTTCGAGGGCGACGAGCGGGTGACCGGTGTCGTGCTCGCCGACGGGACGGTCCTGCCCGCGGACGTGGTCGTGGAGTCGGTCGGCTCCGTCGCCAACGTCGAGTGGCTGGACGGCAACGGCCTCGACCTCTCCGACGGCGTCCTCACCGACGAGCAGCTGCGCGTCGGCGGCCGGCCCGAGGTGGTCGCGGTCGGCGACGTGGCCCGCTTCCCCAACGCCCGCTACGACGGCGTACCGCGCCGCGTCGAGCACTGGTCCATCCCCACGGACACCGCGAAGCACGCGGCGCGCACCCTGGTGGCCCAGCTGGCCGGCGCCGACGCCGGGGCCGCCCCGTTCTCCCCGCTGCCCACCTTCTGGAGCGACCAGCACGAGTTCCGGCTCCAGTCCTTCGGGGCCCCCGCCCTCGGCAAGGACGACGTACGGGTGCTGGAGGGCGACCCGGACGGCGACGTCCTGGCCGGCTACCACGCCGACGACCGACTGGTCGGTGTCGTCGCGCTCGGCGGTCACAAGGCCGCCATGGGCGCCGCCCGCTACCGCACCCAGCTCATGAAGCAGCCCGTCCCCACCGCCTGAAGCAGCCCGTCCCCACCGCCTAAGGAATCCCCGCCATGTCCCCAGTCCGTGGTTTCTTCCACCCCAAGACCACGAGCGGCGCCTCGTCGCTGATCCCGAACCCGCCGTGGCGCTACTCCGGCGACCTGCTCACCGTCGAGTACCGCACGGACCCCGCGCGCGTACGGGAGCTGCTGCCCGAGCCGCTGGAGCTCGCCGACGAGGACCCGGGCGCGGTCGCGCTGATCTGGGCCGACTGGCAGTCCTGCTCGGCGTCCGGCGACGAGCTGCTGGACCCGGTGCTCTCCCAGTACAAGGAGGCGTTCGCGGTCGTGCGCTGCCGGTACCAGGGCAGGACGTACTCCCGCTGCGTGTACATCTGGGTCGACAAGGACTTCGCGATCGCCCGGGGCCTGCACCAGGGCTACCCGAAGAAGCTCGGCTCGATCCACCAGACCCGCCCGCACCCCTACGGCCCCGCCCCGCGCATCGAGGCCGGCGCCCGCTTCGGCGCCACGCTCGCCGCCGCGGACCGGCGCCTGGCCCAGACGGTGGTGACGCTGCGCGAACCGTCCGAGACCAACGGCTTCGTCAACGCCCACCCCATGGCCCACCACCGCTGGCTGCCGTCCGTCGAGAAGGGCAAGGGTCTCGCGCTCGACGAGCTGATCGAGACCGGCGCCGCCTCCTTCGAGGCCGGGCAGGCCTGGACCGGCGACGCCGAGCTGGAGCTCTTCGAGGCGCCCACCGAGGAACTGGCCCGGCTGGAGATCCACGAGCCCATCGCCGCGTACTACCGGCAGGTCGGCGTGGTCTGGGACGGCGGCCGGCTGCTGGAGTCCGGCACCTCCGGCGCCGAATAACCCCCGCACGCATCAGCACACGACCTGGAGACCGGACATGACCGAGCACACCATCACCGTGGCCGGCGTCGCCGTCGACACCCGGCACTGGATCGGCGGCGAACGCGTCGCCTCCCCCGCCACCTTCACCGACGTCTCACCGATCGACGGCAGCGTCCTCGGCGAGATCTCCCGGGGCACCGCCGCCGAGGCCGAAGCCGCGGTGGCCGCCGCCAAGGCCGCCTTCCCCGGCTGGGCCGCCACGCCCCGCGCCGAGCGCGCCCGGCTGCTGCACGCCGTCGCCGACGGCGTGGAGAAGCGCATCGAAGAGCTGGCGATCGTCGAGACCCATGACAACGGCGCCCTGCTGCGTTCGCACCGCCGCGGTGTGATGCCGCGCGTCGCCCACAACTTCCGCTTCTTCGCCGACTGGCTGCTGAAGCTGGAGCACGCGGACTTCGAGACCCGCGGCCACACCAACCACGTCTCCTGGGACCCGGCCGGGCCCTCGGTGCTGATCACCCCGTGGAACGCGCCGCTGATGCTGGCCACCTGGAAGATCGCCCCGGCGCTCGCGGCCGGCAACACGGTCGTCCTCAAGCCCGCCGAGTGGACCCCGCTGACCGCCTCCCTGCTGGCCGACATCGCCGCCGAGGCCGGTCTGCCCGCCGGTGTGTTCAACGTCGTGCAGGGCTACGGCTCCGAGATCGGCGACGCCCTCACCTCGCACCCGGACGTGCGCCGCATCAGCTTCACCGGCTCGGTCCCGACCGCCAAGCGGATCTCGCAGTCGGCGGCCGCTCAGCTCACCCCGCTCAGCCTCGAACTCGGCGGCAAGTCCCCGCTGCTGGTCTTCGCCGACGCCGACCTGGACCTCGCAGTCGACCTGGCGGTCGAGCAGTACGACAACGCCGGACAGGTCTGCCTGGCCGCCACCCGCTTCCTGGTCGAGGAGACGGTCGCGGCGGAGTTCACCCGCCGCTTCGTCGAGAAGGCGGGCCGGCTGGTCCAGGGCGACCCGCGCGACGAGGCCACCGACATCGGGCCCAACATCCACCCGCGTCAGCTGGAGAAGATCGACGGGTTCGTCCAGCGGGCGCTCGCCGCCGGGGCCCGCGCCGTCATCGGCGGCCACCGGGGCGAGGGCCAGTACTACGCGCCGACCCTGCTCACCGACGTGGCCCAGGACTCGGAGATCGTCCAGGAGGAGGTCTTCGGCCCGGTCCTGACCCTCCAGACCTTCGCCGACGAGGACGAGGCCGTCCGCCTCGCCAACGACACCCGCTTCGGTCTCGCCGCCACCCTCGCCACCGGCGACCCCGCGCGCGCCGAGCGCGTCACGGCCCGGCTGGTGGCCGGCACCGTCTGGGTCAACTGCTTCTTCGTACGGGACCTCCAGGCGCCCTTCGGCGGCTCCCGCCACTCCGGTGTCGGCCGCGAGGGCGGCACCTGGAGCTTCGACTTCTACTGCGACGTCAAGAACACCGTCACCGCGCCGAAGGGATGGCAGGACCATGGGTGAGATCGTCGGGGCGGGTCTGCTGGCCCATGTCCCCACCATCGTGCTCCCCGAGGAGACCCGGCTGGAGCTGAACGAGGGCAAGGAGATCACCCTCGTCACCGGCCTGAACCAGCTCCGCAAGGAGGTGTTCGAGCGCGACGACTACGACACCGTCGTCGTCCTCGACTCGCACTGGGCCACCACCGTCGAGTTCGTCGCCACGGCACAGCACCGCCGGGCCGGCCTGTTCACCTCCGAGGAACTGCCGCGCGGCATGTGCCGGATGCCGTATGACTACCCCGGCGACCCCGAACTCGCCCACAACATCGCGCGGTTCGCCGACAAGCACGGCACCTGGATCACCGCGATCGAGGACGACTACCTGCCGGTCTACTACGCCACGATCAACCTCTGGAAGTTCCTCGGCGAGGGCCTTCCGGACAAGCGCTGGGTGACCATCGGCGTCTGCCAGACCGGCGACATGGAGGACCATCTGCGCCTGGGCCGCGCCCTGGCCGACGGCATCGCCGCCACGCCCGGCCGCCGCGTCCTGCTGATCGCCTCCGGCGCCCTGTCGCACACGTTCTGGCCGCTGCGCCAGCTGCGCGAGCACGAGTCCAGCGACCCGGCGCACATCTTCACCCCCGAGGCCCGCGCCGCCGACCTGGAGCGCATCGCCTGGTTCAAGGAGGGCCGCCACGACAAGGTCCTCGACACCATGGACGAGTTCTGGAAGTACAAGCCCGAGGCGAGGTTCTTCCACTACCTGATGATGGCCGGCGCCCTCGGCGAGCAGGCCTGCACCGCCAAGGCCCGCCAGTACGGCGAGTACGAGAACTCCATCGGCACCGGCCAGGTCCACCTCTGGTTCGACCGCCCGGCCGACGGCTGGACCGGCGCCGGCCTGCCCGCCCCCCGCGCACCGCGCACCCCCCACAGCCGCTAGGAGCCACGACATGCCCGAGTACCGCCGCATCCTCCTCGACGGCGCCGCCGTCCAGGTCACCGTCGAGGGCGACGAACTCGTCGCCGGCGACGGCCGCCGCGTCAAGATCGAGGAGGCCCAGCACCTGCCTCCGGTGGTCCCGTCCAAGGTGATCGCCGTCCACCTCAACCACCGCAGCCGCGTGGACGAGTTCGGGATCACCCTCCCCGACACGCCCACCTACTTCCACAAGCCGACCTCGGCGCTCAACTCCCACAAGGGCGCCATCGTGCGTCCCGAGGGCTGCAAGTGGCTCAACTACGAGGGCGAGGTCGCCATCGTCATCGGCAGGACCGCGCGCAACATCTCCCCCGAGGAGGCCGGGGAGTACATCGCGGGCTACACGGTCGCCAACGACTACGGCCTGCACGACTTCCGGGACACCGACGCGGGCTCCATGCTCCGGGTGAAGGGCTCCGACACCCTCTGCCCGCTCGGCCCGGGCCTGGTCACCGACTGGGACTTCCACGGCAAGAGCCTGCGCACCTACGTCAACGGCGAGGTCGTCCAGGACGGCACCACGGACGAGATGCAGTGGGACATGCACTACCTCGTCGCCGACATCGCCCGCACCATCACCCTCCACCCGGGTGACGTGCTGCTGTCCGGCACGCCCGCCAACTCCCGTCCGGTCCAGCCGGGTGACGTCGTCGAGGTCGAGGTGGAGGGCCTCGGCCGCCTCACCAACCACATCGTCACCGGCCCGACCGCCATCCGCACCGACGTCGGCGCCCAGCCCACCGAGTCCGAGGAAGTGCTGTCGACCGCGCTCGGCGGCGACTGGGAGTTCCGCGGCGTCCGGGCGCCCCGCAGGGACTGACCGCTGCCCGTGGACAGCGCCGCACCGGGGAGAGGAGTAGCACCCCGGTGCGGCGTTCCTATCTGCGACGCTCCCGTTCGAATCCGGCCGATAGGGTCACGACCATGACCGACTCCGCTGACTCCCCCGCCCGCAGGCCGCGCAAGCGCCTGCACTACGGCGAGGGGCGTACGGCGCTGCTGAACGCCGCCGTGCGCGTGGTGGCCGAGGGCGGACTGCGCAAACTCACCTACCGGGCGGTCGCCGAGGAGGCCGGAGTCACCCACGGTCTGGTGGTGCACCACTTCGGCTCCCGCGACGCGCTCATCGAGGAGACGCTCGCCCACACCATCCGCACCTCCCTGAACACCAGCGCCCTGGAGCCCGGGACCGGCAGGATCGCCGATTTCTCCGCCGAACTGTCCGACATGGTCGAGGCGGACCCCGGCATCCAGGCGTTCCAGTACGAACTGCTGCTGGAGGCCCGGCGCAGGCCGGAACTGCTGCCGCAGATCCGCACCCTGTACGACGAGTACTTCCGCGCGACCCGACGCGAACTCGACCGGATACTCCCCGACGATGCCGGCCCGGCGCTGTCCCGGCTGGTCTTCGCCGCCCTGGACGGCCTCGTGCTGCACCAGCTCGTCCTCGGCGAGCGGGAGGTCACCGACGCGGCCCTGGAGGAACTGCGGGCGCTGCTGAGGCTGCTCGCGGGGGCACACGGCACGGACGTCACGAATGCGACGGACGCATGACCGGCTGACCGACCGGCCGGCTCACCGACTGCCCGGCGGGGTCATCACCGCGTGGAGGGGCTCCGGACCTGTGTCCGGGGCCCTTCGCCATGAGCACGGCCGCCGGCCTCGCGAGGCGGTGCCCCTGCGGCCGGCGTCCGCACCAGGTCACAGATCCGCAAGGAGCCCTCGTCAGCCTGAAAAACGTCGCCGGAACTCTTGCCAAGCGGAGGGTTCCAGCCCAGGATGAGGCAACTCGTTTGGCCTGAAACGAAACACCCCTTCCCGTTCCCCAGTAGGTGATTTCGCGTGGACAGTCAAGCAGCGGTCGAGGCGCGGACCGCACAGGAGCCCACCAAGGCCGGCGGCCTCAAGCCCAACTCCCTCGGTGTGTTGGGCATCGTTTTCTTCGTTCTCTCGGCCCAGGCGCCACTGACCGGCATCGCCGGCGCCGTGCCCATCGCCGTCGGCATCGGAAACGGGGCCGGCACCCCCGCCGCGTACCTCGGCGCCGGCGCCGTGATCCTGCTGTTCTCCGTCGGCTTCGTCGCCATGGGGCGGCACGTCGTGGACACAGGCGCCTTCTACACGTACATCGGCAAGGGGCTGGGTCGCCTGACCGGCTCCGGGAGCGCGGGGGTCGCGCTCTTCGCCTACTGCGCCATCCAGGCCGCCATGTACGGGCTGTACGGAGCGACGGTGAGCGGCCTGGTCGAGCACTACACCGGCGTCCAGGTGGCCTGGTGGGTCTGGACCCTGATCACCATGGTCGTCGTCCAGATCCTCGGCGCCGCCGGGATCGAGATGGGCGCCAAGGTCCTGGCGGTCTTCGTGCTCGCCGAGTTCAGCATCCTGATCGCCTTCGCCCTCGTGACCTTCTTCAAGGGCGGCGGCCCCGAGGGGCTCGGCCTCACCGACAGCTTCTCCCCCTCGGCGGCGCTCCAGGGGGCGCCGGGTGTGGCGGTCATGTTCGCCATCGCGTCGATGTTCGGCTTCGAGGCCACCGCGATCTACGGCGAGGAGGCGCGCGAGCCGCGTCGTACCGTCCCCCGGGCCACGTACCTCTCGGTCGCGGTGGTCACCGGCTTCTTCGCCTTCACCTCGTGGATGCTGATCTCCGCGCACGGAGCCTCGACGGCCACGGACGCGGCGGGCAAGGCGCTGGCCTCCGGGGACGCCACCACGTTCGTCTTCGCGCCCATCACGGCCCTGTTCGGCGGCTGGACCTCCGACGTCCTGCCGGTCCTGCTGGCCACCTCGCTCTTCGCGGGCATCCTGGCGTTCCACAACTCCGCGAACCGGTACCTGTTCTCCCTCGGCCGCGAAGGCCTGCTGCCCCGCGGGCTGACCGCGCTCAACACCCGCCACTCGCCCTGGGCCGCCGGCATCACCCAGACCGTGCTGGCGCTGCTCCTGGTCATGCCGTTCGCCCTGATGGGCAAGGACCCGGTGCTGACCCTCTTCTCCTGGTTCAGCGGTGTCGCCGTGCTGGGGATGATGCTGCTCTACTTCCTGACCTCGGTCTCCGTGGTCGTCTTCTTCCGCCGCTCGGGCGCCGACACCCGGCCGTGGAACACGCTGATCGCCCCCTCCCTGGGCGCGCTCGGCATCGCCGGCGCGATCTGGCTCATCATCGCCAACTTCGCGACGCTCATCGGCGGTGACGCGACCACCGCCCACTGGCTGGAGGCGGCCGTGCCGGTGGTCCTGCTGGCCGGCGTCGTCACCGCCCGCGTGCGGCGGGACGGACGGCAGACCTCGGTGGCGGAGAGCTGACCGGCACCCCCGCCCGCACTGCCCCGGTACGGCCCGGCTACCCCGGCCGCACCGGGGCAGTGGTGTCCCTCCCGCCACCGGGCCGTCCCCGGCGCCCCCCCTGCGCATCCGGACGCGCTTCCGGATGCGCCGGGGGGCGCCGTCGTCAGCGTTCGGCGCCCGCCACCCGGTCCAGGAAGGCGTCGACGAGCCGACGGGCGTTCACGCGCGCCTGCTCCTGCATGGCCTGGCTGCGGGTGAACAGTTCGTCCGGGTCGACGCCCTCCCGCAGGCACTGCTCCCGTCCGCCGAGGTCGATCCAGCCGCGCACCATCGACGTGGTGATCTCCGGGTGGAACTGCACGCCGAGCGAGCGCCCCACCCGGAAGGCCTGCACGCACACGTCGGTACGGGCCAGCTCCTCGGCGCCGTCGGGCAGCAGGCAGTGGTCGAAGTGCCACTGGAACCACGGGCCGGCCGGCACCAGGGAGGCGTCGTCCGTGTCGACCTCCACCCAGCCGATCTCGGGACGGCCGGCGGCGGCCACCGAGCCGCCGAGGGCCGTGGCGAGCGCCTGGGCGCCGAAGCAGACGCCCAGGACGGGTATGCCGAGCCGGTGGGCCTCGCGCAGCAGGGCGAGTTCGCCGCCGATCCAGCCGCCCACCGAGGATTCGTCGTAGACCGACCAGGGGGCGCCGAGCGACACGATCAGGTCCCAGCCCTCCGCCCCGGGGAAGTCGAACCGCACGTCGGGCGAGTGATGCCGGTCCTCGGGTACGACGGTCACCGTGGTGAGCTCGTAACCCCGCTCGGCGAGGCGGGCCCCGACCAGTCCCGGCTCCGTCACATGGTCGTGCAGAACGACGAGTGCGCGCACGCTGAACACCCCTTCACCCGGTCCGGCGTCGCGGCCGGCCCGATCCCGTGAGCTGCCGCCACGCTCTTGCGGCGGCTCGTCCGGCGATCGTATCGTTTGAATCCAAACCAGATTGTGGAGGTCTCCCGAATGCCGGACATCACCCACGAGGAGTGGCTGCGCCGTGCCGAGTCCTGGAAGGTCTCGGGCGCCCATCACATCGACGGCGCCGACGAGCCCGGAAGCGGAGCGACCTTCACGGTCGTCTCCCCGCGGGACGGCCGGATCCTGGCCGAGGTCGCCGACGGCGGCACCGCGGAGGTGGACGCGGCCGTCGCGGCCGCCCGGCGCGCCTTCGACACCGGGCCGTGGCCGCGGCTGGCCCCCGCCGAACGCGGCCGGGTGCTGCTGCGGATCGCCGACCTGCTCGAGGAGCGGCGCGAGGAACTGGCGCTCACCGTGAGCCTGGAGATGGGCAAGCCGGTCACCGAGGCCCACGCCATCGAACTGCGCGCGGTCATCGCCACCTTCCGCTGGTACGGCCAGCTCGCCGACAAGCTCACCGACGAGTCCCCGCACACCCCGCAGGACGCCCTCGCCCTCGTCACCCGGGAGGCGACCGGCGTGGTCGGCGCGGTCGTGCCCTGGAACTTCCCGCTGACGCTGGCCGGCTGGAAGGTCGCCCCGGCGCTCGCCGCGGGCTGCACGGTCGTCCTCAAGCCCTCCGAGAACACCCCGCTGTCCGCGCTGCTGCTGGGCCGGATCGCGACCGAGGCCGGACTGCCCCCGGGCGCGCTCAACGTCGTGGCCGGCAACGGGCCGGTGGCCGGCCGCGCCCTCGGTCTGCACCCCGACGTCGACGTGCTCGCCTTCACCGGCTCGACGGCCGTCGGCCGCCACTTCCTGCACTACGCCGCGGACTCCAACCTCAAGCGGGTCTGGCTCGAACTGGGCGGCAAGTCGCCCAACATCATCCTGCCCGACGCCCCCGATCTGGCGAAGGCGGCCGCCACCGCCGCCTGGGGCATCTTCTTCAACCAGGGCGAGATGTGCACCGCCCCCTCCCGGCTGCTGGTCCACTCCTCCGTCGCCGACCAGGTCACCGACGCCATCGTGGCGCGAGCGGACGCACTGCGCGTCGGCGACCCCCTCGACCCCGCCACCGAGATGGGCGCCCTGGTGAGCGCGGGCCACCTCGGCCGGGTCCTCGACCACGTCGGCACGGGACTCGCCGAGGGCGCCCGGCTGCGCGCCGGAGGCGAACGCACGCTGACCGAGACCGGCGGCAGCTTTCTGCGGCCCACCGTCTTCGACCGGGTGGAGCCCGGCATGCGGCTGTCCCGCGAGGAGATCTTCGGGCCCGTCCTGTCGGTGCTGACCTTCGACGACCTCGACGAGGCGGTGGCCCTGGCCAACGCCACCGAGTACGGGCTCGCGGCGGGCCTGTGGACCTCCGACCTGTCCACCGCGCACCGGGTCTCGCGCGCCCTGAAGGCCGGCACCGTCTGGGTCAACTGCTACGAGGAGGGCGACCTCGGCGTTCCCTTCGGCGGCATGAAGCAGTCCGGCAACGGCCGCGACAAGTCCGTGCACGCCCTGGAGAAGTACACCGAACTCAAGACCACCTGGATCCAGCTGTGACCGCACCCGTACGACCGCTGATCGCGATCCCCGCCCGCTTCTCCGCCACCACCTCCGCGCTGCGCTACGCCGCCGAGGTCAACGCCCGCGCCCTGGTGGAGGCCGTGTGGCGGGCCGGCGGCGAGCCGGTGAGCGTCCACCCCGCCGCCACGGACGTCGCGGCCCGCCTCGGCCGCTTCGACGGGGTCCTGCTGCCCGGCGGCGGCGACCTCGCCCCGCACCGCTACGGCGCCACCGACACCCATGACGCGGTGTACGACGTCGACGACGTCCAGGACGCTTTCGACCTGGAGGTCGCCCGCCGCACGCTGGAGTCGGGCCTGCCGCTGCTGGCGATCTGCCGGGGACTCCAGGTCGTCAATGTCGCCCTGGGCGGCACCCTGGAACAGGACATGGGCGGACCGGAGAAGGAGCACCGGCACCTGGTGCACCCGGTGGCCGTGCAGCGCGGCACCCTGCTCGAACAGGCCGTGGGCGCCGACAAGGCCGAGGCCTCCTGCTACCACCACCAGCAGGTGGACCGCCTGGGCGACGGGCTCGCCGTCACGGCACGGGCCGCGGACGGCACCGTGGAGGGACTCGAACTCCCCGGCTCCGCCGGGTGGTTCACCGCCGTCCAGTGGCACCCCGAGGACACCGCGCACGAAGACCCCGCACAGCAGGGCCTCTTCGAGGCTCTCGTGGGCGCCGCCCGCGCGGGGCGTGCCTGACGCCCCGCCGCCCGCCTGCCGTTCAGGCCTTCGGACCGCGTCCGCCGCGCCTGCCCTTCAGGCCTTCGGACTGCCTCCGCCGCGCCTGCCGTTCAGGCCTTCGGACGGCGTCCGCTGCGGCGCGGGGCCGGCTCGGCGCCGTCGAGAAGGGCGAGGCGTCGCTCCTCGCCCGACTCCTCGACCTGAAGCACCACCTGGCGCAGGCCGTCCGCGACGCTCCGGCACTCGTCGGCGTCGAGCCGCGAGGTCACGAACGCCTCTTCCTCGTTGAACTGCGGGAACAGCCGCTGCATCAGCGCCTCCCCGTCGTCCGTGAGGCTGAGCAGCACGAGTCTTCCGTCGGAGGGGTGCCCCGTCCGGCTGACCAGCCCGCGGCCCTCCAGGGTGCGCACCACCCCGGTCAGGGTCCCCTTGGAGATTCCCGCCTCCTCGGCCACGTGCCGGGTCTCCGACTCGCCCCAGATCCAGACCACCCAGAGCACCACGAACGCCGTCCAGGTCAGATCCTGGCCGCGCAGCACCGAGTTCTCCAGGTGCTGGCGCACCGCGGAGGCCGCGCGGTAGATGTTCGCGACGACGGCCATCTGTTCACGGTGGACGCGAATGCCGCCGAGCTTGGCCTGGGCCAGCTTCTCGGCCTCGCTGATGGATCGCTGTCCCGGCACGGGCACGCTCCTTCGTGGGAGGAGGACGTCGCGTCGCGAACGTCGTTCGAGTCCAAATTGTACGCAGGGCGCATCGAACGCCCCTTGCGGGATCGCGAACCGCGGGTGGCGCCGGGAACGGGACGGCCGGGCACCCCCCGGTACGGGGATGCCCGGCCGTTCGGTCCGACGCCGCCGGTGCGCAGGCCGGGGCTCAGTGCCCGGCGCCCCCCTCGGGGCGGGCCTGACGCGGCAGGAGGAACGCCAGCAGGAAGGTCAGGGCGAGCATCCCGTCGACGATCCACAGCACCGACTTCATCACGGAGCCGAACCCGCTCTCGAAGGCCGACGACGCGGTGGCCTGGAGCACTGCGGGTATCCGGGCGCCGGCCTCGGGCGAGGTCACGGCGGACCGTGTGTCCTTCTCCAGACGCGCGCAGGACGCGGGCGTCGCCTCCGGGTCCTTGGCGACGGCACGGTCCGAGGCGCAGGTACGCAGGTCCGCGACGACGCGGTCCTGGGCGGCGGGCGCCACCTGAGCGGCGGTCAGCTGCCGTCGCAGGCCGGCGGACTCGTGGTCGACGCCGTCGGCGATCCCGCCGCCCAGCAGGCCGAAGAAGACGGTCCCGAGGAGGGCCACGCCGAAGGCGCCGCCGAGCTGCTGGACCGCCGTCATCGTGCCGGAGGCCGAACCGGTCTCGTGCTGCTCGACGCTGGCGAGCACGATGTCGAAGAACGGCGCCATGAGCAGGCCCATCCCGATACCGGTGACCAGCAGGGACGGCAGGAGCTGCCAGGGCCCGACACCGCTGCCCACCTGGTCGAGGGTCAGCCACACGCCGAACACGCCGAGCGCCATGACCAGCGTGCCCGCCTGAAGGACGGCCCGGCCGAACCGGGCGACGCCCTGGGCGATGCCGAAGCCGACGATCATGCCGCCCGACCAGGGCACCATCACCAGTCCGGCCTTGAGCGGGGAGTAGCCGAGGCCGATCTGGGTGTAGAGGTTGAAGACCAGCATGAAGCCCTGCATGGTCGAGAAGAAGACCAGTCCGAGGGTCATGCCGCCGCTGAAGCCCCGCTTGCGGAAGAGGCTGGGGACGACCAGCGGGTCCAGGCCGGCCCTGCTGCGCCGGGACTCGTACAGGGCGAAGGCGACGAAGGCGACCGCGGAGGCGCCCATCATCAGGAACGTCCACACCGGCCAGTCGTACTCACGGCCCTGGACCAGCGGGAAGATGATGAGCAGTGCGGCCAGCGAGACCAGGAACATGCCGGGGATGTCGAGGCGGGGCTTGCTGCCGGACCGACCCTTGGGCAGGTAGCGCAGGGCACCGAGGATGGCCGCGGCACCCAGCGGCAGGTTGATCAGGAAGATCATCCGCCAGCCGGTGCCGAAGTAGTCGGCGTCCACGAGCCAGCCCGCCAGGATCGGTCCGCACACCGCGGACAGTCCCATGACCGGGCCGAACATGCCGAAAGCCTTCTGCGACTCCTTCGGCGGGAACATCTCCTTGATCATGCCGAGGCCCTGGGGCAGCATCACCGCGCCGAACAGCCCCTGCACGACCCGGGCGCCGATCAGCATCTCGGGCGACACGGACACCGCGCACAGCAGTGAGCCCACGGTGAATCCGGCGGCGCCCACCAGGAACATCCGGCGGCGTCCGTGGATGTCCCCGAGCCGTCCGCCGGTCACGAGCCCGACGGCCATCGAGAGGGTGTAGGCGGCGGCGAGCCACTGCAACGTGGAGGCTCCGCCGCCGAGATCGGCCCGCATGGAGGGGCCGGCGATGTTCGTGACCACGGCGTCGAGGAGATCCATCACCTCGGCCGCGAGGATCACGAAGAGCGCAGCCCAGCGCCACCGGTAGGGCGCTGGCGAGTCGGTGGGCGTCTCGGTGGACGCGACACCGGTGGTGGACATCGGTACTCCTCGCGAGAGGCCGCGCCGCGGTGACGACCCGCGGGCGCGGTGGGACGGATGAATGGATACGACTGCCCGGTCCACCGGTCGGCCCGGAGACGGGCGACCGGCACGGAGAACGCTGTTCACCTTAACAGAACAGCGCTCACCGAGAGAACAGCGTTCATTAAGATATAGCGCAACCCGTGCACCGAGACAAGATATATCGCGTTCAGCCCGAGTGAACGTCACTCACCCGGGAGAACACTGTTCTCCCGGTGCCTAGACTGTGCTTATGACCGATGTGGCCGCCGACACCCCCGAACCCCCGCCGCCGTCCCCCTGGGAGCGCGAGCGCCCCGCACGCGCCCGTGCCACCCCGGCACGCACACCGCTGTCACGCGAACGCGTCGTCGAGGCCGCCTTCACCGTGCTGGACCGCCAGGGGCTGGACGGGCTGTCGATGCGCCAGGTGGCGGCCGAGCTGGGCGTCACGGTCTCCGCCCTCTACGCGCACGTCAGCTCCAAGGAGGACCTCCTGGAACTGATGTACACCCGGCTCTTCGACGGCTTCGAGATGCCCAAGCCCGACCCCGAGCGGTGGCAGGAGCAGGTACGGGCCTACGCCCGCGCGGGACGGCAGCGGCTGCTGACCCACCGGGACATGGCCAGGATCTCCATGGCCCATGTCCCGTTCACCGCCGAACTGCTCCCGCACGTCGAGGGGTTGCTCGCCATCTTCCGTACCGCCGGGCTGCCCGACCGCATCGCCGCGGAGGCCGGTGACCTCATCTCCACCTACATCGACGGGTTCGCCCTGGAGGAGGGCATGTGGCAGGACCGGGCCGCCCGGCACGGCAGCGGTTCCTCCCTGGCCCGGCCCGACTGGCGCGAGATGGCCGACGAGATGCAGACCTACTTCGCGTCCCTGCCCGAAGCGGACTTCCCCCATCTGCGCGCCCTGGCCGGGATGATGGTGACGGACTCCTCCGACGAGCGGTTCGACATCGGTCTGGAGATCATCCTGCGCGGCCTGGCGAGCTACCTCCCCGACCCGCAGCACCGGCCCGGCCCCGAAGCCTGAGCCGGGCCGGGCCGGGCCGGGTTCGAACACGGGGAGCACGGGACGCCGTCCTCCCCGCGGCTCCACCGCGGTCCACGGAGCCGCGGATCAGCCCTCCCACCAGGCCCGTTCGCCCTCCACGGCGACGAAGTCGAAGAAGTCCAGGTTGGCGATCTCCAGGTTGCACGCCATGGATCCGAGCTCGCGGCTCGGGACGACGGCGATGTGCCCCGGGGTGTCGTACAGGTCGACAACCGTCAGCGGCCTGCCGTGCCCGGCGAAGGTCCGGGCGTCCGCGAGCGCGACCAGGGCGGTGTGCTTCCCGGCCGGGACCAGCGCGGGGACCTGGCCCGGGGACAGCCCCTCGAAGGCCCGGTCGTCGACGGTCAGCACCTGCAACGGGAAGGCGTCCTCGTCGATCTCGTCGGCATCCGGGTCCGCGCCGAGGAAACCGTCCTCGTCGGCCCCGCCCAGCTCGTCGAGCAGGGCGCGCCAGCCCGGCTCGTCACCGAAGTCGGTGCGCACCAGCAGCGCCACGTCGGTGGCGGGCAGCACCGGGAAGGACCTGATCTGCTGCGGCGTCGGCGCGGGGAAGACGGGCCTGCCCCCGTTCCCCAGGTACTCGCCGTACCGGTCCGTGGCGCGCACCAGGTCGTCGAACGTGAGCGCGCCGCCCAGCAGTGCGTCCAGGATCTCCCCGAGCCGGACCGACGCGACCCGGACGCCCCGCCCCGGTATCGCCACCGTGTCCACCAGCAACGGCCCGCTCCCGCCGTACGCCACCGGGATGTCCGCCAGGACGACGACCGGCGGCACAGGGCCGCCGCCCGAAAGGAGCGCCGGTACGTTCCCGCCGTGCAGGTAGTCCCATCCACGGTCCTCGACCAGGCGCAGCCGCACCCGGCCGTCCGCCAGGACGAACGCGTCGCCCTCGAGGCGGCCCTCGATCTCGTCGAGCAGATCTCCCCATCGGGCCTTGCCGTCCTCGTAACAGGTGCACACCAGCAGCACTTCGCCGGGCGCGGGCTGGGGAAGACCGGGAAACGACATGACTCTCCTTCGAAGGACTGACGCCTGGGACGAGCGCGCGGGGCCTGCCGTGGCCGTCGGCGCGCATCCGCGCGCCCTGTCCGGCCGGCCCCGCGAGGTGGAACGATCCTCCCGACCGGCAGCAGTACGAGACACCACGGGCCGTCGCGCTGGCGATCGCGACGGCGCGTGGCGGTCGGTCTGCCGGGGATCCGCGGACATCACGACGTACGACAAGGGGGCCGGACATGGCTGTGGTGATGGCGCTGCACTGGGCGGGAGTCACGCCGGAGCAGTACGACACGGTACGCGACACGGTGGACTGGGAGGAGATCCCGGCGGTCGGCGGCCAGCTGCATGTGGCCTGGTTCGACGCCGAGGGACTCCATGTGACCGACGTATGGGAATCGGAGGAGGCGTTCGAGACCTTCTTCGCCGAACGCCTGGCACCCGCGGTCCAGAAGGCGGGCATCACCGGCGCACCCGAGACGGGCCTCAGCCCGCTGCACCGGCGCTTCGTCGCCCCCGGCGTCAACGGCGCCGCCTAGAGCCCGGGCTGATACGGCGTCGCGGCTCTCCTGCGACTCGATCCGACGGCCGGGTCCCGGGACCTGGCCGTCACGCCGTGCGGGCGAGCAGGTCGTCGAGGCGGGCGCCCTGCGCCCAGCGCCGGAGGGCCTCGCCGTCGAGGAGGAAGGTGTTCTCCTGGCGGTGGGCCCATCGGATGTCGCGCTCCTGGAACGCGCCCCGGTGCACGACGAGTCGAAGGTGCGGTGCCGCGCCGTCCCGGTGTGCGTGGCGGTGCGGCCGGTCCTCGTCCGGCAGGGGCTCGGCGACCGGCCGGAAGGCCACATGGAGCCGGTGGCCGACCGCGTTGCGGGCGCACAGGCGCGGCCGGTCCGGTGCGGGCAGCAGCCGTACCCGCCAGCCGTCCCGTCGCAGCATCCGGGCCACGGCCAGGGCCAGGCCCTGGACGTCGAGGGCGAGGAGTTCCTCGGCGGTGTAGTGGCCGTGGCGACGGCGGCTGCCCGGACGCCTGCGCCGGACGCCGATCGCGACGGCGCAGACCATGAGACCGATACCGGCGACGGGGACGACGATCCCGGCGGCGCGGTAACCCAGCGCGAGCGCGGCGGTCACCGCGCACACGGCCGCCGCCGTCGCGGCGAGGGCGGGCAAAACGTCGCGGAACCTGGGCCCGGTGACGTCGTGGTCCCGCGCGCGGCTCACCGCGTGCCGCTTGCGGGGGCGTGGTGGTAAGGAGGGCCCGGACGTCCACGACAGGCGTGCCACAGTGTCCCCCAAGCTCGCGCTCTCACCGGCGCTGGAGGCATACCCAGTACGCGCCCGGCCCGCCCGGTGGAGGGCAGGGATCCGGCCATGCCCGACGGCGCACGGAAGCATCGCCCGGCGCTCAGGGCGTGCGCGGACGACGCACAGCTCAGCGGGGGCGGTCTCCGTGGCTGTCGGCGATGCGCAGGACGCTCTTTCCGACGGTGGTGCCCTCGCGCAGCCGCTGAACGGCGGTGCCGGCTTCGTCGAGGGCGTACTCGGCGGTGATGTCGATGCGGATCCGCCCGTCGGCCAGGAGTCCGAGTGCCTGCCGGGCGGAGTCGGCGAGGCGCTGCGGGTGGGTCCGGCCGAGCAGGTGGCTGTTGTAGGTCAGCAGGGACGTGCCGCTCATGAGCAGGTCGTCGGTGTCGGCGAGGGCGGACTCGCCGCCGCCGACGGTGCCGTAGGCGACGAGCCGTCCGTGCGGGGCGAGCATCCGCAGGCCGTCCCGCCGGGTCCGGCCCCCCACCGGGTCGAGGACCACGTCGAACCGTTCTTCTGCGGCCGCGTCGGGCAGTTCGGCGCGCAGCAGGATCCGGTCGAAGCCGAACCGGGCCGCGTACCGGGCCCGGTGCGGGCTGCCGACCACCCCGACGATGCGGCCGGCGCCGGCCAGCCCGGCCAGCTGGGCGGCGACCGTACCGACTCCTCCGGCGGCCCCATGGATCAGCACGCTCTCGCCCGCCCGCACGCGGGCGACGCTGTGGACGAGGTCGTAGGCCGTCGGGGTGCTCCAGCCGAAGCCTGCCGCCGTCCGCAGGGGGACGCCGCCGAGGGGTAACGCGAGGACGGCGGGCGCGGCGACCAGCTCGGCGCAGGCGCCGCCCGTGGTCAGCGCGGCGACGGGCTCGCCGACCCGGGCCGCGTCCACGCCCGCGCCGACGGCCACGACGTGCCCGGACACCTCGAAACCGGGGACGAACGGGCGCGGCACGGGCAGGCGGCCGTCCCCGACCATGGTGTCGCCCCATTGGACACCGGCGTACGCCGCCCGGATCACGACCTCACCGGGCCCGGGAGCGGGCTCGTCGAGGTCCGCGGTCCGGTAGTCGCCGCCGCTGTCCAGCACGATCGCCTTCATGAATACAGCCTCCTGAGCTGACTCAGTATCCTGTGTCTCGCAGGAGCGACCCTAGGTGTCACAGATACCTGAGTCAACACAGATCTCTGTGAATAGGAGCGGGAACGTGGCGGACATCCCCGTCGAGGAGTACCTCTGCACCCGGATCAGGCGGGCGGAGCAGGCACTGATGGCACATCACGAAGCCGTGCTGCGCGGACACGGGCTGACCATGACGCAGTACACCGTGCTGCTGACGCTCTCCCGCGAGGGCGGCCTGTCCGCGGCTCAGACGGCACGTTCCTGCGGGGTCACCCAGCAGACGATGGCGACCGTCCTGGCCAACATGGAAGGAAAGGGGCTCATCCGCCGCGACCCGTCCCCGGTGCACGCCAAGGTGCAGATCGCCACGCCGACCGAGGACGGCCGGGCGGTACTGGATCTCGCGTACGCCGAGGTGATCGTGCTGGAGCGGGCGCTCACCGCCGCGTTCACGCCCGCCGAGCACGCCTCCCTGTGCGCACTGCTGGACCGTACGACGGACGTCCTGGTCGAACAGACCCCGGCGGCCCGCGCCCGCTGACCCGTCCTTCGGCAGCGGTCCGGCGGCGCCGCGAAGGCGCCGCCGGACCGGTCGCTCCGCGGCGCGTCGCCCGGCCGCCGTCAACGCACGGGCCGCGTGCAACCCCGCGGGTGAACCCGGGCGCCGCGTGTGCGTGCCGGACGGCACCCGCGGCGTCGGCTCCCTACGGTGGCGCCTGTGCTGCTGAGCTGTGCCTTCATCAATCTGAAGCCCGGAGTCGGGAAGACGACCAGCGCGGTCTGGCTGGCCCATGCCCTGTACGAACTGGGCCGGCCGCCGCTCCTGGTCGACGGCGACCCGGCCGGTTCCGCGCTGCGGTGGAGCGAACTCGCCGGCGGCTTCCCGTTCCCCGTGATCGCCCTGCCGGTGGGCGATGTGCACCGCCGTATCGACGACTTCCTCGGCCTGCGCCAGGCCGTGGTGCACGACGCCCCCCAGCTGGAGGACCACGCCCGCATCGCGCGCAGCATCATGCGCCACGCCGACGAGTGGATCGTGCCCGTCACCCCGGCCCCCATCGAACTCGACCGGATGGCACCCATCGGGACCGAGATGGGCGACGTGCAGTCCCTTCGTACGCGACCCGCCCGCACCGCCGTGCTGCTCAACCGCACGAACCGCCCCGACGCCACGCGCACCGGCCCCGACGCCGACGCCCGGGAGGTGCTCGCCGAACGGGGCTTCGACGTGCTCGACACCCAGATCGCCCGGCTGGACCTGTACTCCCAGTCGTTCGGCGGCCGGGTCCACGCCCAGGACACGGCCTACATGGACCTCGCCGAAGAACTCATCAAGCGTCAGGAAAACGCATGACCCAGCGCAAGAACACCTACCGCGCGGCCCTGCACCGCGACCCCGCCGAACCGGGCTCCTCCCCCGCCAGGTCCACCACGCTCAGCACCCGGTTCGTCCGCATCACCATCGAGCTCGAACCGGACGCCGCGCGCAGCCTGGACCGCTGGACGGCACCGGCGGTCAGCCTGCTGTCCCACACCCGTGCGACCGCCCTGGACCTGCTCTCGGCGTTCACCCGGGCGACACCGGCGGCCACCGCGGACCAGCAGTCCTGAGACCCGGACAAGTCCCCCGGCACGGAAGGCTCCTGCCGAGGACACGGCCCGGGCGTCCACGGCCGCGCCCGGCGCGGGATCACGGCGGGGTCACCCGGGGCGCGACCGCGGCCACCTGGGCGCCGGACAGCTCGTCCAGGGAACGGCCGCGGGTCTCGACCCGGAAGACATAGGTGACCAGGAAGCCCAGCGCGCAGATGCCGGCCACCCCGTACAGCAACGCGCTCTCCCCGATGCCGGACAGCAGGACCGGGAAGAGGAACGTCCCCAGGGCGGCGCCCAGCTTCCCGCACCCGGCCGCGAAGCCGTGGCCCGCGGTGCGCATCTCGGAGGGGAAGACCTCGGCGGGCAGGGCGAACGTGGTGGAGTTCGGCCCGAGGTTCATGAACAGGTTGAACAGCCCGAACCCGACGGCGACCAGCACGAGGTGGGCGTCCGCCCCGCCCGGCAGCTGGCCGGCCACGGCCAGCAGGCACAGCGCACAGGCCATCACCGCGAACCCGGTGAGCTGGAGCGGCACCCGGCCGACCCGGTCCACCAGCACGATCGCCAGCACGAACCCGACGGCCAGGAAGACGTCCAGGAAGGCGGTCCCCTTGGTCGAGGCGATGTCGTCGGCGATGAAGCTGCTGTTCGCCCCCGCCAGCGACAGCGACGCCAGCAGGGTCGGGGTGAAGATCCCCACCCCGTACGTCGCGATGTCCATCAGGAACCACGGCACCGCGGCGAAGATCGTGCGCCTGCGCCAGCGAGGGGAGAACAGCCGCGGCTGGATGAACGCCTTCAGCCCTTCCGGTGTCGCCTCGTGCCGGACCCGGTCGGCGTCGGACACCCGCACCGGGGAGCCGACCAGGGCGCGGCCGACCTCGCACGCCTCCCGCTCCCGCCCGTTCTGCGCCAGCCAGCGCGGGCTCTCCGGCACCCTGCGCCGCAGCCAGATGATGACCAGGGCGGGCAGCGCCCCGAATCCCAACAGGATCCGCCACGATCCGGTGTGCGGCCACGCCTCGAGGATCACCACTCCGGCGACCGCACCCATCAGGATGCCCGCCGCCTGAAGGCTGAAGGCGGCCACCAGCCACCGGCCCCGGGCCTTGACGGGCAGGATCTCCGCCAGATAGCTCGCGGCGATCGGGTAGTCCAGGCCCACCGCGACGCCGAGCGCGAACCGGAACGCCATCAGTGACCACACGTCCCAGGCGCAGGCGCACAACAAGGAGAAGACGACGAACATCCACAGGTCGACCCGGAAGATCCGGCGCCGGCCGATCCGGTCCCCCAGCGGCCCCAGCAGCGCGGCGCCGAAGACCGACCCCACGATGGCCGCCGCCGAGATCAGACCCTTCTGTGCCGCGCTGACCCGGAAGTCGTGGGAGATCAGCGGGTTGGCGACCCCGATGACGAAGAAGTCGAAGCCGTCGAGCAGGATGCCCAGCCCGGCGAGCAGCCAGAACAGGATGTGCAGGCGTGACACGGCCGCACCGTCGAGCGCTTCGCCCAACGGCCGGACCTGGTCGGGGAGATGTGTCGTCCGCGTGGTCTCGGTGGTCATGGTCCTCACCAGGCCGGGGGCCGCGTCGAAGGGCGATCGGAGCCCATCGTGCGCACATCCGAACGACTCGGCGGAGGTGACGAGCCGACCGCGGCCCGAACACACGCGATCGGCCCAGCAGACCGTCCGCAGCGCCGGCGTGCGTCCGGACGTACGCCGGCGCTGCGGACGGCCCGGTCTCGCTCAGCCCTGGCGGGCGCCCCCGACCACCCGGCCGACGAGGGCTGCGGCCTGCTCCGGGTGCTCCTCCAGCCAGGTGAGGAGATGTTCCCGGACGGCCCGCGCGACGCAGTCGCGAACCGCCGTGCCGCCCAGCTCCCCGTTCGTGGGCCCACGGAGCTCGGGGCGGTCCAGCTTGACCGACACGACCGCCGTCAGGCCCGCGCGGATCCGGTCGGGGCTCAGCTCGATGCCGGCGGCCTGCGGCAGCCGTCGCCCGCGCAGGTAGGCGTCGATCGCGGCCGTCACCCCGTCACGGAAGCCCGCCACATGGGTGCCGCCAACGGGTGTGGGCCGGCTGTTGGCGAAGCTCACCAGCCGCTCCTCGGGCGAGCCGTGCCACCGCAGGGCCACCTCCACGGTCCCCGCCATCCGTGGATCCTCGCGCTCGAAACCGATGACGTCCGGGTGGACGGGCGTATCGCCTGCGGAGTCGAACGCGGCGGCGTCGAGAAAGGCGACGAAGTCCCGTGCCCCGCCGGGCGACCGGAACCGCACCGACCGGGCGCCGGCCGGGAGGCGCTCGTCGGTCAGCGACACGCACAGACCGCGGTTCAGGAAAGCCAGCTCCCTGAACCGCTCGGCCAGCGCGGCGAACGAGCACACGGACGTACCGAAGATGACGGTGTCGGGCCGGAAGGCGATGGTGGTCCCGCTGCCGGTCGCCGGACCCGCCTCGGTGGGCGGGGTGACGGCGACGCCGCGCGCGTACTCCTGGACCCACCGGATCCCGCCGCTCCGCACCTCGGCAGTCAGACGGCTCGACAGGGCGTTGACCACGCAGGGGCCCACGCCGAAGAGGTCTGTCTCCACGACGTGTCGGACATCGTGACGCGCCCCGGCGTGCACGTGAGTCAGCAGGGCTTCGAGGCCGGGAGCCCCGCTGTCGCCGTCGGTCTCGAAGGGGACACCGGGCCCGTCGTCGCGTACCCGCACGCCGCCGTCGGCCGTGAAGGCGACGTCGACGGATTCGGCACGGCCCGCGAGGACCTCGTTCACCGCGCGGCCGGCGATCTCGAACACCATGTGGTACAGGCCGCGTTCGCCGGTCGAGCCCACGTACATCCCGGGGCGCCTGCGGATGGCCTCCGGACCTTCCAGCACCTCGATGTGGCTGGCGTCGTACCCGAGGTCGTCCTCGCTCACGAAGTCCCCTCCCACCGCGTCCGGTTGAGGTCTTCACCCTAGCCGGATTCCGGTAAAGCACCAGGTCAGGGCCGTTTTGCCGAGGGTGCCGACGGTCGCTGGAGCGTCTGCCCGAGACCTCGCCTCCACCGGGTCGCACCGCACTGCCGGAACCCGGACAAGGGCCCGCGCAGGCCGCGCACGCCCGCTTCGCGGACGGCCTCCGGGGCACCGATTCTCCGTGCGCGGCGGGAGACCACTCGCGAACTCATCCGCACACAAAGGCTCTTGACGAGTACACACATAACGCCAAGAATGAGCGCGCTCGACTCTGACAACGTTGTCCAGTGGCTCGAGAGGCGCTGACGCCCATGCGATGGATCCAGCGAACACGCGGTGCAGGGACGGTGGTCACAGCGGTCGCGCTGCTCGGCGCCGCCCTCGCCGCACCCACGGCCCAGGCGGCACCGGCCGCACGGGCGCCACAGGCCGCCGCGCACCCGGCCCAGGCCGACGGAGGCCGACTCACCGATCTCGTCAACCCGTTCATCGGTACCGAGAACGAAGGCAACACCTACCCGGGCGCGGCCGTGCCCTTCGGGATGGTGCAGTTCTCCCCCGACACCGGGCACAACACCGGCTACGACCACTCCCAGAACCACATCCGCGGCTTCTCCCTGGTCCATCTCTCCGGCGTCGGCTGCGGTCTGGGCGGCGACCTGCCCGTGCTGCCGACCACGGGCGACATCACCGAGACGGACAACGCCAAGTACGAGGCGGAGTTCAGTCATGACACCGAGCAGGCGAGCCCGGGCTACTACAAGGTCTCGCTGAAGTCCGGCATCACCGCCGAACTGACGGCGACGGCACGCACCGGGGTGCAGCGCTACACCTTCCCCGCCACCGACAAGGCCGACGTCCTGCTCGACGCGGGGCAGTCACTGCACCGGACGGCCTCCACCCGGGTCGAGGTCCTGGACAACCGGACCGTGCGCACCGCCATCACCGGCAGCGGCTTCTGCCAGGACACCCGGCCCTACACCGTGTACACGATCACCCGTTTCGACCGGCCGTTCACCGCGCACGGCACCTGGGACGGCTCCACGGTCACCGCCGGGTCGGACACCGGACGGGACGGCGCCTACGTACGCTTCGACACGACCGGGGACCGGACCGTCGAAGCGACGACCGCGCTGTCGTACGTCGACGCCCACGGCGCCGCCGTCAACCTCCGCGCCGAGGGCGGCCGTTCCTTCCGGCAGGTCCGCGACGCCGCACAACGGTCATGGGAGGACCGGCTCGACGACGTGCGCGCGCAGGGCGGCAGCGACACCCTCCGGCGCACCTTCTACTCGTCCCTGTACCGGTCGTTCCTCGCGCCCAACATCGGCAGCGACGCAGACGGCCGCTACACCGGCTGGGACCAGCGGATCCACCGGACGCGCGGCTTCACGTACTACCAGAACTGGTCGTTGTGGGACACCTATCGCACCCAGTCCCAGCTGCTCGCGCTGCTCGCGCCGCGTGAGGCCCGGGACATGGCGATCTCCGTCATCAAGATCGACGAGGAGAGCGGCTGGCTGCCCAAGTGGGGTTACGGCACGGTCGAGACGAACATCATGACCGGCGACCCGGTGACCCCGTTCCTGACCAACGCCTACCAGCAGGGCCTGCTCAAGGGCTACGAGGAACAGGCCTACCGGGCCCTGAAGAAGAACGCGGACGGAGTGCCGGCCGCCGACTCGCCGGCCGTGGGCCGCGAGGCCAACCGGGAGTACATCGCCGAGGGGTTCGCCCCGTACGTCAGCAACCGGCCGCACGCGAAACCCGGTGACTCCGACTACGACCACGGCGCGTCCGCGACCCTGGAGTACGCCCTGTCGGACGCCATGCTCGGAGAGATGGCCCGCGGTCTCGGTCACGACGCGGACGCGGCGCGCTACGCGGCACGGGCCCAGAACTACCGCAGGATCTTCGACGCCTCGACCGGCTTCTTCCGCGCGCGGGACGCCTCCGGGACGTTCACCGGCCCGGCCGACCCGGCCAGGAGCGAGGGCTTCCACGAGGGCACGTCCTGGCAGTACCAGTGGCTCGTGCCGCAGGACCTGCCGGGCATGGTCGGCCTGATCGGCGGCAAGCAGGCCGCCAACGACCGCCTGGACTCCTTCTTCGCCTACGACCGGCTGGTGCAGGACCCCGCGAGGACCGCCCGCGAGGTCTGGGTGAACGGCCCGTACGACTACTACAACGCGGACAAGTACAACCCGCAGAACGAACCCGACCTCATCGCCCCGTACACCTATCTCTCGACCGGCCAGCCGTGGAAGACCACCGACGTGGTGCACGCGGCCCTGACCCTGTTCACGGACGCCCCGACCGGGATGACCGGCAACGACGACCTGGGAACCATGTCCGCCTGGATGGTGCTGTCGTCGATCGGGGTCTTCCCGGTGCAGCCCGGCTACGACACCTGGGGCCTGTCCACGCCCGTCTTCGAACGGGTCGACCTCACCCTCGACCGCCGCTACTACCCGCGCGGCGCGCTCACCGTGACGGCTCCGGGCACCTCGGACGGCCGCCGCTACATCCAGTCGGCCCGCATCGACGGCACCCTCTACGACCGTACGTATCTGACGACGGCGGACCTGCGGGACACGAGGTCGCTCGCGTTCGGTGTCGGCACCGAGCCCTCCGGCTGGGGGACGGCGGACGGGTCCGGGCCGCCCGCGCTCCGCTGACATCCGGCCGGTCCCGGGGCCGCGCCCGACGGCTCTCCCGGGACCGGCCGCGGACCGGCCGCACCGGCCGCAAAAAATCTTGGACGGCGATGTCGAGATCCCGTGGCCCGCTCCGTCCCCGGGGTGAAGGCGACCACAATGGGTCGTACCGGCACCTAGGAGAACCACGATGGCGAAGTACCTGCTGCTGAAGCACTACCGCGGCGCCCCGACCCCGGTCAACGACGTCCCCATGGACAAGTGGACGCCGGAGGAGATCTCGGCCCACATCCAGTACATGAACGACTTCGCGGCCCGGCTGGAGCAGTCCGGGGAGTTCGTCGACGGACAGGCGCTCGCCCCGGAGGGGCAGTGGGTCCGGTACGACGGCGAGGGGCGCCCGCCGGTCACCGACGGCCCGTTCGCCGAGACCAAGGACCTCATCGCCGACTGGATGATCATCGATGTCGACAGCCACGAGCGCGCGGTCGAACTGGCCGGGGAGCTGTCGGCCGCCCCCGGAGCGGGCGGGAAGCCGATCCACGAGTGGCTCGAAGTGCGCCCGTTCCTGGCCGCGCCGCCCACCGTCCCGGAGTGCCTCGCCCATGGATGAGGCCCTGCTCAGGAGCCTCACCCCGAACGTGCTCACCGTCCTCGTCCGCCGCGGAGCCGACTTCGCGGCGGCCGAGGACGCCGTGCAGGAGGCGCTCGTCGAAGCCGTCCGCGGCTGGCCCGCCGACCCGCCGCGGGACCCGAAGGGCTGGCTGGTCACCGTGGCCTGGCGCAAGTTCCTCGACGCGGCCCGGGCGGACACCGCCCGCCGCCGGCGCGAGGACCGCCTCGACGAGGAGCCGCCGCCCGGACCCACGCCCTCGGCGGACGACACCCTCCACCTCTACTTCCTCTGCGCCCACCCCTCCCTCACCCCCTCCTCCGCCGTCGCGCTCACCCTGCGGGCCGTCGGCGGGCTCACCACCCGGCAGATCGCCCAGGCCTACCTGGTGCCCGAGGCGACCATGGCCCAGCGGATCAGCCGGGCCAAGCGCACCGTCTCCGGTGTCCGTCTCGACCGGCCCGGCGATGTCGCCACCGTGCTGCGCGTCCTCTACCTGGTCTTCAACGAGGGCTACTCCGGCGATGTCGACCTCGCCGCCGAGGCCATCCGGCTCACCCGGCAGCTCGCGGCCTCGATCGACCACCCCGAGGTGGCGGGGCTGCTCGCCCTGATGCTGCTCCACCACGCGCGGCGCGCCTCCCGGAT
This sequence comes from Streptomyces sp. NPDC107559, assembly GCF_055657365.1. NCBI lineage: Bacteria > Bacillati > Actinomycetota > Actinomycetes > Kitasatosporales > Streptomycetaceae > Streptomyces > Streptomyces sp. NPDC107559. Next base: position 39,607 of record NZ_JBVKBD010000019.1, on the reverse strand, counting down.
CGCGCCCGACGGGGGCCTGGTGCCGCTCGCCGAGCAGGACCGGGCCCGGTGGGACACCGAGTCGATCGCCGAGGGCGTCCAGATCCTCCAGGCGGCCCTCGCCCGCGACCGGCTGGGCGAGTTCCAGGCCCAGGCCGCCATCGCGGCACTGCACGCCGACGCGCCCGAGGCCGAGGAGACCGACTGGGTGCAGATCGTCGAGTGGTACGACGAGCTCGTACGCCTGACCGACAACCCGGTGGTCCGGCTCAACCGCGCGGTCGCCGTCGGCGAGGCCGACGGGCCGCGTGCCGGGCTGGCGGCGCTCGCCGCCCTCGACGACTCCCTGCCCCGCCACACCGCGGTGGCCGCGTACCTCCACGAGCGGGACGGTGACCTGGAGACGGCGGCACGGCTGTACGCCGAGGCGGCGCACAAGGCGTCCAGCCTCGCCGAGCGCGACCACCTCACCCGCCAGGCCGCGCGCCTCAACACCCGCGTCGACGCCCGCCTCGACGCCCGCGAGGGACCGGCCCGCTGAGCTGCCCGGTGCGGATGCCGGGGCCCGCGGAGGCGGGGGCGGAGGGAGAGGTGCCCGCTCCCACGTCGCCGGCCCAGCCGTACATCGCCGCGCGGCCCGCTCCCCGGTGGTGACAATTGACGTGATACGGCGGATTCCCCCCGCGTCGGGAGGGACAGGAGGTGCGACCGCGTGCCGGCACTTGCTCCGATGCGGCGCCTGCGCCCCGTCTCCTGGCTGCGAGAGCGTGATCCCGGGCTGGCGGCGACGCGCAGGGCGGCGCGGGCCGCGCTCGTGATGCCCACGCTGTTCGCCCTGTGCAGCCAGGTGATCGGCTCGGCGCCGATGGCGACCTACGCGTCGTTCGGGGCGTTCTCGATGCTGCTGTTCGTGGAGTTCACCGGGCCCATGGCCCAGCGGTTGCAGGCCCACCTGGGGCTCGCCGTCGCCTGGACCGCCCTCATCTGCCTGGGCACGATCGCCTCGCGCGAGCTCTGGCTCGCGGTCACCGTCATGGTCGTCGTCGGATTCCTGGTGCTCTTCGCGGGCGTCGTCAGCTCCGTCCTCGCGGGCGCGTCGACCGCGCTGCTGCTCGCACTGGTCCTCCCCGTGTCCTCGCCGGCGTCGCTGTCGCAGCTGCCCGCGCGGCTCGCCGGGGCGGGGCTGGCCGCGGCTGCCGCCATGCTCGCGATCTCCCTGCTGTGGCCGCGGCCGGCCGCCGACCCGCTGAGTGCGCCCGCGGCCCGGGTCTGCCGCGCCGCCGCGCGACAGCTGAGTACCGACGCGTCCTGGCTGGCCGGCGGACCCGGCAAGCCGGAGGTCAAGCAGTGCCGGGCGACGGCCGACCGGGCCGGCGCCGCCGCGGCCGAGCTGCGCAAGGTCTTCGTCGCCACGCCCTACCGGCCCACCGGACTGTCCACCGGCTCGCGGGCACTCGTACGTCTGGTCGACGAACTGACCTGGCTGAGCAGCATCCTGGCCGACAGCGCGCCCGCTCCCGACAGCCACCCCGACGGCCCCCCGGCGTGCGACGCCGACGCGCACACCGTACGGCGGGCCGCCGCCCGGGTGCTGGACGAGGCGGCCGAACTGCTCGATGCGCCGCGCGGCTCGCGGGAGGCGCTGCGCCGCACGTCGGACGAGCTGCGCCGGGCCATGGACCACATGGAGGAGCGAGCCACCGTACGACTGCCCGTGCACCGGGACGGAATCGGCACGCTCTCCCGTGCGCATCCCGTGCTCGAAGTGCTCGACCCGTCGTTCCGCGCGCAGGAACTGGGGTTCGCCACCCTCCAGATCGCGGGCAACGTGGATCTGGCGGCCGGCGCCGAACGCCGCAGCTGGCACGAACGCCTGCTCGGCCGTGATCCCGGAGCCGTGACCGAACCGCTGGCCTCGGCGCGCGAGCGGGCCGCCGCGCATCTGCGGCCCCAGTCGGTCTGGCTGCACAACAGTCTCCGCGGCGCGCTCGGCCTCGGCATCGCCGTCGCCCTGGCGAACCTGACCGACGTCCAGCACTCGTTCTGGGTACTGCTGGGCACCCTGTCGGTGCTGCGCTCGAACGCCCTGTGCACGGGACAGAACGCCGTCCGCGTCCTGGGCGGCACCGTCGCGGGCTCGGTCGTCGGCGCCGCACTGCTGCACGTCGTCGGACATCACGGCAGCGCGCTGTGGTTCGTGCTGCCGTTCGCCGTGCTCCTCGCCGGGGTCGCCCCCGCCGTCGTCTCCTTCGCCGCCGGCCAGGCGGCCTTCACCGTCGCTCTCGTCGTCCTGTTCAACGTCGGCCAGGACCCCGACTGGCACATCGCGCTGCTGCGGGTCCAGGACATCGCCATCGGCTGTGCCGTGAGCGTGCTCGTGGCGCTGTTCCTCTGGCCGCGCGGCGCCTCGGCCGCGGTCGAGCGGGCCCTCGCCGAGGCGTACACCGACACCGCCCGGTACCTGGCCGGGACGGTGGCGTACGCCGTGGGCCGCTGCACCCCCGGACCCGCGCCGCAGGCGGACACCGCCGCCGAGGAGGGCCGGGCGGCGGCCGCCGCCGCACGGCGGCTCGACGACGCCTTCCGCAGCTATCTCGCGGAACGCGGTGCGAAGCCGGTGCCGCTGGCCGACATGACCACCCTGGTCACCGGGATCGTGGGACTCCGCCTGGCCGCGGACGCCGTGATGGAGCTGTGGCAGTGTGCCGACGGCCAGGACGTCGACCCCGACCGCCCCGCGGCACGCATGGTCGTCCAGAGCGTCGCCGACCGGGTGGCCGGCTGGTACCGGGACCTGGCCGTCGCCCTGGGCCGGGCCGTCGCTCCCCCGCAGCCCCTGCCCCGCAGCCCGCTGACCGAGGGACAGCTGGTCGAGGCCCTGCGCCGCGACCTCACCGACGAGACAGGTCAGGCCACCGCCCCGGCCGTACGGCTGATCTGGACCGCCGACCATCTCGATGCCGCCCGGCGCCTCCAGCCGAGCCTGGCCGCCGCCGCGGCGGGGACGGGCAACCCGTCCTGAACCGGGACAGCCGCTGCGGGCCGATCCGCCCTTCCCCGTACCGCCGTGAACTGCGGTCGTCCGCAATGAAGTTGATGTGGGAAGCTGTCGTCCGACGATCACGGGAGGGCAGCCGTGGCGGTCGCCGAGAGGAGCGCAGCGTGAGGCAGGACGGCTTCCGTGCCGAGGAGATGGACACCAGCAGGCCACACCCTGCGCGGATCTACGACTACCTGCTGGGCGGCAAGGACAACTACGAGGTCGACGCCGAGGCGGGCGAGCGGCTCGCCGCGGCGGCACCCGAGGTGCGCATCGGTCTGCGGGCCAACCGCGCCTTCCTGCGGCGCGCCGTCCGCCACGTCGTCGGCAGCGGCGTCCGGCAGATCCTGGACATCGGCACCGGGCTGCCCACCTCGCCGAACGTGCACGAGATCGCGCAGGAGGTGGCGCCGGACGTGCGCGTCGCCTACGTCGACAACGACCCGATCGTGAAGGCGCACGGCGACGCCCTGCTCAGCCGCTCCGGCACGACCAGCATCGTCCTGGCCGACCTGCGCGATCCGCAGGCCGTGGTGGACCATCCCGACGTCCGCCGGATCATCGCCCTCGACGAACCCGTCGCCCTGCTCCTGGTCGCCGTCGTCCACTTCCTCACCGACGCCGAGCAGCCCGGGCAGATCGTCGCCACGCTGCGGGACGCGCTGCCGGTCGGCAGCTTCCTGGTCCTCTCGCACGCCACGGGCGACTTCGCCGATCGCAGCGAGGCCCAGGCCGTCTACAACAAGGCGACCGCCACCCTGAACCTGCGCACCCGTACCGAGGTCGAGCGGTTCTTCGACGGCTTCGAGCTGCTGGAACCCGGCCTGGCCCAGGTTCCGTTCTGGCGCCCGGACACCCCGCCCCCGGCCCGCTCCGACGAGATCGGCTTCTACGGCGGAGTGGCCCGCAAGACCGGCTGACCGCTCGGGGCAGGGCGCCGGTGCGGGGTCGCACCGTCCGCCCGGCCCGGCGGCACGCCCTCCGGCCGCAGGTCAGGCGTCGTCGGCGGGGTCCGACGACGCGCTGCGCGACGACGTCAGCGGCGGGCGGACCATGAAGACGTCGACCGGGTCCTGGGACTCGACGACGAATCCGTGGCGCTCGTAGAGACGGCGGGCGGGGCTGCCCTGCAAGACGTTCAGGCCCACCGCCGTCCCCTGGGCGTCGGTCCGCTCCAGCACCGTGCGCAGGACGGCGGATCCGAGCCCCCGGCCCTGGTGACCCGGAGCAAGGTAGAAGTGCTCCAGCCACAGCCCGCCCCCCCGGGGCCGGACCGTGATACAGCCGGCGAGCTCACGGTCGGCCATGACGACCGACGTGTACCGCGTGGAGAAGGAGTCCCGGAGCCGCTGTCGTACCCGGTGCTCGTCGTAGCGTCCCAGACGCTCCAGGTCCGGGCGCATGACCTCGGCCCGCAGCTCCGCGATGACCTCGATGTCCGTCTCGGCCGCGGGCCGCAGCTCCCAGCCCGCGCCGGGCACGGGCATATCCCGTGCAGCCGCCTCCGCAGTCGACCGCGTCGCCGCGGCCACTCCCCCACCGTCCATGACCGGAGTATGTCAGTGCGCGCGGTCCGAAGATCCACCGGACCCGACGCCCGGGACACATGCGAAAGGGCCCGGCAGCTGCCGGGCCCTTCCTTTGGTAGCGGGGACAGGATTTGAACCTGCGACCTCTGGGTTATGAGCCCAGCGAGCTACCGAGCTGCTCCACCCCGCGTCGGTAGTTCCACTCTACACGGTTTTCACGGCGCACCGGACACACCGGGCCGGTCACAGGGCGTGCCCGCGCCCGGCCAGGGCATCCGTCGGCTAGCCCTCCTCGCCGGCGATGTACTTCTCGTACTGGGCGGCGCTGAGGAGCTGGTCGAGGTCCTTCATCCGGGACGGCGCGACCTGGAGGATCCATCCCTCGTCGTAGGGGTCGGTATTGATCAGCTCCGGTTCGTCCACCAGCCCTTCGTTGACGGCCACGACGGTGCCGTCGACGGGCATGTAGATCTCGGAGACGGCCTTGACGGACTCCACCGTGCCGAACGGCTCGGAACCCTGGAACCGGTCGCCCTTCTTCGGCTGTTCCACGAAGACGACGTCACCGAGCTGGCGCTGCGCGTGGTCCGTGATGCCGATGCGCACCTCCTTCGGACTCACGACGCGCACCCACTCGTGATCCCTGCTGTACTTCAGATCTGCCGGAACGGTCATCGTGACGTCCTCCGTCGATGGTGTCCGAAACCCCGGAACGGGATGGCGCAGAGCGACGGGACAGCGGCCGCGCACCTGCGCCTTCGTGGCGGGACCCGGGCCCCGCGCATCGGACATTACATTCCGTGACCGAGAACGCCCGGTACGCGACATGCGTGTCGCCACGGCACCCCGGCGGCGGTCTCCCCGGGCCTGGAGGGCGACCCGGCAGCGCTCCGGCGCCGACGCGGCGGCGAGGCGGCGGTACCGCGTCAGGGCGTGGCCGCCAGTGCCGCCGCGGACTCCCAGGCGAACCCGTCCGGGTCGGTGAAGGGTCCGGCGTCGCCGCCGATCAGGAGCCGGTGCGAACCGGTGCCCTCCGGCGGGACACCGGCGTCCTTGGCGAGCGCGCGGCGCCGGTACAGTCCCAGCCTGACGGGGCTCGCCCCCGTGTCGAACTCGACGTACACACGGGCGAAGCTCTTGGCCGCGGCAAGACCTCGGCCGACGTAGAACCGCTTGCTCGCGACCACGTCAGCGACGCCCAGCAGGAGTACGACGGTGTCGATCTGCCGGGTGGCGGGGCCGGTGTCCTTCTTCGCCGAGGTGGCGACCTTCCAGATCGTCCCGTCCGGCGCCCGCACCACGCCGCCGTAGCCCCACATGGACTTCGTGGCCGGCTTCAGCACGGTCGCCCCGGCTTCCACCGCGGTGCCGACGAGACTGTCGACCGTGCCCGGCTGGGACACCGTGAGTGACAGGGTGAACCCGCGGAAGCCGGTGCTGGGCGCCTCCGACGCCCGTAGCCGGATCTGTGCGTCCAGGCCGAAGGCGGCGGTGTAGAAGCGGTGGGCGGCCGTGGGGTCGGCCACGTCGAGGGTGACGGATTCGATGGATGCCATGTCTGCGACGTTAGAAGGAGCCGGGTGACCGGCGCTTCTTCGATCCTGACCGATCCGGCCGCCCGTCCCGTTCGCGCGGCCTGGAAGCGGCCTAGAGGCTGAGCGCGTCCTCCGCGTTGTTCACCCATGGGGTCACGGAGTTGGTGTGCGGCGAGACGTACAGGCCGGGGGTGGTGGCCTTGAGCGCCTTCTGCTCCAGGTCGGACTCGGTGTTCATGGTCATCGCGATCGAACCCACGGTCCGTCCCTTGCCGTCGTCGGCGCCGCCCATGAGCCCGGCGTAGGCCGACTCCCCAGGTTCCAGCCGGAGGGCGTCCTCGATGCCGGGGGCGGCACCCCGCTCCGTGGCCGCACCGTCCAGGTCGCCGAAGGTCACGATCGGATGGCCCAGCGCCCGGCACGCCTTGGTGCCCCTGTTCGTGATCTTGAGGAGATAGCTGCTGGTCGTGGGCTCCGCCAGGCTCGCGGTGAACGTGACGTCGTACGTGCTGCACGGAAAGACGTCGAAGTCGGCCGAGGAACCGCCGCCACTGCCGGACGAACCCGCGGACGAGCCACCGGCAGCGCCACCGGAGGACCCGCCGGAGGCGCCACCGGACGAACCGCCGGTCGAACCGCCGGTCGTGGACCCCGCCGGTGCCGCGGACGGCTTCGACGGGGCGGTGGGCTTCGACGGACCGGACGGCGTCGCGGACTCGGACGCACTCGTGGTCGGCGGCTTCGCGGATCCGCCCGCCGCACCGCCGTCGGCGGGACCGCAGGCGGTCAGCGCGAACGCGGAGACCGAGGCCAGGACGACGGCGGCTCTGTGAACAGTGCTCATGGTGCTCTTCCCCCGAATTGAGAAGCGTGTGCTGTGTTGTGCTGCTGTGCTGAGCACCAGCCTCCCGGGGTTTCTTCACAGCCGGGTGACAGAATCTTGCCGGATTGACCACTGTCGCCGGGCCACCCCGAACGGACGTTTGCGTTTGTACGTCCCCGAAGTCCCCGCCCTTCGTCGTACTGCTGCCGCTGTGCGCGCCGACCTGCGTTCCGGTCGAAGCGTCGGGCCGCAGGTGAGGCCGGGCCCGGTCACAGGGCGTCGTCGCCCCACTGGTCCAGCAGGGCGTCCGTCATGTCCTCCACCGGCTCCGCGGTGGTGTCCTCGTGCAGGGCCTGCTCGGTCCAGATCACCTTGCCCTGCGGGGTGTAGCGGGTGCCCCAGCGCTGTGCGAACCGTGCCACGAGGTACAGGCCGCGGCCGCCCTCGTCGGTGGCGGCGGCCCGGCGCAGATGCGGGGAGGTGTGGCTGCCGTCGGAGACCTCGCAGATCAGGGTCCGGTCGTACAGCAGGCGGACGGTGATCGGCGGGGCGCCGTAGCGGACGGCGTTGGTGGCCAGCTCGGAGAGGATCAGTTCGGTGGCGAAGCCGATGCCGTCGAGCCCCCAGTCCCGCAGCCGACGGCCGCACGCGGCGCGGACCGGGGCCACCGCCGCCGGATCCGGAGGAATCTCCCACTGGGCGATCCGGGCCGGGTCGAGCAGCCTGGTGCGGGCCACCAGCAGGGCGACGTCGTCGCGGGGGCGGGTGGGCAGCACGGCGTCGAAGACGGCCCGGCAGGTCTCCTCCGGGCCCCGCTGCGGGTGACCGGCCAACGTGTCCCGCAGCAGTGCGAGACCCACGTCGATGTCCCGGCCGCGCTCCTCGACCAGCCCGTCGGTGAACAGCACCAGTCCGCTGCCCTCCGCCAGTCGCAGCTCGGCCGACTCGAAGGGCTCCGCGCCGCCCAGGCCCAGCGGCGGGGAGACGGGCACCTCGGGGGCGTGGACCGTGCCGTCGGGCCGGACCACGAGCGGCCCGGGATGCCCCGCCCGGGCCATGGTGGCGTGGCCCGAGACGGGGTCGTAGACGGCGTAGAGGCAGGTGGCGCCGGTGAGGCTGCGGCCGCTGTCGTCGTCCGCCTCGTCGGTGTCGTTCCGGGTGACGAGTTCGTCGAGATGGGCCATGAGCTCGCCGGGGACGAGGTCGAGGGCGGAGAAGTTGTGCACCGCGGTCCGCAGTCGGCCCATGGTGGCCGCGGCGTGCAGACCGTGGCCGACGACGTCCCCGACCACGAGGGCCACGCGTGCGCCGGGCAGGGGGATGACGTCGAACCAGTCGCCGCCCACGTGTCCCGACTCGGCGGGCAGATAGCGGTGGGCGACCTCCAGGCCGCTGAGTGTCGGCAGCGACGCGGGCAGCAGGCTGCGTTGCAGTGTCACTGCCATGGCGTGCTCGCGGGTGTAGCGGCGGGCGTTGTCGATGGCGACCGCGGCCCGGGTGGCCATCTCCTCGGCCAGGGCCAGGTCGTCGTCCTCGAAGGGCTCGGGTTTCTCCGAGCGCCAGAAGCCGGCCACGCCCAGCACCACACCGCGGGCGCGCAGCGGGACCGTGATGAGCGAGTGGATGCCGTGGTCGACGACGCGCCGGGCACGGCCGGGGTCCCGGGGCCCGAACCCGGGGACGTACCCGGGCACGTGTCCGGGGACGGTGCGCAGGTCGTGATCGATCACCCCGTGCCCCTGGGCCGGGTCGGCCAGGGGGGACCCCGAGGGCACGAACGCGACGTTCTCACCGACAGGCGCGAACGGCGTGTCCGCGCGGATCCCGGCGGCGGCCACGCGGCGCAGCGACTGCTCCGTGCCGGTCGGCTCCTCGCCGCGCAGCACCGGCTCGGCGAGGTCGACGGTCACGTAGTCGGTGAACTGCGGGACGGCGGCCTCGGCCAGTTCCTCGGCCGTCCGGGTCACGTCCAGGGTGGTGCCGATGCCGATACCGGCGTCGTACAGCAGCTTCAGGCGCTCGCGTGCCTGCTCCGCCCGGCCGGAGAGCACTCTCAGCTCGGTCGAGTCCCGCAGGGTCGCGACGCTGCCGCAGCCGCCTCCGTACCGTTCCAGGGGCCGCTGGTTGACGGCCAGGACCCTGCCGCCGGCCAGCAGCACCTCGTCGGTGGCCTCACGTCCTGAGGCCAGCAGTTCGGCGATCGGCGGCGCGAGGCCGAGTTCGTCGGCCCGTCGGCCCTGGGCCTGCGGCGACAGTTCGAGCAGGCGCCGGGCCTCCTCGTTGACCAGCAGCAGCCTGCGGTCGGCGTCCACGATGACCACGCCTTCGCGGGCGGCCCGCAGGACCGCGTCGTGGTGGATGTACAGGCGGGTGATCTCGGCCGGTCCGAGGCCGTGGGTCTGGCGCAGCAGCCGTCGGCCGACCACGAGCGCGCCGACGGTGCTGACGACCACGGCGGCGGCCGTGATGCCGAGCAGGGCGGGCAGCTGTCTCATGGCGTCGGCGCTGATGCTCGCCACCCTGACGCCGACGGCGACCCCGCCGATCACGGAACCGTCGTCCTTGATGGGCTCGAAGGTACGGATCGCAGTGGTGCGCCCGACCTCGCTGCGCCCGGTGACGGTGCGCCCGGAGCTCAGCGCGGCCAGGTCCTCGGGGTAGGGGATGCGCCGGCCGATCAGGCTCGGATCCACACTGGTGTAGCGGACTCCGTTCTTTCCGACGATCACGACGAAGTCGAGATGCGTGGCCATCCTGATCGCCTCGGTCTGCGGTTGCAGCACGAGTGACGGATCGGGCGACTTCAGGGCCGCCTTGATGCCCGGGGCCTGGGCGATGCCCGCCGCGACGGCGACGGAGCCGGCGGTCGCCGCGCGGGTGGTCTGACGCCGGACCGTCAAGGCCAGCAGGACGCCGCCCACGAGGGCGAGCAGCAGAACCATCACCACTTGGATGACGAACATCTGCCCGACCACACTGTGCACGTTCAGCAGCGACCTCAGGCCGGTTCGGCCGTGCCACTGGCCGTCCTGGGCCTCGTCCGCCCGCTCGGCCTCGGCATCGTCGGCATCGTCGGCATCGGACGAAGGTCTCGACCGGCGAGACAATCGCACCATGCACCCTTTTTACCCCGATTTACGGTGTCACTCCCCGGGCCGCGCTCCGCGCGCTGCACCCGGTCGGCCGCGCCCTGCCTCCTGCGGCTTCGCGGGCACGCAGAACCAGGCGAGTGCCGCGGCGGTCAGGTAGGCGAGGGCGCCGACGGCCATGCTGGTGCGCAGCCCCGCCGCGTAGCCGGCCCCGGTGGCCAGCAGGCTGCCTCCCAGTGCCACGCCGGTGGCGCTGCCGATCTGGCGGGTGGTGTTGAACAGCGCGGAGGCGGCTCCCGAGTACGCCGGGGGTGCCGCACCCATCACGGTGGCGGTCGCACCGGTCAGGGCGAAGGACGTACCGAACCCCGCCGCCATCATCGGCACGACCAGTACCGCGTAGTCGGGCTCGGCTCCGGCTGCCGCCCAGCCCGCGAGGCCCAGGGCGCCCAGCAGCATCCCCGAGACCACCAGCGGACGGTCGCCGGTGCGACGGGCCAGCCGGGCCGACAGCACCGAGGCGAACGTGGTCATGACCACCGCCGGGAACAACGCCAGCCCCGTCACCAACGCGCTGAAGCCGCGCTGGTGCTGGAAGTACAGGCTGGCGGTGAACACCATGCCGTAGAAGGCGAAGTTGAACAGCAGGCCGACGACGGGGGTCCCGCGCATCTCACGGGAGCGCATCAGGCTCGGCGGCAGGGCCGGGGCGCGGGCCAGACGCTCACGCAGCACGAACGCCAGCGCCGCCAGCACGGCCAGGCCCAGCCCGGCGAGCACGGCGGGATCCGACCAGCCACGCCGCCCGGCCTCGTTCAGCGCGCCGGTCAGCAGGGCCACCGCGGCCACCACCGCGCACTGCGCCGGCCAGTCCAGGGCACGTGTGCCGTGCCGGGGCGAGGGCGTCACGTACCGCAGGGTCAGCAGCAGGCAGGCCGCGCCCACGGGCAGGTTGATCAGGAAGACCGAGCGCCAGCCCACCGTGGTGACCAGCAGTCCGCCCAGCAGCGGCCCGGCGGAGGCGGCGATCCCCGCCATGGAGCCCCACAGCCCGAAGGCCCGCGACCGCGCGGCGGGCTGCGGGTAGGCCTGCTGGAGCAGGGCCAGCGACCCGGGCACGATCAGGGCCGCCCCGAGCCCCTCCGCCAGCCGCGCCCCGACCAGGAACGCGGTGCCCGGCGCGAACGCGCACGCCGCCGAGGACGCCGTGAACACCAGGACGCCCCAGCAGAAGATCCGCCGGTTGCCCAGCCGGTCGCCCAGCGCTCCCCCGGTCATCAGCAGGCCCGCGAAGACGACCGTGTAGCCGTCGGTGATCCACTGGATGCCGGTGAGCGAGGCGGACAGGTCCCGGCCCACCACGGGCACGGCGACGTTGATGATCGTCACGTCCAGGATGACCATGAAATACCCGGCGCACACCGCCAGCAGCGGCGCCGAGGACCGTCGCTCCGCCGTCCCGCCCGTCGCGTACGCCCCCTCGCCCGCGGTCAAGGCCGAGCGGGCCTGCGGCCCCAGGCCGTCAGCATCCCGGGCGACAGGCCGACGTATTCCGGGGAGTCCAGCCGGCGCTCGGCCTCGTCGATCGCGGCGTCGTCCACCAGGCCCGTCGCCGTCATCGCGGTACGGGCGCGGTCCCAGGTCCGGGCCCAGAAACGGCTGATCGGGCTGCCCGGCACCAGGGGCGGTACGTGGATCTCGGCCGCCACGGACTCCAGGCCCGCCGCGACCATCAGCTCGGGGCAGCGCGGCACCCAGGAGATGTCGGTGCCGATCGTCTCCCGAAGCCCTTGCCACATGGCCCGCATGGCCCGGGTGTACGGATTGTCCGCGGCGTCGTCGGTGGTGGGGTCCACCGCGTCGCTCAGGACGAGGACACCGCCCGGCGCGAGCAGCCCGGCGAGTCTCTCGACCGTCTCGGCGGGTGACGGCAGGTGCATCAGGACGAACCTGGCGTGCACGAGGTCGAAGAGACCGGGAGCGAAGAGGTCCGGACCGAAACGGTCGGAGGTCACGTCGGCCTGGACCGTCGTGAGTCCGTCGACCCGCTCGCCGGGCAGGAACGTGGTGTGCCGGTCGACGGCCACGACCTCGGCGACGCCCGCTTCGCGCAGCAGCCAGGCGGCCACCGTGCCGGTTCCGGCGCCCACCTCCAGACAGCGCCAGCCCGGACCAGCGCCCAGCTGCCGCAGTCGCGCGGTCGTCATCGGGTCGTAGACGAGCGCTCCGAGGTCGGTGCGCGCCGACTCGCCCTCGTCCTGCGGGCGGAACAGCCGCTCTCCGTAGGCCCCGGGGGGCACGGCTTCCTGAGGAGTGCGGGACGTGCGGGAGTCCGTTTCACCTGCCACCCGCCCATTGTCGGGGCAGAACGACGCCCGCACATCTCGCGGACGTCCGGCGCGGCGCCCGGCCCGGCAGCGGGAGCCGGGGCAGGGGCCGCGCCGCCCGCCCGTCAGACCAGCTTGCGGCAGAGCAGTGCGGCGGGGCCCCCGCTGCTGCCGATCCGGGTGGTGAAGGCGATCCCGGCGGCGTACTCGTCGTCGGCGCACTGGCCCTTGTAGTCGCCGTAGGCGAAGTCGCCGCCCTGCGCGTCGGCGGGCCGGTTGTCGGACCGGTCGAACCACACCGTCCGCCCGGCGCCGCCGAGCGAGGTGCGGGCGGGGACGCACAGTGCCGCCGACATCCGGCCGCCGCGGCGGCTGAAGCCGATCAGGAACTGGCCGGAGGGGCACTGGAACTTGGTGTAGCCGGAGGCCCAGTCCCCGCCCGAGGGCACATTGCGTTCGTCGGTGACGACCGTCTGGGTGTTGCCCGCGGCCCGCAGGTCACCGGCGGTGACGTCGGTGCACAGTCCGCGGCCCGCCGTGTGGCCGAGGCCCGCCAGCCGCAGACCGTCGGGGCAGACGGCCTTGGACGCGCCCGAGTCCCAGTCCCCGCCGGCACGCACCCGCAGCGACTCGACGTGGTCGCCGTGGTCGGTGGCGAGCATGTGCCAGGAGGGCACCGGGGCGACGGAGCCGGTGCGGGTCGGCGCGGTCATGACGTGGTTCCAGCCGGCGGCGCGCCAGTCGTTCGGGTCGAGGAGACCGTAGCGGTGGCCGTCGGTGTCGTAGCGCAGCAGCGCCCAGTCGTCGTGGCCCTCCCAGCCGACCAGGGGCCAGTAGGCGAAGTCCGTGTCGTGGTCGGCGAAGTAGTCGGTGAGGTTGCCGAACCAGGTGCGGGCCACGGAGTTCGACTCCCCGGCGCCGATGCCGAACTCGCTGATCCACAGGGGTGCGGTGTAGTGGCGGCCGCCGTCCTCGACGAAGAACGCCTCGTCGTAGAGGGCCTGGTGGAGCGCGTCGCGGCTGAGGTCCTGGTAGCGGGCGTCGTGGGTCTCGCCGATCCCGGTGGCACCGCTGTGGCTGGGACCGGTGTAGCCGTAGAAGTGGGCGGAGTAGACCAGCTTGTGGGCGGCGACGAGGGTGTGCGAGAGCGTGCGCGCGGGGGTGAGCATGGGGCGGCCGTGCGGCAGCCCGTCCACGGGCAGACCCGTCCAGTTGATGCCCTCGACGACGATGAGCAGGTTGGGGTTGGCCTCGGTGAGGATGCGGTCCGCGGCGAGCTGGGCGGCGGCGTACCAGTCGTGGTTGTCGCCGAGGCCCCAGTTGGGGTCGTCCAGGACGTCGCGGCGCACCTCGTTGTAGAGGTCGGCGCCCACCACACGCGGGTCGGCGGCGTAGCGGCGGGCCATGAACACCCAGTCGTCGGCCCACTGTTGAGTGCTCTGGCTGCTGTTCCACCGTTCGTTGCCGTCGACGCCGCAGCACCAACGGGAGGTGTTGGTGTGGTTGTTGAGGATGACCGCGAAGCCCTCCTGGGTGAGGGCGGCCACCACGGAGTCGAAGACCTGGAGCGGGGTACGCCCGCGCAGCTGCGGGTTGGCCGCGACCGCGGCGTCCGGCACGGTCGCCGTCGCGTGGATCATCTCGTTGGAGAACGGCAGCCGGATGCTGTTGATGCCGAGGGCGTGGAAGTCCGCGAGCAGCGTGGCCAGGGGAACGCGGTCCAGGCCGAGGGGGATGCCGTAGGAGTTCTGCCCGGCGTGGTGGTTGGCGGGGTCGGAGATGCTGCCGCTGCCGGTCCACGAGCCCTGCGCGCCGTCCCAGTTGGCCGACTTCAGCCGGAAGCGGTTGCCCGCCGCGTCGACGATGTAGCGGCCACTGGTCGACAGGGGCGGCTGCCAGGCCTCGGCCTGCGCGACGGCGGCGGTGCGGGCGGCGGGGGCCGGGGGCGCCGGGACGGCGGCGACCACCCCGGGTGTCGCGGCCAGCAGGAGTACGGCCGAGGCCACTCCTGTCAGGTACTGAACAAGCCTGGTGGGCACAGGTCCTCCGTGGACGAGCGTCGGTGCGCGGGTGAGGGGTGGGGGTGGCGCTGCCTGCGGACGACGCTGTTCACGGCGCTCGCAGGCGGTCTCCCGCGCAACGGCCGGACACCTCCGTCGGCGGACAGTGCCTCCAGTCTACGGAGCAACTGCCGTTGCTTCAGCCACACTTGGCCCCTGCCGGTGACATCGTCGGTCGGCCGTGGCGCTGCGCTCGAACGCCGCGCACCGCGCACCGTGCCCTCCGGGAGCCGGCGTACCGGACGGCGCCGGACGACACCGGGCCCAGACGCGGAACGCCCGGCCGGGGGATCCCGGTCGGGCGTTCTGCGTGGGGCCGTCCCGGAGGCGGCCTCCGGTGCCGTGGGTCAGCCGTGGGTCACAGGGCCGTCATCACGTGCTTGATACGGGTGTAGTCCTCGAAGCCGTAGGCGGAGAGGTCCTTGCCGTAGCCGGACTTCTTGTAGCCGCCGTGGGGCATCTCGGCGACGAGGGCCATGTGGCTGTTGATCCACACGCAGCCGAAGTCCAGGGCCTTGGACATCCGCATCGCACGGGCGTGGTCGCGGGTCCACACCGAGGAGGCCAGGGCGTACTCGACGCCGTTGGCGTAGGCGACCGCCTGCTCCTCGTCGGTGAAGGACTGGACGGTGATCACCGGCCCGAACACCTCGTTCTGGACGATCTCGTCGTCCTGGCGCAGTCCGGAGACCACGGTCGGGGCGTAGAAGTAGCCGCGCTCCCCCACCCGGTGACCGCCGCTCTCCACGGTGGCGTGCTCGGGCAGCCGGTCGATGAAGCCGGCCACCCGCGCCAGCTGGTCGGCGTTGTTGAGCGGGCCGAAGAACATGTCCTCGTCGTCGACGCCGCCGCCGGTACGGGTCTGCGACGCCGCCTCGGCCAGCGCGGCGACGAACTCGTCGTGGACCGACTCGTGGACCAGGACGCGGGTGGCGGCGGTGCAGTCCTGGCCGGCGTTGAAGTAACCGCCGGCGGCGATGCCCTCGGCGGCCGCGGCGATGTCGGCGTCGGCGAAGACCAGCGCGGGGGCCTTGCCGCCGAGCTCCAAGTGGACGCGCTTGACGTCACGGGCCGCCGAGGCGGCGACCTCCATGCCGGCGCGGACCGAGCCGGTGATGGCGGCCATCGCCGGGGTCGGGTGCTCCACCATCAGGCGTCCGGTCTCGCGGTCGCCGCACACGACGTTGAGGATGCCCGCGGGCAGGTCCATGTCCTTGAGGACCTCGCCGACGATGCCGGCGAGCAGGACGGTGGATGCGGGGGTGGTGTCGGAGGGCTTGAGGACCACGGTGTTGCCCGCGGCGATCGCCGGGGCGAACTTCCACACGGCCATCATGAGCGGGTAGTTCCAGGGCGCGACCTGGGCGATCACACCGATCGGCTCGCGTCGGATGATCGAGGTCATGCCCTCCATGTACTCGCCCGCCGAGCGGCCCTCCAGCATCCGGGCGGCACCGGCGAAGAAGCGGATGGTGTCGACGACCGGGGCGATCTCCTCGGAGAGGGTCAGCGCCCGCGGCTTGCCGGTGTCGCGGCACTCGGCGTCGGCGAGGTCGTCGGCGCGGGCCTCCATCGCGTCCGCGACGCGCAGCAGCAGCCGCTGCCGGGTGGCGGGGGTGGCGTCGCGCCACTGCGGGAAGGCGGCGGCCGCGGCGGCCATCGCCGCGTCCACGTCGGCGGCCCCCGACAGCGGCGCGTGCGCGTACACCTCGCCGGCGACCGGGTCGACCACGTCCAGACGGCGGCCGTCGGCCGCGTCCACGTAGTGGCCGTCGATGTGGTTGCGCAGCGCAAGAAGCTCGCTCATGACCTGTTTCCTCGTCGGCCCGCCCACCGGCGCGGCGCCTCGGCAGCGCGTCCTGGAGTGCGGGAGTGTGTCGTGGTTCGTAGTGGTTCGCGGGGTGCCGCCGGCACCTCCGGCGTGGTCGGCCGGGTCGCTCACGCGCCGGCCGGGATGCCCAGCTGCCGGACCCGGGCACGCTCACGCGCCGGGCCCGGACCTGCTCACGCGCCGGGCGCGGGCGAGAGGTGCTCGTGCACGGCCAGCCAGCGGCCGGACGGCGCACGGTGGAAGACGATCGTCTCGCGCTCGACGAGGCTCTCCTCGCCGGCCGTGCTGCGCACGACGGTCGCGACGTCGTGGCTGAAGACGGCGGTGTCCTCGCCGAGCAGCTGGACCAGACGGCCGGTCGAGACGCAGGACAGCACCCGGAAGTCGTCCTCGGCGACCCAGCGGTCCCACAGGGCGCGGTAGTCGGCGGTGGAGGAGAGCCGCTGGGGTGTGGTGTGGAACACGAAGGTGGCGTCGGGCGCGAACGCGCCGAAGTAGTCGTCCAGCCGGCCTTCGGCGAAGGCGGCCACCAGTGCGTCGGCGGCTTCGAGTACCTCGTCGGTCATGGGTGGTGCTCCTTGCGGCAGGTGGTACGAGACCCGGGTGGCGGGGGCCCGCCTCAGGGGACCTGGATGGCGGAGGCCCGCCTCAGGGGACCTGGGGGCGAAGCCGGCCTCAGGGGCCTGGGGGCGAAGCCGGCCTCAGGGGCCTGGGGGCGGGGCCTGCCCCAGGGTGGTGGTACGGGCCCGGGCGGTGCGCCGGAGCGGCCGGGCGGGGCCGCTCCGGCGGTTCCCGGGCGGGTGCTGAAGGCGGTGCCGGCGGCGCGGCCGGCACCGGTTCAGATCAGTTCTTCCACGGGCTCGGACGGCACGTTCTGACCGGTGATCGGCGGCACCGGGGTGTCCGACGCGCCCACCAGGCGCGGTCCCTCGGGACCGTAGACGCCGCGCGGCTCGGGGAAGGCGAACAGCAGTCCCAGGTAGACGACGGCGGCCAGGCCCAGGCCCACCGGCAGCGAGATGTCGACGCCGCCGGCCAGGTTGCCCAGCGGGCCGACGAACTGGCCCGGCAGGTTCACGAACATCAGGGCGAGGATCGCCGAGCCCAGCCAGGCGCCCATGCCGCGCCAGTTCCAGCCGTGGGCGAACCAGTAGCGGCCACCGCGCTGGCGGCGGTTGAACACCTGGAGGGAGTCCGCGTCGTACCAGCCACGGCGGGTCAGCCAGCCCAGCATCATGATGACCATCCACGGCGCGGTGCAGGTGATGATCAGCGTGGCGAAGGTGGAGATGGACTGCGCCAGGTTCGCCGCGAAGCGGCCGACGAAGATGAAGCCGATCGACAGGACACCGATGAACACCGTCGCCTGCACCCGGTTGAACCGGGTGAACACGCTGGAGAAGTCCAGGCCGGTGCCGTAGAGCGCGGTGGTGCCGGTGGCCATGCCGCCGATCAGCGCCAGCAGGCAGACGGGCAGGAAGTACCAGGAGGGGGCGATCTCCAGCAGGCCGCCGACGTAGTTCGGGGCGGCGGGGTCCATGTACGGAGCCGCCTTGGCCGCGATGATCGAGGCGGTGGCCAGACCGAAGAAGAACGGCAGGATGGTCGCGATCTGCGAGGCGAACGCCGCCGTCATCACGCGCTTGCGCGGGGTCTCGGCCGGGATGTAGCGGGACCAGTCGCCGAGGAAGGCGCCGAAGGAGACCGGGTTGGACAGCACGATCAGCGCCGACCCGATGAACGCGGGCCAGAAGCCCGGCGTCGACACCGACGCGAACGCGCCCTGGTAACCGAAGTCGAAGTCGCCGGCGAAGGCGAAGAAGCCGAGGACGAACAGCGCCGAGGCCGCGATGACCGCGATCTTGTTCACGAAGAGCATGAAGCGGAAGCCGTAGATGCACACCACGAGCACCAGCACCGCGAAGACGCCGTACGCCAGGGCGAACATGCCGTCGTTCTGCGGCAGCCCCACCATCCGGTGCGCGCCGCCGACCAGGGCGTCACCGGAGGACCACACCGAGATCGAGAAGAACGCGATCGCGGTGAGCAGCGACAGGAAGGAGCCGACGACCCGGCCGTGCACGCCCAGGTGCGCGGAGGACGACACGGCGTTGTTCAGGCCGTTGCGCGGGCCGAACACGGACAGCGGCGCGAGGATCAGCGCGCCCACCACCAGGCCGAGCACGGTGGCCAGCAGGCCCTGCTTGAACGACAGCCCGAACAGGATCGGGAAGGCGCCGAGCACACAGGTGGCGAAGGTGTTCGCGCCGCCGAAGGCGAGCCGGAACAGGTCCAGGGGCTTGGCGGTGCGGTCGGCGTCGGGGATGCGGTCGATGCCGAACTGCTCGACCTCGGTGAGGGCGGGAGCGGTGTTGCTCATGGGGCTTCCTTCAGGGCGAGCAGGCTGACCAGGTCATAGGCGACGTGCGAGGCCGCCACCGCGGTGATCTCGGCGTGGTCGTAGGCCGGGGCGACCTCGACGACGTCGGCGCCGACCAGGTTGCAGCCGGCGAGACCGCGCAGGATCTCCAGCAGCTCGCGGGAGGTCATGCCGCCGGCCTCGGGGGTGCCGGTGCCGGGGGCGTGCGCCGGGTCGAGGCAGTCGATGTCGATCGAGATGTACAGCGGCCGGTTCCCGATGCGCTGACGGAGCTGGTCGGCGACCTCGTCGGCGCCGCGCCGGTAGATGTCCGCTGAGGTGACGATGCCGAAGCCCATCTTCTCGTCGTCCGTCAGGTCCTGCTTGCCGTAGAGCGGGCCGCGGGTGCCGACGTGGGAGAGCGCCTCGGTGTCGAGGATGCCCTCCTCGACGGCCCGCCGGAACGGGGTTCCATGCGTGTACTCGGCACCGAAGTAAGTGTCCCAGGTGTCCAGGTGCGCGTCGAAGTGGAGCAGCGCGACCGGGCCGTGCTTGGCGGCCACGGTGCGCAGCAGCGGCAGCGCGATGGTGTGGTCGCCGCCGATGGTGACCAGGCGGGTGCCGTCGGCCTGGAGACCGGTCGCGGCCTCCTGGATGGTCTCGATGGCCTCGTTGATGTTGAAGGGGTTGCAGGCGATGTCGCCGGCGTCGACGACCTGCTGGGTCGCGAACGGGGAGACGTCCAGCGCCGGGTTGTAGGGGCGCAGCAGCCGGCTGGCCTCACGCACCGCCGTGGCGCCGAAACGGGCGCCGGGACGGTAGGAGACGCCCGCGTCGAACGGCACGCCGACCACCGCGACGTCGGCACGGGTGACCTCGTCCAGGCGCGGCAACCGTGCGAACGTCGCGGGACCCGCGAAACGCGGTACCCGGGATGAGTCGACGGGTCCGCGGGGTTCGAGGGACCCTCGGGGTTCGGTCATCGCCTTGCCTTTCCTTCTCACACGCACCGGGACCATCCGGCACATCCGAAGTGTCAGCGCGGGAAACGCCACCCGACAATCGTGTGAGGCACAAACAGTTAGGCTGTTTTTGTGGAAGGGAACAAAAGACGCGGGGTGAGTGTCCGGGAGGTGCTGTCCTATCCGGCGCTCCAGCTCCGGCTGCTCGCGGGCCGCGCCGGGCTCGACCGGTCGGTTTCCTGGGCCCACGCCAGTGAGCTGGAGGATCCCACTCCGTGGCTGCTGGGCGCCGAGATCATCATGACCACGGGACGCGCCCTGCCGCGATCGGCCGCGGGACAGCGGGCCTATCTGGAGCGGCTGGACGACGCCGGGGTGGCCGCGCTGGCGGTGTCCGTGCAGCTGCACATGCCACCGCTGCGGCAGGCGTTCTTCGACACCGCGGAGGAGCGGGGGATGCCGGTCCTGGAGGTACCGCTCGCCGTGCCGTTCATCGTGGTGGCGCAGGAGGTGGCGGCCGCCGTGCAGGAGGACTCCCGGCACCGGCTCGGTGCGCAGCTCCAGGTGTTCGGGGCGCTTCGCTGGCTGGCGGCGGAGAACCTGGACACCGCGACCCTCTTCCGCCGTCTGGAGCATCTGTCCGGCTACGACATCCGGCTGTGCACCACCCAGGGCCGGCCCCTGCTGACGGGGGTGCCCGTCCCCGATCCGTCGCTGGTCCCCCAGTCCGCGGACGCCCCGCCGACCATCCCCGGCGGGTTCGTCCTGCCGGTGCCCTCGCCGGGCGGCACGGCCGGCTTCCTGATCGCGCTGGAACGGGACGGCGCGCGCCCGGCCGGCCTGGCCGTGGTCCAGCACGTCGCGACCGTCGCCGCGCTCCAGCTCGCCGTCATCCGCACCGAGCGCGAGACGCTGCGCCGCGAGGGCACCGAGATCCTGTCCGAGATGCTCCAGGGCACCCTGGAGCAGGAGGCCGCCGAGCGCCGGCTGCTGCGCCACTCCATCGAGGGGACGACCGAGCTGACCGTGGTGCGGGGCGTGACCGAGCAGGCGCTGCTGCGCGCCCTCGACGACGAGCCGTTCCTGCTGCTCAATCGTGGCGATGACCGCTATCTGCTGGGTGCGCCCCGGCTGGCCGACACGGTCGCGGCGGTACCCGGCGTCGCCGCCGGGACCAGCCGGCCGCTGCCCTGCGGCGCGTCGCTGCGCATCGCCCAGCGCGAGGCCCGGTGGGCGGCCTCCCAGGCCGCGGCCTCGGGCCGTCCGCTGGTCCGGTACGGCAACGACCCGGCCGGCCGCTGGCTGCCCGACGACCCGGCGGCGCTGGACGCCCTCGTGGAGCAGGTGCTGGGCGAGGTGCTGCGCTACGACGCCGCCCACGACGCGCATCTGCTGCTGTCGGTGCGCACCTGGATGGAACGCGACCGGCGCACCGACGACGCGGCGGCGGCCCTGCACATCCACCCCAACACCCTCGCCTACCGGCTGCGCCGCTTCAGCGCGCTCACCGGCCGCGACCTCACGGCCACCGGGGCGTTCACCGAGGTCTGGATGGCGATCCGGTCGGCGGTGGAGCTGGGAATGCTGGACTGACCGCGTCACGAAGGGCGCGGTTCACGCGCCCCGGTCCGCCTGCGCCCTGTCCTCGGCCTCACGGGCCGCGCGCTCCAGCCGGGCGCGGTAGTCGTCCCACCAGGCGGGGTCGTGCGACGCCATGCTGTCGTTCGTCTCGTTCATCCCGACGGCGCCGTCCATGAGTTCCCTGAGGATGTCGGCGTGCCCGGCGTGCCGCTGCGTGTCGGCGATCACACGCACCACGGCGTGGTGCAGCGTGATCTCGGCCTTCTCGGCGGGCCACCAGGGCACCTTGCCGATCGTGTCCAGGGCCAGGGCGTCGATCGTCGCGTCCGCGTGTGCCCAGGCGCGGCGGTAGAACCCCACGATCTGCTCGCGCGTCTCGTCGGCGGTGGCCCACATGTCGGCGTTGGTCTCGACGTCCTCGTCGAGCCAGGGTGCCGGCTCGCCGGACCGCCGTGCGAAGGTGTCGCCGAGGTAGCCCAGTTCCACACTGGCCACGTGTTTCACCAGGCCCAGCAGGTTGGTGCCGGTGGGTGTCAGGGGACGGCGGATGTCGTACTCGCCCAGTCCCTCGAGCTTCCACAGCAGGGCGTCACGGGCGGACTGGAGGTAGCGGTGCAGATCGGCCTTGGGCTCGGTAGCGGTCATGGGGTCAGTCTGCCGTCCGGTCGATCCGCGTCCACGGGCTTTCCCGGGCCGGCCCCTGCGGACCGGCCCGGAACCGGACGGATCAGCCCAGCCTGATCACGTTCCAGGACAGCGGCTCCAGTACGGCGGTGAGGGTGCCGTCCGTCAGCGCCGTCCCCTCCACCGGGTGCGGGACGACCCGGTCGGGGTCGTCGAGGGTGTTGCGGGCGTCGGGGTCGGCGTCCGCGAGCGCGCTGTGCTCCAGGACCTCGGTCAACTCCATCCCGCCGAGGGCGACTTCGAGCGGCAGCGGCTCGGTGCGGCTGCGGTTGACCGCGAGGACGGTGACGGTGCCGTCGTCGGCGCGCACGGCGGTGGCGTGCAGCAGGTCGGCCTCGCCGTACCTCTTCGTCTCGTACGTCGGTGAGTCGACGCGCACGTCGAGGACCCGCCCGCGGCCGTACCGGGAGGCCTGCGCGAACGGGAAGAACGTCGTCTGGCGCCAGGCCGCGCCGCCCGGCTCCGTCATGATCGGCGCGATGACGTTGACCAGCTGCGCGAGACAGGCGACGGTGACCCGGTCGGCGTGCCGCAGCAGGGCGATGAGCAGGGAGCCGAGGACCACGGCGTCGGTGACGCTGTAGTTGTCCTCCAGCAGGCGCGGTGCCTCGGGCCAGTCGTCCTGGGCGAAGGTGGCCGCCTGCTCCTGCCAGCGCGAGAGGTACCAGACGTTCCACTCGTCGAAGGAGAGGTTGATCCTCTTCTTCGACTTGAGCCGGGCGCCGACGTGGTCGCAGGTCGCCACCACGTTCTCGATGAAGGACTCCATGTCGACGGCGGAGGCGAGAAAGGAGTCGATGTCACCGTCGAGCGGCTCGTAATAAGCGTGCAGGGAGACGTGGTCGACGACGTCGTACGTCTCCTCGAGGACCGTCGCCTCCCACTCGGCGAAGGTCGGCATCGACTGGCCGGAGGAGCCGCAGGCGACGAGTTCGACGCCGGGGTCGAGCTGGCGCATCGCGCGGGCGGTCTCGGCGGCGATCCGGCCGTACTCGCGGGCGGTCTTGTGGCCGGTCTGCCAGGGGCCGTCCATCTCGTTGCCCAGGCACCACAGCCGGATGCCGAACGGGTCCTTGTCGCCGTGCGCGGCCCGCAGGTCGGACAGCGCGGTGCCGCCGGGGTGGTTGGCGTACTCCTGGAGTTCGAGAGCCTCGGCGACACCGCGGGTGCCGAGGTTGACGGCCATCATGGGCTCGGCCTGCGGGCCGATCTTCCGGAGGAAGGCGATGAACTCGGCGAGCCCGAAGCGGTTGGTCTCGGTGGAATGCCAGGCCAGGTCGAGGCGGCGCGGGCGGTCCTCGGCCGGGCCGACGGAGTCCTCCCACTTGTAGCCGGAGACGAAGTTGCCGCCGGGATAGCGAACGGCG
Source organism: Streptomyces sp. NPDC107559 (assembly GCF_055657365.1). Classification (NCBI taxonomy): domain Bacteria; kingdom Bacillati; phylum Actinomycetota; class Actinomycetes; order Kitasatosporales; family Streptomycetaceae; genus Streptomyces; species Streptomyces sp. NPDC107559. The sequence goes on along the minus strand of NZ_JBVKBD010000019.1, from coordinate 16,441 downwards.
GTGACGCCGAGCTCGCGGACGAGGTCCAGGACGTCGGTGCGGATCCCGGCCTCGTCGGCCGCGGGGTGGCCGGGCTCGAAGACGCCGGTGTAGACGCAGCGGCCGAGGTGTTCGACGAACGAGCCGAAGACACGGGGGTCGACCTCGCCGATCGTGAAGGCGGGGTCGAGGGTGAAACGGGCGGTGTGCATGGTCGCCTTTCGCATGGACGGTTCTGGATCACTTGCTGCTGACGACAGGCGCTAACGGACGATCGGCCAGCCGTCGCCGGTCCACTGGAGCGTGTTCAGGCCCAGCTTCGGGATGCCGGAGTCCGCCGCGTCGTAGTAGTGGTACGCGAGGATGTCCCGGCCCCTGTCCCGGAACACCGACTCGCCTCCGGTGCCGACATAGCGTCCGTGTCCGGCCAGCAACAGATCGCCGCCGCCCGCGAGCATCGGGGTGCCCGTGCTGTCGGTGTAGGGGCCGGTGACCTTCGTGGATCTGCCGACCCGGATCTTGTAGGTGGAGTTCACGCCGGAGCAGCAGGCGTCGTAGGAGGCGAGGAGGTAGTAGTAGCGGCCGTGGCGCACGACGGAGGGGCCTTCGACGGCGTACGGGGCGTCGGGGCGGGTCGCCAGGTGGTGGACGGTGGCTCCGGGCACGGCCCGGCCGGTGGCCGGGTCGAGTTCGACCATGCGGATACCGGTCCAGTACGAGCCGAAGGCCATCCAGATTCTGCCGTCGGCCCGGACGACCGCCGGGTCGATGGCGTTCCAGGCGTCGGTCGTCTCGGAGGTGAAGACCTTGCCGTGGTCGGTCCAGGTGCCGGGCAGGCCTGAGCGGGAGGTGGCCACGCCGATCGCGGAGTGGTTGGTGCCCCAGGAGGAGACGGCGTAGTACAGCCAGTACCGGCCGGCCCGGTAGGAGATGTCGGGTGCCCAGGGGTCGCCGGTGGCGTTGTACTCGTACCACCAACTCGGCGGCTCGGCGAAGGCGTTGCCCGCGTCGTCCCACTGTCTGCGGTCCTTCGACAGCCGGGCGCCGATGATCCCGCCGGTCGAATAGGCCACGTAGCCGCCGGACTTCAGGCGGATGACGGTGGGGTCGTGGATGATCTGCTGGCCGGTGACCGGCTGCGGGGCGGGGTAGTCGGCGGCCCGCGCGGTCGCGGGCAGCAGGGCGAGGAGGACGGCGGCGAACCCCGCCGCGAGTCTGAGGCGCTTCAACTAGGTAGCTCCTTAAGGGAGTTACTGTCCGGCGAGGCCGGTGTGCGCGACACCCGCCACGATCTGGCGCTGGAAGAAGACGAAGACGACGATCAGCGGCAGGCCCGCCATCAGACCGCCGGCCATGAGCTGGGCCCACTGGATGCCGTAGGAGTTCATGACGGTCGCGATGCCGTTCGGCATGGTCATCAGGTCGGGGTTGTTGGTCACCATGTACGGCCACAGGAAGTTGTTCCAGGAGGCGATGAAGGTGAAGATGCCGACCGCCGCGAGGGAGGGGCGGGACAGCGGGAGCACGATGGTGAAGAAGACCCGCCAGCGTCCGGCGCCGTCGATGAAGGCGGCCTCCTCCAGTTCGCGCGGGATGCCCTGGAAGAACTTGTACAGGATGTAGACCATGGCGGCGGGCGCGCACTGCGGCAGGATCATGCCCCAGTAGGTGTCGACCATGCCCATCTGCTGGACGGTGGTGAACAGCGGCACGCCGAGGACGGCGGGCGAGACCATGAGCCCGGTCATGACGAGGGCCAGCAGGGCGCCCTTGCCGCGGAACTCGGTGCGGGCGAAGCCGTATCCGGCGAGTGCGCCGACCACCAGCACCACGGCGGTGACACAGACCGAGACGACGAGCGAGTTGACGAACCAGTCGGTGATGTTGCCGGTGTCGAAGATGGCCTTCCAGGCCTGGGCGGTCCAGGCCTTCGGCAGCCAGTGCGGGGGCACCTCCACGGCCTCGGTCTCCGACTTCAGGGAGGTGAACAGGGCCCACGCCAAAGGCGCCATCCACACCAGGGAGACGACGACGCCGAGCAGGGTGAGGACGATCTGGCTCGGTGTCCAGGGCTTGGCGGTACGGGACTTGACCGGGATCTGCGCGGTGGTCATCGCGCGCCCTCCTCACGCTTGCGCAGCAGCCACATCCGCGCGAAGGCGACGGACGCGATGATCACGAAGAAGATGATGGAGATCGCGGAGGCGTAGCCCACGCGGTAGCTGGTGAAGCCCTCTTCGAGGGTGTACTGCACGAAGGTGCGGGTCGATTCCTCCGGTCCCGGCTGGAAGTCGTACATGACGACCGCCTGGTCGAAGACCTGGAGCGAGGCGAGGATCTGCAACGCCACGACGAGTCCGGTGATGTTGCGCAGCATGGGCAGGGTGATGTGCAGCATGCGGTGCCAGGCGTTCGCGCCGTCCAGCTTGGCCGCCTCGTAGAGGTGGTCGGGGATGGCCTGGAGGGCGGCGAGGTAGAGCAGGAAGCTGAAGCCGACCGTCCACCAGAGGGTGCAGATCACGACGGCCGGCATCGCGTAGGCCTTGTCGGTGAGCCAGGGTGTCTCGATGCCGAGGACGTGGTCGACCATGCCGGTGCCGGGGTTGAACAGCCACTGCCAGAGGTTGGCGGCGACCGTCGACGGCAGCAGGAACGGGGCGAAGAAGCAGAGCCGCCACAGCCATTTGGCGCGTTCGATGTGGTGGGCGAGCATCGCCATCAGGAAGGCGAGGACGGTGATGCAGGGCACGACCAGGAGCGTGAAGTACGCGCTGTGGCCCAGGGAGTCCCAGACCAGCGGATCGTCCAGCGCCTCGCGGTAGTTGTCGAGGCCGACGAAGTTCGCGCCGACGCCGGAGATGTTGGCGTCGGTGAAGCTGAGGTAGACACCGCGCAGTACGGGCCAGATCACGAACAGCACGAACAGGGCGAGGAACGGGGCGATGAACCAGCCGCCGTGCTGGAGTCGCCGTCCCATGCGCTCGCGCAGGCTGTCGGTGCGGCCGGCGGTGGCGACGTCGCGCGTCCGGGCGGGTGCGAGGACGGTCTCGGGGCTTGTCGTGCTCATCAGGAGGCACCTCCCTGCGCCGCGGTCCTGCCGTCCATGGGGTTCTTCATGACCAGGAGCTCCTCGAGGACGCCCTTCATCCGGCGGGCGGTCGCGTCGGGCTTGGCGGAGCCGAGGTTGGACGCGGCGACGACCGGTCCGATCCGGGAGGCGAGGGTGCCGGTGGAGCCCGCGAACCACACCTTCGGCTCGGTGGCCTGGTGGTCCATGGCGGAGACGTACTCGTTCTGCGGGGTGAGTTTCCGGTACGCGGCGGAGGACAGCGTCGGCCGGTGGGCGGGGATGTGGCCGCCCTCGGCCCAGACGAGGGCGTTCTTGACGATGTACGCGGCCAGCCGGTGGGCGGCCTCGTTGGTGGCGCCGGAGCGGCCGCTCTGGTGGGGCAGGACGAAGGAGTGCGACTCGGCGTGGGTGGCGGGCGTGCCGAAGACCGGCGGCAGCGGGGTCGCCCCGTAGTCGATCTTCGCGCCGGTGTAGACGGGCACGGACCAGTTGCCCTCCCAGGTGAACGGCGCGCCGTTGATGAACTGTTCGGCGTCGGCGGCGCCCGCCTGGGCATAGCCGTCGGTGACGTGCTGCCGCAGGAACTCCAGGACCTGGGTGGCCTTGTCCTCGTCGAAGGTGACGTGGGTGCGGGCGTCGTCGAAATAGGTGCCGCCGAGCTGCTGGTAGAAGGCGACGAAGAACCACCAGGAGAAATTCTGGTCGTTGGCGTGCAGGCCGAGGGTCTGGAGCCCGCCCTTGGTGGCCTTCTTGGCGGCCTTCAGGACGTCGAACCACTCCTGGGTGGAGGTGACCGGCACGATGCGTCCGTCGTCGCCGAGCAGTCCCGCCTTCTTCAGGACGTCCTTGCGGTAGAAGCAGAGCTGGACGTGGATGTCGAGCGGCAGCGCGTACAACGTGCCGTCGATGACGGCGCGTTTCCACAGCGCGGGGTTGAAGTCCCCTTCGCTCAGGCCGTACTTGGCGAGCAGGTCCATGTCCCAGGGGTCCAGCAGGCGGCCCGGGGCGAAGCCGGCGACGCGTCCCAGGTGCATCACGCTGAGGTCGGGGGCGCGGCTGCCGGCGGCCGCCATGGCGAGTTTGGTGTAGTAGGGGTTGCCCCACTGGAGTGTGGAGTCCTTGACCGCGATGTCCGGTGTGGCCTTACGGAAGGCGTCCAGCATCGCGATCATGTTGTAGCCGTCGCCGCCGCTGAAGAGGTTCCAGTACCGCACGCGGGTCTGCGAGCCGGCGGCGAGCGCGTCGGCGCCGGTCCCGAGTGCGGCGAAACCGAAGCTGCCCGCGACGAACAACCCCCCGAGGCCGCCCAGGAGTTGCCTGCGATTCAGGTCAGGTCGTCCCATTCCCTGCCCTAACTGTTCGAGAAATGCGAAGGAAACGTCGTTCGATCGTTCAGTGATGTTCGATATTTCGTATAGCGCTCGCAACTTCGAACGGGACCGTAGAATCGAAGCGCTTCCGCGTCAATGGTTTGCACACGAATCACCTGACGGAGACCGTCACGGACGCGCAGCTCCGACCGCTCCTGCCCGGAGGCGACTGCTAGCGTCCGGGCCGTGGACGACAGCGTGTACGTGGGCAATGCGGGCAAGGACGCGGCACTGGACCGGGGATGGATCCTGGGGCACTTCAAGGATCCGGGCGACCCGCGCCATTGTGCGGCGGTGGAGATCAAGTGGGGTGTCCACCCCCGTGGCGAAGAGCGTGCGCAGTGGGTGACGGGCGAGGAACGCACGGCCGTCCTGGTCCTCGTCAGCGGCCGCTTCCACGTGCGGCTCCCCGGTCGCGTCGTCGTCCTGGAACAGCAGGGTGACTACGTCGTGTGGGGCCATGGGGTCGACCACTCGTGGTTCGCGGAGGAGGAGTCGGTGGTCCTGACCGTGCGATGGCCGTCCGTACCCGGCTACGCCTCCTGACGTCCCGTCAGGGTTCGGGGAACACCAGGGGGACGCCGTAGTCCCGCTCGGCACGGCGCAGCGCGGGGAAGAGGGTCGCACGGAGGCTGCCGGTCTCGGCGGCGTGCGCGGCGAGGAACCGGGTCCGCAGGCGCAGGCGCGCGGGTTCGCGGACGGCCTCGACGGGGCGCATGCAGGTGGCGTACGCGCTGCCCAGCGCACGCGCCGTGGCCGGGAGGTCGGCGGGGGCCGCACGCTGCTGGCGGGCGTCGGCCATGGACATGAAGGTCCGCTCGTCCCCGGCCGGTACACCCTGCTCCGCCAGACAGTCCGGCAGCCCGCGCCGGGCCTTGAGGACGGCCGGGTCGTCACGCAGGGACATCAGCTCGCCGAACCACTGCTGCTGGAGATCGACGTAGAGGTCGCGTACGGTGTCGGCGGCCTTCGTGCCCGCCGCGCGGCAGACGTTCACCTCCGCCGCGCCGCCGGTCCGGGCCGTGCCCGAGGGGGGCGCGAGGGCGGGGACCTCGGCGCTGGCGCTCAGGCCGTGGCGGGCGACGAAGTCCAGGTCAGGGAGTTCGAAGAACCGGATGAACGCGGGCGGGACGTCGTCCGGGGGCGCGAACCCCTTCCGCTCGGCGCAGCGGGCGGTGGCGACCCGTCCCACCTGCCGGCCGAACACGTCCAGCCCCTGGGTCCACCGGGTCTCGGCTCCGACGGCCGGAAACACCATGCGTACGGGGTCGTCCGGCAGGACGCGGCCGAGGCGAGCGGGGGCCACGGCCCCGGCGGCCGGACCGGTCGGGCCGCCGGGGTCCCCCGCGCACGCGGTGACGAGCAGGGCCGTGGCGGCGAGCGCCGTACGCGCCAGGAACCGGGCCCGGAGCATCCGCGTCACTCCTCTCCTTCACGAGGTGCCCGGGGTCCCGGTCGGGACGGGACCCCGGGCGCCGGAATCGGGGTCAGTGCGTGATGTGGACGGTGTCGCCGCCGTGCGTGGCGCTCGCCACGGTGAACAGCGCGTTGTCGGCGACGCCGGTGCACAGCCAGTACGTCTTGTCGTCGGCGCTGTGGCTGCCGTCGTAGGCCCAGACATAGCCCGCGTCGCAGGTGACCCAGCTGCTGGTGGAGGTGTGGTAGAGGCGGCCGGCGTAACCGTCGCGTCCGCTCGCCCCCGCGTCGTCGGTATAGGTGAGGTTCAGGTCGCCGCACGAGCTCGTGGACGACTTCCTGACCGTGGTTCCCACACTCTCCGGTCCTCCGGTGAGGATCTTGCTCGTCACGCACGAGTCCGCCGTCGCGGACGCGGAGGGTGCGACCACCAGACAGGTCGCGGCGGACACCAGCGCGAACGCGCCGGCGACGATGGCCTTCTTCATGGTTCCCCCAGCCTCGAATCGTCACGGGTGGGACGAACCGCCGCACCCGGCCGTGCTCACCCCGGACACGCTCGCAGAGCCGGACGGAGCGGGACCACGACCTTCGACGGGTCTCGAAAGAGCCGGGTCAGGAGCCGGAGGCCGTTGCTCCGGTGATACGGGTGGGGATGGTGTTACTCATGTGATGCGTGGGGCGTATTGAAGAGGAGTGACCCACCGTGGCGTGTGACTAGAAGTCGACGATGGTCATCGACCGGTCGGGTGCGGCGGCCGGCGCCCTGCGGAGCATCGCCGCGCCGAGCGGCGTCAGGGTGTGCAGCACGGTGTTGTGGCGGCGGTTGCTGATGATCAGGCCCGCGTCACGCAGCACGGTGGTGTGGTGGGTGGCGGTGGCGGGCGAGACGCCCAGGGTGCGGGCCAGTTCCGACGTGGTCGCGCCGAGGACGAGCGAGCGCAGCGCGGTCGCGCGGGTGCGGCCCAGCAACGCGGCGAGGGAGCCTTCCGCGGGGCGGCGGGGGCCTGGGTGCCGGGTGCCGTGCAGGGGATAGATCAGCACCGGTTGCAGCGTGTCGTCCGCCAGGGAGACGGGCCCGTTCCAGCAGAAATAGGAGGGGACCAGACGCAGCCCTCGACCGTCGAGGTACAGGTCGCGGTCCACGACGTAGTCGACCTCCAGGACCGGCGCGTGCCAGCGGACGGTCGGGGACAGTCCGGCGAGCAGACCGTCGATCCCGGTGTCGAGGGTCTGACGGGCGCACAGGGCGCGTTCGCCCTCGATCGAGGCCCAGATGCGGTCGTGGTGCGGTGCGACGACCGCCCGGTGATAGGCGCGCAGGAGCTTGACCAGTTCCTCGCGGGCTCCGCGTTCCACCAGGCGTGCGGCCCAGGCGGGGGCGCCGCTGCTGTCGTCCAGCATCCGGATCTCCTGGGCGACCCGGTCGGGCGGGGTGTCGACGATCGCCGCGAAACCCGCTTCCAGCCCGTCGTCGGCCTCGGGCGGCGTCAGGAAGTCCGGGAGGTAGGGGGCTCGGGGCAGGACGGGGACGAGCAGCCGGCGTACCGCGCCACCGAGCGGGGTGCCGGTGAGCACGGCCCGGGCCTCGCGGTACCACTCGGCGAACGCCCAGCGGCCCCGCGATGTCTGGAGCCGGTGCAGACTGCACGTGATCTCCCAGAGCGGGTCGGGCGCGCCGGCCATCCGGACCCGCGCGAGGTCCTCGGGGGTGAAGTGGACACGCAGCACGGCTTCCGTAGCCTCCCCTGAAGCGTCTGTGGTCCTGGTCGGGAGCAGCCTGGGCGACGGCCGCCCCAGGGACAACACGGCGATTCGGCCGCTCCACCGCGTCACGGGCGGCCCACGGCTGTCGGCCGGGGCGCGCGACGCGTGCCCTGTCGGTGCCGTGACCGAGGGCGGCCGCCTCGCCGTGGGGTGAGGCGGCCGCCGGGCCGTACGGACGTGACCCGCCGCTGGTGGAGCCGGGGTCACCACCGCGGTCGAGCCGGTGTCACTTCAGATAGGGGCCGTCGCTTCCGATCTTGCCGGGGCCGTTGAGCACGTACACCCGCAGATTGCCCTTGCCGGGTGCGGCCACGGTCAGGGAGCCGCCGGTGACGGTCTTGACGTCGCCGGTGACGACATCCCGGTAGGTGCCGTCGGGGATGCCGGTGTAGGTGGCGCCGCCGGTGACCGTGACGAGGGCGAAGCTGTCGGTCGACCCGCTGGTGTAGCGGCGCTTGAAGGCCATCGAGCCGCTGATGCCGTCCGTCGAGTACTGGCCCGACTGCAGGGCCGGGACCGCCCGGCGGATCTGGTTGAGCCGCTGGAGGTGCTTGACCAGGGGCTGGGAGAGGGTGGTGGCCACTGCGCCGCTCGCGGCGTCGACCTTGCCGAAGTCGGAGACGGTGACGCTCCCCGCGAGGTGATCGCCGTAGTACGCGCGTCCGGTGGTCGCCAGCGGGCAGGTCGGCCCGCAGTCGATCTGCTTGCCCGCCTGGAACTCGATCTCCGATCCGTAGTACAGCGTGGGAATTCCGCGGAAGGTCCACATCAGGGACATGTTCTCGGCCCAGGCGTCGGTGCCGCCGCTGTAGCGGGTGCTCGACTTGTTCGGGCCGTAGTCGTGGCTGTCGACGTAGACGACGTTGTACGTGGCGTCGTTGACGGAGTCGTCGGAGTCCTTGCCGTTGTTGTAGGCGTTCTGCGCGTCGCCGAAGTTCATGTGCATGCGCATGTCGATGATGTTCATCCCGGAGAACTGGCTGCGGTCCGGGGTGTGGTAACTGTTGCCGCTCAGGAAGGCGTTGGTGGAGGTGGGCTGGTTGCCGGTGCCGAGCTGCTCCTCGTAGTTGTACTGCTCGATGGCGGCCGTCTCGTCGTCGGCGCTGTAGTCCTTGCGTTCCTTCCAGGTGTAGAACTGCGCGGAGTGGTTCACCGAACCGCGGTTCCACTTGTCGTTGACGAACGCGCCCACCTCGCCGAAGACGAAGAAGTTCTTCGCGGCGTCCGTGCCGAACCGCTGGGTGACCCGGTCGTAGATGGCGGGCAGGAAGCGGCGGTTCCAGGTGACGCGCGGGATGTGCACGGCCGTGTCGATGCGGAACCCGTCCACGCCCATGTCGATGTACTTGTCGTAGGCGCCGATCAGGTAGTTCTGGACGGTGGCGTTCTCGGTGTTGAAATCGGCCAGGTCCTCGTGCAGCCAGCACGAACGCGAGTCCTCCCCCTCCCAGTTGCCGATCCAGCACTGGTGGTAGTACGCCTTGGGGAACATGCCCGAAGTGGGACTGGGCCACTGGCAGTTGTAGAGGGTGTAGCCCTCGGCGCTCTCGCCGCCGGTGGGCTTGCCCCAGTTGAGGCAGGTGTTGCCGGACGGTTCGGCGGTCGACCACAGATCGCCGTTGTAGTACGACTTCCCGGACTTCGGTTCGACGGTCAGGCCGTCGTACTCGAACCCCTCGTTCTTCTCGTCGTAGTACCAGCTCCACTGGCTGTCCCGGACGCCGTACACGGTCGGGGTGAACAGGCCCTTCGCGCCCCAGCGGGAACTGTGGTTGTAGACGACGTCCTGGTAGATCTTCATGCCCTTGGCGTGGGCCGCGTTGATGAGATCCTGGTAGGAGGCGCCCGCGGACTCCAGGCGCGGGTCGACCTTGTAGAAGTCGTAGCCGTGGTAGCCGTGGTAGTCGTAGTCCGAGCGGTTCAGGACCACGGGAGTGATCCAGACGGCCGAGAAGCCGAGGGCCTTGATGTAGTCGAGCTTGTCGACCAGACCCTTGAAGTCGCCGCGGAACATGGGGTCGTTGTTGGCGGCGTTGCCGGACTTCACGTCCTGGCTGCCGCCGCGGTTGTTGGAGCTGTCACCGTCGTAGAAGCGTGCGGTGAGGACGAAGTAGATGGGGTCCTTGCGCGGGTCGGTGCCCAGCGGCGTCCCCGACGCGGGCGCGGGCGCCTGCTCCCCGGTCGTGACGGTGGCCGCGGCGGAGGCGGGCGAGGTGTTCCCGGCCGCGTCGACGGCCTTCACCGTGTAGGTGTAGGCGGTCTTCTCCTCCAGGCCCGTGTCGGAGTACACCGTCGAGCCGACATCGGTGACGACGGTGCCCTTCGTGCCGCCCGTACGCGTGAGCTGGTACTTCGTCACGGCGGTGTCGTCGCTCGCCGGGTTCCAGCTCACCACCACCGAGGTGTTGACGGCGCTCGCGGTGACCCCGGTGGGTGTGGTCGGCGCCTGGGTGTCGGGGGCCTGGGCCGCGCAGGGGTCCGTGGCGCCGGCGGTGACGGTCCGGTCCTTCACCGTCGTGGTGCCGGACGGGATCGTGTAGTCGGCGCTGTTGTTGTTGTCCCAGACGCCGTTGCCGTTGTTGAAAGCGGCCTTGAGCGAGGTCGCCGTGCCGATGTCGAGGGTCTTCTTCCACCAGCCGGTGCAGGCGCTCTCCATGCCGACGCCGGGGACGGCCGTCCAGGAGCCGCCCGCGGGCGCGTAGTGGATGTTGGCCGTGGTCCAGCCGGAGGTGGCGGTCGAGTAGTAGACGGTGGCCTGGTTGCCGCTGCCCGTGCCCGTGTCGGCGCACGGGTCGCTGTGCGCGATCACGCCGTCCTTGACGGTGATGGTGCCGGTGCCCAGCGCGTAGTTGTTGCCGCCGTTGTTGTCCCAGGTGCCGCTTCCGTTGTTGAAGGTGGCCTGGAGGCCGGCGGCCGAACCGAGGTCGACGGTCTTCTTCACCCAGTCCGTGCACGCGGCCTCCATCACCACGCCGGGCACGGTGGTCCAGGAACCGCCGTCCGGGGCGTAGTGGAGGTAGGTGGAGGACCAGTTCTTGGTCTTCGTGTAGTAGAAGACGGTGGCCGTGTTCGCCGTGTCCGCCGCGGTTCCCAGCGCGACCCGGCCTGTGTCCGGCACCCCCGTGAGCAGGCCCGACAGACCGGCCGCCGCCGCGATCAGGGCGAGCGGGCGGCGCAGTCGGCTCGGCAGCCGCGCTCCGCGCGGCGGTCTGCGTCTTGCGGGACTCATGAGTGCGGGTTTCATGGTTTCCCCTTGATGCAAGAAGAACCGGCAAGTTCCTGAAATTTGTTGCAGCGGAAACTACAGGTGCATGACAGTCCTGTAAATGGATCGCGCGCCCCTTCCCCCGCCGGGCATACGCCCGTCCGCGCCAACTCGCCGGTGCGGTGTTTGCTTCCGGAATCGACGCTCGCCACGATGAACTTCGTGGTTCTGACTCCGGGCTGGGTGTGGCAGGGAGGCCCGACGCGCCGGGCGCTGGGCACCGGCATCCCCACCGGACTGTTCCTCGGCGCCTTCGCCGTCGTCGAGTCGGGCTTCTGGATCGCCGCTGTCGTGGTGTTCCTGCTGCTGAGCCCCTTGCACGGCATCCGGACAGCCCGGCGGATGGGCAGGGCGTGGCCCGGGGCCGCACAGCTGGACGCCGCCGACCGGGCAGCCGTCGTACGGGCCACCCGGCGCGGCGCGGACCTCGGCGACCCCCGGCTGGCACCCGCGGTGATCGACTACGCCGAGGCCCTCCGCAACGTTCGCGAACAGGACCGGATCAGGCGGTGGGTGGTCGCGGGCCTCGCCACGCTGGCCCTGGTGCTGGCCCTGTACGACACGCACTCCGGGGAGACGGGGCAAGCCGTGGCGTCATGGCTGGTGCTGGCGCTGTTCCTGCTGGACCTGATCTGGCGGCCCGGCCAGGAGGACACGGTCGTCTCCCGCGCGCAGCGGGCGGCGGACTCGGCCCGCCGGAGCCTGCGCCGGAATCCGGCCGACGACCGGCCCTGAGGCCACGGACGACGGGCCGCCCCGACGGACACGGACGGCGCCGGGGCCGGGCGCGGGCGTCACAGACGTACGACGATCAGCGCGATGTCGTCGCGCGCGCCGTGACTGACCCCCATGTGCGCCAGGAGGGTGTCCGCGAGCGGTTCGGGGTCCAGCCCCACACAGCAGTCGCGAAGGACATCCGTCAGCCGGTTCAGACCGACGTCGATGTCCTCGTCATGACGCTCGATCAGGCCGTCGGTGTACAGGACCAGCGTGTCGCCGGGATGGTAGCCGGTGCCGGCCTGGGGGCGCGGTACGTGTTCGGGCCGGGCGCCGAGCGGTGGATCGGTGGCCTGGTCCAGCAGCTCGCTGGAGCCGTCCCCGTGCATCAGCACCGGCGGCGGATGACCGGCGCTGGAATAGATGATCAGGCGGGAGCGGGTGTCGATCAGCGCGGTCACCGCCGTGGCGGCCAGCGCGCCCTCCACGGAACGGGCGTAGAGGCCGAGCACCTCCATGGCCTGCGCCGGTCCGGTGACCGCGCGACTGGCCGCGGAGAGCGCGCTGCGAAGCATGCCCATGACAGTCGCGGCCTCCAGACCGTGACCCACCACGTCACCCACCGCGACGGCGAACCGGTCGTTGGCCAGATCGACGGTGTCGTACCAGTCACCGCACACGTTCAGCGAACCGACCGCGGGCAGATAGCGCACCGTGACGTTCGGGTGCCGGGCCAGGTCCGGGGCACGGAGCATCGCCTCCTGAAGGGTGATCGCCACCTGCCGTTCACGGTCGTGGGCCCGGCGCAGTTCCTCGTTGAGCCGCTGGAACTCCTTGGCCCGGATGTAGAGCTCGGCCTCCATCGCCTCCTCCCGCTCGCTCGACGATCCGGCCGACGACCGGCCGCGCCGTCCGCGGGCCTGCACGAAGGCGGTCACGTCCTCGACCCGGTGGATGATCCACGCCACGCGGCCGTCCGGCCCGAGCACAGGCGTGTTGACCGGGGACCACCACCGCTCCTCGAACCGCCCGGGCCTGCTCACCACGGGGATGTCGTAGCGCTGCGCCGCCATCGCGTCCGGCTCCTGGGTGGCCAGTACGCGCTCCATGGAGGCCGTCAGGTTGCGCACCCCGTCCGCGTCCGGTTCGTTCGGATTGTCGGGGAAGGCGTCGAACAGATACTGGCCGATGAGCTCGTCACGCGTCCGCCCCGTCGCCCTGCCGTAGGCCTCGTTCACACCGACGATCACCAGATCGGGGGTGAGCACCAGATAGGGACTGGGCGTGGCGGCGAACAGCGCCGCGTAGTCGACCTCCCCCGTGGCCGCCTGTGCGACGTCGGCTGCCGGGATCTCCACCCCTCCAATCTACGAGCCCTCCCCGGCCCTCGCCCGCCAGCACCGGCGAGCCGCAGGTCGCGGGGCTCACGGAGCCGGTGGGGCCGGTGCCGGTGGCCGCCCGGGTGTCCGGCCGGCACGGCGTGCGGCATCGGCGGCCCCCATCCGGCGGCCCGTACGGCGTCGACGTACCCGGAATGCCGGATTCGGATGATCATTCCCACCCTTGGACGACCGGCGTTCACCCGGCGTTGCACAGACACTCTTCGAACCGGCGAACGATTCCAGCCATGACTCACATGACACGTGTCAAGGCAGCCTCCGTCCTGTCGGCCGCCCTGATGCTCCCCGGCCTGACGGCGGGCGCGGCGGCCGCCGCGCCGACCCACGCCGGAGCGAGCGCGCACTCCGCACGGCACATTCCGTTCACCACGGCCGAGGTGACCGCGCAGAACGACGGCTCGTACAAGATCACTTGGAAGGCGCCCGGCGTCCGCCACGTGGCCGTCCGCGCGAACGGCCGCACCGTCGCCTCCGGCGGCTCCACCGGCTCGGTCACCGTGACCGGTCTGCCCGCCGCCGACCGCCAGTGGTTCGACCTCGTCCCCGACCACGGGCGCGGCCTCCACCTCGCCGACCGGCTGATCAAGCTGGACGGCACGACCAACTTCCGTGACGCGGGCGGCTACCGCACCGCCGACGGCAGCTGGGTGAAGATGGGGGTCGTCTACCGCTCGGACGCGCTCGACCGGCTCACCACCGCCGACCTGGCCAAGCTCGAGCGGCTCGGCATCTCCGTCGACTACGACCTGCGCACCACCTCCGAGCGCACCGGCGCGCCCGACCGGGTGCCGTCCGGCGCACGGTACGTCGTCGCCAACGTGATCGGCGACGACTCCGCCGTCTTCGCGATGCCGACCACGGCCGAGGGCGCGGCGCAGATGATGGTCGACGGCGAGAAGGCCATGGTCAGCGGCGCGACCGCGAAGGCGGCCTACTCCAAGGTCTTCGCCGGGATCATCGCGGACGCCGACGGCTCGCTGTACCACTGCACGGCGGGCAAGGACCGTACCGGGTGGGCCAGCGCCACCCTGCTCACCGCTCTCGGCGTACCGCGGGAGACGGTGGTGGCGGACTACCTGGCCTCCAACACCTACCGGGCCGCGGTCAACGCCGCCACCCTGGCCGCCATGCCCGCGGACCAGGCCGCGGTCTACAAGCCGATGCTCGACGTACGCGCCGAGTACCTCAACTCCGGCTTCGCCGAGGTGAAGGACAAGTACGGCTCCTTCGCGTCGTACGAGAAGAAGGCCCTGGGGATCGACCCGGGCGAGCTGCGGCGGCTGAAGGCCCAGCTGCTCGTCGGCTGATCCCGGACGGCCTGCCCGGATCCGGACCCGGCCCGAGCGGGGCGGGCCGGGTCCGGCAGCAGGGGGCCGGCCCGCCGGAACGGCGCCGGTCAAAGGGCGGTCGAAGCCTCCGGGTCCAGGCCCGCCATGAGTTCCGCGAAGGCGCCGTCGGCGGCCCGGGAGCTGAAGAGCCGGTCGAGCCGGGCCCGGGCGAGGCCGCGGTGGAAGGACCCCGCGTCGGTGTCGTCTCCCGCGTCATGGAGCGTCCGGGTCAGCCAGTGGGAGAACTCCTGGTCGTTCCAGACGCGTCGCAGACAGCGCCGGGAGTACGTGCGCAGCGCGCTGTCGTCGCCGTCGCGGACGAAGTCCCGGACGGCCCGGGCGAACAGGTCCGCGTCGTAGAGGGCGAGGTTCATGCCCTTGCCGCCCATCGGCGACACGATGTGCGCCGCGTCGCCGACGAGGTGGAGGCGGCCGTACTGCATGGGCTCGTGGACGAGGCTGCGCAGCCGGAAGATCTCCCGGTCGGTGATCGGGCCGGACGGCAGGGCGGGGTCGCCGAGCCGGGTGCGCAGCGCATCCCAGACGCGCGGGTCGGGCCAGGCTCCTGGATCGTCGTCGGGCGGGCACTGGAGGTAGTAGCGGCTGGTGTGCGGGCCGCGGGAGAAGTGGGCGGCGTAGCCGTGCCGGCTGACGGCGAGGAGGGGCCGGGGCGGGGGCGGGGTGTCGGCGAGGACGGTGAGCCAGCCGATGCCGTGGTCGAAGGCGTGCGCGGCGAGGACACCGTCGGGCACGCTGGCGCGGCTGACGCCGCGGTCGCCGTCGCAGCCTGCCACGAACGCGCAGGCGACGGCGCGGAGTTCGCCGTCGGCATCGCGGTAGCGGACGACGGGCCGGTCGCCGGTCAGGTCGTGCAGGGAGACGTCGGCGGCCTCGAAGCGCAGGTCTCCGCCGTCGTCGAGGTAGGCGGCCATGAGCTTCTGGACCAGAACCTGCTGCGGACAGATACGGGCCTGTGGGCCGTCGGAGCCGTCGGCGTCGGAGACGAGGTGGCGCTCCCCGTCCACCCGGAACTCCAGGGTGCCGTCGGACGGGACCCCGCCGAGGACCCGGTCGGCCAGCCCCCATGCGTCGAACATCCTGACGGCGCGGGTCTCGACGATGCCGGCACGCTGACGCTGTGTCACATACGCGCGCGTCCGGCGTTCCAGGACGACGCAGTCGACACCGCAGCGCCGCAGCAGGTTCGCGACGGTCAGACCGGCCGGGCCGGCGCCGATCACCACCACGGTCGTGGACTCCGCCGGAATCGCCGGGTCCGTCAACTCCCCCTCTTTCACGGCCACTTGACCACCTCCGAGGGCAGCCTAGGCCCGTGCGTCGCGGCCCGGAAAGGGCGAACGTCGCCCTCCGCGGGAACGGGCGGAGGGCGACGGTGAACCGGGAGTGGCCGGGTTCTTACGGGAGGTTGCGTGCCATGACGATGCGCTGGACCTGGTTGGTGCCCTCGTAGATCTGGGTGATCTTGGCGTCGCGCATCATGCGCTCGACCGGGTAGTCACGGGTGTAGCCATAACCGCCCAGCAGCTGCACGGCGTCCGTGGTGACCTCCATCGCCACGTCCGAGGCGAAGCACTTGGCGGCCGCGCCCTGGAAGGTGAGGTCCTTGTCGCCGCGCTCCGACTTCGCGGCGGCCGCGTAGGTCAGCTGGCGGGCGGCCTCGATCTTCATCGCCATGTCGGCGAGCATGAACTGGATGCCCTGGAAGTCCGCGATCGGCTTGCCGAACTGCTTGCGCTCGCGGACGTAGCCCTTGGCGTAGTCCAGGGCGCCCTGGGCGACACCGAGGGCCTGCGCGGCGATGGTGATACGGGTGTGGTCCAGCGTCTTCATCGCGGTGGCGAAGCCCGTGCCCTCCTCGCCGATCATGCGGTCCGCGGGGATGCGCACGTTGTCGAGGTAGACCTCACGGGTCGGCGAGCCCTTGATGCCGAGCTTCTTCTCCGGCGCGCCGAAGGAGACACCCTCGTCGGACTTCTCCACCACGAACGCGCTGATGCCCTTGGAGCGCTTCGTCGGGTCGGTGACCGCCATGACCGTGTAGTACTCGGAGACGCCCGCGTTGGTGATCCAGCGCTTGACGCCGTTGAGGACCCAGGAGTCGCCGTCGC
>NZ_JBVKBD010000018.1:0-156956 GCF_055657365.1 Streptomyces sp. NPDC107559 | reverse complement strand
CGGGCCCGGCGCCCGTCGCCGAGCCGCCGTCCGACGCCGAGGCCCTCTCGGGCGCGCTCGACAGTCTGCGCCTCGTGCTGGACAACCTGGCCGACGTCGTCGGCCGCCGCTGAACAACGGTCCGCCCCCGCCTGTTCCACGGGGCCTCGGGATTCATCATCCGGGGCGGACACCATGCGTTCCACCACCACGGTGCGCAGCAGCCCACGTATCCCAGGGGGGATCATGAACGACAACACCGCCAGCCGGAAGCCCATCTACAAGCGCAAGGGCTTCTGGGTCGGCGTCGCCGTCCTCGCGGTCATCGGGACCGTCGCCAACAACAGCAAGGACACGGTCAGCCCCGACACCGAGGCCAAGCCCGCCGTGACGGTCACCGCGACCCCGTCGGCCGCCGACGCCTTCGACCAGCTGCAGAAGGACAACAAGCAGGGCCAGGACGACCTGCAGAAGGAGATCGACGAGGCCTCGGAGGCGGCCGAGGCCGCCAGCAGCGACGTGCCGGACGTGGTCGGCATGACCAACGCGGAGGCGATCCCCGCCCTGCACGCGGCGGGCTTCATGGCCAACGAGGAGGACGCCTCGGGCCAGGACCGCTGGGCCATCGACAACTCCAACTGGAAGGTGTGCCGCCAGGTGCCCGGCCCCGGCAACCACCCGGCCACCCTGCGCGTCGCGATCTACTCCGTGAAGCTCGACGAGTCCTGCTGACCCTGTAACACCCCCGACGGCCGCGCCCACCACAATGGGCGCGGCCGCTGTTTCCCGCCTAGGAGAACCATGAGCACCCAGACCCTGCCCGACCGCGTCACCCGCGTCCTGGGCGCCGCCGACGTCCCGGCCGCGAACATCGTCGAGGACGAGAGCTTGGACGCCGGATTCCGCGTCGCCGCCGCCGGGTTCTACATCGCCGCGAGCGGCCGGAAGTACGTCAACGTCGCCATCTTCGGCTGCAGCGATCTCGCCGACGCGCCCCGGCAGGCCGAGCGGGACGGCATCATGCAGACCGCACGCGCCGCCCTCGCCACCGACGGCCTCACTGTCCGGGTCAACGAGTACGGCCACATGACTGTCCTGGAGGCCTGACCATGTCCCTGCCCGAGAACCTGAAGAAGGGCGACCCGCTCGTCCTCGACTCGGACGATTCCAGGAGGGAGCCCCGGCGCGTCACCGTCTCCCGGGTCGGCCGCGCCTGGGTGTACGTCTGCTACGAGGGCCACACGAGCGAGGCCAGCGAACCGTTCAGCCGCACCACCGGCGTCTCCAAGGAGAACCACGGCTATGCCCGGCGCCTGATCACGCCGGAGCAGCACGCGGAAGCGACGGAGCGCGAGCAGCTGCTGGCCGACCTGAAGGAGGCCGGGGTCGACATCGACCACCGGCATCGCGACACGATCCCTCTGGCCAAGCTGCGCGGCCTGCTGGCCGTCATGAAGGAGGACGACCGTGCCTAAGCTCGACGGCTCCGGCTGGCGCTACGACGCGAGCTACGAGAAGGTCCCTGGCTTCCTGGAGGGAACCGCCTACCAGCCTCACGACCGGGACTACCACTTCGACCACGAGGGCATCCAGCACCAGGGCGACCTCGGCCAGTGTGAGTCGTGCGCGAGCAGCCGGAAGCTGACGTGACGCCGTGACTGACCATCCGGTCTGCGGCTCCACGAGGTGCACCCGGCGGCCGCACAAGCACGGAGACCACGAGAACGAGGCTGGCGACAGCTGGCCGAGCTACGAAGGGGAGTACGACGAGATGCTGAAGCTGACGACCGGCGACCTGCGCGAGCTGCTGGCGAGCCAGGCCATGGAGCCGGTGCTGTACGTGGCCCGGGACGAGGACACCGGCGAGCTGGTCCGGCTGGAGGTGGCCCCCCAGGCCCATGTGGACGATGGCGACATCATCGTCCGTCAGCACGAGCTGGTCGACGCGCTGGGCGGCCCGAACCACCCGGACGGCGTGACCCAGAACGCCCTGGAGCACGCCCTGGAGCCCTACCAGGCCGAGATCGACGCCATGGAGGAGAACAGCGAGGTCGGCGACGGCCCGGACGGCGTGTACGACGGCGAGATCCGCTGACAATCCTGCCTGCAGGTGGCCCGCCCCTTCACCGGGGCGGGCCTTCGTGTTTCCCGAACTCGTAGACACGCAACACGTGATGCCCTAGAGTGAAGCCACGCCTAGAGATGAGGAGCACCGCATCGTGAGCATCGACTTGACCGCCTTCGCCGAGCTGGCCGCCGCCGAGCCGGAGTGGCGGCACCGCGAGGGTCGCGAGCAGATCGCCCCGGACCGCTGGGGCAAGGACCACTGGAGCCTTCTCGGCTACGTCGAGGGCGTCGAGGTCGACCACAAGGGGCGCATCGACTGGCGCCGCCTGACCCTGTCGGCCCGGAACTGGCCGATGCTGTGGACCGCGCGAGACAACGGTTACGCCCTGGGCCGCTTCACCTCCGATTTCGGCAGCGAGGACGCGGCCGACAAGTATGGCCTGCGCCTGCGGCGCGTCAACGACGAGCCGGTCACGCTGTACGGGCACTGCGAGGCCGACGCCCTGATGGACATGGTCGACGCCGGACTCGTCACCATCACCATGCCGGGGGTGAGCGAGGACGGCGCGTACTTCCTGAAGCCGAACGGCCGCCCGCTCGACGGCGAGGACGACCCCCGGCCGGGCCTGATGACCGGCCTCACCGAGTGGCGCCTGATGCCGTGGGCCCGCTTCCGGCTCACCGAGAAGGGGCGCGCCGTCGCCAACGAGCTCCGCGCCCACAAGGCCAAGGACGGCGCCACCTGGTCGAACTTCGAGCCGACCACGCTGGATGGACGCTGATGTTCATCGTCCCCATCCCCGAAGGCTGGGAAGCGGCCGAGCACGGCTGGAAGCCCGCCACGACGAAGATCGAAGGATCGGGAGAGTACTGGCTGCGGTACGCGGTGCCGCTGCGGTTCCCGGCGTCGCTGGCCATCTTCCGCAGCCCGGCGACCGGTCAGCTGGTGGCCTGGTATGGGCCGCTGGCCACGCAGGACGCCGACAAGCTCCCTCAGCGCGTGCTGTTCGCCGAGATCGGCATCACCCCGGCCGACTGGAGCCCGGAAGACCGGCGGCCGGAGAGCCAGCGGTCGGAAGCGGCCGAGTTCGAGGAGCTGCTGGAGGGCAGCAGCCTGGGTGCGCCGCAGGCGAAGGCGCTCCGGGAGTCCACCCCCATCCCTCCCGAGGTGAAGAAGCGTCTGGAGCAGGCGCGGAACGGCAAGTAAAAAACGGATTTCCATTAATCCATCGACGGCCGCGCCCTGACCGCCATTGGGCGCGGCCGTCGTTCACCCCCTGATCCGCAGCAGGAGGTATCCCATGTCCCAGATGACCGCCAGTGTCGAGCCGCTCGTCCGGCTCGGCGGCACGATCCGCCTGACCGCCCGGCGCAGCGACGGCTGCAAGATCGAGCTGGAGCTGACCCGGGGCGCTACGCGGGGGCACGTCACCCGCGCCGTGACTGGCGAGGACGGCCGCCTGGTGTCCGTCGAGGCGCGCTCGTGGCCGCTGAGCGGCGTGGAGCCGCCGCTGGCCGCCAAGGTCGCCGACGCAATCCAGATCGCCGAGAACCGGCTCACCGAGGACGTCTCGCGCTAGCCTCGAACTGCCCCGCCAGGCACTCACTGTTCCGACTCACCGCCAGGAGTCCTCATGGCCAAGAAGATCTCTACCCGCAGACTGACCACCCCCGAGCGCCAGGCCATCCTGCACGCAGAGGGCGTCCACGGCCGGGTCAACGCCTCCAGCTTCTCCGTCCGCCAGGACATGCGGGAGAAGGGGTACGCCGAGTTCACGAACCGGGGCCTGTACCTGACCGATTTCGGCTGGCAGCTGCGCGCCAAGCTGAAGGAGGAGCACAAGCCCTTCTGCGTCGCGGACGTGCCGTGGTCGAAGGTCGAGGAGATCACCGACCTGTACCTGCTGGCCGGGGTGGACATCGACGAGATCTCCCGGCGCACCCGGATAACCGGTGACGATGTCCGCGCCGTGCTCGCCTTCCGTCAGGTCCTGGTCCTGCCCGACGCAGCCTGATCCACCCTTCCTCCACTGCATGGCGTCGAGTGATGCGATACGGTGGAACGCTTGTCATACGTCACCCCCTGGAGCCCGCCATGCGTTTGTCCGATCTGAAGCCGCGAGAGTTGTACGCCACGAAGGCACAGCGCCGGGAGGCCGCTCGCCGGTCCACCGGCCCTGCGTTCCTGCTGGACACGCGACTGTGGGACCTGACGCCGGTCTCCGGGGGGCAGACGATCATGCCCGCGCCGCCGGACACCCGGTCGGCGATGCTGAACCGCGACACCGGCGCCCGCCGAGGCCTGCTCGTCGTCCAGGCGACCCCTCTTGCCGCCGCCACCAAGGGGTTCGACGAGCAGGCGGTGGCCGAGGATCTGGCCTCCCTCGGCCCGGAGAAGACCATCGAGAAGTTCTCCCGCCTCGTCCGGCGCGACGCCATCGAGCGGACCCTGGACGAGCTGCGCGAGGAACTGCCCTCGAATCTCATGGTCAACGTGGTGCTGCTGGACTCCCTCATCCATCACTGGGAGTCCGCAGCGCAGTACCGGTGCCCCGAGGTCACCTGTACGGAGAAGGTCGGTCTCGACTCGGCCAGCCGGGTGCGGCCCCACGACAACAAGCGCGGTAAGCGGTGCGCGGCCAGCATGGCGTACATGCCCGTCGAGGCCCAGAAGATCAGCCGCATCACCCCGTAGACACGCGACACGTGATGCCATAGAGTGGGGTCACCGCCAAGGGAACGAAGGGGAACACCTTGACCACCGACCGCACCACCACCGACTACGACGGCATGAGCGACGAGGAGCTGTGGGACAGCCCTCTCGGCCACCGCCTGCGCCGCTACGCCGACAAGCTGCTCGCCGCCGAGTACGACCGCATCTTGCTGGTGGCCAAGCGCAAGTGGCAGCAGGACAACGCCAGTGGCGTCAACATCGCCAGGGACACCCTGTCGGCCGACGGCACCCTGGAGGAGCGCAACGACGGCGGAGACGGCGACCCGTGGGCCTACTGGAGGAGCCCCGAGATCCTGGGCCTGCAGGAAGTCATCAAGGGCACTGACGGCACCCCGGCCGCCGCCCAGGCGGCCGCCAAGGCCTACATCGCCAGCCTTCAGGGCGAGGAGCGCCCGGCGGTCGATGAGTCCCAGGGCGACGGCGAGGAGCCGGAGGCCACGCCCCTGGACGTCGCGGGAGCCTTGAGCTACCTCCTCACCGGCCACGCGTTCTCCGACAAGGGCCCGTTCGCCATCCACGACGCCGACGGCTTCCACGACGAGCCGTACGTGATGCTGTCCCTCGACTCCCTGCGCAAGATCCTGGACGAGATCCCCCGGAGCCGGTGGTGACGATCGTGGGCACCGCATCGCCCGCTCCCACCGTCACCATCCAGGTCCTCGGCCTTCCCGTCACCCTGCGCGAAGTCAGTCGGCGTTGTCTCCAGGGGGGTAGCCGTGCTGACCTGGTGCTGTACCACGTCTTCCTCGCGGACACCCACATCGGAGAACTCGACTCCGACTGGGTGCTCAGAGAGGACGGCTCCCGGTCCACCGAGAAGGAGTTCCTCGGCGCCTACCCCGGGAGTCGGGACTTCGGTCCGAGCGGCCGCCGCATCGACGTCCTCGAAGACCTCGTGCGCCATCATCTGATGCAACAGCGCGACGACCTGCGCGCCGAGCGCGCCCGGCTGGAAGCCGACAAAGAGGCTGCGCTGCAGGCACTGTTCGAGATCCAGCGACGGATTACCGACGCGGACGCCTGCCTCGACTCCATCACCACCACGCTGAAGGAGAGCTGACCCATGAAGAAGTCCGACCTCGACGCCTGGAAGAACGGCGAGCGGCTGGGCAGGTTCGGGCGATGAGCAAGTACACCGACGACCTGGCCGAGGGGCTCAAGCTCGACAACGTGATCGACATCGCCCGGCGCTACAAGTGCCCCGTGATCTCCTTCCACACCGCGCACATGCACGCCATGGGCCGAAGGGACCACCGGACCGAGGTCTACATCTGCCCTGAGGACAAGCCGGGGTACAGGGTCAAGACCCTGCGTGCTACGCCGAGGGGGCACCTGAAGGACAGCCGTGACGACAACCTGGAGCTGGCGCAGAGCTGGGTCGCTGACCACTTCGGCATCGCCAAGGAGGACTGGGTGCCCACCGGCCTGCCCAACTCCTGGATGCCCGGGGAGGCGAAGGAGCGCATGACGGCCGATCTGAAGGCTTGGCGTACGGAGCAGCAGGCCAAGAAGGAGAGCGACCAGTGAAGATCCCCGTCGCCTTCCTGATCACCTACGCCAACGGCCACACCGTGGTCCAGTCCGGAGAGGACGTCCTGGAGCAGACCTCGTCCAACGTCTCGCACGGCTTCGCAACCCGTCGGGACCTGGACTGGGGCGCCTTCGAGCTGACGTCCACCGAGGACGGCCGCACCCGCCGGTACGAGCCGGTCACCGAGGAGGCGCCGAGCCACCGGCGCTTCCGCGAGACGGTCACCGACGACGGTCTCGACTTCAAGGACCTCGGCATCGTGCCCGCCAGCTCGGCCGCCCGGCACTGCGCCCGGGTCGTCAACCGGGACATGGGCAGCCTGTGGTACCTCACCAGCGGCGCCATGGTCGTCCTCTTCAGCAGGTTCAACGTCCTGCGCTACGAGCCGGTGGCCTGACATGTCGGAGCAGTACGCCGCGATGCTGGCCTCGGAGCACAAGCAGGGCCTGCACTACGACACCCCGCACAAGATGTGCAGGGAGTGCCACCCGGCCGAGGCCGAGCTGCTCGGCCAGCTGGAGACGCCTCCGATGAACATCCGTATCGACGTGGACGCCGCAGCGATCAACATGCGCTGGACGAACGAAGCGCCCGACGGGGAGTTCGTCTTCCGCACCCTGAAGGAGGCCAAGGCCCGCGCACTGAGTTCCGCCATCTCGGAGCGGGACGCCTGGGCCGACTGCGTTCGGCACATCCGCAGCTTCACCCTGGACGAGATCGCCGAGTCCTGGGACTGACCGGCCGGGCAGCCCGCCAACTGCCCTGCCTCGTCACTTACTTACAACTCCATCAGCCCCCCTCGACCCGCCACGAGGAGAACATCGTCATGAGCATCACCATGTCTCGGCCCGCCCTTGCGGTCGCGCTGGGAACTCTCACCACCTCCTTCCTGCTCGGCACGGCCAACCCGGCCGAGGCCGCCACGCTCAAGCAGCGGGCCCTGAACATCGCCGCCGCCCAGAAGGGCAAGCCGTACCAGTGGGGTGCGGCGGGCCCGAACCGCTTCGACTGCTCGGGGCTCATCTCGTACTCGTACCTGAAGGCCGGGAAGAAGATCCCGCGCACCGCGCAGGCCCAGTACAACGCCAGCCGCCACATCAGCCGCAGCGCCCTCCAGAAGGGCGACCTGATCTTCATCAGCGACGGGCACGTCTACCACGTCGGGATGTACGCCGGGTACTGGTCCGGCAGGACCTGGATGTGGAACGCCAACCGGGGCAAGTACCGGGGGTACAAGGTCGTGCTGGCCCCCCTCGACGAGTACGTGAACCGCAGCTCCCACGCGCTCTTCGGCCAGGTGAAGTGATGCTGGCGACCGCTAGCGCCTACCTGCGCCTGAACCCCATCACCCGCCGCGCCGAGGTCATCCACGGCTCCCAGGTCGACTTCATCCTCACCGAGGTCTTCGAGGACGGCGCCGTCCAGCAGCAGGCTGGCGGCGGCTTCATCACCATCGAGCAGCCCGGGGACTTCGAGGACTCCGAGATCAAGGAGCCGGTCGCCACCCAGTACGTGCCGCTCGCCGAGAACCAGGACATGCGCAAGCTCGCCGACTCGTACCTGCACTGGGCCGCGCCCGACGGCGGCAAGCCGGTCCCGCAGACGGAGCCCATGAGCGGCAAGAGTCTGGTGTTCCTCGCCCATCGTGCGCCGGGGAAGTTCTACGTCACTCGTCGCGGTGAGGTCGTGCACCTGCAGCGGGGGCGAATCGTCGAGCAGTTCAAGCCGCTGTCGGCCGCCGATATGGCCCAGGCCGCGTAGAGTGTCCCCCGGAGCCCCGCCCCTAGCATCAGGGGGCGGGGCTTCCGTCATGTCCGGCTCTGGCCTGCAAAAGTCACTGAGTGTCAGTTTCTTGCATATGCCTGGACCGGCGGGTACGCGCGTGTAGAGTGATGAGCGCAGGCCCGCCAGCCCGCAAGATCAACTTTCTTCAATCTCCACCCGCCAGGAGATCATCCATGCCTTCATCTGAGTGCGCTGTGCCCTCGAAGCCGCGCGTGTCCGTCGAGCCCCGCAAGGAACTGGTCGACGACTACACCTTCACTCCGGACCTCGCGCGCGAGTGGCTGGGGCTGACTCAGGATGAGATGAGGACCCTGGTGCGGAGGTCCCGGCGGAACCGGGATCGTGGCCTTGTCGGCCCCCTGGAGCTGGTCAACGGTGGACAGAGCTTCACCCTGCGCTCCGTGTTCGACTACCGCCGCTACCTGACGGCAGCCATCACTCTCTGAACCTCCAGAAAGAGGGCAACCCGCCATGCCCGCACAGCCGCAAGACCTGTTCGCCGTACGTGATGACCTGAACCTCCCGGAGAGGGCGACCCACCGTCTCGTGGCCATCGCCGCGATCGACGACATCTCCGCCCGGGACCGGCCGCAGTGGCAGTGGACTCACCGACAGCTGGCTCATCTGATGGGCGTCTCCCAGCCGTTCGTGTCGCTGGTCGACGGCTACCTCGACTACCGGCGCAACCAGCGCAAGATCGGGACCGAGAAGGGCATCCGGCCTCACGGTTCCCGTCACGCGCAGCTGTTCCTGTACGGGAAGGAAGACCACCCGCTGGACATCCTGAATCTGGGTACCAGCGGCGACAAGGTCGAGCAGATGGCGAAGCTCCTGAAAGAGGCCACTGCACGCAAGGTCCGCGTCGAGCCCGATGCCGTCCTGGACGTCGAGCGGACGCTGGGCCGGATGTGCGGCGAGCCCTGGCAGACGATCGTCGACACCGCCCGGCGCCAGAAGGCCGCCCGCGACAACATCACTCCCCTTCACACCACCACCACCACCGCCATGGGGGTCAAGGCAGCATGACTGACACCGCCACTTCCACCAGCCGCATCCTCTCCGAGGGGATGACGGTCACCCTCTCCTACTCGCCGCCGGGCACCTCCCTTACCTACAGGAAGCACTTCCGGGGGCTGACCGACGCCGACCTCGTCGTCGTCACCGCCGCTCTCGCCGCGCGCCGGGTCTCCGATCCGGAGCTCCACGAGGCCGACATGGCTCATCTGCGGCAGTCGCGCGAGCGGCAGCTGCAGTGGTACTCCGACCATCTGGCGGAGGGCCTTTCGGAGGGCATGGGCCGCTGGTTCAGGTGGGCGCCCCGTCGGGTCCGCCAACGCGCGCTCGCTCTCGTCATGGACTGCGTGCGGGACTTCACGGCCACTCTGGTCAGCGAGCTGATCGCCCTGCACGCCGAGATCAACCGTACGGACGCGCGGCTGCGTGCCCAGCGCCTGCGCCCCGCTCCGCCCGCCGAGCCCCAGGTCCCCTGCCGCTGCTGCGAGGCGACGTTCGAGCGGGCCGACTTCCTGCCCGAGGGGTGGACGGCGGACGACGACGGGTGGCCGCGCTGCCCGAAGCACCGGGTCGCCGCGATGGTGAAGGAGTCGGCGAAGTGAGGTACACGGCTGGTGCGATCGTCGGCGGGGCGACCGCCGGGATCGCCGATTACGCGGGCATGGGCATGGGAGTTGCCTGTCTGCTCGGTGTCCTGGCGGCCGTCGCGGTGTGGTGCCGCGTGGCGGACGCACTGTGGGACCTGGTCTGGCTCATCTTCGCCTGGGCGCTCGGCGGGGGTGACGACTGATGCGCAGGTTCGTCGGCGCCGCCGCCGGTATATCCACCGGCGTCGCCGCCTGGATCGTCAAGGACGCCAGTGCTGGCGTCTTCGTCGGGACGCTCGTCTCGATCACCGTCTGGTTCTGGGCCTGGGGCAACATGCCGGGAGCGCGTCGTGGCTAAGGCTGTCAACAAGGTGTGCTCGCGCTGCGGTGTCGTCCACTTCGAGGTGGAGACCGAGCGGGAGGGCGATCTGGTGTTCTTCCAGGTCGTGGTGACGAAGTGGCCCTGTACGGAGCCGGTCACCCGCGAGCGCCCCCGGCTGGCCGACGTGGTAGCCACGGAGCTCGTCGGCAGCGCGGCCGCGTAGAGCCTGTCCCGCTGCCGGTCGGCGGCCCCATGGGGTGGAGAAAGGGGCCACCACATGCTCGCCGACTGGCAGATCGAAGAACGTATCGAAGCGGGAGATCTTGACATCTCTCCGTTCGACCCGGAGCGGGTCCAGCCCGCTTCGGTGGACTTGCTGCTCGATCAGTACGTACGCACTCTCGCTGGGCCGAAGTGGGCCGAGATCGACGTCGCGGACATCAGGCCTCGGCACACCACGCTCGGTGAGATCGGCGAGGACGGCTGGCTGCTGGATCCCGGGGGCTTCCTCCTCGCCTGCACCGTCGAGCGCGTGACTCTGCCGCCGGACCTGGCGGCCAGGGTCGAAGGCAAGAGCTCTCTGGGCCGGTTGGGGCTGACCGTTCATGTGACGGCGGGCTTCATCGACCCGGGGTTCAGTGGGCAGATCACGCTGGAGATCGCCAACCTGTCCGGCAGGCCGATTCGGCTCCGGCGGCTGATGCCGATCGCCCAGCTCTGTCTGATCCCCATGTCGGCCGTTCCCTCGCGGCCGTACGGGCACGCAGGCAACCACTACCAGAACCAGTTCGGTCCTACCGAATCGCGCTACGAAATGCGTTGATCTTTGCGTTTCGTTACGGGTTTTCTCTGGTCTGGCAGTGGTTGTCAGTGGCCGCCACCACAATGCAACTCACCGCCACCGTAAGGAGAACACCATGGCGAAGCGGAGGCCCTTTCAGCCTCTCCCGGACACGGTCTGGTACAGCGGAGGACGGATGAAGTCGTCCGACGTCCTCCAGACGATCCGGGAGCGCCTGACGCAGGATCCGTTCGTGCACTGGAGGGAGTTCACCCCCTCCGACAGCCCGAACTGGTGGTGGGGGTTCGACACCGCCTGGCACACGCCGGACGGCGCCCGGGTCAAGGCCCGGCTGGAGCTGCAGCCGGACAGGACGGTCGTGGGCCTCATGGGGCTGAGTAAGGCTTCGCTGGACGCCGGAATGGTGGGTGTCGAGGTGGCCTGGAGGCTGACGGCCGAGGCCGACAGTCCCTGGGACCTGAACTGGCCGTCGCCGATGGCCGTCTTCGGCGGCACGCGTCCGTACGACTGGGTCACCGGGTCCCTGCCTCTGATCGACTACTCCATGACCTCGAACGCGCCTGCGGAGCACTACCAGGAGATGTTCTCGTCGCTGTCGGCGGCCTCCTGGTACATCACGGTCATCACCCACGACAAGCGGCCGTTCGAGGAGGTGGAGACCGAGAAGGAGCCCACGCTCATCAAGTACCTGCCGCCCTCCCTGTCCGGGCGGGTGCTGGAGGTGCGTGTCTTCGGGAACCAGGACCAGCTCGTCAACACCCCGAGCGTGCTGCCGGACAGCAGGCTGCGGCTGATCCGGGGCGGCGCGCTGATCCTGCCGACGGCCCCGCGCCAGGAGTCGTGGTCCTGTGGCGACTACTCCGTCCGGCGTCCCCCGGGCGGCGACATGGACCAGCTCCTGAAGGAGACGGCCGAGGCCGTCGTCCGGTACGCGGCGATGCAGCCGCACCTCGGCGCCGAGGCCCGCTGGTGCGTGAACGACCTGCGGGAGAACTGGGTGCTGCCGGAGATCCAGGTGGCGCCCACGCGGGTCCTGGAGGAGAAGGACCGGGCCATAGGTCGTGCCCAGGAACTGCAGCAGGCGCTGGACGACCTGCGGGGCGTCCTGGACGAAGAGCGGGCGGTGGCCGAGCAGACCCAGGAGGCCCGGGACGCCGCCGAGAAGGCCCTGCAGGAGATGCGGGCGCATCCTCTGGCCCGGCAGGCGAAGGAGGCCGTGCAGCAGGCCCAGGAGGCGTGGAGGTCGGCCAAGGCGTCCGACAGCGAGGTGGAGCGGCTCACCGGTGAGGTGGGGTGGCTTCGCCGTCAGCTGGCGCAGGTGCCGGGCCGGTCGTACGGAGAGCAGGTGCCGGAACCGGCGAAGGGGCCGGAGAACTGGCAGGAGCTGCTGGAGCTGGCGCCGGAGCTGCTGGAGCATGTGCAGATCCTGGACTGCGTGCAGGACTCACTGCAGAAGCTGTACGGGCACGCGTCGTCGGCGTCGTGGATGCGCCGGACGTGGGAGACGCTGGAGGCGCTGGACGCCTACGTCGCGGCGAAGAAGGTGGAGGGCTCGCAGGTGCTGCCCCACTTCGCGACGTACCTGGAGTGGCCGCAGGCGAAGACCCTGATCCCGAGGACCTGGTTCCGTCCCTCCGAGGTGAGCCTGGAGCGCACTGGCAGCAGCTTCAAGCGGACCCGGATGTTCGAGGTGCCGGGCCTGGGCGAGGTGTTCATGGGGGCGCACGTGCGGATCGGGCAGGGCAATCACGGCGCGCCCCGGCTGCACTTCTACGACGACACCTGCGGACCCACCGGGAAGATCCACGTCGGATACATCGGCCCGCACCTGCCGAACTGGAAGGGCCACTGATCTAGTCCCTCTTCCTGTCTCACCCCTCCTTCGGCCCCCTCAAGGGGCGGAAGGAGGGGTGATTTGCATGTACGACGCTCGACACGACGCGCCGGACGACCTGTGGACGGACGAGTCCTGGGCCGCCGAGGAATCCACGCGCGAGCCGATGCGTCCTGCTGCGCGCGGCGCACGCCGCAACCCCTCCCGCGAAGACCGTTCCGTACGCCGCCGGATGCGCCGCGCGGGCGCGCAGGAGGAGAACAGCATGCCCAGCCCTGATCGCACCGAGCTGCTCACGCGGATCGAGCGTGCCGCATCGTTCGACGAGCAGCTCAAGCTCGTCTCCCAGCTCCACGAGTTCGACCGTGCCGCACGGCGCACCGCCGCGCTGGACCGCGAGGCGGACCTGGCCGACACCTCGATCCGTGAGGCGTTCACGCCGGTCGTCTCCGTGACCGCGCGGGGTACCGGCGCGTCCGACTGGCTGGACACCGAGGTCGCGGACGCTCCGTTCGACCACGGCCAGCTCATCGCGCAGGCCGCGCTGTGGTTCGGCGGGGTGCCGGACTTCGTCAAGGCCGACAGCGAGGAGTTCACGGAGCAGGCCGTCGGCAAGGCCCGTCAGGTCGCCGCGAGCCTGGGTACGCAGGCGCGGACGGCCGAGGACGTCTTCGTCGGCTACGCGACGTTCCTGCGGGCGCAGGCCGTCACGGTGGAGGCCGCGTCGGGCCTGGACCAGGTCCAGCAGACGACCGCGCCGGACGGTGTGACGAACAAGCCGACCCCGCTGCCTCCGGACGTGTTCGACAACTTCGCGCCTCCGGTCGCCGACATCAACACCGGCGTCAGCGGTACGGAGACCTCCAGCGCGGCCCCGGCGATCCAGATGTCGCAGCAGGGCGGCGGGAACTCCAGCCCGGAGGTGCCCGGCGGCCACGACTCCAGCGGTCAGCTGACCGGCCCCGGCGCCGAGCCGTCCCTGTCCGGCGGTGGCGGCAGCTCCTCGCCGGAGCAGGCGGGCGGTCACTCCATCTCCGGGGGCGTCCCGGCCCAGGGCGGCAACAACGCGCCTGCGCAGGCCGATCCGGCGCAGGAGGAGACCGAGCAGACCCAGGAGGCCGGTGACGTCTCCCAGCGGCCGAAGACGGCCGCCTCGGGCCTGGAGCAGGTCCAGCAGTCGGTCGACGTCCACGACCAGCAGCACGCGACGCCGCTGCCGACCACGGTGGCGTTCCCGTGGACGCTGGACGAGGGCGGCGAGGCCCACGGCATGACCGGCGACGCCAAGTACGACCAGGGCGGGCAGGTCTCCTCCGGCCACCAGGCGCACGCCTCCATGCAGCGCCGGGCCGACCAGTGGACGCAGCCCCACCAGTTCGCCCAGCCGAACGTCGCCAACTCGCCTGCGACCACGCCGCCCAGGAACGTCGGCGAGGCCGGGAACGGGGCGGCCGACGCCCGCAACCCCGAGGCGCAGCCGTCGTTCGGTGACGCGCACGCCGCTCCGGCGTACACCCAGGGCTACACCTCCGCTGCTCCGGCCGCGCCCGCTCAGGACGTGCCGGTGTCGATGGGCGGGGACAACGGCACGGGCCGGATGCACCCGGCGTTCGCCTCGCGCAAGGTCGCCTCGCGCGAGGACATGGCGCACCCGGACTTCCGGCGCGGCTACAAGTACGCGGCCCGCTGGATGGAGGGCACCCCGGTGGTCCGGCCCGGCTCGCCGGAGCTGGAGGCCGGTATCTACGCCGGGTTCACCGACAACCCGCACAGCCGTGGCGCGTGGCTGTCGGCGCACGCCGCGCTGGCCAAGGTCGAGCCGTCTCTGGGCCGCCGGATCGCGGCGCACCGGGAGCTGACCCACCGGGTGGCGGCCGCGCAGGCCCTGCCGACCGACGGCACCTACCTGCACATCGAGGCTGCCACCGGCATCGACCTGGACACCACCAACCCCTCGACGTCGCCGTCGCCGTCCGGTGACACCCCGATCAACGGCCCCGGCCGTCCCGGGCCTCTCGCGGGCGGCATGGACGCGGCCGCCCCGGCCGGTGCCTCCCCCTACAACGGAGCCGAGCCGATGGGGCAGCCGGTCGTGCCGTCCTCGGCGTCCGTGCCGCAGGGCCAGAAGGTCACCGTGCCCGACTCCGGCATGGCGTCCGCGTACAACTCCGGATCCGGCCTGTCCCCGACGACGGCCGCGTTCCGCCGGACGGTCCAGGCGGGCCTCCTCTCCGAGAGGAGCGGCCAGTGAGCACCGATCAGGTCCTGGACGACCTGGAGGAGGCGTGGGGGCGCCTCGCCTACGCCAGCCGCAAGGCCGAGGCGAGCGAGCGCATCGTCGTCCTGCGCCGTGAGGACGGCAGCGAGCAGTCCCTGTTCCTGTCCACCGACCCCGACGAGCCGCCGCGCTACCTCGAACGCACCGGCGAGGCCATCAAGGCCCAGGCGGAGCTGCTGGAAGAGCCCGAGCGCTGCCTGGGCCTGCTGCGCGCGGCCGAGCGCGAGAACGGCCTGCTCCTCCCGGAGGCCGTCGAGGCCATCCGGCGCCATCTCACGGACAGCGGGCGCCAGGCACCCGAGGTCGAGCTGTGGGAGATCTACGAGAAGAAGGGCGCCTGAGCCTCATGGACATCGCATCCCTGATGTGGGACGAGACCGGCCGCGACATCGACCACGAGCGTCGTGAGCTGTCCCGTACGGCGGCGCTGGCCGACGCGGAGCGTATGGTCGGCCAGTTCCTCTACCAGGCGTCCAACGACGTCGACCTGATCAACCGTCTGGCGCTGGCGGACCCGCAGCTGCAGGCCATCGCCACTCAGCGCCTGTACCCGCTGGCCGACCTGACCGGCGACCTGACCGAGCGCTGGCAGCTGCTGTCCCAGGCCCGTACGGCGACCGCGCAGAAGACGGCCGCCCAGCGGAAGGTGACGGCCGCCGCCGAGCAGGCCATGGACACGGTCGCGGCGAGCCTGGCCGCCGTGGCGGCCGAGCAGAACCCGAACGTGCCGATGGTCGAGTGCCTGCGGCTGGCCACCGAGGCCGTCCGCAAGCACGCCGATGCCTACCCGCTGGCGTACGAGTCGTTCCCCCACTCGCACGACGGCCCGATCACCGACCGGGTCAAGAACTTC
The DNA here is from genome assembly GCF_055657365.1 of Streptomyces sp. NPDC107559. Lineage (NCBI taxonomy): Bacteria > Bacillati > Actinomycetota > Actinomycetes > Kitasatosporales > Streptomycetaceae > Streptomyces > Streptomyces sp. NPDC107559. The sequence continues at coordinate 141,170 of NZ_JBVKBD010000018.1, read as the reverse complement.
ACGCCGGGCCCGATGCCGAAGGGGCTCCCGGAGAGCGCGACCGGTCTGGCGGGCGACCCGGGAGCCAGCGGCGGCTCCGGCACGTTCGACTCGGTGCACCACCGCCTGGACGAGATGGAGAGGGGTCTGGCGTCCGCCGCGACCCTGGAGCCGACGATGGCCGGGTTCTACGAGCGGCTGAAGAACTGGTGGCACGGCCCGAGCCAGGAGGCCGCTCCGGCCGCTCCGGCGACGCACCCGGCCCCGGCTGCCGAGGAGCGCGCCCCGTATATCGCGCCGACGAACAACGCGGCCTCCGATCACGTCGATGACGCGGTCGAGCGTCACCACGACCAGCAGGGCCGCCGCGAGTTCGACGACATCATGAACCGGCTCAACAGCGACCAGGCCGAGATGAACCACAAGTGGGACACCCCGGCCCGGGACCGGTTCGAGCACCCGGAGCAGGTCGCCAACTACCTGCAGGGCGAGAACGACCGGCATGCCGACGACATGGGGCACCGTCTGGACGAGCTGGGGCGCACCCCTTCGAGCATTCCGTTCTCCCACGCGGAGCCGGGCGAGCGCGGGACGGGTGAGCCGCCGGTGCGGTCGGCGGTGACCGACTTCTCCCACCCCGGCACCGGAGCGCCCGCCGGTGGCCAGCAGTCGCTGCCGACCGACCCGGCCGGGCACGGCTTCTCCCACCGCGCCAGCCTCGACCACTCCCTGTTCGACTAGGAGCAGCCATGGACCCGAACCTGGCCTGGGGAGTCATCCTCGGCACCGCGTTCCTCTACGAGATGTACGGCGTCTTCAACGGCAAGCTGGGCGACACGCTCTCCGAGCGGGTCCGGGCCTGGTTCCACACCAGCACCAAACCCGGCAAGGCGGCCTTCGTGATCGCCTGGCTGGGCCTGACGGCCTGGTTCATCCCGCACATCATCTTCGGAGGTCAGTAGGTGTTCATCTACTCGGCCACCGTGGAGAAGGTGGTGGACGGCGACACCCTGGACCTCCTGCTGGACCTGGGGTTCGGGGTGTCCGTCCGGCAGCGGGTGCGCCTGCTCGGCATCAATGCTGCCGAGCACGGCACCGAACTCGGCGACAAGGCCACCGCGTTCGCGAAGGCGTGGGTGGCCGAGCACGGGCCGGTGTTCACCGTGCGGACCCAGAAGGACAAGCGGGAGAAGTACGGCCGCTACCTGGCGACGGTCCTCGCGGACACCGCCGAGCTGGGCCAGGCGCTGATCGACGCCGGGCTTGCGGTGGCCTACGACGGTGTGGGACCGAGGCCGGTCCCGGTCGCATAGGCTTTCTGCTACGCAACGCCCCTTCGGTTCGGGCCCGGAGGGGCGTCGTGCTGTCCGGGCCCGCTCGCGCCGCCGTAGGGGGTGGAGGTGAGCGGTATGACGCTGCGCGTAGTGGTGGCGCATCAGTCCGGCGACGGGATCACGATCGCGCACTGCCCGTTCTGTGGATCGGGGCAGGTCATCGGCCGCTCGGACGGCAACACGGAGTGCTCTTTCTGCAATCAGTCGTTCCTGGTGCGGGTGCAGCCGATGTACTCGGCTTTCCCGCAGTCGATCGACGGGATGCCGGTGCAGATCCCCGGGATGCCGCCCCCGTCCATGCCCGGGATGCCGCCGGGCGGTGACCCCAACGACCCGAACGCGATGCCGCCGGGTGCGGAGGGGCCGCCCGGGGCCGAGGGCGGTGAGGACGGCGGCGGGCCTCCGTTCGGTGGCGACGGGAGTGACTCGGGCTCCGACGGCGGTGGTTCGGACGACTCCGGCGGCGACGAGGACTCCGGCGGCGGCAACCCGTTCGGGAAGAAGGAGTCCGTCTACCGCGCCACCGGCGGCCGGACGCTGGGCCGGGCCGACTATGTCGACTACCTCGCCGGGCTCCTGGGAGGTCAGCGGTGAGCATCCCCATCAAGGTCCTGGTGACGCTGGAGCTGGACGGCGTCGTCTACGTCACCGGTGAGGTGGCGCAGCTCCCCGAGGGCCAGGAGGCTCGCGCGGCCGAGCTGGCGTCCTACGGCTACGCGACGGCGTCCGTGGCCGAGCCGGTGAAGGCCCGGCGCACCCGCAAGTCGTCCGCCTGATCTGTGCTGGCCCTGTCTGTGGCGGCCCGCCCACACCCAAGGGGTGAGCCACCACAGGAGGATTCATGGCACAGCGGGCCGCGAGCGGGCCGAACTACGACGGCGAGCAGTCGAGGATCGACCGGCTGTTCCGCCGGTTCTCGTCGCGGCCGGGCGAGTCGGGCGAAGAGGCGGAGATGCGCGCCAACCGGCGCGTGGCTCGCCGCAAGACGGGGGCGGCCGGGTTCACGGGCGGCGGCCATGCCGGTCCGGCGGTGGACTTCGCCACGGTGCGGCCGCGTGACCCGCTGTTCTATTGGCGGCAGAACAACCTGCCGTTCCAGTTCGACGATCCGGCGCAGATGGCGCGGATGCGGGCGTACTGCCGACTTCTTTACATCTCGCACCCGCTGGTCGGCTCCTGCGTGGACATCTACTCGAAGTACCCGCTGCTGGGTCTGAAGATGACCTGCAAGGACGAGCGGCTCACCGAGTTCTACACCGACCACTTCCTCGCCGAGGACGGCCTGGACTACCAGAAGTTCCTGGTCAAGATGGGCCGGGAGTACTGGACGGTCGGTGAGGCGTGGCCGCTGGGGACGTTCAACGAGGACCTCGGTGTCTGGGACGACGAGGAGCTGCTGAACCCTGACGACGTCGAGGTGCAGCCGAGCCCGTTCCTGCGCGAGCCCCGCTTCCTGATCCGGCTCCCGCAGAACATGAAGGAGCTGATCCGTACCCGGCAGCCTGCCTGGGAGTACGAGAAGCTCATCGCGGCGTACCCGGAGCTGACGTACTACGCCGACGACAACGCGCTGATGCCGGTGTCGAACATCCTGCTGCGGCAGATGAAGTTCGAGGCCGACACCTTCAACCCCCGGGGCATCCCGCTGCTGTACCGGGCGATGCGCTCCCTGGTCCAGGAAGAGATGCTCAACTCGGCCGTCGACTCGATCGCCGACCGGCTGTACACCCCGCTCATCCACGCCAAGCTCGGCGCCAGCGCGTCGGACCTCGGTACGAACGTGCCGTGGATCCCGACGATGGACGACCTCGCCGACTTCGAGGAGGCCGTGGACGCGGCCCTGGCGGGCGACTTCCGCATCATCATGACCCACTTCGCGGTCGAGATGGAGTCGGTGCTGGGCAAGGAGGACATCCCCGACCTCTCCGGTGACTTCGAGCGGATCGAGGGCCGGGTCCTGCAGACCTTCGGCCTGTCCAAGACGATGCTGGCCGGTGCGTCCTCCGGTGAGACGTACGCGGCCGACGCCCTCAACCGCGACCTGGTCACGCAGATGCTGACCAACTACCAGGGGTACATCAAGTCCCACTACCGCCAGCGGGCGCTCGTCGTCGCCGAGGCCCAGGAGCACTTCGATTACGAAGAGCGAAACGGCAAGCGGTACGTGAGGATGGAGGAGGTCTACGAGATCGACGAGGAGACCGGCGAGGGCCGGATCGTCGAGCAGCCGAAGCTCCTCATCCCTGACCTGCAGTTCAAGACGATGTCGCTGCAGGACGAGTCCGCGCAGAATGAGTTCTTCGAGGCGCTGCGCGAGGCCGGTGTGCCGATCTCGATGAAGACCCGTTTGCACAACGTGAACATCGACTTCGACGAGGAGATCGAGAAGTCGAGGGACGAGGCCGTCGATCTGGCGGTGGCCGAGCAGGAGACCCGCAAGGCCATCTACGTCGCGCTCAAGGACAAGGGCCTGCCGATCCCGAGCGACCTGCGGGGCGACTTCGAGCCGCGTGCGCTGCCCGAGGACCAGGACATGATGCAGATGCCGACGCCGCCGCTGCGCATCCCGATCCTCGGCATGGACCCCATCAGCACCTCGCCGACGATCGCGCCGACCATGCAGGACTTGTCCGCGATGCCCGCCGACGGCGGCGTGGCCGACCCCACCGGTGTGGCGGAGCCGGTCGACGCCGACCAGGGCGCGGGCGGCGCGGAGCAGCGGCCGGACGAGTCCGACGAGGCGCGCGCCGACATGCCCAAGCAGTCCGCATACGCGGCCCGGCCCGCGCCGGATGACCCGACGGGCCTGTTCCTGAACCACGAGCGGATGAAGGCCCTGGCCGACACGCACCGGCCGAAGCTCAAGGTCGACCCCAAGCCGGACGCCGAGGACGAGTCGTCGGAGCCCGAGGCGATCCAGCGCAAGCAGGCTGTCGGCCTCTACCAGGGCCCGCGTCACGTCGGTATGCGCCGCCACATCAAGGAGACCAAGATCAACGAGGAGCTGCAGGCATGACGTTCACTCTGGTCCCGGTCACCCGGACCTACCTCGACGAATCGAACGCCCCCCGCACCGGAACGGTCCGGCTGCAGCTTGTCGGTGTGCTCTCCAACGCTGGAGAGATCGCCGACCGAAGCCCTCACACGGCGACGCTGGACGGCGCCGGGAAGATCTCCCTGAGTGTGCAGGCCACCAACGACCCGGGCACGCTCCCGGCCGGGGGCGGCACCTACGAGGTCACCGAGACGCTGTCCGGGCTGGCCACGCAGACGTACTACATCGCCGTGCCGTACGACGCCGTCTTGGTCGACCTGGCCACTGCGCCCCGGCTGGCCGAGGCTCTCGCGCCGGGCAACTTCTTCCAGCCGGTCAACCAGCGTGGCCTGCCGGGCGGTTACGCGGGCCTGGACGGCTCCGGCCGCGTTCCCTACAGCCAGCTGCCCACCGACGTCGGCTCCGGCGGCGGTGGTGGCGGTGGGACCACGCCGATCAGCGGCGACAACACCGACATCCAGGCGCTGGGCACCCGGGCGGCCGGAGCCAGCGGCAAGGCGGCCGACGCCCGGCACGTCCACCCGATGCCGCTGCTGCACCAGGTGGGGCTGCCGACGGCGAACGTCCCCCTGAACGGCAAGCGGATCACCGGCGCGGCCAACGGCGTGGACCCGCAGGACTACGCCACGGTGGCCCAGCTCGGGCAGTCCGTCCTGGGGTGGCTCAACGTCAAGGACCAGCTGTACGGGGCCAAGGGTGACGGCACCACGGACGACACCACGGCGATCCAGGCCGCGATCGACGCCTGCCCGGCCGGTGGCGTCGTCTACCTGCCTCAGGGCGTGTACCGGACCTCGGCGACGCTGTCTGTGAAGCCGGGCGTCGTCGTCCAGGGCACGCACGCCAACCTGATGTCGGGGCCTGGCCTCACCGACCCGGGCTGCTACATCCAGCCGCTGGCCAGTTTCACCGGCACCGCGCTGATCACCTTCAAGGACCAGGCTTCCGGCGGGTACCCGAGCATCTCTGCCGAGCAGCGGCTGAACGACCTGATGCTCGACGGTTCCACGCTGGACGGCACCAAGCCGGTCGACGGCATCTACGCGGCCGGGAACGTGCAGAACGTCGTGCTGCGCAACGTGACGATCCGGCGGATGTCGAACAACGGCATCGTCACGGCCGGGGTCGTCAACGTCTTCCCGTACAGCTGGCGCATGCACTCGGTGATGGTCGACAACTGCCGGGGCAACGGCATCCTGATCACCCGCATGAGCGACCTGACGATGGTCGACGTCCAGGTGATCGGCTGCTGGGCGAGCGGCTTCAAGCTGACGAACGTCGCGAACTCCACGCTGTCCGCCTGCCGGGCGGAGTGGAACGGCAACCACGGCTTCTGGATCACCGGCAGCTGGGGCAACGGCGCCGGGTCCGGCGGTGCGATCCTGTCGGCCTGCTCCACCGACCGCAACGGCTGGAACGGCGTCCTCGTGGACGGCACCGGCAACGGGCCGGTCACCCTCAGCGCGCTCACCACGCGCCGCGACGGCCGTAACGGCGGCTCCGGCGGCGGAGGCTACGCGGGCCTGGCCGTCAGGTCGGCCAGCCTGCCGGTCGTCGCCGACGGTGTCACCTGCTACCCCGGCCCCGACGACGACGGCACCGGCGCGCCGTCCCCCGACTACGGCGCCGTGGTTTCCGGCAGCACCAGCGTCGTCCTGCACGCCGCCTACCTCCACGGCTTCCTGGACGGCCTCAACGACGACGGCACCAACACCTCCCTGCACGTCGCCTCGGGCAGCACGCTGGTCAGCGGAGCGACCACCAGCCCGACCCGCACCGTCAAGCCGGGCGTGGTGGACTGGCTCAACGCCAAGGACCCCAAGTACGGAGCCAAGGGCAACGGCATCGCCGACGACACGGCCGCCCTGCAGGCCGTGGTCAACGCGGCGGCCGCCGCCAAGACGACCGTCTACCTGCCGTCGGGCACCTACCTGGTCAGCGCGCCGATCGTCCTCCCGGCCGGTCAGGGCTACTCGATCGTCGGCTCCGGCTGGGGCACGTCGGTGAAGCTCAAGGCGGCCTCGAACTGCTACGTCTTCGCCATGACGGGCGCCGACACCCGGGTGACCGTCCGCGACCTGACCATCGACGGCAACAGCCTGGAACAGGGCGTCTCGGGCACATCCGGCGGCCTGGACGGCTCCGGCGCGGTCGCCTGCCGCATCGACAACGTGCACTTCATCGCCTGCCGGGACAACGGCCTGTACCTCGGCGGGATGACCGGCGGCGCCTTCGGCCACAACAACCGGGTCGTCGGCTGCCTGTTCGACCAGTCGATGACGTCGACCGGCCCCGGTCGCGGCATCCAGATGAACAGCAGCGACGAGAACCAGATCATCGGCTGTGACTTCGAGTACCTGGGCGGGTCCGGCGGGTCCGGTTCCACCGCCGCGTCGATGATCTTCGATCAGGCGGGCACGCAGTTCATCACGAGCTGCAATTTCGTCAACGGCGGCCATGACGTCGTCGGCGTCCGCGTCCAGGACGCCAAGTCGACGAAGATCGTCAGCTGCAACTTCGACGGCCTGGCCGGTACCGGCATCTTCCTCGCCGCGCAGCGGTGCATCGTCACCAACAACTCGATCTTCTCGGTCGGTCACGCGGGGACGGCGGGCGCCGCGTCCGGCATCCACCTGGAGTACGCGAGCGCCGACAACATCATCGAGAACAACGTCATCGCCTCGGACCCCACCAACGGCGTCTCGCGGGGCGCGATCCGGGAGGCCTCCGACGGCGGGGGCGGCCACAACAACATCAGCCACAACACGATCGTCACCAACGGCACCTGGAGCTACGGGGCCCTGGACCTGTCCGGGACCGGCTCGCTGGTGCGCAGCAACATGGGCGGCGGCGCGCTGGGCCGTGGGCGGGCGATGCCCGGCTGCCGGTACGTGGCGTCCTCGACGGCCCCTGCGGCGGACCAGATCATCGCGGACTGGGTCTGCGACGGCACGGCCGACAACGTGGAGATCCAGGCCGCGATCGACGCGGTGCAGGCCGAGGGCGGCGGCGTGGTGCTGCTGTCGCCGGGCAACTTCAACATCGCCGCGTCGGTGACGATCAACGGCACGCTGGACGAGAACAACCCCAAGACGGTCACGGTCCGGGGCTGCGGCCCGCAGGTCACCGAGCTGACGGTGGCCGCGAACGTCGTGGGCATCCTGATCAGCAACTGGGCCCAGGTCAACCTCGACAACTTCGGGATGTTCATCTCCGGCTCGGGCATCGGCATCAAGTCGGTCGGCGTGAACAACGTCGCCAACTCCAACAACATCTCGTTCTGGCACAGCGCCTGGAGCAACCTGCGCTTCAACGGCGGCTTCGTCGCCACCGACACGGTGTGGGCCATGGAGCTCGGCATGCCGTGGCGCTCGACCTTCGACAACATCGAGGTCGAGGGCTGCCGCAACGGCATCAAGATCATCAACAACTCCAGCATCCAGAACGCGGGCGACTGCATCTTCAGCCGGTTCTTCGTCGAGATCGTCGGCACCGGCGGCTACGCCCTGTACGTCGATTCGCAGACCGGCAACATGAACCAGAACACCTGGGTGGACTTCGAGGCCGGGGCGAACTCCACCGGCTGCACCGGCATCTACCTGGGCGGCACCGCCGGTACCGCGAGCCAGAAATTCATCGGCAACCTCAACCTGGAGCAGTTCCAGGTCCTGATCAACGTTGCCAACGGCAACTCCAACGTCTTCGACTGCAACTACATCACCGCCGACACCGGACAGGCGGGCAACAAGGCGTTCGTCACCGGCGCGAGCGCCTACAACAACACCTTCCGGTCGTCGTGGGTGCAGGTCGCCACCGGCGACTCCCTGGTGATCATCGAGGACAACAACAGCAACGACTCGATCCCGAACTACTACGAGAAGATCTGCATCCACAACGCGACCGGCGGCAACATCACCTGGACGCAGGCGGACACTTCGATCTTCCGGGACATCGTCGCCTTCAACTCCGGCACCATCCAGGCCGGTCTGCTGCAGCTGCCGCAGGCGCTCAAGGAGCTGGCGACCGCCACCAACCGGACCTCGACGTCCACGACCCTGGCCGACATCTCCGGCCTGGGGCCGTGGGTCTACCCGGGCACCTACCTGGTCGAGGTGGAGGGCTTCGCCCAGACCTCCGCGACCACGGCGTACCCGGTCTTCTCCCTCGGCGGCTCCGCCACCTGGGGCACGGGCAGCGGCGTGACCCTGGAGGTCGGCACCTCGCCGACCGCCGTGGCCATCGCCCGGTCCACCGCCAACGACGGCCTCTCCGGCAACGCCTCGATCTCTGCGACCGCCACGGACGTCCTCGTGCGCGCCCGGGGCACCGTCGTCATCACCGCCGCTGGCACCCTGCGCCTGCGCTGGAAGGCCGCAGCCGCCGGAACGATCACGCTCCAGCCCGGCGCCTACATCCGGGTGAAGAAGATCCTGTAGCGCCCGCCCCGGGGCCCCTGCTGTCCGGCCGGGGCCCCGGGACCCAAGGGGTGAGATCTCACCACCCCTTGGGAGGGCACCCCGTGACCACGACCCCCGACTGGCGCCGCCTGGTCGACCACGTCCAGTCCATACCTGAGAAGATCTACGAGACCTGGAACAGCCGCGACGGCTGGGACAACCACACCATCTTCGGCAAGGAGTATGGGTGGGACGGGGTCGCCTGGTGCGCGATCTTCGGCTGGGACATGTACCACGACGTCGGCCTCGACGCGATCGTCCCCAAGACCGCGTCCGTCGCGGGCTTCACCGCCTGGGCCAAGCAGCAGGGCCAGTGGTCCGAGTACCCGTCCGTCGGCGCCATGGTGAACCTGTCCAACTCGGGCCACACCGAGGTCGTCGTCGGCTTCGACGAGACCTGGGTGTACACCAAGGGCGGCAACTCGATCAAGACCGGGTCCGAGGACAACGGGCAGGGCAACGGCGTCTGGAGCCACGTCACCGCCCGCCGCGCCACCAAGGTCGTCGGCTACTTCGCCCCGCACTTCCCCGACAACGTCTGCCCGCCCACGGCTGACCCCGCCGACCCGCGCGGCGGCAAGGCGGTCGCCTCCTGGCGCTGGGCGCCGCTGGAGGTCCCCAAGCCGCCTTCGGTCCCGACCACCCCGACCCCGAGCAAGCCGAAGTGCCCGGACTTCCCCGGCCGCGAGTACTTCAAGCTCGGCGCGAGGAACAAGTACGCGCTGCAGCTCCAGAAGTGGCTGGCCAAGGGCAACTGGGGCCCGAAGTACGTCGTCGGCCCGTCCGACACCATGACGCAGAAGGACCTCGACAAGGTCAAGGCGCTGCAGCAGCACTTCCTGTCGGCGCTCGGCCCGGCCGACGGCGGCGTCGGCCCGAAGACGTGGCAGTACGCCTTCGAAGTCGCGAACGGGCTGCGCAAGAAGTGACACTCGCTGTGAAGGCCCGGGTCGTGATCGCCACGATCCGGGCCTTCGCCCTGTCTGCGGCTTGTGCGATCACCTTCAAGAGGTGAAGCCCCCCCCACACCACCACCCGATTGCAGGAGTTGCGCCCATGAGCCAGACCGACCCCGCGACGTTGGGCGACCTGTGGCGGATGATCGAGCGCGACTCGAATCTCACCCGCGCAGAGGTCAGGCGCGAGATAGACGACGTGAAGGACCGCCTGCAGAGCTTCGTGACGCGCGACCACTTCGAGGCCGAGAAGCGCCTCCTGGAGACCCGCATCGACCACCTGGAGGAGGTCGTCAAGCGCTGGGAGGAAGAGGCTGACGAGCAACTCCGGTCGAGCGCCGCACAGGCCGACTCCCGCAGGCAGAGCCGCCGCGAGTTCGTCTACAAGGGGATCATCCCAGTCCTCGCCCTCATCATCGCGGCCGTCTCCATCATCGCCTCCCGCTGAAGCGCCCTTGCTGTCGCCCCACCGGCGGCGAGCCCCAAGAGCTGAAGGAATCAGGCCGTTGAGGGAGGCGCCGGTGGGCGGCAAGTTCGAGCGCAGCGAGCGTCTGGAGCACCAGACGCTGGGGGTGCAGCGGCTCGCCGTGCACTCCGAGGACTACTGGGAGTACAAGCCCGAGCAGCGCGTGCAGACGATCGACGGTGTGACCGGTGTCGTCAAGCACGTCGAGGACGGTCCCGTCCCCGGCTTCGAGGAGTACGAGGTCGTCCTGGACCGAGGACTCGGCGGAGGCCGGTACACGGCCTCCCAGCTCAGCCCGGCGCCAATCACGGCCGAGGCCATGGAGCAGACGGCGGCCGTCGACTACCCCGAGCTGTCGCAGATCCTCGTCGAGCGGCCGGACCCGGCCCGCCAGTACGTCACGGCGGGCAAGAACCCCTTCGCCGACAACGACGAGGACGACGACTCCGACGACGCCCCCGACGACTCCTCTGACGACTCCTCTGACGACGGGGACGACTCCGACGAGGACGACGAGAAGTCCAGCAAGGACGACTCAAGCTCCTCGGACGGTGACGACGAGGACGACGACTCCGACGACGCGCCGCCGTGGGCGAAGAAGGCCTCCTCGCTCTTCTCCGACCTGGTCGTGAAAGCGGCCGCCGATATAGACTTCCGCTTCCACATCACGGCCGCCTGGCGCGACGTGGTGGCCAAGGCCAAGCGGATCCGCTCCGAGGGCCGCCTGCGCGTCACCCTGGCCTCCGACGGCTACGTCTTCGGCGAGGTCAAGGGCGACCACCACGTCTACGAGACCGGCCTGCAGCGCCTGCCCGGCAAGACGGCCGCGCACTCCTGGTCCTGCGGCTGCAAGTGGGGCGCCTACCACTGGGGCGCCGACGACGACTTCTCCCGGTTCGCCGGGCGCATGTGCTCCCACGCGCTGGCTCTGCAGTACGAGGCCCAGTCGAGGGGCATGTTCGGCCGAGAGGTCCACGTGGACGAGCACAAGCCCACCTGGGTGCCGCGCAACCTCGTGGTCCGCTACGACATCGACGCCGACCAGAACCGGCTCGCGCCGTCCACAGCCGCCGCGCGGCCGACCGGCTCCGCCGCGCCGCTCTCTCTCGTCGCTCGGGCGGCCGTGGCCGCCGGTGAGGACCGGGAGGAGCTGCTGCTGGCGCTGAGCGTAGCGGGCATCCGGCCGCTGGCCATCGCCGACTCGCCGTTCGGGGAACCGGCGGGGACGTCGTACCTGCTGCCCAAGACGCCGGGCGCCACGGCGCCGAGGAAGCCCTGGGAGAACCCGGCGTCGGCCGGGCCGCTCTCGGGTGCGGACCCGGCGGGCTGGAACCGTCAGCTCCCGCTGCAGTCGTACGCGGCCCACGGCGGCCTGGAGGCGGCGCTGTTCGAGCCCGGTGGTACGGAGGCGGAGCTGCACGACGAGCCGGAGGGGGCGCTGCCCTCGACGGACGGCTCGGTGCCGACGGACGAGGCATCGGACCTGACGCCGTCGATGACGGCGGGCCTCAAGCGGCAGGCGCTGAAGGACTTCTCTCTCGCTGAGCAGCAGGCGCTGATCAACGAGGGCGAGGGGGTGCGGGCGGCGAACCTTGACCGCCTGGACATCAAGGGGACCCACTACGCCGACCTGGAGCACGTCCTGGCGGCACAGGAGGATGACACCACATGGCTGGCCTGATGAACGACGACGTCGAGCCCGTCGCCGAGACGGAGGGCGACGACGTCGACCCGAAGTGCCCCTTCCGAGGTGACAGCCAGCGCTTCACCTGGTCGCGTGACCTGCAGATCGGCCAGTTGCAGGAGGAGATCACCGAGGCGCTCGGGCCGGACGTCCGGCTCGCGGCGTTCTTCTCGCTCGATGCCCAGGATGCGCCGGTCGCGGTCAGCGCGCAGACTCCGGTGACGCTGTACGTCACGCCGTCGTCGGCGGATCTGGCGGGCGTGAAGCAAGTGCTGGCCGCGCACAGGCCGGATCCGTACTTCGGGATGACGGACGACGAGAAGGCGGGCGCGCAGTTGCGGGAGAAGATCGCCTCGGGTCAGACGCTGACTCCGGAGGAGACGACGGCGGCCCTGCAGATGCTGCTCGCCGGGTGAAAAACTAAAAACCGTTGAGCCGTCTTTCCATTGAAAGGCGGCTCAACGGCGTTACGCGTGCAGCGTCGAGGTGAAGCGCCGGTTGATCAGATCCATCTGCAGCGAGCTCTGCATGGCGTGCCCGACCGGCAGCAGCTTCGAGGTGGTCGTGAACAGGTCCTCCGTCGCCTGCAGGAGGACCTCGAACTCGCGCTGATCCCTGCAGGGCTCCTCGTAGCCCTTTTTCCGCTGGATGGCGGTGTGGAGGAGATAGGCGGTCACCGAGTACGAAGGCAGGCCGAGCTCGCGAGTGACTGTCTCGACCCGCCCGCGCAGGTCGGTGGGTACGTAGGGGGCGAGGTGGAGAGAGGCGTCGTGGATCTCCTGGATCCGCTTACGCAGGCGCAGGTCGAGGTGCTTCCAGTTCCAGAAGTCGTACAGGCGGTCCAGGAGATCGCGGGTGCGGGTGGGGCGGCGGTGGGGGACCTGGTCGTCGTAGATCACCTCGGGGACCGCCCGGGTCAGGGTGAGCCACAGCGGGCGCAGGTCGTTGATGGCGGCGTGGGCCTTGACGAGGTGGTCCATGCGCTCCAGCATCGGGGCCGCCGCGCCGCCGACGATGAGGAGGACGGCGCTGACGAGAGCGAAGTCGGAGGTGACGTCCACGAAATTGTCGCCGCCGAGGAAGGGTTTGCCGAAGAGGCGGGTGATCAGGTAGCTGGAACGCAAGACGCCGTAGAACGTGCCGATGTTGCATCCCAGCGACATGGCCTGCATGCCGCCCTTGAAGGCGCCCTTGGCTGACGGCTCGCGCGCCGTGGCGGAGCATGTCATGGAGGCGCAGACCAGGCCGAAGACCAGGTAGGAGTAGAAGAGCAGCATCTGCAGACTGCCCCAGAGGTGCCCGGCCTGGACGAAGATGAAGTCCGAGTCCTCCTGGTTGCCGGTACGCCGCTGGGCGAACGGAAAGAGGGCGACCACCGCGACGACGACGAGCCAGCTGACGATGCGCCGGGGGTTGCTGCTGATGACCATCCGGTAGCGGGGCTCGCGTCTGCCGTCCATGCGTCCGGGCACGACACTGGTGATCCAGCGCAGGAGTCCGGCGGTGGCGGCGATCCCGAAGATGTGCTTGGTCAGGACGGCGACGTCGTCTACGCCGGTGACCTCGTACAAGAAGTCCCCGACTGACTGGATCTTTGCCAGCATCACCAGGTCCAGGGAGCAGAAGAAGACCCAGAGCGGGCGGCTCCGCGAGTTGCGGAGCGCGGCCGGAAAGCGTCGCAGGACTTCCAGAGTCAGGAGGGCGGCGGCTATCCAGGCGGGCAGGTCAGGTGTGGCGGTCACCGTTACTCATCTCGGTCAGAGGTCGAGGCTCTCTCTCATGTTCGCCTCCAGGAGGGTGGCCTTGCGGGGGCCGTTCTGGGCCAGCCAGGCCTCGGCGAAGTAGCCGAATTTCTCGGCCTCCCGTTCGCGGTCCTCGCTGCTTGTGCCGTCGGCGCGGCACAGGACTCCGGCGGAGGCGAGGGCGTCCGCGAGGAGGCCCGATGTACTGGTGCAGGCCCCCATCAGGAGGCGCATGACGCTGGTGAGGTTGAGCCGGTCCGGCTCATCTCCATTGACCATGTGGCCAAGTTCGTGCCCTAGGACGTGGTTGTACGGTATGCCCGATATGGCAGGATGGGCCCAGACGAGGTCGGTGTCCGGCGTAGGGAACCACATGCCGCTCGGGCCGTTCGGCGAAGCCACCACGGGGTCACGGCTGAGGATGAGCTTGCGACCGCGCACCTGCTCCACGTACGCGCGCAGCAGGTCCTCGGTGGTCCAGGGAGACGCGGGGAGCACCAGTCTCGTCAGCGCTCGATCCCAAGTCCCCTTCAGACCATGCCGGTTCCGCATCACACCCATCCAAGCCCCCGCTGATCACTAAGTCGGCCTCTTGACGCCACTCAGCGTAAGGCACGGGGCTGACAATGGAACTATCCGGTCTCCGCTTCGGGAGCCGCCCGTAGGGCCATCAGGGCCAGGCGGAAGATGCTCTCCACCTGCGTGGGGTCCTTCTCCGAACCTCCTCGCAGCAGGGCGCCGATCAACTCCATGCCCTGCGTGCCCTCTGGGTCACTCTCCGTGGGCTTGTCGAGCGCCTGGGCGGCCGTGACAACTTGCATGCCGAGCTGGATGAGTTCCACTTCCCTCTCGATCTTGCGCGTCTTGTCCGTGGCGTCGGCGCCGATGCGCCAGAAGTCCGTCTCGACGCGGAAGAAGAGGCTGAGGGCCTCGACGACCCCCCACTTCACGTCCTGCTTCTTCCCGTCGCGCAGATCGGACAGGTACAGGCGGTTGACGACATCGGACTCGCCACGAATCCTTTCGCACGCGCGTTCGATGTCGACCATACTGGCGCCGGAGGCCCGCAACTCCCCCGTGGTCCGCAAAATCTTCTCTTCGCGGTACAACCTTGAGGCCTCGCGGGCGATCTCACTGATGTCGTACGGCTTGCCGTCAGCGGGGTTGAGCTTCAAGCCGCGCAGCAGGCGGAACTTGCGGCCTAGAGGCATCGGATCCCCTCCTCCTCATGTCGAGATGAAAAAAGTCGACCCATGCAGGGGATCCTAGCGCTGGTGCGAAGTTTCCATACACCTGGGGCTCCAGAGCAATCCGAGGTGCATGGAAAGTTGACAGCACGCCCACCTGGCGTCATACGATCACTCCAACGGACTGACTGGCCATTAAGTAGACGGGGGTGATCGGACATGAGCACAACCATGACGACCACCCTCCTGTCTGGGCGGTCCTGCGGGTCGACAAGGGGCGAAGTGTCCCTCGACCCGAGGAGTTCAGGTGCTCACTCCCACCGCCGTCATCAGGACGGTCGTTCCGGCGATCGTCGGCGCCATTCTGGCGTTCTTCGCTTCGCACAACATCGCCGTCAGCACGGAGTGGCAGGACTGGCTGACCGCCGGTCTGTCGATGGGCCTCACCGGCCTGTACTACGTGCTGGCCTCTCTGCTGCAGTCGCGCTGGCCTCTCGCGGGTCTGCTCCTCGGTTCCACTGCCAGGCCGACCTACACGGGAAGGCACCGCAAGGCCAGCGCCACCGATCCGACGACCGCCACGTCGGATACCCCTCCGGAAGACCAGCCGTAGACCGCCATCTGCAGCGCTGATGTAGACCGGAGCTGAGCCCCGGCCGACCACACTTCCTCACCCAGGAAGGTCGGCCGGGGCTCTCTGTTTTTGCAGGTCTACGGGCGTCACACCGTGTCCGGCGACGCATTCACTGAACCGTAGCGGCAAATTCTAAATAAGTCTATTTGTCGTCAATAGCACTGAGTGCCGATGTCGACAAGCGGTGAGCGCCTCCCGCATTGTGCCGAACCGTCGGACTCCTGCTGCCCTGCTTCATAAGGTCTCCACACCTCCTTATCCAATCCGTTGCCTGCGGCGACGAAGGGGACGCCTTCCTGTTCGGCACACCTCGACCCTCCCCAAGGGACGAGGGCGCACCACGCGCCGCCGCCCGCCAGGAGGGGACCCCGGTGCTGAAGTTCGCCACGGCCCAGATCATCGCCGCCAGCCTCGGCGACCAGCAGCGCGTCACCAAGGCGGCTCACCGTGCGGTGTTCCAGTACGAGGCGCGCCCCGGCTACCTGTACGTACGCAGCCGGGCGATCAGCTCAAGGTGCAACGACAATTTTGACGAGTTCCCCGCCGAGGAGATCGAGAAGTCGTTCCGGACCTTCGTGGGCAAGCCGGTCTTCGTCAACCACGTCAACGACAACCACCGCAGGGCACGGGGTGTCATCATCGACGCCGCCCTCCACCGGGATCGTAACCCCGACGGCTCGCCGGACACGTGGGCCGAGGTCCTCATGGAGATCGACGCCACGCGGTTCCCGAAGCTGGCGCGGGCGATCCTGGCCGGGCACATCGACCGGACCTCCATGGGCTGCGACGTCGAGCGCTCCGTGTGCTCCGCCTGCGGGAACGAGGCCCGCACCCCGGCCGACTACTGCTCCCACATCCCCCACCTGAAGGGCAAGCGGATCTTCCGCGCCTCGATGGGCGGGAAGAAGGTCGGCGAGCTGGTTCGCGAGACCTGCTACGGCCTCTCGTTCTTCGAGAACTCGGTGCTCGTCGAGCCCCCGGCCGACCCCACCGCGCACTTCCTGGGCGTCGACTCCTCCGGCCTCGCCAGGGCCGCCTCCAAGACGGCCGCCTCCGACTACTCCCAGTTCGAGGACAGCGACGACCTGGAGGCCGACGACGACGGCGAGCACGAGGCCCCCAAGCCGAAGCCCGCCCACCCGGCCGAGCACGCCAAGCCCGCTGTGCCTCCCGTCCCGTTCGAGGGGACCCCGCAGGACTCGAAGCGGCGCGAGGACGCGGTGTCGCGTTCGAAGCCCTTCACGCCGCTGAAGCCGAGCCTCAACGGCCTGCAGGCGACGGCCGCCACGGTGCCCGAGCTGGACGAGTACGGCACCCCGAAGCCGAAGCGCGGCCAGCCGTACGAGAACGCCTCGGACCACCCGTGGTTCAAGCAGGTCCCGATGGACCACCACAACATCGTCAAGCACTGGGACCAGGCCACTGACGAGGAGAAGGACTCGGGCATGCGCTGGTACGGCGACGCGCACCACGTCGCCAAGGCCATCGCCAAGCTGCACCCGGGCATCACCGACGACGCGGAGGCCGCGCACAAGGGTGCCGGTGTCCTGTCGGCGTACAGCCCGCGCACGAACTGGCCGATGAACATGTTCAACGCGGCCCACTCCTTCCACCGGCAGGCGGCCGTCCGGCCGCTCAAGGACGACCCGGACAAGCCTGCGCACGTCGTCACCATGGGCATGCACGCCGACAAGGCTCAGCGCATCATGGACGGCGAGCACCACCAGCCGGTCCTGAAAGCCCCGAAGACCCAGGACTTCGCGCACCTCATCGAGCACGGCGGGTACGAGCCGCAGACCGACGAGGAGAAGGCGTCCGGCGCAGAGCGGCGGATGAGCGGCCGCGTGGTCGTGGACCGGCACGCGATGTCCGTGGCGGCCGGGCGCCGGATCACCGACGTCGAGAACGACGCGCACTCGGGCTTCCCGGGCTCCAGCGGCAAGCACGCCCGGCACTACTACGAGCACCCCGCCGGTCTCTACCGTCAGGCCGCCGCCGCCATCTCCGAGAAGGAGGGCAAGCCGGTCGGCGCGCACCAGGTGCAGGCCGTGACCTGGCTGGTGCGCCAGCGGCTCAACACGGCCGAGGACCAGGCCAACGTCAACGCCAACGCCAAGAACCTGGGCTCGGGGCGGAACAAGGCCGAGGAGAACATCAAGGGCCACTGGAAGGACTTCGCGGGCCAGCACACGCCGGAGCTGAAGGAGCAGGGCAACTCCCACGTGGCCAGGCTCATTGACGCCACGTTCATCAACCACGACGGTACGATCCGGGTCGAGGCGTACGGAGAGATCAAGGCCCCGGCCGACGTCGACACGCTCCGCGAGGAGAACTGCCCGGTCTGCGGCGACAAGGACACCTTCGACGGTATCCAGTGCCAGATCTGCGGATTCATCAACCCTCCGGAGCAGTTCCGCGACCCGGACCTGGACAAGGCCAAGCAGCTCGATCTGCGCAAGCAGATCGTCGACCCGCAGCTGATCGACAACAACGGCGAGCTGCAGCGGGTGGGCGACGACGGCACCGGCATGCCCCAGGAGGGCGACGAGGAGCTGGGCCCCGACGGCCAGCCGCTGGACGAGGACGACCCGCAGATGGTCGACCCCGAGCAGCTCGACGAGAACGGTCTGCCGCCGTCCCCGTTCGGCGACCAGGCGCTCGACGGCACCCAGCAGAACGGTCCGGCCGTCTCGGACCGCAACGGCGACGGCATGATCCAGCCGGACGAGATCGACCCCGACGGCAACGTCAACGCGCAGCCGGACCTGATCGACCCGGGCATGGGTGGCCAGGCCGCGCCGCGTGATCTGCCCGGCTGGGCCAAGGACCACACCGGCCTGCCGTTCTACGAGGGGCCGGACATGCCTCTGCGGCCCGACGAGCCGGATGGGCCGGGGGCGCAGCTCGAAGAGGACGGCAACCTCAACGACCGGGGCATGCCGATGCCGGTGTCCGTCGGCGACGACCTCTCCCAGGGCATGCAGGTTCCGCAGGAGATGATCCTGGCTCACCCCTCCGACTTCGTCGGCGACGAGACCGACAAGCCGCACTGGTCCTGGAACCGGGACGTGTCCGGCAACGGTCCGGAACCCGGGCAGCCGCAGCAGCAGGAGCCCGGAGATCCGGAGGACCCGCGCCGTCGCCGTGTCGGTGTGGCGGCCCCGCGCACGCCCAAGGACGGCCAGCCCAGCGACGGCGTGCCCGACCTGGAGTGCCCGAAGTGCGGGTTCGGTGCGGATGCGACCTCGCCGCAGACCCAGGACATGGGCAACGCGCAGGGCGCGACCGACGGCATCGTCGCCGGTGACGTCTGCCCGAACTGCAGCAAGGCCCAGCTGCTGACCCCTGGAGAGCTGGAGGGCAAGTCTTCTGTGCCTCCGCCTGCTGTCCCGCAGCTCTCTCACGCCTGAAGCGGTGAAGACCGCCCACGGCAGACGTCGTGAGCCCCGCAGGCTTTGAAGGAGTGTCCAGTATGAGCCGACCGCTCATGGCAGCGCTGCAGGCCCAGCAGCTCGTCATCGACGAGCTGCGCCAGAAGCGCGCGGCCGACCAGGCGGCGCTGGCCGTCCAGGGACGTCAGATCGCGCTGATCGCCCGGCTGGCCGGTGTCACCAACGAGGTCGAGGCCCTCTCCAAGACGGCCGACATTGCCAACCCGGCCCAGCCGATCCCGGACGGACCGGAGCAGCCCGCGTCGGAGTCGACCGAGCAGGCCGCGACTCCCGCGACGAACGACGACGTGCGCTCGCCGGGCCAGACCGGCAACTCGACCACCGGTGTCCCGGCGGCCGCGACCGACACCGCGCTCACCCCGGGCGGCACCCTCCCGGCCGAGCCGTACGGGAACCTGCAGGACGTCACCTCGCCGGTCTCCGGCGTCAACACCGGTGAGATCCCGCTGGACGAGACCCGTATCGAGACCGACGTCCGCGTCGGCGACCCGGCCCAGTGGGACGTCGCGTTCCCCTGGACGATGAGCGAGAACAAGTCCAACCAGAACCCGGTGAGCACCGGCGAGATGGCCGGTGCCAGCGGCGGTCCGTCGCGCACGCACGCCTGCCTGCGCCTGGCGCGGCTGCAGATCCAGGCCGGTATCGCCTCCGGCGACGACCTCAGCGTCTCCGCGCGCCTGGAGGCCGACGCCAGCCTCACGGACGACCTGATCAACCGTGAGATCGGCACCCTGGACCGCGTCATGAAGGCCGCGTCCGCCCGCACCGCGCCCTCGGGGGCCCGTGTCGCGGCCCGCAGCGCGGAGCGGGTTGCGCCGTCCCTGGCGGCCCAGGCGACGGCCTCGGCGGCCCCGTTCATGGGCGGCGACGAGGTCTCCGACCTGTTCGACTGACCCGTTGAATGCACGAGGCCCGGCGGTTTTCGCCGGGCCTTTTGCATGTCCCCAGAAATTCCTTCTGGTTGAGCCCTGTCTCACCCCCTATTGCCCGCGCCTAGGGGGTGAAGAAGGCCTGCCGGATCTCGGCGGCCAGCCGAGACCCACTGGAGGGCGGAACACATGATCCGCGTGCGGGCAAACCTGGCCCACATCAAGCGCACCCTGCGCCCGCTTTACGCCTGGACCCAGGCAACCCCGAAGTCGGTGTTCCTGGACCCGGCGTGGGACCGCAGCGTCAACATCTGGCCTGGAATGGTCCTCGCGCAGACCGCAGGCGAGACCGTCAGCCTCATCGGCGCCGGTGGCATGCCCTACGGCCTGGCCGGTGACTACATCGGCGGCGACGGCTTCGACCCGCTGCTCGACGTCGGCGTGAACGCGACCTCCGTGTGGGTCCTGGGTGCGGACTCCGAGTTCGAGGTCCTCTCCCCGGCGTTCGACGACACCCAGACCTGGACCGAGCCCACCGGCACCACCGAGAAGCTCGTCTACGCGATCACCGCCGGTACCGGCCGAGGCAAGCTCGCGCTCGCCACGAACGGCGCTGTGGCCACCGCGATCTCGACGCAGGCGGTCGGCCGCCTGCTCAAGGTCAACTCCCCGTCCAAGATCACCATCGGCGGCCTGCGCTAAGCGCCCGAGCCGAGCGAGAGGACTCCACTCACCATGACCGCAGCGCCCGCCGCAACCGGCCACGTCCGCACCGCGAAGAAGTCCGACGACTACGTCGCCGAGATTCTCGCGCGTCGCGAGCAGCGTGGCGGCCAGCCGCTCTCCTTCGAGGCCAAGCGTCAGCGCCTCCAGGCCGTCGCCTCCGACTCCGTCAACGGCATCAAGCGCCTTGGCGTGGGCATGATCGGCCCGATCCAGCTCAAGCTGCGCTACCAGGGCATCACGCGCAACGTCCTCGTCGAGGACCCGTGCACGCCCGGTACGCCGGTCGAGTACGACGTCTGGGACGACCTCGGACAGGCGTACATCATGTCCGGCACGGACGGCGAGGTTCGCATCACGCCGTTCGAAGGCAAGCGCATCCAGGTGCGGTTCTTCCGCATCGCGAGCCGTCCGGCCATCCGCAAGGAAGACCTGCTCTACCTGCGCATCAACGCGGTCGAGCAGGCCCAGGACGAGACCAAGCAGTCGATCCTCAAGCAGGAGGACAGCCGCCTCGTCACCATCCTGCAGGCCGCGATCTCGGACTACGCGGGCCGGGCCGACCACACGGTCACCCCGAACCACGTGATCACGGAGGCGTCGGGCTACCTGACGCCGGGCTCGCTGTACTCGGCCGTGTCCATGACGGACATGCACGAGCTGCAGTCCAGCCGCATCCTGATCAACCCGATGGACTACCGGGACATGTACCGGTGGGACATCAACCAGACCGGCTGGGCGTTCAAGGACAGGGTCGTCGCGGGTGAGACGATCACCTCGTTCGGCGAGTTCCAGATCCAGCGCTCGATCGTGATCCCCCAGAACACGATCTTCCTGACGCCGGACCCCCAGTTCCTGGGCGTTTTCCCCGTCCTCTACTCTCTGGACGTCGAGGAAAACCACCGCGTCGAGTCCTTCTGGAAGGGCTGGGTGTTCGACGAGATGGTGTCGATGCTCATCCTCAACCCTCGCGGTCTGGCGAAGATCGTCAAGAGCTGACCGGACGAGGTACGCTCACCGAAGGCCCCCTCCATCTGCAGTGGAGGGGGCCTTCGGCATGCCCACGGGTAGGGGGCGTAACCACCGCCATGGCGGGTTCATGGCCTTCCAGCCCGTGGGCATTTTCGGCTGGTGGCACTCGTGAACCCTGGGCCCCCGAAGGGGTCCAGGGTCACCGCCGGGCGTTGCGCTCGGTGTTCTGTCTGGCGGGTGACATATTCTCACCTTGACACATTCAGGCCGTAGTTGGAACCCCACCATCCGTAATTCTTCCCTTGAATGACAAATTCAGCCACGGCCACTGTCTCCAGCCACGCCCGCACCCCTAGGGGGTGAGGAGGGTTTGTGGTGGGCCCTCTGCGCGGCTCCGTTCTCCGGCCGCCAGCCTCAACCCCCGGGTTCCCCCTTCCCGGGGGTTGAGTGCTGTCTGGGGTGGTGCGGGCCCCCTCAAGGGATGACGGAGGATCCGTCCCTTGATCGAGGAGGCACCATGCCTGTCCAGCAGCTCCAGGTTTCCAACCCGTCGAAGGGTGTCACGGTCGTCACCCCGGACCCGGACAAGCCGAAGTCGTACCTGCGCTTCGAGGCGAAGGGCGACGAGGCGGGCGGTGACGTCCAGTTCGTCTCCCGCGAGACCGCGCTGCTGGCGCCGTTCGTGCGCGCGATCCGCAACGGGACGCTGGTCATCGACGACGACATCTCCGCAGACTCGGAGCTGCTGCGCGTACTCGGCAACGTCAAGGAGCACCAGCCGGAGGACCAGAAGCCGCTTACCGCGATCCGTGTGGTCAGCGAGTGGAGCGAGTCCGACGAGTCCTACAAGGCCGTCGACAAGCCCCTCCGTGTCGTCATCGAACCCCTCTTCAAGGCGTGAGTCATATGAGCATGAGCGATCACGAGCGGGCGCTGCTGGTCGTCGGCACGCTCGACACCTCCGGTGTCGGCGGCAGTCCGTACGCGCGGCTGGACCAGGTGGCCGTGGCCTTCGGCGCGGAGGTTCACGAAGAGCCTGTCAAGGAGGAGTCCGAGCCGGAGCAGAAGGCGGCCGAAAACGTCCCCTCCGAGCCCTCCGCGCGCACCACCAAGCGCCCCCCGGCCAAGAAGGCGCAGACCTCCGCGTCTGCTGAGAAGTAAAGGAGCGGGCTGTGGCCGCAACTGACCAGACTGGCACCTACCAGACCGACGGGTCGATCGGCACCAAGGGCCAGCCGGGTGCTGCTCCCAGCCCGGTCTCGCAGCCCGAAACCAACGGCGCGGGTGTCGTTGACGCACGAGGCTGGGCGCCTACAGCGACCGGCATCTCGGCCACCCGGGAGACGACCGTCTCGACGGTGGTCGACAGGCAGCAGCCGTACAAGGCTCCGTCGGCTCCTCCGGCGGCCTCGAACGCGGACACGACCAAGACGGACTCGCCGGTCGGCAACGGCCTCACCCAGCTCATCAATCCGGCGCTGTGGCTGTCCGGTACCACGGACACGGCAGCGTTCGGTGCCGTCCCGGCGGGCACCACGACCGTCCCGGTCGCCCCGGCCGCGCCCACGGCCGTCGCCGGTGACCGCTACATCCAGGTGTCCTGGACGCCGGTGTCCAACCCGGGGGCGGACGCCAAGGTCACCCAGTACGTCATCGAGTCGGACACCGGCGGTCACTTCTACGCCGCCGCCAACGTGACCACCTGGCGGTTCGAGAACGTCAAGGGCGGCCAGGGCTACAAGTTCCGCGTCGCGGCCTCGAACCGCAACGGTGACGGCCCGTACGGCCCGTTCTCGGCGGTCGCCGTCGTCCCCACCAACGAGGACGAGGTCCGCCCGGTGGCGCTGGCGGCCGACAACGCCGCGAACCCGATCTACAACCAGGACGGCACGATCAAGCCGGGCTCGTACGGGGCGCCGACCGCGCCTGGCAAGCCCACGGTGGCGGCCGGTGCCACGACCACCGCCAACGTCACCTGGACGGCGCCGAGCACCGGCCAGCCGTCCGGCGGCTACGACGTCACCGCGTCCACGGGCCAGAAGGTCCACGTCGGCCCGGCTCTCCTGACGGCCAACGTTCCCGGCCTGACCCTGACCAACGTGATCACCTTCACGGTCACCGCGATCGGCCAGCTGCAGAACACCACTTCACCCGCGTCCAACGCGTACACCGTGGTCTGAGTTTCAGCTGGCTTGAGCGGCCCCGTCCCACGACTCCGGGACGGGGCCGCTTGCTGTTCACGACCATCCCGCCGCCCCCAAGGGGCGAAGGCGACACGAGGAGAGGGCGGCGATGTCCGGTACGACACCACGGCTGGGGCTGAAGACGTACGACCAGTCCGACCCGTTCCTGCGCCAGGACTTCAACGACAACAGCGGACGTCTGGACGCCTATCCCGGCGACTACATCTGCACGTCCGGGACGCGGCCTGCCTGGGGCGGTTCCCAGACCGGCATGCGGATCTTCGAGACCGACACCCGGCGCGAGCTGATGTGGACCGGCACCGCCTGGCGCGAGATCCTCAGCGCCCCTGCGGCGTGGCCGGGCTGGGTGCGGCCCGAGGTCGCGATGGGCAAGGACACCCACGTCTACTACAAGATGGCCACGTTCAACGTGAACCGGCCGGGCGCACTGGCGATCTGGCTGGAGGCCGAGGTCCAGTGCCAGTCGATCTACACCGCGAACATGTCCCTGCGGCCGCAGCTGGACGGCTCGGACTGCCAGATCGGCACGACGTCGTCGTACATGCGCGTGCCGCAGATCCAGACCTCCGGCGGCGGCTGGTCCAGGTCCTGGATGATGGGCGCGATCGGCCTGCGCAACGTCGGCGTGGGATCGCACAACTTCGGCGTGCACTTCTTCACCACGCCTGACTCGACGACCGCCAACGTGTCGGTGCGCCTGACGTCGGTGCGCGGCATCGCGCTGCTGGTCAACTCGCAGGACACCTGATGTCGGCCGACGAGTACACCGACCGGGCCTACGTCTCGCGCTACGCGGCGGCGGACTTCGGCCTGCAGGTCATGCGCGAGGGAGTGCCGGGCGACGCCGACGGCGACGTCACGGTGGCGCTCCTGCACGACGACGACGCGCAGACATCGGTGTTCTCCCGGACCGCCGACCACCCGGGCGTCGGCCAGTACACGGTGCGCCTGTCGTCCAAGGAGACGGCCGCTCCCGGCCCGTACGTCCTGGTGTGGACGTACCAGGTGGCCGGGTCGGACGAGGAGTGGCGGTACTGGCTGGAGGTCGGCAAGGCCTCCCCGGAGTACGACCGGCTGGCCGACTCGATGAAGGGCGTGATCGAGCAGACATGGAACCGGTTCAGCGACCTGTTCGACTACGCCACCGAAGGCCCGCACCTGCAGTCGTACGTCCAGTCGAACTTCGGCCGCAACCGCCTCGCACAGCTGCTGCGGATCGCGGTCGGCCGTCTCAACACGGCCGCCCAGCCGTACCAGACGTACACGATCGACGGTGACGGCGGCGCCAGCTTCCCGGTGCAGCAGTGGGGCTCCCTGCTGGAGTCCGCGCTGTACGTGGAGTGCCTGCGGCACCTGATGCGCTCCTACGTGGAGCAGCCCGAGGTCCAGTCCGGCTCCGGCGTCTCGCGGCTGGACCGGCGGGACTACATGGACCGCTGGGGCGTCATCCTGCAGGGCGAGCAGGAGGTCCTGAAGTCCCAGCTCGACACCTTCAAGATCGCCCACATGGGGCTCGGCACCGCCCGGGTCCTCGTCTCCGGCGGCGCGTACGGACGGTGGGGACCGACCCGGCTGCCGCTGTCCGAGGCTGCGAGGCCTCGCTGGCTCACCCGGTTCTACTGATCGGCAAGGAGGGGCCATGTCCGGTGGCGCCCAAGAAGGTCCTGCTCCGTCTGTCGAGTTCGACCTGGGAGTTCTCGACCCGGGCCAGGTGGTGGTCGTTCACCGCCCCTGCGCTCAGGGCGCGCTCGTCCAGTCCCTCTACTGCGCCGAGAAGTTCCGCATCCTCCACATCTGCCCTGGCCCCTCTGCCTGATCGGAGAACCCCATGTACAGCGTCACCCTCAAGGCCGGTCTGAAGGACGTCGTGCTGCCCAACGGCAACCGCTACCAGGGCGGCGACGTCGTCATCCTGTCCGCCGAGCACTACGGCACGATGCCGGTGGCCACGAGGACGGCTGTGTTCTCCGCCCAGACCGTCGTGATCGTCCCGGCGACCTGATGAAGTCGACCCGGGGGACGTACGTCCGCAGCCAGCAGAACTGGGCCGTCGAGCAGGAGCGCCAGCGGCACGATCAGGCGCTGTGGATGATGGGCGAGAACACCCTCTTCTGCCTGATGTGGACGGCCCGGGACTACGACAACGGGCTCATCGGCCTGTGTACCGTGTGCGCCTCAGACCGCATCTCCAAGGCCTACGGGCAGGCGACGCGGAACAAGTGCCCATCCTGCTTCGGCACGCGCTTCGAGGGCGGCTACAGGGCTCTCATCGTCCGGCCCGCGATCTTCACGGACGCCGACGACGGCCAGTCCTTCACGGCCCGGGGCGTCGTCTCGCCGCAGGAGGTCCACCTGGAGACCACCTCGGACTTCCGTGTCCACGGCGGCGACTTCGCCATGCGCGCCACCGGCGAGCGCCTGCAGCTGCGCACCCCGCAGCGCACCACGCTGCGCACCGGCTTCGGTGTCCCGCACCAGCGCGACTCGGGCACGGCGTACAACTTGACCCGGGCGGCCGTCGAGGACGAGGACTCCGTGGCCTACACGATCCCGCCGAACACCAACGACCTCATCACCATCTTGTCCCGTTCTGGGTCAACTCCTCCCAGTTTCGCCGACATTGAAGTTATTAGGGCTCCGCTGATCCCGCTGTACGAGCGAGACTGAGCCCGCCACACCACCACACCAAGGGGTACCGCCATGCCCGAGACCACTGAGATCACCTACCGCTCCGACGTCACCGTCGAGCTGGTCAAGCACGGAGCCTGCGACGCCGACGTGCTGTTCGCCGCCCGCGTCTCGACCCTCGGCGAGCAGTCGCTGGAGGAGCTGGTCAAGGACCAGCCCGAGCGCTCCAAGGGCCTGATCAACTACCTGATGCGGGACCGGCACGGCAGCCCGTTCGAGCACAACTCCATGACCTTCTTCGTGCAGGCACCGATCTTCGTCTTCCGCGAGTTCATGCGCCACAGGGTTGGATTCAGCTACAACGAGGAGTCCGGGAGGTACCGCGAGCTGCAGCCGGTGTTCTACATCCCGGGCCCGGACCGCAAGCTCCAGCAGGAGGGCAAGCCTGGGCAGTACACCTTCGTCGAGGGGACGGAGGAGCAGAAGGCCGAGGTCGAAGGTCTACTGAAGGAGAACTCCAACGAGTGCTACTGGATGTACAGGACACTCCTGGACGCCGGAGTGGCGAAGGAAGTCGCGAGGATGGCGCTCCCTGTCAACGTCTTCTCGTCGATGTACGTCACCTGCAACGCGCGCTCCCTGATGCACTTCCTCGGCCTGCGTACGACGCACCCGGATGCGAAGGTGCCCTCGTTCCCGCAGCGGGAGATCGAGATGGTGGCCGAGCAGATGGAGGCCGCCTGGGCCGAGCTGATGCCGCTCACCTACGCCTCCTTCAACGCCAACGGTCGCGTCGCGCCGTAGGATCGCCGCTGGACGAGATGCGCCCGGGGTGGGGACCTTCGGGCGCTTTCTCGTGTCCGGCCTTTCTCCGCCGCCCTCAAGGGGTGAGCAGAGGAGGCGCGCGTGCTTGTCGAGGTCCCGGAGGTCCACCTCGTCACCCATCCCGACCGCATGATCATGGTCGAGAAAGGGCTGTCTCCGAGGCGTGCCCGCGCCGCCGCGCTGGAGGCCGTACGCCAGGCCCGGCGCCGAATGCCAAAGCTCACCGGCGGCGCCGCGCGCGGGCTCCAGCCGCTGTACGGCAAGGGCTACTTCGGGCTCTCCTGGTCCACCCAGGTCGTCTGGTACCAGGACCACGGCACCAAGCCGTTCACGATGCGCTCGCTGGCCGGGAAGGTCATCCCGATGTGGATCGACGACCCCACAGGCCAGGAGCGGCGGGACAACCCGAAGGCCAAGACGCGCACCACCGAGTCCGGCAAGATCCAGGTCCTGATCTTCCGGCGCGCAGCGAAGATCGGTGAGCGGAAGAAGGTCTACCGCAAGGACCCGAAGACCGGCCTGAAGATCCTGGTCTCCGACAGTCCGGCCCACTACCCGGGCGCGCCGGGCCGTATCGGCTGGCGTGAGGCCAAGCAGCCTTGGACGCGGCCGGGGAAGCGGCCAGGGGCCATCCACCCGGGCAACGTCGGCGTCTGGTGGCGGCACCCGGGCCTGAAGCCCCGGAGTTTTTTGAATACCTCCATGACCCTGGCGGCGCAGAAGAACGGCCTGCTGGCCGAGCGGGTCTACGTCGCCGACCGGGGCTGGAGAAACAACGTCCGCCTGCACGGCGAGGAGTTCCGCTGATGTACATCACCCGGGTGAAGACCCTCGGTATCGAGGCCCTGAGTGCGGCCTTCGACGGTCAGTACCCCGTGCCGGAGTTCCGGGGGCTGCACTGCTCGCTGGAGTACCCGGTCGAGAAGTCGTCGTTCCCCGAGGTCTGGGTGCGCTACAGCGACACCGGCCCGCTCAGGCAGGCTGGCGTCTCGCACGTCGAGGACACCGACTCGGCCGGTAGCCGGGTGGCTCCGTACACCCGGTTCCGGTTCTCGGGGTCCTGGGAGTTCGTCGTCGTCGCGCTGACCAGCGTGGAGCGGGACCGGGTGTACGACGAGCTGGTGGCGACGATCGCCTGGTCCGGGTTCGACTCGCTGCGCGGCCGGTTCCGGCAGTACCTGGCGGACAACGACCTGATCGACCTGACGGTCCGTACGGACGAGATCGAGTCGACCGGCGAGTCGGCGGAGCCGGGCACGCCGTGGGGCACCGACGAGGTGGTCTACGAGCGGACGCTGGCGATCGACCTGATCGGGGACTTCACACCGGACCCGGAGACCGGCCTGATCGTCCCGCTGTCGAAGATCGTGATCACGCCGACCGCCGATCTCGCCCTGGACGACATCAGCGACAGCGGCTTCGACTCCTGGCACTGATGCTGTCCCGGCGTCGGTCAGCAGCCCAAGGGGTGACAGCTGACCGACGCGACTGGTGGGTGGCATGCCCGACATCTCCTCTGCGACGTACACGCCGCCCGGCGTCTACGTCAGCGACGAATCGACTCCCACGGTCACCCCGCGCGGCGTGTCAACCACGACCGTCACGGTGATCGGCCCGGCCCTGGGTTACCAGACGACCAGCGAGGTCGTCACCGTCTTCTCCGCTTCGGGGACCGCGCTGGAGCAGCGCGGCGTGTACATCACGGCCGTGACGGGCCCGCCCGCCATCGCGGCGCCCGTGGTGACGACCCTGGCGGGCACGGCCCTGGTCTACAACGAGGACTACACCTTCGTGGTGACCGCCGGGTCCGGCGGTGCGGCCACGGCGATCACCTCGATCAAGCGCCTGTCGTCGGACTCCGGTGACCTGACTCTGCCCTCTCCGAAGGGCGTGAAGGACGGCGACCAGATCCGGGTGACGTACGCGTTCACCAACGCGACGTACTACGAGCCGACCGAGTTCGAGGACTACGACCAGGTCGTGGCCGCGTACGGACAGGCCATGGTGACGACGGCGCCGACGAGCCCGACCGCGTCGCAGGTCGCCTCGGCGCTCACCCTGGCGGCGAAGATCGCCCTGGAGAACGGCGCGGCCAGCGTCCTGTGCGTCGCGACGAACCCGGCGGCCGGGGACTTCCGGGCGCAGCTGCAGGCGGCATACGCCAAGCTGTCGGCGGACTACCGGGCGCAGATCCTGGTGCCCCTGCTCGTGGACGGTGTGTACAACGCGCACACGCCGACGAACGTCGCGAACCTGCTGGCCGACGTCAAGAACCACTGTGAGACGGCGGCCGCCGACGGCTACGGGCGTATGGCGTTCACCGGCCTGGCCACGACCTACGACAACACGACCGGTCAGGACCAGCTGGCGCTGGCGCAGAGCAGCAAGCGGCTGGTGCTGTGCTACCCGAACCGGCTGCTGGCCTTCAACAGCGCGGTGAACGCCTCCACGGAGATCGACGGCTTCTACCTGGCGGCCGCGATGGCCGGTCGGCTGGCGCGCAACGCGGTCGCGCGCGGGCTGACGAACCAGTCGCTGACGTCGTTCACGGGCCTGCCTGCGACGATCGCGCAGGCCATGACCCGGACCTTCAAGAACAACCTCTCGAAGTCCGGCGTGAACGTCGCGGAGATCAACCAGAACGGCCAGCTGATCGCCCGGCACGGCGTGTCGACGAACATGGGCTCGCTCCTGACGCAGGAGATCTCGCTGACCCGTATCGGCGACGTCCTGCTCCAGATGATCCAGGTCGGCATGTCCAACGCCGGGCTCATCGGTGAGCCGATCACGGCCGAGACCACGATCAACGTCAAGTCGGCGCTGATCGGCCTGCTGGAGCAGGCGGTCTCCGACGACATCATCGTCTCCTACGCCAACGCGCAGGTACGCCAGCAGACGGACCCGTCGGTGATCGAGGGGACCTTCAGCTACAAGCCGCCTATCCCGATGAACTACGTCGTCGTCAAGTTCGCCGTGGACCTCACGACCGGCGACACCACGAACGCGACGGACGAGAACGCCTGAGCCCGCGCAGCAGGCGCTGTGACGGGCCCCTGCTGCGCTTTATGGAGGACCCCCGGTGTGAGGGCGCCGGGGGTCCTCTGCTGTCCGCAGCCGCCCATCCCGCACCAGTGGGTGAGACCTACGGATGGGGTGGTGAGCAATGCCTGCAGGCAAGGTCCGCGTTACCGGCTCCGGCTACAGCACGTTCGTGTACGCCGGTAAGCCGATCGCGTTCCTCAACAGCGTCGAGGATTCCGGGCAGCGTGCCTGGTCGGACAAGGGGCAGGCGTACGCGTTCATCCAGCCCCTGGGGTCCCGTACGCCGGTGGAGATCGCGACGTCCCGCGTCCTGGGCGGCGGCACGCTGCAGCTGACGATCCAGGAGCTGTGGAACCAGGCGATCTGGGAGCAGATGGCCGGTCTGTCCGGTACGAACAACATCGTCGAGATTTTCGACCGGCTGGCGGCGTCGCCGAACTACGTCACCGCGCAGACGATCATCAAGCCGCCGGGCACGGAGTCCACCCCGTCGAAGTGGCGCGGCAAGATCTACCACAACGTCACGATTGTGGACATCGCCGACGGCGACACTCTGACGGTCGGCGGCCTGGACGTCGCCAAGCCGATCGTCGCCGCCTACACCCACACCACACGGCTGCGCTGAGCAGGAGCGGACGATGACGGACACCTACGGCACCTTCGACCCGGCCGCCCGGCCGGGTCGTAAGGCCGCCACGCCGGAGGCCAAGCCGACCCTGCGGGCCGAGGACGGTACGGAGCTGCCCGGCTTCGACGAGCGCTACACCGAGGCGTTCGAGGGGCTCGCCTTCCTCGGCTCGCTGACCGAGAGTTTTTCCTGGCTCGGTCACGAGTTCGTGATCCGCACCCTCGGCGTGGACGAGCAGCTTGCCGTCGCCCAGGTCACCTCCAAGTACAAGGACGGCGGCGAGCAGCTCGCCTACGTCGCGGCCGTGGTGGCTCTGTGCGTGGTGACGGTCGACGGCGAGGAGCTGCCCACGCCGATGGGTGAGGACCAGCAGCTGGCCGAGTGGGCGCACCGGCGGTTCGCGTACGTCAAGGCCAACTGGTTCCAGCCGACGATCAATGAGGTTTTCCAACGCTACCTGCGGCTGGAGGACACGGTCGCCCAGGTCATCGAGGCCATGGGAAAAGCGTTCGCCCCGGCCGCATAGATCCGTGGCTGGAGCGTCGTCTTCGGCTGGCTGAGCGGCGGGGGCTGCTGTCGGGGCGGCACCTGTCTCGGGTGCAGCAGTTCGGCCTGGAGCTGCTCATCCTCGCGGACGGCTGGGAGGCGGCCGAGCGGGAGCTGGAGCGGTCGCGAAGGGACGCGGAGGCGTTCCAGGACCAGCTGAAGTTCGCGATGGTCTCGGCTGGCGTCGAACCGACGGAGCTGTGGCCGAAGGACGCGTCCGACGTTCCGGCGGGCGCGGACGAGGACGTCGACTACGACTACTCCGCCGTCAACTGGCAGCAGGGGTCGACCGACGACTGGGACCAGATGCAGCAGGCGCTCGCGGCCTCGCGGGTGCAGGTGTCCGGGGACCGGTCAGTGCCGGACGACGAGCCGCCGGTGCCGGACATGGGTGACGAACTCGATCGGGAGTGGCAGTAATGGCGACACCTACGCCGCCCCCGGGCGGCAACCCTCCGGCGGGTGGCCTGACGGGTGCTCTGCAGGGTCTGGTGATGCAGCTTCAGGCGCTGATGCACCAGAACCAGACGCTGCAGAATCTGCCGTCGAGCGCGGCCAGCGCGCTGCGTCAGGCGCGGCAGAACGTGCTGAGCCCGACGGCGCTGATGGGCGGGCAGATTCCGCCGTCGGTCGCTCCGAACGCGCAGTGGCTGCAGGCGACGGCCGCGCAGTTCCTGAGCCAGGTGGTGCTCGGTCAGCCCCAGCACCGGCCCAGCTCGGGCGGTTCTGGTGGTTCGGGTGGTCCGACGCCGCCCGGTCCGACGCCTCCGACTCCGGCGCCCACGCCGCCGATGCCGGTGCCGTACCCGTACATGAACCCGTACGGGCACATGGGCTACAACGGGCCGATGCCGGGCTACGGCGGGCCTCTGGTCTCGCCGTACCAGTCGGGCAGCCACGGCACCCAGGCCTCGGGTATCGGGTCGTGGACGAAGTCGATGCTGCCCCGGGTCGGCATGGCCCTGGGCGGCCCCTGGGGCGCCGTGGCGGGAGCCGCCATCAGTGCGGCCACGGACATCCCGGCCGAGGTCCGCAGCCAGCGTGACAAGAACGCGTACTACCAGTCGATCGAGGGCGGCAACAACTTCGACGGCTTCGGCGAGCGGATGTCGGAGGAGGCGTACCGCTGGTCGACGTTCGGCGTGCTCTCTTCCGACGAGTCCCGCCGGGCCTTCAAGGGCGTCACGCGCCTGGGCTACAACTCCAAGGTGGAGGGCGGCATCGGCCGCCAGGACGCGCTCAACTTCATCTACCACGGCAAGACCAGACGCGGGCAGACCGTGGACGAGTCCCTGCAGCAGCTGCAGGTCAACTCCAAGAACGCCCTGGGCAGCCTCAACGACCTCAACGACGCCCTCAACGCCGTCTCCGACAGTGCAGGCAAGGCCGGGGTCAACTCCCAGATGGCGCGCGCCGAGTTCACCCAGCTCATGGACCAGGCGATCAAGAGCGGCTACGGCTCGTCGTCCACGGACGTGGCGCGCCAGGAGCAGGACCTGAAGACCAGCTACGGCCGGTCGTTCCAGGACGTGGACGCCTCGAACCGCCTGGGGCAGTCGCACGCCTACATGGCCGCGTCCCTCTCCGGGATCTCCGTCTCTCAGTACCTCACCGGCGGGGTCGAGGCGAAGGCGAAGGCCGACCAGACCCTGGACCAGGCCGCAGTGAGGGCCGTGCTGCGGCCGGGCGTCGAGGACTGGATCAAGGCGCACATCAGGGCGGCCGGTGGGAAGGTCGACGAGGAAGCGGCGACCCAGATCGCCCAGCAGATGCTCCAGGAGTTCTACCCGAACGACCCGTACGCCCTGCTGGCGGTCGTGACGTCGCTGTCCGGCTACTCGACGACCGACCCGATCAAGGCCGCCGTGTGGCTGGTGCAGCAGTACAACGGCAAGGGCGCCATGGCCACGGTCAAGGCGGACGAGAAGAAGACCAGCAAGGCGAACTCGGTCAAGGGTGGCCTGACCACCATGAGCTACCCGGACCAGGAGAAGCACGGCGGCTTCCTCGGGTTCGGCAGCAGCAACTCCAAGGCGTTCGACGCCTACTCGGACTGGGTGCACGCCAAGGGACACGGCAAACTCCAGGACGACCCGGTCATCGACAACCTGCTCAACAAGATCAAGGGCGACGACTCCACGAAGGTCGCCGTCACCACGAAGTCCGGCAGGCGCGTGGTGTCGCTGGCCGACGCGATCAAGAACCACCGCAACGAGCTCGCCTCCGGCAAGGCCGTCATCGTCGAGGGCGACCAGGCGGGCAAGGCCGTATCCGACATCCTCGGCGCCGGAGGCGTCGACCCCCGGCGTGACTTCTCCAAGGAGGCGAAGAAGGACGACAAGTCCGGGGAGTCGTACGCCAAGTGGGAGAAGGGCAGCAACGCCAAGCAGGCGGCGCAGCGACAGAACCTGCTGATCACGCTGACGCCGGAGGCCCGGCGTCTGCTGACCGTGCTGGGCACCACCGGCGTCTCCGGGGCCTCGGCGACGTCCACACCGCCGCTGAGCCCGTACCCCTCGAACCCGAGCTACGGCGGGGAGTAGACCATGGCGCTCGCATCCCTGGGCTTCGCGAAGGGTCCCAGCATCACCTTCCGGATCAACCCCAGCTCGATCGACTGGGGCTTCGAGATCCACACCTCGGTCACGCCGACCGTCGGTGGCAGGGTCGTGCAGATCACCGGCGCGACCCTGCGGGACGTCACGATCACCGGCTACCTCGGCGAGAAGCGCAACGCCGGACTCTCGCCGGACCCCCGCTCGAACACCGACCACGCCGGAGCCAGCTGGCGCCTGCACGAGGCGTTCATCAAGCAGTGCAGGGCCATCATGGAGCATCAATCCAGGGACTCCACCACGCCCGGCAAGCTGATGCACGAGCCCGCCGTCTTCAACTACCCGCCGCACAACTGGCGGTGGAACGTGTACCTCACCGAGGTCGCCGACAGCGACGGCCAGGCCTCGATCGAGCACCGCACCGGCAAGTACTCCCACGGCTACAAGCTCACCCTGTTCATCGTGCAGGGCGGCTCCGACTCGCTGGTCACGGCCGGTACCTCCAAGAACGCGGTCGATGCCGCGCAGGAGAAGGCCATCGCCTCCTACATCGCCCGCATCAGCGAGGGCATCGGCTGGCGCCAGAGCGACTACAACGGCCCGCCCCTCGACGAGACCGGGGACACGAACAGCGACAAGGGACAGTAGGAGGACCAGATGGCGAACCAGTGGGGCTCGGACGTGCCCATCTCCATGCCCCAGCCGCTGCGCGCCGACCAGGAGGCCATCGTGCCCATGGGCGGCTTCGTGATGACCGCTGACGGCCTCTGGCCGGACATGTCGGTCGCCGACCACGAGCGGCTCTCCACGCCCTCCTACGCGCCCTACAGCCCCGCGAGCTTCGTCGAGACGATCCCCGACCCCGAGGAGGGATGACCGGTGGCCAAGGACACCCGCAAGGGTCTGAACTGCACCCTGTTCTTCCCCAACGGCACGGACTCCAAGGGGAGCAGCACCTACAGCTCCTTCAAGGTGCGCGCCGACGTCCTCGGGCACGGCATGACGATGGTCGCGGACTCCTCCAGCGCGCGGAACGCCCGCGCGTACTACCCGCACCGGCCGACCCCGTCCCGCTTCTACATCCGGGTGCTGCTCAAGGGGTACAGCGAGCGCAAGGCGTTCGCCGACTGGATGCAGGGCTACGCGAACTACGTGATGAACCCGGGCCTGGCGGGCGGCAACAAGTTCCCCGACATGCGGGTGATGATCCCGGGCCGGGGCTTCGACCGCGAGGGCGTGCCCCTGTCCGGCTTCGAGTGGGGCGACTCCATCGGCACCATCGTGTGGGCGCCGATCATCACCTTCGAGTGCACCCGCGAGCCGCAGGACCCCGACTCGATCGCATCCAGCCGGTTCGAGAACGCGGCCGACCCCGACATGAAGTACTTCTGGCCGATGGGCACCCAGCTCGGCGGCAACACGGTCCCGTCCGGCAACTACCAGACCGTCGACCCCGGCAAGAACACCGGCTCCGACTCGGGCCAGCTCCAGGACGTACCGGTCACCCCGATGCCCAACGAGGGCACCCTGCCGAGCCAGCGCTACGACTACGGGACCTGAGGAAAAGGCGCGACGCCAGGCTCCCGGTATACCCCGGGGCACCTGGCGCCACTTGCGGCCACCCACGGCGACCGCCACTTCAATCATGGTAGCGGCCCGCCCCGGTGGTTCTTCAGCACGGGCGGGCCGCTCAGCCCGGATGTAGGCCGACACCCCTCACAGAAGGAGCGGACCCAGCGTAGCGGCGCTCGTGTCCCGGCGTCCGCGATTCGCCCCAAGGGGCGGAGGTGGTCTCGTTGGCGTCGTCAGCCCGCAGCCTTGCGCCTGCTGGCGTAGTGGCAGTCCCTGGAGCAGAACCGCCCCTTCGTGTTCTCCTGACGCAGGGAGGCCGCGATCACCAGGAATCCCTTCGTGCATTCCTCGCAGGTCCGCTGGACGGCCTTGTGTCGTACTCCGTTCCGCACGATGTACAGGGCCGCCAGGTCGGCCTCTCTCGCCACACGCTCCGTCTCGTGGCGCGCAGAATCGGTGCGCTTCAGCACCGCCACAACGAGGGAGTGCTGCCACTTCCCGCCATGCGGTGGCGGATTTTCCCCATCAAGGACCGCCGCAATCTTGCGATACGACAGCCCTTGCTCTCGCAGCTCCCACATTCGAGGAGCCAGCGCGTCGGCAGCGGCCCTCTGCACCTCGGCGTTCGCTCGCGCGTTGGCCGTATTCCGGCATCTCGCCGAACAGTAACCGCCCACCTGCCTATCACCAGCGTGGTCGATGTTCGTTTTGGCGACGAGGAACGGTTTTCCGCAGAGCAGGCAAGCGCGCTCGACAGCTTCCTTCCTCCCCCTGTCCGTGAGCATGACGGCCGCCGCCCGAGCAAGCCGACGGTCGTGTCCTCGCCGCGTATTGCATGGGTGGCAGGAGGGGACCAGGTTATCCGGCGAGTTGTTCTGCGTGTCTCCGTCAACGTGATCTGCCACGAGCGCATCGACGGCGCCCTTCACGGACCAGATGACTTCAGCCGTGCACCAGTTACACCGGTGTGCTCCGGGACCGATCTTGCCGTAGAGCACCACACGGTGCAGAGGTATCTGTCCGCTGGCCGGAGCCAGCGGGTGTCCTGGCCGTTTCACGTAGCGGTATCGACCTGCCATCTCTCCAGGGTACTGCCTGGTATGACTTCTGGGGAGTGAACAAAAATTCCGAACTTCATTATGGCGCCAGGCGTGAAGGCATACATCGCGACGGAGAAGCACGGGATCATCGACGTCTCGGACGACCTGGTCGAGGGCCAGATGGTGCGCCGCTCGGACGGCGTCTCCTCGTTCAGCTTCAGCCTGCAGAACGCGCGCCGGAAGTACGACGGGGTGCTGACGCCGAACGACCGCATCTCGGTGCAGATGAAGCGGCTGAAGTGGGTGCAGGTCTTCACCGGCTACCTGAACAAGGTCCCCCTGGTGACGGCGTGGCCCCGCGTCGTGCACCTGACCGCGTCGTGCTCGCTCAAGCGGCTGCAGTACTGGTACTGGGACTCCCACACCGAGGCGTCGCAGTCCATGGTGCGCGATGCTCTGTCGACCGCCCGCCAGGGCGGCACCAACATCTCCGATGGCGGCATGACCAACGTGGCGCTGACCGTGCTGAAGAAGGTCGTTGGCTGGCCGGAGAACAAGGTCCACATCGCCCGCATCCCGAACAACTGGTACTCGGTCATCGAGGTTCTGGCCAAGCAGCTCAACGCCGAGCTCGACAAGGCCGACGAGGTCGCACGGGCCCTGCTGGAGCAGCTCGGGACCGCGTCGGTCGGCGGCACCAGCGGTGCGGACGCGAGCCAGCTGACCGGCGAGTACGGCGGCTACAACAGCGCCGAGCAGAAGGCCAACGGCGCGATCATCTACAACGTCGGCAAGGGGAAGGGCGCCTCCGCCCGCGACTGCATCATCGCGATCATGACCGCGATGCAGGAGTCCGGCCTGGTCAACCTCAAGGGCGGAGACCGGGACTCAGCGGGTCTGTTCCAGCAGCGGCCGTCGCAGGGCTGGGGTACCTACGACCAGGTGACCGACCCCCGGTACGCGGCGGGGAAGTTCTTCGACGCCCTGTTCAAGGTCAAGAACCGCGACAGCATGGAGCTGTGGAAGGCCTGCCAGACCGTCCAGCGCTCCGGTGTCCCGACGGCGTACGCCAAACATGAAAAGGGCGCCACGGCCATGGTCCGGGACCTGGAGAAGAGCGGGTCCGGCAAGCTCGACGCCTCATCCAAGAGGCCGCAGGGCACCATCTCCGGCGTCGACCT
Organism: Streptomyces sp. NPDC107559; assembly: GCF_055657365.1. Lineage (NCBI taxonomy): Bacteria > Bacillati > Actinomycetota > Actinomycetes > Kitasatosporales > Streptomycetaceae > Streptomyces > Streptomyces sp. NPDC107559. The sequence continues at coordinate 103,439 of NZ_JBVKBD010000018.1, read as the reverse complement.
GGCCCAGCTCTCGGTGAACTTCTGCAAGAAGTACCCGAACATCCCGTACACGCAGAAGTACGGCGGCACCCAGATGGCCATCCTCTCTGCCAGCCCGCCGCCCGGCCTGGACTGCTCCAGCTTCGTGCAGTCCATGTACCTGCGCGCGCTGGGGTCGCTGTACGACCTGCCGCGTGTGGCGTCCGCGCAGTACGGCGTGTGCAAGAAGGTGTCGGTGGCGACGGCTCTCAAGACGCCGGGCGCACTCGTCTTCAAGGGCTCCTCGCCGGGCGGCATCCACCACGTCGAGATGAGCCTGGGCGACGGCAAGAGCACGATCGGCGCGCACCGCGCAGGCGCCAAGCCCCACGACGTCGGCATCAACGCGCCGTCGGCGACGTCGTACTGGGACTACGGCGGCTTCCTGCCGCGCGTCGCGTACACCACCGGCTCGGGCACGGTGTTCTTCGAGGGGTCGGACGACACCGGCGGCGTCCTCGACATGAGAGACCCCGGGGTCCAGCTGGCCACCGGCGCCGACGCACCCGGGTACAACCCGAAGGACCCGTTCGACAAGATGTTCGGCGACAACGCGTGGCAGGCGATCGCGACGGAGCAGACCGACCCCAACTACGCGCTGTCGATGGCGCTGCGGGGGCCGCGTGCGCTGCTGAACGACCAGCCGTTGCTGCCGTACCTGAAGAACCTGTTCAACTCGTCGATGCGGTCGTTCTGCTCCGCGCCGAACGGTGACCTGATCGCTTGGTACCCGGACTACTACGGGATGTGGGGCACGGCCGCGAAGATGGTCGTGCAGCCGATCGAGGTGCAGGACTTCGAGGTGTCCTGGAGCGACGACTACATGGTCACGCACCAGTTCGTCGTCACGTCGCCGGTCAACGGGAACCTGTTCGACCCGGCCACGGGGACCGTGGCGACCTCCATCTCCGACAGCGTCCTGGCCAACAGCGCGCTCTTCACCACCGGCGTCGTCAGCATCGACTTCCCGGGCGTGTGGAAGGCGCTGTTCGGGATGGACAAGACGGAGAAGGAGGCGAAAGCGTACGCGGACTGGATCAAGCAGCGGTTCGGCGCCCGGCCGGACTACCAGCAGCTGCCAGCCCTCGTCGGCCCGAAAGCTGCCCTGTTCTCGGCGATCTTCCTCTTCTTGCGACAGTTCGCCTTCCAGTACCAGGCGTCCATCCCGCTCACGTTCATGCCGGAGCTGTGGCCCGGCATGCTGCTGCAGTTCCCGGCCTTCAATTTCCAGGGCTACGTCACGACCGTGACGCACGACTTCAAGTTCGGCGAGGGTGGCCACTTCACCACCTCGGTGCAGCTCGCGGCTCCGGCCCGGCTCACCGGCGGCAAGGACCAGCGGCTGCTCGGCCTGCCGATGGCGGGAGGCAACTGATGATGGGTCCGGGGAACGCGGCCACGTACGGGATCGGCTGGACGGTCAAGCAGGTCAAGATCCAGTCCCTCGTGCCGGAGAAGAAGCTCGCGCTGTGCGTCGACACCGAGGGCCAGATCCTGGAGGTCACCACGGCCCTTCATCGCACCGGCATCACGCCGGTGGTCGGCCAGACCTGGATCGTCGACCGCGAGTACGGCGCGTGGAGCTTCGCCGCCTGGTGGGACATGTGACATGAAAAAAGTGAGACCCGTGGGTCTCACTTTTTCCGGCACCAGAGTGAGACCCATGGGTCTCACTTTTGGCTACCCGACGATCTCGGCAGCCGCCTCGTAGGAGCGCTTCAGCTCGGCGACATACCGCTCTGCGGCCTCCGGGTCCTTCGCCTTCACGTCCCGGAGGACCTCCAGGGGTACGATCCGGTTCGTCCGCAAGGCCTTGGCCAGCACCTCGACGACGCCCTGAGCGGACTCGCCGCCCGACTCGATCTCAATGGGGCCAGCCTCGTTGCCGAGCATGAGGATCCGGCGGGCCTCGGCCGCGCCGGTGGAGCTGATCTTGCCCAGCTTCTTCATCAGCGCGAACTGCTCGCGGAGCATCTGCTGACGCCCTGGAGATACGTCCGGCTCGCCGTCGGCCGTGACAGGCACCTCACCCTTCTCGTCCACGATGGTCTTGTACAGCTCGCGGTAGGTGCGCTCGTTGAGCGCCCTGTCCATCATGTCGCCGATGATCCGGAGAATCGGAACAGCACGGCGGAGCCGGTAGACGTCCTGCTTCGTGAGCCCGAGCGGTTCGGCGAACCTCTCGACGGACTTGAAGCCCGCGTTCTTCAGCCGGTCGAACTGGGTGGCCCACCACAGATACTCGCCAGCGGACTCGATGTACCCCCGCTGCAGCTTCCCGAGACCGCTCTCCAGTCCCAGGTTGGCCCGCACGATGCCGCGCCTGGCCATGCCCATCTGCTCCAGCGGGTCGGCATCTGCGGGCGGCCGGACGAACGCGAAGGGGTCACCGCCCTCGGACGCCTTCACGATGGCGTCCTGGTGGGGGATGTGGACCTGCGGGTCCGCCTGCTCCGGCTCGGGGGCGTCATCAGCAGGCGCGCTGGCTGCGGCCGTAGCTGCGGCAGTCAGCTCTTCCATCGACTCCGCGTCGTCTTCTCCCCGGCGGGCGACCGGCTTCTCCACCTTCGCCACGGCCTTGCGGGCGGCGGCATTCGCGGCGCCCCGGCCCCCGAACTTCGCGGGCTTCCGTGTGGTCTCTTCCTTGGCGGTCATGCGGCCTCGCTCTCCTCGATGATTCCCTGCATGGCGTGACGGATCAGCAGTCCCCACTCGTCCAGGTCGCCTCGCCTGGGCATGATGGTCCAGGAGCGCTGGTGGTGAGGCGCCTTGCTGATGTCGAAGTAGGGGTGGAGGAACGGAGGCATCACGAAGTCCTCGTCCTCTTCGGAGAGGTCGACGGCCATGGCCTCCCTCTCCTCGTCGCACAGGGTCGTGGCGAAGTCGCCCTTGACGAAGAAGTTGTACACGTCGATGCCCTCTTCGTTGAGGACCGCCGCGCTGGCGGCGGTCTGAAGAGTGGCCTGGATGCGGTCGGTCTCCCAGCCGGACGGGGCGCTGGGCATGAGCAGGAGGCGGGCGCTCGCGCACAGCTCGATGAAGGTCTCCTTGTCGCCTCCGCCGAGGTCGACGATGACGACGTCGTACTCCTTCAGCGTCCGCATGCGCTTCTTGAGGCTGATCGCGTCCGCACCAACGGTGGGGTGCTTGACCAGCGTGAAGGGCACGTGATGCCCCATCGCCAGGTGCGTTGTGGCCCAGCGGGCCAGGGACTGCGAGTTGTTGTCGGTGTCCACGACGGCGACCTTGAGGCCGAGTACGACGCTGAAGTAGAGGGCAAGGTAGAGCGCTGTGGTGCTCTTGCCGGTGCCGCCCTTCAGGATGCCGACTCCGATGATGAAGCCCCTGCGAGCCTTGATCCACCGCACGACGGCGTCGGGCTTGGCCATGAGCTTGTGGAGGTCGCGCTCGTTCTCCGGTTTATGTCTCCAGTTGGCCATGTTTTGCTCCTCCAGGCGGGATTGTCGGGCCCTATCTTGCCGCAAGATCCGCCCTCTCCTTGCCGCTTCTCGTCGTGTTCCGGCCTCCCGTGGCTGCCTCAAGGGGTGAGGAGGTGGCTCATGAAGACGCTGGCGCTCGTCGGCGGGGATCTCGCGCTCGGGGACGGTGGCTACCGGACGCTCACCGGCGCGGCCCGGATCCGGCAGGACCTGGCGCTCGCGCTCGCCGAGCCGTACGGCCAGGACACCTACCACCCGGAGTTCGGGTCGGTGCTGGCCGCGCACATCGGTGAGCCGCTGACGCCGGAGCTGGAGCTGCTGGTGCGCTCCGAGGTGGTCCGGGTGGTGCAGCAGTACGTGGACGGCCAGCAGGCCCAGATCGCGGCCGATGCGCTGGCCGGGTCCCGGTCGCGGTTCAGCTTCCAGGACGTGGTGCAGTCGGTGCAGTCCATCAGCACGGACATCCAGTACGACACGATCAAGGTGACGATCGCGCTGAAGACGCAGTCGGGCGGGACGGTCCGGGTGCTGCGGACGGTGAGCACCTGAACCTGTGACATGCATGTCACAGCTTTGCTGTGCGGCGCCTTCCTCTCGGCCTCAAGGGGTGACGAGAAGGAGGGCGCCGCATGGGTGTTTCCAGGGACGACATCGTCTCGCAGATGCGGGACGCGCTGCTGGTCTCCGACCCGGAGCTGGACACGTCCATCGGCACCCCGGCGCGGAAGATCCTGGATGCGGTGTCCGCGTCGCTGGCTGACGCGTACGTGGAGAACCACCTGCTGTCGTACGCCTACGACGTCGACAGCAAGACCGACGCCGACCTGGACAGTTTCTGTCAGCTGTTCGGGATCGCGCGGATCGCGGCCCGGCGCTCGGTCGGCACGGTGACCTTCTCCCGTACCGGTGACCTGACGCCGACCGTGTTCATCCCGGTCGGCACGGAGGTCGCATCCTCGTCGGACTCCTCGATCGTGGTCACCACGGTGGTCGGCGGCACGATGATGCCGGGGGCCACGTCGGTCACGGTGCCGGTCCAGGCCGTGACGGCCGGGCCAGAGGGCAACCTGGGGGCCGGGATGGCCACCCTGATCACCTCGCCGATCCAGGGCGTCAATACCGTGACGAACACGGCGGCCCTGACCGGCGGCATGTCGAGGGAGACCGACTCGGAGCTGCGGGCACGCTGGAAGTCGACGGTGTTCCGGTCGCTGGCGGGGACGGAGCAGATGTACCGGGGCGTGGCGCTGGACGACGCGGACTGCTACGCGGTGTCCGTCGTCGGCTCCTCGCGGACGCGGTCGGAGATCCTGCAGGTGCCGGTCAGCGGCAACACCGTCTGCCAGATCTCGGACGCCCGCTACATCTACTCCTCGCCGGTGCAGGTGGCGAAGTCCGACGGCACGCCGCTGCTCAAGGACTACGACTACACGTGGGTGCCGTCGAACCCGCCGCAGATCGCCAAGCTGTCGGCGTCTTTCCCGGCGGCTGGTGAGCTGCTCACGGTGGAGTACCAGTACCTGCCGGTCGTGAGCCGGAACGACCCGACCAACAACATCACGAACCGGGTGGACGTCTTCGTCGGCGGGACCCGGGCGCAGTCGGCGCAGACGTCGCTGGTGTTCCGGCAGGCGAAGAAATTCCAGACCGTCTCGACGGTGGACCTGTACACCGGGGCGTGGCTTCGCTCGGACCAGACTCGGCCGGACGCCCTGAACGTGTTCGTGCCGCTGCCGTTCGGGCCGATCGTGACGGTGCCGTCCACGCTGTCGGTCGCGGGCACGACGTACGGTCTGGCGACTGCGGCGCATCCGCTGGGCACGGTGGCGGGCGGGGTGACGTACGCGTACACGATCGTCCATGAGGACACGGTGGACGGCTGGACGCCGACGTCGCGATTCGGCCTGGAGTGGCACCGCACGTACCTGCCTGCCGACAACTCGCCGGTCTCGGTGGGCGGCAACGGGGACTACACCTACAACGAGGTGCCCTCCAGCGTGCAAGACGCGGTCAACCGGTGGAGGCTGACCGGCATCGACGCCAAGGTGCACCAGGCCAAGCAGCGCTGGCTGAGGTTCGCGCTGGGTGTGATGTACACGGCGTCGTCCACCGGGTCGGTCGACTCGGTCCAGGACGCCATCCGCTCGGCCCTGAGCGACTACCTGAACCGGATGGACTTCAACTCGAACGTGCAGATCAGCGACGTCCTCACGGTCATCCACCAGGTGCCCGGCGTGGACAACTGCCGCCTGCTCAACGGCGCGGACGTGACCGGGTACAGCTCGGCCAACCCGAACGCCTCGATCGTGGGTGTCCAGCAGATCGCGCCGAACGCGGCGCCGAACTCGGCCGCGCTGTCCTCCTGGGTCGACCCGGCGACCGGCCGGGCCACCGACATCTACTTCCGTGACGACGAACTGCCCGTGTTGGGCGGGGTGGTCTTCAAGACGCTCGCCCGTAACTCGTTCGGGGTGCTGTGATGGCAGACGACTTCCTTCACCAGGGCGACGGGACCTTCGGGACCGCTGTCATCCCGGGCGGCCTGATCCCGCTTCAGGCCGATGTCACCGTGCCGCAGTCGACCGCGCTGGCCAGCGGCACCGGCATGCTCGTGGCGGACACGGCCGTCACCGAGCAGCTGCGCCACTTCCCCGAGGAGGTCTACGACCTCCGGCCCACCAGCCACCTGGTCCGCCTGATGCAGGCGCTCCTCGGTGACTCCGGTGTCGGCCAGCTCCGCAAGCGGCTGCTGGTGGCCCAGATGCAGAGCCTGTCCGTTCAGGGGGCGAGGTTTTTTGATCTCGACCGGTTCTACGGGGCGATCTTCAACGCGACCCGGAACGGGGACGAGGTCCTCCCGATCAACCCCATGGAGACGGCGACCGCCACGGCCGCCGAGTGGGACTCGATCGAGGCCGCCGACGCCTCCTTCCGGGACCGGATGGGCGCGCTCGCGCGGGCCATCGCGATGGGCGGCACCGTGCCGGGCCTGAAGGCGGCGGCCGAGGCCATCACCGGTGTCGAGGTCGACGTCTACGAGTCCTGGGCGCTGCTGGACGCAGCCGGGGACACGGACGAGGCCGCGCACACCTGGGAGTGGACGGAGGGCAATGACTGGGGCGACTTCGAGGGCGAGATCTGGGGTGCCCTGGAGGGCACGCCGTTCTACGGCCGCTCCGGCACCCTGACCCGCTCCGAGGTCCTGGTCCAGGTCAACCGTGACTACCCGGCGACCCCGGAGGGCCGGGCGCAGCAGGCGAGTGATGAGTCGGCGCTGGTGCGGGTCCTGGAGCGGATCAAGCCCGCGCACGTGCTTCTTACGGTGGACACGCAGGGCACGTCGGCTCTGGTGGCGCGAGGTATCGCCGGGGTTCGGTCGGACTCCGAGAACTGGGAGATCGTCCCGCAGGTCACCCCGAGCCGGGTGCCGACCAGCACGAACCCGTACCCGCTGTCGGCGATCCAGGAGCAGGACGGAGTCGACCCGAGTTCGACCCGGGTTCTGCCCCGGCCGCCGCTGACCACCCGGCTCGGGGACGAGTGGTCGTACGGTCAGCAGGTCCCGGCCTGCCGGTCCTACTCGGTCAGCCCCGACGACCCGGCCGACTTCACCACGCCTGGACCGGTCCCGGACTCCGGCCTTGCCTCGGTCGATCAGACGGTGGTCTGGAGGGACGGCACCTCGACCATCTACCGGGCTTCCCTCGGCGCGCTGGACCCGCTGCTGAGCCACGCGGCGCGCGCCGGAGGCGACGGCGTGCTCATCGCCAACCCGTACTCCGGCGACCGACGCACTGTCCTGACGGTCGACTGACCCTGTCCGGTGCTCCTCAGCAGCCCTCAAGGGGTGAGCTGAGGAGGACCACCAGTGGCCGATCTGTACGCCAACTATGCCGCGCTGGCAGCCGCGCGCCAGATCGGTGTGGACTACCGCATTCTGGTCCGTACGCCCCCCGGCTCCCGGCTGGCGCATCTCGCGATCCACGGTGGCGGTATCGAGCCGGGCACCACGGAGCTCGCCGACTATCTGTCCGGGTCGGCCAGCCGGTACTACTCCTTTGACTCGATGCTGGCGGACGGCGTCACCAGCCTGTCGCTGATGTCGACGCACTTCGACGAGCCGCAGGCCCTGAACCTGGTGGCGGCAGCCGACTACGTCCTGTCCTGGCACGGCGTCCCGGGCACCGACCCGGTCACCTACGTGGGCGGTCTGGACGCCGACACCTCCGAGCGGCTCAAGGAGGCGCTGACCCAGGCCGGGTTCACGGTCTCGGCCACCAGCACCGAGCTGAACGCCACCGACCCGACGAACATCGTCAACAAGGGCTCCCGCCTCATGGGCGTGACGCTGGAGCTGTCGACGGCGCTGCTGCAGTCCTTCTTCTCCGACTTCACCCGGTCCGGCCGGGACAACGGACCGCGCACGTCGATCTTCTACGCCTACATGGCTGCCATCCAGACGGCGCTCAACGGCCTGGATGTACCGGGCAAGGCCGTGGGCTCGGCATGGAAGGGCCGGGTTGCCCAGCCCGTGACCGGTACAGGGTCGGCGTCGGGTGACTTCGGGATCCCGGCACTGGCGCCCTTGACCGTGGACGGCATGCCCCTTGACTCGCTCAAGGACGCGCTGCGCCTGTCATCCCAGCGTCAGGCGGCAGGCAACACGGAGCGGTTCTGGTCCAGTGCGCCCCGGGCCAACGGTGACCCGGTGCGTGAGGTGTTCGAGTTCTCTCTGGCCTCCCCCCGGCCGGTCAACCGCATCGCGTTCTCCCTGGCCCGGTTCCCGCAGCGTGCCTGGGTGCAGTACCGGGATGAGGACGGGGTGTGGCGGCCGCTGCAGAACGCGCGCCTGGGAGGACCGGTCCAGATCAGCATCATGGACTCGGTCCCGGCAGTCATCCCGGCGGGTGTACCGGACGATCTGAAGCTGCACCCGCAGCACTTCGGCGCAGGGCACTGGATGGCGCAGGAGGTCGACGTCCAGCCGGTCACGGCGAGCCGGTTCCGGGTCATCATGACCCGGCTGCCGTCGGCGTCGGCGCCGCGCAGCTCGGACAACCAGCCGGTTGCCTACTCGCTGGGAGTCAAGGACGCCCTTGCCTCCTACCGTGCCTCCAGCTTGACCGACCTGCCGTGGCTGCCCCAGCAGGATGCCGAACACACGGTGCCGCTCGCCGGGTCCACCGACCTCCTCGGTTCGCAGGTTGACTACCTTGTCCGGCGCAACCGGGCAGACAACATGGTCCCGCCCGCGTCCGGAGTGTGGCGGTGCGCGCCGCAGCCGGTCCCGAACGCGGTCGTGAGCCTGCACCTGGACCTGCGGACCTCGGACGGCGGCGCTCAAGTCGTCGACCGGCTCTACCTTGACCCGGTCACGTCCGGGGTTGCCTGCAACCTGTACTACACGGACGCCACGGTGGTGCAGGACCGGTTCGAGCCGTCCGATACCCCTCTGACCTCGCCTCTTGTCCGGGCAAGCACGGACACGCCGGTGGTTGACAGCGAGGGTGTGCTGTTCGACTCGGCCGACTCCTACCTGGACGTGGACAACCGGGCCTGCCAGTTCGATCCTGCCCGGCCTTTCCTGCTGGGCATGGTGGTCTACCCCCAGTTCACCTCCGCCGACACCGGCACCTTTACCGTCCTGGACGCTTCGGCCCTGACGGTCTGGATCGAGTCAGGGTCAGTCAAGGTGCGCCTGGGCGACCGCACGGTGGAGCTTGACCCGGTCACGTTCGGAGTCAATGCGCGCATCCCGCTGGCGGTTGCCTACGACGGGTCGACCTTGACCGTACGCACCCCGTGGTCAACCCGGGTCCAGGAGTCCACTCACGTCGTCGACCAGGCGCCGCCGACCGTGCTCCGACTGGGGGGACCGCTGTTCGGTCCGGGCGGCTCAGTCCGGCTGAGCAGTCTCCTCCTCGCGCTCGGCCGGGCGGCCGACATCGACACCGTCGAGGCGTACTGGGATGACCCGGCCGCCTACGCGCTGAACCCCGGCTACGGTCAGGACGGCGCCGCACACACGAGCGCCAGCGCGATCCTGCGCATGGACCCCAGCCTGATCACACCCGGGGTGGAGTCGGTGTGCCCGTGGGGCCTGATCGGTGGTCCGCCGGTCGCCCTGGAGAACCTGGTGTGGACGCCGGTTCCCGGGGACTTCGTGCTGCGCAAGGGGCTGATGAAGTTCCGGCCGATCAAGGCCCGGCACCTGAAGCTGGAGTTCACCAACCTGCAGCCGATGCTGCTGACACCGTCCCAGGCCAGCCCGCTGGTGGAGACGAAGCTGTTCCCGGCCGACACCGGGCAGGGCGGGGCCATCGTCGCCTCCGGCACGGACGTCTCCGGCGCGGCCCCGGCGGGCGCCCGGGTCGCCACCGAGCAGGGCGCGGTCTACCAGTACGTGGACGCCAACCGGATCGTGTCCTCGACGTCGGGCACGGCCGCGTACCTGCCGACGGAGGCCCTGTACGCGCCGGACCCGCTCGCGGCGCAAGCGCTGCGCCGCTCCGGCCAGCGGTTCCCGTACATGCCGCTGCCGGGCACCAAGGCGCCGCGCTTCACCTCCACCGGGGTGCACCGCTACCACGTGGTGCAGCTGGCCATGGACACGAAGGTCGCCTACACCGTGGCGATCAGCCAGGTGCTGGCCTACCTGGCCGACCCGATCGCGCAGCGGGACACCGAGCAGTACGTCGAGCTGTTCCACGACACTGCCTACCTGTCGGGCTACGACGCCTCCCAGCAGGGCGGCTGGAAGCACAACGGGACCACGATGGTCACCACCGAGCAGCCGCCGTCGACCGGCGCTCAGGTGGTCTCCAAGACGTTCGTGTCGAAGCGGCGGGTGTTGGGGGTGCAGTTCGCCGCGCAGACCTCTCAGCCCAGGCAGTTGGTGGCCGACCCGGACTTCGACGACCCTTCGCTGCACTTCTGGCGGCCGGTCGGCGACGCCACGGCGGAGTCCTCCAGCGAGTTCGTGTCCACGATCGGCCGCATGGCCAAGGTCGCGCGCGGCCACTCGGCGTCCTCCTGGGGGTCGCTGGAGTCCCGCTTCCCGACCTGGGGTGACATGGAGGACTCCGACCCGCTGCCGAACCGGCCGCTGTGGTGGGAGATCGAGAACGCGACCAGCGTGGCGGACTTCGGCGGCATCGAGTCGCTGCGGCCGGTGAACCCGGCTCCGCGCGGCCGCCTGTACGCCGCCTGCCGCATCTACACCAACGGGCCCCTGGCCCAGCCGCTGCTGCTGCAGCTCGTCAACGGCGACGGCAGGATCATCGCGTCGGCCTCGCGCAGCTTCGACTCGGCGCAGGTCGCCGAGTGGTACGTGGGCGCCACCATCGACACCAACCCGCCCAGCCCGCTCACCTGGAACACCGCGACGGCAGGCGGCACCCGCTCGTGGTCGACCATGGAGGCCCTCGGCATGTGGGGGGATGCCACCCAGGACTGGGATGTGGATGACGTCCACGACGTCCGGGTCCGCGTCATCCAGGAGGGCAGCGCGGGCACCGGGGTGTGGCACGTCGACAGCCTCGCGGTCTTCAACGACCCCGTCATCTGGGAGATCTCCCGCGACGGCGGCGTGAACTGGTACGAGATGATCGACATCAAGAACAACCCGCGTGGCGTGTTCCAGTTCCCGGACCTGCCGGGCACCGACCGCACCGGCGGCACACAGCTGCGCTGGAGGGCCACCGGCTACGCCCCGGACCTGTCGCTGTCCTCGGTGGTCCTGCGGCCCTGGTACGCCACGATGACCGGCGCGGTGCCCTACCAGGACACCCTCCAGGCGGCCGGGGCCTCCAGCTCGCTGGCCGACTACTACCCGCCGGTCGACTCCGACCCCTTGTTCAGGGGGTGGACCAGTCCCATCCCCGAGGACTGGTGGCTGGCGTTCCGCCAGTGGATGGACCAGAACGCCGCGAAGACCGACCCGCTGCCCACGATCACCCTGCCCGAGGCGGTGGCCGAGGGCACCAACGAGGGCGCTCCGCCTTCGCTGGCCAGCCACACGCTCACCGACGCCTTCGTCCTCAACCGCTAGGAGCCCTTCGTGCGCGCGCACTTCAACCGCGCCCTGCTCGACCTGCAGGGCAACCGGGTCCCCACTGCCACGGTGCGACTCCTGGTCCCCGGGACGAGCACCACCTACGGCCAGACCGTGTACGCCGACGCCACCAGCGGCACGACCCGCATCAATCCGTGGACCACGTCGGCCGGGGAGGTGGACTTCTACCTCGAAGCTCCGGACCGGGTGAAGATCGGAGTGCAGGTCGGCGCCAGCCCGGAGGAGTTCTGGGACAACGTCGATGTGACTGCAGTCAACTCCGACTCCACTCACCCCGGCGCCGGAGTCCAGTCCCTGCAGATCGGTTCCGGCGCGGCCGCCACCGGCGTGCACGCCACCGCGCTGGGCCAGGGCACCCAGGCCACCGCCGACTCCGCCGTGGCTCTGGGCGAGCAGGCCACGGCCTCCGGCGTCGGTGCGCTGTCGGCGGGCTCTCAGTCGGACGCCACGGCGACCGGGGCCGTCGCCGTCGGCCAGTCGGCGCAGGCCACGGGCACCCAGTCCACCGCGCTCGGTGACGGCGCGCAGGCCCTGTGGAACCAGTCCGCCGCGATCGGTGCTGGCGCCCACACCGACCGGCCCCACCAGGTCGTCATCGGCACGGCGGCCGAGACCGCGTTCCTGCCCGGCGGGCTCGCCCTGCAGAGCCCCAGCGGGTTGACCTTCATGCTCGGCGTCACCGACGACGGCCTGCTGTACACCCAGCAGCTGCCCACCTACGTGCCGCCGCCGGTGCCGGACGAGGGCACCGGCGACTTCCCGGACAGCGGCGCAGTAGGCGAGTAGCCGTTTGCTGTGCCGGACCTCCCTCATGACCCAAGGGGTGACGAGGGAGGCGAAGTGGCGCGAGCACACGTGATGCGGCCGATCACCGGCGAGACAGGCGACCTGCTGTACGGCGCGCAGGTCACCGTGCGCGAGGCCGGGCAGTCGGTGAAGCTGGCCCAGCCGTTGTACGCGGGGCCGACGGGCAGCGAGCAGTTGTCGAACCCGTACGTCACCGCCAGTGGGACGATCGACTTCTGGCTGGATGACCCGCAGCGCGTGTCCGTCCTGGTCCAGAAGGACGGCTACTCCGACATCCTGGTCTACCTCGACGGGGCGCCGCCGCCGGACGAGACCGCCCGCACGGACAGTCCGCTGCTCATCGTCGGCAACCAGGTCCCCGGCAACGTGCTGCTGGCCGGTACCACCCCGGGCCAGGCCGTGTGGGGTCCGGTCCCGGCGAACTCTGGCGTCACCCCACTGGTCACCGTCATCGCCGAGGCCTTCGACCTCGCCCGCGACCCGACCGGCTGGACGTTCACGCAGGCCGCGAACACCAGTCGCGACTATCCGAGCGAGGCCCCCTCCGAGTGGGGGTACAGCCGCTCCCTGCATGCCAGGCACACCGGGAACGCGGGCAGCCTCATCACGCTCACGCCGGGCTTCACCCTGGCCGAGGCGGGCTTCGTCTCGCTGTGGGTCCGCCCGACCCTGGCCACCGGCGAGAGCGTCATCATCGCGGCCACCACGCAGGGCGGCACGAAGACCGTACTGGAGACGATCACCGCCACCCGGGAGTGGGGGCTGTACCGGTACCCGCTGGCCGCTGGCACCTGGCAGTCGGTGTCGGTGGAGTTCAAGGGCGCCGCCACCTTCGTCGCCGGGACCGGCCACGAGATGTGGATGACCGGCCTGAAGGTGCTGTACGGCGGCACGGTGCCCGCGCACACCCACGCCGGATCCGGCACCAACTCCGTGGTGCTGGGCACCTCTGCGGTCGGCTCCGGCGTCGCCTCGACCGCCGTCGGCGTCTCCGCCCAGGCCACCGCCACCAACTCCACCGCCTTCGGCGCCCGCGCCCAGGCCACCGCCACCGATGCCGTCGCCATCGGCCCGGACACCAAGGCGCCGTCCGTGAACGGCGTCGCGGTGGGTGCGCGTGCCAACGGCTCGCTGGCGAGCACTGGCTGGACGGCCATCGGCGCGGACTCCTACGTCGACTCCAACGACGGCACCGCAGTCGGCCACTACTCCAGGTCGTACGGCACCGCAAGCACGGCGGTCGGATTGATGGCCTTCGTCGGTCCGGGCGCGACCAACGCCATAGCGATCGGCAAATCCTCCCAGGCCCTGGCGCCCGCAAGCCTGGCCCTGGGAGGCAACACGGTGGTGTCCGCCACCCACAACGGCTCCTCGGCCATCGGTGACGGCGCCAAGACCAGCGCGGCCCAGCAGACGACGTTCGGCAACCCGGACTACCCGTTCAACGCCGTCATCGTCGTGAACAAGCTGTACGCCCTCGCCGGGGTCAACTTCGGGACGGACGCCACCAGTCGGCTGGGCTTCTTCGGCTCGGAGGGCACCGTCAAGCCGACCGTGACCGGCTCCGACGGCGGCAACCTCGCGCTGCGCAACTTGATCTCTGCGCTGGCCGGACTGGGCCTGCTGACCAACACCACCACTCCCTGATCGGACAGCGATGGCCACCGACTCCGTACCCGGGCAGGTCTCTGCCGGAACCATCGACGGTTTCCTCCGCGACGACACAGGCGACGGCACCCTCGGACTGCCGGACTACTCCGTCGTCCCCTACACGTACTGGCAGATGCTCGGCCCCGAGGTCGGCGCCCCGCAGTGGTACGTCGACCAGTACCGCTACGCCCGGTTCGCGGGCCTCAAGGGCAGCCCGGACGGATACGGCGTCCTGCGGGACACCGGCGCCGTACGCGGGGCCGTCAGCATCTCCGTCATCCCGCAGACCACCGGCACCATCACGGCCAGCCCGGACGGCAGCCGGGACCCCGACTACACCTGGGGGCCCCGCGACTTCGCATTCGCGGTCCGCCACCCGGGCACCGTCTGGGTGCCCTCCAGCGGCACCCGCACCTACGTGGCCTTCACCCAGGCCAACAACACCGTGGGCATCCGGCAGACGATCCCGGGCCCCGGCAACAACATCGGACCGTGGGACGCGGAGAAGGCCGACTCGGCCGCCATCACACTGCCGACAGGGGTCAATCCGTGGGACGGCAACCCCCACTCGTACGCGATCTCCACGTTCGGCCAGAACGTCTTCTGCCTGATCGACAACTCCATCGGCTTCCCGTTCCGGTCGCCGCGCGCCTACAAACGCAACGCCGACGGCTCGACCAACACGGCCGTGTTCTCGGACATGCCCTCGACCGGCAGCTTCATGGGCGTCGACTTCCGGGGCACGGACACCGTGCTCTACCAGTGGGACGCGCTGCAGCCCGCCAGCGGTGACCTGTTCCTGAACGACGTCGGCGCCACGACGGTGCAGACGCCGCCCGCGACGACGTACGCGCCGAGCACCACGACGTCGGGCGAGCAGTGGGCGCTGCTGGGCACCGTCACCGGCAGCAAGGACGGGGTCCTGCTGGCCGCGAACGCGGCGGCATTTTTCAATCTCGACTGGCAGTACGGGGTGCTCTCCACCCGCTGGGGGCCGTCCACGGCCGAGGGCGGCCTGGTGTTCCGCAGGGTCGGCGCGAACGACTTCTACCAGGTCACCTCGACCGGGATCTACAGCAGCGTCGCAGGCACGCTGACGAAGTTCCACACCTTCTCCACGCCGATCGCGACCGGCGACTACGTCTCGGTGCGCAATTGGGCCAACCAGATCCGGGTGTACATCAACGGCGTCTCCCAGGCCTTCTACACCGTCTCCAACCACTCGGGCGGCAAGGGCGTCGGCTTCCGCAGCCCGGCCACCGGCACCTCGCAGTGGCGCTACATCCACTTCCAGCCGCTGGTGTCCGACCCCGTCATGCCGACCTCCTGAGGAGACCTCGTGGACCGCTGCCATCTGTATCTGCCGCTGGTCGACTCCTCCGGCACGCCCTACCCGTACGCCGAGGTGACGCTGCTCGACCTGGACACCGGCAACCCGATCGACGATCCGGTCTACCTTCTGCCGAACGGCGGCGCGGCCCAGGAGTGGCCGGTCCTCATCGACCCGGCGGTCATCAACCTGTGGACCGAGAGCCCGATGCGGGTGACCGTGCAGGCGCTGCTGCCCGGCGGCGCCACATTCACGCGCTCCGGCGTGGACATCGTCCCGGCCCCGGCCGCCACGGTCCGCAGTGAAGAGCCGGTGCACATCGGCCCGGCCGACGGGCTGTCCGGGGAGGCCATGCTGGCCATCTCCCCTGACGGCTCGGCCGTCTGGCAGGTACTCGACGTCCTGCGCTTCCACGAGCACCCGGGCGACGCCCCGAACTCCACGGTGCTGGGCAGCCCCGACTTCACCGACATCTACCCGGGCCAGACCTGGCTCGGCCGCACGCCCAGCGGTGTCCAGGGCCAGGACGCGGCGGTCCTGGGTGCCGACGCCCACCCGGGCGGCGCCAGCGCGGTCGTCCTGGGCCGGGCCACCGCCGGGGCCAACGCGGTCGCCGCCGGTGCCACCGCCAACGCCGCCGACTCCGGTGTCGCCCTCGGTCCGGCCACGAACACCGGCCAGCCTGGACAGATCGTCCTGGGCCGGGCCGCCACGGCCGCCGCAGCCCCGGCCGACGCCGTCGTGGTCGGCTCCGGCATCACGGCCCCGGCCACCAACACGGTCACCATCGGCTCGGGCGCCCAGGTCACCTCCGACGGCAAGGTCGTCGTCGGCTCGGGCACGCTGCCCGACCTGAGCTGGGTGAACTGGTCCGTCACCATCCTGGGCAACGCGGTGATGAGCCGGTTCTTCGCCGCCCGCAAGGACGCGGTCCTCGCAGGCCCGGCCAGCCTCCTCGGCGCGTTCGGATCGGCCGGTAACTACCAGCCGATCCTGAACACGAGCACGGTGACGACGTCCACGCCCGGCCGGGCCGCGCTGCTGTCGCTGATGTCCGCGCTCGACAAGCTCGGGCTCATCTACCTGACCGACGGCGAGGTCGACGACGAGCTCGCCGACTTCTCGAAGACGTACGCGCACAGCGCGAACCTGATCCTGGAGACCGGTGACTCCGACGGGTCCAAGGCGGGCGACACGACCCGGGCCAGGCGCAACGCCACCGGTCCGGGAACCGTCACCTACGCACTGTCCACCGGCATCAAGGACTTCCGCGTCCGGGTCTTCGCGTACCAGCCGGGCGGGGCCGACGCGGCCACGCTGGCGACGGAGCTGGTGGCCGACGTCTCGCCGGACAACGCCACCTGGACGCGGATCCCGCTGTCCTGGCAGGGACTGACGGCCACCACGGCCTCCTGGTTTCAGACCTGGGCGGCGAACACCAGGGCCCTGCCCTCGAACACGCGCTACCTGCGGCTGACCGCAGACCTCAACCCCACCGCCAACACCCCGCAGATCGGCCGTGTCCTTGTGCGCAAGGGCAGCGGCGTCCTGGGCGGCTACGGCAGCGGCGGGTACGGCACCGGAACGTATGGAGGCTAGGAATGGTATCGACCGTTGCCGCAGGAACCCCGAACTGGGACGTTCCGCTGAACGCGGCGCTGAACGACCTGCAGACCCAGATCACGAACCTGGGGACCAAGGTCACCAACATCGACGTCCTGTCCGTGAAGGATTTCGGAGCCAAGGGCGACGGCACGACGAATGACACGGCCTCGATCCAGGCCGCGATCGCCGCGTGCACGGCGGCCGGTGGCGGCACCGTGTACCTGCCGCGCGGCACCTACAAGATCACCGCTGCCCTGGTGCTGGCGAACAAGGTGACCATCGAGGGCGCCGGGGTCACCTCCACCACGATCAACCAGACGACGACAACCGCCCACGGCATATCCGGCGCCACGCTGAACAACGTCGGCGTGCGCAACCTGCGGCTGCGGGGGCCCGCTGGCGGCACCGGCGTCGGCATCCAGGTCACCGGCGCGTGCAACTACATCGACCTGACGAACCTGTGGGTCACCGAATGGGGCTCGCACGGCGTCGACCTCGAACAGCCCATCGTCTCCAACTTCGCCTCCGTCGTCAGCAGCCTCAACGGCGGCGCTGGCATGTACCTGCACGGCAACGGCTCGGGCGCGGGGACGTCGATCTCGATCGACTCCTGCTGGATGGACACCAACGCCGCCGACGGCTACTGGTTCTCCAACATGACCTACTGCGCGTTCGAGGCGGCTGCGGCGGACACGCACACGGCTGCCGGTGCCGCCGGGTACCGCTTCGACGGGTGCGCCGCCATCTCGATGGTGGGCTCCGGCGCCGAGAAGAACACCATCGGCGTCAAGATCAACGGCGGCAACAACTACACGGTCAGCGGCTTCCTGAACTACGCCACCCCGGCAGGCGGCACCGGCATCCTGGTCACCGGCTCGGCCACCGAGGTCGAGCTGAGCGGCATCACCGAGTCCGCGCCGAACGCTTCCGCCTCCAAGTGGACCCAGGTCGACGCCGGTTGCGCGGTCACGGTCCGCCGCTCCCGGCACACCACCGCCGACCTGTTCGCCGCCAACACCACGATCCTGGTGACGAACACGTCGGGCGTCGAGGTGGTCGCCGGAGGCCGGGCCACCGGCAAGACCCAGACCGTCGGCTCCGTGACGCCCCTGGGCGACAACGGCGTGGGCGTCCTGCAGCTGGCCACGGCCGCCACCGTGCCGACGACGAACCCGGCAGGCGGCCTGGCCATCTACGCCGAGCACGCCAGCTCGGTCCCGCTGAAATTCCTCGACACCAGCGGCAACACCCGGGGCCTCGCCCCCGGCTTCGCGCAGGCGGCCTCGGACCAGCCGTCGGTGGGCACGGCGCAGACCACCTCGACCCAGCTCACCGTCGGCGCGCAGGGCTTCGCCACCTACTTCGTCGAAGCGCTCCTGTACTGGACCACGACAAACAGCGCCACGGTCACCACCTCGTGGACCGGCCTGTCTGGCGCCAGCATGATCTGGGGTGACACCACCTCCGGCGGAGACATCGTCACCACTTTTGCCGGTGTCTCTCCCGCCTGGGTTACCGGCACGAAGCTCGTGAGGATCTTCGGCACGCTCACGACCACCTCGTCGGGCGCGCTCACGCTGACCTTCGCCTCGTCCGTGGCCGCCTCGGTCACCCTCAAGACGGGCTCCCTGCTGATGATCCACCGCATCAAGTGACCTGCCGGTCGGCCCGGACCGCCCCGGGCCGACCGGTCTCTCTCAACGCTTCAACGGAAAAATGGATTTCTGTTCTTCTCGATCCGTCGGCAGATGGATAAATCTCTAAATTCACCACCTGCCCCTCTTGTACCTACGGTGACCTGCATGGACGCCCCGCCCGTCTTCCACAGCCCGCACGGCCTCTACCCGTGCCAGCAGGAGGGCGTCGCCTTCTCCTACACCCAGCGCTCCGGCCTCCTCGTGGCCGACACCGGCATCGGCAAGTCCGTCATCGCCATGGCGCTCGCCGCCCTGCTCACCGAGGACGGCGCCGAGGACCTCGTCCTGCTCGTGTGCAAGCAGAACAAGATCGCGGAGTGGCACGAGGACTTCGGCGCCTTCACCACCCTGACTGCCGCCGTCCACCACGGCCCCAGCCGCATGAAGACCCTCCAGCGCGGCCTGCCCCACGTCCTCATCAGCACCTACGAGACCCTCCGCGCCGACCTCGCCCGCTACTCCATCCCCCAGGGCAAGCGCTCCAAGACGCCCGCCCCCGGGCCGGTCCTGGAGGCCCTGCTGGCCGCCCAGGCCGACGGCCGCCGCGTCCTCGTGGTCTACGACGAGATGTCCGACAAGCTCCGCAACCGCTCCTCCCAGCTCTACAAGGCCCACGGCTACGCCCTCACCCAGCTGCGCCGCGCCCAGAAGGACCTGCGCGTCGTCGGCCTGACCGCGACCCCGATCAGCCGCTCCTACGAGGACGGCTTCAACCTGCTGCGCCTCGCCGTCCCGGCCGCCATGCCGACGGTGAAGGCCTTCGAGGACTCGGTGATCAAGAGTCGCGACGACTACGGCCGCCCCCGGTACGCAGACGACGGCGTCGAGCAGTTCCTGGCCCTGGCCCGGCCGCACATCTGGCGCAAGCGCAAGACGGACCCCGACGTCCGCGACCTGTTCCCTCGGCGCATCGAGGAGTTCCGCACGCTGCAGATGGGCCGGGAGCAGGAGCGGTTCTACGACGAAGTCGCCTCGCTCCAGGGTGGGTTCACAGAGCCCGTTCCCGGCCTCCACGCGGCCCTCAGGCAGATCGCCGCGCACCCGATGGCCCTGGCCCACTCCGCAGCCGCCGGAACGTCTCAGATCGCCATGGAGCTGGTCCGGGCGTACGGGGTCGAGTACCTGAGCAAGCTACCGTCGCGGAAGACCGAGGAGCTTGTCGAGTACCTGTCATCCATCGTGCACGGGCAGGGCGACAAGGCCGTGGTCTTCTCCCAGTTCGGGCCGTCCGTCCTGCCGCTGCTCGCCGAGGCCCTGCGCAAGGAGGGCATCCACAGCTACCTCTACACCGGCGCCCTCGACGGCCCCGAGCGCGAGCGCGCCCGCACCGCCTTCCGCGCCGACCCCGCCCCCTGCGTCTTCCTGACCTCGGACGCGGGCAAGGACGGCATCAACCTCCCCGAGGCCCACTACCTGGTCGAGTACGAGTCCGCGCTGACCTACGAGACCCGCACCCAGCGCCTCGGCCGGATCGACCGCATCACCTCGACGGCCGCCTCGATCACCTGCACCACCTTCGTCCTCCAGCGCACCGTCGAGGAGGGCATCGTGGAGTCCATGCTGGCGCGCAACGAGATGGCCGACCGGTTCCTGGGCGACAGCGGCGCCGAGGGCCACGTGGGGGCCGTACAGCGCCGCCGGAGCTACCTGGTGGCCTGACGTTGCGACAACCCTCCCAGGGTCAGGAGAGAAGGCGCAAGGTGACCCACTTTCTCAGGTTCGACACAGCCCCATGGGGGCGCAGCCTGGGGGGTCACATCGAATGTGTCAAAGCTGAGAAACCCCAGCTCAGAAGGGGTGTCTTGCCGGGCTTCTTGGAGGATGCCGCAAGGGCTGCGAGGGCCTTGGTGAGGTCTGCGTCGGGCTGGAACCCCACGTAGACGGCGAAGCCCTGGCCGTACTCGTCGATCTCGGCACACATGGCGTACGGCTTCCTGAAGAAGCCCTGTGCCTTCATGTCCTTGCGTATGCGGGTGAGCGCTGCCTTGGCGTCTTCACGAGACAGGCTCCGAGTGGCGGGAATCGGTCGCTGCATGGCGGCACAGTAGACACACCGGAAACAAGCTGGCAAGACCACGTATGGCCTCTGAGCAGGGGAAAGATCGTCACATGTGGGGTCAGGCTGCGCAGGCGAGGGCATTCCGACGGAGGAGTTCGTCGTAGGACAGATCCTCAACCACCATCAGGTACCGGCCATCTGACGCCACGACGAAGTCCTCGACGATCTCGCCGGTGACCGGGTCGATGACCTCGCTGCCCCAGCGGCAGGCCTGGTCGACCTCGTCGCCCCGGACCGGCACGACGTCCGGCATCCGGCGCTCGCGCATGCGGGGGACGACCATGCCGTGCCACACCGCCCGCTGGTCCTTGTGAGCCTGCTGACGGCGCCAGGACGTCCCGTACGTGCCGACCTCGGCCGCCACGGTGTCCCAGCCCTCCCAGGCCCCTGCGAGGGCCTCAGAGGCCGTCTCGGTGAGCTCCCACAGGCCGTCCTGACGCACCACCAGGCCGTGCTCGGCGAGGCGCTTGAGGTGCCGGTACGCGGTCGCCTGGCTGACCATGGCGGTCTCGGTCAGCTCGGCGACGGACTGGGGATCCCGCAGGTGGAGGGCGGCCAGCATCTTCAGCGAGGAGGCGCCCAGGCCCCGGTGGGCGAAGGCGTCCAGGCCCATCAAGCGCTCGATGACAGCCCCGTCCAGCTCACCGTTTCTCAGCGATGACACATTCGACTGTGCCCCCCCAGGCTGCGCCCCCATGGGGCTGTGTCGAACCTGAGAACCGTCCTTCAGGTACCAGGTCGAGCCCTTGTCCGCAGTACCCGACTCGACCAGGTGCAGCCAGCCCCAGGAGACCAGCCGCTTGGCAGCCACGTACGCCGTGCGGGCGGTGCACCCGGCGATCTCTGCGGCCTCGCGGTAGGACAGGGTGAGCATCCGGCCGCCGGACTTCTTCGCGGCGTGCCAGAAGGCCATCAGGACCCGCAGAGAGGTCGAGCCGGAGACGCCGCGCCAGCAGCTGGCGGAGGCGATGGAGTCCCGCAGCGCGATGAGGTCGACGATCGAGTCCTGGCGGGAGGCGATCGTCGGGGTGCTGCGGACGTGGTGCTGGGCGCGGTACCAGATCTTGTCGAGGTAGCGCGTGGCCTTCGGCTGGCTCATCTCGCGGACGAAGCCACCCGGGCGGGAGGGGCAGTCGATCATGGCCTGGGCGAACTGGTCGCCGGTCCAGCCGTGGCGGACGCACCCGGCCGCGACGGCGGCCATGACGGCGTGCCGGTGCTGGGCCTGGGTCCTGCTGCTGGACTTCGAGGTCGCCGAGCCGTAGCGCAGGCCCGTGTCACCGTCGATCATCAGCGTCGTCATGTTCGACGACAGCCGGGGAAACCGGCGGATCCAGTGGCTGGAGTGAAGGCGGGGAGAAGACGCGCCCTCGGAGGCTGCGGTTCCCATAACTTTGGAGTTTCTTTCGCCCGACATGGCGTGCGGCACCGGGTTGTCACCCGTAAACTGACGAGGCACGGCGGTAGTGCCCTTTCTATAGGTCATAGAGGTCGAGGGCCGAACCAACGTGCGGACGATGGTCTGACCGACTAGGTCGCGTCGTCTGGTCGAGGGGCTGGCAGGCCCTTCACCAAAGGGATCCACTCTTGGCGGAGAGAATCCCTTCCGGCCCCAGACGGGCCGATGAGCGACGAGGGGCGTCAGGAGATGCGGATCTCCAGGCGCCCCTCACGTCGTATCTCGGGAAGTTCGAGCATCGTCAGCCCCCTCGGCGGATTCGGGCGCACACGGGCCCGGAGGTGGTTCGTGGTGGTGGTGCCAGGCTGGCGGGCCCGGTCTGGATGACATTGAACATCATCAAGGGCCGAAAAGGACAGCCGACGTACGGACTTGCCACAGGCGCTGGCCTGCACCGGCGTGTTGAGGCCCGGGGTCGTGTACACCGGGGGCAGATTTTGGGTAGGCTGACTCATGCCAGCGACCTCCGTGGACGTGGATCTTCGTGGGATATGAGGTTGTTGGCCCCACCGACAGAAGATGACCAGGCAAGGTCTCTGTCGGACGGCCGCCGAGGGATGGGGATCCCGATGACGCGGCCGTTGGTGTTTCCGGAGCCAGGTGAAGCGAGCGCGACCCTCGGTGGGCGGAACCGACGACGGTCGCGAAGGTCACCCTAGTACCAACCGGCCGCCGGATGCACGAACCCTGCGTCAGAACGTCACGGCGTGTCCTGTTGACGGGCCTTCGGAAGTCCGCCGGACCAAAAACGCGACTTCGCCCCCGGCCGTGTGTAGCGTCGCCAGCGTCACCGCCATGACCGCTCACCGCCATGAGCATCACCACCCTCAAGGGGCCCTTCATGTCGTCCGCGACGCCTGAGACCTTCCTGTCCCTGCAGGAGCTGTTCGCCAAGCACCTCCCCGGATACCGCCGTCGTCCGCAGCAGGAGCGCCTGGCCCAGGCCGCCGAGCTGACGCTGATGCAGGACCTCACCGAGGACGACCCGATGCACCTGCTCGCCGAGGCGGGCACCGGCACCGGCAAGTCGTACGCGGCCCTCGTCGCCGCGATCCTCGCCAGCCGCCAGCGCGGCGTGGGGGAGCCCCGCAAGCGGTTCGTCGTCGCCACGGCCACGAACGCCCTGCTGAGCCAGTACACGAAGAAGGACCTCCCGTGGCTGGAGGAGGTCCTGGCCGAGGTCGACATCGACTTCACCTGGGCCCCGCTGAAGGGGATCGCGAACTTCGCGTGCTTCGGCCCTGACGTCGAGGTGATCACCTATGAGGGCACCAAGCGCATCGGCGACCTCGACGGCCAAGTGGCCACCCTCCTCGACGGCAACGGCGAGTGGGTCGACTGCCAGGTCTCCGACTTCGGCGAGCAGGAGATCGTCGAGATGACCCTGACGCGCAATGGCGACCGCAAGATCATCGAGACCACGATCGACCACCGCTGGTTCACCCAGCGCAACGCCAACGACCCGTCGACCGTCACCGAGGTCACCACCCAGGAGCTGCGCGTCGGCGACAAGCTGCGCTACATGGGCCCGAAGAACCGCACCCTCGGCAACATGGAGCCCAGCACCTTCGGCATCGCCCACGGCATCGTCTTCGGCGACGGCAGCCGCTTCCGCAGCACGGACGGCGGCCGTCACCCGGGCGCGTGTCACATCATGCTCCACGGCGAGAAGAACTGGCCGCTCGCGCGCTACTTCAACGGCGCTCCCCAGACGATGGACGAGCAGCCCCGCGACGGCTACGCCGAGAGGGGCCTGCAGATCCGGGGCCTGCCCTCCTACTTCAAGGACCTGCCCAGCCTCGACGTGAACACCAGCTACCTGTACGGCTGGCTCGCCGGGTACTTCGCCGCCGACGGCTGCGTGGACAAGAAGGGGCGCCCCTCGATATCCAGCGCGACCCGCGAACACCTGGAGTTCGTGATGCAGGTGTGCAGCCACCTGGGAATCGACTACGGCTCGATCAGCACGAACATGCGCGTCGGCAAGAGCCGGGACGGAGAGGCCAGCGCGCTCTACACGCTGTCCCTCAGCGCCGCCTCGCTCAAGGCGAACTTCTTCCTCATCGACGAGCACCGGCGCCGCTGGGAAGAGACGGCCGAGACCATCAAGCGGCAGCGCACCCGTCGCCGCTGGACCGTGGAGGGCCTCCGACTCACCGGCGTGACGAAGAAGGTCTACTGCGCCACGGTGCCGACGACCGCCTCCTTCACCCTCGCGGGCAACATCCTGACCGGGAACTGCCTCGCCAAGCTCGCCGACCGGCCCGCCATCGCCA
Organism: Streptomyces sp. NPDC107559; assembly: GCF_055657365.1. Lineage (NCBI taxonomy): Bacteria > Bacillati > Actinomycetota > Actinomycetes > Kitasatosporales > Streptomycetaceae > Streptomyces > Streptomyces sp. NPDC107559. The sequence goes on along the minus strand of NZ_JBVKBD010000018.1, from coordinate 79,024 downwards.
ACCTGCAGCAGCTCCTGGACGAGATCGCCCCGGGCGAGAGCGGCGAGTACACACACACCGGCGACCGCGACGACATCACCACGCCGATCGACCAGCGCCGCGAGTGGCCGCTGGTGTCATCGACCAGCGACGAGTGCCCCGGCCGGGGGAAGTGCTCCTTCGCCGAGCAGTGCTTCGCCCTGCGGCACAAGGACGCGGCCGCCGGGGCCGACATCGTCGTGACCAACACGGCCGTCCTGCTCACCGACACCAAGATCGCCCGCGAGACGGCCGGGGACGACGGCGAGGGCCCCCGCATCCACGTCCTGCTCGGCGACTACGACGGCCTCATCATCGACGAGGCCCACGAGCTGGAGGACCACGCCACCAGCCACCTCGGCCTCGACGTCAAGCAGGGCGGCCTGCTGAAGTGGGCCGACCAGGCCGTCAGCTTCCTCTCCGTCCACGAAGGCCTCGACGAGCAGCGCGTCGGCAAGTCCTTCGCCGCCCACCAGGACGTCCTGGACGCCGTCGAAGCCCTCTGCCAGCCGATCGCCGACCATCTGGCGAACAACCAGAACGGCGCCATCGACGCCGACTTCATCAGCCAGCACGCCGACAAGTTCGTCGCCCTCTGGATGAACATCGAGGTCCTGCGCCAGCGCGTGGTCAACCGCAAGCTCGCCTCCACCTCCGACGAGGAGCGCGAGGGTGCCATCCGCGAGCGGATCATGACGACCGGCCGCAACTTCCTCGCCAGCATCAAGGCGATCCTGCTGGCCGACCCCAACGAGATGGTCTGCTGGGCCGAGGCGTACGGCAACGAGCGCCTGTCCATCGGCAAGCGCTGGGTCATCAAGGCCGCCCCCATCAGCGTCGGCTCCTACCTCTACGAGGAGCTGTGGAGCCGGTACCCGGCCGTCCTGATGTCCGCCACCCTCAGCGCAGGCACCGGCCACGGCCGGTTCGACTACATCGCCCGCCGCCTCGGCCTGGAGAACACGGCCGCCACCCTCGACGTCGGCAGCCCCTTCGACTACCGCCGTCAGGCCCTCACCTTCCACCCCGACAAGTCCGTGCCCGCCCCGGCCGGAGGCACCCGCAGCGAGTGGGAGAGCTGGGTCACCGCAGCCACCCTCGAACTCGTCCGTGCCGCCGGGGGAGGAGCCCTGCTCCTTTACACCTCCCGCCGCGCCATGAACGACGCCTACGAGGCTCTCGCCCGTCAGCTGCGTGCCGACGGCATCAGCTCCTTCGTCCAGGGCGGCGACATGAGCAACAAGGAGATGGCCGACCGCTTCCGCGAGGACGAGAACAGCGTCCTGTTCGGCCTGCGCTCCTTCATGACCGGCATGGACTTCCCCGGCAACACGTGCCGCCTGGTCGTCGTCGACAAGCTGCCCTTCCCCGTCCCCACCGACCCGATCGTCAGCGCCCGCACCGGCGCGATCGAGCGCCAGGGCGGCAACCCCTTCGGGGACCTGGTCGTGCCGTCCATGACGCTGACGCTCCTGCAGGCGTACGGCCGCCTCATCCGCAGCACGGCCGACTCCGGCGTCGTCGCCATCATGGACCCGCGCCTGGCCAGCAAGGGCTACGGCCGGGGCATCGTCAAGGCCCTCCCGCCCGCCCGGGTCACCACCCAGCTGGCCGACGTGCGGGACTTCTTCCAGTCCAACAGCGCCCTGCAGCCTGCGGCTTGAGAAATTCAAAGATCGCCAATTCCTTGCTACCTGCCCCTTCGGTGGGGTAGGTTGTAAGTACGTTCTCCGCCAAGAACGAACGACCTCAACTGCACAGGAGCAATATCGTGACTTCCGCCGCTACGGAATCCGCTGCCACGGGCACCGAACTCGTTCCTGCTCTCCCTTTCGACTTCGACAAGCTCGCCGTCGAGCTGAAGAACGACCCCGGCCTCAACCTCTCCGACGTCCTGGCCAGCCTGTCCACGCTGCCGCCGGTCGACCCGGACAAGCCGGTCAAGATGGCCTCCGTCGTCGAGCTGGTCACCGGCGAGCTCATGCACTCGATCGAGCAGATCCCTGACGTCTTCGGGAAGGTCAAGCCGCCTGCCAGCCGCCGCGTCCTCAACGGCACCGAACTGGCCAAGCTCAGGGCCGAGAAGGTCCAGATCGACATCGCGATGAAGGCGCTGACGGCGCGCAAGAACGAGCTCCACGCCATGATCTCCGTCCACTTCGACGTCGTTGCCGAGGACCAGAAGGGAATCGACCCCGCGACCACGCCGAAAAGCGCGAAGGGCCACTACCTGATCGCTTCTCCCGGGAATCCGGAAAGGGCCGACATCAAGGACGGCGGGAAGCACTTCACCCGCGAAAAGGCCAAGGACACCGTCGTCTGGAGCATGGACGCGCTGCTCGACCTCCTGGAAACGGGTGAGATTACCCGCGCCGAATTCAAGGCGATCACCAGCACCGAGGCCGTCATCGACCTCGACAAGATCAAGCGCGTGCTCACCATCAAGAGCAAGAGGGCCCGCTTCCAGGAGATCGTCGCCAAGATCAGCACGGTGAAGCACGGCACGCTGAGCATCAACCTGCGCTAGGCGTCACGCGATCTCTACGACACCATTACAACCCCGCTGCCTCCGCCCGTGACCCGGGCGGAGGCTCGCGGCATGTGGAAGGACAGCTGTGTCTCCTCAGAGTCTGGAGCCCATCATCATCGAGCCCAGCCACCCCGAACGCCGAGAAGTCGACCGCGACGCAGGCGAGTTCACCCTGTACGACTACCAGTGCCCGATGGAGACGAACGAGAGGTACGCGGTCCTGGAAGGACCGCTGCTGCGCGTCCCGCACTTCGCGCCGGGGGAGGTCGCCAGATGGGTGTTCGGTCAGACGGATGACTGGATGAAGGAGCGCCTCAAGGGGCCGCCCGCCAGGAAGCGCCTGATGCTGGACGAGAACACGCCCCTGGAGATCCGCACCGTCGCCCGGGGGCGCACCGGCGAGCGCCGCTTCACCCTCGCCGACATCGAGCGCCTCGCCTGGGCCCTGTACCAGCGCGGCGACATCACCGGCGAAGAACTCCAGTGCGCCTGCACGATCGTGCTCGCGATCGCCGAGCAGTACAAGAAGAGGCTCAAGGGCTGATGCAACCGACCCTGCTCATCGACGGCAACAACATCCTCATACGCGCCGTCGAGGCCACCCGCCGCTCCGCCATGCACAGCGACGACGGCACCGACACCAGCGGGCTGGTCGTCTTCATCAAGACGATCTCCCGCTACATCCGCGAGGAGAAGCCCTACCGCGTCATGGTGCTCTGGGACAGCGGTCCGGACTGGCGCACGCAGGTCTACCGGCCCTACAAGGCCAACCGGCCCCAGGTCACCGACGAGTACCGCAGCGTCACCCGCAGGCTCGTCCGCGAGTTCCTCTCCCTCGCCCGGGTCCCCTGGGGCTACCTGCCCGGCTTCGAGGCCGACGACCTCATCGCCGCCCACTGGCGCCACGCCCACGAGCCGGTCGTCATCCTCTCCAGCGACAAGGACATGCTCCAGCTCGTCGGTCAGACCCCGACCGGCCAGCCGTGTACCCAGATCCGCATCTCCAGCGCCAACACCCCCACCGACCGCTGGGACGAGGCCAAAGTCGCCGAGCACTACGGCTGCACGCCCGAGCAGCGCCCCCTCGTGATGTCCCTGACTGGCGACGCCACCGACGGCATCCCCGGCGTCAAGGGCATCGGAGAAGTCAAGGCCCTCAAGCACCTTACGGCCGCCGGATGGGACCTGGCCGCCGTCGAGCACCCGCCGATCGCCGAGGCCCGCGACAACGGCGAGATCGCCCTGTGGCGCCAGCTCGTCGACCTCCGCGACGTCCCCTACGAGATGATCCCCACCGGCCCCGGCCCGTTCATGCCCGTCACCCCCGGCCTGGACGCCGCCTGGCAGGCCCTGTGGAAGTGGCTGCACAGCCTGCAGCTCCGCGACATCCAGCGCCGACTCCTCGACGGCGAACTCTGGTGACCTGATTTTCTTGCTCTCGACCTGGCCTGGCGGTTAGCGTCAAAACGCCTCCCCGCCAGGGGGCCTCCTCTACGGCAGACCGTCAGCTTTGCCGTGCCCAGCCACCGCCAGGTTGGAGACCTCGTGCTCGATCTTTCCGCCCCCGCCTACGGCCGCGCCGCCGCGTCGCCTGAGCTCCCCGGCGTGCAGCCGCCCATGACCCCGGCGGTGATCCGCCCGGCGGCCGCACCCGGCCCCGTCGCCATGGCCGCCAGCGACCTCGCCAGCGCCCCCATGGACTGGTCCTGGGAGCAGCTGCGCGACTACGTCATGCGCTCCATCGCCGAGCGCCACGGCCCCCAGCCGCGCCACGAGACCGCCCGGGTCAACTCGATCTTCAAGTCCTTTGCGGCCCGCTGGGGCAACCAGGCCGGACCGATCGCGCACTTCGTCTTCGAGCAGCAGGACGGCTTCTGGCGGGACGCGCCGGTCGCCCTCACCCGCTTCACCAAGGGCAACGACGGCTACTTCGCGGGCCCGATCAGCGAGCGCCTGGCCCATGCATAGGCCCATCGCGTTCGGCTACGTCGGCTACCCGACCCCCGAGCCCACCTGCTGCCCCGACGCCTACCAGTGCGACGGCGAAATCGAGTGCCTCCGCCACGGCGGCTTCGATGTCTGCTGCGACCTGCCGGAAGAGCACATCCCCCAGGACCGGGACGCCTGGCACCAGCAGATGACCTGCTGGGAGCAGGCACTGCTCGACGAGCACATCCGCAAGCACCTCGCTCCTGCAGCCTGATCCATCACGCCCGGCCGCCACCGGGCCCTCATCAAGGACCGCCAGCCTTGAAGCGACCGCCCCCTCCTGCCTCCTGCCATCCGCTGTCCGACCCGGACTTCAAGCGGCTCAAGGCCGCCCGCCCTCGCCTGTGGACCAGCCCCAAGGACACCTGCCTGACCTGCCTGAAGCAGAACGGCCAGACCTATCGCTGGTATGCCGAGCAGGACGGCCGCCGCACCGGCGAGATCGCCACCTACGAGTGCCAGTGCCAGCAGCAGTGGCTGCTGCACCTGTGGATGCTCAACGCGGGCATCCCGCTGAACTACCAGCGCCTCGGCTGGGACGACGTCCGCGCGGTCCCCGAGCCCATCGTCGCCCAGGTCATGGACTACGCCCTGCAGGCCAAGCGCAACATCGCCGCCGGACGCAACCTGATCCTCTGGTCCAAGGGCCCCGGCACCGGCAAGACGCTCCTGCTTGCCCTGCTGTGCAAGTTCCTCATGGCCAACGGCTTCCAGGTCCACTTCTCCCAGTTCAACGAGGTGATCGACCTCTTCACCTCCAGCTGGCGCGACAAGGACGAGAAGGATCAGTGGACCCGTCGCGTACGCAACGTGGACGTCAAGGCCATCGACGACCTCGGCAAGGAGCACAAGGGCCGCATCGAGATGGTGGAGAGCATGCTCGACCAGATCATCCGAGCCCGCGTCTCGGACGCAGCCCCCACGATCATCACCACCAACCTCACCCCAGAAGAGATCCAGCAGGGGTACGGCGTCTACGCGATGAGCCTGCTCACCGAGGCCGCCGACTTCATCGAGGTCACCGGAGCCGACTACCGGCCGGTGCGACGCGAAATCTCCCGCCAGGAAGCCGAACTCGGCCTGGCCCGACCCATCACGGCGGTCTGACATGACGAACAACACGACGACGGACGGCGACTTCTGGGGCGGCCTGGAGGAACTCGAACTGCTCACGAGGAACAACCAGGAGACGCTCTCGCCACAGCTCGCCAGCGTCGTGTCCGCACGCAGAGCGCTCCTGGCCTGCCAGGCATCGCTGATCAGCGTGAGCGAGGACATCCGAGAGGCCCTGCTCCGCGCCGACGAGTTCCAGGACGTCCGGCGGCAGCTCAGCGACACCGCCCGAGCCCGGGTGAAGACAGAGCGGGCGCTTCAGTCCGTGATCAAGGAAGCACAGCGCCAGGCCGTCCGCGCCGACGCCGCCGAGGCCAAGCTGGCCGAACTCCAGGGAGAGCAATCATGACCCTCGCAGACGACCTGTTTTTTCAGCTCAGCCCCCACGCGCCGAAGCACGCCGCGCCTCCCATGGCTCCCGGCGTCCGGTCGCTGCCCACGGCCTGGCAGGCCACGGCCGACAACACGGTCGTCCGCCACTACGCCGACGCCTCCACCACCGCCCAGGCGGAAACCGGGAGGAAGAGGATCAACGACCTCCGCTCCAGGCTCGTCGATGCCTCCGCCACCATCGACAAGATTCTCCGGGGAGTCGACGAGATGGACGAGGTGATCGCGGGCACCTCCGGCGAGGAACTTGCCACGGCACGGCAGGCCCTGATCGACCTGCAGGAGCGCAACGACAAGCTCATCGCGCAGTGCCGCCAGTGGAAGCAGCGCGTCAACGACACCCAGGCATCCCTGGAGCGTGCGCAGGACATGGCCGACCGGCTCCAGAAGCAGCAAGACGAGACGCCGAACGAGGTGATCTTCCTCCGTAAGGGCACCCCCGGCGACTCGGTCCGCTACCTGGCCGGTGAGGTCATCAAGCACGCCATCGGCAACATGGAGCTGGCCGGGATCGCCGTCGCCCTGCGCATGGTCTCCACAGACATCGACAACCTGCCCCAGGGCACCCCGTGACCATGTCGGCCAAGACCTTCGGTGAGCCCCTCTCCGAGCGTGAGACGGAGATCGTCCAGCTCGCGAGCGGAGGCTACACCGACGGCGAGATCGCCGACGACCTGGCGATCAGCATCCACACCGTCCGCGAGTACTGGCGCTACCGCATCCGCCCCGTCCTCGGCGCCGAGAACCGCACCCACGCAGTCGCCCTGGCAGTCGCCGAGGGCCTGGCGCTCCCACAGGTGACCGCATGACCTTGCACGCAGAGACCGTCCTCTACGCCAGCCTCACCGACGTAGACGCGCTGGAGCAGCTGGCCGACACCGGCCTGGAACCGGCGTGCATCCCGACGACCGGCATGCGCGACGTCGTCGAGTGGACCGTCTCGTACTTCTACCGCTCCGGCCGCACCAAGGCGCCCTCCCGCGAGCTCCTGCACGAGCAGTGGGGGCACCGCCTGGAGCAGTGCAACATCCAGCTGCCCGACGAGGACCTCGAAGTCGACGAGGTCTTCGCCGCGATCGAGTACCTGCAGTCCCAGTACGTCCTCGCCGAGTCCCAGCGCCTGCAGCGCGAGTCCGCCGTCGAGATGGCCAACGCCGAGCCCCACGAGCGCGTCGAGGTCATCCACCGCACCTCCGCCGCCTTCCACGAGCTGTCCATGTCGGTCCGCAACCAGCAGAACGAGGTCGAGGGCGTCCAGGGCCTGCGCGACTCCCTCGCCCGTTACGACCAGCGTGCCGCCGCACCCAAGGTCGTCACCGGCATGTCACTGGGGATGGAGGCCGTCGACAACCACACCCTGGGCGTCCACGCGGGCGAGATATGCGCCTGGTGCGCTCCGCCCAAGGGCGCCAAGTCGTTCTCCGCCACCCACGTCGCCCACACAGAGTGGAAGCGCGGCCGCGAGACCGTCCTGTACACGCTGGAGAACAGCGTGGGCATGACCTACGACCGCCTCGCCTGCCAGATCTGCTGCGTCGACTACCGCGAGTACCAGAAGGGCACGGCCACCCCCGAGGACGTCGACCGCGTCCGCGCCTGGCTCGACCAGAACGAGGACGAGCTGAAGGACGGCCTGCACGTCCTCTCCCCGGACGACGGCCTGCGCACCCCCGCCGCCCTCATCCGGCAGGCCCAGTCCTACGGAGCGAAGTCGATCATCATCGACCAGCTCTCCCACATCCAGCACCCCAGCCCCAACCCCCGGCGACCCAAGCACGAAACGATCGCCGAGATCATGAACGAGCTGTCCACGCTCATCACCACCGGCCGCTACATGCCCTCGGTGCTCCTGAACTGCCAGATCAACCGCGACGGCGTCGCCTCCGCCCAGAAGGCCGGACGACTGGAGCTCCAGCACATCGCCGACTCTTCGGCGATCGAGCGCTACAGCTCCTGGGTGTTCGGCCTCATCCGCTCAGAAACCGAGGTAGCCGCCGGTATGGCCACCCTGCAGATGCTCGCCTCCAGGCGCATGGACCTGACCAACTGGCGCTGCGCCTGGGAGCCCTGGTACGGCACCCAGCACGTCCTCGGCGAGGTGACCCTGTGACCACCCGCGTCACCTACACCCACACGGTCGAGTACCCGGAGAGGCTCCTCGAAGGAGACAACGACGAGGTCGTGACCTTCGCCCGGATCATGGTGCAGCTGCACGCCATCCAGGCCCTCGCTCGGACGTACCCCTGCATCGCCAAGGTGGACGGCCTGCAGACCACCATCGAGACCAGGCAGCAGAAGGACCCCTTCGGCCGCATCGACCTCACCGCCACGGCGACGTCCCCCTGCGGCACCCCCGGAACCTGCCCCGCGACTCCAAAGGCCCGCTCATGACCGCCTACGCCTTCCCCTGCGCCCTCAAGCCCGAGCTGTTCGACACCGGCAAGACCCGCGAGACCAGAGCCGCTCGCAAGGCCCTGCGGATCTGCGACACCTGCCCCGTGATGCTCGCCTGCCGCCGCGCTGGCCGCGAGGGCCGCGAGTGGGGCATCTGGGGCGGAGAGACCCAGGGAGAGCGCTGGGAGGCCCTCGGCATCACCGAGGACGACCTGCTCCCGCCGGACTGCGAGACCGAGATGGCCTACCGCCGTCACAAGGACGCGGACGAGGAGTGCGAACCCTGCCGCCTGGCCCACAACGCCCGCCAGCAGGCGTACAAGGAGGCCGCCGACGAGCGCAAGCGCAAGGAGAAGGCCGAGGCGGCCGCCAGGGAGGCTGAGCAGCAGCAGCAGCACGCGGAGGTCCCCGGCAGCCGCCGCAACGCCTTCCACTCGCCCCTGCGGCCGATCTGCGGCACCGAGCGCGGCTACCGCTACCACCTGAGGAAGGCCGAACTCCAGCTCGCCGCGCACCCCGAGTGCACCTGCCGCGAGGCCCACCGCGCCAAGCGCGCGACCGAGCGCTCCACCCAGAAGGAAGCGAAGGCCGCCGCATGACCGTCACCGCGCGAGGCCCGTGGCTCCAGCCGTTCAACGGCGACCCCGAGGCCCGCTGCCCCAAGTGCCTCTCCGTGGCAGGCCAGACCGAGTGGCACGACACCGTCGTCGTCGGCATGTGCAAGGAGCGCAGGGACGCCATCGTCGCCCTGAGCGACACCCCCGAGGACGTCCCCGACGAGACCACCGAGCACCTGTGCCGGGCCTGCTTCTGCGGCTACTTCTGGAGCGAGCGCGTGGCCAGTCCCTCCGACATGGCCCGCATCAAGGCCGCCACCTCCTATGACGACTGACCTCGACCAGCTCGCAGCCCTCCCCGACGAGCACAAGTCCCAGCTCGCCGAAGCCGCGCTGGACGCCCTCGGCATCCAGGTCAAGCGCAAGGTCCGCGACGAGCTGATCATCGCCTGCCCGATCGGCGCCCTCCACAACGACCAGGAGCGCAACCCCACCGCCGCCCTGTCGGCCTCGAAGCTGCTGTTCCACTGCCTGGGGTGCGACTCCTCCGGCACCATCATGTGGCTCATCGCCACGGTGCGCGGCGACATCACCATCGACCAGGCCCGCGAATGGCTCCTGGGCGAAGCCGGACTCACCCGCGCCGTCGGCCTGCCCGACATGCTCGCCTTCTTCGACGCCCTCTACACCCCCAAGACGCGGCCGCCCCTGCCGGTCTACAGCGACCGCATGCTGGAGCGCTGGCAGGGCATCGACGGCTACATCCTCGAAGACCGTCAGATCCCCATCACGACCGCCACCCGCATGCGGATCTGCACCGACCCCGACGGCTTCATGGGCCCGCCCGAGGACCGCGTGCGCACCGGCCCGCGCGCTGTCATCCCGCACTACTGGAAGGGCGACCTCGTCGGCTGGCAGTCACGTCGTCTGCCCGGCGCCGACCCCACCGCCCCGAAGTACCTGAGCACGCCCGGCTTCCCCCGAGACGAGACGATCTTCGACTACCGGCCCGCGAGGGAAGAGGTCGTCGTCGTCGAGTCGCCCATGAGCCAGCTCCGCCACCAGCACCACAGCGACATCGAGGGCACGTTCGGCGCCGTCGTCACCGACGAGCAGATCGAGCACCTCGTCAAGGGCCGCCGCAAACTCGTCTGGTTCATGGACAACGACACTGCCGGATGGCGCGCCGTCGCGGGCCGCACCTTCAACGGCCGCTTCTTCCCCGGCGCCCCCGAGCGGGCCTCGCGCTGGTGCCAGAACTGGGTCATCCAGAGCCCGTTCGCCGCCGACCCGGCCGAGCTGTCCGACGAGCTGTACGACCTCCTGGTCCGCGAGCACGCGGTGCCCTGGCAGGTCTGGGAGCAGCCGAAGGCCCTCTACTGCCACCGATGCTTCAGAACCAGTCACTCCGGTCCTTGCCCCGCTGCCGGATGACGGCGGCAGGCCAGAACAGCAGGATGCTGAAGAAGCCGATCAGCACGACTGACCAGTAGAGCAGTCGAGGGGCGGGATGGTCGGTGTCGGCGAACAAGCCCCACCCCATCTCCCGGTCGAACTGGGTGCGCCAAGCATCGGGCCGTAGGCCGAGCCAGCGGGTGACGACCGCCCAGCCCCCCACGAGCCACAGGGCGGCGATCGAGACGGCGAGAAGCATGGCGCCAGTATCCCTGTCCCTGGGCCGTTCCGGTGGCCCAATGAGTGACCCCAGGAGGAACGTATGCTCAAGTTCGGCACCGGCCAGATCACCGACGTCGAGGACGGCGTCGAGCAGGCGCTGATGTCCAAGATCGGACGCGCGCTGACCCCGGAAGAGTGGAACTCGCTCCTCCAGGAGGGCCAGGACGGCGAAGAGGAGTAGACGATGACGGGACTGCGGATCGCTGGCCGTCCCGAGCACGTCATCATCTCCACCAGCTCCACCCTGGCCGTCGTGCCGCGCCGCCCGCAGCCGGTCGTCCACGACGTCAACGGCTACTACGCCCGGCTCGGCGTGGCGCCGACGGCGACGAAGCGGGAGATCCGCGAGGCGTACCAGGCCCTCGACGGCCCCAACGACGCTGAGCTGACCGAGATCTTCAAGGTGCTCATCAGCCGCGAGCGCCGGGCCGCGTACGACGCCAAGGCCTCCGGCAGCACCTTCATGGACCGCGCTGCCGTGCAGGCGATCCTGCGCAAGGCGGCCGTCCAGGCGTCCCGGCAGAACGCCGAATTCGGCACCGCTGCGACCGCCAGAGACATTATCGAAACTCTGGCGGAGGCCACGGGAAATCCGCTTCTCCAATTTCTTGCTTCGGGTTCCACCGAGGGCTTTGATGATGAAGGAACGAGGGACCGCCATCCCTCACCCAACCCCCCGGCCGCATGGCCGTACTCCTACCTGCTCCTGGCCTCTACCTGCGACGACGTCGACAGGTTGGCCCAGTGGCGGGAAGGGCTCGCGCAGGTCCTGAAGGGCCGTGGATGCACCCACTTCACGGTGGGATTCCACGCCGTCGGCGATCAGCCGTTCCTCGTGAGGAGAGACATCGGAATCCCGATCGTCTTTCTCCACGAAGAGGCCACGGTGACCGGGGAGTTGATCGCAGCAGCCGCCACTGCTGTGTAACCGGCTTCACCTGCCATCAAAGATCATCAGGAGCCTTCGTGACCGCCAACACGAGCCCCGTCATCAATTTCCGCCGAGGCGGCACCGCCGCCGAGCAGGCCGAGAAGGAGGCAAGCGTCTCCAGCTCGGGCCGTCGCGGACCCGACTACTTCGGTCTCAAGGACGACGGCGACTCCGCAGTCGTGCGTCTCCTCACCGACCACGACGACTGGATCTGGGTCAACCAGCACAGCTTCGTGCCCACCAAGCAGGGCCCCAAGGACGCCGAGAAGTGGCCCAAGAACATGACGTCGGTGTGCCGCTACGACAAGGCCTTCGGCGGCCACTACGCGGACTGCTACATCGACGACAACAAGATCAAGAACAGCTTCGGCAAGGTCGCCTCCGCCCGCCCCCGTGTCTGGGCCCTGGCCGTCGAGCGTGAGATCGTCCGTGGCGACGGCAGCGAGGCCCTCGGCGGCCCGACCAAGCAGGGCGTCATCGTCGGCATCCGCGACAAGGTCGACGAGGTCGACGAGCTCGGCGCCGACGGCAAGCCGACCGGCACCAAGCTGCAGTACCCCCGCATCGTGGTGATCAACCAGCCCATGAAGGGCTTCTTCGCCCACTTCAAGGCCCTGCACGGCCTGTACGGGACGGTCGTCGACCGCGACTTCAGCGTCACCCGCAGCGGCACCGGCACCGACACCGAGTACAAGATCGTCCCGATCGACCCGATCGCGGACCCGGCCACCGGCCAGAACCTGATCAAGCCGGGCACCCCCATCTGGGAGAAGTACCTCCAGGCCGTCGCCGAGCGCGAGATCAGCCTGGAAGCCATCGTCGCCGACAAGGCCAGCGACGAGTACTACGCCCGCTTCTTCGACCCGTCCAAGACGGTCGAGAAGGACGGCACCATCGTTGCCGCCACGGCGGCCACCGGGGGCATGGTGAACCTCCCGGCCGCCGACGCCGCCCCGGCGAACATCTCGGACGACCTGCGCAGCCGCATCGCCAACCTCGGCGTACCGCAGGCTCCCGCCGCCTGATCCAGGCGCACTGACACCGGTCTGCCCCGGGTGCCCGTCAGATACGGGCCCAGCCTTCCTCAAGGCTGCGGTGTTCCACCCGGGGCGGACTGGGCCAACTTCACCACCCTTCAGCGCAAGGACCACCACCGTGCTGCGCCTCATCACCTCCTACGCACCTGACGCCCCATATGTGCAGGTTGGCGACCTTCGCACCACTGCTCCTGCCCTCGTCGAGAACGAGGAGGACGGCAACCGCTGGTTCTTGACGCCCGCCACCAAAGACCTCACCGCCCCGCTGTCTCTGTGGAACCGAGCCGAGCGCGACGGCGCCATAGGCATCCTGGTCCACCTGGTCAACGGTGTTCTGGCGACCCCGTCCCACGTGGTCGAGGAGTACAGCCGAGTCCGGATGGACAACGCCACCCTCGACCTCTCCAGCGTGCCGCTGGCCGTCTTCGAGGACGCGCCGACCTACATCGAGGTCATCGACCAGCTCGAAGCCAAGCAGGACCCACCGAAGGCCGAATCCGGGTTCGTGCACCTGCACACCCACAGCGAGTACAGCCCCCTCGACGGCCTGTCCCGCATGGACGAGATCGTCCGCGAGATCACCGGCCACGGCCAGACGGCTGTCGCCATCACCGACCACGGCACCTGCGCCGGGCACCCCGAGCTGCAGCGCGCGGCCGACAAGGCCGGGGTCAAGCCGATCTTCGGGATCGAGGCGTACCTGTGCGACGACCGCGTCGTCCGCGCCGCGCCCGGCGACAAGGAGACGCAGGCCCACCTCCGCAACGACTACTGGCACGTCTGCCTGTTCGCGGCCGACAACACCGGCCTGCGCAACATCTGGGCCGCCAGCACCGAGTCCTTCCGGGACGGCTTCTACCACCGGCCCCGCATGGACTGGGACACCCTCGGCCGGTTCAACGAGGGCGTTATAGCCTCCACCGGCTGCCTGCGCGGCCCCGTGGCCGTCGCCCTCAAGAGCGGCGACGTCGAGCTGGCAGCGATGCGCCTGACCCGGCTCATGGACCTCTTCCCGGGCCGCCTGTACGTCGAGCTGCAGCCCAACGACATGCCCGAGCAGGTCCGCCTCAACGAGGCCCTGGTCGCCTTCGCCCACGAGTACGACCTGCCGCTGCTGGCCACCGTCGACAGCCACTTCCCGACCGCCGACGACGCCCACGCCCACGACGTCTGGATCGCCTGCCAGACCAACAAGGACGTCCAGGACGAAGGAGACCTGTTCTCCGAGGACCTGAACCTCTACGTCATGGGTGAGGACGAGGCCCGCGCCGGACTCGCCTACCTCGGCGAGGACGTCGTCGAGGAGGCCATCGCCAACACCCGCGCGCTGGCCGAGCGCTGCAACGCCCGTATCGAGGGCGAGACCGCCATGCCGTCCTTCACCGGTGACCCGAAGGAGGACGAGCGGCGCCTGCGCGAGCTGTGCAGGGCCAACTGGGACCGCCTGCCCGCCAGCGCCCAGGACGAGCCCGCCGGAGCCCACCGCATCTACCGCGAGCGCTACATGCGCGAGATGGAGCTGCTGGTCGCCAAGGGTTTCTGCGGCTACTACCTGATGGTCGCGGACTACGTCGGCTGGGCCAAGGACCGAGGCATCCTCGTCGGCCCCGGGCGCGGCTCCGGCGGCGGCTCGCTGGTCGCCTACCTCGCCCGCATCACCTCGCTGGACCCGGTCCGCCACGACCTCCTCTTCGAGCGGTTCCTGACCTACGGCCGCGCCGGACTCCCGGACTTCGACGTCGACTTCCCCGCCTCGAAGAAGGCCGAGATCCTCGGCTACCTCCGCGAGCGCTGGGGCGAGCGCAACGTCGTCTCCATCGGCTCCGAACTGAGATTGAAAAACAAGGCCGTCATCAACGAGCTGGTCCGCGCGCTGGCCTCCTCCCTGCCCGAGGGCGCGGCCGCCGACCTGCGCCAGGTCTCCGCCCTGATCGACGAGGCCGAAGCCGGTACGGCCGGACTCGGCATGTCCTGGGAAGACCTCTGGGTCCAGCACGGCGAGCAGCTCCAGCCGTTCGCCGACCGCTACCCCGAACTGTTCGCCATGGCCGAGCGCCTGGTCGGCCGCCTGAAGTCCTACGGCCGCCACGCCGCCGGTGTCGTCATCTCCACCGGCGCCCCGCTCACCGACTGGCTGCCGATGCGCACCATCGACGGCGAAGAGCAGATGGTGACCCAGTGGGCCATGGGCGACGTCGAGGCCATCGGCTTGGTCAAGTTCGACATCCTCACCCTGCGCACCCTGGACACCATCCAGGAGACCCTCGACCTGGTCCGCGAGCAGCGCCGCTACGACATCGACCTGGAGGCGTGGGAAGCCGAGTTCGAGGACCCCCTGGTCTGGGAGGAGCTCCAGGCCGCCCACACCCTCGGCGTCTTCCAGATCGAGACCAACAGCGGCACCAGGCTCTGCGAGCGCATGCGGCCCCAGAACGTCGCCGAACTCGCCGACATGGTCACCATCGTCCGGCCCGGCCCGATGAACTCCGGCCTGACCGACCTCTACCTGCGCCGCCGCGCCGGAGAGCAGGCCGTCACCTACCCCGACCCCCGCCTGGAGAAGGTCCTCGCCCCCACCTACGGCGCGATGATCTACCAGGAGCAGGTCATGGCCGTCACCCGCCTGCTCGCCGGGTACGACGAGTCCGAGGCCGACGGGGTGCGCCGCATCCTGGGCAAGAAGAAGGTCTCCGCCATCGCCGACGCCGGACAGGAGTTCCTCTCCCGCGTCGACATGCCCCAGGAGCAGGCCGAACGCCTGTGGGCCCAGATGGCCGAGTTCAGCAAGTACGGCTTCAACAAATCCCACGCCTACGCGTACGCCTTCCTCGCGTTCTGGACCGCGTTCCTCAAGGTCAACTACCCCCGCGAGTTCCTCGTCGCCGCCATGAGCACGGTCGACAAGGACCGCGTCCCGGAGTTCGTCAAGGAGGCCCGGCGCCTGGACGTCGAGGTCCTCCCGCCGGACATCAACACCTCCGGCCCCGGCTTCACCGCCGACCCGACCGCGTACGCCGTCCGCTACGGCCTCGGCTCCGTCAAGGGCGTCGGCGACGTCGCCGTCAAGGCCCTCGTCGAAGCCCAGCCGTACGCCTCCTGGGACGACTTCGAGACCCGCCGCAGCCCCAAGGCCAACGCGGGCGTCGTCGCCCTCCTCGCACGCATCGGCGCCTTCGACACCCTCGTAGCCAACCGGCGCGGCCTGGAGGCCAAGCTGCTCGCCGCCAAGACCGGCGAGGACGCCCGCTGCACCTTCAAGGACGACGGCCTGCGCACCAGCCTCGCGATCGTCCACCCGGACTCCCCGGACGTCTGCGGCTACGACTGGCTCACCGAGCCGGACCGCATCAACCCGCGCACCGGCAAGGTCCTCAAGCGCAAGCTCCCCGCCAAGCGCTGCACCAAGGCCTGCCGCCAGTACGAGGCCCGCCCGCCACTGCAGGTCGCCACCATCGAGCCCTACAGCCCCGTCGACATCCGCGCCATCGAGCACGAGATGCTCGGCACCTACCTCAGCTCCACCCCGTTCGACGACCTCTCCGAGCACGACCGGACCGTCCTGCGCGCCCAGGCCGAGCAACTGGCCACCGGGCCCAGCGGCACCTACTACGTCGCCGCGATCGTCGCCGGGGCCCGCCCCCACACCGCCCGCTCCGGCGACCAGATGGGCTTTTTGACCCTGGAGACCGAGATCTCCACCCTCCGCGTCGCCGTCTACCGCGACGCATGGGCCGTCGAGCAACGCCGCTTCACCAAGGGCGCGCTCTGCCTGGCCGAACTGAAGAAGACCGACCGGGGCTACAGCCTCGTCACCTACCAGCCCCTGTGAGAGGCACCGCCATGACGATCACCTCCATCAGCCACCCGTACTGGGCACCCCTCGGCGCGGCCGCCAAGGCGACCCGGGCTGGCCTGCAGATCTCCCAGGCCGCCGTCGCCCAGCACGCCGGTCTCACCGTCCGTCAGTACGCGGCCCTGGAGAGCGGCTTCATCCCGCCGGACGTCGCCGACGCCCTCGGCACCCTCAACTTCTCCCGCCTCGACGAGGCCCTCGGCTGGGACGACGGCACCGCCATGGCCCACGTCCAGAAGTCCCTCACGGCCGCCATGTGGCCCTCGACGACCACTCAGCTCCTGCCGGTCGACGGCGCAGCGCTCACCATCGACGACCGCTCCTCCTACCCGGCCGCCGCCTGGGTCCGGCTCGGCAAGGCCATCCAGAACTCCCGCCTCGCGCAGGGGGTGTCCCGAAACCAGCTTGCCTACGCCATCAAGTCCTCCAGCAAGACCATCGGGCGCCTGGAGGAAGGCCGCATCTACGGCGACCCGCGCACCTCGCCGCCCGGCGACTACAACTCCGAGCGCTACGTGCTGCGCCGTCTCGCGTTCCTGGAGATGGCCCTGGAGTGGGAGATGGGGCAGGCCGCCCAGATTCTCGAAGGCCGAAACGAGGCCTCTGTCAGTCCTGCGGCGTAAGCTGCGAAATCGAGCCAACCGCCATTGGCCACAGCTGACCGCCATCAGCTACTCCCCGCAAGGAGATCCCCGCACCATGCCTCCCAAGAGCCGCCTGGCCAAGCTGCGCGCCGACCTCACCAAGGTCTACGGCGACCGCGTCACCCGGCGCGACCAGATGGTCCGGCCCACCTTCATATCCACGGGCAGCCTCACCCTGGACTACGCCCTCGGCGGCGGTTTTGCCCTCAAGCGGACCCACGAGATCGTCGGCCCCGAGGGCATGGGCAAGACGACCCAGTGCATCCTCGCCATGGTCGACGCCCAGAAGATGTTCCCCGACCGGGGCGTCGCCGTCATCGACATGGAGCAGAGCTTCGACTTCGAGTGGGCCGCCAAGCTCGGCCTGGACCTCGACGAGGACCGGTTCGTCCACATCTACCCGGACCACTCCGAGGACGTCTCCGACCAGATCAGCATGTTCCTGCGGGACGGGGACATCTCCCTGGTCGTCGTCGACTCCGTCGGCGGCATGGAGTCCAAGGCTGCCTTCGAGAAGAAGGCCGAAGACTCCGCCATGGGCAAGAACTCCCAGGTCATCTCCCGCATGGTCAAGCGCGTCGCAGGCCTGTGCCGGGCGAACAACGCCGCCGTCGTCTTCGTGAACCAGTACCGGGCCGACATCGGCAACCCGCGCGGCGGCCAGAAGTCCGCCGGACCCAGCGCCCTGAAGTACAACACCACCACGAAGATCAAGATGAGCCGGACCGGCGAGCCGTCGAAGAAGGTCTCCATCACCGACTCCGTCTCCAAGGCACCCGCCGAGCTCGAAGTCGCCCGCCAGATCCGCGCCCGGGTCGAGCGCAACAAGCTCGCCGCCCAGGGCCGGGCCGCCGACTACTGGTTCCGCAACGTGGCCACCGCCAAGTACGGGCCCATCGGCATCGACCGCGCGGACGAGGCCATCAGCCTCGGCATCGCCACCGGCGCCATCAAGCGCCTGTCCACCGTGAGCTACGAGTTCCCGGACGGCTCCACCGTCAAGGGCGGCCGCCCCGGCGTCGAGGCCGCCATCGCCGAACGCCCCGAACTCGTCGAGGTCATCCGCCAGCAGGCCCTGGCCTCCATCTCCGGTGAGATCAAGTCCGACCACGAAGTCTCCTACGACGACGCCCCCGACGGCGTCGACACCACCACAGGCGAGATCATGGAGGACGCAGCATGAACACCCTCAAGCGCGCATGGGCCCTCACCGGCAAGCCCTGGTTCTACTACACCGTCATGAGCCTGTGCTGCCTCGTCATTTCCTGGGCCTGGTACGAGGTCGGCCAGCAGGTCGACCTGAACCAGATCACCCAGGACATCCACTACAAGCTCGGCGTCATGGCCGCCATGACCGCTGCGGTCATGGGCCTCTTCTTCGGCATCACCGCCAGCCACCTCTACCGCCGGTACGTCCCGGCCAAGGCCCTGCCCGTCGACCCGCACTTCCCGCCCTACGAGGTCGTCTACATCCAGAGCGACGGAACGCCGGAGCGCTGCGCCTGCCACAACAGGGTGGTCCAGGACGGCGACGTCGTCTGGCACTGGCCCCAGCCGCCCAAGCTCGTCTGCATCCAGGAGGGCCACGCCCGATGAGCACCACCTACATCCGCCGCAAGCACTGGTGCGCGCTGCCGGACGCAGACCTCGCCGCCCACGACGACATCGTCCGGTGCGACGAGTGCGGCGGCTTCTGGATCGCCAAGGAGGGGGTCTGGGCCACGAACTGGCGCCCCCTCAGCCGCCTCAAGCGCTGGTTCGTCCTCCGCAAGATCCACCTGGAGGAGAAGTGACCGACAAGGGCCTGAACAAGCGCATGGGCGACGCCCACGAGAAGCGGCTGGCCGAGGTCCTCGGCATGCGCCAGACCCGGGGCAGCGGCAACCAGTGGCGCGACCAGATGGACGCCAAGCACGACCGCACCGCGTGCACGTTCGCCTTCGCGGTCGACGGCAAGTCCACCCTGGCCAAGTCCATCAGCATCACCCGCGCCATGTGGGAGAAGGCCGGAGAGCAGGCCGGGGGCGAACTGCCCATGCTGGCCCTGCGCTTCTACAACAACGCCTCCCTGGAGGTCCACGCCGACCTCGCCGTCTGCGACCTCCTGGACTTCGCCGAGATGCGCGAGGCCGCCGAAGCCTGGCACCTCGCCAAGCCGGTCATGCAGCGCCTCGTCCGCCAGCTCGGGCTGGAGTCCCTCCTGCCGCTGCTGGCCGGTGAGGGCGAGACCGCACTGCTGCGCGAACTGCTGAAGTAGCGCGCCACATCAACATCATCAACGAATCGAGACTCCCGTGAACTTCCTGCACATGAACCTCGACGACGCCTGGAACTACATCCTCTCCGGCCTGGACGTCGTCGGCCTCTTCGCCCTGCGCGCCGTCGGCAAGAAGAAGGCGGTCGGCTGGCTGTGGGCGATGCTCACCCAGGCCGTCTGGATGGTCTACTCCGTCTCCACCCTCCAGTGGGGCTTCCTCGCCGTCGCCGCCGTCAAGTTCGGCGTCTACAGCTGGAACTGGGCCTCCTGGATGCGCAGCGACAAGGCCGGGTCCAAGCCGAAGACGGCTGAGGACATCGCCCGCGAGCTGGCCGCCATGACGATGCCCGGCGCCAGCGAGATGGACCGCCTGCGCACCGAGTCCCTGATCCTCAAGGCCGCCCGCGTCGGCAGGCTGTACCACGAACAGGGGGCCAAGCCCGCGTGACCTTCACCCCCTCCTTCCAGCGGGTCGGCGCCCTCAACAGCGACCTGGTCCTGATCCCGCTGATCGAGAACGCGATCCAGCAGTGCGCGTTCCCCAAGAACTTCGTGGTCCGCCTGCGCTCGTACGCCGCCAAGCGCGAGCCCGACGGCTGGTTCCACCCCTCGACCCATCCCACGATGGACGAGCGGCAGCTGTACTACTACCTCGCCCAGCCGGACAAGTGGGACGAGCCCGAGTTCGAGTACGGCCCCCGCATGAGCGTCCTCATGGGCACCGTCATGCACGAGGTCGTCCAGACCGTCATGATCAAGCTCGGCCTGCTCGTCCCCCCGAAGGGCACCTGCGTGTGCTGCGGCAAGCCGCACGGGCGGGGCAACGGGAAGTGCGACGAGTGGGGAGTGCGCGACGACGTCCTCGGGCGGCGCGGCCACATGGACGGCCTCCTCGACATCCCCGGCTGGTGCGCACCCGCCGACGGCATCTTCGACCTGAAGACCTGTGCACCGCCGGTCATCCGGGGCGTCGACAACAACGACCTGGAGCACTTCAAGATCAAGTGGCCCAAGTACTACGGCCAGGCCCAGGAGTACATGGCCTGCACCGGCAAGCAGAAGGCCCTGATCCTGTTCCTCGCCATGAGCGAGGGCTGGGTCATGCGCGAGTTCACCCTCCCTCGCGACGACCTGTACATCGCCCGCCTGGAGGCGAAGTACCGCGCCGTCCGCCAGCACGTCGCCGACGGGACCCCGCCCCCCGTCGCCTGCTGCGCCACCAAGGCCGCCGCACGCAAGTGCCCCGCCACCCGCTGCACCGTCAAGATGGGATTCGCCGCATGAGCCGCACCCGCCTCGCCAAGGCCCCCTTCCACAGCAACGGCAGCCTGCAGACCTGGGTCGGCTACGCGGGCGACGTCGGCGAGTGGCGCGAGAACAAGCCCTTCCGGGCCCTCCTCCGCCTCGACGGCACCCAGCGCGGCATGTCCGCAGCCCGCTTCACCTGGACCGACACCGAGGGCCACACCTTCCCGATGTTCATGACCGACATGGCCGACCTGGCCAGGCGTGCACCGAATCTCTTCCGAGGCTCAGTGCACTCCTGGTGGATGGTCCAAAAGCGCGGCAGGAACTACGGCATCCGCCTCGCCACCCTCGACGAACTCGGCGCCGAAGGCCACGACACCACCGGCCTGGGCCTGCCCCCCTGGCCGCTGGCCGGTCCCTCCGCCTGACTCAGCAACTGACCCATCCGCCTCTCTGACTGCCATCGGAGACCCCTGTGAAGAACCAGCTCGCCATACCTGCCGTCGAGCGCCTCGCCCGCCGCAACGCCTTCCGCCCGCCCGTCTACGGCGACTTCGCCGTCGCCACGGTGCAGGCCTTCGACCAGTCCCTGAACAACACCGGTGTGGTCATCCTGCGCTCCTATGGCGAAGGCTTCACCCTGCTGGCCACCGGCATGATCCGCCCCTTCGCCAAGACGACCGAGCTGCAGAGCTGGGAGGGCAACTACGCCCGAGCCCAGGACATCCACGACGGCATCGTCTACCACCGCACCGGCTACGGCTCCATGGTCGACAACATCGTCTACGAGCGCCCCCCGGTCCACGGCAAGCGCACCGAGTCGATCATCCTGGCCGGACGCGAGGTGCACCGCGCCACCGGCGGCAAGGCCGTCATGGTCGACAACCGCCACGCGAAGAAGCTCATCGTCGGCCGCGCCGGGAACAACCAGAACCCGGTCACCAAGGCCCACGTCAAGGAAGCCGTCGAGCGCTACATCACCCCGCCCGAGGCCAGCGGCAAGCTGATGCCCTGGAACGAGCACGTGCGCGACGCCTGCATGCTCGCGCTTGCCTGGCTCCTGGACGAGAAGCAGCGCCAGGTCCAGGAGGCCGCCCAGGCTCTGCCGCTGGCGGCCGCCGCATGAGCGACGCACAGGAGGTCGCTGAGCTTGCCCAGTGGATGGGCGACGCGCAGGCGGCCAAGCAGGCAGGCCGCGTCATCGGCGAACTCGCCAAGGAGGCCGACAAGCCGCTGGCCGTCGACATCGACCCCGACCGCACCCGCGAGACGGCCACGGCCGGGTTCTCCCGGATGCGCACCGAGTGGCGGCCGGGGGAGGGCGCCGAGGTCGCGGGCATCGTCCAGCAGGCCCAGGGCATCATCTACCGCTCGTTCCCCGACGCCTACCTGGTCATGAACGAGCTGTGGATGCTGGTGCGCGAGCCCGTGGTCGACAAGACCACCGGCGAGATCGTCACCAACCTCTTCGGCTGGCCGGAGTGGGAGAAGCACCCCTCCGGCGCCTTCGTCGAGGACTACACCCGCCTGGCCAACCGCGAGAAGGACGACTTCCTGCTGCGCATCACCACCGGCCTGCTGGAGTGGGAGCAGAAGGCCTCCACCCTGTGGCTGGAGTCCATGCTGGCCAAGGGCCGCTGGGAGGAGTCCATGGCCACCGGCTTCGTCTCGCCGACCGGCCGGGTCACCGTCGAGGAGCGCACCCAGCGCGGCCGGGCCTACGCCGCCGAGGACCGCTACCACGCCATCTTCCGCGCCTCCGTCTCCCGCTCGGCCGACAGCCTGATCAGGAGCCTGGAGCGGATCGGGCAGCGGCTCAAGGACTCTCTGACGGCCTGAGTCCTGTCTGTGGTCCAACTTCGATCGACGAAAAGTTGGAGTTGCAGGCGGGGGCCTGCCTATGCTGACAAAGAATTCCAGATGTGCTGCCGCCACATGCACATCCGGGAAGGCGCGACCGCCACGCGTCAGTAAAGGAACCCGCCTGCATGACCATTGACGTGCGCGTGCTCCGAGAACTGTTCCGGCATCTCCAGGCGTGGAACACCCTCTACGAAACGGAGGGTGTCGACACCATAACTGGGCCGGACGGTACCGAGTACTGCATCCACGACATCGTCCACCTCTACCAGAATGCCGTCACCGGACGCGGAGAGAACGGAAAGCACCTCCTTTCTCCCCGCCAGCGCGAGGCAATTCAGCTGTTCCTCATCGAAAATCGCCCCGAGCGGGAAGTCGCCCGCCTCATGGGCGTCTCCGAGGACAACCCCGTTGCCTCCTACGCCACCCAGGGCCTCGTCCGCCTGAACGACCTGATCAAGTCAGGCGTCATCCCCGGCAACGGCAGCACCGGCAGCGACGAGCTGGAGGCCGCCGCATGAGCGAACGCATCCGCTCCGGCACCGACGCCGACCTCGAAGCCCAGGCCAACGCGATCCTGCGCCAGTCCTTCCTGGACAACCCCGACCCCGAGGCCAAGGCGCTGATCCTCACCGAGTACATGCTGCAAAACCGCCTCAAGCGCGAGGTGTTCGTGCCCGGTGGCACCCCTGACGGCGCCGTCCGCAAGGGATCCTTCCACCGCAGCATCAACCGCCAGCACCCGCACCTCAACGCCTCCGAAGGCGTCGCCCGGCCGCAGCACCGCGTCCCGCTGAAGGCCGAGGAATGAGCGACAACCTGCCCGAGGTCATCGACCCGGACGCATCCGGCCCGGTCAGCATGGTCATGGTGCGCATCGGCAACCGCACCGTGCCCGCCAAGACCGGCCAGCGCTGCCGCGTCTGCCAGTCCCCCCACCGCGCCCAGATCGAGGCCTGGATCCTGGAGGGCTACACCCGGCCCACCATCCTCGGCCAGCTCGCCGACATGGAGGAAGGCCCCCTCGGCCACCCCACCGAGAAAGCCCTGCGCAGCCACACCGAACGCCACCTCCCGCTCGGCGCCCGCGCCGAGGCCGCCATCCTGGAACGCCGCGCCGAACAGCTCGGCGAGGAGATGGAAAATTATGGCGGTCGTGTCGCAGACCATCTCACCGCCCTGGATATGGTCGTTCTGAAGGGCTTCGAACTCCTCCAGCGAGGGGAGATCAAGCTCGGCGCCACCGACCTGATGAAGGCCATCGACCTCAAGCAGAAGATCGACGCTTCTGCCGTGGGCGGGCTGGACGACAAGCAGTGGCGCAAAATCCTCATGGAGTACATGAAGACGGCCGTCGAGTTCATCCCGCCAGAGAACCGACAGGCTTTCGCCCGAGCCCTCAGCACAAACCCCGTCCTGCTCGCCATCGCACAAAACAACCAGCAGCAGGACACCTAAAAAACTCCGGACCGCCACCCGGAAACCACCACCACTCCTTCCGCCAGAGGAGAACACCCGCCATGCACATGCGCGAGCCCTCAACCACCACACTCGCCGACCTCGACCTCGCCTGGAAGAACCGCGACCGCGAGTGGACCTCCGACGCCAGCGTCCCGCGCGTCGTCTTCCCCGAGAGCGTCAAGCACGAGCCCACCCTGTTCCTGGGCGACTACGAGATCACCCTGGACGAGCAGGCCACCGAACTCCTCTGCGCCTTCTACCAGGTACCCACCGCGTACTTCCGGCGGATCACCCCCGAAGAACGCCACTTCGTCATGAACGCCCGCATGGACCACGCCGAGGGCGAAGTGACGATCACCTACAACGGCCGGGGCGTCACCGACGTCCGCAAGCCCACCAAGCCCCGCCTGGAAGCCGAAGAGTTCGTCCGCATCGCCCACCGGATCTACCCGGCCAGCAGCACCGTGCTCGACGCCTGGGTCACCGCCGACGAGCTGCGCCTGGACGTCATCTCCCGCGAGGTCGCCTACGGCATCTTCGGTGGCCTGCGCTTCAGCCAGAACCGCAAGCAGAACCTCGCCCCCGCCGTGGCCCCCATCCTCTTCCACGAGGACACCACCACGGTGATCGAGATCCCCGACCCCTCCCTCAAGCTCGACGCACGCGGCGTCTCCGTCGACAAGATCGCCGAACGCCTCGCCGCCGAAGCCCTCCGTGCCGACGCCCGCCTGGCCAACGACGCCGAGCACCTGCTGAACCTGCAGCGCACCTCCGTCGCCGGAGACCGCGTCATCCGCCTGCACCGCATCGCCGCCGAGCACAAGATGCCCGTCCGGCCGCTCGCCGACATCACCGTCGCGCTCTCCCGCAACAACGAGCCGACCCTGCTCGACCTGGCGCTGGCCATCGCCAACACCGCCAACGCCCCCAAGATCCTGCAGGACCCCGACAAGCGGAAGCTGCGCGCCACCCTCCAGCACATCGCCGGAGCCGTCGTGGTCGACGAAGCCGAACGCTGCAACTCCTGCCTCGCCCTCGTCGCCGCCGCCTGACCGCCACAGGAGACAGACATGGACACGCCGACCAACATCATCGCTCTGGTCTACGACCTCGGCATCCTTGCGCTCATCGCCTTCCTGGGCTGGGTGTTGTACCGATGACCGGGGGACTGCGCCAGCGCCCCGGCGACCAGCCGCTGCCCTCCGGCGGCCAGGAAGACGTCCAGGCCCGCCTCATCAAGGAGATCGAGGCCCGCCGCGAACTCGGCATCAGCCGCTACGGCCAGGGCCTGATGACCTTCAACGGCCGCAAGGCCCTGCGCGACCTCCTCGACGAACTCCTCGACGGCGCCAGCTACGCCATGCAGGCGCAGATGGAGTGGGACGCCACCCAGAACCGCATCTCTGCCGCCCTGGCCGAGCACCACGCGGACTGGGAGGGGAACTGCACCACCTGCAGGACGGCGTCCCCCTGCAACACCCGCCGGGCCCTCACGGGCCAGCAGGTGCCCCAGCCCATCGAGGTCACCCGGACCGACCCGGTCCAGGAGGTCGTCTGCTCGCCGGACGCCGTCGACTACCTGCGCGAGCACTTCCAGGTCGAACCCCCGCGCGCACCAGGCATGCCGAACCTCGGCCAGTACATGGGATTCCCCGTGTACGTGGACGACGCCCTGCCGCCGCGCACTGTCCGGCTGCAGCCCAGTACCCCCAAGCAGTAGTCCGTCCCTCCTTCCGCCAGAGGAGCCTTCCATGGCCGTCCCCGACCGTTTCGGTGCCAGGGCACCCCGCGACCTGCGCGCCTCCAGTCAGCCCCGCGACCCCGGAGGCCTCATCCTCCCGCCGGGCATGCAGTCCTCCAGCCCGTTCGGGCCCGCCGCCGACCGCTTCGACAAGGAGTACGGCGGCGTCCACCAGCGCAGTGAGCTGGCCCAGGGCGACATCCACGACAGCGAGATCCTCGCCCTCGAAGCGATCTTCAAGGACATGCAGGACCGCTACGGCGTCCGGTCCTTCAACGTCACCGAGTTCGAGCGCGAGGCCAAGGACCGCTGCCACGCCCAGCTCGGCCTGGCCATCGACATCCGCTGGAAGGCTCTCGCCGACGGCACCGGCCGCCTCATCGAGGGCGCCGCCAGCCCCGAGATCGAGATCGTCGGCCGCGTCGAGAAGCGGATCTTCGACCACGACCAGAAGGTCCACGAGGTCACCCGCGACATCGCCGACCTGGGCACCCAGGGCGTCATCGCCTCGCAGGAGCCCGCGCGCGGAGGACATCCCCACTGATGAAGGACAGCCGTCTCCACGACTGGGACGCGGACAGCGTCACCGTCGCGATCATCCCTCAGACGTGCGGGAACTGCGGTGAACGCGCCGACCGGGTCCGCATGTCCCTGGAGGTCATCGCCTCCGGCACGTCCGGCTTCCTCGGCATCCAGACCGTCGCGGAGACGCCCTGCTGCGGGGGCAAGCGCAACTCGGCCTACCCGCCCGAGTACCTGGCCCGGCTCCTGGACCACCTCAAGGTCTGCCCGAACCACCACCGGAAAACGTAAATCCATTTTTCCGTTGAACCATTGAAGGAGAACATCATGTCCCGTAACCGCGACATCGAACTCGGCCCCGTCGGCCTCGTCGTCAGCGGCCTCCTCGCCCTCGTCCTCCTCGTCGGCCTCTTCATGGGCGGCATCGCGGGCTTCAAGGCGTTCGGCCGCTACCAGACCATGTCCGACGCCAAGAACAACGCCCAGGTCGCCCTGGTCAAGGCGAACAACAACGTCAAGGTCACCGAGATCGAGATCAAGAACCAGGGCCAGCGGGTGAAGGTCGCCCAGCAGCAGGCCCAGATCCGGTACGAGAACGCCAAGGGCGTGCGCGAGGCCCAGGACGAGATCGCCAAGACCCTGACCCCGCTGTACGTCCAGTTCGAGTACGCCGAGGCCCTCAAGGAGATCGCCAAGAGCGGCAAGAACTCCTCGGTGGTCTACATCCCCTCCGGCGCGGGCGGCGTGCCGCTGGTCTCCGGCGTCCAGGGCCAGCCGTCCGTCGGCGCCCCGACGAAGTAGGGGGTCGACTGACATGACGGACTTCCTCACCACCGCAGAGGCCCAGGCGTGGGTCACGAGGCAGATCAAGGCGGGCTTCCGCCACGGCTGGGACGACGACAAGGGCGACGGCTGCACCGTGGTGCTCGACGTCAGCCTGGACGTCGCAGGGGCGAAGCCGGTGGCAGTCAGCGTCGTCGCCTTCCCTCCCCTCGACGGCAAGCGTGTCGCCACCCTCGTGACCATCGACAGCATCGCCCAGCAGAAGCTCTTCGATGCTGGCAAGGAGATGGCCGAGTCGATCATCAAGACCCTGCCCGACGCCTACTGATGTCCCACCGGCGCCCTCCCGCCCCTGAAGGGGTGAGGAGGGCGCCGCCATGATCAGCAAGAACAACGAGGACACCTCGCCGCTGGCGAATTTCGACCCGACGGAGATCCACCAGCTGTTCCTCGGGCTGGAGGTGCCCGACCCGATCACGTTCGTGGTCTCGCCGAAGTACCTGAACCGGCCGAACCTCTACCCGCGCCAGGCGACCTTGCTGAAGGTCTTCTTCCTGCGTGAGGACCTCTTCACGGACTACGACTACCAGGTCGTATCGGAGTGGGACGAGCAGTACCGCACCGCGAAGACCACCAACGAGCAGCGGGCCGCCCGCGCCGCCGAGCTCGGCGAGGGCGACGAGATCATCTTCGAGGCGCTCGCGGAGCTGGACCGCAACGAGGACGCCCCGAAGATGCCCATCGGCGGCACCCCGGACGTCCTGGGCCGCATGCGGGCCTGCAAGGAGCTGGGCTACCAGTGGTTCCGCGAGATCCTCCTGGTGATGGGCCGACGCGCCGGAAAGGGCCACATCAGTGCCCTGGCCATGGCCTATGTCCTGTGGAACTACATGGCCAAGGGCGACCCGCAAGATCACTACGGAGTCGACAGGGATAAAAAGCTCGCGTGCCTGATTTTCGCCGGTAAGCGCGAGCAGGCCAAGGCCAACCTGTGGCGTGACCTCGTCAACGTGGTCACCGGCGGGCCGTGTTTCGCCCCCTACATCGCCTCCAGCCTCGGCGAGAAGCTCTCCGTGTACGCGCCGCACGACTTCGTGCGCATGGATGAGATGCGCAACCGGGGCATCACCACGGCGCTCGACATGGCCACCT
Organism: Streptomyces sp. NPDC107559; assembly: GCF_055657365.1. Taxonomy (NCBI): domain Bacteria; kingdom Bacillati; phylum Actinomycetota; class Actinomycetes; order Kitasatosporales; family Streptomycetaceae; genus Streptomyces; species Streptomyces sp. NPDC107559. The sequence goes on along the minus strand of NZ_JBVKBD010000018.1, from coordinate 50,867 downwards.
TCGAGATCCTCCCGAAGGAGTCCACCCTGATGGCAGGCCGTGGACCTGCGTCTTTTATCATGGGTTTTGACGAAATGGCCCACGTTGTCGCTTCTGGCGCGAACCGGTCGGCCGAAGAGGTCTACACCGCCTCCGTCCCCTCCCTGGACCAGTTCAAAAAAGACGGCTTCCTCATCGAGCCATCCTCCCCCTGGCAGATGACCGGCCAGTTCTACTCGAACTACGAGCGCGCCGTCGAGATGGAGCCGGACGGCATCACCCCGGCCTACCCGGCGATCATGATGATCCAGCTCGCCTCCTGGGACATCTACCTCGACTGGCAGATCGCCCACGAACTCCCGCTGTTCCCCGAGGGGTTCATCGGCGACAACGGCGAGTACTGCGACGTCCAGCCGCCCGGCTTCCGGCCGCTGAAGAACGCCATCCAGACCTTCGACGACCAGATGCGCAAGCTGGAGAAGGCCGACCCCGACACCTTCGCCGTCGAGCGCCGCGCCCAGTGGGCCACCGTCATGGACGCCTACCTCGACCCCGACAAGGTCGACGCCGCCTTCAGCCCCTGGTTCGACCGGCCGCCCCAGTACGGCACCCCGGCCATCGTGCCGACCAGCGAAGGCATCCTGTCCTTCGTCTACAAGGGCCACGCCGACCCCTCCAGCGTCAACTGCCGCTTCGGCCTGGCCCTCGCGCACATCGAACGCGACCTGGAGAACCGGCCGCACGTCGTCTTCGACAAGATCCACCACTTCGACCCCGCCGACTTCCCCGGTCACACCATCGACTACGAGGAAGTCGAGGACTGGATCTGGGACGAGATGATCTCCCCCTACCAGCCCGAAGAGTTCACCTTCGACCAGTACCAGAGCGTCGGATCCATCCAGAAGCTCGTCAAGAAGATCGCCCGCACCCGCATGGCCAAGCCCGTCAACGTCTACGAGCGCACCGCCACCAACCAGCTCAACTGGCGCTACGCCGAGACGTTCAAGGCCGCGATCAACATGGGCCTGGTCCACGCACCCGACTACGAAGAGGGCGCACTGGAACTGAAGTTCCTCCAGAAGGCCCCCAACTCCAACCGCGTCGACCACCCGACCGTCGGCCCTGTCCAGACCAAGGACATCGCCGATGCGATCATGATCACAACGTTCGCGCTCATCGGTGACTGGATCGAGGGCTACAAAGAGCTGCTCAACAACGCCGCGCCGACCGGCGCCATGCAGGGCGGCCTCCACAGATCCAGCGCCCGAACCCCTGACATGGCCGCCCCCGATCACGACCTGCAGTCCTACATGGACGCTCTGCGATCCTTCACGCGGACCCGTACCGGACGTCCGGGCTGGGATCAAGGACTAGGTCGTACAAGGTCCGGATATCGCCGGTGACTGAGAATGGCTGCCTTGCCTCTGAGGAAAAGGCCGTGGCACGATAGCTGCGTCTTGTGAATAAGGGCTGCGTTTTCCTTCGCAGCTGGCAGGCGTGCCTCGGGTGCCACCGGCGTCTGACCGACTAGGTCGGCCGGACGGCGCCCAGGTGTGGTGATGTCTGGCGGGACTGACCCCGTAAAACGTCGCACGAGACACGAGAAGCCCCCCGGAAAGGTACCGCCGGGGGGCTCTCCCATTCCCATGTCCACCACCCCTTCACCGACGTGAAGGGCTGGAGGTGCAGGGATGACGGACATCAGCGCGGCCAGCTTCTTCCGCCAGGCGGGTCTCGCCGACGGCGGCAACTTTGACTTCGAGCACGAAGAGAGCGACACCGGCGGCACGAAGCGGCCGACCCGGGTCCTCCTGCATGCCCAGCACCCCGAAACGGGCGAGCGCATGGGCACCCTCGACTACCTCGTGCCGCGCCGCAAGGCCGACAAGATCTACGTCAACGAGGTCCGCACCCAGCCCGACCACCGGGGCAAGGGCGTCGCCAGTGCCCTCATGGACGAGATGCAGAGCCGCCACCCGGGCACGCCCATCGAGCACGGCGACCGTACCCCCGACGGCAAGGCGTGGTGGAAGGGCTACACCGACGGCAAGAAGGTCACCCGGGGCCGGACGATGGCCTCCCTCACCGACGCCTTCCGTATCGAGGCTGCGGCCCTGCCCGACGGCATGATCTGCATCTACCCGCACCACACCGGCCTGACCGCCACCGCCGTCGACTTCTCGGACCTGCCGAGGAACCACCAGGACCGTGGCGTCCCGAATACCTGGACCCAGCTCCGACAGTACGGCTCAGAAGACCGAGCCCAGCTCCACCTGCCGGAACACAAGATCGCCTCACAGCAGGAAGCGCAGGAGCTGGCCAACAAGGTCACCGACGCGTCCCGCGTGAAGCGGGTGGCCGTCCACCACGACCCGTCCTTCAGCAACTACAGCTTCCACACCGTCCGCGACGGGGACCCGCACATCGTGCTCGGCCAGGGCGGCATGAACCGCATGACGCTGCTGCACGAGATCGCTCACCACGTGGACCGGATGAGGGGCACGCAGGACCGGGACGAGCCCCACGGCGATTCCTTCCACGAGCACCTCAACACCATCCTCCGGGAACACCACCCCCAGGGCCAGATGGCCGAGTGGGCGCACCGGGACGGCTTCCACGCCGCAGACCGGTGGATGCGCACGGGAGGCCACGCCCGCTTCCACCAGACGGACCCCAACCCGGAGATGACCGAGACGGAGCGCGCCCGGCCGCAGCCGGAACGGCCCAAGCCGCTGTGGGGAGACGAGGAGCACCACCCGGAAGTCCAGGACCTGGCCCGGCACGCCATCGACAACGGAGACCACTACCTGAAGCACCTGAAGGAGTACCCGAAGCTCGACCCGAGCAAGGGCTCCATGGGGGAACAGGTGACGGCCCGCAGCACCGACAAGAACCTCTCCCAGGGCGTGGGGACGGGGCTGATCAAGCCCTCCCACCTGAAGAACTGGGTGATGCGCCACCCGGACCTCGAAGGCATCAAGCAGCGCTGGGCAGAACACTCGGGCTACGGCGACTACCCGTCGATGCACCGCGACGTCTACGAGCCCGAGTTCGGGCCCAGCCAGCTCAACGACACCCACAGCGGAGCCCGCACCGGACCCGCCCCGGCCCCCTGGCACGGAGCCGACCCCCACCAGGTGATGACCCACGAACACGAGGCGGGCAACCACTACGCCAAGTACCCGGGCCACGACACCGACGACCTCGACTACGACGCCCCCGAGGAGCACTGGCGCCCCCACTGGGAGGCCATGGGCACCGACGGCATCCTCAAGAACAAGTTCGTCCAGCCCCACCAGGTCAGCCACGAGGACGCCGCCGAGTGGCTGCGCTACCACCCCGACCGCGCAGGCATCGAGCAGCGCCACAACGGCAAGACGGCCATGCGCCGCACCGCCGTCGTCGAGGACGGCGACGACGTCCCCTCCCGCCTCCTCAACCCCCACGGCCACCACATCCGCGCCAAGACCGGCGGCCACAGCAACATCGAGATGGTGCCCCGCGACGAGATCGCCCGCTACGCCAGCCAGGAGACCGACCCCGACCACGCCAAGGCCGTCGGCAAGCACATCGCCACCAGCGGCGAGATGGAACCCCTCCTGCTGCACTACCACCCCAAGAGCGGCGAGGCCTACCTGGGCGAGGGCAACCACCGCCTGCGCGCCTCCTACCCCCTGAAGATGGAGCACCTCCCCGTTCGGGTCCAGCGCAACAACTACGGCCTGCCCGGACCCGGCGTGAAGGTCCCCCAGGACCACCCCGCCCACACCGCAGGCGAACACGTCCCCTACGACATCAAGCCCTCCGACATCGGCCTGACCACGGTGGACAAGCCGACCATGCCGGAGTGGGACAAGCGCTCCGAGCTGGCCCAGTACCGTCTCATGAACCCCAAGAAGGCCGCCGGTAGCCCGGAGTCTTTCGCGCGTGGGGAGGGCGAGGACTGGTCCGATCACGAGGCCCGCGTCCGGCGCGGCCTGTCCCTCGGGCACCTCGACTACATGCAGGCCCGCGAGCACGGCTACACCGGCGACGCCCGTCAGGACACCCGCGACGACTGGACCGGCCAGCCCACGGCAGGAAAGGGCTGGCAGCCGCTGCCTGAGAAGCTCTACCACACCACCACCGACGCGGCCGGAGTCATGGCCAACGGCCTCAAGAGCGGCGGGGAACTCGGCCAGCGCAACGGCCACGGCCTGGGCGGCACCCCCCAGTGGCTGTCCCTGACCCACCGCGAAGACAGCGCCCACAACATGCTCGACGCGCTGCACGAGTATCACGCCCACCTCAACGGCAAGACCACCTACACCGACCTGCACCGCGCCGCCCAGCAGGGCGAGGGCGCCCAGAAGCCGTTCCACGACGCGTTCGAGTACGCCGCCACCGGCGGCCACAACGACTACGCCAAGGAGTCCATGAGGCGCGGCAAGCGCCTGGAGCCCGGCTTCGCCTCCTACGACGAGGCCAAGGAGAAGGGCTGGACCCCGCACCCCACCCTGCACCGGGGCATGGAGGGCAAGAACGGCTGGGCCGGATCGGGCTGGGAGCGCGAGCCCACCATCGAGGAGCGCCACAACGAGTACGGCGCGTTCTCCCGTTCCCGCGAGTGGGACGGCAAGGGCAAGCCGTCGGTCCTGTTCACCTCCAACGACCGCGAGGCGTTCGCGAAGAAGGACCCCGCCAACTTCGCCGTCCTGCACCTGCGGCCCCAGCCCGGAGCCCAGGGCTTCCCCGGCGGCGACAAGCACGAGTGGCGTACCGGCACCGGCGAGGCCGTCCAGGTCCACGGCGAGCCGATCCGCCGCCAGGCCAGCGCCAGCCCCGAATGGATCGCCGAGTGGGGGAGCGGCTCCAAGCCCTGCCCCTGCTGCCAGGGCGCCGGTGAGCACGGCACCGGCCACGAGTGCTACCTCTGCGACGGCAGCATGACCGTCGGCCAGGACACCCCCGAGGACTACCGCTGCGACGGCACTCTCCCTGACGGCGGCCACGGCAAGACAGCCTCCGGCACCCCTGTGCCCGACAACACCCAGCCCTACCGGCACGAGCACGACTGGCTGCCCCACGGCCACTTCTTCGGCCCCGGCAAGAAGGGCCTGGACCCGCGCCTGTTCGACGAGCAGAGCCGCATGCACCCGGCCGTCCGCCAGCACCTGCTGAGCCTGCTCAACGCCTTCTGGACCCCGAAGTACGGCGACTCCTGGCAGATCTGGGCCCGCGTCTACCTCACCGGCTCCGAGGCCTCCCACTGGTACGGCAACAACGACCTGGACGTCCTGATCGGCGTCGACCACGAGGCCCTGCACCACCACATCGACCACTTCACCGGCGAGCCCGACGACGCCATCGACGCCCGCCTCACCGACCAGCTGCGCGACGGCCTGAACGACGACCACCGCATACTCCCCGGCCCGGACGGCAAGGACACCGGCCCCTGGGAAAGCACGTTCTACGTGAATCCGGGCTCGTACGACATCCGTGATCTGAAGCCGTACGCCGCCTACGACATCACCCGCGACGAGTGGGCCGTCAAGCCGGTCGAGGTCCCCGACGACTTCGGCCCCGAGAAGCTGCCCGAGTCCACCTGGGACGTCCTCGACGCCCTGCAGAAGCTGATCAAGGCCGTCGGCGAGCTGCCCGAAGGCGTCCAGGAGCGCGAAGGCGCCGCGCTGTACGATTACCTCCACGCTGACCGCCACAGCGCCTTCGGCCCCGACGGATCGGGCCTCTACGACCCCGGCAACGCCGTCTGGAAGGCCCTCGACAAGGCCCCGGGCAAGCCCCTGCAGCAGCTCATCGACTGGAAGCACGCCCACGACGGGACCGCCGCCACGGACCTGGAGACCGCAGCATGACCGACATCAGCGCCACCTCGTTCTTCCGCACCGCCGCAGGGGTCCCTGAGAGTGCACCGAAGGGCCTGGCGACCAGCGAGCAGACCTGGGGCCACTACCGGGCCGAGCACGCCGCCTTCAAGGGTGCCGACCAGCGGCAGTACGCGAGCACCAAGGACGCCCAGCAGCACGCCGACGAGATCACCGACAGGGAGGGCCTGCCCCGCGTCAAGGTGCGCATGCACCGCGCGCAGCAGCCGAACTACTCGCGCTACGACTCGCAGCTCTACGTGAAGCCTGAGCGCAAGTACATGCCGGTGGTCTCCCTCGGGAAGTCCTCCTACAACGAGGGCGTCCTGATCCACGAGCTGGCCCATCACAAGCACTTCACGACGTCGTTTCCCGACGGCAAGGTCGATCCCGAGGGGCGGGAGAAGTACTTCGCCGACGACGAAGGCGGCCACGGCGCAGGCTTCCAGCAGCACTACCACCAGATGATCTCCGACCATCACAGCGGAGGCAGCGACTTCGCCGACTCCGTACGCGGCCACGCCACAGAGGGCGGCTTCTGGAAGGCATCAGCGCTCCAGGACGAGCCCACCGGAGAGGAGGGGCCCCTGAACGAATCACACGTCTGCCTCTCCCCGTCCAGCGAGCCACGAACAGCCACGGCGCACTTCCGTGACGCGTACGATTCTCCCGAAGGAGGAACCCATGGACGAGCAGCAGCACGAGACGATCGACCCCGAGGTCGAGCTGGAGATCCTGGAGCGAGAGGCCACGGCCGACGACCGCAGCCCGGTCAGCCTGAACGAGCTGCGCGGCACCGTCGCGAAGCGGCAGTTGGCCCAGCAGAAGTAGAGCGCCACCCCGAGCTTCAGGGCGACCTGGACCGGCTCGGCGGCGGCGCCCGCCACGTGCAGGAGCACATCGAGGCCCTGCGGCACGGTGTCCACGGCGGCGTGCACTCCTACGCGCTCACGGCCCCCCTCAACGGCTGGCACGGCTCCATCACCGGAGGGGGGCACCAGGTCGTCCACCGCCACGACCACGACACCAACACCCTCCACGTCGGCTACGCCGGGCACAACATCTCCGATGCCGAGCAGCGCCTGGGCGCCTCCAGCGGGAGCAGCTCCCTGCCGGTGGAGTTCCACAAGGGCGCGGAGAAGGACTTCGACGGCTTGCACCCCGAGGTCCAGGAGAAGGCCCTCAACACCATCGACCGCCTCGCACGCGGCGAGCAGCACAAGTACGACCACGCCCTGAACGGCAAGCAGTGGGAGAGCGGCGGCTGGCGCTCGGCCCGCGCCGACTTCCTGCACCGCGTCACCCACCGCTTCGAGGACAACGCGGGCAACCCCACCTCGCACGAGAAGGCGGCCCGGCTGTTCATCGGCCACATCGGCCCGCACAACTACGAGGCCGCCTCCAAACGCCTGTCCAGCCTGGCGGAGTTCTTCAAGCAGGCCTTCCAGGGCGGCACCCCCGAGGGCACCCTGGCACGCGGCCTGAACGTCAGCCTGCCCGACCACATCCACCAGTTCGTCCACGACACCCGCCAACCCCTCCCTGCCCGCGCACACATGCTGCTGTCGGAGCTGAAGAAGCCCCGGGACGAGATCTCCAACGAGACCCTGACGGGCGCCTCCGGCGGACTGGGCGAGTTCTGGACCCGCAACCACCGCGTCTCCGACGACGCCGCCCTCGCCGAACACGAGAACCACCCGGCCGGGCAGCGCTCCACCAACGTCACCCTCCACGCCAGCCACCCCGGCGCCGAGCACTACTGGGGCGAGATGGCCGGAGGCCACGGCGAGGACCACGAGGACAACTGGCGTGTACCGCTGCGCCCCGGCAGCCCGCTCGGCGTGCACTCCATCACCTGGGGCGAGCCCGGCGGCCAGCAGCACCACTACGACTTCAGCACCCCGGTCGACAAGCACGCTGCCGCAGTCAGCCACGACGACGGCGTCATGGTTGCGTTCGTTCCGCCGCCCGAGATAGCCGAGCAACTCGCCCTGCACGGAGGGGAGATGGCCGACGACCTGCACATCACGCTGGCCTACCTGGGCAATGCGGCCGACTACACCAAGGAGCAGCTGACATTGCTGCCGCAATTGGTTTCGGCCTGGGCAATGCGGCAGAAGCCGGTTACGATCCACATCGGAGGCGTTGGAACGTTCAACAACGCCTGGAAGAACCAGCATGTTCTGTGGGCGCACCCCGATATCCCCGGCGGGGTGCGGATGCACGTTAGTCTGGCCGACTACCTGGAGCAGTACGGATATCGTCTGCCCAGTGAGCACGGGTGGACTGCCCACATGACGCTGCAGTACGTCGACCGGCACAAGCGGTTCATGCCGCAACTGCCAGCAGTCAGCTGGGAGGCGACCGAAGTGGTCACCTTCGTGGGAGCGGCCCGCCACGCCGCTCGCCTCGGCCTCCGTCCCAGCACACCCACCACGCTCTAGAGTCCCGCCAGATTCGGAGCAGTCAGGAGAACGCTCGCATGAGCACGCCCACCACCACCAAGACTCCGCCCAGCCACTACCAGAACGCCATGGACGACGCCGACTCCATGGGCTGGGACGTGGTCTGCAGCGACACCAGCGTCAAGCTCTCGCCGCCCAACGCGAAGAAGGGCGAGCAGATCGTCCTGGACCTGAGGACGATCATGGCGCCGCCGCAGCTGCGGACCCTGCTCGTCAACAGGGGCTTCATCAAGGCGGTGACGGCGTGGGAGCGCGCGCAGAACCAGGCGGAGGCGGCGCCCGTCGCGGAGCCCAAGGTGGAGGCCAAGGCCCCGCAGGGTGGCAAGCCGGAGAGGGTCTGCCCGGAGTGCAAGGCCGGGGGCGAGGACTTCCGCAGCACCACCCCGCAGGGCCTGTCCGCGCACCGCCGCAAGGCGCACGGCGTCGTCGGCAACAGCGACGATGCCGTGCGCAGGCGGGAGAGGCTCGCCGCCGAGGCCCAGGCCAAGAAGGCGGCCCCCGAGGCCAAGGAGGCCCCTGCCCCGGTGCCCGCCCCGCGCGCGGCCGAGCCGGACACGGCCGTCGGCCTGAGCGGCCTCCCCCTCGCGGTGGCCGCGCCGCTGGAAGGCCTGATCAAGGCCATCAGCGCCACGAGCGGCGACCACGCGGGCCTGCAGCAGGAGGTCGAGAGGCTGCGCGGCTTCCGCGAGCAGGTCGAGGCCGAGGTCAGCGACGGCACGAAGGCCCCCGTCCAGGTCGTGGCCAGCCTCCTCACCCTCATCCAGGAGAGCAAGCAGAACTAGCCGCTGACCTGCGAAGCAGCCCCCCATTCTTGCAACGTATCGCATGTTGCTATAGAGTGGGGGCTGTTCCGTTTGACCGCCACGTACGGAGGAGGCGCCCCATGCCCGCCACCAGCCAGCCGACGCGCCCCCTGGAAGCGCTCCGCATGAGCAGCGACCCGGACCCGTTCATGGTCGACATGAACGACGTCCCCATGACCGAAGCCATGACCGTCCTGCGCCAGCTGGGCAAGCTCCGCATCCAGACCATCCTCTCCGACCGCTTCCTGGAAGAACTGGTCCTGGACGGCATGATGCTCACCCTCTCCGAAGGCCAGACCGGCATGCACAGCATGCGCGCCCACGGACGCCCCTTCGACAAGTGGCGCGCCCAGTTCAGCCGACTCATCAAGGGCAGGCGCGGCATCGACCCCGCCAAGATGAACTGGCGCACCCGCACCCGCGACCTGGAACCCGAAGAGGTCCCCGCCTACATGAGCGCCGAGAAGGTGGAGGCCGTGGGCGACCTCGTCGAACGCCTCGCCACGCTGCTCCAGGAGATCTACCAGGAGCGCGAGACCCAGTACCCGGCCATGCACGAGCGCGCCAAGCGCCGCATCGAAGGCGACACCCCCAGCCCCAAGACCAGGACCAGGGCCAAGGCCAGCTGAACCAAACAGCGCCCCCGAAAGGTCCCCGTTACGGACCCCTCGAAGGCGCTGCAGCGACACAACCGCCAGCCAATTCCCGCCTAGGAAGAGAACACAACCGGTATGTCTGCCACTCAGGGTACCGCCACCACCCCCATGGTGTCTCACAGCGGGGCCACCCTCCGCGACCGCCTCCGCACCTGGTCCTCCCACGCCGACTGGGACAAGACCATCACCGACGGCATGATCTACCTCATCGCCCTCGGCGGCTTCTACGTCGGCTACCAGGTCCTCTTCGTCATGGCCACCAAGGTCGGCATGCCCGCCGACCAGGCCGCCGTCGTCTCCGCCATCGCCGACCTCCTCATCCTGACCATGTCCCGCAAGGCCGTCCAGGAGATCAAGGAAGGCCGCTCCGCCTGGGGCATCCGCACCATCGTCGCCCTCGCCTCCATCACCACCTTCTCCCTCCAGCTGCGCGCCGCCTGGCCCAACCCCATCAGCCTCGGCTTCCACGGCCTCGCCCCCGCCGCCTGGATCATCGGCCACGAAACCATGCTGCGCGGCCGCCTGCGCACCGCCAAGGCCGCCCGCAAGGCCGCCCAGATCGCCGCCGGACTGCGCCCCGCCCCGCTGCCCTCCATCCGCCGCATCTGGTGGCTGCTGGCCCCCTTCAGCACCTTCACCATCTGGCGCCTGGTCAAGCTCACCGAGCAGGCCCCGGCCGACGTCATCCGCATGGAGATCGCCCGCCGCAAGGGCAAGAACGTCCCCCGCGCCTGGCAGAGCTACACCGACAAGACCCCGGCCGCCGCGCCGGTGCTCCACGAGATCTGCGGACCGGCTCTCATCACCATCGACAGCCTCCTGCCCACGATTTTCGGCAACTCGCAGGTCACGGCCGTTCTGTACCGCGAGTCCGACCCCACCGAGAAGGTCCCGTACTACGAGATCGACGCCCTCGTGCGCATGCTCCCCGAGGCCCCGGCCAAGGGCCGCCCCGAGGACAAGGCCATCGAGTACATCCGCCGCGTCGACAACCTCGCCGCGCAGCGCGACATCAAGATCACCGGCGTCTTCCTCGCCGAACTCCTGCAGGTCGACGGAACCCGCATCTCCAAGCTCCGCAAGGCCATGGCCACCACCCCCTGATACGCCAGTAGGATGAACGACAGCAGGGCCCGGGAAGAGCGTGACGGCTCACCCGGGCCCTGCTGTCATGTCCTCAGCTGCTGAGGAACGCCGCGTTCTGCACGTACACGTTGTCCGCCACATTCGCCAGCAGATCATCACCAGACCCGCTGGCACACGCCGCGTCCATGAACCCCTCGAACGACTCGACCGTGGACGTCGTCGGCGCCCGGTCCCCCTCACTGCCGTCGATGCCCTTGGCATTCACCAACAGCACCTCGGCCGCATCCCACCGCTCGCCCTCACTCAGACGCCCCACCCAGTCCGAACACGACTGCGCCCCATACGCCACCCCCGAGCCGGAGCCGTCACCGGAGCCGTCCGAGCCTCCACTGAAGGCGACCACCCCGGCCAGCAACGCCACCAGCACGCCCCCGACCGCGAACCGCACCACTCTGCCCATCATCCCCACCCCTCCGCCGGAGCCTCCCCGGACACCGGTATTACAGCACCTGCGTCAGACCTGAGCGCTGGCCAGTGCTCGCAGAGCTTCATCCAGCGCAGTGACGGGGTCGGGCCAGCAGAACAACTGGTCGACGCTCAAGGCGCTGATGACCTCCGCCCAGCCCACCTGGGTCCAGGCGCGCCCGCCGCCCCTCGCCATCGTGGAGACGGCCCAGCCGCCGCCCTGAAGGCCCGACTGACGGCGCAGGAGGAGTTCGGTACCACCGTCCTGGGGGACGGGGACGCGGTACTCGGTGGCGCCGGAGGCGAGGGTCTGGGCTGCGGCGAGCTGCTCACGCAGCCGCTGGTTCTCGGCGAGGAGCTCCTGCCGGGTGGGTTCGCTCATGACACAGCATCATGTCGCACCAGGAGGCCCGAAAAAGACCAAAGGCTCCGAAAACAGGTCGGGGCCTTCGAAGTCCTACACCCCCACATCGGCGGGGAAGGCTTGGCCGGTCACGGTCGCCCGTGCTCTTCCACTGGTACACCCCCGCATCGGCGGGGACACCTCCGCTTGCGCGGAGCGGCCGTGCATGTATCCGTCTGAGGAGCTCAGCTCCTGCACCCGGTACACCTCCGCTTGCGCGGAGCAACATCCCCGCTGGCGCGGGGAGCAGTACTGCATGCCCCTGGAATCAGAGCCATCCCCGCATCGGCGGGGAACTGCACCAGTGAGGTTCTGGCTGTGCCAGCCACTCGGTACACCTCCGCTCGCGCGGAGAGGGATGGTGCAGGTGGTGCACCCGCTGGCGCGGGCAGTGCCGGTGCGGTCCCGTAACCAAGTCGGGGCCGTTCCGACGAGAAGAACTCTAGCGGCTCTTGGGTCCGGTTGCAGCCGCTTCGAGCAGTTCGCCGCTGTCGGTCACGGGTCCTCCTGGGGCTCGTCCCACAGGCCGGTGTGGGCGACGGCGTCGGCGGTGATGGGGCGTGGGCGTTGGGCGAGTCGGGGGCTGGTGTCGGCGATGGCGCGGACGAGTTCGTTGGGGAAGCGGCTGTAGAGGGCGCGGCCGGTGCGGGACAGCAGCAGGGCCCATTCGCCGGGCTTGGGGGTGGGGCGGTGGGGGAGGTAGTCGTGGACGGCGTCGCCGACGAGGGGGTCGAGCTCGACGGGGCGGCCGGGGCCGTCGTGGTCGTCGGGCAGGCGGCAGTGCCAGCTGCCGTCGGGCTGCTCTGTCATCAGGCGGTGGTCGAGGCGTACGGCCTGGGCGGGGCGTAGTCCAGCGAGCAGGAGGTAGGCCAGGAGCTGGTCACGGTGGTGGTGCTGGCTGCGGTTGGGTCCCCAGGCGCCGACGGCCTTGAGGAAGGCGGCGCGCTCGCGCGGGTCGAGGCGCTGGGGTGCTCCCTTGTCGCGGTCGACGCCGGAGCGCAGGTCGTGCAGGTGCGGGGGTGTGAGGACGAGGCGCCGGTCGCGGGCGGCTTCGTAGTACTGGACGAGGGCGGTGATGCGCCGGTCGTGGCTCTTGGCGACGTCGGGGTGTTCGGCGGCGAGGACTTCGAGGGCCTCGGGGCCGGTGAAGGGGATCTCGCCGAGGTAGGGGCGCAGGAACTCCTGGTCGGCCCAGCGGGCGACGTGCTCGGGGCCGACGCGGTAGGGGTGCACGCGGGGGCTGCGCTGGGCTGCGCACCAGTCGAGCCAGCTCTTGACCTCCCTGCGGTACTCGCCCTGGGTGGAGGGGCGCAGGGGGGCATTGGCGAGCCAGTCATCGAGCAGCATCAAGGGTTCCACGCCTCCTCATCCTGCCGGGTCCACCGTGAAGGTCAACCTTACAAAACCTCGCGGAGCCACCACCCACTAGGAGAAGTCGCGCGCAGCACCCGTCCTGCACTTCGCGTTTCCAGCTCAGCTACCGGCCAGGGGGTGGGCCTGCCTGAGGTTTTGTAAGGTTGTTCACGGGATGTGAAACGGCCGAACGCCGAGTGGGACGAGCTGGGATTCTTCGGAGTCGGCGGCTGGCGGGCCGCGTGGCGGATACCCCGATCCTGCCACGACCGCAGGCCCGAAACCAACAAACGCCCCCACGGCGTGTCCTAGGCTGGACGCCTCATCCCGCCTGGAGGAACCCCGTGACCACCAGCCCTCCCCCCTCGGAGAAGGGCATGCGCAAACACCGCATCGGCGTCGCCTACGTACGCGACTTCCTCGCCAAGCACGGCCACAGCAATCTCCCGCCGGAGACCATGGCCGACGGCCTGAACGTCTCCACCTGGTGGGCCTCCGTCCGCACCGGCCTCAACGACATGCCGGAGCACAAGCGCGCCGACATCCTCTCCCTCGCCGACCTCGGCGCCGACCTGCGCACCGAGAAGCAGATCAAGGACGACACCAAGGCCGCCGCCAAGAAAGCCGCCGCCGACCGCGTCCGCCGCGAACAGGAGCGCCAGCGCACCCAGAGCGCAGAGAAGCAGGTGTCCCAGGACCGCGCCCTGATCCCGCACAAGGCCGTCCTCGACGCCGTGGCGGCCTTCGCCCGCGACCAGCTGCACACCCTGGTCCCGCTCGACGCCGCCACCCCCGACGGCGTCCGCTACGGCCGCCAGCTCGACCGCTGGCGCAAGCACCGGAGCAACCTCCCCCGGCACCTGCTCGCGGCCCTGCAGGACATCCCCCACTGGACCTGGACCCGCACCCCGTCCCGCACCCCCCGGCCGCCCGCACCCGTCCAGATCCCCGACGACACCACCCAGATGAACCGATCCGGACTGCGCCAATTCCTCCCCGGAGACTGACACGCGACACGTGGTGCCATAGAGTGAGGGCATGTCGAACCAGAGCCCGCTGAGCCAGCGTGACTACACCCTGTCCATGCGCACCAGCCCGCGCTCCCGCGAGCCCCAGCGCAACGAGGGCCTGCGCAGCCTGCGCGTGCACCGCCTGCGCGACGCCGCGAAGGCCATCCTGCGCCTGCCCAACAAGACCAGCATCACCACCACCGACACCGGCCGCTACACCCTCTTCTGCGAGGTGGACGACATGTGGTTCCGCATGGCCGAGTGGGGCGAGGAGGTCGAGTGCCCCGAGTGCGGCACGGTCTTCGCCGTGGAGTACGCCGTCTACTCCGCCCTGCCCCGCCAGGCCGACCAGGGCTGACATAACGGTCCCGCCGGAGCGCGTCCGGGGGGAGGACTTGTGCGCAGCATCGGCGGGACCTGGAAGGCGTGTACCCGGGTCCCGCCTCTTCATGCACAGCAGAAGGCCCCCGTCACAGGTACGTGACGGGGGCCTTCTGCCGGGCCTAGGTGAGCGGCAGGCTCTCGGCCTTGCGGATCTGGGCGGCTTCCCAGTCCGCTTCATCCAGCTCTCTCCTAATGCCCTCGCAGGTCCTCTCGCTGGCGGCCGACCAGGGCCGTGCGGGGATCTCTTCCTGGTCCTCCCAGGTCCCCCCGTACACCAGGATCTCGCGCTGGCGCCGGAAGTCCGCATCGGTGAAGGGCCGCTGGGGGCGCTGGGTGCGCTGCACGGGCCGGGGCGACGGACGGAACGCTTGCTGTCGTTGGTCCATCGCCCCAGTGTGTCCCGCAGCGGGCGCCGTGTCCCGGTTTTGGCTACACGATCAGGCGTTGCTGAGTTCCGCCGAGGCCAGCAGCTCCGCGTCGGTGGCCAGCAGGTCGTCGAACTCGCCGTCCTTGGCGCCCTGGATGAACTTGGTGAACTCCGCCCGGGTGAAGCGCAGGACGGGGCTGTCGGGGTCCTTGGAGTCCGTCAGCTCGATCATGCGGGTGCCGTCGTCCACCTTCGGGTGCGGGTGGTCCTGGGCGTCCGGTCCGGCGGTGACCAGTACGCAGTCCTCGTCGGGGATCATCGGGCCCAGGTCGGTACGGGACGCCTTGCGCCAGTCCCTGCCCGGCGCGTTGACGTTCTCGAACTCGACGGTGACACGACCGTTGGTGATGGTGCCCATGTTGGGTCCTCCAGTCTGTCCTGCTCGGATGGTGACGGCGAAGATCACCTGTGAGTAGCCAGGTGACTACCGACGGCACCGACTGTAGTGACATTTTCTCGTCTTGACTACGGGGCGCGTGAGTTGATGCCGACCGCCGGTCGCACACACGAAAGACCCCGCCCACGCGCCACAGGGATAGCGCACGGACGGGGCCGTTTTCGGTGAGGGTTCTACCTGATGATGTTGAGCCTGCGGGCCTGGGCGTCACGGTTGAAGACCATGTTGCACGTGGGCTGCAGGCACTTCCAGGTGTTCGCCGTCTGGTCGGTGTTCGAGGTCACGTTCGTCGAACGGCAGTTGGGGCATTCCATGGCCGCCTCCTTCGTCCTGGCGGGTAGTCCGCCCCAGTGTGACGCCTCGTCGGCTCACTGTCTGCCGGATCCGTGACGCTCACCCTCCCGGGTGGCGCAGCGGTTCTCAGGTCACATGACGTTGCCGCACTTGCCGCAGACGTAGACGTCGCCGTGCTTGGTCATGGTGCCGCCGCACTCGCCGTTGGGGCAGGTCATGCCGAGGGGCTTCACGAGGCGGGCGAGGACGAGGCCGAGGTTCCGCATGTGGGAATCCTTCCATGCATGGTGCACCTGTGTGCAGTCGGACGACCACTCACAGTTTCGACTGTAGTGACATTTTCTCACCTTGACTAGGCCGTGAGTTCGACTGCTGTCGACCTCCAGGCGGAGGGCCCAATGGGTGGAGAGAGGAGCCACCATGCCGCCCCGCCGCAAGAAGCCCGTACGTACCGAGATCCGCCTGCCGCTCTTCCCTGAGCGCGCCTGCCGCGACCTGGTCTCGGGCGAGTTCGCCAACCACTCCTGCGATGTCGTCGAGGGCCACCTGGGCCCGCACGCCTCCCTGTCCGTGGCCAAGTCCATCGAGATTCGGCTGCGCTGGGAGAACGAGCACCTGGGCGAGCTGGATCCGACGGAGGCCGCCGACCCCTTCGCGAGCGCCCCGTGAGCAGCTCTGGAGCGTTCCCGCCGCCCCCGGCGGCCGATCCCGCCATCGCCCTCCACGACGCGGCCGTGGCGGCCCTCCAGCGGCTGCACAACCACCTCGCCGTGAACCGGCCGAAAGCTCTCGCGACGGCCGACGGCGGCGACGCGGTCGACGTGGCGCTGAGACTGCTGGACGGCCTGCCGCCGGAGCGCTGAACCGCTAAGCTGCCGCATGCGCTCACGATGCGCCTTTCAGAGAGGGCCCCTCGTCCGGTTAAGGCCTAGGAACCGGTAGGACGAGGGGCCCTCTCGCGTGCTGGCATATGCCAACTCGGATAAGTCGCACGGGAACTGAGAAAATGTCACCCGTCGGGTGCATACTGGTCCCACTTCGGGTTCACGCTCGCAGAGGCCACAAACCCCCAGCTGGTCCGGTACGCAAACTCCGCCGCCGCATCAGCTGACGTGGCCAGGTTTGTCACAAAACCAAAACAGCAAGGCCCCCGTCGCCACCTCTTCCGGAACGACGGGGGCCTTGCTGCGTGCATGATCAGTCGTCGAAGACGTCGCCGGACGCCTCAGCGGCCATCAGATCCAGTTCATCCTCGAAGCGACGCATCAGCGGCCCCTTGCGCGGCACCGCAGGCACCCCGGTCTCCCTCTCCAGGCGCCGCGCCTCGGCCTGCATCTCCGCCTCCTCGCGCAGCAGCATCCGCCACAGCGCCTTGGTCCCGTTCTGGAACTTGTAGCGCTGGCCTTGGTATCGGGCCTGGAAGAGGAGCAGGTGAGCGTTCAGCGGCCCCTCGACCTTGACCGTCTTGGGCTTGTCGAACAGCTTGCCGCCCATCATGCCCCCGGGCGGCAGCATGAAGTTGATCTCCTCGGGCTCGTCGGCCGCAGGCTCAGGGCGGCGCGGCTCCGGCTGAGGTACGGCCTTCAGCTGGCGCTTCGGCTCCGATGCCACGGGCGTGCCCCGGTCGACCGTCTTCTTGTTCTCGTACGCCTGGCGCCGGGCTTTGCTGGTGACCACTGGTCGCCCTCCTCGATCGTGGTGAGACGGCCAGTGTATCCCGCCTCAACGGTTCAACGGTTTTCCGTTTTTCTGTGTCACAGCACGCCACGCATGGCGTTGTCCTTCATCTTCGGCCGGACATAGACCTGGGCCTGGGTGCCCTTCGGGGACCAGTCGCCCTGCTCGCAGATCTGGCTGTGAGTGGCACCGGCCTCGGATGCGGCCGTGGCTCCCGAGGCCCTCGCCGAGTGCGCGACGTACCGCGTGTTCGGGCGGGCCTCCAGCCCGGCCGCGAGCGTCGTCCGCTTGACCAGGAGGTTCAGGTGGGTGGGGTGTAGCCGGTACGGCAGGATGCGGCCGGTGCGCGAGACGCGGCGGAACAGCGGGCCGTCGTGGATGCCCTGCTCGCGCATCTCGGCCTTCCAGGCTCGCAGCCAGCGGACCGGGTCCGACAGCTCGTGCTCGCCGGGTGGGAGGATCACGGGCCTGCCCCGCGCGGCCTGGTCGGTCTTGGAGTACGTCTTGAACAGGCGGGCGTCGCCGTTGTCGAGGAAGCTCAGGTCCGGCAGGTCGAAGCGCATCATGTTCGAGCGCCGGGAGAAGGACGACATGCCCGCCGTCAGCAGGGCCGCATCCCGCAGCCGGGCCGCCCGCTTCCCCTCCGGCAGCGTTGCCACCATCAGACGTAGCTCCTCCGGCGTGAAGACCTCGGCCCGCAGCTCGCGGTGTCCGGCGTCGGCGCGCTCCTTCTTGTACTGGCCCACGATGCGCCAGGCGTCGGCGGTGTCCGGCATCAGCTTCTCGGACACGTTGGCCTGGTCGTGGAAGAACACCACGGCGCCGATGCCCTGCTTGATCGCCGACACCGAGTCTCCGGCGTCGGCACGGGCGGCCACCCAGTTCGTCAGGGTGTCCGTGGCGCACGGCAGGTCGACCTCGCCCTCGGCCGCGCACCAGTCCTCGAACTTCTTCGCCTCGCGCTTGTAGGCGCGGAACGTCTCGTCGGGCACCGAGCCCTGCAGGCGGCGCCGGGCCGACTCCGAGAGCCGGGCCCGGCGCGGCCGGACGGCGGGGGCAGGTCCGCCGACAGGCTGAAGGCTCACCGGCCGCTCCCGTACAGCTTCTTCATCTGCTCCTTGATCTCTTCCTCGCAGGGCGTGCAGGTGCTGTGCCCGAACCCGTGGGCCAGGACGGCGAACTCCTCGCGGTACTTCCAGGTGAAGCAGGAGCCGCACAGCTCCTGCCGTACGGGCTCGACGGGCGGCTCACAGTGCAGGCGGAAGCCGGTCCTGCGCTCCTTGCCCGCCTTCGTCCGGCCGGTCGCGTGCAGGTTGCGCCGTGCGATCCAGCGGTGGCCGCCCATGCGCTGGCCGCCGCTGGGGTCCCAGACCTGGACCCTGTCGCCGTCGAAGCCTTCCACGACGAACGGCTTGCTGCGGTACTCGCCCCAGAGGTAGTCCGTCTTGCACGGCACGTACGTCTGCCACCGCTTCACCTCGAAGGTCACGCCTGCACCTCCTCGTGGTGGGCGAAGTCGGAGGCTGCGCGGGCAGCCCACTTCGGAGCGAGCTGGCGCATGACGTCCCCCTCGACGATGCCCTTCTTGTGCCGGAGCCCCAGCTTGGCCAGGGAGTCGGCGGCTTCGTTGAGGGGGTGGCCGGTGTGGCCGGGCACCAGGCGGTAGCTGAGTTCCTGCAGGCGGCCCACCTTGCGGCTGAGCGCGACCAGGGTGGGAACCGTCCCCTGCGACCTCGACCGCAGGCAGTACCCCTCGGGCATGGCGCTCTCGCCGCGCTTCCACCTCTGCAGGAAGGAGAGGGCGTCCCTGCTGTCGGTGAGGATGCGAATGGGCTTGCGATCGGTCTCGTCCACGAGGTGCTCCAGCGCGTCCATGACCGCCCGCAGCTCGTTGACGGTGGAGCGATGCCGTCCCGCCATGAGGTTCTTCGGGTAGGGGTGCGCCAACAAGCCGAAGTGCCCCTGGCTGCTGACATAGGCGATCGAGACGTGGACGTCGTTGACCGACGCGTCGGTGGCCACGACCAGACGCCCGTCGGGCCAACCTCCTTCGGCCTGTCCGTAGTACCCCAAGGTGCTGGCGGTCACCTGGTCCCCCTCACATTTTTGAATGTCACGGTAACGGAGGTTACCGCAAGTGTCGCCGCCTGGCAGGCCGTTCTGCTGCGCCCGGCGAGCCGCCGCTGCCAGCATGACGGCCATGGCAGAACTGAAGCCCCACGAGCTGAACGGCGACGGCGACGAGCTATTCGAGCTGACCGCCGGTACGTACAGCCGCAGGTACCTGGCCTGGCATGAGGAGACTCACGGCGGCCTGCCGCCGGAGATCGAGGAGACGCTGATCGACGCGACCGACCGGATCCTCGGTGAAGCCGCCCGCCTCCAGGAGGAGCAGTAGGTCCCCACAGGACCTCCACAGCACCTGCCGCAACCATGTTCGGACGTGACGCGTTGTCAGTGGCATAGTCGAACCCTCGCCATTCGAACAGAGGTTCGAACGACTGAGCGAGGAGTCGAGAGGAGGAGCAGGAGCCGTCCGAGCGCAGGATCGTTCTCACGGAAGTGTGTCGACGTGGAGAAGTTGAACACTGCTCATGTTGCTCATACTGCGTGCACCCTGCACAAACGTTGCACCCACCCCCTCGATGGGGTAGGTTCGCGAATGCCGCGACTTTCAACAATCGGTCTTGATGCAATCAGGGTCAGCCCGGCCAACCCGCCACCCGGGCGAGCGCATCGAGCAATGAGAGCGATAACGCGCATATAACAACCAGAAAAGGCAGGACATGAGTGGGGAGTCCAATGCCGAAAATGACTCGGAAACCCGCCACGAGTCATTTCGGCATGAACACCGGAAAATTCCAAAGCGTGCTTATTTCCTCGTCCTCGTGGGGCTGACCGTCGGCTTGTTCGCCGGGTTCTCCATAGCCTCCCCGTCCCTCCCTCCGTCGCCGTCGCCATGGGCGTCACCGCTCCGCGCGGAGGAGCCCACCGCCTGGACCATCCCCGGGAATGGCGTCTACATCGTCGGCGCCGTCAGCGAGGGCGCCGACGTCCGGCCGGGCCTGTACCACGCGCAGGACAACCAGGAGTGCACCTGGCGCACCGCCAGGAACGCCACCTTCGAGCCGCGCGCCCTCGTCGCTTCCGACACCTCGTCCGGAGACGCGTATGTGGAGCTGCGGGCCGGGGAGTTCTTCGACACCAACGGATGTACGACATGGCGCCGGGCTACTGGCCCGGGTGCCCCCAGGTGAGGCAGTCTTGAGCTCGCGGCCGTGACTGGTCGATTCTGGGAACGACGACACCCCCGGCAACTGCTCTGCCGGGGGTGTCTGCGTGTGCGGGCTGGTGCTACATCAGCTGCGGACGCTGGTGACGAACGCGGTCCAGGCGGCCGGGGTCACCGTGATGACGGTGCTGCGGGCCGGGTCCTTGCTGTCGGCGATGTCGACGTCCACGATCTCCGAGCCGTCGAGGCCCTGGCGGGTCTCGACGCAGTTCTCTTGGGCGGTGCTGTAAGAGGACTTCTCCCACGGGGTGTGCCGCTTGTCCATCTGATCCATGCCCTTCATGTGTTCTGTCAGTTCCCCAGATTCTTGAGGAGTCCGTGCAAGTATCGACGAGTTTCCATCGGAGACAACGCCTGACCGATGAGCTGTTCGTATCTGGCACGATACGCACGCACTCCTTCAGGTTCGTCGGTGAATGAACTGTTGCCGTCGTACCCCTCACGGAAGCCGATGTCGACGCCCTCGTCCAGCGTCATGATGCTGAACGAGCCCGGCACTCCGGTGTGCAGGCCGGACTCCAGCAGCAGCACCTGGATCGTGGCCTTCGTCTCTCCCAGGTCGAGGAGATTCCGGATCTGGTCGTGGTGCGCCGTCTTGTCCGTGACGCTCGGGGGCGTCAGGACAGCCGCCTCGCCAAGGATCACCTGGAGGCGCGGCGGGGCCGGATCCTCGCGCTCAAGGAGTCTCTTGCGGTCCTCGCGCAGCTTGAGCTTGCTGACCTCCCTGCCGGTGTTGGACGGGAGCACTCCGGTGGGCATCTTCTGGTCGGTCCTTATGACCTCCTCGGAGTACCGCTTCGTCTGGAGGAGGCCGTGGACCACGAGCGGCTCCCACGCGCGGATCTCCCCGGCCAGGTCTTCCACGTCGGCGTAGTCGCTGAACGTCGGCCCGAGCTGGTTGCCGTAGGCGCCCCAAGGGCCCTTGGCTGCGGAGATGTTGGCCCACTTCGTCCACTTGGCGATCGTCTCGTCGTCGGCGACGCCGTACAGCTCGGCCAGCTTCGGAATCATGCTCATCGGGACGGGGGCGATGCCGTCCTCCTGGCGGTAGACGACCGGCTTCGACATGCCGGTCTCATGGACCACCGTCTCGACCTTGACCCCGGCAGCCTCGCGGGCACGCTTGAGCATCTTCCCGGTGATCGTTCTCCTGACCGTCTGCCGGGCCTTGTACGCCACATGTCCTCCCCAGGTCGACGCGCTGGATCACAGTCTGCACCCTCCCGCCCCGACCGAACCAGCACACGATAGAGAGAATTCTCTCTCCAGGGCTTGCGAACGCGAGAATTCTCCGCGACGGTAGGTAACAGCCCACTTGCGCCACGTACCGCAAGGGTGTGAGGGGCCCTCATCTGCCCATCCTGCACCGGGAGTTACACATGCACTCCCTGACCCACCCTCAGAGGCCGCCGACTCTGGGTTCTCTTGGAGGCCTGCGCTTCACCCAGGCCTACCGCAAGCAGCGAGACGCCGTACCGCTCGCCCGCCACCGGTTCCGGCAGGCCGCCTGCGATGCCAGGCTCGAAGGTGACCTCCTCGACAAGGCCGAGTTGTGCCTGTCCGAGCTGACCGGGAACGCCGTCAAGCACGCCATCGACGCCCGGGAGAACCCTCAGATCCTCGTCGAGGTCGCCGTCCGCGCCATACGCCGCCGTCTGCACCTGGAGATCAGCGTGTGGGACCGGGACGAGAGCTGGACCCCCCGCCTGCCGGACCGGGCCTCCGCCGCTCTCGAACTCTTCGACATGCCCTCGACGGAGACCCAGGGGCGCGGGCTCTTGCTCCTCGCCTGCACGGCCAGCGAGATCGGCTACGACCGGGGCCCGAACGGCAAGCGCATCTGGTGCCGTTGGCCTCTCTGACCCCGACGACATCCCCGCCCTTGACACACGCGACACGTGGTGCGTTAGGGTGGGGGTGTCGTCGTTGAGATGGAAAAACGTCGCGCAGCCCTCCGCCAGGGCGCAGCGCATAGCGTGAACAACTCGACGACCCAGCAAGGGCATCCGCCAGTCCTTCACCGTCAGGAGTCCCCGCTATGGACCCCACGTATTTCGAGCAGTTCACCACCGAAATCAACCCCAGGAATGCCGTAGCAATGCGTACCGGGGAACTCGCGCCGGGCTGCGTAATCGCCACCGGCTGGTACAAGCACCACGTCGTCGTCGAATTGCCGACGCGGCTGAACAAGCACACGGAAACGCTCGTCCTCGCCCTTCGGCACGTCCTCGGCGGCCACACCGTGCGCCCGTACTTCCCCGGCGGCGACGCCGAGGTGAACCTCTACCACGCCCGCATGCCGCAGCCGCTGATCGACCAGGTGCTCGACATCCCGCCGTGCGTCATCCCCGACGCCCCGGCCGTCGGCGACCGCGTCGTCTTCCAGTGGCAGCGCAACGACTTCCTCGGCACCGCCCGCATCTACGAGTACGACGGCGAACAGTGGTGCACCGTCACCTCCACCGAGGACGGCGGCCGCCTCAAGGCCTCCCGGTACTCCAGCGTCGCCGTGCGCGCCTTCGTCCGGCTCACAGACGTGCCCATCGAGTACGGCTGGCACGTCTACCTGCCCGCCACCGAGAAGCACCCGCACCTGTACATCGACGACCACGCGGCGCCCGTGCGCACCCCCGACGAGCTGGAGACCGGGGACGTCGTCCTCATCCCCGGAGGGGGCCGCCTGGAGGTCGAGGGCATCCGCCACAACGCCGACGGCCACACCCTGAGCCTGCACGTCCTGAACTCCTCCCGGCACCGGCTGCGCTACCTCACGTGGGCGAGCAGGGACGGCGACCGCATCGAGCACCACGGCCGCCCCGGCATGCTGTACCTCACCGAGCCGCGCACCGGCGAGCGTCAGGCGCCCGCCACGCTGGCCGGACAGGCCGCCTGACCTGCGACTTCGGCGGGGCCGAGCGAACGGCTTGACACACGCGACACGTGTTGCGATAGAGTGCGTCATGTCGGAGCAACGCCCCTCCATTCCCGCCTGGAGAACACCATGAGCACGGACCCCGCCAAGACCGTCGCGTCGTACGTCGCCGTCGTCGAGCAGCTCAGCCGCGAGATCTTCGGATCCCTCTTCCCCCACGACCCGGAGAACGACGACACCCGCTACCACTCCAGTCGGCGCAGCGACATCCCCGCCGAGCTGCTCGTCCCGGCCGTCAACACCACCGCCGACGTCAAGCCCGGCGACATCCTCGTGCTCATCGAGGGGGACCCCTTCGGCAACGCGCTGCGCACCTTCACCGCGTACGACGCCCTCATGTTCGGCGCCAGGCCCGAGCTCGTGGTCGTGGTCAAGACGACCGCTAAGCAGATCGTCGTGCGCTACGTCAGCAAGGCGTGGGGCAACTGGCACACCGACCTCGCCGAGTTCGGCACCCCCAACGTCGACTACGACACCCGCCTCTCCGTCGACTCCGGATCCCGCGAGATCGGCCGCCTGGGCACCACGGAGGAACTGCGCGAGAAGCTGGTCACTCACCCGAAGTTCGCCGACTGGAAGGCCGCCTACGCCGCCGCCAAGGAGGCGTCCAGCGCCTACTACGCCGAGCGCAAGACCGCGCAGGACGCCGAGATGGCCCGCCTGGCTCCCATCAAGGCCGCCGTTCAGGGCCTGGTCGACGTCACCGGCGAGCGCCTGGTGAACATGGCCCACAGCGACACGCCCCGGGGCGAGAACCCGTGGCTGGAGGCCAACGACTTCATGCGGGTCCGCGTCTACCTCGCCGGACTCCGCGCCGTCGGCCAGCTCACCGAGGCCCAGCACCACGAGGCCCTCAAGTACCTCGCCGTCATCATCGCTGCCACCAAGGGGAACCAGTGACCACCACCGACCGCGAGCTGCCGCCGCCGATCAAGCCCCGCACCATCAAGCGCTACCACACCGGCACCGGCGAGAAGGGCTACGTCACCTCCGACGGCTGGCTCAAGTTCACCGCGCGCTACCACCGCACCCGGCTCATCGGGTTCTCGACGGAGGTCCTGCGCGGGCCCGAGCTGCCCTACAAGCACGGCATCCTCAGCCTCGACGAGCTGCGCACCATGTACTGCACGCCGGTCGGCGAGATGCCGTGGCTGGTGGGCGACATGGACCAGGGCGTGTTGCGCGTCGCGAAGTCCATGCGCGCCGCCGTCGCGTGGGCCGGATCGCACGCCTGCGCCCCGGTGCGCTCCCGTACCCACAGCAAGGGCGATACCTGCTACGACTACGTGTTCGGCGAGCCGGGCGAGGACGCGAACACGTGCGTGTTCATCATGCGCGCCGACGACGCCGCCCGGCACGGGTTCGACCCGGTCGAGCAGCCGTGGTACCCCTACCCGGACGACCCGCACTTTCCGGGGCCGCGCGCCAGGGCCGAGGACCTCGCCGCGTGAGAGGTGAGACCTGCGGCGCCGAGCACCCCGAGCAGCCCGGCACGCTGTGCACCCGCGCGCCGCACGACAACCAGGGCTTCCACTCCGAGCGTCACACCCGGACCGTCTGGGCCGCCGACCCCGTCCCCCTCGTCGAGGGCCGGGGTCGTGCGGCCCTCGCCGCCATCGCCGCCCGCACGACCCGCCACCACCCCACCGGCCCCGCCATGGAGGCCGTTACCAGGAAGGACCGCCATGACGGCTAAGGCCGCGAAGATCACCCCGACTCGCGAGAACGTGCTGGGGGCGTTCGCCGAGGGGCGCACCTTCAGCCACCGCCCCCTGGGCATTACGGATATCGCCCGCAACATCGCCGAGGAGCGCGACGCCTGGCAGGACCCCTTTACGGTCATGAGCCGTGCGGCTCTGGTCCGGCTCCTGCACGAGATGACCGGGGACGGCGCCCTCGTCGTGCGCACGGGATCGGACTGGTTCATGGACGGCGTCACGTGGCACGACCGGCGCCCTGACGCTCGTTACTGGACGACCCGGGAGCGGGTCGAGGAGCGGGCGCGCAAGCGTGCGGAGGAGGAGCAGAAGGCCGAGGAGGAGCGGGCCGCCGAGGAGGCCGACCGGTACGCCCGTGAGTTGCTCGTCATCCGGCACCGCGATGAGTACGACGAGCTGATCGAGGACTACCGCAGGGGGGCTCGGCTGGCGTAAGCGGGGCGGTTGTCAGTGGCCTCCCCTACGGTGGCGCCGGGTGTGAAGCCCGGCGCCACCTGCGTTTTCCGGGACGAGTAGACAGGCGACTCATGACGCTATAGAGTGAAGCCACCTTCCCGCCAAGAGGAGCACGCCCGATGACCACCAAGCCGCTGACCGAGATGACCCCGGTCGAGATCGACACCATCCTCGCCCCGATGTGGGACAAGCAGGGGCGCAAGCTGATCGAGATCGCCGCCAAGCGGCAGTTGATCGCCGAGCGAGACGAGCTGATCCAGCTCGTCATGACGCAGAAGCTGACCGACCCCAAGGTCCGCCGAGCCCGCATCACCACCCCGGCCCACGGCGTCCAGCTCATGCGCCGCCGGTACATGGCCGAGGAGGAGCTGGGGTGGCTGCGCGACGAGCTGAAGGCCCTGGAGGCCGAGTCCCTCCCCTATGAGAACGAGTACGTTCGCCGGGGCGCCTGGACCCGCGTCTTCCTGGCCAAGAGCCACGACGGCCACGCCCACAACGGCAAGAGGTGCTCCACCTGCAACAACGGCGAGAACCCCACCGAGTTCGCGTGGCTGACCCAGTACTCCGGCCTGCCCGAGGCGGAGATCATCGCCGACGCCGGAGAGCGCGCCTGCACCACCTGCTACCCGTCCGCCCCGGCCGACGCCCTCAAGCGCAAGACGAAGATGTTCACTCCGGACGAGGAGGAGGCGCAGAAGCGCCGCGAGGAGCGCGAGGCCGAGCGAGCCCGCAAGGCCCAGGCCGCCGCCGACAAGAGCATCACCACCCCGGAGGGCGGCAAGGTCTACACCTCCCGTCACGCCTCCGACTACGCCAAGACCCTCCGTACCGCCGAGATCGCCGCCACCGACGCCCTGTATGACCTGGTCCGCGAGCAGCAGCACGCGACCGACCCGGAATGGGCCTGGTACTACGAGGGCGGCCGCCGCACCACCGAGAAGGAACAGGCCGAGATCGCTTACCTGGCCTGGCACATCCTGCGCTCGATCGCCTTCAAGACGGACCGGACCTTCGCGGCGGTCTACGAGGTCCACGAAAGGAAGGCGCAGGCCAAGGTGCGCAAGGTTGACCGGGAGTGGGCGAAGAGTCCGCAGAACCCGAACCGCGTCAAGTAGTCGAGTCGTCCGGCGGGGCCTGCGGGCCCCGCCCCCTCCCCGGATCACCAGGAGCACACATCATGCCCGGATACCTCCCTCGGAACAGGGGGAACCGAAGCGCCCTGCGCGTCGGCCCCCAGGTATCGCGCCGACTGCGCAAGGCTGGGATCAACGTCTCCCCGGCGGCAAGGAGGTACGCCCACGAGGGCGTTTTCGTCGCCGCGCGGGGGCTGGGCATCTCGGTGCTCGTCGACTTCGGCATCCGCCACAAGAGGGGGAGGGAGGTCGCCCAGGACATCGCGGACGTCGTCACGGCCTGGGGGCTCACACCCACTGTGTCCGAGGTGCCGCACCCCGAGACCGGAACGCTGAGCGTCTTCGTCCACTTCACCTACCCCGCCCCCAGGCCCGCCGAGGAGCGCCGCCCGGCCGCGTCCACGGACGGTCCGGCCGCGCCGGAGGGCATGGAGTGGATGCGCGTGCAGGCGTCGACCGTCACGGCCACCCTGGCCATGGCTGGCTACTGGAGCGCCGAGGGTGTGAGCGTGGAGCAGGCGACGACCACGGCCGTGACGGTCCGCGTCGCCGACGACGCCCCCGAGACGTACCGGGAGGGCGTCCCCGTCGCCCTGGGGCGCAAGAAGTTCACGGTAGAGCCCGGCGATGAGTTCCTGACCGTCCGCAAGCTCAAGAAGGCCAAGCAGCGTTGACGCAGCCCGCCCCGACCTGGGGCGGGCTGCCGGTTTTCCGGACCCAGTAGACACGCGACACCTGTTGCTATAGCGTGGGGCACGTCAACCCGCCAAGGAACACAAGGAGGGCCGCAATGGCCACCCCCGAGAACACCAGGAAGACCCGCATCGCCGGGGTCGGCATGGTCCCCGCCGACGAGGCCCAGAACCTGGAGGTGGGCGACCGCGTCATGTGGAACGGCGGCAAGACCTCCACGGTGACCAAGACCGAGGAGGCGTCGCCGCACTTCCTGCGCGTCTTCCTGAAGTCGGACGAGACCGGCGAGCAGGAGGCCGCCCCGCGCCGCTGGAAGAAGACGGCGATCATCGCCCGCATCCCCCAGACCAAGGAGACCCCGGCCGCTCCCGTGGAGCCCGGACCGATCTCCGCCGCCGAGATGGAGGCTGCGCACGGCCCGGCCGCCCTGGAGGAGGGGCGCCAGATCGCCCGAGAGGCGGCCGTGGAGGTCGGCGCGCTGCGTCTGCCCGTGGGCACCCGCGTGCGGCACGGCGTGCAGGCGTGGGCCACCAGTGTGAAGGCGCCCAAGGGCACCGCCGTGGTGGTCGGCGTCGGGCAGACCTACCATGACGGCTCGGTGGATTACGAGGTGCTCGCCGGACAGGACTTCTCCCAGCGCATCGGCCCGGACAACCCCATGACCAAGCCCGAGACCTGGAACAGCCTCCGTGTGCGGGAGGTCGCGCCGCCGCGCTTCGAGGCCCGCAGCGTGAGCGGCCGGACGACCCACGGCGTGCTGGACATCGACGCGGACCGCTGGCTGACCGTCGGCCAGCGCCAGGAGGACGCGCAGGAGACGGCCGACGCGCTCAACACCGGGCGGGCCGCCCTGGACGCGTACGGCCGGATCCAGTGGCCGGACAACCCGCTGCCGGAGATGCCGACCATGGACGGCTACCGCTTCGAGATCACTCGGACGCCCGGCCGCACGACGGTCAGCATGTACGCCGATGGCCTGGCCGCCCCCGTTCACCAGGACTGGACCGGGCTCCCGCCTCACGATGAGGCCGTGCCCATGATCGCGCGGGAGATGGTCCGCGTGGAGACCCGTCACCACAAGGAGACGGCCGCGCTCCTGGCCCTGGACGACGCCACCATGTACCAGGTGGCCACGGTGGACGGCCACGTCGAGACGATGACCGGCCGCGCTGCCCGCGCCCGCCTCCAGTCCTACCGCGAGGAGGCCGGGCCGGAGAAGCTCCACAAGAGCCACAACAGCCCGGCCGTCACCCTGGCGCACTCCGGCGCGTGCTGGGTGCTCACCGTGCACGCCTACCGCGAGGACGGCAGCAAGGACTTTCGCCGGAATCTGCGCGTGATGGTGGTGCCCCAGGTCGCCGCCGACGCGGGGCAGGCGCTCATGAGGGGCACGGGGGGCGGCTACCTGCTGCCCTGGGACTCCCTGAACACCGAGGCGTACGGCCCGTGGGTGCGCCCGGTGGCGGGCTGCCCTGATCAGGTGGTCGTGCACTGGGTGGTGTGCGGCGTCGCGATGGAGCCGGGCGCCCGGCAGTACGAGGAGCACATGGAGACGTACCGGGGGGTGCTGGAGGCCGCCGGGTGGACGTTCCGGGGTGACGTGGGCGGCGGCATCGTGTTCCGCAAGCCCGAGACGACCGCCTGACCAGCAGCAACACGGCGTGGCTCCACTCGGCTTGACACGGGCGACACGTGTCGCGATAGAGTGGGGCCATGCCCGCCGGGGAAAGCCCCCGGAGGACTTCCCGCCTATGGAGGACAGCATGGACAACTTCTTCAACGCCGGTGACCGCGTCGAGATCGCCGAGACCGAGCACAACGGCGAACTCGTCCCCGCCGGGTTCGGCACGGTGGACCGCGACCACGGCGGCGAGAACGTGTTCGTTGCCGTTGACGGCGACCACTACAGCTACCCCCACCAGGTCCCCCCGATCCCGCGTGAGCTGCTCACCCTGATCGAGGCCGACGAGGACGACGAGGACGAAAACACCCTCGCCGACCTGATCGACGCGCACAGCGTGAAGATCGTCCCGATCTACGTGGACAGCTTCGACGGCTCCCCGACCGGCGAGCGCGACTACGACGTGTACGACGTCCTCATGACCATCGAGGCGGCTGAACTCGGTCTCTACGGCGGCACCGGCCACCAGGCCCCCAAGCGCACGATGCTGTTCCGGGGCTTCGGTCAGAGCTACGCCGACAGCCTTCCGCAGAACGGCGGCGCCCTGGTGCTCCCCACCACCGCCGAGGTGCTGGAGGCCGCCATCTCGGACGCTTCCAACGCCGTCAACTACGGCAGCGCGGAGGAGTGGGCGGCCGACATGAGCGTCACCCGGGACGTGCGCAAGCGCTGGGCGGGGATCGTCACCCTGAACAAGGAACTCCGCGCCTTCCTGGGCGACGCCTTCGACGAGTTCGCCGACGCGCTCTGACAGACGGCCCCGGCCCCGCCCACCCAGGGCGGGGCGCCGGACCGAGCCGGGTTCGACGCCCGGCCGGGGCGCCCCAGTAGACGCGCGACACTTGTTGCTATACAGTGGAGACGTGCCGGGGAAGCCCGGCGCGCCCGCCTAGACCCAGGAGTATCCGCATGAGCTTCTTCGACTACCTCACCGCCGACGAGGCCGTCCACGCTGCCCGCGACACCGCCCCCGGACACCTGCGGATCGACGGCCTGAACGGCATCGACGCCGACCGCATCCCCCGCATGATCACCCGCACGAAGGCCGGGAGCGCCCGCAAGCCCGAGGGCGGACGGGGCCAGGACGCCCACGGCTACCTGGACCGGTTCAAGGCGATCATCAGTGTCGAGTGGGCCAAGGACGCCGACCCCGGCACGGCCGAGGTGGTCTACGCCGACGGCACCACCGAGCTGATCGGGCGTCAGGATCTGCTGTGCGTCGAGCGGCCGATTCTGTCCACCCCCGAACTGGTCGAGGCCAACAAGGCCAAGATCAACGACGACTCCCTCCCCATCCAGGTTCGCCGCGCCGCCTTCCGCGCCCACAACCGCTACCAGTCGCAGGCCTAGCACCACCAGCCCCGGCCCGCCCCCGCGAGGGGGCGTGGCGGCTCGGTCCGGTTCGACTCCGGTCCGGGGCGCTCACCCGCTCACCCACCACCACGAAGGACAGGCATGGCCAAGACCGAGAAGATCAACCCCGAGGCGCTCGCGCAGTCCGGCGACGTCGAGCAGGACGAGCGGCCCGGGGTGCAGGAAGTCACCGCACAGATGATCTTCGAGTACGTGCTGGAGAAGAACGAGCTCCCGGAGTACTCGGCCCGGCCGTTCTCCTACTGGCTGGATGAGGTTTGGTACAGCCTCAACGAGGAGGGGGCCGAAACCGTCGGCAGCGTGATCGAAGGCGCCCTGTCCGAATGGTGCGGCGGCCGCCAGAAGTGATCACCACCGCCCCGGCGGCCGCAGCCAGCGGCCGCACCGGCCCGAGGCAGGTTCGAAGCCTGCCCGGGGCACTCCCGATCATCCCGCCAGACACGAGGGGGACCGCATGACCACCGCCACGGCACCGCGACCCAGCATCTACGACCCGCGAGCGCTCGCCGGATGGCTCGCCGACAACGACATGCCCGGCCGCCGCAGCATGACGGCCATCACGACCATTCGCCGCGAGCGCAACAAGCGCAACGCCCCGGCCCCGGTGCGGCCGTCCCTGGAGCTGCGCGCCCACGCCCGCCTCGTCGACCGCGTGTACGCGGAGATCATCCGCCGGGGCGGAGAGACCGAGATCGAGGGGAACTACGGGACCGCGTACCTGGAGATCGCCAACCGGTCCGGGCGCCTGGTCCTCGCGCACGCCGACGGCTGGCGGAAGTACGGCCGGGGGCCCGCCCGCCGGGCGTCCCTGAGCTACCTGTGGGGGCCGGACGACGCCGGATCGGGCCCGTGGGCCGTCCGCGTCCCCGGCACCATCACCACGGTGCGCGAGGCGCTCGCCTGGCTCACCCCGGCCGCCGTGGTGCAGGCGAAGCAGGAGGGGCGCAAGGTCCGCCGACAGGGCGACGTGTACGCCATCGAGACCACCCAGCGCCGCGACGGCAAGGGGCTCGACGACCTGCCCGACTCCCACCGCTGGAACGCCCGCACGCGCAACCTGACGCACCGGCCCGAGGACGGCCGCAAGCACCGCCCGGTGCGCCTGCCGTGGCCGGTGGAGTTCATCCCCCAGCGCGCGTACCTGATGGGCCGCAACGGCGGGCGCGGCGACGCCGACTGACCACCACTCACCACCACACACCCGAGAGGATCACATGGACCCCGAGGAGACGCTGAGGGCCGTTCGGGAGCTGATCGGCCCGGCCGGGCCGATCTCGCCCGTCAACATGGCCGAGCTGATCGAGCAGGCCAGGACCCTCCCCGCCGCCGACAAGATCAAGTTTGTTCAGGCTATGGGATTCCGGCCGGTCGGGTCCGCGCATCAGCCCGACTGCCCGGCCATGCTGGGGAGCGGCAACCGCCACAACTGCGTGCCCCCGGCCACGACGTGGAGCGCGCCCCGTGACGTCCTGGAGGAGCGCGGGGAGACCTGGGAACAGCGCTTGCGCCGCGCTCACGGAGAGGGGCGCGAGTGGCCTACCGTCGGCGCAACGATCATCGTGCAGGACCGCCCGCAGACGGACGCTGACCGGGCGCTGTGGGCGACCCGCCAGCCGCCGACCCGTAAGGGCGTGGTCATCGAATCGCCCGCCGACGGTGACGGGCACCTCGTGATCGACACCGGCGGTGAGTACGGCGGGATCACGTACCCGACCAACTTCAGCAGCCGATACACGTGGAAGCTGGCCAGCGCGGCCGAGGAGGTGACCGGATGAGCCACCCGAAGCGCCCCAGGCGCCCGAAGCGCCCGCCGCGCCGGTAGGCGCCGACCACGACAGGAGAGGGGCCGCCTAGACGAGAGCCGACGGCGGGAGTTCAGCAGGCAGGACCAGGGCAGTGCGCCCGGTTCCTGCCTGCTGGCATTTCAGGGGTTGACACGCGCGACACGCGTCGCGATAGAGTGAGGCCAGTCCCGCCGGACACCACCCGAGGAGCGCAACCATGCCCGACGTCGCCCGCTACACCATCACCGAGAAGTTCAGCCCCGACCAGACCGTTGCCACCTGGACGGCCCGCACCGGCCGTACCGTCGCCGTCAAGGTCGAGGTCCCCCAGGAGCACGGCATGTACGACACGGACGTACTGCGCCGCGCGCTGGCCGAGCACGCCGGGGTGGACGCCGAGAACGTCCACCCGATCCGCGCCCGTGGTGAGATCGCCGTCGCTCCGCACGTCTGGGAGGTCCGCCGTCCGGAGGCCGACACGCTGCCCGTGGTCGAGGAGCAGGCGCCCGCCCGCCCGTCCATGGCGGGCATCCCGTCGCGCTGCTCGCAGGCCGAGGCTGTCACGGCCGCCTACAACGCCGAGGCGGCCGAGCTGCTCGGGGAGGGCGATCGGTTCGAGCGCCAGTGGCGCGCCGAGGAGGACTCGGCCGTGATCATCATCGACCGCGCCGAGGCGCTCGCCCTGGTCGTCAAGGGGCTGCGGGATGACTGGCTGGTGAGTCGGCATGACGGCGGGGTGGGCCTGATCACCCCCGGCACCGCGACGTACCTCCTGGTGCCGCTGCCGTGCCCGACGTGCGACGCGGCGCCCGACGAGCCGCACCGTGACGCGCTGCTGTCCCTGATCGCCGAGACGCCCGCCGCGCCCGAGGACGACGGCGCGAACCCGCTCGACGAGATGGGCACGGATGAGCTCCTGGACGTCCTGCGCTTCCAGGTGGTCGGCATGCCCGACACCGTGTTCGTCCGCGCGTGGAAGGCCATGGACGCGATCCTGACGAACGGCGGCATCGAGTGCCTCCCGGCCCCGTGGGACGGCTACGGGGACGAGCAGGCTCTCAAGGGCGCCGACGAGGAGACCCGGGCGAACCTGACGGCCCGGTTCATGCCGCAGGACCCCGCCGACGAGAACACCCGGCCGTGCGTGGAGATCGGCGGCGCCCAGGTGTACACGTACCGCAAGGACGGGCGGCTTGTGGTCTCCATCGACCTGGACGGCCTGCCCGCCGACGGCGGCGACGTGCCCATGGTCGTTGACGTCCAGGGGAACGAGGTGTTCACCGCCGGGTGCGCCCCGCAGGACATCAGCGCCCTGCCGGTCGACCAGGACGTCGAGGAAGCCCGCTTCCGCCCTGTGGAGAACATCCGGCCCGGCTGGTGGCTGAAGCAGGCTGACAGCTCGTGGAAGTGCGTGCGCAAGGTGAACGAGCGCAACGGGGCGCACTGCGTGGTGCGGGTGGAGTTCGCCGACGGCAGCACGGATGACCTGCCGGTGAACACCCAGGCGCTCAGCCTGAAGAACAGGCAGGCCTAGGCGCTGCGGCCAGCAGGGGCCGGGAGATCATCCCGCGCCCCTGCTGGCGCGTCCTGAACTGGTCAGCGCATCCGGCTTGACACGCGCGACACGTGTCGCTGTAGAGTGGGCCACGTCCCGCCGGACACCACCACCTGAGGAGCACACCCCATGACGCGCATTGTCGAGATCACCCGCAAGCCCACCGACGTCCAGGTCAAGGCGCTGCGCTACGGCGCGGTAGACCCGCGCGGCATCATCGACCCCAGCGCAGACAAGCGCACCCACGAGGGACTCGTGGGCCGGGGGATGGCCGACTGGGTTGAGGGCGCCAAGCTGGGCCTGCACGGATCGCTCACCACGTACTGCGTGATCATCCGCCAGGGCCGCGAGTACCTCGCCGAGCTGGACGCGGTGGAGATCACCCGCGCCGACGTCGAGGAGGGCAAGCGCCAGGCGCTCGCCTGGCTCGGCTACGGCGAGCGCCGCCGGGAGGCCGAGCAGGCGCCCGCGTCGGTCGTGCTGAAGGGGGAGTTCGCCCGCATCCGACGCGTGATGCGCCGCGCCATGGCCAACAACGGCGCCGAGGCGGCGAACAACGCGCTCAACCAGTACAACCGCACCGAGGCGCTGCTGAAGGCTGCGCGCCGGTTCGAGGCGGAGGACGCGGCCACGGCCGCCCAGGAGGAGAACACGATGGAGCAGCAGCAGGAGCCGCGCGAGTTCCGGGGGCTCACCCGCGCCGACGTCGCCGAGGACGCCGTGCGCGCCCTGGAGGACATGCACCCCGAGGACCGCGCCACGGTGGAGGGCAAGGCGCCTTCCGTGGTGCTGGGGCTGGCGTTCCGCCGGGCCCAGGCGATCTACTGCGCCGAGGGCGCGCAGGGGCACAAGCACACCGCCGACGAGTCGGCCGCGTACAACCGGGTCGCGAACATCGCGAGCGCCGCGATGATCTTCGAGCGGGCCGACGACCCCGAGGCCGCCGCCGCCGCGCGGGCCGAGCACGACCGCATCACGAACGCGGAGCGCGCCGAGGAGTCCAAGCGCCTGGAGGACGCCCGCGCCCGCGCGCTGGCCGCTGAGTGGGCGCGCGCCGAGAAGCACGGCAAGTACCTGGTGCGCACGGAGGAGCGCGGGCACAACATCGTGGCGGTGTACGTCAAGGGCCCCGACACGGAGATCTCCAGCATCGAGCGGTCCCAGGGTGCCTACGCCCGCGCTCACGGTCTGCGCCCGGGGGCGTCCGCCGGTGGCGGTGAGTTCTTCCGGGGCGAGTACATCGCCCAGTGCGCCTACCACCGCGCCTGAGCGCCCCAGGAGCACCGTACGGCGCCCGGCCGACCACATGGGCCGGGCGCCCACCGCAGGACCACCACAGACCCGCACAGCCATGAGGAGAGCACACCATGCCGCACATCACCGAGACCACCGTCCGCGCCGCGCTGGCAGACGGCACGCTGACCACGGGCGCCCGCTACTGCCTCCGCATCTGGAGCGACGACCAGGCCCCCCACAGCATCCTCGGGGGGTTCGTCGAGATCGAGGGCGTCAAGGCGCACGCCGACGGCGGCGCGACGCTCATGTACACCTGGCACGAGAACGGCACGCGCAAGGTTCACCAGGGCAGCAAGGACTACAGCGCCACCACGGCGATCGCGCTTGTGGCCATGAAGCCCCTGGGTGTCTCCTCCTCGATGACCTACGCGCACCATGACGACCGCCTGATCATCGCGGGCGGCTACATGGACGCGCACCCCGGGACCATGCACCAGAGGTGGGACGTGTACAACGCCGAGGGCGTCAAGGTCGCCGAGGGCGTGAGGGTGGACGAGGGGCGGGCGCTGCTCGCCGAGCAGCACGCCTGACAGCACCACCACGGGCCGCCCCGGCTTCAACGGGGCGGCCCGACCCGGTAGACACGCGACATGTGTTGCTGTAGCGTGAGCGGTCCCGCCAGACAGAAGGCACGAGGAGAGCAGCACATGAGCGCAACGAAGCCCACCACCACCGGAGTCAGCGCGCTGCGCGCCATGGACGCCAGCGCGGACGGCCGCATCAGCCAGTCCCAGGGGTTCCGCCTGCCGACGCTGCGCACGCTGGAGCGCCTGGGCATGGCCAAGGTGACGACGTGGGGCCTGGGTGGCACGTACGAGCAGGGCAAGGGCACCACCTGGGCCGCAGGGATCACCGAGGCGGGCCGCGCGTACCTCGCAGAGCTCGACGGCCCCCAGGCCGGAGTCGACACGCACGGCATGAGCGACAACGGCAGCCACGGCCGCATCTGGCGCTACGAGGGGACCGAGGTGCGCGTGTACGCCACGGGCCAGGGCGCTGAGACGCGCTGGCACGCCGAGGGTGCGAACGGGGCCGAGGTGCTCGACACCCCGCATGCACAGGACGCGTTCGACGAGGCTGCGGCGCAGCGCGCCCAGGAGCAGGACAGCAGCGCGTCGGCGGTGTCGGCGGACTTCGCCGCCCGCCAGACCGGCCAGGAGCAGGAGGAGCAGGAGCACATGACCGAGCAGGAGCACGCGAGCGCGGCGGGCGACCGGTTCGCCGAGGCGCAGCAGCAGCGCCCCGCGTACACCGTGCGGTGGATGGACCTGGACACGGGCGCTGAGTACAGCCAGGACTACCGGCACCCGCTGGACGCGGTGAACGCGGTGGGCTCGGCGCGCTCGTACGACAACACGGCGCCGCTCAGCATCACCCCGGTGCCGGACTGGTCGCAGTACCAGCCGGGGGGCAAGGCGCTCGGCAAGGCGCTCGCGGAGATCCAGGAGAAGCGCGCGATGCAGTGGGGGCGCTACGGGGACGAGTGGATCGCCCAGGGCGCAGGCAAGCGCTGGAGCGTCGTGGAGCACGCCGACGGAGAGGGCAAGGGGGTGCGGGTGTTCACCCTCCAGGTGCGCCCGATCGAACCGGCGGACGGCGACGAGCGTTACTACCAGCCCGTCAAGGCTGAGTGCACCAGCCTGGAACAGGCGCAGCGCTACGTGCTCAGCGTGAGGGCCTAGCAAGGGGCAGGGAGCGTGAGCGGCAGGGGCAGACGGAAGAGCGCGCCCCTGCCGCTCTGTGTGGGTGTGTGCGCATATGGGGTGAGTCGGACACCCCTTCGAGGGGGACGGACCCGGGCCGGGCCAGCGCTGGGCGCAGCGGTGGGCGCTGGGGCGCAGCGTGGCGGGGGTTCAACCTCTTGCGCGCGGCCTGCTCCGCAGGCTCGTTGCGGGTCCGCTACGCGGCCCGGGGGGCTGCACCGCTACGCGGCGCATGACGCTGTGGCGCTCCGCGCCACTGAGGCAGCAGCAACGGGTAGACACGCGACACGTGTCGCGCTACCGTGGGGACCCCGCCAACGTAGAGAGCACCGAGGAGCAGCAGCCATGAGCGTCATTCACTGCACGAACCCCCACGCCGCCGGTTACAACCCGAACAACCACACGGGCGACTTCGAGGCGCACCGGGAGGCCGCGCACGTCGAGACGTTCGCGGGTGCGGTGCTGCGCATCGGTGAGGTCAACGGCCCGTCGGACTCGGACTTCTACGCGGTCGTGTGGGACGCCGAGGCGCAGCAGGTGCGGACGGTGGAGTACGGCTCCACCCGGGGGTGGACGTACCACAACGGCGCCGACATCGACGCGACCCGCGACGTGATCGAGCTGGCCGTCGCGTACCTCACCGAGCAGCGTTTCGCCGAGGCGCAGGCCAAGCACGCCGCTACGCCGCGCAAGGGGTACACGGCGCGCGCCACGGTCAAGGGCGCGGCTGTCGAGGGTGTCATCGCGTGGGTGGGCACCGACCGGCCCACGAGCAACTGGGACGCCCGGTACGGCACGCGGACGGCGCGGGTCGGTATCCGGGTGGAGGGCCGCAAGGGCCTGGTGTTCCGCAACGTGACGGACGACGACTTCGCCATGGACGCTGAGCCGGTGAGCGAGGCGGACATGGTCGAGTGGCGCGGCACGATCGGCTACAACGTGCGGGCGGAGTTCGGCCAGGCGCTGGCGCTCGCCGACAAGCGCGAGCCGCTCCCGGCTGCTCCGGCCCCGGGAACGATCGTGGACAGCTGGGAGGCCGACGCGGACGGCTGGATGCTGTACGCGGTCGGCGAGGGGCTGTGCGAGGAGGAGTGGGCGCACAGCATCGCGGTGGCCGTGGTGGACGATCTGGCCCACGCCTACCGGATCACCGGCCAGCGCGCGGACGGCACGGCCATGGCGGAGCGCCAGGGCACGCCGTTCCAGGCCATGCACACGGTGAGCCGGTGGGCGGACGGCGAGACGATGATCATGCACAACGGGGAGGGCTCGGTGCGCATGGTGCGCGACACGGGGGCGTGGCTGGAGCTGTACCCCCAGGAGAACCCCCAGGGAACCCAAGAGCGCCCGGCGGCCCCGTCGGCGGCCGTGGAGGCGCAGCAGGGCCCCGAGGGCGTCCAGGGGGCCGTGGAGGCGCTCCAGGGCACCGAGGCCGACCCGGAGTGGGTGGAGCGCCGGGACTCGGCTCTGCTGGTGCTCATGGGCGCCATGGACGGGGGCGCTGGCCGCTACCGGCGCACCGTGCTGGTCAAGGGGACGGGCGCGCGGGGGGTGTCGGACACGATGCCGACCGAGATGGCGCGGGCGTACCTGGCGGAGGAGCTGGCCGACGGGGGTGAGCTGTCGAAGCCGGACATGGGGCTGCGCCTGGTGCTGACGCGGGCGAACGGGGCGCGGCTGGAGCTGTCGCCGGTGCGGGGCGCGGGGGCGTAGCTGCGATATCCGTTGCTCCTGCCGGTGGGCCGACCGTGAGTTTTCGTTGCGGCGGCCCCCGGTGGGTGCGGATTTCGTTGTCACGTAGACACGCGACACGTGTCGCGCTACCGTGGGCACCCCGCCTGGATGAGACACCCTGAGGAGCACACCATGAGCGACCTGATCACCCGCAAGCCGACCCCCGTGATGATCGAGCTGCTGCGCCGGGGCGCCGCCGACAAGCGCGGGATCATGACGCTGTTCGACCACAACGACCGCACCCAGGACGGCATCCTCCGCCGCGACATGGCCGACGTCGTGCCCGAGCCGGGCGCCACCCACTCCTGGCTGGTCATCAACGACCGTGGCCGCGCCTACATCGCCCAGCTCGACGGCGAGCAGCAGCAGCCCGCCCAGGAGCCCGCCAGCGCCCCGCAGGCGGCCCAGGAGCACCCCACCGTCCCCGGACTGCCCGCGCTCGCCGAGGCGCGCCAGGACACGGTCACGCTGGGCACCGGCGACGCCGCCCGCACCGTGCCCGGCTACACCGTCATGGCCTACGGCTCCTCCCGTGAGTTCGCCGACATGGGCAGCACCTGGGTGGAGGTGTGCGGGCGCTGCGGCGGTGAGGGCGAGCTGTCGTGGAACCGGCACGTGTACGAAGGCGTGTGCTTCGGCTGCAACCGCACGGGGCTGCGCCCCGACGTCTTCACCGGCACCCAGGAGCAGCGCGACATGGTCGTGTACCGCTGGGCCATGAAGAAGGACCGCGAGCGCATCGCGGCCGAGAAGCGCGCCGCCAAGATCACCGCTGAGCGCGCCGCCGCCTGGGAGCGCTGGAACGCCCGGCACGCCGATCTGCTCGCCTGGGCGCTGGGCCTCACCCCGGACGCCACCGAGGAGTACGACGAGCACCGCCAGGCGCTCGCCGACACCCAGGAGGAGGCGGAGCGCCTCGTGTTCACGGGGGAGCGCCTGGAGTTCTCCGGCCAGTACGACGAGGGGTTCCACGCGGGCCGCTGGTGGGCCACCTTCACCCGCACCGAGGTGCACGAGATCTTCAACAGCTACGGCGGCCGCGCCGCGCACCTCATCCAGGACCTTCGCCAGCAGTTCGAGCCCCTCGACCCGCGCGGTACGGCGCTGCTGCGCAAGGTGATGGAGCGCGTCACGGCCGCTCAGGCGACGAGCCGGTACGCCGGGCCGGTGGACTCCGAGGTGACCGTGACGGGGCGCGTGAAGCGCACCATGATCGTCAACGGCTACACCCAGTGGGCCGCGTCGCGCCGCATGATCGTCCTGGAGGGCACGGGGGCGGACGAGGGGATCGAGCTGACGGCCTACTCCGGCAGCAAGGCGGCCAAGGCGCTCCAGGAGGGCCAGGAGGGCGTCACGATCACCGGGACCGTCTCGAAGCGCAAGGAGTACAGCGGGACCCGTCAGACGACCGTGCGGGGCGCCCGGGTGAGCGTGGCCGAGTAGGGCGCAGCAGGGCACCGGGGGGAGGCCGCCGCCATGGCCTCCCCCCGGTGCTTTCTCACCCGACCCGGTAGACGCGCGACACCTGTTGCTGTAGCGTGAGGCTCCCGCCGTTGATAAGGAGCCTGAACATGATCATCCGAGACTTCATCACCGCCAAGTACTACACCGGCGAGATGACCATGGAAGAGATCGTGGGCACCGTCTACGGCGCCGCCGACACCGCCACCCGTGACTTCCTGTCCTGGGCCTACTACGGCGCCGGACAGCTCGAAGCCGACGACGTGATCGCCGGGATCATCGAGCGCAACCCCGCCACCACCACCGCCACCACCGCCCCGGAGGCCCCCGCCATGACCACCGCCACCACCGCCACCCCCACCACCCCCACCGCCGTCACCGTGGCGCTCCCCGGCGGATTCTGCGACTGGTTCGAAGGCACCGGCGTCGCCATCGGCCAGGACAACAGCGACCCCCAGTGCGCCGCCGCCCACGCCGTCTGGCAGGACGCCGCCCGCCGCAACTACGGCCGCAACGGCTACACCATGACGATCACCACCGCCGACCCCGCCGTCCTCGCCCTGTTCGCCGAGTACGCCGACTACTGCCTCGACGCCAACGCCGACGAGCGCGACGAGCGCGAGATCAGGGCCGCCCGAGAGACCCTGAAGCGCCTCACCGCCGCCCGCACCGAGCTGCGCACCCTCATCGCCCAGCAGGGGCCCCAGGAGCCCGTGGAGGCCCCCACCGCCCCCGAGGGGCCCCAGGCGCAGCAGCAGCCCGCCGAGGGCCCCCAGGAGCCCACCGAGGGCCCCGCCGCCGACATCGTGGTGCCCGTCGGCACCACCGTGACCGTCACCCAGCGCGGCCAGGAGTTCACCGGCACCGTGGAGACCGCCGGACCGCTCCGCGCCGCGACCATGGCCCACGCCCGCCAGGGGACCCGCACCCACCGCGTCGGCATCCGCGTCCCCGGCCGCGTCGGCTTCATCTGGGCCGACTCCCACGAGACCACCCCCGCCGCCGCGATCACCTGGCACACCGAGAACCACGGCCAGCGCGCCGGAGTCCTCACCTTCGAGGGACCCGCCGACCTGGACGACCGCGAGTTCATGATCATCCGCGCCGCCAACCGCGACGAGGACGGCGCCCACCGCTACCGCGTCTCCAGCATCGACGGCACGTTCAAGGAGCGCGGCACCCTCGCCGCCGTCACCACCGCCGCCGCCACCCGGCTCGGCCACACCACCACCACCCCCGCCGTCACCGACCCCGCCGCCTGAGCAGCCCCCCGGGGCGCTCCCACCACCCGGGAGCGCCCCACGGCCACAGCCGCCCCCGCAGGCCCCCAGGAGCCAGCGCGGAGCGCTGCACCGGCCACCGTGGCGCGGAGCGCCACAGCACCACCACCGCCGCGTAGCGGCGGAGCGCCGAGGCTGCGGAGCAGACCGCGCGCCAACTGATCACCCACCACCCAGGAGCGCCCACCATGACCGTCACCCACGGAGCCCCCGCCACGCCCGCCACCGCCGACCAGGGCGCGCCCGTCACCGTGGAGATCCGCTGGACCGAACGCGACGGCCAGCGCCTCACCGGCCTGATGACCCTCGTCGGCCTCACCCCCGCCGACACCGCCGCCATGGACGCCACCGGCCGCGTCGACCAGTGGCTGATCACCGGCGGCATGCGCCGCTCCACCCTCGACGGCATGAACGACTACGCCGACGACGCCCACCACTTCGACCGGCTCAGCCCCGCCCAGGCCGCCCACGCCGCCGCCGCGTTCCTCGGCCTCACCGGCCGCCCCGTCCGTCACCTCGTCGTGCACGAGTGGCGCGACGGCGCCTGAGCGCCCCCAGGAGCGCCCCGCCCGCCCGGGGCGCTCCCCAGCCCCACCCGACCGCCCGCAGCCCCGCAGACAGCCACCAGGAGCCCGCCATGCCCACCGCCCCCGAACGCGGCTACCGCGTCACCTTCACCGCCACCGCCACCGGCCGCGTCTACTCCCGCGTCCACCCCACCGAGACCGCCGCCGTCGCCTACGTCGCCGCCGTCGCCGCTGACGCCAGCCTCGCCCCCCTCGGCTGCGCCCCCGAACCCGACTGGACCGCCCACACCGGCGGCGCCGCCCTGGCCGACGCGATCACCGCCGCCCGCGCTGCGCACCCCCGGGCCGCTGCCGCCGCCGACGGCCGCGACTCCGAGCACGACCAGCACGGCAACCCCACCACCCCCGACGGCGGATGGACCGAGTACGGCCGCAGCATGACCCGCCGCCCCTGACAGCCCCCGGGAGCGCCCCGCACGGCCACCTCGGCCCCGGGGCGCTCCCCGCCCGCCACCGCCCGCCACACAGCCACCCAGGAGCACCGCCCATGAGCGCCAAGCAGAGCCGCACCGGACAGATCGTCGCCGTCCGCCGCACCACCGAGTCCGTCTACGACGGCCCCAACGGCAACGCCCTCACCGGCACGCGGGTGTGGACCACCGCAACCGTCCGCATCCTCGACGACGGCCCCGACGAGGGCCGCCTGGTCAAGATCAACATGGACCCCGAGGAGGCACTCACCTGGGCCCAGCGCCTCATCGACGGCGCCGCCACCACCCAGGAGCGCCGCAACGACGTCGGCCACACCGACTGACAGCCCGCCAGCCGCCCGCTGCGCCCCGATCCCGACCCGGACGGGGCGCAGCGCCCACCGACCCTGACAGCCCGCCAGCAAGCCCAGGAGCACCCCGCATGAGCCCGCTGCCCGCCTACCACACCGAGCCCAACACCGACCGCGACAAGCCCGGCTGGGACCTCGTCCGCGTCCACGGCCGCAGCGCCCTGGTGATCACCACCTACACCGACGAGAGCGCCGCCGACCGTGCCGCCGCCGCCCTCAATGCCGACGCCCCGCACGAGCACGGCGCCGCCTGCGCCAACAGCGGGCGCACCGTCGGCCGCGAGTACGCCCCGCACGGCTGGGACACCCCCGCCGAGGACATCCCCGACCCCGGCCCGTACACCGTCGGCGAGCGCGTCACCTGCCTGCTCTGCGGCGCCGAGGTGCCCGTGGCCCGGGTGAAGACCACCGAGCGCGAGACCTTGACCAACTACGTCGCCTGGCTCGCCGACCACTGACCCGACCGACCCCGAGGAGCGCCCGCCATGGGCCCGTACGCCAGCCCCAGCCAGCCCCGCCCCACGCCCGCCGTCGACACCCTGCGCGCCCTGGTGCCCGCCTCCGCCGACCTGATCGAAGTGCGCGCCCAGGCGAGCACCCCCAAGCGCTCCGGCGTCTGGGAGCGCGCCGAGGTCCTGCGCGCCCTCCAGTGGCCGCCGCAGCCCACCGAGGCGCCGCGCCCCATCGCCAGGACGGCCGACGACAGCAACCACGCCAGCATGACCGTGTGCGAGTTCCTGCGCGCCAACGAGCACGCCGGTAACGTCGGCCTGGTCCGCGCCGACGGCGCCCTGTGGACCTTCCTGATCACCCTCGCCCGGCCCCGCTGGGACGACTGGACCGACTGACCCCCATAGCCGCGCCAGCGCCCGCCAGCGCCCGGCACGGCCCCCGCTGACCCGCCACAGCACCCAGGAGCACCCCGTGAGCACCCCGCCCGACGGCCGCCAGGCATGGCAGGCCCTGCGCCCCGGCAC
The DNA here is from genome assembly GCF_055657365.1 of Streptomyces sp. NPDC107559. Taxonomy (NCBI): domain Bacteria; kingdom Bacillati; phylum Actinomycetota; class Actinomycetes; order Kitasatosporales; family Streptomycetaceae; genus Streptomyces; species Streptomyces sp. NPDC107559. The sequence goes on along the minus strand of NZ_JBVKBD010000018.1, from coordinate 7,167 downwards.
CCTCGCCGCCCTCGCCCGCCGCAACACCGCTCAGGAGCTGGCCGACCTGTTCGGCGTCCCCATCGGCACCGTCCGGGGACGCCTGTCCGTCCACCGGATCACCGCCCGCTCCGCCGTCATCCCGGCCGCGCCCCGCCCGGCTCCCCCTCGCTGCGCCGCACCGCTCGCCGACACCGGCGCGCCCTGCGGGATCCTCCTCGAAGACGACGGCTCGTGCCGCTGGGCCCACCAGCACGCAGCCGGGAAGGACTGACCATGTTCAAGGACTGCACGGCCGCCGCGCTGGCCGACCTGCTGGAGCGCATGGCCCGCCACCCGCACAACACCGGCGGACTGTCCATGCTCGACGAGGCCACCATGGCCTTCGACCGCCACGGCGAGGACATCGGCGAGGCACAGCGGGCCTTCGCCAGCGCCCGCCACGCCCACCAGCGGTCCTGGGACACCGAGGCGCAGAACTACAGCGGGGAGCTGTGGGAGAAGGCCCTGGAGGCCGCCCGCGAACTCGCCCGCCTGCTGCGCCCCCTCGGCGACACCCGCATCGCGCGCTGCCAGCGCCCCGCCGGATGGGGCACCTGCAACCTCCCCCTGGACGACGACGGCGTGTGCCGGTCGTCGCTGGGCCACACGGACGACACCACCCAGGAGGACTGACCCATGGCCACCGAGACCGACCCGCAGGCCGCCCGCATGGACCGCTGGGAGCAGGCCGCCCACGCGGCCGGGCGCCCCGTGGACCGCACCACGCTGCGCGTGTACATGGCCGTCGCCGACGCCGAGTTGGCCGAGGCCCTCCAGGCCGCCGCCGACCGTGCCGTGCGCGCCGTCTTCGCCCTCAAGTCGCCGCCGCCCGCCGGGTCGCAGCACTACCGCTCCGGCTGGGACACCGGCCTGGAGGCCGCGATGGACGCCGCCCGCGCGGCCGTGCTGGACGCCCCGCCCGCCCCGGCGCGCTCCATCCCCTTCCCCGAGCACGAGCACGTGCGGGTGACCGCGCTGGACGAGAACGACCGGCCCGCCCGGGATGCCGACGGGAACACGTGGGTGCACTGCGGCGTGTGCGGGATCCCTCTCCCGAAGACGATCTGCGAACTCCCCCACCTGACGATCGCGGAGGAACAGGCGTGTGAGCGCATGCGTATCGCCGCCGTGTCGCTGGGCACGCCGTGCGCCCGGCCGGGCTGCGGGCATGCGATGAACTGGCACACCGGCACCGCGTCGCACGGGTGCATCGCGGGCGGCGCGTGCCCGTGCCCCGCCTTCCAGCGCTGATTCCTGACGAATTCTCACGGCCCCACTCCATGGCATCACTTGGTGCCCTAGGGTGGGGCCGTTGCCATCGGATAGGACGGACCGCCACATGCCCGACACCGACACTCCCGTGCACGAGGACGCCGCCATCGCACTGCGGCGCATCATCGCCGACAAGCACCCCAGGGCTCTCGACCCGAAGACCCACGAGCACATGGGGGTGTTCATCGGCCTCACGTTCGCCGTGCCCGGGTACGGGCGGGAGCGGCGCTTCTACTGGATCGACCCCACCGGAGCCCTGGCCGAGCAGCCCCGCCGTGGCCGCGATGAGGCCGCCGCCGTCCTGCTGCCCCGTGCCGACCGCGCCGTCGACCTCGTCACCCCGCGCGAGCTGTGGACGCGGGCTGGTGAGGAGCAGGTGTCGCTGCTGCGCGAGGACGCGGGCGACTGCAGCGACTGCGGCAGGCAGCTCGCCCGGGGCATGTTCCGCTGGATCAATCGCAGCGCCGTTGACGACGACCCGTGCAACCCGTTCCCCAGCGACGGCCGGTTCCCCGACCTGCGGCACGCCGACGGCAGCCAGAACCACGGCGTGCACGACGGCCCGACCGCCAGGAGGGCCTGCCCCGAGTGCCTGCGCCCCGGCCTCACCACCCGCCCCACCAGCTACGGCTGGAACGTCGACTGCTCGCAGTGTGGCTGGCACAAGTACACCGACATCGGAGACTGACCATGCCCGAGAAGGTCCAGGCCCGGTCCCTGGCGCGCGGCGACGTCATCACGCTCGCGGACGGCCGCCGCGTCCAAATCATGGCCGCCCCCCGCTACAAGCCGGGCTCTTCTGTCGTCAACGTCCGACTGTGGCTCGTCGACCACGACGAGCCGAACTTCGGCTTCACTCTCCGCGCCGAGACCGAGTACGAGGTCGAGGACTGACCCGGGTAGACACGCAACATGTGTTCCGATAGAGTGAGGGCAATGCGGGGCCGGGTGTCATACCCGGCCTCTACGCTCCCACCACCATCGAGCACCAGGAGAACGACACCCATGGCAACCACCGCCACCCCCGAGCAGCGCGCCGCCAGCGCCGCCCGCATCACCGCCGAGCTGGCCACCAAGCCCCTCACCCTCCCGGTCTTCGCCGCCGTGCAGGCGCAGGTGGCTTCCGTCATGAACGTCACCCCGGCCACCGCCCGCAAGTACCTGCAGGCCGCTGTCGAGGCCGGGCTGCTCGTCGAGATCAAGCCGCGCCAGGACTGGACGATCATGCACGCCATCCCCGGCTCCGTCGACTGGCCCACGCTCGACCTGACCGTGTACGCCGACGGCAGCGGCGGCAGCTACTGGACCAGCGGCTCCAAGCCGTACGGCCGCCCGCCCGCTCTGGCTCTGTCGTTCCTCATCACCCCGGCGCAGCGTGACGAACTCGCCCGCATCTACAAGGCCGAGGCCGAGGCCATCGGCTCCAAGGAGGAGGCGAAGCGGGAGGCCGAGGAGGCGGCAGACCGCGCCGAGGTCCAGCGCCGCGACCCGGAGCTGCTGGAGCTGCTCGACGAGCTGACCAGGCGACTGCCGAACTCCAGCATCAAGGGCCTCCCGAGGAGCCGCCGCGAGGGCGTCATCCCCATGCTCACCATCGCCCACAAGGACATCGAAGCCTTCAAGACCGTCCTGCGCGCCGCGTTCGGTAAGGAGGGCTGACCATGGCCAAGCCCCAGATCGACGGTATCTACGAGGTGTACTCGACGACGCTGCACGCGTCCGTCATCACCCGCGAGAAGATCCCCGTCCGCGTGCTCAGCGGCACCCGCTGGATCATGCCGACGGTCGGGCGCAGCGTGCAGCCCCACCAGGCCGTCTCCGCACGCAAGTTCCGCGTCGCCGACTACCTCAACGACCGCGACACGACCTTCCCCGAGGGCCTGCTGGTCTGCTGGGTGCAGGCGCCCGGCAAGCCCGGCGACCTCGGCCTGCGGGCCGCCACCGGCGCGGACGCCGTCCAGAAGCTGCGCGCCCTGGACCGCCCGGACCTCGGCCGCTACCGCGACTTCCTGTACGGCGCGGCCAGGGACAGCAACCTGCAGCTCGACGTCGTCAACGCCCCTCACCTGACCGACCTGATCCCCGAGGAGAACCAGCCCATGACCGACAGCCGCCTGAAGTCCGACGAGGAGCATGAGGAGCGCGAGGATGCCCTGCCCAAGTGGGTGCAGGCCAAGTTCGACCTGATGCGGCGGCGCCTCGCCGACGAGCGGACGGCCAGCGCCAACCTGCGCGGCGACATCGACGAGACCGACACTCTCATCCGCCACTACGAGAGGCCGGACCACCGGCTGCCCCGCCGCGCCGAAGTCTCCTTCCTGCCCGACTCGGCCCGCCCGGACTACGCGATCGAGTGCGCCATGCGTGACGGCGCCCTGCACGTCCACGGCAGCACGGGCCTGGTCGTCCGGCCGCGCATGTCCAACGGCATCATCATCGAACTGGAGAAGTGACCATGGGTGCCGGGAAGCCCCGCACCACCAACGCCGCCGTCCAGGCCCGCAAGGACGTCATCGACGCTCTGCGGGCCGGGAAGCCCCTCTCCGAGCCCGATGCCCGAGCGCTCGTCGACAAGATGGCCGAGGCGTACCGCAGCTCCGGCTGGAGCAACGGCTACGACGACGGCCACCACGACGGCACCTACAGGGAAGACTGACATGGACGACAGGCTGTACCGCGCCCTCGTCAACGAAGCCATCGCCGACCGGTACTCCGGCCTCGACAGCCTGGAGCGCCAGTCGGAGGACGGCTACCTCGACCGCCTGCCGACCGGCGACCGGGCCCTGCGGGGCCAGGTCCGCCTGATGATCAAGTCCCTGGTCGACATCGGGCTCGCCGAGAACAGGAATCGCGACTACCACCGCCTCCTGCGGCGCGTGCCGTGGTGCTCCAGCAGGGTGCTGGCCGCTCGCGCCGTCAACCGACTCCTCACCATCGCCGAGTGGGCGTCCGAGGCGGACGGGGAAGAGGCCGGTTCCTCCTGGAGTGCCGCCGCTGAAATCGCCTCGTGGCTGATGGAGGACTACAACGGCTACCCGCACCGCTCCGCATTCGGGGACCTCTCCGGCTGGTACTTCAACGCGCTGCGCTGCGTCGGCTGGGACGAGTCGAACTTCCGGGCGCTGCTGGCCGCCCTCGAACCGAAGGAGGCCTGACCGTGAGCCGCTACGAGGAACTCATCCCGTCCTGGATCGAGCAGACGAACCGGGGACTGAAGCCGCGCGGCCGGTGCGCGGAGCCGGGGTGCGGCCGTGAGCTGGCTCTGCGGGTCGACAACACCGTGAGCCCGCACAACTGGACCGACCGTCAGGGGCACGGCACCGGTGCGAAGTGCCTTGGCGGCGGGGAGCGGTCGATGAACCTCACCCTCGACCGGGTGCGCCCCGACTTCGACACCGTCGAAACCCGGCTGCTCCTCAAGATCGTCGGACTCGCGATGAACAACCCCGCCATCAGCCTGATCTTCGACGCCGACCAGGATGCCGCGCTGAAGCGCGCGCTGGCCAAGCTGAAGGATCCGGCCTCCCGTAAGACTCTCACCCGCACCGAGGAGGCGCTGATGTTCGCCGCCCTCGCCGACAAGGAGAACTGACCATGATGGAGCCCGAGCGTCTGACGCTCACCGGCCTCGACGACATGAGGCACTTGATCCTCAACGAGATGATGATCAAGGCGGTGGCGTTCGCAGTGCGCGCCGGTCACACGGACCGTACGGCGTGCCGCTTCGCCGTCGCCCTGGTGATGACCAACCTGCTGGAGTCCAGCACCCGCTGGCCGGAGGTCCTGAAGACGGTCATGGACCTGGAACAGGAGGGCTGACCGTGCCCGTCGCCCTGACCGGGTCCGGCGAGGTGATCACCTGCGACGGCTGCGAGGCGCCGCTGGAGGAGGTCGCCGAGGACATGAAGCACCCGATCCTGGAAGGCCTGTACGACCCGGGCGTCAAGTTCTACGTCTGCCGCCCGCTGCCCGGCCGCGTCTCCTGTCTGACCAAGGCGCGGCGGCGGGAGGCCGAGCACCTGAGGGACTGCTTCCTGTGCCAGAACCGCCACGGCCGTCTGCGGACGGCCCAGCTCATCACTGAACTGCTGAAGGAGCCGCAGGGGTAGACGCGCAACATCTGATGCTCTAGTGTGGAGCACGTTGCAAGGTGCTCTCGCCCGCCAGCTGGGCACCCGCGACACACCACCACCAACACCCCCCTCGACCCGCCACGAGGAGAACAACTCCATGCGTCGCACGATCCTGGCATACCTGCCCATACTGCCGTCCGCCCTGACGCCCGCCGTCTGGATGTGGCTGCACTACCGCTTCGGCTTCACCCCGCAGGGCCGCGCCCTGCGCGACAACCTGACCGTGCTGTACGCGGTCCTCACCGCCGTCCTCGCCATGGTCGGCCGCGCCTGGGCGATGCCCAAGGCCGAACGGTGAGCCCCGACGACGGCCACCGCGACTGGGTCGCCGCCACGCGCGACTCCTACCGCGATGCCTTCGCCGAGCTGCTCATCCCCCGCATCTTCCTGACCGCGCACGGCGCCTCCGACCTTCCGGTCGCGCCGGACGCGCTGGTCCTTCAGCTCGAAAACGTCGGCGGCCGCCCGGCCCTCGGGAACGCGATCCGCACGGAGTGGCCGGTGGAGCTCCTGCAGCCGCTGGCCATCTACGCCGAGGAGTGCTCCCGCACCTGGGACCCCGTCATCTGGCATCTCGCGCACATCGCCGCCGACTCGCTCGTCGAACAGGTCAACCGTCAGCTCGTCCGGGAGGGACAGCAGTGATGTATCTGATCACCATGGCCGATGCCGCCGAGATGGGCGCGCCCGAGTGCTTCTCCGACGAGTTCGCGTTCCTGGAGCGCACCGGCCAGCTCCCGCCGTCCACCATGCCGGTCGAGCGGGACTGGGGCAGCGACGCCTACGACCCGTACATGGACGAGCGGTACGAGGAGCCCGGCGTCTGCCTCGACAAGTTCGAGCCCCTGCCGCCGGTCGCCAAGCCGGAGCCGCTGAAGGTCATGCCGACCGGCCGGGCCGGTCACCACCCGTGGTGCGACATCGACCACGCGCCCGTGCCCGACCACTGCCCGCCGCCGTTCTGATGGGTGATATGGACGCCAAAGCCCGCCGCAAGGTCATCACCGCCGGTGTCATGGCTGTACTCGTCTTCGGCACCATCACCTGCGCCGCCGAGTTCGGCACCGGCTCCGAGAACCCGCAGGTGCCCGCCCGGACCACCTTCGTCACCGTCCTGCCGGACTGCCGGGACTCCACCGCACTGGAGCAGGCCCGCGAGGACGCCCGCCGGGCGCAGCACAAGGTGATGAGCCAGGGCGACTCCTGGCTCGCCCCGTAGACCACCTTCCGCCACCGTCAACCCACGTATCCCAGGGGGATCACCATGAAGATCAGCGACACGTGGCTCCAGCTCGCCGAGCACGAGTACGCCCAGGGGCTGGCCGTTCGTGACAAGGGCGCTGCCGAGATGGCCCGCCTCATCAACGACAGGCTGACCCAGTTGGGCATCACGCCCGTCAATCCGGCTCGCGCCGACGGACAGGGCAACCTGGTCCCCGCGCAGCTGACCCAGGCCGTCGAGGACAGCCGCTTCTACAGCGTGCACGGCTCCTGGGACGAGGACGAGTTCGCCCTGGTCCTCCTCGTCGGCGACTTCCGGCAGCCGGGCGACAGGGACTTCCTGGCCCTGAAGAAGTCCGGCTTCGAGATCTCCAGCCGCGACGGAGCGGCCACCGCCCGGAGCTACGTCGTCCGCGCGCGCCGCTCGGGCCCGGCGCCCGTCGCCGAGCCGCCGTCCGACGCCGAGGCCCTCTCGGGCGCGCTCGACAGTCTGCGCCTCGTGCTGGACAACCTGGCCGAC
>NZ_JBVKBD010000017.1:0-164328 GCF_055657365.1 Streptomyces sp. NPDC107559 | reverse complement strand
AGCCCCGCCCTCACCGACTTCGTCTTCATGGTCCGTGAGACCTCGCAGATGTTCATCACCGGACCGGACGTCGTCAAGGCGGTCACCGGCGAGGAAATCACCCAGAACGGGCTCGGCGGCGCCGACGTGCACGCCGAGACGAGCGGTGTCTGCCACTTCGCCTACGACGACGAGGAGACCTGCATCGCCGAGGTGCGCTACCTCCTGTCGATGCTCCCGCAGAACAACCGCGAGAACCCGCCGCGCGTCGAGTCGACGGACGCGGCGGACCGGCGCGGTGACGCCCTGTGCGACCTGGTCCCGGCGGACGGCAGACAGCCGTACGACATGTGCCGGGTGATCGAGGAGATCGTCGACGACGGCGACTACCTGGAGGTCCACGAGCGCTGGGCGCGGAACATCATCTGCGCGCTGGCCCGGCTCGACGGCCAGGTCGTCGGCATCGTCGCCAACCAGCCCCGTGTGCTGGCCGGAGTGCTGGACATCGAGGCCAGCGAGAAGGGGGCCCGTTTCGTCCAGATGTGCGATGCCTTCAGCATTCCTCTGATCACTCTGCTGGACGTGCCGGGGTTCCTTCCCGGTGTCGACCAGGAGCACGGAGGGATCATCCGTCACGGAGCCAAGCTGCTGTACGCGTACTGCAACGCGACCGTGCCGAGGATCTCGCTGATCCTGCGCAAGGCCTACGGCGGTGCGTACATCGTCATGGACAGCCAGTCCATCGGTGCCGACCTCACCTATGCGTGGCCCACCAACGAGATCGCCGTCATGGGCGCGGAAGGTGCCGCCAACGTCATCTTCCGCCGTCAGATCGCCGAAGCCGAGGACCCCGAGGCGATGCGGCAGAGGATGGTCAAGGAGTACAAGGCCGAGCTCATGCACCCGTACTACGCGGTGGAGCGCGGCCTGGTGGACGACGTGATCGACCCCGCCGAGACCCGCGAGGTCCTGATCAAGTCCCTCTCGATGTTGCACACGAAACACGCCCACCTGCCCTCCCGCAAGCACGGCAACCCCCCGCAGTGACATTGCTGCCCCCACCACGAAACAGAGAGGTTTCGCCATGGCGGACGACGCGGTGCCGGCCGAGGCACAAGGGGCCGAAGCGGTCGCCGAAGGACAGGTCCCGGATCCGGCCGAGGTGGTCCGCAGGGTCGTCGCGTGTTTCAACGCCGGGACGTTCGACCCTTCGCTCTTCGCCGCGGAAGTGGTGGACCACGTGGCCCCGCCCGGAACACCCGCCGGCCCGGAGGGCTGGCGCCAGAAGTGGGAGTCCATGCGAGCGGGCTTCTCCGATCTACGGTCCACTGTCGAAGAGACCGTCGTGAGCGGTGACCTGGTGTGCAACCGCCACACCGTCAGGGGCACTCACACAGGTGACTTCATGGGTGTGTCGGCGTCGGGCCGTGCGTTCGAGGTGCTGGCGTTGGACATGCTCCGGGTGCGCGACGGGCAGATCGTCGAGCACTGGGCGGTGAACGACGTGCTGTCGCTGTTCACGCAGTTGGGGCTGGAGCTGCCGGGCCGGGCCGACTGAGGCGGAGGCGCACATCGTGGTGCCCCGGTCGCGACGGACGTCGAGACCGGGGCACCGGTGCGAGCGGGTCAGTCCAGATTGAGTTCCGGCCGCTCTCGTCGGACTGCCACGGGCGTCCTCTCGACCCGTTCGCCGGGGACGCTCGTCCGCGCTGCCCTCGCCCTGCTCCACCGCCGCATGACGGGCATCTCAACACCTTCGTGCAGCAGCCACGCGGCGACGAGTGCCACTAGGAACCCGGCGGCCCACAGCCCGAGCGCGGCAGAGGTGCTCCACGTCTGGACGGGCCCGATGACGCGGTGGCCGTAGTGCAGCACCAGCCAGTGCACCATGTAGAACGCGAAGGAGATCTCGCCGAGCTTCACCATCACCCTGCTGCGCAGGCCCCAGGTGCTGGTGCCGCGGCGGTCCGCCTCGGCGGCGGCCGGGACGAGAAGGGCCAGCGGGATGATGCCGGCGGCGGCGAAGGAGTAGAACATCGGGACCTTCATGACCGCGTAGTAGGCGCACACGGCCAGGATCGCCGCCGGGGCGAAGCCCAGGTTGATCCAACGGCCGGCCAGGACGATCCGCGCCGTCAGAATGCCCACCACGAATTCGAAGAGGTGGGCCAGCGGGAAGACCTTCATGAACCATGCTCCGTAGAAGGTGACGTTGTAGCCGGGGATCACGGGCTGCTGCGGCAGCAGCGAGGTCACCAGCGGGGTGCACATCACGATGGCGACGGCGCCGATCGCAGCAGGCCACAGCATGACCGGCCGTATCTTCCGGACGAGCCAGATGATCAGCGGAAAGGCCAGGTAGAAGAGTGCCTCGCAACACAGCGACCAGGACGGGGCGTTCAGGCTGACCATCGTGTCCGACCACGGGAACCAGGCGTGCAGCAGGAACAGATTGAGCGTCGCTACGTGCCAGTTCAGTACGAGTCCGGGGGACTTGACGGTGGCCAGCAGCACGAGCGCCAGCGCCCAGGTGACGACATGCAGCGGGTAGATCTTGGCCAGCCGTCGCCGCCAGAAGCCTCGTACAGTGTCGTGGGGCCGTGCCGACCAGGTCAGCACGAAGCCGCTGAGGACGAAGAAGAACGAGACGCCGTACCTGCCACCCGGCTCCAGAGCGCGATGTGTCCAGGAGGCGACACCCTGATCGCTGAAGACGGACTCGATCGACGCATGCGTGAAGAAGACCAGTAAGGCAGCGATAAATCGCATTCCGGTCAACGACGGGAGACGTGCACCACGTTCCCTCTGATTGTTTTCAAACATGCCGGGATGGCCTCCGAGTCGTGTATGACAGCCTTGACCGATCTGCGTTCGAAAACACGTTACTTTATGGCCGGATCGACTCCTCCCCTAAAAACCCCCACAAAAATGGAAGCAAAGACTCCGCCTCGCCAGTGGAAAATGCACCGACCAGCGGGCCGGACCGCGCAGAGCATGCCGTAACGCTTTCCGCGTTACGGCACGAGACTTCCCTAATGGGGGGTGGCGATGACTGCAGGGGGTGAGCAACGATCAGTCACGGAGCTCCAATGATCAATTGTTTGCCCAGAACGAGCGGATTCCGGCCGAAACCACATGAAACGGCCGGCACCGCCAGGGGCAGGCGAGGAAGAGCCTGCCGAACATATTCCGCGCCGATGACGTCGCGCACCGCTAAGGAGAGAGACAATTACCGAGCGGGAGAATCCGTGGAGCACCTAGAAAGGGTCACCGAGTTAACCACTCTCAACAGTCTCGTGGAAAATACCGCGCGAGGCAGCGGAGGCATCGTGATCGTGCTCGGTCCGCAAGGGTCGGGCAAGACGACACTGATGTCGGCTGTCGCGGAAACTGCATCCTCCCGTGGTTTCGAAATGGAAACCATCACGTTCCCCCACTTCTCCAAGCCCCTTCCGCTGGAATCACCGGTTCGCCCCGGCAGTGCGGCACCTCGGCTGCTGTGCCTCGATGAGGTGCAGGATGCGGACGCCGGATCGTTGCGGGCCCTGATCGCCTTCGCACGGACCGTACGGTCGCAACCCGTGCTCCTCGTCCTCGGAGAAAGGTGCACGCTGCACCGCACGCACCAGCGGGAACTCGTCGAACTCGCCGGCCAGCCGCACTGCCGCACCCTGTACCTGGAGCAACTGTCCGCGGCAGAGGTCGTACGGATGGCTGCTCAGCGGTTCGGCCTGACACTGAACAGCAGCACCGCCGCTGAGCTGATGGAGCTGGCGGGCGACAACCTGTCCTTACTCAAGGCGCTGCTCGGCGACTGCCGGCGGCGGCAGGAGGAAGGCGCCGTCATGACCTCGGCCTCCCAGGTACCGGGCATGCGCTACCGCGAGACGGTTCTGAGCTGCTACTACCGCAGCACCCCCGAAGTCCGGGAGGTGGCCCAGGCCGTCGCGGTCCTGGATGAGTACAGCAGCGCGCACAGCCTGGCCGAGGTGGTCGGTACGACCCCGGAGAACGCCGCCCGGGCGTTGACCTCTCTCGCTGCCGCCGGGCTGGTGACCAACAACCGCTTCCGGCACCCGACGGCCGCGCACGCGATCCTGTCCTCGATCCCGCTCCAGCAGGGCTCCGCGCTACGCCGCCGCGCGGCCGTCGTGCTTCGCACGATGGGAGCGCGGGCTGTCACCGTGGCACGGGTTCTGATCGCGGCGGATCACACCGACTCTTCCTGGACCGACTTCCTGGCCCAGGAGGCGGCCACCCAGGCGCTGGCACTCAACGAACGGGAACTGGCAGTCAAGACCCTGTGGTTGGCGGTCCGGGGCATGACGGACAGTGTCGAGCGCGCGGAGACCCTGACCCAGATCGCCAAAATACAGTCGGCCGACAATCCCGAGCACTGCGCACAGTGCCTGCACGAAGCGCGTGCGCTGATCGGCGCCGACGCATTGTGGCAGAAGCAACCCTCCCTGCTCAGCGAGCAGATGGCGCGGCGCGGCAGGGCGGTGGAGGCCATCTCCGAACTGGACACGCTGACGGACCGGCTCGATCCGGGGAGGATCGCGGCGCATGCCGAACTGGAAGCCGATCGCCTCCTCCTGTGCGGAGACTACCCGGTGCTGACACGCAGTTCGGCGGTGCGTCTGGACGACTCCGCAAGGACCACCGCGTACAGCACGGCCTCCACCCGCTTCGCCGCGGCATGGCCCTTGGTGCGGATGCTGATGAGCGAACTGCCCGATCCCGCCGTCGTCGCAGCCGCGTCCGAAGCGTTGTACGCCTCCGCCTTCACCGAGAATTCCGCGCCGGCCGTGCTCGCCGCCCTCTCCACGCTCCTGTACGCGAAGGAGTTGAAACTCGTCCATTCCCTCACGGACAAGCTCGTGGACGAGGCCGCGGTACGACGCGCACCCGTGTGGCAGGCCCGGTTCCTCGCGATACAGGCCGAGGCGTCGCTGGGTGAGGGGCGGTACGCCGACGCGGCCGAGGCTGCCGAGGAGGCCATGGCCATGCTTCCCCCGCAGTCCTGGGGCGCCCGGTTTGGTGGTCCGCTGGCCTCGCTCCTGCTTGCCCAGGTCATGACCGGCCAACTGCCGCACGCCAAGAGGGGACTGGAACAGGCGCTGCCCAGCGCTTCTTTGGACACCCGGCACGGACTGCGATTCCTGTACGCCCGTGGCCACGTCAACCTGGCGGACGGCAGGGCCGAAGCGGCACTCGCGGACTTTCTCACCTGCGGGCGGCTCATGACTGCCTGGGGCATCGACCACGAGCACATCCTGCCGTGGCGACTCGCCGCAGCCGGTGCGCAGTTGGCGCGAGGCGACCACGAGGCCGCGGTGGACCTCGTCGACGAGCGCAACACCCGGTTGACGACGCACGACCAGCCGCTGAACCCCGACGAGGGTCGCCGCTCAGCGCGTGAGCAGGTGTACGACGTCCTCACCGGCGCCGTCGAGTGCGGCGAACTCATCGAGTCCATCAGGCTCCTGACACTGAACGAGGCGGCTGCGCCCAGCGCCCGTCCCGCCCGTTACCGGATCGAGGACCGATTCGACCGCTACCTCGACAAACTCACCTTCTCCGAGCGGAAGGTGGCCATGCTCGCGGCGACCGGCAGCAGCAATCGTGTCATCGCCCGCTCCCTGTCCCTGAGCATCAGCACAGTCGAACAGCACCTCACCCACACCTACAAGAAGCTCGGTGTCTCGGGACGGCAGCAACTGCGCGCCAAGCTCGGCTGAGCCGGCACACCGACGAATCATCCGACGATCACACGAAGGAGAACGACGGCATGCTGACTTCCGTCAAGGACGGAGCATGGACGGTGGGAGCGGCTCCCGGAGCGCTCCCGGTGCTCGGCCACTCGCGCCAACTGCGCCAGGACCCCCTGGGTTTCCTCAGCTCCCTGCACCAGTACGGCGACATCGTCGCCATCCGCATGGGTCCGACCCCGCTCAACGTTCTGTGCCGCCACGACCTCGCGCATCACCTGCTGGTCGAGCGCTCCAAGGACTTCGGCCGAGGCGGCCCTTTCCTCGAGCGGTCCCGCACGATCATGGGCAACGGTCTGGCCACCTCGACCGGGCAGGAACACATGCGGCAGCGCCGGATGTCACAGCCCGCCTTCCACTCCCAGCACATCAAGTCGTACATGCGGGTCATGCAGGAGGAAGTCGACGCCCTGTCGAGCGGCTGGGAGCCCGGTCAGGAGGTCGACATCGTCAAGGAGATGCACGACCTCACCACCCGTGTGACGCTGCGCTGCTTCTTCACCATGTCGACAAGTGGGTCCGAGTCGGCCGGCACCGTCGCCCAGGCGGCGGACTCTCTGGACCGGCTGACGGCCGGCATGTACCAGCAGATGACAGCGCCCCTGGCGATCCTGGGGAAACTGCCTACTGCCGCGAACCGGCGATACCAGGAAGCGGTGCGCCAGTTCGACGAGACGGTCGACAGGATCATCGCCGACCAGCGTCGCACCAGCACCCGCGACGACCTGCTCGGTCTGCTGATGTCGGCCCAGGACGAGGACACCGGTGCCACGTTCAGCGACGAGGAACTGCACGACCAGGTCATCACCTTCCTGGCCGCCGGCATCGACACCACGGCCAACACCCTCGCCTGGGCTCTGGGCCTGATCTCGCAGTACCCGGACGTGCAGCAGCAGTTCCAGGCCGAGATCGACACCGTACTCGACGGCGAGGACGTGTCGTACGACACCCTGCGCTCGCTGACCTACATCAACGCGATCCTGGACGAGACGCTGCGTCTGTACCCTCCGCTGTGGATGCTCACCCGCCGGGCGCTGCGCGACACCACGCTGGGCTCACACCGCTTCCCGGTCGGCACGCAGTTCGCGGTCAGCCCGTACGCCCTTCAGCGCGACCCCCGCGTGTTCGAAGAGCCCGAACTGTTCGACCCCGAGCGGCGCAAGCGCAATCCCGACGTGCCGCGCAGCTCGTTCATCCCGTTCGGGGCGGGGGTGCACAAGTGCATCGGCGACGCGTTCGCCATCACCGAATCCACCATCGCGCTGGCCACCATCGGACGGCACTGGCACCTGCGTCTCGCCCCGGAGAGCAACCCGCTCAGGCCGCAGACCGAGATGACGCTGGGGCCCGCGTCGGTGCGCGTGACCACCATTCCCAGGGCGGTGTGAGCCCTCGTGCGTGCCCCACGGCCGTGCTACCCGCGCAGTGTGGTCCTTGCCCAGGCGGCGACCTGGGCGCGTGACTCGATGTTCAGCTCGCTGCGCAGCCGGGCCAGGTGGGTGGACACCGTCCGAGGGGACACACCCAGGCGATTGGCTATCTGACTGTTCGTCATCCCCTCCGCCACGAAGAGGGCGATGTCCAGCTTCCTGGCGGACAGCACACCGGTACGCTGCTCCTCCGCGGTCTCGTGCGGCCAGGTCGCACCCAGCGCGAAGGCCCGCGCGAGCCGCGGCGAGAGGGTGGCCGCCACCTTCCGGATCCGCTGCACCTCCGCCGGTTGCTGGCCACCGACGAATGCCTGCAACTGCCACTCCACCTCGTCGTCCAGCCACTTCTCCTCGCTCACCCCGCCCTGATCACGCATGGCGCGGGCCAGCTCCGCCAGTCTCAGGGCCCGCAGCCGGTCCCCGTCGGCTGCGGCGGCCGCGGCCAGCCGGCCGAGCGGCCGGTGCAGCAGCCCTGCGTCGTCCGGCAGCCTGCGCAGCAGCTCCTCGGCATGGGCCGCGGACCTGCCGTTGTCTCCCGCGGCCAGCGCGATGTCGGTCGCGGCGTCGAGAGCCTGCACGGCGCCCGTCTCGTCGTCCTCGGGCAGGGAACCCAGCACAACGGCGATCGTCAGAGAGGCTCGGTCCAGGTCTCCGGCGGCCATGCTCGTGATGGCCACATGCTCAAGACAGGCGGCCTCGTCGAGGGCATTGCCGTACGCCCGCACGATGGTCAGAGCCTGCTGCGCCGTGGTCTCCGCGGCGGCGTGCCGTCCGATCCGTCGCAGACAGGAGGCCATGGTGAGCAGCGCGCGGGCCCGTACGGCATGCTGCGGGCACTCGTGCGGATCACGGGCTCCGTCACCGGCGTGTCCCTCATCGATCAGCTCTGCCGCACGCGAAGCGTAGGTGACCGCGTCGATCAGGCTGCCGGCGGCCAGCTTGGCCTCGGCCAGTTCGGTCAGCAGGATCGCACGGTCGGCGCTGTCGGCGGCGGTGTACAGAGCGCGCTCCCCCAGCGATCCGATCAGGGCGTACTCGCCCCTGGCCCGCAGCGCCCGGGTGAGCGCGGCGACCAGCACCACGTGCCGCTCATCGTCGGCCCGGGCCGTCCACTGTGCGGCGTTGAGGAGGTGGTGGTGCACCTGGCTGAGCCGGGACAGCATGTCGCGTGGCACGGTGATGCGCCGCAGTACCGAGCGGCACAGGTCCACCAGCCAGTCGATCAGCCGGTCGCGGGTGGTCTCGGCCTCCCCGGCCTCCTCCAACAGCTCGCCCGCGTATCTGCGCACCGAACCGTACTGGCGCAGCTCCGCCCCGTGCGGCGAGTCCACCGTGGCCACCAGCAGTGACTTCGCCCGCAGTCGCGTGAGGAGTTCGGCGCTGTGCTGGGTGCCGGGCACGTCATCGCCGCAGACCGCCATGGCCAGGTCGAGGTCGAACGGTCCGGACAGCACCGACAGCCGGCGGAACACGGCCTGCTCGGAGGGATTCAGCCGGTCGTAGCTGGAGGCGAACACCGACACGGAGCTCCTGTGCCGGTCGCTCGCGGTGCGGCTTGCGACGGTGAGTGCGTTCACCGACTGCCGCAGCCGCGTCAGCAGCTCGGTGACGGTCAGCAGTCCGACCCAGTGGGCGGCGAACTCGATCAGCAGCGGCAGTCCGTCCAGTTCGACGCAGAGTTCCGCGATCGCGGCAGCGTTGTCACGGCTGAGTGCAAAGTTCGGGTTTCCCAACGAGGCGCGCTCCACGAAGAGTTGAGCCGCATCGGACCGCAGCAGCGCCCGGGGGGTGGCCTCGGCGGGATCGGGCAGGGACAGCGAGTCGAGTCCGATCACGATCTCGCACGGTATGCGGAAAGCCTCTCGGCTGGTCGCCAGGATCCGCAGTCCTGGGCAACGGGCGAGAATCGTCTCCAGGTAGGGGGCATGACGCTCCACTACGTCCTCGCAGTTGTCGAGCACCAGCAGAACCTGTTGGGCGCCGAGCGACATGAACAGCGACCGGCTGGCGCCGGGCTCCGTCCAGGGGGCGAGTGTCGTGGTCAGGAGGTCCGGGAACCGCTCGGCGTCGCCCAGTCCCTCCAAATCGAGCCAGGCCACCGACAGACCGTCGGCGGACGACATCTCGACGTGCTGCATCGCCAGCCGGCTCTTGCCCACGCCCGGTGCTCCGGTCACGGTCAGAAGCCGCTTGTTGGAGAGTGTCTTGAGGCGCTCCAGCTCCTCGGCCCGGCCGACGAACTTGTCCAGGCGAACGGGGAAGGTGGTGGCGCCGATCGGCCTCGGTGGATCGGTCGGCAGTCTGCTGGCGGCGAGCCGGCGCCGGTAGGCTCGCTGACGGCACGCGTTGGAGCAGTACTGCTTGTGTGTTCTGACACGCCAGGTGGACGGTACGACAATTCGAGATTCACAGATGACGCAGTAGATCGCCAACGCTCCCAATGATCGTGCTCCCTTCGTCTGGTCCCTTCGCGGTACAGCGGTCGTCCGGAGACGGTGCTTCCTGGCATGGCCGACGAGGGCTCACATCTGCAGCACGGCACCTCCTCCGAAGGGACCGTCTCCCGCCGACGAGGTCGTCTCCTGGGCCGGCGCGGCGATCGAGTGACGCGGCACACCGCAGGGGCTGCGGGCGGCCACCCAGGCGGCGAGCTGGGTACGCGAGCGGATGCCGAGCTTGGCGTAGATCCTCTTCGTGTGCGATGCCACAGTGCTCTCGGCTATCTGCAGGTGATCGGCGATCCGCCGGTTGATCAGTCCCTGTGCGATCAGCATCGCGATCTCGTACTCCCGCCTGGTCAGGGTCGACGGCTCCGGGGTCGACAACCGCTCGTCGCTGCCCAGCGCATAGCTGGTGAGCTGCTGGTCCGTGTGCCCCTGGGCGGTCCGCCGGATGTCGTCGATCTCCTCGGCCGTTAGACACGCGATGGCGGCGAGGCGCGCGTCCGCCAGCTTTCGTTCCCACCACAGGGGAACACGTGTCTGCTCGCCAGCTCCATTGCGGAACCTCTCGTACGCGGTCACCAGCATCAGGCAGCGGCTCGGCTGTCCGCGCAGGAGCGCAATGAGGGCAAGGCCGCCGACGGGGTAGAAGCAGCTCGGACCTGATGAGTTGAAGATGCCGACCGCGGCGCGCATGTGCTCCTCGGCGGCGTCCAGGGCACCCGTCGCGAGATCACTGGCTCCGGCCACGAAGCGATAACTGGCGTACTGGAACGGCTCAGCCTGCTGTTCGAAGGACGGAGTGGTGACGGATATCGCGGCGCACGCTTCGGCGTCCTCGCCGATGCCGAGCAGGAACCACGCATAGATGTGGGAGCACAGCGAGAGGCTGAAGTCGTCGTTCAGCTGCCTCGCCAGAGCGATGACCTCCTCGAAGCACCGACGCGCCGAGTCGTCGTCCTCCAGCCGGACATAGACGCACGCGAGCGAGTTGAGCGCCCGGAGCAGTACGGAGTCCATACCCGATGCACGGGCTTCGACCACCGCGTTCTGGACGACGGCGAGATACTCGTCCGACTGTTCGTCCCGCTGGGTGAACCACAGCCCCCACAACAGCAGATCACTGCGGTACGCGGACCGCGCGCTACGGCCCAGCGCCCTGTCGACGAGGCGCTGACTGGACTCCTGCCGTCCGTTGTGCAACCAGATGTTGGCCAGCAGGACCACCATCAGGTCGTGCCGGTCGTCGTGGCCCGTGCGCCAGGTCCACTCGACGGCCCGTACGAGATAGTCCACGCGGTCGGCGAACCACTCGTTCTGCTGCCGGGACAGCATGTAGGCATGGGTCAGCCAGCGGACATGGTCCCATATCCAGTCCACCAGGCGGTCGTTGACGGTGGCCGTCTCTCCGAACTCTGCAAGGTGACCGGTACCGAACTCCACCGTACTCTCGGGCCACCGGAAACGGCTCTTCTCGGAGTCGCCGGGCACCCGCTGGATCAGCCCTGTGACCTCCAGCGCGGATAACGCGGCCACCACGTCCATCGCGCCCAGTCGGCTGTCGTGGCAGACGGCCACCGCGGCTTCGGCGTCGAATACCGGGCCCAGCACCGATAATCGCCGGAACACCGCGCGATCGTCCTGTGTGAGGTGCCGATACTTCGCGTCGAGCCGCTGTCGCGTCGCCCGGCCGACCCGATCCCGGGTCCCTGAGTCGTCGGACTCCGGGCACGCGGCCCGCCGATCCTCCCGGACGTCGCCGCACGTGCCCCCGTATTCCATCAGTCTTTCCCCCGGTTCCGATGTAAGCAACACGACTGATACGGCTCTACCAGTGACGTCCGCTCGTCCTCAGCAGGTCACAGGTACCGCAACGGATCGACGCGGGTGCGCAGTCCGTCCAGCAGCAGGCGCAGCAACCGGTCGGCGTGTTCCTCGCTGTCCGGCGCCCGCTCCGCGGCCACCGCGATGGCGTGGGTGAACGTGATCAGGTCCGAGACCGCCAGATCCGGGTGGAACGAGCCGTCTTCCTTGGCCCGCGCCAACAGGGGGGCGGCCGCCGCGTCGAGTACCTCGCGGCAGTACCGGAACAGTTCGGAGCCGCTGTCCTTGTTGTCCGCGGCGAGCGCCGCCGCGAGCCCGCGCCGCATCGTCAGCCGGATGAGGCTGCGAAGCCAGACGACGATGCCCGCGACCGGCGACTCCGCCAGGAGCAGGTCTTCTGCCTCCTTGCACAGTGCCTCGATCCGCCCCCAGAACACCGCCGCCATCAGGGCGTCACGAGTGGCGAAGTGACGGTAGAGCGTGCCGGAACCGAGACCCGCCCGGCGGACGACGTCGTCCAGGGGCACGTCCGTGCCCCGTTCGGCGAACAGCTCGTCCGCCGCCGCCACCAGACGGTCGTAGTTCCGCCGGGCATCCGTCCTGGTCGGACGCTTGGGAAGGCTCGGCGGAGCCGGTCTCGAACGCTGCATCAGTCCTCCACGTTGCAATACGGAGAGCATCCCCCGTATCGTACGAGCTATACCCGGAGAATACTCCCCGCTTTTTTGGGCCGGGCGTTCCGCCCTGCACTGGCCGTCATCGCCTCATCGCCGTCATCCGTTCGCGAGCATCGACTCGCTGAAGGAGGCTCAGCACCTTGTCCAGCACCAACCCCCCCGACCAGGCCACCAAGGCCCCCGCGCGCCGCGGCGCCATCCTGACCGTCATCCTCTGCGTCCAACTGCTCAGCGCCATCGACATCACCGTGATGAACATGGCGCTACCGAAGATCCAGCACGCGTTAGACGTCTCGCCCACCGGGCTGTCCTGGGTGCTCAACGCCTACACGCTGGTGTACGGCGGTTTCCTGCTTCTCGGCGGGCGCATGGGCGACATCCTCGGCAACCGCAGGGCGCTGTTGACCGGCGTGGCGATCTTCACAGCGGCCTCCCTCGCCGGCGGCTGCGCCCAGGAGACCTGGTGGCTGCTCACAGCCCGGGCGTTGCAGGGCCTGGGCGCGGCGCTGGCGCTGCCCTCCACTCTGGCACTGATCGTGCGGACGTTCACCGGCCAGGAGGAGCGCACCAAGGCGCTCGGCATCTCTGTCATGGCCTCCGGTATCGGCTCCACCGGCGGTCTGCTCCTCGGTGGCGTCCTGACCGACCTCGCCTCGTGGCGATGGGTGCTGTTCATCAACGTGCCCATCGGCGTCGCGGTGCTCGCCCTGACGCCGCGTCTCATCCCTGCGGCCGAACCCCTGGGCGGCCGGTTCGACGGAGCGGGCGCACTGCTGGGCACCGCCGGAATGAGCGCGCTGGTGTACGGCTTCGTCCACGCGGCCGACGCGGGCTGGTCCGACACGCTCACGGGGAGTTCCTTCGTCGCAGGCGTCGTACTGCTCGGCCTGCTCGTGCTGGTCGAGTCCCGGCACTCCCAACCGATCCTGAACCTGAGTTTGTTCACTCACCGCAACCGAGCCGGCGGCTTCCTCGTCTTCGTCTGCTCTGGTGGCGCGATGTTCGGGATGTTCTTCTTCCTCACCCAGTTCGTGCAGAACGTGCTCGGCATGAATCCCATTGAGGCAGGACTCGCCTTCCTGCCGATGTCCCTCGGCATGGTGGTGGTGCCCAGGACGGTGACGCCGAAGATCGTCAAGCGGTACAGCCCCAAGGCCTCGATGACGACGGGGCTGCTCATGGTCGCCGCAGGAATGGTGTGGCTGACTCAGATCTCGGCATCGACCGGGTACTTCGGCGGGATCATGCTCCCGATGCTGCTCGCGGGAGCCGGCGTCGGTCTGCTCAACGCGCCGCTCGCCGGGACCATCCTCGCGGACGTCCCGCCGAAGGAGGCCGGCGGCGCCTCGGGCGCTCTGCAGACGGTCGGCATGATCGGTGGTTCGATCGGTACGGCCGTACTGGTCACGATCTTCGGCAGCGCCCTGCGCGGACACGGCGGCGGGGCGACCAAGGACGCCCTGGCGGACAGCATTGCGACCACGTGCGTGGGAGGTCTGGCGTTCGCGGTCGTGGGTCTACTCCTGGTACTGACCGTCATCCGCACACCGAAGGCGGAGCGGGCCGACCAGCGTCAGGCCGTCAGCACCGCCTGACGAACAGCAGAAGAAGGGGGTGGGGAAACGGAGGCGACTCCGTTTCCCCACCCCCATTCCCGCGAGAGGCGTCCGGCCGACTCAGTCGGATTCCGGAAACACCCAGCGCGTCGCGGTGTTGAAGAACGGCGCGTTCCAGCCCAGCACCTTGACCGGCGTAATCTTGAAACCGGGACCGCCATACCCTTGCAGGGTAAAAACACCCTCGTCGGTGGCGACCGTTTCATGACTGAAGTGCTCGCGGTAATTGTCCGATATCACCTGGAGGTTTTCTTTTCCGTAGAGCCTCTCGCATCGGCCTTCCACGATCACCACTTCGTCACCGCTCTCGGTGTGCACGGTGACGTTGTTGTCCGCCTCGATGTACGCCACGGAGCGGTTCGTCGTCGAGAACCACAGGCCTCCCTGCAGCCAGAATCCCCAGACGGGCCGGCTGTGCGGGCGACCGTCCAGGGCGGTAGTGGTCAGCCAGAAGTTCTTCGACTCCCGCAGCCGTTTGTGCGCCCACTCCCAGTCCAGCTGCGGCCCGGTGGCCGTGTAGCTGAATATCCAGGCAGGCTCCGTGACCGGCTCACGGTCCACATGCAGCAACTCCGGGTTGGCCATCGGAATTGCCACCTCCATTCCGTCTAGGCTGGGACACGTTCGTCACCACGCTAGCGGTACGGCAGGACGCTACAACCCCTAAGAAGCCACAGTGCGACACGGCTGTCCGACCCTGTCATAGCATTGATTTCTTTATCTGAATGCGAATGCTGTCACCGAGCGGCTCGGAAAGGTACGCTGGTCGAGAACCGTCAGATTTCCGTGGGGCGGTATTTCACCGCAGCGGCTGCCCATGCAGGCGTCGTGCGGCATCAGAACGGTGCGGGAAGGAAAGGAATCACCCCCGTCTCCTCTCCTTCCCGCACCACCTGCCGAATCGGGACCAGGTGATCGGTCGCGTTCAGTCGTCGCGGTCGACCCACTCCAGGGCCATCGCGCGGACAAGGTCGAGAGCGGAGGTGTCCGCGTCGGTTTCGTCGTATGCGGCGGCAAGACGGACGAACGCCGCCGCGAATCCGCCGATGAGCAGATTGATCCTGCCCTCCGCCCGGCTCACAGTGATCGCCACGACCTCCTCCGCCGAGAGGCCCGGGGGCAACTCTCCGCCGAGACCGGCGAGATCGTCCATCAGCAGCGCCAAGCGGTCCGGCTCGCCGTCCCACGGTTCCTCAGGCATCAGGGTCAGCGCCAGGATTCCCGCGACCCGACGCCAGACGTCACTCTTCCTCATATGCACAGCATGGTGCCCGTCCCGGCCGCCTCGTCCGGCCCATGCCGGAATTCGGACGGCCGACGCAGGGTCGGTCCCGGGCCGGACGTCAGCCGGGGCGGCCCCGCGGCGGAGACGACCTGGCTGCGGCTGTCGTGCCATCACGACGGCTCCGGCGTGTGCTGCTGCTCGGCGCGGGCCGGTGGCCCTGGCGGGCGCGTTCACCGCCACCGCCGAGTCCGGCACCGAGATCGCCCCCGACGCACAGTTCGCCTGCTACGGCGTCACCACCAACAGTGTCCAGAAGTCGTTCACGGCGCGCGGCGCGTCCTGGGTGAACAGTCCGACCCGGGTGAGCAGGATTCCGGTGAGCTGGTTGATCCTGTCCGCATACGCGGTGGTGCCGCTTCCGCCGAATGAGCCGAACTGACCGAGGGGCGCACTGACCGAGGGGCGCGTAGCGCCTTGATGAGTGCGCACCGCCATCCCGAAGCTCCGTCCGCCATGCGCCCCCTGGCCGCACGACAGGTGGGCGATGTTGCCGAACATGGCCTCCCGGGGGCTCAGTTGCCCGGACGAGAGTCGGATGGTGTCTCGTCCGACGCCGTGACCGGCTTGGACACGGACGCCATCCGGAAGGACTCATCGCAACGCACCTGCGCGCAGCCTGCATCGCCGTCCCGCATCAGTGACATCCGCCCGACAGGCCCGGAGGGCGGAAACACCAGGTGCCCGGTCGGCGTCGGTCACGTTTGCACCCCGAAACTTACGGTCACCTGGTCTGCGCACACTCGACGAGGTCGGCGGCCATCTGCTGCGGCTGCGGCCACGCGGTCACCGCGGCGGCGGAATCACTCGGCTGCCGGGTCCTGGCGAGCGGCACGCCCCCGTCGCACACCGGATCCATTCCGGTCATCGACTGCCCACGCTACCGGACGATGCAACGACAGGCTCCGCGACTGGTGACCGGGCAACTCGTGAACGGCAGGCACATCCACGCCGCGGTACCCGACCGGCCCACCGGCGTGCAGGTACTCAACCGGATCCGGCCCTGGCTGCCCGTGCTCACCGCGATGTCGGCCAATTCCCCCCTGTGGGAGGGCGAGGACACCGGCTTCGCCACATGGCGCACCCTCGTATACGGCCGGTGGCCGGTCAGCGGCGTTCCACCGTCCTTCATCGACGACCTCGACTACGGCCGACGGGGCCAGCACCTGCTGGACGGCGGCGTCATCACCGACGCCGGCCAGCTCTACTGGCAGGCCAGACTGTCCGAGCGCTGTCCGACGATCGAGGTCCGCTGCTTCGACGTCCAGTTGCGTACCGACGAGGCCGTGATGTTCGCCGGTGTCGTGCGGGCCCTCGTACAACGCGCGATGTGGGACGGCGCCGGGGGCGAGCCGGCCTGGCAGCCCGACCCGGAACTGCTGGAGGCGGCGATGTGGCAGGCCGTCCGGCACGGACTCTCCAGCGATCTGATCGACCCGGACGGCCGACGGCGACGCGCCGGAGACGTGGTCTGCCGCCTGATGCGTCACGTCGGCCGGGCCCTGGAGGATGCGGGAGACGCGCGGGAGGTCCGGGCCCTGGTACACCGGCTGCTCCGACTGGGCACCGGCGCAAACCGGCAAGGGCAGGCGCCGGCCCGGGGTGGTGTCTCCGAGGTCATCGACATGATCACCGGCATGAGCGGCTCACTCTGACCTGCGTCACAGCGGTGCGGTGTTGCAGGCGGCAGCCGCCGAGACAGACTGGGACAGGCAGCCAGAGACCTCTGCGTCGCGTGCGATGGCAGCCGACAGCGCGCAACCGCTGGGATCCGGCCTCCCAGGCCGGCGTACTGCCGAAGGAAGTGTGCTTCCGTGGCCGGAGAACGGAGCATGAGGTTCGTCAAAGAGCCGTGCCGGCGGGTGGGAGAGGCCGCCGTGAGTGTGTGGCGCGCCGGTCGGGAAATCGAGCTGCTGCACCGCGCGATGGCCTTCGCCACCCTGTTCCTCGTCACGCTGGTGCCCCTGTTGGTCGTGATCGCGGCGGCATTGCCCGCCCAAGGAAGCGGGATCGCGGACTGGATCACCGAGGGTCTCGGCGTGTCCGGCAGCTCGGTCCCCGCGGTGGACGAACTCTTCGCCTCCCGCCAGGCCGTCCTGAGCGCCACCACCGTGCTGGGGCTGGTCGGCCTCGCCCTGTTCGGCATCTCACTGATGGCCGCCGTCCAGAACGCCTACGAACGGATCTGGCAGCTGCCGCCAGGCCCGTGGCACAGCCTGTGGCGCCAGATCCTCGGCCTGGCCGGACTGATCGCACTGATCCTCCTCAGCACATGGCGCGGCCTCCCCTGGCCCGGCACCGCTGCCTCGACAGCACCTCGCGTCGCGGTGGGGGCGTGCGGCGGCGTGCTCTACTTCTGGTGGCTGCAGCACTTCCTCCTCGAATCGCGCGTCTCGTGGCTGCGTCTGCTTCCCGGCGCGGTCGCGACCGTGGGGGCCTTCGCCGGCCTCCGGCTCTTCTCCAAACTGGTCTTCGCGCCGCTCATCGTGACCAACGCGGTCTCCTACGGCGCGGTCGGCACCATCCTGGTCATCCAGTCCTGGCTCGTCGGCGTCGGCTACACCGTCTACGGCGGCGCGCTCATCGGCCGCCTCCTGTCGGCACGCCCCCGATCGGACACACGCCCCTCGTGATCGGGCCAGGCTTTTCGATCACGGCACCCCGGGCACGCGGGACCACTGGTGTCCTGCGCGAGTGCACCGTCGTTCGTGATCGCGGTCATCGGTCGGGCTTCGACCGGCTCGGTGCGGCGCTCGGCTCGCGCCTCCGCCCGAGTTGGCCACCGACCGGGTGAGATCCGCGCGCCGGGATCGCTTCGCCCCCTCGGCAGGGGGATGGCTGTCCCTCAGGGCGGGAACCCGGCCCTGACAACAACCACTGAGAGGCGGAACAGGCGATGGGACACGGCGGAAACATCATCGAGGAACTGATGACCGACCACCGCGAGGTCGAGGAGATGTTCAGTCGGATCGAAGCCATGACCGGCAAGAGCCCGGAACTGCGTGACCTCGTGGACGAGGTCACCATCGAGCTCGTACGCCATTCGGTTGCCGAGGAGCAGTACCTGTACCCGGCGGTCCGGAAGCACGTCGCGG
This sequence comes from Streptomyces sp. NPDC107559, assembly GCF_055657365.1. NCBI lineage: Bacteria > Bacillati > Actinomycetota > Actinomycetes > Kitasatosporales > Streptomycetaceae > Streptomyces > Streptomyces sp. NPDC107559. The sequence goes on along the minus strand of NZ_JBVKBD010000017.1, from coordinate 146,213 downwards.
GCGGCGACCGGCTCGCGGACAAGGAACTCGCGGATCACGGCCGGATCGAGAAGATCCTCAAGCAACTGGAGAAGACGGACACCGATGCTCCCCAGCGGATGCAGCTGCTGCAGCTCCTGATGGACGAGGTGTCCAGCCACATCCAGGACGAGGAGAACACCCTCTTCCCCAAGCTGCGCGAGGCCTGTTCGCCCGAGACACTCGACGATCTGGGGGACAAGATCCGCCGGGCCAAGGCCATGGCCCCCACCCGCCCCCACCCCTCCGCGCCCGACACTCCGCCCGCGAACAAGCTCCTCGCCCCGGGCGCCGGCCTTGTGGACAGGGCCCGCGACTTCGTCACCGGCCGCGGTACATCCTGAAGCGCCCGGTCTCCGGGGCCGTCGCACCAGCCGACGGCCCCGAAGACCGGACAGGCAGCGGAGTGTCCGTGCGCCGACAAACCTCCCGGGCGTGTCGGAATTACGCCAGGGCCACGATCATGCCGACCAGCCCGACGACGACCAGCACAACAACAGCCATGATCAACAAGAGGGAGAGGGGCGCCCACGCCTTGGACGCCGCGGGCTCGTGCTGGGAGATTCCCTCCGTGGTGCTCCCCTCTCCCGGCGGCGTCGGGGTGGGAGCCACTTTTCGACTCACGGGGGCAGTGCCCTGCTCTGACCAGATGTGGGGATGTGAGGTTGCCATGACGTACTCCGGTTGATCCGACACACAGGAGCGGTGGCCAGCCGTTCACCGCGTCGCGTCGAACGGCGTGCCGCCCGCATCGCAGAGCCCGCAAGCCGCGCCGTAGAGGTCCACCCCTCCTTGGAGTCCGGTGGCAGAAACGGCACGGGAAAGAACCCTGCGGACTAAGGGTTCCCTGCGCAGGTTGCCGCAATCGGAGAGACTCTGACAATTTGCACCAAAGGCCTACAGGGTGCCGTCGACCCGGGCAGCGAGCTCCGCTGGGGCCTGACCGCAGACCCCCACCGAGCGCAACGCCCAGCCCGCCGCTCGGCGGGCGGCAACGCCAAAAGGCCGCCAGCGACCACCTGCACAACTACATCGGGTCCGGGGCGATCCGCGACCGGGGAGCCCGGCCGGACACGCTGTGGCCGACCGGACCCCCGGCAGAGTGCGAGTCGAAGTCCCGGGCCCTTGACCGAGCGGCCGGCTCGTATTGGGTGAAGCCGTCGGCCCGGAACACCGTCACGCCATCCCTGCACTATCCGCCCTTCGCGGCCGCGACCCCGCACGACACCCCGTACCAGCGCCCTCACACCAGCCCGGAGACGGCTTCCGCATCAGGGGTGGGGCGCATGAAGCGGCAGGCTGCGAGAGCGGCTGCGTCGGCCCCGCCGGAGGCCAGATCGTGGCCCATGGCATCCAGCAGCGTCAGGTAGAGCATGTCGTCGACGAGGTTGTGGGCGAAGGCGTCGCCGCCGATGTCGTGGGCGGGCTCCAGGACGGCGCTGGGGGTGACCTGAGCGGTACCGATGGTGCGCGGCGGCAGGAACGCCCACGGAAGTTCCGCCTGGATGGTCATGGCGCTCGAGCGCTCCCCGCATGATCACCAGGTCGCTGAAGACCGACTTGGACACGACCAGCAGGGTCGCCAGCCCCGCCGGCGCCTGGCTGTCCTCCAGGAGGCGGGGGGGGAGGGTGGCCGCGGTGACCTTTATGACGCCCACCCACTCGACTCCGTCGATCATCGTCAGCCATGCCGTGCCACCGTCGCGCGACCGCTGGAACATCGCTGTGATCGGCAGCCTGACACGGCACCCCTGCCCGTACGGGCTCGGCACGGCAGGCACCCGGCGGGCCGCGCATCGGGGAACCCGAGGGTGTCCGCCGGTACGAACACCCTCGGCACCCGGACGGCCCCTCCGCGGGCCGGAACATTCCGTGACCGCTACGACGACGATCGCTGCGTGGCCCTGGTGGCGAGGGCGGCCATGACGGCCCGGAGGGTGGGCCGGTATGTCACCGTGCCGGCCAGTCGGCCGAGCTCGGCGTAGGCGTCCTCGTCGCCGAGTTGGACCAGAGCGTGCACGGCGGCACTGGCCGTCCTCGGTGATCGCGGACCGATGCCGGAAAGACGAATCAGTGCCGCTTCCACCAGTTCGCCCAAGGCGGCTGCCGACTGCGGATGCGCCGGTGCGAGAGCGAGCAGCGCCGCGAGGCCCTGCAGCGCGCGAGCGTTGAACGGGTCGAGTTCGAGTCCGGCGGTACCGGTGCGGTGGCGGGAGTTCACCGGCGTAGTGCGGGATTCACCTGCCGGGGTGAGCCAGGAGGTGATCGCCGTACGGGCGCGATCCGGTCCCGCTTCCGCCAGCAGCTCGCGCCCGAGGCGCTGCCACTTGCCTGTGGGGCGGGAGCCGGTCGCGCCGAGGGCGTGGGCGACGAGCGCGTGCCACACGGGTTCCGCCCCGGTCAGATCCGCGATCACACGCTCGGCCCACGGCTCGCCGGGATTGAGTACGGGCTCCACGATGCGGGCCGCGAGCGTGCGGAGTTCACCGGGCGAGTCGGAGGTCAGCGCGGTCCTGCGCACGGTGGCGACAACCGGATCGGGCAGTGTCCGCCCTGCCGCTTGCTCCACCTCGACCAGGCAGGTCAGCCGCCAGCCCTCCCAGAGGGCCATCTCCGCGGCGGCCTCGGTCATCAGAGGTTCGCGCCAGGCGGCCAGTTGCTCCGCGGTCAGCCCGTGGGCCGTCAGGGTGATCAGCGAAGCGAGGCTGCGGCAGTGCTGCGGGGCATGCACGGCCGTCTCCTCCAGTCCGTCGGTCATCCGTCGCAGCAGCAGGACTCGGGTGGGGGTCGGTATCTCCCGCAGTACGCCGATCAGTTGGCCGTCGTCGAAGGCCCGGTCGTCACCGCTGTCGGCACACAGGTGGTAGAGGTACCGGTCCAGGCCCGGCACATCCCCGTCGTTCGCAAGCCGGCGGATCCTTGCCGTCCGCGCCACCCGCTCGTCCTCGCGCAACACCGACTCCCCCTCCACGCAACGCACCTGGCCTCTACCGCCCCGACAGTAGGCGAGGCCACTGACAACGCCGCGGCTCCTCGCACGCGAGCCGACCACGACGCCCGCACCGCATCCTCAGGACTCCGGAGTCGTCCATCCGCGCAGCGTGGCGTGGATCGTCGAGTCGAACGCGGACTCGGCCGTGGTGGCGTCGAGTGCCCCGGCCAGTTCGAGAGTCACGAGTCCGTGCAGGGTGGCCCAGATCGACAGGGCGATGGATGTGGCCTCGCCGTCGAGGAAGGACGCCGTCAAGGCGCGGTCGATCGCCGCGAGCAGCGGACCGATCGGGTCACGGGCACCGACTTCCCCCGACGGGTCGAAGGACTGCACACCACCGAACAGCACCGTGTACAGGTGGCTGTGACCGCGGCCCCATCGACGGTAGGCGACGGCGAGCGCGTAGAGGTCGGCGAGGGGGTCCGCGGAGGTCCGCACCGCCGCCAGGTCCTGGAACAGGCCGGCGACGGCTCTGTCGCGCACCGCACCGATCAGTCCGTCCTTGCCGGCGAACAAGGAGTACACCGCCGTCGTCGACGTCTCGGCAGCGGCGGCCACGGCACGGACCGTCACCGACTCCCGCGGACGAGTGGCGAGCATCTCGGTCGCACATTCCACCAGCCGCTCTTTGACGGCCTCGTCGTTCGTTCTCGGCCTACCCACGGTCAGCAGCCTACCCTCTCTGATAACGTCGTTTTGAAACAGCGTTCTGAAACTGTCGGAGGTATGCCGTGCCCACGCCCGCGATACGCCTGGTCCGCTGCACCGGACGCTTGCTGTCGGCACTGGTTGCCGTCGCCACACTGGTCGTCGTCTTTCTCGCGCTGCTCGCCCTCACGGACGGAGCGGGCTCGGGGCTGGCCGCATGGCTGACGACCCTCGGGGCCGGAGCCGTCCTCGCGCTGTGGCGAGGCCGGCACCGCGCCTGGCCTGTGCGACTCGTGCCGTTCCTGCCGGTGATCGTCGCCGCGACGCTGACAGCGGCGGTGTGCATCCCGACCGTACCGACGGCCCGACGGTATCCACCCGCCCTGCCCTTCGTGGTCACGCAGCACTGGAGCCTGGCCACGGGCAGCCGGGTGGCGGTGTACCACTACCCGCCCGCGAACCCCGGCGCCCGGCACCCCATCCCACTCGTGTACCTCAACGGCGGCCCGGTCCGCGCCGTCTCGGTGCTCGACCACCGGTTCCTGCAACTCCTCGCACGCCGGGGCTACGACGTCTACGCCTACGAACAGGCGGGCGGCGGGCGAAGCGACCTGCTCCCCATGAGCCAGTACACGATCTCCAGGTCGGTCCGCGACCTCGCCGCCTTCATCGACCGCCTGCACCAGGGCAAGGTCGACATCCTCGGATTCTCCTCGGGCGGGGTCGTGCTCACCCGAGCCCTGGCAGCCCCGCGCGTCGCCGCACGCCTGCACCGGGCGGTCATCGCCGAGCCCGGCCCCATGGACGGCCCCACCGCACACATCACCGGGCACAAGGGCCGAGAATCCGCACGCGGCCTCGCGCCGGCCATGACCGGGCCGCGATCGACACACATCCCCCGGTACGCCGTGGCCTTCGGCCTCATGCGACTCGGACTCCTCACCCCCGACACGGGATTGATCGGACAGGCCGAGGGCGACAACGCCTTCACCGCCGCCGACCTCGGCAGCGACACCGCATCCGCCTACTGCGCGCGCGACGCGCACCGCATCCCCGCCGAGGACACCGCACGGAACTTCTCCTTCAGCCCCGCCGCCAGCCTCCGCATCCAGCAGACGGTCAAGGACTCACCTTCCGTCGCCGCGCGACTGGGGCGCTCCCGGACCCCCGCGATGCTGATGATCGCCGAGTGCTCCTCCCAGGTCCGCCAATGGGCGACCGCCGTACTCGCCCATGACCCCGCCATTCAGCGCACGCAGTACATGCCCGGAGTCGGACACCACATATGGAACGGCCTCGACGACAACGACGACCGAGCCGTCGCCGTCATCACTGCTTTCCTCCAGGGCAAGCCGGCACCTTTGCCGAACTACCCGACCCGCGACGACATCCCCGCCTTCCTGCGCAACCACGAATGAAACCTGCGGCACAGCAAACTCCTCCTGAACAGCGCACCTGCGGCGGTTCCGGAGGGAGTCCCCGTTCGACATGGCCGTCGGGGCGATTGTGGGCTTGTTTCGCCAAAGTCGACATAAGGGACCGGACTAACGCGGTCGGGTTGACTTCCAGGATTTGTTGACCCTGAACCGTGCCGCCCTCTAGGATCATGATCGACACGCAGGGGATTTGTCGAGCGTCAATGGCACGGGGGCCCGGTTGACTGTCTTCTCCCTTCCTTCCTGGGATTCGCCGCACGTGAGGGTGTCCAGACCGAGGTAAGTACCCACGACCGACCACTCGTGGGTGCCGTACGGAATTTGATCCGTCAACTTCTATGCATGTTGCGGTGCGCCAGCCGTTTCGCAGCTTGCACACCTTACCCGCGTCTCGGCGCAGCGGTCAGCCTCGTCATGCCCTGACGCAGGTCGAGTGCTGCCCCGATGAATCCATCGCTGGCCTCAGAGCGAGATTTCGAGGAGCTATTGTGTCCTTACGTATTTTAGTGGTTCAGCCTGCCTTCTCGGCGAACGCCTATATCGCGCACGCACATTCCCAGGGCTGGGATGTCGTGGTCGCGTCTTATGAGAGAGAAGGCCGTGTCATCGCCGACGCGGTGCGTGACCTGGCCACCGAGATCGTCATCGCAGACACCAATGACAATGCCTCCCTCGAGGCGGTTGTCCTGGAATCCCATGAACGTCACCCCATTCACGCGGTGGTGGCCGGCGGGGAATACTACGTACCAGGTGCCGCGCATCTGTCCGCGCTCCTCGGACTACCCGCCCTGACCCCCGTGGCCGTCGACCAGGTCCGGCACAAGGGGAAGATGCGCCAGGCCGTTGCCGACGCCGGCCTCGAAGTCCCCAGATGGGTGGTGGTGAGTACCCCCGCCGCTCTCGAGGAGGCCTGTGCGCACGTGGGTCTCCCCGCGGTCATCAAGCCGGTGGACTCCGGGGGCAGCGTGCACGTCTCACGCGTCGACACCATGAAGGAGGCGCGCGCGGCGCTGGCCGCGATGCACGCCGAGGAGGGCCTGGAATTCGACCGCCCCCTCACCCACGACGCGATCATCGAACAGTACGTCCCCGGCACGGAGTACAGCGCCGACGGATACGTACGCGACGGTGAGGCGGTCGTCGTCGCGGTGACCCGCAAGCTGCTCGGCCCCGAGCCCCGCTTCCTGGAACTGGGCCACCTCACGCCCGCCCCGCTGGACGAGGCCACCCGCCAGGAGCTGGCCGTCTACGCCACGGACGTGGTCAGGGCGGTGGGCATCACCACGGGACCGTTCCACTGCGAACTGCGCCTGAGCGAGGGCCGCCCGGTCCTCATGGAGATCGCCGCACGACTGCCCGGCGACAAGATCACCGAGCTGATGGAGATGGCCACCGGTCTCATGCTGCCCGGCAAGGTCCTCGCCGACATCACCGGTGCCGACCCCGAGCGCTCAGGGGCCTACCGCGAGCCGGTCGCGAAGGCGGCAGGCATCCGGTTCCTGACCGCCGCGGGCGTGGGCTCGTACGCCCGCCTGGAAGGCTGGGACGAACTGGCCGCCGAGCCCTGGGTGGTGGCGAGCCATGTCCTCGTCCGGCCCGGCGCCGCGATCAAGACGGACGAGGCCGACTACAGCTGCCGGATCGCCGCCGTCGTCTTCACCGCCGATTCCCCCGACGAGGCCCATGAGCGGTGGTCGGAGATCGGCGAGCGCGTCCGCGTGCTCAGCGCCTGAGGCGCGCCGCACCCGCAGGACCTGTCGCACCCGTAGCCCCGCAATCACCTGAAACGCCACGCGCGTAAGGCGCCTGGCGCGCGAACGCGTGCCTCGCGCCCGCAACGGAAGGAAGACGCACGATGGAACCCCTCCGTCTCCACTGGTGCTCGCCGCCCGACACGGGACAGGCGAAGCCCACGGACAAGTACAACATCGGCAAGCTGGACATGGGCCAGGTCAGGGACTTCGTCCAGGAGGCCGAGGAACTCGGTGTCGACAGCCTGCTGTTCGGCATCTCCAACTACCTGCCCGACCCCCTGCCCGTCCTCGGCGCCCTGTCGCAGGTGACGGACCGCGTCAAGTTCATGCTGGCGTACCGTCCGGGCCTGATGTCGCCGACCCTGTTCGCCCAGGTCGTCAACACCTTGTCCTGGATGACCGACGGACGGATGTCCCTCAACATCGTCTCCGGCATCTCCCCCGCGGAGCAGGCAGGTTACGGCGACTTCCTCAGCCACGACGAGCGCTACGCCCGCTGCAACGAGTTCCTCGAGGTCATCCGCGGTCTCTGGGAGGACGAGTCGCCGCTGAGCTACGACGGACAGCACTACACCATCAAGGACGCCACGCTGGGCCTGGGCCACAAGGGCGGCGGGCGGCGCCCGGAGATCTACATCAGCGGCGCCTCCGCGGTCGCCCAGCAGACGGCGATCGCCTCCGGCGACTGCTGGCTGCGCTACGGCGACACCCCCGAGAGCCTGGCCGTGGCCGGCAAGCCGCTGCTCGACGCCGGCCGTCGGGTGGGCACCCGGATGCACGTGCTCTCCCGCGACACGCGCGAGGAGGCCGTGGCGGAGCTCGCCCACCTCATGCGCGACCCCGACGAGGACCACACCGCATGGATCCGCCAGTGGGTCGACACCACCGACTCCGAGGCGGTCAAGTCCTCGTACCAGCTGGCCGACAGCGTCAAGGACGAGTGGCTCTCGCCCTACATCTGGACCGGCGCCGTGGCCTATCGCGGCGGTCCCGCACTGTGCATCGTCGGCAGCCACGAGGAGGTCGCCCGCTACATCCACAGCTACAAGGCGGCGGGCATCAGCGAGTTCATCTTCTCCGGCTGGCCCACCCGCGACGAGATGCGGAACTTCTTCACCCATGTCGCCCCGCTGATCCGCCGGCTCGAAGAGCAGGAGTCATGAGCGGACGGCGGGGGTACGAGCCGCCGCTCGTCCGCGTCGGGGGCACGGCCCCCTGCCCCGGGGCGGCCGTGGTGCTCCGCGACAAGCAGTCGGAAGAAGTCATCGAGTTCGCCGGACGGACCCTGTCGACCAGGACGGTCCGCGCGGCAACGGAGGAGTGAGTCGTGCACATTGTCGTCGTCAACCGCTGGCCCCGGTTCACCGAAGGGCCGCGCTGGGACTTCTCCATGGGCCGCTTCGAGGAGCTCATCGACCACGAGCGGCACCGCGTCAGTTACGTCGTGGACGCGGTCGGCGCCACGGGTGTCCTGGCCCCCGCGGAGCGGATCGCGAGCACCGTGCAGATCGAGGACGTCAACGACTTCGAGGCGCTGCGCGACGCGGTCGGCCGGGTCGCGGACGAGGTCGGCCCGGTCGACCGGCTCATCGCCGTCTCCGAGTTCACCCTCGGCATCGCGGCCGAGGTCCGTGCGGCGCTCGACATACCCGGGCCACGTCCCGAGGACGTCGCGGTCTACCGGGACAAGCTGAGGATGAAGGAACTCGTCGCCAAGGCGGGCGTCCGGGTGCCCCGCTTCGACGCCTGCGAGAGCGCCGAGTCCGCTCTGGAGTTCGCCCGCGACACCGGCTTCCCGCTGATCTTCAAGCCCGTGTCGGGCGCCGCGAGCATGGGTGTGCACCGCGTCGAGGACGAGGCCGCGCTCACCGCACTGCTGTCGGAGGTGGACCTCGCCGAGTACGAGCTCGAGGAGTTCATCGAGGGCGCGATCTACCACGTCGACGGCTTCGCGGACGCCGAGGGCGGCGTCCCGTTCATGGCGGTGTCGCGTTACGTCAACGACTGCCTCGCCTTCGAGTCCGGCGGACAGCCGCTCGGCTCGGTGGTCGTCCAGGACTCGCCGCTGCGTACCCGGGTGCACGAGTTCAGCAGGCGCTGTGTGGCGGGTCTGGGCATGACGTCGATGCCGTTCCACCTGGAGCTGTTCGTCACGCCCGACGATGACCTGGTGTTCCTGGAGATCGCGGGACGTATCGGCGGGGCCGAGGTGCCCTACCTCACGGACAGGCTGTTCGGGGTGAACCTCTTCGAGCTGTGGCTGGACGCCCTGTGCGAGGGCGGCGCGACGGTACCGCCGCAGACCGGCGACCCGTCCGGCGGCTGGCTGATCATCCCCAAGCCCGCCTCGCTGCCGGCCGAGGTGGTCTCGGTGACCTCCATGCGCGACCGGTTCGCCTCGGTCTGGCGGGAGTTGGTGCCCACGCCCGGTGAAGTGATGGAGCCCGGCGGCAGTTACGACGCGGTGCACAGCGGCCGGTTCATCCTCACCGGTGACGAGTCGGCCGTCGAGGAGGACATCCGGCGGATCATCGCGGACTTCCGCATCGAGACCGTACCGGTGTCGCGGTGAAGGGTCCTGGCCGCGCTTGGCCGAGCACGAGGAAGAGGTCGATCTCATGACCGCGCGATCCGCGCTGCACCGGCGGCTGTTCGCCTGTGGAGTCCTCCTCGGTGTGGTCGCCGAGCAGATGGTGATGTTCGCCGTCCCGCTGCTCATCTTCCAGGACACCAAGGAGGTGTCGGCGCTCGGCCTGGCCTACGCGATCGAGTGGCTCCCCGCCCTGCTCGCCTACCCCTTCGCCGGCCTCCTCGCCGACCGGGACGGCGGGGCGCGGCTGTTCTCGGTCGTCACGACGGGACGTGCCATCGTCCTCGGCGGCGCCCTCGTGGGCTGTCTGGCCGCGCCGTCCTTGTTGACGCCGATCCTCATGACTGCCGCTCCGCTGCTCTCGCTGCTGATGGCGCCGGTGCGGATGTCGGTCGAGAAGGTCGTGCCCCAGCTGGCCAAGGGCACCGAAGTGGCCAGGATCCAGGGCCTGGTGCAGAGCATGGAGGTCTCGGCGATGGCCGTCGGCCCCGCCCTGGCGATGCTGGGCGTGGCCTTCATCGACAAGGTCTGGCTGCTGGGCGCGGCCGGCGCGGTCTTCGCCGTCGCCGCCCTGTGCTGGCTGCCGCTGCCGCGCGGCCTGCGTGCGCCGGGCAACGGTGGAGCGGCGGAGATCGTCGCCGAACTCCGCCTGGGCTGGAGCCTGTTGATGCGCAGCAGACCGCTGGTCCTGCTGGCCTCGCTCAACTTCTCGATCAACCTGGTGTTCGCCGTGGTGCTCGCCGCCAACGCCGCGCTCGTCACGGGTGTGTTCCACGCTCCGGAGTCGTCGTTCGCCCTGCTGAACATCTGCATCGGGGTGCTGGGGATCGTCAATCTCCTGGTCATCCCGTTCCTGCTGCGGTACGTCAACGTGCGCGTCCTCGGGATCTTCGGCCTCGCCCTGCTCTGCGCCTGTCTGCTGCTGATCGGCTTCGCCTCGTCCATACTGCTGTACGCCCCCGCGTTCGTTGCGGCCATGGTCGGAGTGACGTACTTCAACGTCTTCAACCGGACGCAGCGCATCAAGGTCCTTCCCGAGGAACACCTCGGAAAGGTGATGGGGCCGTTCTACCTGCTCAACATGCTGGCCATGCCCATCGCGGGTCTTCTGGTGGCCGGCTCCGGGTCCAGTCTCGGACCGCAACAACTCGTCCTGGTGCTGGCCGCGGCGCTCACCGTGTTCGGTGCGCTGATGCTGCCGCTGACGATCCGGGCCTTCGGTCACGCGATCGCGGCACGGGAGATGACTCTCGTGGGCGCGACCGCGGAATAGCCGAACAGGGAAACCGCCGCCGCAACGGCGCGGGGGCGGTTTCCGGGGGGGGCCACCGGCCCGCCACCAGTCGCCGAGTACCTCCACAACCGGCCTCACCGACGTCAGAGCCTTACCGGGCCGTCGGTTGATTCGGGCTGCCCGAAGACTCCTGCATCTGCCCACAGCCCTTTCGGCCTGCCCGAAAACAGCGCACGTGTTGCTCCGCGGAGGATCGTGATGGATATCGGTTCTGTACGCTTCAGCCAACTCTTCGGCTCATTTCCGACCCCGATCGCCATCGTGACGGCGACGGACGGAAACGGCCAGCCGTTCGGTTTCACCAGCAATGCCGTCTGCGCGGTGTCGGCGGCCTCGTCGACACTGCTGGTCTCCGTCGGCAAGGAGTCCCGTACCCTGCCGGCGATCGTGAAGTCGCAGGCGTTCGCGGTGAATTTCCTCTCCTCGTCCGGACGCGACGCCTCCCGGGTGTTCGCGAGCAAGGCAACGGACAAGTTCACACATGTCGAATGGCGCCCCTCGGCTCTCGCCGAAGGCGCGCCACTGCTCACCGAAATTGCTCTCGGGTTTGCGGAATGCAGGGTTGAGAAAGTCATCGAGGTGAGCGACCATCGGCTTGTGATCGGCCGGGTCGAAGGCTTCGAAGTCTTCGCCCGTGAGCCACTTCTCTACCGTCGGGGCGACTACGGTGTCTGGTCGCCGCTGAACGAGTTCTCCACTCTCTAGGACGAGTCGCGTGCCGGCCTGAACCATGGACCGGCAGGCGCCGCGGGACGGAATCCGAAGATTCACCCGCCCGTCACTTCCAGCAGGCATCTCGCAACTTTTCAACTCTCTCCTTTCCGGTGTGGGAACAGAAGGGTTTGTCATGGATATCGGGGCCGTAGACCACGTCGAGTTCTATGTCGGAGACACCCAGCAGTCCGCGTTCTACCTCTGCACCGCTTTCGGATTCCGTATTTGCGGCGAGGCCGGTCCCGAGACCGGACAGGCCGACCACCGCTCGCTGCTCCTGCGTCAGGGCGGCATCGACGTGGTGCTCACGTCCGCGCTCACTCCCTCTCACCCGGCCGCGTCCTATGTGATGCAGCACGGCGACGGTGTCGCCAACATCGCCTTCGAGGTCGGCGACGCCGTCGAGGCCTTCGAGACGGCCGTCGAGCGCGGCGCGGTCGCCGTGGAGCAGCCCACCGTCCACAGCAAGGACGGCACCGAGGTGGTCACCGCCGCGGTCCTGGGCTTCGGCGACGTGGCCCACCGGTTCGTCCAACGCAGCGGCGACCGCGCGCAGTTCATGCCCGGCGTGATGGACATGATCGCCACCGACCCCGAGGCGGGCAAGGAGCTGCTGAACACCGTGGACCACGCGGCGATCTGCCTGCCCGCCGGGCAGCTGCGTCCCACGGTCGCGTTCTACGAGAGCGTGTTCGGCTTCTCGCAGATCTTCGAGGAGTTCATCGAGGTCGGCTCCCAGGCCATGGACTCCAAGGTGGTCCAGAGCCCGTCCGGGAAGGTGACCTTCACCCTGATCGAGCCGGTCACCGACCGTGAGCCCGGTCAGATCGACACCTTCCTGGCCCGCCACGGCGGCGCCGGAGTGCAGCACCTGGCGCTGCTCTGCGACGACATCGTGGGCACCGTACAGACCCTGGAGAAGCAGGGCGTCGCCTTCCTGCAGACGCCGGGCTCGTACTACGACCAGCTCCAGGAGCGTTTCGAACGCTCCAGCCTCGATGTCGAGGACCTGCGCCGGACCAACGTGCTGATCGACGAGGACCACTGGGGCCAGGTGTTCCAGATCTTCACGCAGTCCCAGCACGTACGCAGGACGTTCTTCTGGGAGGTCATCGACCGGCACGGTGCCCGCACCTTCGGCAGCGGCAACATCAAGGCGCTCTACGAGGCGGTCGCCCGCGAGAAGGCCCTCCTCTGACCCCGCGCGCCGTGCCTCCCCTCCACCGAACCACCCACCTGTGAGGAAGACCATGACCATCCAGGACACCCAGAGCTTCGCCCTCACCGCCGAGGAGCGCGCCCTGCTGCCGACCGACGAGGACGTCGCGTTCTACGCCGAGCACGGCTGGTATCTGTCGAAGAAGCTGTTCACCGACGAGGAGGTCGAGCTGCTGGAGTCCGCCAGCGAGCGCTTCTACGCCGGCCACCGCGACCGAACCCTGCCGACCCGCCCGCCCAAGCTGGCCTACTGGGAGCCGGACAAGGGCGACGTGCAGCGGCACAACGACTACATCCACTACGAGGACGACACCATCGGCCGCATCCTGCGCAAGCCGCTGCTGGGTGCCGTCGCCGCGCGTCTGGCCCAGGCCGAGCAGATCCGGGTGTTCCAGTCGACGCTCATCTACAAGCCCCCGGTGGCGCAGGAGCAGTCCAACATCGTGCCGTGGCACTTCGACCGCCACTACTGGTCGACCTCCACCTCCGAGCGGATGCTGACGGCGTTCATCCCCTTCCACGACTGCGGCGAGGAGATGGGCACCATCACCATGGTCGACGGCAGCCACCTGTGGAAGGAGACGGCCGACAACGACACCACCTCATTGCACTTCGCCGAGCGCGACCGCTCCGAGCTGGACGAGATGCTCGCGGAGAACGCGGCCTTCAACGGGGTCGAGGTCACCAAGATCCCGGTCTTCATCCCCAAGGGCCACGTCAACTTCCACCACTGCCGCACCTACCACGGCAGCGGGGCCAACGTCAGCGACCGCCCGCGCCGCGCGATCTCCTTCCACCTCCAGGACGGCGAGAACCGCTACCGCGAGTTCCTGCGCTCCGACGGCACCCGGGTGAGCTACAACCACGACGTGCTCGTGCGCCGCACCGCCGAGGGCACACCCGACTACAGCGACCCCGAGTTCCTGCCACTGCTGTGGAGCGATCACTGATGCGCAGTGCCGCAGTGGTCGGGACCGGCCTGATCGGTACCTCGATCGCCCTGGCCCTTCGGGGCCGGGGCGTGACCATCCATCTGATCGACGCGGACCCGGAGACTGCGCGCGCCGCCGCGGACCTCGGAGCCGGCGTCACGGGCACCCCGCGCGAACCGGTCGACCTGGCCGTCATCGCTGTACCGCCGCGGCACGTCGCGGCGGCGCTCAGACAGCATCAACGAGACGGTCTCGCACATGACTTCACGGACGTGGCGAGCATCAAGGAACTGCCGCAGCGCGAGGCGGCGCAGGCCGGCTGCGACCTGACCCGCTACGTCGGCGGGCACCCCATGGGCGGCCGGGAGCAGTCCGGCCCGCTGGCCTCCCGCGGCGATCTGTTCCACGGCCGGCCCTGGGTGCTCACGCCGTCCGCGCACACCCGGACACGGACCGTCGAACGCGCCCGCGAGCTGGCCGAGTTGTGCGGGGCACGGCCGGTGGTGATGGCCCACGCCGAACACGACCGCGCGGTCGCGCTCACCTCGCACGTCCCGCACCTGGTGTCGAGCCTGCTCGCGGGGCGGCTGCTGCACGGCGACCCGTCCCAGCTGGCGCTCGCCGGTCAGGGCCTGCAGGACATCACCCGGCTCGCGGCGGGCAACGCCGACCTGTGGACCGACATCCTCAGCTCCAACGCGGTGGCCGTCGCCGACATCCTCGTGGGCTTCTCCGAGGACCTGGACCGGGTGGCCGACGCCCTGCGCAAGCTGAGCGCCGCCGACGGCCCGGAACAGCGGCGTGCCCACACCGACCGGCTCACCACCGCCCTGGTCCGCGGCGTGCAGGGCCGTGCCCGGATTCCCTTACGCACCACTGCCCCCGCCCTGAGCAGGGCCCCCGTGGCCGTGCCGAGAGGAGTCTGAGCGGTGACCGAGACCGCCCCGTCGCATCAGCACGCCATGGCACGCGAGCGCCTGCACGGGTCGCTCGACGACCCTGTCCTCGACGCCATGAACTTCCTCAACGAAGTCGTGAGCCGCTTCCCGCAGGCCATCTCGTTCGCGCCCGGCAGACCCACGGAGGGCGACTTCGAGCCGGAGCACCTCGCCCGCCACCTGCGCACCTACACCAACTATCTGGAACACACCCTGGGCCTCTCGCGCGAGCGGGTGCGTACCCAGCTGTTCCAGTACGGCCGCACCAACGGCCTCATCCACGAGCTGATCGCCCGTACCGTCGCCAACGACGAGGGCATCGAGGTCCCCCCGGAAGCGGTCGTGGTGACGACCGGCTGTCAGGAGGCCATGCTGCTGATCCTGCGGGCGCTGTTCGCCGGCCCCGAGGACACTCTGCTCGTCAGCTCACCGTGCTACGTGGGCATCACCGGCGTGGCCCGCCTGCTGAACATCCGGGTGCGGCCCGTGCCCGAGGGCCCCGCGGGGCCCGACCCGGAGGCCGTACGGGCGGCAGCGCGCGCCGCCAGGGCGGCCGGCGAGCGCCCCCGTGCCTTCTACGTGGTCCCCGACTTCGCCAACCCGACCGGCACCAGAATGAGCCTGCCGGACCGCGAGCGCCTGCTGGGGGTCGCGGAGGAGGAGGACCTGCTGGTCCTGGAGGACGATCCGTACGGCTTCTTCGTCCGCACCGGGTCCGCGCGCCCCACGCTCAAGGCCCTCGACACGGGCCGCCGCGTGGTGCACCTGGGCTCCTTCGCCAAGACGGCACTGCCCGGTGCCCGGGTCGGATACGTCCTCGCCGACCAGGAGATCATCGGCCCGGACGGCCGACGCACGCTGCTCGCCGACGAACTGTCCAAGATCAAGAGCATGACCACCGTCAACACCTCGACCGTCGCTCAGGCCGTGATCGGCGGACTGCTCGTCGAGAACGGCTGCCGGCTGCGCGAGGCGAACGCGGGGACGATCGCCTACTACCGCACCAACATGAACACCCTCCTGGACGAGCTCGAGCGGCACTTCCCCGCCGCGCGCAGGGCCGAGCTGGGCATCTCCTGGAATCGGCCGGACGGCGGCTTCTTCGCCGTCGTCACCGTTCCCTTCGAGGCCGACCACAAGGCGCTCGAGGTGTCGGCGCGTCACTACGGCGTGCTGTGGACCCCGATGAGCGACTTCCACCTCGACGGCGGCGGCACCCGCCAACTGCGGCTGTCGTGCAGCGCGCAGAGCCCGGAGGTCATCACCGAGGGCATCGCCCGGCTTGCCGCCTTCCTCACCGCGCAGGCCACCGGCACGACGGTCTGACAGCCCGTCCGCGCACACCCGTTGTGAACACTGTTGCGAAACCGTACGGCGATCGGAGAGACCGTGGTGCTGACGCTGGACGCCTACGAGACGGCGGCCAAGGAACGCCTGCCGGGTCCGGTGTGGGACTTCTTCGCGGGCGGAAGCGGTACCGAGTCGATGCTGTCGGAGGGGCGCGCGGCCCTGGACCGCATCCGGCTCAGGCCGCGCTGTCTCGTGGACGTCTCCCACTGCGACCCGCGCACCGAGCTGCTCGGCGCGGGGCTTGCGGCCCCCCTGGGCATCGCCCCCATGGCGTACCACCAACTCGCCCACCCCGAGGGCGAGGTGGCGACGGCACGGGCCGCGGGCGAGACCGGGGCCCTGTTCACGGTCAGCATGTTCGCCAGTCGGACCCTCGAGGACATCGCCGCCGCGGCCACCGGACCGCTGTGGCTCCAGCTGTACTGGCTCAAGCGCCGCGACCTCCTCGCGGACCTGGTCCGCCGGGCCGAGGCCACGGGGTTCCGCGCACTCGTGCTCACCGTGGACGCGCCCCGGGTGGCCTTCCGCCCTCGTGACGCCGCCAACGGGTTCGCGGTGCCACCGGGCATCCGGGCGGTCAACGTGGCGCACGACGTGATGGCCGCCTCGCACGGCGGCAAGGACGGCGAATCGGCCATTGCCCGGCACTCCAGGGAGCAGTTCGACGCCTCCATCACCTGGGAGGACCTCGCCTGGCTCCGGGGGATCACCTCCTTGCCCCTGGTCCTGAAGGGCATATTGACCGGCGAGGACGCCGAACTTGCCGTGAAGCACGGGGTGTCGGGGCTCGTCGTCTCCAACCACGGAGGCCGGCAGCTGGACTTCTCCCGTGGCGCGCCCGATGCCCTGGCCGAGGTCGTGGACGCGGCCGCGGGACGGTGCGCGGTCGTCCTCGACGGCGGGGTCCGCCACGGTGCCGACATCGCCAAGGCACTGTGCCTCGGTGCGGACGCGGTGATGGTCGGCCGCCCGGCGCTGTGGGGGCTCGCCCACTCGGGCGCGGCGGGGGTCGCGGACGTACTGCGTCTGCTCATGGGCGAGTTCGAGGAGGTCATGGCGCTGATGGGGGCACCCACGGTGGCGGACTTCGAGCGGACGGGGGTGGTCGTCCCCGGGTGTGCCCACGTACACGGCTAGCGGGTGCGGCGGCCGGGGGCGTACGAGCACCCGCGTACGCGCTTGGGGCGGCGGCCTGTTGACCGCCGCCCTTCACGCGACACACGCGTGAGCGCGATACGTACGCGTGCGGGCGTGGGCACCGTGCACGCGCGGGTGGTTGTGGGCGCCGTACCCGCGCGTAGGCGTATAGGCGCCGTAGCCGCGCGTAGGCGTGTAGGCGTGTAGGCGCCGTAGCCGCGCGGGTGGCGGGCGCGCCGTGGGCGAGCGTGTGCGGGCGCCGTGCGCGTCAGCCGGTCTGACCGGTCGGCCGCAGGGTGATGTGGTTGATGTCCACGCCCGCGGGCTGGTTGACGGTGAAGGCGATGATGTCGGCGATCTGCTCCGGGGTCATCGAGGGCGCCGCCTCGGGGGTGCCGCCGCGCTTGTCCCAGAACGGCGTGTCCACCACACCCGGCGCGACGACGGTCACGCCGACGCCGTCCTTGCCGACGAGCAGCCGGGTGTTCTCGGCGAGCGCGTGGGCGGCCCACTTGGTGACGGAGTACAGGTTGCCGGGGGTGTTGCGGACCCCCGCGACCGAACCGATGATCACGATCCGTCCCTTGGACTCCCGCAGGTGCGTCAGGGTCTCGCGGACCAGCAGCGCCGGGCCGAGGACGTTGGTGAGCACCATGGCACGCATGTTGTCGGGCGTGTGGCTCTCAAGGTTGCCCGGCAGCGAGAATCCGGCGTTGGCGACGACGTTGTCCAGTCGGCCCCACGTGCTGGTCACCTGGCGCACCGCGGCGGCGACGTCGTGCTCGTCACTGGCGTCACCGGTGATCGTCAGCAGCCGCTCGCCCGCCGAGGCGGAGACGGCGAAGGCGGCCAGCTTGTCCGCGTCACGTCCGGTGACGGCCACCCGGTGGCCCTGCTTGAGCAGGGCGAGGGCGGTGGCTGCGCCGATTCCGGTCGAGCCACCGGTGATCAGCGTGACGGGTTCCACGGGACGGCCTCCTCGGCAACGGTAACGACTCGGGCGGCGCTCGCGCGGTGAGCGCGGACACCGCCCGTAGCTGTCGACGGCGAGGAAAGCGAAAGAACTTGTTTCATAAGGTAGTTGAGAAGGAAACCCGTTCACGGCCTCGCCGTCGGCAACGCTAGCACTCGGCCCGGAATCAAGTCACGGAGGCTTTCGCGGGTGATGACCTGGGCACGGCCGGGACCGACGGTGTATCACTTCTCGCCCCGCCGGGCGATCGTGCCCATCCCGCGGTCGGTCGTTACTCGATCGCCGTGTGCGGGCAGGCGGGCACGCGTTACCCCACCCGGTGCAGACGTATTCCCTGCGTCGGGCCGGGCAGCGCCGTCCGTGGGCATTGCGTCATGTCCGTTCTCTCTTGGGAAAGACGTACTCGTCGAGCGCCAGGCCTACGGCAGCGGCCGCCGGGATGGCGACAAGGGCGCCGATGATGCCCAGGAGCGCGCCGCCGACCAGCACGGCGAGGATGGTGACCAGCGGGTGGATATCGACGGCGAACTGCATGGCCCTCGGCACGATGAGATAGTCCTCGGCGACCCGGAAGACGATGTAGAAGACGGCTGTCGCGATCGCTATGGGAAGGGACACGGACAGCGCGACGAGGCTGACGACGATGCCGGCGAGGGTGGAGCCGACGATCGGAATCAGGTCCATCAGGGCGGTGAAGATGCCCAGGGCGGCGGGATACGGGACACCGAGGGCCGCGCACCAGCCGAAGGTCGCCACTCCGGCGATGCCCGAGGTGACGAGGTTGCCGAGCATGAACTTGCCTGTCCGGTTCATGATCTCTTCGGTCACGCCCTCGACACGCTCGCGGCGGCTGGCCGCCACGAAGCGGAAGCAGAACTGTTTGACGGCCGGCAGTGCCGCCATGCAGTAGACGGTCACCGTGATCACGATCGCCGCGGAGGTGAGAGCGCTGAGGACCATGTGGCCTGCACCCAGGACTCCGCCGGCCAAGCCGGTCGCTCCGCTGTCCGAGTCGATCTCGTGCCTGGCCTTCTCGACCAGGTGATAGCGGTCCTCCAGGCGCCCGATCGCCGACTGGTGGTCGTGAAGCTGTTGCAACCAGCCCGGTACGGCGTCGACCAGTGCAGAGATCTCCCTCGTCACCGGCGGGATGACCAGCGCCAGGAAACCGCCGAGCACCACGATGAAGCCCGTCAGCACGATCGCGACGGCCCAGCCGCGCCGCAGACCCCGGCGCGTGAACCACACGACGAGCGGTTCCAAACTGATCGCGATGAACACGGCCAGTAGCAGCAAGGTCAGCACCGAACTCACCCGCAGGACCGTCTGGACCGCCAGCCACGCCAAGCTCGCTCCCAGGCCCAGAGCGAAGCCTACGGTCACCCACGACCGCCCACTCCGCCCGCGGGGATCCCGGCGCGAAGACTGAGGGAACTGGGACCAGAACGCCGGTGCACCACCCGCGGAGCCTGTCTCTGGGGCGTGCTCGCCCGTCCCCTCCACGGCGCCGTGCTCCTCACGAGCGGCCCCGGGCCCGGACTGCGCAGACATCGCGACGTCCCTCCTCGGCTGACTCGGACGGGCGTCGGTGTCACCGGGCATCGTCCGAGACGGGTTGGTGACGGTGCTCGCCGAGTACCCAGACACTGCGCCGGAACCGCGGTCGGCGGCTGAGCCCACGTGCCCGGGCCGGCGCTCGGTCGGCCGGGCGCCTCAGGTGTTCGGCCGCCCACTCGCGGCAGACGGCCGCACCGGATGAAAACAGTGATGCGATCATGCCGACCGCGACGCAACGGGCCAGGGCCGAAGCCCTGCTCACCCGCCCACGGGCAGACCTACGCGCACGAAACGGCAGGTCCAGCCATGTGTTCCAGTCCGCCGACTCCGCAGGACGCAGTTGCCCGGGCTCCGGCGGGGCGGGCTGCCGTCGGTGCGGCAGTGCAGGCACAGCGCCCGCCCTCGTGGACTCCTATCGGCCGAGGGCCTTTTCGAGCTCCTCCTTGTTCATCTTCGAACGGCCTTGCACATTGCGCTGCTTGGCCTCGTTGTACAGCTGCTCCTTCGTCGGGCCTTCGGAGCCGCTGTGCGAGCGCTGCCCGCCGCGCCGGGAGGAAGACATGTCCTCGATCGAGCTGCGGCTGGCCGTCTCCGACTCTCCGTGCCGGGCCCGTTCCTTGTTCACCGTGCGGGCGGCGATCTCCTCGGCACGCTTCTCGCTCTCGCCGCGATCCAGCGCGCTGTCCTTGATGTGCTCGTACTGCCGCTCCCGCTTCGGGCTGGATCCACGGGGCATGGTCATACCCTTCTGTGCCGGACGAACATGGTGGCCGAGGTCCGCATGACGTGCCCGGGGCGAGCCCGTCGGCGTCGTGCACGGCTTCTCGTAGATCGTCCACGACCTTGTTCCTGATCGCCCGCCGGTGCTCCGAGCCGAAGCGCTCACGGAGGTGGCGGCGCCGGATCCGCACGGACGTGGCGATCTGCAGCGTCCGGGTTCCCCGCTGCTCCCTTTTGACCCGTCCTCCGAATTCGACCTCCGACCTCCGAGCGCTGCCGGTCTCCCTCGCATCCGGCGGGACGAGGTGCGGCACCGGCCGGACCTCGGTGCGGCAGAAGCCGAGACACTGCTGCCGGTCCCCGCCGACCTGCTCGGCCGTCCGCGCCTGTTCGACGGGGTCGGCCGGGGTCTGGTCTTCGCACGACACGAAGGATCCGAGGCCCGTCATGGCACCTCCCGAACCGCGTGTGTGACTGTGGACCGCTGCCGAGTACCCAGTGCGCTGCGCCGCCTGCACGTCGGACGCCCTGGCGACTGGCCGGCCCAGCTCGCTGCCGGCACCGCTGTGCTGTACGTCGCGATCAGCGTCCGGGCCTGGACCACCGAGCTGCGCCTCACAGACGCTCTTCCATGCCGACGGCCGCCTTCAGGTCCTCGTGCGCCTGCCCACGCCGGCCTTCCTGCTGTTCCAGCATCGCCCGGGCGATGGCGTCGAGCTTGCGCTGGATGGCGTGCTCGGCCCGCCGCTCGGCGTTCTTCAGCATCGCCAGCAGCAACAGCGTCACCGCCCCCATCGAGTCGCCGACCAACAGCTGCCACTCCGTCGGCAGCCCGGCCACGTGCACCGCGACGAACGCGACCACCAGGCACAGGCAGAGAATCGCGAACAACGGCGAGCTGGTGAAGTTCGAAGCCAGCTCGGCGAGTTCCTCGAACCGCCCACGTCGGCCGTCCTCACGCTTGCGCGCCGGATGTTCGAACGTCATGACCTCACACCTCTCCGTCCAGGGCCGCACCGACGGCACACCTCCACTGTCCGGCCAGAACCGTTGCCGAGCCCGTAGCCAGCTCTCGGCATTCCGGTCATTTCCGCCCGGAGGGTCCGTCTCATCACCGGAGCGTCAGGGGCTCGGCTTGCGTACGCTCGTTTCGCGTCGCAGCAGCCACTGATGTCGGTCCGATCGGGCAGGATCGGCTCCGATCGGACTCGGCAGTGGGGTGGTGTGACATGGGCGAGTGGCGGACCGATCCGACGTTCGCGATGTGCCGGGCGTTGACGGACGGGGCGGACCTGGCCGCGTTCGTGGGCGGGCCGTTCGACGTGCGGGCGGTGGTGGCCGCCATCCGGCCCGAGACCAAGGCCGGATTCCTACTCGACGAAGTCCCCTGGGAGCACTTCCCTCGGGGGGACCGGGTCAGGGAGGCCGTTCACCTGCTGCACACCGGCAACTCGCCCGTTCGCACCGGAGCGGGCGTGGTGGACGGCATGAGCGCCAACGACATGCGGGCCGCCGCCGTGCTCGCCGTACCGTTCCTGATCCGGATCGCCGCCGACACCCGACATCCCCACCGTGCCGACGCGCTCGCCGAAGTCTCCGCCCCGGCCCGCGCCCGCCATTTCGGCGTGGCCTCCCGCGACGGACTGCTGCTCCATCGCACCGGCACCCAGCAGGACGGTCTCTGCGACGACTACGGTGTCGAGGTCACCGGTTACCCGGCGGGCTGGTCGGTCGCCGCCGCCCGGGCCGCGATCACCGCCGACACCGCAGTCCTGCGGCCCCTTCTCGACGACCTCGACCCGGCGATCCGCATCCACGCCGCCTACGCCCTGGCCACCGCCACCGACCCCCATCGGACCATCCGCGGCGCTTTCCGCACCCGGCTCGCTCGAGCGGGACCCGATGGTCCGCGCCGCTCTCGTCCTCGCCACCGCCGAAGCCACCCGCGCCCACCCCCACTCGCCGACCACCGCATGGACGCGACAGCAGTGGCGGGACCGGTCACAGGCGCCCGAGGTCCGGCTGGCCGCTGCGATCGGCTGGCTGTGCCTCACCGACGAACCCGCGCCCGATGACCTGGACGCCGTCGTCGACGACCTCGCCACCGACGGCCGGGCCCTCGCCATGGAAACGCTGCCCTGGATGGCCGCCGCCGGAGGGTCCGGCGAGACGGGACTGCGGCGCTGCGTCCGAGAAATGCTCCATCCGCAACAGCCCGATCCGGCGGAGAACGACGACCCATGGGCCCTGCACCGCTGACGGCAATCGCCCGGCCTTGGTGGTCAACGCTCATTCCTTCGCGGGTTGACCCCAGAACAGGATGTGTGCCACGGGCCTCGGGTTCAACCTGGTACAACTCCTGTCGTGCATCTACCGGTTCCGGTCGGTGTGGATGCACAACGGCCGTTCACAACCGTTGCTACTGCTGCTCCCACTGCTCCTTGGTGATCTCGTACCGGACGCCTCCATGCTCGGAGCCCTCGACCATCTCCATGTCCGAGGGAATAGGGATGGTGTCCACGAGCCTCATTTCGAGCTTCTCCATGATGTTCCGCGAACCGTGGTTCACGGACATCGTCTCAGCCCAGACCGTGCGCACACCGAGCTCTGCGAACGCCTTGCCGAGCAGGGCCCGCGAGCCCTCGGTGGCATAACCCTTGCCCCAAGCCGCCTGCCGCAGCCTGTAGCCGAGTTCGACTGCGTCCAGCGGGCCGTCCGGCTCGGGACGCAGGATGAACCAGCCGATGAACGCGCCGCCGTCCTTCTCCTGCGCGGCGAACAATCCGAGGTCGCCGCCCCACTTCTCGTAGCCGGCGAGAATGTTCGGCAGGTAGCGATCGCGGACGAGCTCCGGCGCGGTCGGACTGCCGCCGGTCAGGTAGCGCATCACCGCCGGGTCGCTGTCCAGCTCGATCAGCAGCTCCGCGTCATCGGCCGTGAAGCGGCGCAGGGCCAGGCGCTCGGTCTCCAGGTAGGTGTCCACGAGTCGATCATGCCTGAGGCGAGTCGGACAGCCCAACGGCTTTCCCGGCAACTCGGGAGCGTCCCTGGATACCGCACGGACTGCGAAACCGGGATCCGGCCCGAACCCTCGGCCAGCCGAAGGCCGTTGAGGCGTTTCCCTTTGCTTCCCTCCGCTCTCCGACGCAGTGAGGTTGAAGGATGGGCTGCGAGTGGCGTGATGACGGTTCTACGGTGTTGGCACCGTAAGGGCATGTTGTCGTGTGAGGGGTGGGTGTCCATGGATATTCCTTTGGTGGCTGCGGTGGCCGCGGTGCGCGATGAGTTGATCTCTGCGGCGGCTGTGGGCGGGAGTCATCCGGATGTGGTGTTCGCGGTGGGCCCGGTGGAGATGGAGTTCGAGGTCGAGATCCGCGCGGACGCGAGCGTGAAGGCGGGATTCCGCTTGTGGGCGGTCGGGGCCGAGGCCAAGGCCGGTGTCTCACACGGTCGTACGCACCGGGTGAAGTTCACGCTGACCCCGCAGGGGGTAAACGGTGGTGACCTGCTGGTCAGCGGCAGCTCCGACCGGACCGCGGGCCCCGGGGACGCCTCGGAACGCATCGAGGACTGACCCGCGAGGAGTCGGGGCGGTCCTGTGGATCGCGGTTCTGGGTCGGTGACGGGTCAACGGGGGTGTCGGGGTGGAGCGATCGCGGCTTGTCGGGGTGACGGGGCCGGGCGGTCCGGGGTCGGGCTACGCGCTGGGCGGGCGGTTGGTGCTGACCTCCGCGCACGTCGTCACTGTTCCGCAGCAGGAGCGCGTGGCGCCGATCGCGCGGCAGGTCCAGGTCTTCCACCCCGGCGGGGACCGCGCTCTGGACGGGGCGGTCGTGTGGTGCGGCACGTCGGGCGGCCGGGACGACGCCGCGCTCGTCCTGGTCGACGACAGCCCCGGGTGGAACGCGCCCGTCGCACCGGTGCGTTGGGGCCGTCTGGTCACCGACCGGCCCGGTGCCGAGTGCGAGACCTGGGGCGTCCCCGATCTCGCCCAGCACAAGAGCCGGGCGGTGGAAACCGCGCAACTGCACGGCCGGCTCAACCCGGGCAGCGGGATCACCCACAACCAGTATGTGATGGACCTCCTCCAGCATCCGCCGCAGTGGTCGGCGCCCGGCACCTCGCCATGGGGCGGGCTGTCGGGCGCGGCGGTCTGCTGCGACCGCCTGCTCGTGGGCGTGGTGGCCTCCGACCGGGCCCACTCCGGCCACGGACAGCTCAACACCGTCCCCGCCTACGTCCTGCATCACGACGCGGCCTTCCGCGCCGCCCTCGCCACGCACGGCGCCTCGCCATCCGCTCTGGACGCGGTCGAGTTGCAGCACCTCGCCGACCCGGCCACCGGCCCCCGAGGCACCGGGCCGGTGCGCTCACCGGCCGCGCTCCTGCCCGCCGCACGGCAGACCGTCCCCTTCCACGGCCGTCGGCAACTGCTGGAAGAACTCACGACCTGGTGCGCCCGGAGCGGGTTCGGAGCGTGGCTCCTGCACGGGCCCGGCGGGCAGGGCAAGACCCGCCTTGCCCATCACCTCGCCTCGCTGCTCACCGCCGATCGGTGGGTCGTGCTGTGGCCACGTCCTGACGCCACGGCCGATCAGCTGCGGCAAGTACGGGACGTCTCCAAGCCGTTGCTGGTCGTCCTCGACTACGCCGAAACGCGCGCCGAGCAGTTGGCCGCCCTGGTCGAGGCCGCCGCCGACCACCCCGGCACAGCTCCGTTCAAGGTGCTGCTGCTGGCTCGTACCGACGGCGACTGGTGGCGCCAGGCCGCTTCCGCCGGGAGCCTTGCCCAGGACTATCTGGACGCCGCCCCCACCCGCCTGCTGGCGCCCCTGGAGAGCGACCCCGACGCCCGGCCCCGCGCCTACCGTGCAGCCGTCGGCGCGCTGGCGTCAGCACTGGGCCAGGTCAAGGGCCTGGCCAGCCACGACTGGCCCACCATTGCCGGCAACCTTCCCCTGCCGGTGCGACTGCACGAGGAGGTCTACGGCAATGCCCTCACCCTTCACATGACCGCTCTCGCCGACCTTCTCGACACCACCACAGCCGGGCGCATCGACTCGGCCGCGGCCGGGCCCGGCTCGAGCCGCGCCGTGGGCGACACAGCCCGCGAAGACGCGGAGGACGTGGAGGACCGCCTGCTCGGACACGAGCGCCGCTACTGGTACCAGAGTGCCGCCGCCCGCGGCCTCAGCCCGGGCCTGTCCACCGCCACGCTGGAGACAGCCCTGGCCGCCGCCCACCTGGCCGGCGCTGCCGACCGCGACCAGGCCGACGCGCTGTGGGGGCGACTGCCGGCCTTGGCCGACCAGCCTCGCGACCGGCGCGACACCGTCACCGCCTGGATCGCCGCCCTGTACCCGGCCATCGCCCCGCTGCCCTGGGGCACCCTCCAGCCGGACCGCCTCGCCGAACGCCACGTCGGCCGCTGCCTGGACGCCGACCCCGCGCTCGCCGACCACCTCCTCGACGGCGCCGACGACACCCAGACAACCCAGCTCCTGACCGTCTACAGCCGCGCCGCCGCCCACCCCGTCTTCAACCACCGCATGGACGACCGGCTCACCGCCCTGTGCACCCGTCGCTCCCAGCAGCTCGCCGCGGCCGTCGTCGACACCGCCACCCGCACCGACCACCCCGCCCCTCTCACCGCCGCGCTCGACACGATCACCGCCGACCCCGCCGCTACCCTGGGCGACCTCGCCACCCTCTACGACCTCCTCCCGGATTCCAGCCAGCGCCTCGCTCGCACCGCGCTACGCCTCGCTGACACCCTCACCGGTCACTACCGCACGCTTGCCCGGACGGATCCCGACGCCCACCTGCCCCCTCTCGCCGGATGTCTCAACAACCTGTCCGCCCGGTTGGGCGCGGTGGGGCGTCGGGAGGAGGCCCTGGCCGCGATCCAGGAAGCCGTCGGCCACTACCGCGCACTCGCTCAGACGAATCCCGACGCCCACCTCCACCACCTCGCTATGTGCTTGAACACCCTGTCCGCCAGCCTGGGCGCGGTGGGGCGGCACGACGAAGGCCTGGCCGCAATCCGGGAAGCCGTCGGCCACTACCGCGCACTCGCCCAGGCACATCCCGACGACCACCTCCAGCACCTGGCCGCATCTCTGAACACCTTGGCCGCCAGCCTGGGTGCGGTGGGGCGGCGCGAGGAGGCCCTGGCCGCGATCCGGGAAGCCGTCGCTCACTACCGCGCACTCGCCCAGGCGGATCCTGACGAACACCTCCACCATCTCGCCATGTCCCTGAACAATCTGTCCGCCAGCCTGGGTGCGGTGGGGCGGCGCGAGGAGGGCCTGGCCGCGATCCGGGAAGCCGTCGGCCACTACCGCGCACTCGCCCAGACGAACCCGGACGCCCACCTGCCCAACTTCGCCGCGTCCCTGAACACGCTGTCCGCCCAGTTGGGTGAGACGGGGCGGCAGGAGGAGGCACTGCCCGCGTGCCGGGAAGCCGTCGGCCACTACCGCGCACTCGTCCAGACGAATCCCGACGCCCACCTGCACCACCTGGCCATGTGCTTGAACACGTTGTCCGCCAGCCTGGGCGCGGTGGGGCAGCCCGACGAAGGCCTGGCCGCAATCCGGGAAGCCGTCGGCCACTACCGCGCACTCGTCCAGACGAACCCGGACGCCCACCTCCACAACTTCGCCATGTCCCTCAACAACCTGTCCGCCAGCCTGGGCGCGGTGGGACAGCACGACGAAGGCCTGACCGCGATCCGGGAAGCCGTCGGCCACTACCGCGCACTCGCCCAGGCGAATCCCGACGCCCACCTGCCCAACCTGGCCATGTCCCTCAACGTCCTGTCCGCCAGCCTGGGCGCGGTGGGGCAGCCCGACGAAGGCCTGACCGTGAGCCGGGAAGCCGTCGGGCACTATCGCGCACTCGCCCAGGCGAATCCCGACGCCCACCTGCACAACCTCGCCGCCTCCCTGAACACCCTGTCCGCCAGCCTGGGCGCGGTAGGGCAACGGGAAGAAGGCCTGGCCGCGATCCGGGAAGCCGTCGGGCACTACCGCGCACTCGCCGAGGCGAATCCGGACGCGCACCTGCACAACCTCACCGTGTCCCTGAACACCTTGGCCGCCCGCTTGGGTGCGGTGGGGCAGCGGGAGGAGGCCCTCGCCGCGAGCCGGGAAGCTGTCAGCCACGACCGCGCACTCGCCCAGACGAATCCCGACGCCCACCTGCCCCACCTCGCTGGTTCCCTGAACAACCTGGCCACCAGCCTGGGCGCGGTGGGACAGCACGACGAAGGCCTGACCGTGAGCCGGGAAGCCGTCGGCCACTACCGCGCACTCGCCCAGACGAATCCCGACGCCCACCTGCCCCACCTGGCCATGTCCCTCAATGTCCTGTCCGCCAGCCTGGGTGTGGTGGGGCGGCGGGAGGAGGCCCTGGCCGTGGGACGGGAAGCCGTCGGCCACTACCGCGCACTCGCCCAGACGAATCCCGACGCCCACCTGCCCAGCCTCGCCGGTTCCCTGAACAACCTGTCCGCCCGGCTGGGCGCGGTGGGGCAGCGTCAGGAAGGCCTGGCCGTGAGCCGCGAGGCAACCGGTCACTACCGCACCCTCGCGCAGGCGAATCCGGACGCCCACCTGCCCAGCCTCGCCGCGTCCCTCAACATCCTGTCCGCCAGCCTGGGCATGGTGGGGCAGGGCAAGGAGGGCCTGGCCGCGGGCCGGGAAGCCGTCGGCCACTACCGCGCACTCGCCCAGACGAATCCCGACGCCCACCTGCCCAGCCTCGCCATGTCCTTGAACACCTTGTCCACCAGCCTGGGCGCGGTGGGGCAGCGTCAGGAAGGTCTGGCCGCGAGCCGGGAAGCCGTCGGCCACTACCGCGCACTCGCCCAGACGAACCCGGACGCCCACCTGCCCCACCTCGCCGCGTCCCTCAACACCCTCTCCACCCGGTTGAGTGAACTGGGGCGGCCGAAGGAGGCCCTGGCCGCGAGCCGCGAGGCATCCAGCCGCTACCGCGCCCTCGCAGAGGCGAATCCGGACACCCACCTGCCCCACCTCGCCGCGTCCCTCAACACCCTCTCCACCCGGTTGAGTGAACTGGGGCGGCGGAAGGAAGCTCTGGCCGCGAGCCGCGAGACCGTCGGTCACTACCGCACACTCGCCCGGGAAAATCCGGACGCCCACGTGTCCAACCTCGCCGCGTCCCTCAACACCCTGTCCACCCGGTTGGGTGAGCTGGGGCAGCGGAAGGAGGCTCTCGCCGCGCGCCGGGAAGCGACCGCCTGTGCGTCCCGGATGTATCTGGGTTCGGGCGCAACTCCTGCTGAGTGAGCGACTCGGACCGGCCGGACCGTCCAACGGTGCCTCCTCCATCCCTCCCCTCCCCAACAGGCCCGTTTCGATGCCGTGTTGTTCCGTGCGATGCTCGACCGCATGGAGCTGCCGAAGTCCTGGACGCGCTGGGCTCGGACGGGCGGGGAACGGGCGGGGCGGCACGTCCTCGATCCCGCACTCGACCGGGAGATCGCCGACCTGGTGGGCGAACTCGCGGCGGACGACGTCGAGGCCCGGACCAGGGCGGGTTGGTTCTACTGGGACCGGTACGAGGCAGCGCCTCGGGACGCCGGCGGCGCCGACCTCGAAGCCGCCGCCGCAGTGCTGCGGCCGCTGTTCCATGAGAACCCGCGGCGGCTCCCCGGCCCCGTACGCCGCTTCTTCGAGCAAGTGCCGGCAGCGGCGTCCGACACCCCCGGCACCACACATGACAACGCCATGGCACTCCTGACGATCGCGGAGCGCACACACAGCCGGCTCCTGCTCGACCGCTGCGTTCGCATGCTGGAGGAGGCGGCCGAGGGAACCTCCCCCGACGATGCCGATCTGCCGATGCTGCTTTCCAACCTGGGCAAGGCCCTGTACGGCCGGTATGGCGAACAGGACCTCTTGGACGACCTCCTGCGCTCCGTCCGACTGGCCCGGCAGGCGCTCGATCTCACCCCTGGGGACGCGCCGCAGCTGCCGGCCAGATGGTCCGTCCTGGGTATCGCACTGGCCGAGAACTACCGGCGCAGCGGCGACACAGCCGTCCTGAAGGAAGCCGTCGGCGCGGCCCGTACGGCGGTGGACCTGTCGCGTGGCCATCCCCAGCGGGTCACGATCCTGATGAATGCGACCTCGGCCCTGATCGCCTCGTACGAGGCCACCGGTCGACCGGGCGAGCTGGACCGGGCGGTGCAGGTGGCGGAGGAGGCGGTGGAGCTCGATTCCGCAGCCGGCCACGAGGACCCCCGCCGGCTGACCAACCTGGCCCTGGCGCTGCGCCACCGCTTCGAGCTCTCCGACGAGATGCCGGACATCGACCGGGCGGTCGATCTGGCGCGGCGTGCCGCGGATTTCGGGCAGAGCCCGGACCGGCTCGGCAATCTCGGCAGCATCCTCTCGAGCCGGTACGCGCGTGGCGGGCGACGGCAGGACCTCGCGGATGCGGTGGAAGCCGGGCGGGCAGCGGTGGCGCTGAGCCAGAACGGGCATCACGGCAGCAGCCTGCGGCTGGCGCAGCTCAGCCTCTCGCTGCGGCAGCTCGCGGAACTCGACGCCTCCACCGGCCTGCTCGACGAGGCTGTGCGCCACGCCGAGCAGGCCGTCGCCGTGGTACCCGACGGACACCAGGAGCAACCATTGCGCCAGGTGGCCCTCGGTACCGCCCTGCAGGCACGGCACGCCCGGCTGGGTGGACTCGCGGACCTCGAGCGGGCCGTCGCACTGCTCCGCGATGCCTACGCACGGATGCCGGACACCGCTGTGCACCGGGCCACCTGCGCCACGAATCTCAGTGGGGCCCTGCTGAGGCGGTTCGAGGCCACCGGGCACCCCCTCGACCTCGAGGACGCCGTCGCTCTCGGCCGGGCCGCCGTGGACGCCACCCCTGCCGGCAGTCCGGAGCGTTCCGGGAGGCTGTCCAACCTCGGGATCGCGCTCACGGAACTGTTCGACCAGGCGGGCCGCCGCGAGGACCTGACGGCGGCAGCCACGGCGATCAGGTCCGCGGTGGCCGAGATCGGCGACGACCATCCGGAGCGTGCGATCTATCTGGCCAATCTCTCGGGCGCGCTCAGCAGTGTGGCTCGGCGGAGCCGGCGGCGGACGGACGTCGAGGAGGCCCTCGCCGTCGCGCGTTCCGCGGTCGCCGCAGCAGGGTCGGCCGATGCCACCGCCATGGCCAATCTCGGTGCCGTCCTGCTGACGCGCTACTCCTTCACCGCCGGCCCGACCGACCTGGACGATGCCGTCGTCGCCGCGCGCCACGCGGTGCAGGCCGAGCCCGAAAGCTCCCCCTCTCACACGCTGTTCCTGGCCAACCTTGCCGGACTCCTGCTGCACCGCTGGACCGCGGCCCCGGCCGCGTCGCGTGCGGCGGATCTCGAGGAGGCGCTCGACGCGGCCCGTCGTTCGCTGGCCGACAGCGACGAGGGGCTTCCCGATCGGACCCGGCGTCTGATCCACGTCGGTATCGCGCTGCACCGCTCGGCCAGGCGGCCCGGGGCGCCGCCGGACGACCACCGGCTCGGCGAGGCCCTCGACATCCTGCAGGAGGCGGCCAGGACGCCGACCGCGACGCCCCGCATCCGTATCCGGGCCGCCGCCGAGTGGGCCGATGCCGCGGTCAGCGCGCAGCGGATGGACGTGGCACACGAGGCGCTGTCCCTTGCGGTGGGCCTGCTGGGCCGCCTGACCACGCGCCGCCTGGATCGCGCCGACCAGGAACACGAGCTGGCGGACCTGTACGGGCTTGCGGCCGACGCGGCCGCCTGCGCGTTGCGGGCCGCCGGCCCGGAAGCAGCCCTCGTCCTGGTGGAACAAGGACGTGGGGTGCTCCTGCAGCAGATGTTGGACACCCGGGTGGATCTCACGGATCTCCAGGCGCGGGAACCCGAACTGGCCTCGCGTTTCGAGCAGTTGTGCGCCGCGCTGGACGCCGGACCGGACGTGCCGGGGACGGTGCCGCTGACGCTCGGCCCGGACCGGCTGCCGGCCCGTTCCACGGGACGGCAGGCGCTGGCGGCGGAACTGGAGGAGTTGATCGAACGGATCCGCGCCGTCCCGGAGTTCGCGCGTTTCCTGCTTCCACCGGACGTCTCCCGGCTTTCCGAAGCTGCCTCCGGCGGTCCGGTCGTGGTCGTCAACGTCAGCCGATACGGCTCCGACGCGCTGATCCTCACGGGCACGGGCGTCGAGCAGGTGGCGCTGCCGGCAGTCGACGTGGACACGGTGTACGAGCACACCGTGGAGTTCGTCAGAGCGCTGGAGGACATCCGGGAGCCCGGCCGAGCCCGTGCTCGAGGTGAGTGCGAGGTGGTCCTCCACGACACGCTGGCCTGGCTGTGGAACGCCGTCGCCGAACCCGTCCTCGATCACCTGGCCATCGGGCCGACGGCATCCCCGCCCCGCCTGTGGTGGTGCCCGACCGGGGTGCTGTCGCTGCTTCCGCTGCACGCGGCGGGCCGCCACCGCGACGGCGGCGCGGCTGCTGCCCGGACAGTGCCGGCGCTGGTCGTCTCGTCCTACACCACAACCGTCAGAGCCCTGCTGCACACCAGGCAGCGGCGTCGGCGCACGGACCGGCGGCGCACCTCCCGCACGGCACCGCGGGGGCTCGCCGTCGTCATGCCTCGCACGCCCGGCGAGCGGGACCTGCCCGGGGCGGTCGAGGAGGCGGCGCTCTTCAGTCGCGCGCTGGGCGGCCGCGTGACCACACTCGTGGGGCAACAGGCCGTGCGCAGCGAGGTGCTGGGCGCGGTGCCACGGCACGCGTGGGCCCACTTCGCCTGCCACGCCTACAGCGATCTGGACGATCCGGCACAGAGCCGGCTGCTGGTGCACGACCATCGCGGCTCGCCCCTGACCGTGGCGGACCTGTACCGCATGCGACTGGTGGAAGCCGAACTGGCATTCCTGTCGGCATGTTCGACCGCGCGGGTCGCACCGGGACTCGCGGACGAGGCCGCCCACTTGCTGTCCGGCTTCCAGCTCGCGGGTTACGACCATGTGATCGGCACGCTGTGGCCGGTTCCCGACCGGTCCTCGCTGCGCGTCGCCGACCGCCTCTACCAGGCGCTCGGGGAGGGCGGATTCGAGGCGGACGGCTGCGCTGCGGCGCTGCACGACGCCGTGGCGCGGTTGGCGCGGGGTTGGCCCGACCATCCGTCGATGTGGGCGGCGTACGTCCACACCGGCCCCTGACGCACGGGCCGCGCCGCCCGTGCGTCACAACGGGCGGCCGGACTCCGGGATCCGTGCGGCTGCCTCAGCTCACGGACGAGATGGCGGACTGGATCACCTTGGTCACCGCCGCGGGGTCCGACACCAGTGTCAGGTGTGAACCGCCTTTGTAGAGCGTCACCTTGGAGCCCGCCCGGTGTGCCATCTCCTGTTCCGAGGCAGCAGTGATGATCTGGTCGCCGCTGCTGATGAAGTACCAGGAGGGGATCGACTTCCACGTCGCGTACTTGGACGGGGTGTTGAGGGCCACCGTCGTCGCGGCACGCTGCGTGGCCCACAGGCCGACCGCCTGGTCACGAGGAAGATTGTTCGCGAACTTGGAGACGAAGACGTTCTCCTTCAGGTACAGCGCGGATGCGTTGGGCGGTGCGTTCGGGTACGGCACGGCGTCGTACAGATCGGCCGGCGACCCCTTGGTCAGAGCCGACGTCGGGCCGCTGAGCTGCGCCGTGGTCTCCCCGACCGCCGGTGCGGCGGCGTCGACGTAGACGAGCGCCTTCACGTTGCCGACTCCCTGGGAGGCATTGGTGATCACCGAACCGCCGTAGGAGTGGCCCACGAGAACGATGGGACCCTTGATGGTGTTGAGGAACTTGTTGACCGTCTGCGCGTCGGTCGTCAGGTCCTGGAGCGGGTTGCCGATGGCGCGCACCGAGTAGCCCGCGTGGCGCAGCAGGCTTACCTCGCCGGCCCAGCTCGATGTGTCCGCCCATGCCCCGTGCACGAGGACGACCGTGGGTTTCGCCTGGCTGCCGGCCGCTCGATCGACGTGCGCGACACCGCTCGGCGGGGCCGCGCCGACCATGGTGGTCGCGGCGATCGAGGCCGCCGCCAGAGCCAGCGGGAGATCCCGTCGCCGTGGAAAGCGGGCCATCGCAGGCCTCCTTGTTCCAGGATCACCGCAAGGGCGCTCCTGACGGATGAGGACGGCCAGGCAGAGCGGCTCGCGCGGGAAGCCCGCCGCGGCCACCGACACGTCCCTGGCCACCACACGACGGTAGCCTCACACCGCCCCGTCAGCATCCGGGAGGCGCACGGCCAGGCCCGCAGCACTGGATCAGGCCGCTGCGCCCCATGGCTGTGAGCAATTCCCCTGTCCGGCTGCGGCATCCCGGACCTGTACCGCCCCATCGGTGCTGTTCAGCTGCGGGCGAATTCGAGGAGGTCCTTGTTGAAGATCTCGGCGAACTTGGGGACCATCGCGAGCCCGTGCGGGGCGCCGGGGTAGACCTTGTAGATGCAGTCCTTGACGAGCTTGGAGGACTTGTCGCCCGCGGCGATCTTGGGGACGATCTGGTCGTCGTCGCCGTGCACGATCAGGGTGGGCACGTCGATCTTCTTGAGGTCCTCGGTGGTGTCCGTCTCGGAGAACGCCTTGACGCAGTCGTAGGCGCCCTTGATCCCGACGGTCATGCTCCAGAGCCAGAATTCGTCACGGGTGCCCTGGGTGACGGTCGAGTCGTCGCGGTTGGCGCCGTAGAAGGACGCGCTCAGCTCCCGGTAGAACTGGGAGCGGTCCTTCTCCACGCCCTCGCGGATCTGATCGAAGACCTCGATCGGCTGACCCTCGGGGTTGGCGTCCGTCTTGAGCATCAGCGGGGGGATCGCGCCGACCAGGACGGCCTTGGCGACGCGGCCGGTGCCGTGCCGTCCCATGTAGCGGGTGACCTCGCCGCCGCCGGTGGAGTGGCCGACCAGGATGACGTCGTGGAGGTCCTCGGCCTCGATGACCGCGGCCAGGTCGTCGGCGTAGGTGTCGAGGTCGTTGCCGGCCCAGGGCTGGTCGGAGCGGCCGCCGCCGCGCCGGTCGTGGGCGATGGCGCGGAACCCGTTGTCGGCCATCACCTTCATCTGCGCGTCCCAGGCGTCGGCGGTGAGCGGCCAGCCGTGGGAGAACACGACGGGCTGCCCCGACCCCCAGTCCTTGTAGAAGATCCGGGTGCCGTCCTTGGCGGTGGCGAAGGGCATGACTGTGTTCCTTTCGAAACTGGTCCAGAGCTCCACGGGTCTCTCGGGTTCATCGCCCGAGACGGATTGCTCAGCGCCGCGAGTCGGCTTCGGACCTGCAGACAGGACATCGAGGGAGCGGTCAGCGACTAAGGGTGACCGGGTGAACACGTTGTCGCCCACACTCTAATCGCGGGGGCACCGCTTCAGCGCGTCGAGGATTGCCGGCCGACAGGCGCAGCAATCGGGACGGTCCCTGGAGGTCGCGGCCGCCGGGGACGGGCGCGGATGTTCCCGCCGGGCCTACGGCATGAGGCAATTTGCCGGGTCTGTGCACCGATCGTAGGGTCGGAGAGTCGGAGAATCGACCCGGTCACGCTTCACGAAGGGCTAGCTTTGGCCACTGTCAGCGACGCCTTCTACGGAATTCTTCGCCACCACGGAGTGAAGGCGGTGTTCGGGAATCCGGGGTCGAACGAACTCTCCTTCCTCACCGGGCTTCCGGACGACATCCCTTACTACTTGGTGCTGCAGGAAGGCGCCGCGATCGCCATCGCCGACGGCTTCGCCCAGGCGTCGGACAGCATCGGATTCCTCAACCTGCACGCCGCCTCCGGCACAGGCAACGCCATGGGTTGCCTGACCAACACGGCGGACTGCCACACGCCGTTGGTCGTCATGGCCGGCCAGCAGGCGCGGCGTTACGTCCCGGTCGGCGCCATGCTGACCAACGTCGACCCGGTCAAGCTCGCCGACCCGTTGGTGAAATGGTCGGGAGAGCCGCTGCGTCCGCAGGACGGGCCCGCCCTGGTGTCCAAGGGCCTGATGCTCGCCGGCTCCGCACCCCGCGGGGTGGTCTACCTTTCCGTCCCGCTGGACGACTGGACGGAGCCCGCCGAGGAGAGCGCGCTGACGCACCTGCTCGAACGCAGCGTGGACGGCGCCCCGGTGGTCCCGCACAGGGCACTCGACGCCCTGGTCCAGGCCCTGGACGGCGCATCCGCGCCCGCCCTGGTGCTCGGGCCGGGCGCGGACACCGAGGAAGGGTTCCAGGCCGCGATCACGCTGGCCGAACGCGCCCGCCTGCCCGTCTGGATCGCACCCAGCCCACCCCGCTCGCCCTTCCCGACACGGCACCGCTGCTACCAGGGCCAACTCCCGTCCGCCGCGGGCGCCGTCGCGGACGTACTGGCACCGTACGACGTGGTGATCTGTATCGGGGCGCCCGTGTTCCGCTACCACGCACCGAGCACGGACGACTTCCTGCGCCCGGGCGTCAGCGTGTACGCGGTCACCGACGACCCGGACGAGGCGGCCCGCGCGCCCTTCGGGCACATCTCGGTCGGCGACCCGACCGACGCCCTGGCCCGGATCGCCGCGGCGGCGGCCCCGAGCAGGCGCCCCTGGCCCGCGGAGCGCACGATCGCCCGAGCGGACACCAGCGGACCGCACTTCACCACCGAGGCCATCCTCGACGCGGTCGAGGCCGGCAAGAGCGACGACACCGTCATCGCCCTGGAGTGGACCTCGTCGGACCTGGTACGCGACCGGCTGACCATCACCCGCGCCAAGTCGCTGTTCTACTGCGCCGCGGGCGGTCTCGGCTGGGGCCTGCCAACTGCGATCGGACTGCGGCTGGGCAACCCGGACCGTCCCGTCGTCGCGCTGATCGGGGACGGCGCGATGCAGTACACGCCCGCCGCCCTGTGGACCGCGGCACGCCACCGCGTGGCCGTGACGTTCGTCGTGTGCGTCAACACCAAGTACCGTGCGCTGCAGGAGTTCTCGGAGATCCTGCACGTCCCCGAGGGTGAGTACCTCGACATCTCCGGCCTCAACGTGCTGGACATCGCCCGCGGTTACGGCGTGGAGACGCACCGGGCCGAATCCCTGGACGACCTCACCGAGTACATCCGCAAGGGCACATCGGCCACCGGCCCACGCCTGGTGGAGATCCGCCAGCGTTGACGGACACCGAACCCGACCGCACGCGCAGCCCACCCCCTCCTCGCATCGGAGTCAGCATGGCCGCCACGCCCCCACTGCCCCCCTTCACCCATGAGAGTGCCGTGGAGAAGGTTCGCGGCGCCGAGAACGGCTGGAACTCCCGCGACCCGCAGAAGGTGTCGCTCGTCTACACGCCGGACAGCGTGTGGCGCAACCGTGCCGAGTTCCTCCAGGGCCGCGAGGAGATCGTCGCCTTCCTGACCCGCAAGTGGCAGCGCGAGCTGGACTATCGCCTGATCAAGGAGCTGTGGGCGTTCGAGGGCAACCGCATCGCCGTGCGGTTCGCCTACGAGTGCCACGACGACTCCGGAAACTGGTACCGGTCCTACGGGAACGAGAACTGGGAGTTCGACGAAGACGGCCTGATGCGGCGACGCATCGCCAGCATCAACGACCTGCGCATCGACGAGTCCGAACGCAAGTTCCACTGGCCACTGGGCCCACGCCCCGACGACCACCCAGGCCTGTCCGACCTCGGCCTGTGAACTTCCCTTGCCCTGACGCCAGCCGAGCTGCCCCGGGCCCCTTCGATCGACCTCGTGCCGGCCGTGGCTGACCTCGCTCCACGCGTGAGCGTGAGGCGCTTCGGCGGCGGCCGGGGAC
The DNA here is from genome assembly GCF_055657365.1 of Streptomyces sp. NPDC107559. Classification (NCBI taxonomy): domain Bacteria; kingdom Bacillati; phylum Actinomycetota; class Actinomycetes; order Kitasatosporales; family Streptomycetaceae; genus Streptomyces; species Streptomyces sp. NPDC107559. The sequence continues at coordinate 109,122 of NZ_JBVKBD010000017.1, read as the reverse complement.
TTCCGCGCGCCTGGCCGTTCGCCTCGCAGCGGCCGGGCGGGCTCCCCGCGGGCCCCTACGATGGACCGGCTGGTCCATTCCCAGGAGGTGCGGAACGTGCGTGGTGAGCTGACGGCCAAGGGGAAGGCCACGCGGGGCCGGATCGTCGAGGGGGCCGCGGCGGTCCTGCGGGAGAAGGGCGTCGCGTCGGCCACCCTGGACGACATCATGGTGCGCACCCGCAGCAGCAAGAGCCAGCTCTTCCACTACTTCCCGGCGGGCAAGGACGAACTCCTCGTCGCGGTGGCCCGGTTCGAGGCGGACCAGGTCCTGGAGGACCAGCAGCCCTACCTGGGCCGCCTCGACTCGTGGCAGGCCTGGAGCGAGTGGCGGGACGTGGTCGTCAAGCGCTACGAGGACCAGGGCGACCAGTGTCCGCTCGGGTCGCTGTTCCTCCAGATCGGCCGCTCGACCCCCGGGACACGGGCGATCGTGGTCGAGCTGATGCGGCGCTGGCAGGAGAGCCTCGCGGCGGGCATCAGAGCGCTCCAGGCGGCCGGCAGCCTGCCCGCCGACCTCGATGTCGACCGGCGGGCCGCGTCACTGCTGGCCGCGATCCAGGGAGGCGTGTCGATCCTGTTGTCGACGGGATCGTCCACCCACCTGCGCGCCGCTCTCGATCAGGGGATCGACGACCTGAAGCAGGCAGCCCGCACCACACAGTGACCCGAACGCCCTGCGCCTCCCGGAGTTCTCCGCGCGGCTGCCGCGCCGCAAGACGCACCGGGGGTCAGGCGGCCACGACCGCGACCGTGGTGCGGCCGCCGTCGACGTCGAGCACGATGCCGTGCACGAACGCGGACTCGTCGGACGCCAGGTACACGGCGGCGTTCGCGATCTCCTCGGGGCTGCCCATCCGCTGCGCCGGGGTGCCCTTCATCATGACCTCGGCGGGGTGCTCCTCTCCGGGGACCGCCGTCAGCACCACCCCCGGGGAGATGGCGTTCACGCGGACACCCTGCGGCCCGAACTCCGCGGCCCATGCCCGGGTCAGCGTCTCCATGGCTCCCTTCGTGGAGCTGTAGAGCGCTCCGACCGGGATGCCGAGGCGCGCGATCCAGGAACCCAGGTTGATGATCGACCCGTGGCCGGCCTCCACCATGGCGGGGGCGACGGCCGCCGTCAGGAAGAACGGGGCCTTGACGTTCACCGCGTAGACCTGGTCGAAGGTCTTCTCGTCGGTCGTCGTCGTGGAGTCGGCGGGATAGATGCCGGCGTTGTTCACCAGGATGTCGATCCGGTCCCCGAGGACGCCGGTCGCCTCCTCGGCCAGAGCCTGCGAGGCCGCGGCGCTGCCGTCCAGGTCGGCCTGCACGAAATCGGCCCGTCCGCCGCGCGCCCGAATCCCGTCGACGACCTCCCTGCCCCGTTCGGCGCTCCGGCCGGAGACGGCCACGTGCGCCCCCTGGGCGGCGAAGGCTTCGGCGATCGCCCGCCCGATGTTGCTGGTCGCTCCGGTCACCAGGGCGGTCCTGCCCTCAAGACGCATCGACATGATCCACTCCGTTGCATTCGTTCTTCACCGTGGACCCGGGCGGCTGAAGGCGGCAGTGCCTCCGGCCGGCCGGGACCCTGACACACAGGGCATGTGCGTCAACGTACGAGCGAAAAAATGGACCAGCAAGTCCAGAACATCGGGCGGGCCGACCCGGGAATCTCAGGCGCCGGCCGTTGCTCCAGGCTCCTGGTCCCGCGCGGCCTCGGCGAACACCTGCAAAGCGATCTGATACCCCTCGAAGGCACGCGCGGCTCCCGCGTACGCGGCGATCTGGATGAACACCTCGGCGATCTCCTCGGGCGTGGCACCGTTGTTCAGTGCGATGCGGAGCTGTCCGCGCAGGGGTTCCAGGGTGCCGAGGACAGCGGCGATCGTGACGGAGACCAGGGCGCGCGTGCGGGTGTCGAGGATCTCGCTCCGGGGCCAGGCGGCGCCGAAGGTCTGCACGGTGGCGAGCCGCTTGAAGTCCGCACCGTTGGCGGGCTCACCGGCAGCGGGTTCGAGGAACGTCTCCAGCGGGATGCCGAGCAATCGTTGCGCGTGGCCGAGCGCCTCGGCGTAGCGGTCGTCTTCCAGAGCGGGGGTGGCCATGGTTGCTTCCTTCCAAGGGGAGATCGGTCGTCGACGGAGACCGGTCGTTCACTGCCGAGCGACGGAACGACCGTCTCCGCGTCCGGGTCCTGCGACGGGAGAACAACTCGAAAGTAGCTCTTATTTCAAGAAGCGCAACACCAGTGTTGCAGTTTTATGATGTAGCGCATCCATCACGGAACTCTTAATGAAACAAGTGCAACAGTCCGATAGGATTCCGCTCTCATGAGAGCCGATGCCGCCCGCAACCTGAGCACCCTCCTGCGCACCGGGGCACACCTCCTCGCGGAGGACCCGAGTACGTCGATGGCGGCCATCGCCGCAGCCGCAGGGGTGGACCGGACCACCGTCCATCGCCGCTTCGCGAGCCGAGAGGCACTGCTGCGCGCGGTCTTCCACGCCAAGCTCGACGCGTCCGAACGCGTCCTGGACGAGGCCCGCCTCACCGAAGCCCCGGTTCCCGTGGCCCTGCACCGCTACCTGGAGGGGATCATTCCCGTCAGCCGGGAGTGGCCCGTCGACACGCGGCGGATGATGCAGCAGGACCCCGAGGCGCGCGAGCGCCGCGACGCGCTCAGCGAGCGGCTGAACACGTTCCTGCGGCGCGCCGCCGCCGAGGGCCATCTGCGCGCCGACGTCGACGCGGACTGGACCCGCGCGGCCCTCGGCCGGCTCGTCGACACCGTCGCCCACGACTTCCCCTCCATGGACGCCCCGCAGGCGGCGGACCTCGTCGCGGACACCTTCCTGCACGGACTCGGCGCACGATGACGTGAACGGCGTCAACGACGCGTCATGAACCGGTCCGTCGATGTCAGGCGTACGCCAACAGGGCAGTCCGCCGGCCTCTCCCGGCGCTTCGATGAAACCCGAATGTCCGGGACGGCGTGGACCGAGGAGTGAAGGACGATGGACGACAGCGGGCGACGGCGCGTGGTGGTCGGAGTGAGCGGTTCGCTCGGGAGCCTGACAGCTCTGCACCGGGCGGTGGGGGAGGCCCGCCGAACCGGTGGCGAGTTGCTGGCCGTGCTGGCCTGGGAACCGCCGGGCGGCGAGGTCGCACACGGGCGGTCCATGTTCTCGCCCCCGCCGGCCGACCTGCGGCGGGATGCGGCCGAACGACTGCTCGCCGCTCTCGGCACGGCCTTCGGCGACGCGGGACCCGCCGTACCGTTCCAGGGCCTGATCGTACGGGGCGCGGCAGGGCGTGCGCTGGTCGAAACCGCCGACCGGGCCGACGACCTCTTGGTGATAGGCGCGGGATCCCGGGGCGCGATGCGCGTCCTGTTCCCGTCGGCCGCCCGATACTGCCTCGCCCACGCCACCTGCCCGGTGCTGGCGGTACCGCCCTCTCCCCTGCAGAACGAACTCGTCTCCCTGCGCCGCCGCATCAGCCTGCGGCTGTCGCTCGACGCCCGGGAAGCGGCGGACGACAGATCCTGAGCGGCCGGGGCGCGTCGGCGGTCGAGGCCGCTGACCAGGTGTCCCCGCAGCCGCGCCGACCAGGTGCCCCCGCGGCTGTCAGCAGCGCGTTCCCCGCAGCCGTCAGCAGCGCGTTATAGGTACCGGCCCGCGCGTCAAGCATCCGTCAGTGAGGGGGCCCGGCCCTGGTGGGGCGGGCATAGCTTCGTCTCAGCGCCCGGCCGATCCGACCGGGCGGCGCACGTCGCCTTCTTCGAGGAGCAGCACCATGTCTGCAGTCGAGTACGCCGAGGACCCCGAGCCTTCCGAACGGTTCCCGGCCGGACCTCTCTTCGTCCCTGTCCGGTCGGGGCCAGCGGGCTGTACGGCCCGGTTCTTCCGCACTCCCCTGGGCGGCCGTACGGCCGTCGGCTTCACCTCGGCGGCAAAGCTCACCGCCACGCTGGGCGCCGAGCAGGCCTGCATCAGGCTCTCCGGACCCGCGCTGCGCGCGCTCGCCGCGCCCCTGGGTGTCACGGTCCTCACCGTCGACCCGCAGTTCTCCGCCCCCGCGGCCGACCGCACCACGGCCACCGTCCGTGAGCGGCAGAACTCCTGGCACCGCTGGCATCCCGAGAGCGCCGGCGCCCTGCGGGTGACCGACACCTCCGTCGCCGCGTCCCCGAACTCCCGCTGAACGGCCGAGGAGACACCATGTCCATCCAGGACGCCCCCCTCCGCGACCAGCCCCTCCGGGACCAGCCCCTTCGGGAACTGCCCAGCCCTGTGGGCACCGTGGCGCATGCCGACACCAGGGACGCCGACGGCCTGTCCGTCTGGCCCCGCTCCACCCGCACCGAACCGCACGGCGACGTCTCCGTCGGCGGGGTCTGCCTCGCCGAGGCCGCCGACCGCTTCGGCACCCCCGTATACGTCCTCGACGAGCAGGAGGTCCGTGAACGCTGCCGCTCGTACCGCATGGCGTTCCCCGAGGCCGACGTCGTCTACGCGGCAAAGGCGTTCCTGTCCCGGGCCATGGCGCACTGGGTTCAGGAGGAGGGCCTGGGCCTCGACGTCTGCTCCGCCGGGGAACTCGCGCTCGCCGTCACCGCCGGCTTCCCGCCGGAGAAGATCCTGCTGCACGGCAACGCCAAGAGCCCCGAGGACCTCCTCACGGCCTTCCGGCTCGGTGTCGGACGCATCGTCGTGGACAGCACCTCGGAGATCGCCCGGCTGGCGGCCATCACACCCGCCGGCAGCCGCCAGAAGGTCCTGGTGCGGGTGGTTCCCGGCATCGCCGCGGGCGGGCATGTCAAGGTGCGCACCGGCACCGACGACCAGAAGTTCGGGCTGTCCATCACGGACGGGTCCGCGCAGCACGCCGTCACCCGGATACTCGGCCAGCCGCACCTGGAACTCGTGGGCCTGCACTGCCACATCGGCTCGCAGATCGCCTCCGTGAAACCGTACGTCGCCACCGTGCGCCGCATGGTCGGGCTGCTGGCCCGGATCCGCGACCAGCACGGGATCACCCTGCCTCAGCTGGACATCGGCGGCGGTCACGCCATCGCCTACCGCCCCGGCGAGGAGAGCCTGAGCATCGGTGTCCTCGCCGGCCGGGTCCGCGCCGAGCTCGAGGACGGCTGCGCTCGCGCCGGGCTGCCCGTCCCCCGGCTCACCCTCGAACCCGGTCGCGCGATCGTCGGCCCCGCCGGCGTCGCCGTCTACCGGGTCCTCGCCGTCAAACGCACCGGGGAGCACACCTTCGTCGCCGTCGACGGCGGCATGAGCGACAACCCGAGGCCCGCCCTGTACGGGGTGCGCTACGCACCCCGGCTGATCGGCCGTACCTCCAGCGCCGCGCCCCGCCTCGTCACGGTCGTGGGCCGTCACTGCGAGGCCGGTGACGTCCTCGCGGACGAGGTGGCTCTCCCCGGGGACGTACGCCCCGGAGATCTCCTGGCCGTCCCCGCGGCCGGTGCCTATCACCTGTCCATGGCGTCCGGTTACAACCTCGTCGGCCGGCCGCCGGTCGTCGCGGTCCGCGACGGCAGCGCCCGTGTCCTGGTACGCCGCGAGTCGCTGGACGACATGAGCCGCCGCGACATCGGGCTCTGATCCTCCGCGTCCCTCCGCCGCCCTCCGTCTCCTGGCCTCCGTCGGGACTTCCGCCCCGGCGGAGGCAGCACGGCGCGCACGCCCGAAAGCTCACGCGCATCCCCACTCCAGCCACTCATTCAAGAGAACGAAATCTCGATGACCGTCGAAAACAGCATCGGCCTGATCGTGGCCGTCTCCCTCCTCGCCTACCTGATCGTCGCCCTGATCAAGCCGGAGAAGTTCTGATGACCGCCCCCGTCCGGACCCTGCCCGCGCCCGTGCCGGACTCCCCTCCCCCCGTGACCCGGCAGCCGCCGCGCCGGGTCGGCGCCGGGATGCTCGATCCGGCGCAGCTGTGGCGCGCGCTCCCGCAGGCGTTCACGAAACTGAATCCGGTGACCCTGTTCCGGAACCCGGTCATGTTCGTGACCGAGGTCGGTGCCGCGCTGACCACGGGCATCGCGGTGTGCCACCCCACTCTCTTCGGCTGGCTGATCACCGGCTGGCTGTGGCTCACCGTGATCTTCGCCAACCTCGCCGAGGCCGTGGCGGAGAGCCGTGGCAAGGCGCAGGCCGACTCACTGCGCAGAACGCGACAGCAGACCACCGCGTGGCGGCTCGCCCACTGGGCGCCCGGCGTCGCGGACGACGCGTACGTCGAGGAACCCGTCGCCGCCGGCGAGCTCCGGCGCGGCGACATCGTGTCCGTGACGGCCGGGGAACTGATCCCCGGTGACGGCGACGTCATCGAGGGCGCCGCGAGTGTGGACGAGTCGGCGATCACCGGTGAGTCGGCGCCGGTCATCCGCGAGTCGGGCGGCGACCGCAGCGCGGTCACCGGTGGCACCCGGGTGCTCTCCGACCGGCTCGTCGTGCGCATCACGCAGGAGCCCGGGGAGAGCTTCCTGGACCGGATGATCGCCCTGGTGGAGGGCGCCAACCGGCAGAAGACCCCCAACGAGCTGGCCCTCAACCTCCTTCTGGTCATGCTGACCTTCGTCTTCCTGGTCGCGGTCGTCACCCTCCAGCCGATGGCGATCTTCTCCAAGGACGTGATGGCCGCCGCGCACGACACCGCGGCGCTCGACGCGAACGGCGTGACCGCCATCGTGCTGGTCTCGCTCCTGGTCTGTCTGATCCCGACGACGATCGGCGCGCTGCTCTCGGCGATCGGCATCGCGGGCATGGACCGGCTGGTGCAGAGGAACGTTCTGGCCATGTCCGGACGGGCCGTCGAGGCCGCCGGCGACGTCAACACCCTGCTGCTCGACAAGACGGGCACGATCACCTTCGGCAACCGGCGGGCGAGCGCTTTCCTGCCGGTCGGAGCCGTCTCCGTGGAACGGCTGGCGAGGGCGGCGCTGCTGTCGAGCCTGGCCGACGAGACACCTGAGGGCCGTTCCGTCGTCGAATTCGCCTACGACAAGCACGAGTTGACCGAGCGAGTCGCCGACGGCGCCGAGTGGGTGCCGTTCACCGCCGCCACCCGCATGTCCGGAGTCGACCTGCCCCGCGGGCAGCGACTGCGCAAGGGCGCGGCGGCATCCGTCGCGGCCTGGGTGTGCGAGCAGGGCGGCAAGGTTGCGCCCGCACTGGAGGCGACCGTCCGGCAGGTCTCCGCGTCCGGCGGTACGCCGCTGGTCGTGGCGGAGTCCACGAGCGACGGCGGGGCCGAGGTCCTCGGCGTCATCCACCTCAAGGACGTCGTCAAGCCCGGCCTGCGCGAGCGCTTCGACGCACTGCGCCGGATGGGCATCCGCACAGTGATGGTCACCGGCGACAACCCGGTGACGGCCGGGGCGATCGCCCAGGAGGCCGGTGTCGACGACTTCCTGGCCGAGGCCACCCCCGAGGACAAGCTGGAGCTGATCAAGCGGGAGCAGGCCGGCGGTCACCTCATCGCGATGACCGGCGACGGGACGAACGACGCCCCGGCGCTCGCCCAGGCGGACGTCGGCGTCGCGATGAACACGGGCACGTCGGCCGCCAAGGAGGCCGGCAACATGGTCGACCTCGACTCCGACCCGACGAAGATCATCGAAATCGTCGAGATCGGCAAACAGCTCCTCATCACCCGCGGGGCGTTGACGACCTTCTCGATCGCCAACGACATCGCCAAGTATTTCGCGATCCTGCCCGCCGTGTTCGCCGCCGTGTATCCGGGGCTCGACCGCCTCAACATCATGGACCTGCACTCGCCGCTGTCCGCGATCCTCTCCGCCGTCGTCTTCAACGCGGTGATCATCGTGGCACTGATCCCGCTCGCCCTGCGCGGCGTGCGCTACCGGCCGTCCTCCGCCTCCGCCCTGCTCACCCGCAACCTGTGGATCTACGGGCTCGGCGGCGTCGTCGCGCCCTTCCTCGCCATCAAGTTCATCGACTTCGCACTCGTGCAGTTCATCCCGGGAATCTGACCATGACACGCATCCCGCACTGGCTCGCCCAGCACCTCGCGGCACTACGGGTGGTCCTCGTGCTGACCCTGGTGACCGGCCTCGCCTATCCGCTGGCCATGACGGCCTTTGCCCAGGTCCCCGGGCTCAACGGCACATCCCGGGTGACCGGCGCCGACGGCAGTGACGCCGGCTCCGCCCTGATCGGCCAGTCCTTCACCGACGCCAAGGGCAACCCGCTCGAGCGGTACTTCCAGTCCCGGCCCTCCAACGCCGGCACGGGCTACGACGCCACCGCGTCCGGAGCCGGGAACCAGGGCCCCGAGTCGGTCGTCGACAGCAAGGACAAGCCGAGTCTGCTCACCCAGGTGTGCGGGCGCAGCAAGGCCGTCGGCGAGCTCGAAGGCGTCGACGGCTCCCGCCCGTTCTGCACGCCGGACGGCGTGGGCGCGGTTCTCGGCGTCTTCTACGACGGCGGCACGAGCGGCAGGGTCGACCGGGCCGTCAGCCTCAACCAGGAGTGCCCGGCGAGGCCGTTCCTCGCCACGTACAAGGGAGTTCGCGTCACCTGTGCCGAACCCGGCGCCGACTACAGCCGCGCCGTGACCGTCCCCGTACGCGGCGACGCGCCGGCCGACCCGGTCGTGCCCGCCGATGCCGTGACCGCGAGCGGCAGCGGACTCGACCCCGACATCAGCCCGGCGTACGCGAGGCTCCAGGCACCCCGGGTCGCGCGCGAGCGCGGCACGAGCACAGCCGACGTACGCAAACTCATCGCGCAGTACACCACCGGCCGCACGCTCGGCGTTCTCGGCGAGCCCGGTGTCGATGTCGTGGAGCTGAACATCGCACTCGACCGCGCCTATCCTCAGCAGGGAGCCTGATCATGGCGGCCTGGATCCAGGCATCACTCGTCCTCGCCGTGGTGGTGGGGCTGCATGTCCCGCTCGGTGACTACATGGCCCGAGCCCTCGACGGCGGGACGCACTGGCGTGGGGAGAAGACCCTCTACCGCGTGTGCGGGATCGACCCGGACAAGGAACAGACCTGGCGGCACTACCTCACCGCCCTCCTCGCCTTCTCCGTCGCGAGCATCGCGGCACTCTTCGCCGTCTTCACCCTCCAGGGAAAACTGCCGTGGTCGACGGGCCACGAGGGCATGCCGTGGCGGCTCGCACTGCACACCGCCGTCTCCTTCACCACCAACACGAGCTGGCAGAACTACGCCGGTGAGTCGGCCACCGGGCACCTCGCGGTCATGGCGGGTCTGGGCGTCCAGGCGTTCGCCTCGGCGGCGGTCGGCATCTGCGTCGCACTGGCCCTCGTACGGGGTCTGATCAGGCGCAGCACCGACGACCTCGGCAACTTCTGGGTCGACCTCCTGCGTACGACCGTCCGCGTGCTGCTGCCGATGGCGGTCGTCGGCGGTCTGATCCTGATGGCGGGCGGGGTGATCCAGAGCCTCGGCGCCGGTCACACCGTCACCACGGTCGCGGGCGCCCGGCAGACGATCCTCGACGGACCGGTCGGATCCTGGGAGCCGGTCAAGCTGTTCTCGGGTGACGGCGGCGGCGTCTTCAACGCCAACAGCGCCCATCCCTTCGAGAATCCGAGCGCCTGGACCAATGCCTTCGAGATCGTGCTGATGCTGCTGATCCCGACGGCCTGCATCCGCATGTTCGGCAGGCTGATCGGCAGCCTGAAGCAGAGCTGGACCCTCCTGACGGTCGTCGGCATCCTCTTCGGCCTGCTCCTGGCGGCCGCGACGCTGGCCCAGTCCGCGCACACCGGCACGGTCACCCAGGCGGTCGGGGGCCAGTACGAGGGCACGGAGACCCGATTCGGCATCCCCGGCTCGACACTGTTCGGCGTGGCGGCCACGGGCTCGGCCGACGGCGCGGCCAACGCCTCGTACGACAGCTTCTCCAGTCTCGGCGGCGGGGTACTGCTGTCCGCCATGATGCTCGGCGAGATCGCGCCCGGCGGCACCGGCAGCGGACTGTACGGCCTGATCGTGGTGGTCCTGGTGGCCGTCTTCATCGGGGGTCTGATGGTCGGCCGCACGCCCGAGTACCTGCGCAAGCGGATCGGGTTCGGTGAGATGCGCTGGGTCGTGGTGTACGCCCTCATCCCGCCCACCGTCATCCTGGCGTGCACGGGCGTCGCGCTCGCCGCGGGCGACGGGCAGACCTCGATGGGCAACCCGGGGGCGCACGGCCTGACGGAGCTGATCTATGCCTACACCAGCAACACCAACAGCAACGGCAGCGCGATGGCGGGCTTCAACGGGGCCACCGATTTCCACAACCTTCTGATGGTGGTCGCGATGCTGGCCGGGCGCTATCTCCCGATGGTCGCCGTGCTGGCCCTGGCCGGGCGGCTGGCCAAGCAGCAGCCGGGCGTCGTCACGGTCGGCACACTGCGCGCCCAGGGCGTCAACTTCGTCGTGCTGGCCACGGCCGCGGCCGTCATCCTGGCGCTGCTGAACTTCCTGCCGGCACTGTCCCTCGGCACCATCGCCGACGGACTTTTGTAACCCCGTACCGGCTGAGCCCCCCCAGGCCGCTCACAGGCTCAGCCGGTACGGCACCACACACCCGACGATGCCGGCAAAGGGTCCTCGGACCCCGTCCGGCGAGGCGTCGGTTCCTCCACTACCGCATCAGGCAACGTTCGCCCTGTTGGCGGGGCGAAAATCGGTGGGACGACTCAGCCGAATCCGCCACGATTACCGGATGGGCGCATTGGACGCAGTGGCAGCCAGGGTTGCGGGTGGGGACACTGTCGAGTTCCGGCCGAGCGGCTCTTCGATGGTCCCGTTGATACGCAGCCGGCAGCTGGTGGCTGTGGCTCCGGTCGACCCGTCGAAGCTGGCGGTCGGGGACGTCGTCCTTGCTCGTGTCGCCGGCACCGTGTACTTGCATCTGGTGTCGTCTCTCGATCCGGCGAGGAAGCGCGTGCAGATCAGCAACAATCGGGGCCACGTCAACGGCTGGACCAGCCACGACCGCGTCTTCGGAATCTGTGTGGCAGTCGACGGGGTCTCCCGGGCCGGCGCCGCGGACAAGGTTCTGACAGCCGAGCCCGACGACCGGCCCTGAACAGCAAGAAGAAAGCGAACACGGCTCGCCTTCCTCACCCTGGGATGCGCTCATCTGCCGACGACGCCTGTCACAGCCGACCCGGGCCCTCGCCCTCCCGCAGTAGGGGTCAGTTCTCGAAGCGGTAGCCCATGCCGGGCTCGGTGATCAGGTACCGGGGATGGGCGGGATCGGCTTCGAGTTTGCGGCGCAGCTGGGCCATGTAGACCCGCAGGTAGTTGGTCTTGTTGCTGCGGGAGTCCCCCCACACCACCTGCAGCAGGTGCTTCTGCGTGATGAGCCGCCCGGGGTTGGTGACCAGGATCTCGAGCAGATGCCATTCGGTCGGAGTGAGGCGTACGTCGCGTCCGCCCCGTGTCGCCTTCTTGGCGAGCAGGTCGATCGTGAACCCGTCCGTCGTGACGAGTGTCGTGCCAGGGACGAGCGGAACATCCGCGGTGCGGCGGACGGCGGCGCGCAGCCGGGCCAGCAGTTCGTCCATGCTGAAGGGCTTGGTGATGTAGTCGTCGGCGCCGGCGTCGAGTGCCGCCACCTTTTCCTCGGAGGACCGACGCGCGGACAGCACCAGGATCGGTACGCGGCTCCATCCGCGCAGGGCCCGGATGACGTCCGTGCCGTCCATGTCGGGCAGCCCCAGGTCAAGCACGACGACGTCGGGCTGCCGGGCCGCGACCAGGCGCAGGGCGGTGGTGCCGTCGGGCGCCGGGTCGACGCCGTAGCGGCGCGCCTGCAGGCTGATGACGAGGGCTCGTACGAGCTGTGGGTCGTCCTCCACCACGAGCACTCGGGTCATCGTAGTGCGCCTTTCCTGAGGTGCGAAGGGCCGGAGCTTCACCGGCTGCGCGAACGCGGGAGCCGACGACCGGGGCTGTGCAGCCCCGGTCCGCCGACTCCCGCGGAACACGGGTAAGGCCATCAGCTCTTCGCCACGAGTTCCTTGAGCTCGATGTTGAGCTGGAGCACGTTGACACGGGGTTCGCCGATGAAGCCGAGGGTGCGGCCCTGGGTGTGCTCGTCGACCAGCTTCTGCACCTGCGCGACGGACAGGCCGTTCTTCTCGGCGATCCGGTGCACCTGGATGTCGGCGTACGCCGGGGAGATGGCCGGGTCGAGGCCGGAGCCGGAGGAGGTGATCGCGTCGGCGGGCACGTCCGAAGGCTTCACCGTGTAGCCGTTGACCGAGTTGTCCTTGATGACTGCGGCCTTGGCGTCCTTGACCCACTTGATCAGGTCGGCGTTGTCACCGGAACGGTTGGTGGCACCGGACAGGATCAGCTGGTACTGCGTGTTGACCGAGTTCGTCCCCAGACCGTTGGCCGGGCGGCCCTGGAACCACTTCAGATCGGGCTCCGGGGTCTCCTGGCCCTTCTTCAGGGGCAGGTTGTAGGCCTGGCCGATGAGGGAGGAGCCGACGACCTTGCCGTCCGCCTTGATCTCCGAGCCGTTCGCCTTGTCGCTGAACAGGCCCTGGGCGACCCCGGTGACGGCGAGCGGGTAGACGACGCCCGTCACGACGGTGAGCACGAGCAGCGCGCGCAGTGATGCCCAGAGCAACCGGGCTGTGTTCGTAACCGAGTTGTTCATAGCCGATCAGCCGATTCCGGGGATGAGGGAGATGAGCAGGTCGATGATCTTGATGCCGATGAACGGGGCGATCAGGCCGCCGAGGCCGTAGATCCCCAGGTTGCGCCGGAGCATCTTGTCGGCGCTCACCGGCCGGTAGCGCACGCCCTTCAGCGAAAGCGGTACCAGCGCGATGATGATCAGCGCGTTGAAGATGACGGCCGAGAGGATCGCGGAGTCGGGCGAGGACAGGTGCATGATGTTGAGCTTGTCCAGGCCCGGGTAGACCGCCGCGAACAGCGCCGGGATGATCGCGAAGTACTTCGCGACGTCGTTGGCGATGGAGAACGTGGTCAGCGCGCCCCGGGTGATGAGGAGCTGCTTGCCGATCTCGACGATCTCGATGAGCTTGGTGGGGTTGGAGTCGAGGTCGACCATGTTGCCGGCCTCCTTGGCGGCCGACGTACCGGTGTTCATCGCCACCCCGACGTCCGCCTGGGCCAGGGCCGGGGCGTCGTTGGTGCCGTCGCCGGTCATCGCGACGAGCTTGCCGCCCGCCTGCTCCCGCTTGATGAGGGCCATCTTGTCCTCGGGAGTGGCCTCCGCGAGGAAGTCGTCGACGCCCGCCTCCTCGGCGATCGCCTTCGCCGTCAGCGGGTTGTCACCCGTGATCATGACGGTCCTGATGCCCATCCGGCGCAGCTCCTCGAACCGCTCCCGCATGCCGTCCTTGACGACGTCCTTGAGGTGGATGACACCCAGCACCCGGGCACCGTCGGCGTCCTCGGCCGCGACCAGCAGCGGCGTACCGCCGGCGCCCGCGATCCGGTCGGCCAGTTCCGTGGCGTCCTCGGCCACCTCGCCGCCGCGTTCGGCGACCCAGGCGATGACCGAACCGGCCGCGCCCTTGCGGATCTTCCGGCCGTCGACGTCCACGCCGGACATGCGGGTCTGGGCGGTGAAGGCGATCCACTCGGCGCCGGCCAGTTCGCCCTGGTGGCGCTCGCGCAGCCCGTACTTCTCCTTGGCCAGGACGACGATCGAGCGGCCCTCGGGGGTCTCGTCCGCGAGCGAGGACAGCTGGGCGGCGTCGGCGACCTCGGCCTCCGTGGTGCCGCTCACCGGCAGGAACTCGGCGGCCTGCCGGTTGCCGAGCGTGATGGTGCCGGTCTTGTCCAGCAGCAGGGTGGAGACGTCGCCGGCCGCCTCGACCGCGCGGCCCGACATCGCCAGGACGTTGCGCTGGACCAGCCGGTCCATGCCGGCGATGCCGATCGCGGAGAGCAGGGCGCCGATGGTGGTCGGGATCAGACAGACCAGCAGGGCCACCAGCACGACCATCGTCAGGTGTGTGCCCGCGTAGTTCGCCAGGGGCGGCAGCGTGGCACAGGCCAGCAGGAAGACGATGGTGAGCGAGGCGAGCAGGATGTTCAGCGCGATCTCGTTCGGGGTCTTCTGCCGGGCCGCGCCCTCGACGAGAGCGATCATCCGGTCGATGAAGGTCTCGCCCGGCTTCGTCGTGATCTTGATGACGATCCGGTCGGACAGCACCTTCGTACCGCCGGTGACCGCGCTGCGGTCACCGCCGGACTCGCGGATGACCGGCGCGGACTCGCCGGTGATGGCCGACTCGTCGACCGAGGCGACGCCCTCGACGACGTCACCGTCGCCGGGGATGATGTCGCCCGCCTCGCAGACCACCAGGTCGCCGATCTTCAGCTCGGTGCCGGGCACCTGCTCCTCGAAGCCGTTCACCAGACGGCGGGCGACGGTGTCGGTCTTGGCCTTGCGCAGGGTGTCGGCCTGCGCCTTGCCGCGGCCCTCGGCGACCGCCTCCGCCAGGTTGGCGAAGACGACGGTCAGCCACAGCCAGGCGCTGATCGCCCAGCCGAACCAGTCCCCCGGGTGCTGGAAGGAGAACACGGTGGTCAGGACGGAGCCGATCCACACCACGAACATCACGGGCGACTTGACCATCACCCGCGGGTCGAGCTTGCGGAAGGCGTCCGGCAGCGACTTCAGCAGTTGCTTCGGGTCGAAGAGACCCGCGCCGACCTTTCCTTCGTCCTTGTGGCCGGTCGGCACATCGCTGTGCGGCGCCCGAGTGGGAGTAGTCGTGGACACGGTGTCCTCTTGGTTGTCTGTGCGGGTGGTCATGACGCCAGCCCCTCGGCGAGCGGGCCCAGAGCGAGGGCCGGGAAGTAGGTCAGACCGGTGATGATCAGGATTGCGCCCACCAGCAGACCGGTGAACAGCGGCTTCTCGGTCCGCAGCGTGCCTGCCGTGGCCGGCACCGGTCGCTGCTCGGCGAGCGAGCCCGCCAGCGCGAGGACGAACACGATCGGCAGGAACCGGCCGAGCAGCATCGCGAGACCGATGGTGGTGTTGAACCACTGCGTGTCGGCGTTCAGGCCGGCGAAGGCCGAGCCGTTGTTGTTGGCGCCCGAGGTGTAGGCGTAGAGGATCTCGGAGAATCCGTGCGCGCCGCTGTTGGTCATCGAGTGGCCCGGGGTGGGCAGGGCCATCGCGGCCGCGGTGAAGATCAGCACGAGCGCCGGGGTGATGAGGATGTAGCAGGCGGCGAGCTTCATCTCGCGGGTGCCGATCTTCTTGCCCAGGTACTCGGGCGTGCGGCCGACCATCAGGCCGGCGATGAACACCGCGATGACCGCCATGATCAGCATGCCGTAGAGGCCGGAGCCGGTGCCGCCGGGCGCGATCTCGCCCAGCTGCATGCCCAGCATGGTGATGCCGCCGCCGAGGCCGGTGAACGACGAGTGGAAGGAGTTCACCGCGCCCGTCGAGGTGAGCGTGGTCGCCACCGCGAAGATCGACGAGCCGCCGACGCCGAAGCGGGTCTCCTTGCCCTCCATCGCCCCGCCCGCCAGGTCGAAGGCCGGACCGTGGTGGTGGAACTCGGTCGCCATCATCAGGGCGGTGAAGCCGATCCAGATGGTGGCCATCGTGGCGAGGATCGCGTAACCCTGCTTCACCGAGCCGACCATCACACCGAAGGTGCGGGTCAGCGCGAACGGGATCACCAGCAGCAGGAAGATCTCGAACAGGTTGCTGAACGGGTTCGGGTTCTCGAAGGGGTGGGCACTGTTGGCGTTGAAGTAACCGCCGCCGTTGGTGCCCAGCTCCTTGATGGCCTCCTGCGAGGCGACCGCGCCGCCGTTCCACTGCTGGGAACCGCCCATGAACTGGCCGACCTCGTGGATGCCGGAGAAGTTCTGGATCGCACCGCAGGCCACCAGCACCACGGCCGCGATCGCGGCACCCGGAACCAGGATGCGGATCGTGCCGCGCACCAGGTCGGACCAGAAGTTGCCCAGCTCACCCGTGCGGGACCGGGCGAAGCCCCGAACGAGGGCCACGGCGACGGCGATGCCGACGGCCGCCGAGACGAAGTTCTGCACGGCCAGACCGGCGGTCTGCACGACATGGCCCATGGCCTGTTCGCCGTAGTACGACTGCCAGTTGGTGTTGGTCACGAACGACGCGGCCGTGTTGAAGGCCTGGTCCGGGTCGATGGACGCGAATCCGAGCGAGCCGGGCAGATGGCCCTGGATCCGCTGCAGCAGGTAGAGGAAGAGAACGCTGACCGCGGAGAAGGCGAGGACCCCGCGAAGGTAGGCGGGCCAGCGCATCTCCGTGTTCGGATTGGCGCCGATGCCCTTGTAGATCCACTTCTCGACGCGCAGGTGCTTGTCGGAGGAGTAGACCCGGGCCATGTAGTCGCCGAGGGGACGATAGGCGAGTGCCAGTGCCGCTATGAGGGCGAGCATCTGGAGGACGCCGGCGAGAACGGGGCTCATATCGGTGCTCAGAACCTCTCCGGGAAGACAAGGGCGAGGACGAGATAGCCCAGCAGGGCGACGGCCACGATCAGGCCGACGATGTTCTCGGTGGTCACAGCTTCGTCACCCCCTTGGCGACGAGGGCCACCAGCGCGAACACCGCGATCGTGGTGACGACGAAGGCCACGTCGGCCATCGTGAACTCCTAGGAGAGGCTCGGAATCAAACTGACGGTTCGAGGAAAGCGGCTCTCCGAGCGGATTCGGCCACCGTTGACGACCCCCTTACGGCGACGGGAGCCGCTTTGACGGAACCCTGACGGCCGCGTGCTCCATCTGCGCAGACCGGCTCCCCGTCCGCACGAGGACCCCGACGACCTCGGGCGGCACGGCCCTGCCCGTACACACCCGTCAGAGTCGCGTCAAGGTACGAGCGCCCTGGCCTGCGGGTCTCTACCGTCAGCCCTATGAGACGCCGCTACGACACGCGACACGACGTGCTCCACACGCAACCGGTTCCTCCCGCGGACGTGCTGCACGACCGTCGCTGGGCCAAGGATCTGCGCAGTGCCGTTCAGTGCGCGGCCGTGATCCTCGTACTCCTCCTGCTGGTCGACTGGGGGACCGACGGCCTCACCGTCGCGCGCGCAGCGCTGTGGGCCGGCCTCGGCGTCCTGTTGTTCCTTGTCCTGTTCCCGCCCAGGGTCACCGCGGGTGAGGGCTGGCTGGCCTCGCGCGGACCACTGCGCAAGCGGCGCGTGCGCACCGACCTCCTGGTGTCGGTGCGGTGCCTGCACGGAGTCTCCCAACGGCTCGTCCTGCGTGACGCGCTCGGCGGCCGGGTCGAGATCGACCCCCAGGTCCTGGTGAGCAACCCCGACCTGTGGCACCGCCTCGACGAGGACGCGCACAGGTCCGCGACCAGGGGATCGCTGACCTGTGGGCAGACCGCCCTGCGCCGGATCTCCGAGCGGATCGACCGGGAGAACGCCCGGACCGTTTTCAAGGTCTCGGGCCTGGACTGAGTTCAAAGCCTCGGGCCTGGACTGACGCCTACGCTGTTCCGCTGGGATGATCCGCCCGCGCGGCGAACGGCAGGGACAGCACCATGGTCAGGCCCCCGCCAGTCTCTGGAACGGCTCGAACAACCGGTCCCGGGATCCCGGCGGTGTGCCGGGAAGTGAACCTCCGGGCCGCACAGCCGTCGCGGTCCGTCAGGGCGCTCCGGCCGACCCTCGTCCGTACGGCTCCTGGGGCACTGCCCCGGACTCCTCCGCGCCGGGCAGCCCGACCGGGCGCCGGCCCCGGGGCTGCTGCGGTTCGGGGCGGGCGGGCACGGACGGCACCGGGCGGTCCACGGGCACTCCGACGGTCAGGGACATCGGCTCACCATGGTGCAGCACTTCCAGTGGCTCACCTTCCTGCAGGAGGTAGCGCGCGTGGGCCGGGCCGATGTCCACTTTCAGCCGGCGCCCGCGCACGGTCACGGTGAATGCCACCCGGGACAGCGCCTCTGGCAGGCGTGGCGCGAAGCCCAGCCGGCCCGGCTCCCCATTGTCCCTGATCTGCCGGCGCATGCCCCCCAAGCCCACGACCAGCGCGATCCACGCGCCGGCGAGCGAGGCGATGTGCAGTCCGTCGCGGGTGTTGTGCTCCAGGTCCTCCAGGTCCATCAGAGCTGCCTCGCTGAGGTACGCGTAGGCCAGCCGCAGATGCCCGGTCTCGGCGGCCAGTGCCGCCTGGCAGCAGGCCGACAGGGAGGAGTCCCGGACGGTGAGCGCCTCGTAGTAGGCGAAGTTGCGTGCCTTCTCCTCGTCGGTAAACGCGTTCGGGCACTCCATCATCGCCAGCACCACGTCGGCCTGCTTGACCACCTGTTTGCGGTACAGGTCGAAGTAGGGGTACCGCAGCAGCAGCGGGTAGTGCTCGGGCGGGGTCGCGTCGAAGTCCCAGCGCTGGAGGCGGGTGAACCCGGCCGACTGCTCGTGCACACCCAGGGTCTCGTCGTACGGCACCGCCATACGGCTCGCGGCGTCCCGCCAGGCGGCCGTCTCCTCGTCGTCGACACCGAATTCCTCGGCCCGGTCCGGATAGCGCGTGGCCGCGTCCGCCGCGGCCAGCAGGTTCTGCCGGGCCATCAGGTTGGTGTAGAGATTGTCGCGGGCGATGGCGCTGTACTCGTCGGGTCCGGTGACCCCGTCGATGTGGAAGACGCCTTCCGCGTCGTGGTGACCCAGCGAGCGCCACAGCCGTGCGGTCTCCACCAGGAGGTCCAGCCCCTCCTGGCCTTCGAACTCCTCGTCGCCGGTGACCAGGACGTACTGGACCGCAGCCATGGCGATGTCGGCGTTCACATGAAAGGCCGCCGTCCCGGCCGGCCAGTAGGCGGAGCACTCGGCTCCGTCGATGGTCCGCCAGGGGAAGGCCGCCCCCGCCAGTCCCAGCTGACGCGCACGGTCGCGGGCCGCCGGCAGGGTCCGGTGCCGCCACCTCAGTACCGAGGCGACGGTCTGTGGCGCGGTGAGGGTGAGTACCGGCAGCACGAAGGATTCGGTGTCCCAGAAGGAGTGTCCGTCGTACCCGGTCCCGGTCAGGCCTTTCGCCGGGATCGCCCGTTCCTGCGCGCGGGCGGCGGCTTGGAGCACGTGGAACAGGGCGAACCGCACGGCTTGCTGGATCTGCGCGTCTCCCTCCACCTCGACGTCCGCGGCGGCCCAGAACCGGTCCAGGTAGGCCCGCTGCGCGGCGACCAGCCCGTCCCAGCCTGCGCTGACGGCGGCCGCCACCGCGGCGTCGACCTGGTCGTGCACCGCTTGCAGCGAGCGCTGCCCGGACCACCCGTAGGCGACGAACTTGATGAGCCGCAGCCGTTGTCCGGGCTCCAGGTCCGCGGTCACCGTCAGGCGGCTGACGTCCGGCTCGCTCTGCGCCATCCACCGGGTGCCCTCCGGTCCCTCGACGAGATGGTCGGCGGCCGCTCCCACCCGCAGTGCGCTGCGCCCGGTGCAGTGCATGAGGCGCAGCCGGGTCTCCTGGGCGAAGTGTTCCTCCCCCGTCAGCGGGGACTCGGTGGCCGCGGCGACCCGGGGGTCGCCCTCGGTGTGGGGAAGCTGTTCGTTGGCGACGAGTTCGGACTGCACGGCCACCGTCACCGGCCCGTCGTCCGGCTCGACCTCGTACAGCACTGCGGCCACCGCCCGTTGGGTGAAGGAGACCAGTCGCTGCGAGGTGATACGGACGGTCCGGCCACCGGGCGTGGTCCACCGCGCGGTCCGGCTGAGCAGTCCGGAGCGGAAGTCCAGGACCCGTTCGTGCGCGAGCAGTCGGCCGTAGCGCAGATCGTAGGGGTGGTCGTCGACCAGCAGCCGGATGACCTTGCCGTCGGTGACGTTGATCATCGTCTGGCCCGACTCGGGATCTCCGTAGCCCGCTTCCCCGTACGGCAGCGGATGCCGCTCGTACACGCCGTTGAGGTAGGCGCCGGGCAGTCCGTGCGGCTCTCCCTCGTCGAGGTTCCCCCGCCAGCCGATGTGCCCGTTGGACAGGGCGAACACCGATTCGCTCTGGGCGAGCACCTCCAGGTTCAGCTCGGTCTCGCGCAGGCACCACGGCTCGACCGTGAAGCTGGGATGGGTGATCAACGCGACTCCAGGAGTTCGGCCAGGTCCCGGACCACCACGTCCGCCCCCTGCGCCCTCAGTTCCTCCGCCTGGCCCACCCGGTCCACCCCCACGACCACACCGAACCCTCCGGCCCGCCCCGCCGCCACACCCGCCAGGGCGTCCTCGAACACGGCGGCGGCGTCCGGCTCCACTCCCAGGACCCGGGCCGCCTCCAGGTAGGTGTCCGGAGCGGGTTTCCCGCGCAGGTCGCGATCGCGCGCCACCACCCCGTCGATCCGTTCGTCGAACAGGTCCTCGATGCCGGCCGCCATGAGGACTTCCCGGCAGTTCGCGCTGGACGACACCACCGCGCGCAGCAGACCGGCGTCCCGCGCCGCGTGGACGAATCTGACCGAACCCGCGTAGGGCTCCACTCCCTCCTCACGCATCCGGTGCAGCAGCAGGTCGTTCTTGCGCGTGGCCAGCCCGTTCACGGTCTCCGCCTCCGGCGGGTCGTCCGACGATCCCTCGGGCAGGCGCACGCCGCGTGCGGCGAGGAAGGTGCGCACTCCGTCCTCGCGGGGACGCCCGTCCACGTATGCGTCGTAGTCCGTGACCTCGTCGAAGGGAACGAAGTCGGTCCCTTCACGTGCCGCGCGCTCGCGGAGATAGCCGTCGAACATCTCTTTCCAAGCCGCCGCGTGCGTCCCCGCGGTCTGGGTGAGGACACCGTCGAGGTCGAACAGACAGGCACGTACGTGATCAGGAAGCCCCAGCATGCCGTCGAGGCTAGGAGCGCGCCGGGGACCTGCGGCGGGGAAACACCACTCGGCGTCCCGAAAGGAACCCGCTCGGTCCAGGCCCGGACGGCATCCGGAGCAATCGGAGCAGCGTCACCGCCACCGAACAGCGCGGCCTGGAGCCGCGTTCCGCCTGGCTCGCAGGGCCCTGCACGCCGAACTGCGCAGGCTGCGGCAGCTATCCCGGCGGCACCGCCACATGACCCTCGCCATGGCCGCCCACAGCTGCCTGACCGTCCGGCGCTCCCGCCAACTGGACACCGAGAAGCGGGAACGGATCCTCCCCGATCAACCACTACAGCCTCGCCGAGAAACGACGCGGACACAGCCCCTGAAAACTGCCCAGCGATAGCCGCTTCTGGGATCCGAGCGGACGAGCGGATACGTCAATCATGGTCAAAGGCAATGAGGTTCGGCACGGGCTGGGGTATCCGAGATGACGGCTGTGGGAACTCTGTGTTTTCTGCGCAACCATTCACGCGCACGGCCGATCGAATGCTGCGAATCACGAGTTGCTCCACGTTTCGCACGTGGGGCCCCACCGTCGTGTGCGGCGACCGCATCGCCGCAGCGCATCCGGACACACTGAGGTCTCCATGAAGATTCGCCGGGCCCCGGCCGCCGCGACGGCGGCGGCAGCGGTCATCCTGCCGCTCGCCCTGCTCACGGCACCCGTCGCTCTCGCCGACGCACTGCCTGACGCCTCCACCAGCGCCCCCGCGCCGGGCTACAGCACTCCCGCCGCCGACGGATCCACCCCGGCACCGGGCCCGGCCGGACACCCCGACAGCGACGGCAAGGGTGACATTCCCGACCAGATCTCGGGCACCGGTACACCGAGCAGTACCGCGACCGCGACCGGTACGCCGAGCAGTGCGCCGTCCGAGGAGCCCGAGAGCTGCCCCGGCGACGACGGTGTCGACCCCGGCAGCCGACTGAGCACCTCCTTGTCCGGCCTGCCCGGCAGCATCGTCGCGGGCAGCGGCTGGCACGACTTCACACTCTCCGCCACCAATCACAGCGCCGAGGGCCTCGGCACGGTGATGTGGGGGGTGTACGTCAACGACAACTGGATGAGCGACCCCGGGAGGGACCGGCTGGAGTACCACGCGCTGGTCCAGTACTTCGACCCGCAGACCAAGTCCTGGACGTCGCCTGCCGCCCAGGAGGGCACGGGCTTCTACGCCGGCCGCACAGAGCTCGGCCCCCAGCAGACCGCGGTAATGAAGCTGCGTGTGAACATCGACGCCGGGGCTCCCCTCGTAGACGGCCGTGCCGAGACCTCGGGCCGCTACACGGACGCCGAGAAGAACTGCCGGCACTTCACCCACTCGATCGACGAGTTCACCGTCCTCGGGCCCGGCAGCGGCACCGAGAGTCCGGGTGAGACCAAGCCGAGCAAGGACCCGAAGCCGGCCGACGGCCAGCAGCCGCAGAGCGGCGCCGACGAGACCCCGGCCACGGGCAACCTCGCCTCGACCGGCTCCGGCTCCGCCGTCCCGGTGATCGGCCTGATCGGCGGCGTCGCCGTCGTGACCGGCGCTGCCGCCCTCTTCACGGTGCGCCGGCGCAAGAACGCACAGGTGTAGGCGAGGGCGGCGTAGCAGGACCCGGGGTCAGCCACGGCCCAGGCACCGGCCGCGGATCGCGGCCGGCTGTGGTGCCCCGGCCCGTCACGGTGCGGACCGGGGCCGGCGGCATCCGCTGGGAACCCGGTCTCCGGTTCCGCGGCGGTCGACGGCCGACGTTCGGCACGCGCGATGCGGGAACGGCCTGACGTCGAGTGCTGGGCCATCGCCGCAAACGCCATCGTGCCGCCGTCCTGGAGGTCGAACCGGCCTCCTCAACAGTGAAGCTCCGTACGGACGTCACCCGCGGCGCCGACGGCCCCGCCGCAGTACTGGCGACGGTGTTCAGGCACGTCGGAGCCGCGCAGGCCGGTCGGCGGGCGATCACAGCGGCTCATCCGGTGCCCCTGGCCCGGGCCGACGCCCGCAGGGCTCTACTTCGTGCCGCCGGAGCGGATGGACCTCGACATGGAGGATGCGGGGTACATGCTCTACCTCGGCGGATCCGATCCCATCCACGTCGAACCGGTCGAGGACTGAGCGGGCACACACCGGCCTGCGACATCGCCCGTAGCCGACCCCGTGCAGCGGGGAGTGGTGCCGCCATCCCTGGGCCTGCCGGTGACCCTGGCGCCGCCGCTGCGGCCCGCTCGGCCCCCGGGAAGCGGCTCACTCGGTGCGTTCACGAGCCGCCAACCTGAACGCTTTTGACCTCTTTATGAAGTATGGGGGTTGGCGTAAAGGTGACTTGACGTCTCGTGGACAGGGCAAAGTGCTGACCTCGGCACCCGACGGCACCACGCTGTCCTCCCATGACAGACATGAACAACAGGTGGCGCCACCGGCTCCGCCCTACCCGGCCTCGGCAAACGGCGGTGGCCGCCGCCCTCGTGGCGCTCGTTGCCGGTCTGACCGCCGTCCCCGGCGCCGCGCAGAACCTCGGCCCGGACACCGGGCGGACACAAGCCGCCGCGCAGAGCGGAGCGGCCCGGTCGGCGATCGTCTCCCGGCATCAGCTCACCCTGATCACCGGCGACCGCGTCACGGTGGAGACGGACACCTCGGGCAAGCAGAGTGTGTCGGTCGAGCCCGCCGAAGGCCGCGAACGAGTGGCGTTCATCAAGCGTCAGGCCGGTCGCGACTGGACGGTCGTACCCGCCGACACGCTCCCGCTGCTCGCCACGGGCCGCCTCGACAAGGCGTTGTTCAATGTCTCCGCCCTGGTCCGGGACAAGTACGCGCAGCGGTCGAGCCTGCCGCTGATCGTCGAGTACGCCGGGGACGCGGGCACCGCGCGGCGTCGGCTGACCGCCGCCGGTGCCGAGACCGTCCGCCCCATCGGCGGGACCCCCTTCGCGACCCTCGGCGAACACCGCGCGGACGCCGCCGGGTTCTGGAAGGGCATCGCCCCCGACCGGGTGGACGCCACCTCCTTCGGAGCGGGTGTGCGCCGGGTCTGGCTGGACGGCCGCGCCAGGATCCAGCTCGACAGCACCGTGCCGCGCATCGGCGCACCGCATGCCTGGGAGAAGGGCTACACCGGCACCGGCGTCAAGGTCGCCGTGCTCGACACCGGTTACGACCCGAACCACCCGGACCTCAAGGGCCTGGTCACCGAGTCCGCGAACTTCACCACCGAGCCGGACACCGACGACCTCAACGGCCACGGCACCCATGTGACCTCCACGGTCGCCGGCTCCGGCGCGGCCTCCGGCGGCACGTACAAGGGTGTGGCGCCCGGGGTGCAGATCCTGTCCGGCAAGGTGTGCACCGCGGACGGCACCTGCGACAACTCGGACATCGTCGAGGGACTGGCCTGGGCCGCCCAGCACGGCGCCAAGGTGATCAGCCTCAGCCTGGGCGACACGGACACGCCGGAGACCGACGCCCTCGAGGCCATGGTCGACACCGTGACCCGTGACTACGGCACGCTGGTCGTGGCCGCGGCCGGCAACAGCGGTCCCGGCAAGGTTTCCTCGCCCGCCTCCGACGACCGGGCGCTGGCCGTCGGCGCGGCCGAGGAGGACGACGACGTCGCCTCCTTCAGCTCGGTCGGCCCGCGGACGGGCGACTCCGGCCTCAAGCCGGACCTCATCGCTCCCGGCGTCAACGTCGTCGCCGCGAAGGCGGGCGGCACCACCGCCGACGACGGCTATGTCGCCATGAGCGGCACGTCCATGGCCACGCCCCAGGTGGCCGGAGCGGCCGCCATCCTGTTCCAGCAGCACCCCGACTGGACGGCGGAGCAGGTCAAACGCCAGCTGATGCAGTCGGCGACCGGTGCCAAGGAGCACGGCGCCTACTTCCAGGGCGCCGGGCGCGTCGACATCGCCCGGGCGGTCGACCAGGACGTCACCGCCGACACCACCGCACTGGACTTCGGGCTGATCCGCTGGACGGACGGCAAGCGGCCCCCGGTCACCAGGACCATCACCTACCGCAACCCGGGCGCGACGCCGCTCACCCTTCAGCTGAAGGACAAACCGAGCAGCGGGAAGAAGGACGTGCCCGCTCCGGCCGGAGTGTTCCGGCTCGGCGCGGACACGGTCACCGTGCCCGCGCACGGAACGGCGGACGTCACCCTCACCGCGACCCCGGAGGCCACCACCACGTACGCCGCCTACAGCGGTGTGGTCAGCGCGAGCACCGCGGACGGCCGGGTGTCGGTGCGCGTCCCGTTCGGCATGGACGTCGAGCAGCCGTCGTACGACCTGCGCATCGACATGAAGAGCCGCACGGGCGCCGCCCCCGACAACGCCTACCTGCTGGTCAACTCGGCCGACGGCAAGGCCTATGAGGTCGAGGCGCTCGGCAGGAGCAGTACGGTGGTGCGCCTGCCCAAGGACACCTACTCGGTGAGCGGCTTCTACTTCGACGCCTCTTTCACCGAGGGCATCATCGTCGGCGTACCGAAGGTCGTGATGAGCGCCGACCGGCAGGTGACCATCGACGCCCGCAAGGCGAAGCCCGTCACGATATCGGCGCCGAGCCGCTCCGCGCGCATCATGTCGGCCGAGATCGGCACGATCAGCATGGCCGACCAGCTTCTCTCGGTCACCATGTACAACGCGATCGGCACCGACCACATCGACGGCGTGTACGCGGTGCCGACGGACCGGTACAAGGACTCGAAGTTCACCTACCTCGTCACCAGCGTCTGGGGCGAGCCGGCCGGCCCCGACGGGAATCCCTCCTCGGTCTACTACCTCACGCGACCGGTGCACGGCGCCATCCCGGCGGACCCCGCCTACCACCCCCGCAAGTCCGAGCTGGCCAAGGTGAACACCACGTTCGCCGCCACCACTCCGGGCACCACGGCCATGCGCCTCGTCTGGACGTACGTCGACAACATCCGCTTCAGCGGCCGGGCGATGGAGGGGGTTCCGGTCCCGACGCGGCGTGTCGACTACTTCTCGGCGGCCGACGGCCTGCGCTGGCAGACGGCCTTCGACCAGAACAGCTTCCTCGACCCGAACGCGCACGGCCAGAGTTACCTCAGCGACCTGCACGGCTACCGGGCCGGCTCCCAGGTCGAGGAGCGCTGGAACGGCGGAGTGCAGGCCGTGGGCCTCTCGTCCCAGATGGCCGCCTTCCGCGAGGGCGACACGATGTACCGGCCGTTCCAGTCGGCCGCGAACGGCAGCCTCGACCTGGTGGCCGACACCACGTCCGGCCTGCCCGAGGTGAAGCTGTGGCGCAACGGCGAACTGGTCTCCCAGGACTGGAGCATGAGCGACGTACCGGCCGACGCCACCCCCGCCGACTACCGTCTGACGGTCGAGCACGACCGTGACATGGCCCCCAGCTCCGTCTCCACGAGTGTGCGGGCGGAGTGGCGGTTCCGGTCGCGGACCACGGCGACCCGGCAGGCGCTGCCGCTGTACGCGGTCCGCATGGCGCCGAAGCTGGACGAGTGGAACCGGGCCGAGGCCGGCCGCAGGCTCGACATCCCGGTCCTGATCCAGCGGACGGCCGGCGCTCCGGTCTCGCCCATCCGCGTCTTCACCACCGAGGTCTCCTTCGACGAGGGCAAGACCTGGCAGTCGGTGCGGGTCGAGGGCTCCGGCATGGAGCGCACCGTGACCGTGGAGCACCCGCGCCGCGCCGCGGGCGGCTCGGTCAGCCTGCGCGTCCACGTCGAGGACGGGGCGGGCAACTCCTTCGAGGAGACCGTCATCAAGGGCTACCTGCTGAAGTAGTCGAAGCAGTCGCCTCAGCGAGTGAACACGGAATCACACGGGCAGGGCCCGCCGGACCGGTCCGGCGGGCCCTGCCCGTACGCGTCGCGGTGTCCGTCGCGCTCAGAGCCAGTCGCGGCGGGCCGCGTGCCAGCCCAGCTGCATACGGGTGGCGACGCCCGCCAGGCTCATCAGGCCCTGGATGCGCCGCTGGACGGTGCGCTTGCTGACCCGCAGCTGTCCGGCTATCGCCTCGTCCGTCATGCCGGCGACCATCAAGGAGAGCAGGTGCCGGTCCTCGCCGACCGGCGAGGCGGCGTCAAGGGCGCCGGCACCGCCGATCCGGCCCTCCTCGGTCACCCGGAGCGGGGCACCGATCTCCCAGTGGTGTTCGAACAGGGCGATGAGCGCGTCGAGCAGGCTGCTCTCCCGCACCACCGCGGCCTGCAGTTCCCGGGGGTTGCCGGAGGTGCCGGAGGCGGCCAGCGGCAGTATGGCCACCGAGCGGTCGGAGATCGCCATCCGCAGCGGCAGCAGGGGCACCGCTCGGGAGACCTCTCCGGCACGCACTCCCTTGACGACGTAGTCCACCGCGTCGGGGTCGTCGAAGTACGCCTGCTCGTACAGGGCCCGGTAGCGCACGCCCCGGTCCAGCGCGTCGAACTCCTCCTGATTGCTCTCCGGGGACATGGCCACGTACTGGGCCTTCACGAACCACATCATCTCGCGGCCGGCGCCGTGCTGGAGCTGGCGCAGATGCTGGCGCAGTGCCGCCGCGCCGGTGATGATCTCGACGGCCTCGCCGGTGTTCCGGGCCCATGCGCTGCGGCGGTGTGTCTCCGCCAGTTCGTAGACGGCGGCCCGGGTCTGTTCCAGGGCATCGAAGTGACGTTGGAGCCGGGGCATGAGGGCCACCTGCGGCGGTACGGCCGTGAACCATTCGGGACCGTCCTCGACCGCCGACGCCAGGCCCTTGTGTTCCAGCGCGCGCAGCAGCAGCCGCGCGGTCACGACGTCGAGGGCCGAACGGCCGGAGATGTCCTGAGCGGACGCCGTTCCGGCGGCGACCAGAAGGCGGTACACCTCGCTCTCGTCGGCCGTCAGGCCCACGGTCTCCAGCATGTCGCTCCCTTTCTCCCATGCCGGCGCCCTGCGCCGACCGGGCGGCGCCGTCGATCATGCCGGACCTGGATCCCGCTCGGGTGGGCGGCCTCCGTCTACGGCGTCGGCACCGGGCCCGACCGGTCCCAGCCCGGCACGAGGTCGTCCCGGTGGACGTCCTCCCCGTGGACCCGCTCGCCGCAGGTCTCGCACACCGTGTGGGTGACGAGTTCATGATCCCGGTGCCGGATCCGGACGGGCGGTGCGGTGACGGCCCAGCGGTCGCCCCAGCCGATCAGCTCGCGGGTGATGGCCCCCAGATCGCGCCCGGCCTCCGTCAGGTAGTAGCCGTCGTAGCGGGGGTCGTCCGGCAGGGGGCGCCGTTCTAGGACGCCGCTTTCCACCAGCGCCTTCAGGCGGGCGGCGAGCCGGTCCGTGGGGGCGCCGGTGTTCCTGGCGATCTGCCGGAAGCGGTGGTTGCCGAGCATGACCTCGCGGATCGCCGGCAGGGCCCAGCGGTCACCGATGATCTGGAGGGCCGCGGCGAGGGAGCACGGGCGCCCCGCCATCTCCCGGGGGTCGATGCGTGTGGTCATGTTCTCAGTATCACCCGGCAGGGTTTGATTTCCAAATCACCCTGTGCTTGGGTTGCCGCCATGTCCACGCTGCTTCAATTTTCAAAGCACCCTCGGGCGGCTGTCGCAGTCGTCCTGGTGGCCGTCTTCATGACCAACCTGGATCTGCTGATCGTCAACGTCGCGCTGCCCGCCGTGGGAGAGGACTTCGCCGGAGCCGGCGGCGCGGCAGGCCTCAACTCGCTGTCCTGGGTCCTCAACGCCTACGCGATCACCTTCGCCGCACTGCTGGTGGTGGCCGGGCGTGCCGGTGACCGCATGGGGCAGCGGCCGGTCTTCCTCGCCGGGATCGCCCTGTTCACACTCGCGTCGCTGGGCTGTGCCCTGGCCCCGAACCTGGAGACCCTCATCGCGGCCCGCGTGGTGCAGGCCGCGGGGGCGGCGGCTCAGATACCGACCTCCCTGGCCCTGCTGCTGGCCGCGGTGCCGGCCGAGCGCCGCACCCAGGCCACCCGCGGCTGGGCCGGGGTCGGCGGACTCGCGGCGGCCGCCGGGCCCGTCGTCGGCGGCCTGCTGACCGAGGTGGACTGGCGGTGGGTGTTCGCCGTCAACCTGCCCATCGGCATCGCGGCGCTCGTCGTCGGCCGGTCCGTGCTGCCGAAGCCGGCCGCGCAGGAGACCGGGCCGCTGCCCGACCTCCTCGGCGCCCTGCTGGTCATCGTCTCGATCGCGTCGCTGTCCGGGGCGCTGGTGCAGGCCCCCGACCAGGGCTGGACCAGCGGCGCGACCGTACTGCTGCTGGCAGTAGCCGTGATCGCCGGCGCCGCGTTCCTGCTCCGGTCCCTGCGGCACCCCCGTCCGCTGTTCGAACTCGACCTGCTGCGGCTGCCGCGCTTCGGTGCGGCGAGCGCGGGCAGTCTCCTGTTCGGCGTGGCCTTCTCGATCATGCTGCTGTCGAACGTGCTGTGGTGTCAGGAGGTCTGGCACTGGAGCGCGCTGCGCACCGGTCTCGCCCTGGCCCCCGGTCCCGCGCTCGTGCCCGTCGTCACCGTCCTGACCACCCGCGCCGCACAGCGCTTCGGTCAGGGACCGCTGATCGCGGCAGGCGGCATGCTGTTCGCCGGTGGCATGGTCTGGTTCGCGGTGTTCGCGTCGGTCACCCCGGACTACGCGAGTGAGCTGCTGCCCAGCCAGCTGCTGACCGGTGCAGGCGTGGGCCTGGCCCTGGGCACCCTGGTGGCCGCAGGCGTGCACGCGGTGCCGGGACACCGTGCGGCCACCGGGTCGGCGCTGGTCAACTCGGTGCGCCAGATCTCGGCCACGATCGGCGTCGCCCTCCTGGTCGCGGCCGTCGGCTCCCATGCCGATGCCACCTCGCACCACGACTTCCGGATCGTCTGGTACACGGCCGCGGCGCTGGGCCTGGCGACCTCGGCGGTCGGGGTGCAGCTCAGCCGAGGGCGGGACCGGGGCCCGAAGCAGGCGGGACCCGCGGCGCCGAAGGAAGGCGAGGCGACGGGGCGGGTCCTGCGACGGACCTCCTGACCGGCCGCGGCCCGAACCGGCCGACGAGACCGTCGAGGAGGAGTTCTGACGGGGCCGGCGGTCATCTTCGGAACGCGGCCGTGCGCGGTGCGACGGTCGCCCGGCGCGGTCAGCGGCGGATGAGGCCGAGGTCGGTGGCGGTCGCGACGGCGGCGGTGCGTGAGTCGACGTCGAGTTTGGCGTAGACGCGGGCCAGGTGGGACTTCACGGTTCCCTCGGTCAGGTGGAGCCGGTCGCCGATGGCCTGATTGGACAGGCCGTCGGCGACCAGGGTGAGGACTTCCGTCTCACGCCGGGTCAGGGCAGTGCCGGGGGTGCGCAGCCGGTTCATCAGCCGGTCCGCGACCGTCGGCGCCAGCGTCGTACGTCCCGTGGCCGCGGTGCGTACGGCGGCGGCCAGGTCCTCGGGCGGGGCGTCCTTCAGGAGGTAGCCGGTGGCACCGGCTTCGATGGCGGGCAGGGTGTCGGCGTCGGAGTCGTAGGTGGTGACGATCAACACGCGCGGAGCGCCCGGCCTGGCGGTGATCCGGGCGGTGGCCTCGGCGCCGCCCATGCCTTTACCGAACTGCAGGTCCATCAGTACGACGTCGATGTCGCCCTCGGCGGCGCGGGTGACGGCTTCCTCGGCGGTGGCGGCTTCGGCCATGACGACGAGGCCGGGTTCGGTCTCCAGTACGGCGCGCAGCCCCGCCCGTACGACGGGATGGTCGTCGGCCAGGAGCAGGCGGATGGGGGTGTCGGTCACGGGCGGGCCTCGGGCTGGGTCTCGGGCTGGGTCTCGGACGGTCGGGTCAGGGGCAGCCGGGCGGCCAGGGCGGTGCCGTGGCCGGGGGCGGATTCGATGCTGAGGGTGCCGCCGAGCGCGTGGGCGCGGGCGCGCATGGCGGCCAGCCCGAACCCGCCGGCCTCGGGGTCGGGGGCGGGCAGG
Source organism: Streptomyces sp. NPDC107559 (assembly GCF_055657365.1). Lineage (NCBI taxonomy): Bacteria > Bacillati > Actinomycetota > Actinomycetes > Kitasatosporales > Streptomycetaceae > Streptomyces > Streptomyces sp. NPDC107559. The sequence continues at coordinate 78,340 of NZ_JBVKBD010000017.1, read as the reverse complement.
CGGACGGGATCGAAGCCGCGCCCGTCGTCGGCCACGTCCAGGGCGACGCGGTCACCGAGGTAGCCGAGGGTGATGTCGGCGGTGGTGGCCTCGGCATGGCGAACCGTGTTGGCCAGGGCGGACTGGGCGATACGCAGCAGCGCGACCTCGTACGCGGTGGCGAGCGGGGCGGGGTCACCGGTGAGGTGGAAGCGTACGGTGAGCCGGTGCCGGGCGGACGTGGTGGTGCAAAGACGTTCCAGGGCGTCGGCCAGAGTGGAGCCCTCCAGCATGGGCGGGGTGAGCGCGGCGACGAAACGGCGGGCTTCGGCGAGGTTGTCGACGGCGGCCTGCCGGGCCTGGTCGACGTAGCGGGCCGCGTTCTGCGGTGCATGGGGCAGTGCCCGTTCGGCGGCGCGCAGCAGCAGCTGGATGCTGGAGAGGCCCTGGGCGAGGGTGTCGTGGATCTCGCGGGCCAGACGGTCGCGTTCGGCCAGCACCCCGGCGGTGTGCTGGGCGGCGGCCAGGTCCGCGCGGGTGGCGGTGAGTTCCTCGATCAGTCTGCGGCGGCGCTCGCTCTCGCGGTACAGAGCCTGATACCCCCAGACCACCGCGACCGCCACGGCGGCGCCGATCGCGGGGCCGATGGCCATGGCGGGGCTGAAGGAGTGCTGGTGGGCGGCGAAGCCCGCGACTGCGGCCGCGGCGGTGGCGGCAACCGCCACCAGTCCGGCGCGGCGCGGCAGCAGATGCAGTTGGAGGAAATACAGCGGGAAGGCCACCCATACGGCGTCCGGGGACAGGACGAGCAGCACCAGCCAACAGGCGCCCACGGCGGCCAGCCACAGCGCGGCCGCCCGCCGCGAGCGGCGTACGCCCGGCAGCACGGGCCCGACCGCGTACACCAGGGCGCACGCCGCCGATGCGGCGACGATCGCTCCGGCGTGGGGCCGGCCGTCGGCCACGGCCCGTCCGGCGGCCAGCGCGAGCAGGCCGATGACCAGCAGGTGCAGGCACCAGGCCAGGGCACGGGTGGTCGGGGTCAGGGCGGGGGCAGCGGTGTTCACAGTGCGTCCCAGGTTACGGAGACCGGCGTTCCGGGGCCTCTATCGAAAGTTGGAACCTGCGTCCCGCCTTTCGGCCCGCCAAGTGCGGTCCTGCGCCAGACGCGCGCAGGAGGGGGTGACCGCGACGGTGGAGCCGTACCGCTTCCACCGTCGCAAAGGACAGGCCAACGCCGTGTTTCTCGCCTGGAGAGACCTGAAGTTCGCCAAGGGGCGCTTCGCCCTGATGGGGACCGTCATCGTGCTGATCACCCTGTTGGTCGGACTGCTGTCCGGACTGACCGCCGGACTGGGCCGGCAGAACATCTCCGCGATCACGGGGCTGCCCGCCGACAGGATCGCCTTCCAGGCGCCCACCGGCGGGCAGGACCTGTCGTACGCCGACTCCACCGTCACCCGGCGCCAGTGGCAGCAGTGGTCCGCGGCGCCCGGCGTCGAGAGCGCCGAGCCGCTGGGGATCACCACGACCAAGGCCACCGCCGGGGACAGGAGCGCCGGTGTCTCGGCCTTCGGCGTCGAGCCCGGCTCCCGCCTCGCCCCGGACAGCGGCAAGATCAGCGACAGCGCGGTGGTGCTGTCCACCGCGGCGGCCGAAAGCCTCGGCGTGCGGGCGGGCGACTCCCTCACGCTGGCAGACCGGCGACTGAAGGTGGCCTCCATCGACGGCGACGCCCACTTCAGCCACACCCCGGTCGTCTGGACCAGCCTGGGCACCTGGCAGAAGACCGCACCGTCGACCGGCGGCACGCCGGGGCCGACCGCCACCGTCATCGCCCTGAACACCACGTCCCGGGCCGATGTGGCCGCCATCGACCGTCGGGCCGGCACCAGGACGGTCTCCACCGAGGCCTCACTGTCCGCGATCGGCTCCTACACCTCCGAGAACGGCTCCCTGCAACTGATGCGCGGCTTCCTCTTCGCCATCTCCGCCCTCGTCATCGGGGCCTTCTTCACCGTCTGGACCATCCAGCGCAGCGGGGATGTCGCCGTCCTCAAGGCCCTGGGCTCCTCCACCGCCGACCTGCTCAAGGACGCCCTCGGACAGGCCGTCGTCCTGCTCGTCGGCGGCACCCTGATCGGCACCGGCATCGCGGCCGCCGTCGGCGCCCTGGTGGCAGGCAGCGCCGTGCCGTTCCTGCTCACCCCCGCCACCGTCCTGGTCCCGGCCGCCGTGATCATCCTCCTCGGCACGCTCGGCGCCGCGCTGTCCATCCGCCGCATCACCTCCGTCGACCCGCTGACCGCCCTGGGGAGCGCCCGATGAGCCTGAACCTGACCGGCATCACCCTCACCTACCCCGACGGCGACACCCGCCTGACCGCCCTCGACCAGGTCACGCTCGATGTGCCCCGGGGCAGCCTGACCGCCGTGGTGGGACCCTCCGGCTCCGGCAAGTCCAGCCTTCTCGCGGTCGCCGCCACCCTGACCACCCCCGACACCGGCAGCGTCACCATCGACGGCCGCAGCACCACCGGATTGACCCGCGGTCAACTCACCGCACTGCGCCGCCACAAGATCGGCATCGTCTTCCAGCAGCCCAACCTGCTGCCCTCCCTCACCGCCGCAGAACAACTCCAGGTCATGGCCCGGTTCGACGGCCGCAGACCCCGTACGGCCCACAGGCGGGCGATGGAACTCCTCGACGCCGTCGGCCTGGCCGACCAGGCCGCACGACGGCCGCACCAGCTCTCCGGCGGCCAGCGCCAGCGCGTCAACATCGCCCGCGCCCTGATGAACGACCCCACGGTGCTCCTGGTCGACGAACCCACCAGCGCCCTCGACCACGAGCGAGGTTCCGCCGTCATCGACCTGATCACCCGCCTCACCCATCAGCAGGCCACCGCCACCGTCCTGGTCACCCACGACCGCGCCCACCTCACCGCCGTCGACCGGATCGCCGAGGTGCACGACGGACGCCTGCGCGTTGCGGCCGTACCGCCGACACCCGCGCACTGATGAAACGGCCCTGTCCCTCTCGCCTGCGCCCGGGACCGGGGCTCACGTGAAACGGCCCCGTCCCTCTCGCCTCCGCCCGGGCCCGGGGCTCACGCGCCGCCGAAGCGGTGGCGGAAGTCCTCCGCCAGAGCATCCCCCGCCGCTTCGGTCAGGCGGCCGACCACCGGGTGGAGCACCAGGCCCGTCACCGCTCCGGCGAGGGCCGGCAGCCTGCGGCGGAACCAGCGCAGCACGTACTCCATGGTGGACAGGTCGGGCTCGGGAGCGGTCGCCGACTCCTCCAGCTCGTCGATCAGCTCACGGGCCCGCGCCGCGTCCGGCTCGTCCTGCGGTACGAGATCGCGCAGCCGTGCGAACTCGGCGCGAAGCTGGGCCAGTTCGGCGTCGGTGACGGGATCGGCCACAGCTCCGCCGACCGTGGTCTGCGAGACGGTGTTGTGCCGACCGACGATCACCTGGCCCGACACGGCGTGGGTGCGCACGTCGTAGCGGTCGTAGCGATCCTCACGGCCGTAGCGGCCGTAGCGATCGTCACGGTCGTAGCGGTCGTCACGGTCGTCGCCGTGCTCGCGGTCCGCGGCGGGGGTTCCGGTCATGATGCGGCCTCCTTCGGGTAGTCCAACCGGGCTGGTCATGTGGTCGACGGCACCGGCTCGGTGGGCCCGGGGCGCGGTGTGGGCGTCGGCTGTGTCGGCGAAACGGACTCACTCGGTTCGGGCGGAGCGCTCGGTCGGGCGGGGGTGCTCGGGCCGGAGTCGACAGCGACCCCGGTCACCTCCATCCACAGGTCGTCCTTGCCCCAGTCGTCGTGGATGGTGACGGTGGCGTGATGCGTGCCCGGCGTGCGGGGCTTGAAGATCACTGCGAACCGGCACAACCGGGAACCCGGGGACGGCGGGCAGGCCGTCAGCCGGACCTCCCAGTTGTCCTCGTCGGTCACCGCCAGGGACTTCTCGTCGTCGCAGGGCAGCCACTTGTCGAAATCGGCCTGGCGGGTCTCCTGCTCGTGCGTCCTGACCTGGCCGAATTCGGGCGCTGTCATCGCGACGGGAACACAGCCCCCCGAACCGTCGGTTGCCCGCACACCCGGAAGGGACACGGAAGGCGAGACCGTCGGCGACGGCGGGCTCGACTGCGGCCCGGACGGCGGCGGGAGCAAAGAATGCGGCTGCGGCTGCGGTGGCGCGAAGTACGTGCTGTACACGGAGGCCACCGGAGCCGGCGGTGCCGCTGCATCCGGCTGTCCGCTGCCGGTGTCGGCCATGGCCACGAAGACTCCCCCGGCGATCAGCGCGGCCAGCGCGGTGCCGATCGCCGCCGGACTCGTGGCGAGCGCCCCCAGCCCGGACTTGGCCGTCACGGCCGTGCCCTTGCCCGCGGCACCGAGTGCGTGCGGCGCGGCCGCCGCGCCTGCTCCGACGCCACCGCCGACCACCACCGCCGCGGCCACCACCCCCAGCCCCAGGACCTTTCTGCGTACGTCCTCCTCGTGGGAGAAGTACGCCTCGTCCGCGGCCGATCCGAGCGCCGCGGCGGCCGCCCGGCCCTGTTCCAGGACCAGCCGCCAGCTGCCCCAGCACAGGGAGCGGGCCAGCACGGGAGCCGAGGCCCGTGCCAGGTCGCGTACGGCCGTGTGGTCCTCACCCCGGGACGCGTCCGTCAGCACCCTGCCGATCAGGGCGGCCGCGTCCGCGGCCTCCTGCCGGGTGGCCGTGGTCCGCAGCCAGCCCGTCAGCGCGGCGGACAACTCCCCCGAGTCCTGCGCCCGTCCGGTGTTCCGGGCGACCAGCGCGGCGAAGTCGCCGGTGCTGCGGTGCCCGGAGCCGTCCCGCTCGATCAGGTGCAACTGCTCCAGCGTCTCGACCGCACCGGCGGCCGACGAGCCTGCGTCGGCGGCGAACACGTCCAGGAGTCCGGATGGCACGGGCAGGGGCGATACGGCCGACAGCACGCGCAGCAGCCGTACGGCGATGTCGTCCAGCCGCTCGGCCAGACCCACCGCCCGGGCCGTCTCGTCGGCCGCGAATCCGCCGTCCCCGCTCGCCTCCCCGGCACTCCCGGCCGCACGGACCGCGGACGCCGTCTGCACCAGGGTGAGCGGATGTCCATTGACCGTGGCGATCAGTTCCCGGGCGGCGGCACGCTCGGCGTCCTCGGGCGTACGACGCAACTCGCGCGCGAGGAGGTCCAGTGCGGCATCTTCACGGAGCCCGCCCAGGCGCAGGGTCCGGACCTCCGCCGAAGGGCACCGGTCGACACCGGCCACCAACAGGTCGCAGCCGGGGGCCGCGTCCGCCAGTGCGGCAAGGTCCTCGGAGGAGCCCGCGAAATCGTCGACGACCAGCAGCGCCTGGACCGTGCCCATCAGCCGGCGCATCCTGGCCTGTTCGGGCTTGTAGTCCTCGGTCTCGAAGCAGGCGTGGAAGAGTTCCTGGATCACGTCCTCCACCGGGAGTCCGGCGGCCGGCAGATAGACGAGGTCCCGGTCCAGCGCGGCCTGGTCCGCGGCGTAGTGACGCAGCAGGGCGGACTTGCCGATGCCTGGAGGCCCGTACACCTGGACGAGGTGGCCGTCGCCCAACCACTCGTCCACGGTGTCGAGTTCGTCCGCGCGGCCGAGCAGTGCCGCGGGTCGGCGGGGCAGGGCCCGGCCCGCGGGGCGGTCACGCCGGCGCACCGGGGGCGGGCCGTCCGTGCGGGGGACCACGACGGACCCGTGCTGTGCGTGGATCACCACGTTGTGGTCGCCGACGACGACCTGTCCGCCGACGTCCCCCTCGACCCGCACCGTGCTCGAACCGGCCATGCGCTCCCCGTAATGTCGCGTTGCGGGGACCATCGTGCCGTCGGTGTACGGCACTCACGGGGCCGTTCCCCTATTGCCGAGAAGTTGAGCGTTTCCTACCGACTGCGTCGCCAACCGAGCACGCCGACCGCCATGACGGACTTCACGTCCCATTCCCTCCCCACCAGGAGCGCGCCGGCTGCCGGCGACCATTCGTCCAGGCCTGCGGAATCGCGGCGGGTGTCCCCGAAGGGTTGCACTGACCCGCAGCGCTGTTCACGGCGTCCTGGAAGTCAGGACATCACTCGGGCGGCAGCCGCCACCAGCTCGTCAGTCGCCGCGATGGCCACCTCACGGCGGGAAGTCAGGTCGGAGTGGTCGGCGGCGTCGCGCAGGTCGAACGCGGCCAGGGCAGCCTGGCGGGCCGGCTCGGCCAGGGCCTGCTCGAGGACGGACACCGCGACCAGCGGGCCGGTCACGGCCGAGCGCGTGGCGCGCGAGGCCGTGCGGGCCGCCTCGACGGCTTCCTCGCCGATGCCGTCCAGGCGCAGGACTTCGCGATGCCACAGGGCCCGCCGGTGGTCGCCCAGGGCGGCCACCAGTTCACCCAACGCCCTCCGCAGCGCCTCTTCCCTCTGCTCGGCGCGGGCGGCGTCCTGGGCGATCCGCGCACTCTTGATCTGCAACAGCCCGGTGAGCGCGCCCCCGAGCAACGTGCCGACGACGGCAACGACGCTGGACCACATCGCGGAGTCCTCCTCGGACAGCGGTCGTGAGGCGGCCGCGCGACAGCCGCGCCCTCAGTGTCGGAGACGTCCTCCCGGCAGGTCCGGTTGCCGGTGCTGCCGTACGCTGTGCGCGACGGCTCCGAGCAACCGCGGTCACGCACTTGACGCTCCATCAGATCACATTGCCGGTACCTGGGTCGCCGTTCGTCCCGCTGCATCGTGGAACTCGGAACTCGACCGTCCTCGACAAACGCCTGGTGTACTCGCACGGCAGGATGCTCTGTCGGCCACGAGGCCACCCGCAGCGCGCTCATCAAGTCGCGGGCGTCCGCCCCGAGTCGGTCGCCCGAAATGCGTTCGGCTCCCGTCGTCCAGCGGCGCTAGCCTCGCTGCCCATGGGAGCACGAGCGCAGTACGTGGTGGTCGAGAACGGCGCCTGGCAGCGGTACTACTCGCACTGGGCCGCAAGCCGGGTGGCCGACGATCTGTTGCCCGGTCCGGACGCGGCGACACGCTGCTTCCGTGCCAACCAGGAGATCGACAGATGGCTCGACGACGTGTGGTGCGAGGGCGCCGCACTCGTCGACCACGACCGCAGGATCCTGCTCTGGTTCGGCTTCGCCGACAGCTGGGCCGACCACTTCGCCGCCCGCGCCGTACTGGCCCGGACCTGGCCCGGCTGGGACGTGCGCTTCGCGCACGACGGCATGGGTGATCTGACCCACCACCTGGGCCTCGGCCGGGACCTGACCCGTGTGCCGGGCTGGTTCGAGACCTTCGAGCCTTCCGGGTTCGCGGCCACCGAGGACACCGAGCCCTGGTCCGTCGTCTCCCTGCGTCTGCCCGACGGAAGCGTTCGCGCGTGGGGCAGCTACTGGGAGCCCATCGAGCACCTGGCCGCAGGCCCCGCACTGATCGACCTGCTCGTCGCGTCGCCCGCCACTCCCGCGCTCATCGACATGCCGTACGGCGGTGTCCATTTCGACCCGCAGACCCGTACCGTCTCGCTGTGGGCGGTGCAGACCGTGGCCGGCGTTCACAACTGGCCGTTGCCGGGCTGGGAGGACTGGGTCCTGGACTTCCGCGGCGACGACCACACCCAGCAGGCCAGGCTGCTTCCCGTGGACTCCTCCTTCCTCCGGCCGCCACTCACGGCCGCGCTGCGCCGGCTCGGCGACCGCCTCGGCACCCCGCCGCCCGACCACTCCGAGCTCCTCGCCCGCGCCGGGGCCGTACCTGGTCCGGAGGGCACCACCCTCAGGGTGACCCCCGCTGCGCCGGTGCCGCACGAACCGGGCGATCCCACCCCGGCCGAGCTGGCCGCGGCGCGTACGGCGATCGATGCGCTGCTCGCAGGGGCGGAGGGCGACTGACCGCATCAGGGACTTTCCGTGGGCCGGACCGGACAGCACCATGGCCGTCTGCCCGCACTCCTACCAGGTGAGAGCCGCGTGCCGGAGGGCGTCGCGGACGCGGACGACATCGGGGTTGGCCTCGGCGCCGGGCCGCTGGACGAGGAAGAGGGTGTTCAGCGGCGGCTCGACCGGGTCGTGGAGGAGAGCCAGGGTGCCGGCGGCGAAGTAGTCCTTGCACAGGGAGCGGGGCAGGACGCTGTACCCGGAGCCGGCGGCGACCGCGGAGACGACGGCGTACAGGTTGGGCACGGTGACGGCGGCCTCGGTGCTGAGCTGCTTGCCGAGGACCAGGCGCCAGTAGCGGCGCACGATGGGCAAGTCCTCCGCGTAGGTGACGAGTGGGATGTCCGCCAGCACCCTGCACAGACCCTCGGGCGCCGGGACTTCCGTCCGTGCGGCCCAGTGCGGCGCTGCGACGAGCACGTACTCCTCGTCGGCCAGGGGTTCGGAGGGCAGGGCGCGGCCTCTGGGCCGCCGGGTGGCGATCACCAGGTCGTGCCGGCCCGCCCGCAGCTCATCGACGAGCGGTTCGGTGAGACCCGCGTCGACGCGGAGTCGTACTCCCGCACTGACGAGCGGGGCGAGTGCGGGCAGCACCCGGGTGCACAGCAGCTCGGAGGGGCCGGCGAGGTGCACGGGGCCTGCTCGGCCGGACAGGGGTCCGCTCTCCAGGGAGGCGAGGTCGTCGAGCGGGCCCGCGGACCGGGCGGCGAGTTCGTGGGCGACCGCAGTGGGTTCCGCGCCGCGCGGGAGCCGGGTGAACAGCTCATGCCCGATCTGGTGCTCCAGTGTGCGGATCTGGGCGGTGACGGTCGGCTGCGACAGCCCGAGCAGAGGCGCCGCCGCGGTGAACGATCCGGCACGGTAGACGGCCAGAAACGTGCGGAGCAGGTTCAGGTCCGCGTGCGGGCCGATCCTCACCCCGCCGGGGACGGCCGTCGGCTTGCCGGATGTCGCCTTGCCGGGTGTCGCGTGCTTCATGGCCACCAGAGTAGCCTCGCTGGTCATCGGCATGCCGATGGGAGGAATCGGCTCCCCTATTGGTCCGCCGATGGTGAACGGGCTTAGCTTCGAGGGGTCGCCGGAAGGCGGCACAAGCAGCGGGCCGTGATGATGCCCGTGGCACGGCACCGCGGTGCGCAAACCCGCCCCTATCCGAAGGACGCCCTCTCATGACCATGCAGAACGCCATCACCTGGCCGGAGAAGCACCTGCCCGGCACCGGCGACAACTTCGTCTCCAACGAGGTGATCGTCCAGGGCCTGACCGCCGCCCGGGTATGGCACTACCTCGTCGACACCTCGACCTGGGAGTCGTACTACGACAACGTCGCCGACATCTCCTTCCCCCAGGGCGGCGGCCCCGGGCTCGAGGCGGACACCGTCTTCCGTTTCGGCACCTTCGGCTTCCCGCCCCTGGACGCCCACGTCGTCGAGTTCCAGGAGCCCGCTCAGGACGTTCCCGGCCGCCTGTCCTGGACCGCGAAGCAGGACGGCAGGCCCGAGGAGCGGCTGGACGTGCTGCATGCCTGGCTGGTGGAGGACCTGGCCGGTGAACGGGTGCGGCTCCTGACGCAGGAGACGCAGATCGGGCAGCCCGCGGCCGCGCTGGCGCAGGAGCGGCCGAACCCGATGCTCAACGGCCACCAGGCATGGCTCGACGGCCTCGTCCGCGCCGCGTCCGGAAAGGCGGGCAGCTGATGCGGATCAGGGACCTCCCTCGATCCGCCCATTGATCACAATCGACAGGCTCTAGCCATGCGGGTCTAGTGCCCAGTAGCGGACGGTGTCGTTCACCACGGAACACATCAGCCGCACGCGACACGCGCCCGCACTCCTACGGACAGCGGCGAAGAACCCGTACGGACCCCGCCGTAACTGGGCTCTTGCCGCCTCGCCGGCCCGCGGTGTCCGACGGGCGGTGCGGGCGGCCGAATGCCGGTCGCCGAGAACGGGCGAAGTCCGCCGACCGGGCTCACACGGGCACCGACAATCCCTGATGAGCGCTCAAATCCCTTTTGCCGCAAGCTCATTGACCATCCCCAGCCACGGTGATTCACTTCGTGGCTGAGAGCGCTCTCAGAGACCGGGGGCCGGTTGACGGTCCCGTCCATTCACCCTATGCAGGGAGAGCCGTGTCCATGATTCCCTCTCGTCGTGGTGTGCTGCGCGGGGCAGCCGCCGCGTCGGTGCCGCTCATCAGCGGTATCAGCTCGGGACAGGCATTCGCGTCGGCCGCCGGCTCGCACCGGCCCGGCCACAGCTCCACCGGGCTCGGCCCGAACGTCCTGGTCTTCGATCCGTCCATGAGCGACGCGTCGATTCAGGCCAAGGTCGACGCCGTGTTCGCCGTTCAGGAGTCCAACCAGTTCGGCGACGAACGCTTCGCCCTGGCCTTCCTGCCGGGCACCTACACCGTCGACATCAACGTCGGCTTCTACACCCACGTCCTGGGCCTCGGCGCGAGCCCCTCCGACGTGGTGATCAACGGCCATGTCACCGTCGACGCCCAGTGGTTCGACGGCAACGGCACCCAGAACTTCTGGCGGGCCGCAGAGAACCTGACCATCGTGCCGCCGGACGGACTGGAGCGCTGGGCGGTCGCCCAGGCCGCGCCGATGCGCCGCGTGCACATCAAGGGCGACATGACCCTGTGGCCGAGCCCGCCCGGCAACCGGTGGTCCAGCGGCGGCTTCCTCGCCGACAGCATGGTGGACGGCCAGGTCGAGTCGGGCTCCCAGCAGCAGTGGCTCTCGCGCAATGACACCTTCGGCAGCTGGAACGGCGCCAACTGGAACATGGTGTTCGTCGGCACCCAGGGCGCCCCGGCACAGTCCTTCCCGACCCCGCCGCACACCGCCGTCGACCGCACCCCCGTGATCCGGGAGAAGCCGTTCCTCACCGTGGACCGCCACGGCTCCTACCAGGTGTTCGTACCCGCGCTGCGCACCAACAGCACCGGCACGACCTGGGCGAAGGGCCCGGCCAAGGGACACAACATCCCGCTGTCGCACTTCCATGTGGCCGAGCCCGGCGACTCCGCCGCACAGATCAACCGGGCCCTGTCGGCCGGCAAGCACCTCCTGTTCACTCCGGGCATCTACGACATCTCAGCCCCGCTGCACGTGAACCGGCCCGGCACCGTGGTCCTCGGCCTCGGCCTGACCACCCTGCGCTCCACCCACGGCAACACCGTGATCGAGGTCGCCGACGTCCCCGGCGTCACCCTCGCCGGCCTGCTCTTCGAAGCAGCCTCCCACCACACCCCGGTCATGCTGCGCGTCGGCCACGGCTGCAGCCGGCGTCGGCACAGCACCGACCCGACCGTGCTGTTCGACATCGTCGCCCGGATCGGCGGCGCGCTGCCCGGCGGTGCCGGCGTCAGCGTCCAGATCGACAGCAACGACGTGATCCTCGACCACCTCTGGCTCTGGCGCGCCGACCACGGCCTCGACAACGCCGTGGGCTGGACGGTCAACCCCGCCGACACCGGCATCGTGGTCAACGGCGACCACGTCACCGCGTACGGGCTGTTCGTCGAGCACTACCAGAAGTACGAGGTGCTCTGGCAGGGCGAGCACGGCCGCACCTACTTCTTCCAGAACGAGCACCCCTACGACGTACCCACCCAGACCGCCTGGCGCCACGGCTCCACCCTCGGCTACGCCGCCTACAAGGTCGGCGACCACGTGCGCGACCACCACGCCTGGGGCCTGGGCAGCTACTGCTTCTTCAACCTCAACGCGGACATCTACACCGACTGCGCGTACGAGGTCCCCGACACCCCCGGCGTCGTCTTCACCGACCTCATGACGGTCTGCCTCAACGGAGCAGGCGGCGGTGGCATCCTGCACGCCATCGACAAGGCCGGCGATCCGGTCCAGAACGGCTTCGCCACGTACTACATGAAGTCCTACTCGAACGGCGTCACCGGCGTCTGACGTCCGTGCACGCGACGGCGGCCGGCCCCGGTCCGGCGACTCGTCGGCCGTGACCGGGTGAGTGATGAGAGTCGGCGTGGGTGGCGCAGCGGCCGTACGAGACCGCCACGCCACCCAGACCGCTTCTCGCCCAGGACCTGCGTCGAAGCCCATGAAGGCTGACAGCCCGCGCCCCGCGACGCGACCGCGCAGGCTCCCCCGCAGGTCGGCAGGAACCTGGTCTGCCCACTGCTCTGTCTGCCACTGGCCAGCCGGTGGTGGCCCGCTGCCCCCAGTGCCCTGGTCATCGCCGCCTCGGCACAGGTCAAGGCCCGTGAGTCGGCCGACGTCCGGGCCTGGACCGATGCGGTCTCGATGCCACCTGCTCCCGGATTGTGGCGGCCGCCGACGGGAGGCAGGGTGGTCTCGAGACCGTCCGGGCGAGGCAGAAGGCGCACGCCCTGTCACGGATGCGGGCTGTGGCCTGCCCTGGAGCTTACGGAGGCGTGATACATGTCAGCGAAGAACCCGGAGCACGAAAGCACCCACGAGATCTCCCTGCCGCCCGAAGTGAAGTTGCTTCAGGAAGTCACTCCGCCCTTCTTTCCCGAAGGCGGTTCGGCCATGACCATCCTCGTGGACTGGCCTCCTGGTCACCCCGGTCTCCCTGCGCATCGCCACTCGGGCCCGGCATTCGGCTACGTGATGGAGGGCGCTGTCCGGTTCGAGCTCGAGGGTGAGCCGGAGCGTGTGGTGGAGGCCGGTGGGACGTTCTGGGAGCCAGGCGGTGACGTGATCCACTACCAGGACGGCAACGCCCTGCCGGACGCACCCACCAAGTTCGTCGTGACCATGGTGTGCGCGCCGGGTCAGCCGATGCTCAGACTCGTCAGCGAGGAGGAGCTGAAGGAACGGGCGCACCGGCGCGCCCCGCGTCCCTCCGAAGGCTGACCCGCGCCGGCTTCGCGGCGTCTGACAGAGAGGCCGGCGGGCGTCCCGAGGGGTCACGGTGCGGGTGAGGCCTCGGTGAGTGACGTCCACGCTCGGACCATCTCCCGGTGCGAACCGCTCGCCGTGCTCGCGGCCACCGCCTCCGCGTCCTCGACGCAGCACGGCGTTCCCGCCCGGGTGAGCAGTACGAGTGGCCACTCGGGGACCGCGCCAAACGATTCTCCGTCGAAGGCCGTCCAGTCCCAGGACCCGTCGAACCGCCATGCCCGGCCGACGGCGTCGGCGACTTCGTCGCCCACTTGGAGAAACGAAGGGGCCGGCAACCGACAGTACGTCACCGGCCCGGAACCCCCACTCGACCGGACGTCGAGTATCCCGATGGTTGGATGCCGGCCCCGTGTCGTTGTGAAAGGTGTTCGGGTCTCAGACGGTCGGTGCCGGGGCGGGGAGGTAGGGGGTGATGTTGCGCCAGGCACGCTCGACGTACTCGTCCTTCTCGCCGACCGGGGCGACATAGTGCAATGCGCCCTCGGCCGCGTCCTTGCCTTTCAGCCGGGTGATGATCCAGGCGGCGAGGTACTGCGAAGCCAGGCAGCCGCCGGCGGTGGCGACGTTGTCCTTTGCGTAGAAGGGCTGGTTGAGCACCTCGATGCCGGCCGCGATCACCCAGGGCCTGGTGGTCAGGTCGGTGCAGGCGGGGATGTCGTTGAGCAGCCCGAGCCTGGCCAGTACGAGCGCGCCGGAGCACTGTGCCGCGATGAGCTGGCGCGAGGGGTCCAGGCCCCGCAGGACACTCATGATGGCCGGATCTTCGACGACCTCACGGGTGGCGATGCCGCTGCCGATGATGACGGCGTCAGCGGTGCACGCCTCCTCAAGCGTCGACATCTGCTCGATGACCACCCCGTTCATGGACGTCACCTTGGGGCCGGGGGTGGCGATGGTGACGCGCCAGTCGTCGGCCTTGACGCGGTTGAGCACCCCGAGCGCGATCAGGGAGTCGAGCTCGTTGTACCCCTCGAACGTGAGGATGGCGACGTGCATGGCCGGTGTCCTTCCAGGTGAGCGCGGAATGCGTGCGACGGTACGGACCCGCGAACAGGACAGTCAAAGAATTGTCATGGATACAATTCGGCCCATGGCGGCTCCACGCTACAAAGCTCTGGTCGACGCACTCGCCTCCGACATCCGGAACGGGCGACTCGCGGCGGGCGCCAGGTTGCCGACCCACCGCGCGCTGGCCGCCCGCGAGGGCGTCGCGGTGGTCACCGCGACGCGGGTGTACGCCGAACTGGAGGCCATGGGCCTGGTCAGTCGCGAACAGGGTCGGGGCACATTCGTGCGCGATCTCGCGGTTCCTCCCAACCAGGGCATCGACCAGCAGGTCGTGGCCACGGACGCGGTCGACCTCAGCTTCAACTATCCGTCGGTGCCCGGCCAGAGCGGCCTGCTGCGCCAGGCCCTGCGGGAGGTGGCCGTCTCCGGTGACCTCGATTCGCTGCTGCGCTATCAGCCTCACCCGGGCCGGCTCCAGGACAGGGCCTCGATCGGACGACACCTGGAGCGCCGGGGGATCACCGCTGACGCGGACCGGATCCTTGTCGTCAACGGTGCGCAGCACGGCCTGGCCGTCACGACCATGGCCATGCTCAACGCCGGCGACGTCATCGCGGTCGACGCGCTCACCTATCCGGGTTTCAAGGTGCTCGCGCACACCATGCACCTCGACCTGAAGCCCGTCCCCACCACCGCCGACGGGCCGGACCTCGACGCCCTGGAGAAGCTGTGCGCCACCCGACCGGTGCGCGCGGTGTACACCATGCCGACCCTGCACAACCCCTTGGGCTGGGTCATGCCGGAGGCCGACCGCGTCCGCCTGATCAGGATCGCCCGACGGCACGGCGTGCTCGTCATCGAAGACGCCTCGTACGCCTTCCTGGTCGAGAACCCCCCACCGCCGCTGGTGACGGCCGCACCGGACATCACCGTCTACGTCTCAGGACTGTCCAAGAGCGTCGCCACGGGCCTGCGGGTCGGCTTCGTCCTCGCCCCGCCGGCCGCGGTGCCGCTGCTCGAACGCGCGATCCGGGCGACCACCTGGAACACCCCGGCCCTGACCACGGCAATCGCCTGCCGCTGGCTCGATGACGGCACGGTGGACCAGTTGGAGGCTCAGAAGCGAGAGGACGCCAAGGCCCGCCAGGCCCTCGCCGTACAAGAACTGGCAGGGCTGCCGCTGGTCGGCCATCCCTCGTCCTACTTCACCTGGGTGCCGCTGCCCGACGACGCACGCGCCGACCGCCTGACCGCAACCCTCGCGCGTCACCGCATCTCGGTCACCACGGCGGAACCCTTCACCACCTCGGCTCGCACACCGCAGGCGATTCGCCTCGCCCTGGGCTCGGTCGACCTGCACAGCCTCAGATCAACGCTGCGCACGGTACGGCGCCTTGCCCTCGAAGACGCGTTCACCTAGACCTTCGAGTCCGCCTTCCAGTCCCGGGCGAGGAGCCCGAGCAGCACCTCGTCCAGGTACTCGCCCATCACCCAGGCCGAGGAGCGCAGCACGCCCTCGCGGACGAAGCCGTTGCGCTCGGCGGAGCGCAGCATCGCGGCGTTGTCCGACAGCGTCTCGATCTGCAGCCGGTGCAGGCCGCGCACCACGAAACCGTAGTGACACAGCGTCGCGACCACGTCGGTGCCGTAGCCCTTGCCGCGGCAGGACGGCAGCAGCCCCAACCCGATGTGCGCGCATCGGTTGTGGTTGTCGATGCCCCACAGCGTCGCCGTGCCGACCAGCGTGCCCTCCTCCAGTTCCACCACGGAGAACCGAACGCTTCCCTCATCCGGGTCGTCCACCCCGAGCCGCGGATCTTTCGAGCTGGGCGAGATCGGCCGCCACGGCCCGGCCTCGGCCCGCGAGGAGTTGACCACGTCGTCATAGAGCTCGGTCCGCAGGACTGGGATGTCGTCCTCGTGCCGGGCCCGCAGCCCGATCTTGTTGCCTCGAAGCATGTGAGCTTCCTATCCGACCGGGCCGGCCGGCGGCAAACCAATAAGGCACGTCAGCAGCCGGTCCAAGAGACACATGGGCTGCAGCAACGGCCTCTGCCATCGGCCTCTGTCATGAGCAGGCGGCGCCAAGGCATCCGGCGCACCGTCCCGGAGAAGACACCCTTTCGTCGCGGCCACCCCAACGGGACGCCAAATCGCCCGGACGAGTCCTTGAGGCGCCGTCCCGACACTCCCCCGTCGCGCCGGACACGCACGCCCACACCGCAGAATCCGTCTGTGTTCGGCGAGCCTCCGGGTCGGGCCGACCCGCTCCTTGAGGTGGCCGCTCATCTCCCAGCAGCCCCGGTGTCCCGGCCACGGCAGGGCCAATGTCAGCGCGATGCCGAGGCCGCCCACCGCACGCGCAGCGTCCCGCTCGCGGCGTGCGAACGGGACGTGGTTGTCGCGTGTGTGTGGTCCGTACCGGGACCCCGGCCCGATTCCGGTGGGCCGAGGATCCACAGTCTGCGCTCAGCAGCCGTCGGCTAGTAGCCCTCGAAGCCCCCGTCCCCGAAGCCTCCGTCTCCGAAGCCTCCGTCTCCGAAGCCCCCGTCTCCGAAGCCCCCGTAGCCCCCGCGGTCTCCGTAGTGGCCTCTGACCACCCGGAAGCTGCCCACGACGCCGTGGTGGATGTCGATGCCGTCGGTGCGGCCTGTGCGCACGCCAGAGCTGGAGCTCCAAGGGCCGACGATGGCGACGGGAGCGCCGTTGTCGCAGACCGCACCCCGGAAGACCTCGACGGTCCGATGGGATTCGTTGTCGACGTTCAGGCTCCATGCGCCCAGGCCGCTGGCCACGGTGATGCAGTCACCGGGGTAAGCGGAGTACGACCGCTCGTTGACGAAGATGCGGCCCTCCCCCCGGTACCCGTACCCGTGGCCCCGGCCGCCGCCTCCGTCGCCACCTCGGCCGCCTCCACCGCCCCCGCCGCCGACACCGCCCTCGTTGCCTTTGCCGACGATCCCGTTGTTGCCGTTGCCGACGATCCCGTTGTTGCTGTTGTTGCTGTTCTGCCCGTTGCCGTTCTGCCCGTTGCCGCCGTCGGGCAGGGCGGTAACGGACGGAGCCGCCTGGAGAACCTGGGGAGCCGGAGCCGCGTGGGGCGCCGGAGCCACGTGGGAGTCCGGGGCCGGCTGGGGAGCCGGGGCTGCGTGGGGGGCCGGGGCGGAGGCGGCCGAGGCGTAGGTGATGCCGGTCGCGGCCAGAGCCGCGGCGGCCGTAACGGCGGCGGTGACCGTCTTGGAACGAAGCTTCATCTCGCTATCTCCTGTTTCAGGGATGCCGACCCGTCAGCCGACTCGCGAATGAACTTACCCATAGCGGTCATATTGGTCATATTGAAAGATCGGCAAGAGGGGGCCGATCGGGGTATTTGCGGCTCTTTCTGAGGCCGACACGCGGTCAGATCAGCGTCGCAAGCAGCACATTGATCTACGATTAGTCCCTTCGGTGGATCTTTGAGCACTCACGGCCACTCGATACCGGCGTGTCGCTACAGATGCGGCGAGGCGAGTCGTGATAAGCGAAGAGTCACGGCACCGAAAACCGCTGGTCCGGCAGGTCAGCAGACCGGCAGGAGACCGCGCGGCAGCCGTGAGCACGCCCCGCGAGGCGCACCTGCGCGCAGAGCCCGAGCACGCGACACAGCGGCACGGCGGCATACGAGCCCACACGCAGGCGTCGTCCGCCCAGTCCCCCGCGTGCAGTCGCGCGGCACCACCAGCAGAACGTCAGAAGGAGCCTCACGGCAGATGCCGCCGCCTTCGAACACAACCCTCCCGACGGGATGGCACGATGCATGCCGGAGGTGCACGGATGAGCGTGACGTGGGCGGCGACGGCGCCGGAATCGGGACGGTTCTGCGCAGTTGAGAGATGTTCGAACGTCAGGGAGCTGGCGCATCGCTTCCACGAACTGCGCTCCCGAGGCAAGGGATATCTCGAAGTCGGGCTGCCAGGAAGCGAGTTCCCGCGGCTGACGCTGGGCTTTCGAGGCGACCAAGCAGTCCTCCATCTGTTCGATGACGCCGAAGGGGTGCATCTGCTCGTCGGTGACGGCATCACCTCACCGGATGCCATGGTCGACGTCCCGATCATGGATG
The DNA here is from genome assembly GCF_055657365.1 of Streptomyces sp. NPDC107559. Lineage (NCBI taxonomy): Bacteria > Bacillati > Actinomycetota > Actinomycetes > Kitasatosporales > Streptomycetaceae > Streptomyces > Streptomyces sp. NPDC107559. The sequence goes on along the minus strand of NZ_JBVKBD010000017.1, from coordinate 60,388 downwards.
ACCTGGCTGCATTCAGTGACGCCTTCGTCGTGACGGTCGATCATGCATGGGCCGTCGTAAACACCTTCGTCCAGACGCGGGCGCCTGGCGGACTGGGCGAGTGGCACGCGTTGTGACCACGGCGCGATCAGTGATCTGCAGCCGTGGGGTCACGGCACCACCGCAAGATCGGCGAGTGGCACGCGGCGGCACAGCGGACCCTCGTTCCACCGCTTGATCGGCCAGCTCTACCACCGCCTCCAGCACGGGCCTTGGCCGAACGTTCGGGGGACGGTCACAGTGACCGTCCCCCGAACGAGACGCCGTGAGGCTGCGGCGACACAAGCGGAAGAGGCGACGAGCTGTCGCGCCGGTCCGCACTGCTGCCGCCCGCAGCCGACGCATCAGCTGGTGGCCGACCTCTGTGCCGGGTGGGTCAGCAGACGGCGGTGATCGAGAACGGTCGGTCGCTGTCCACAACGGCGTTGCCGGTGCCGGACGGCGTCGCCGTCCGGACGAACAGCGTGGTCCCGTTCACCAGGCCGACCATGATGGAGGCACTGCCGGGACCGGGGTCGGTGCCACCGCTGGTGTTGATCGTGCCCAGCAGCGCGCAGCCGGCGAGGTTGGAGGTGGTGGTGATGTTGTAGCGGCCGGTGCCGAACTTGTTGACCCGGGAGATGCCCTCGCTGCCGAACACAATGCCGCCGGCGGACACCTTGGCCCAGGTCGTGGTGGTGGCTCTGGGGGCCGCCGTCCTCGGTTCCGCCGAAGCGGCGGACACCGCGATCACGCCGCCGACCGTAAGCGCCGTCGCCGCGGCCACGACGGCCGTCCTCCTGGATACGTTCATGGATCTCCCTGCGAAAGACGATCATCAGTGCAGGTGGCCCACCCCGGGTCAGGGCTCACCGGGAAGGACTCTCCCCGCCCGGGACGGCCCCGTAAAAGACTTCGCGGGGATGCTCACCCCAATTGATCAACAACGCTTCGCAGGCGCCGAGCTCACGTGCACCGAGGGTTCGGGAACAGGCACTGACCTAGTCGTTCAACCACAGGGGTTCGCTGGGGTGGCGGCAACGGTGACCTGGGCGGTCCAGGACCCGGGTTCCCCGGGCGGATCCCAGATGACGTCGACGCGCACTTCGTGAAAGTCGTGTGCGAGTCCTACCACCATGGCCGCCGCGGCGGCCCGTGCCTCGGCTGGTCCGGCGTTGACCGGAACGTCGGCGAGGCGCCCGCAGACCATCCCGCCTTCGACCGTGAGGACACTGTGGCGCCAGCCTTCCGGCGTCGCGAGCAGGACGATGCCCTTCGGTATGCCGAAGGGAGGTCGCCTCCCCTTCTCCCGCGTTCGTCTCACCATGGAGCCATCCAACCTCGTCGGCTTGCTGACGGTTCAGGCGGGCGGAGCTTCAGGTGCCGCGATAACGCCGGTGCGCGACCACCACAGCCGGACCTGCTTGTTGCCTCCGCCGCTGGACAGCTTCTGAACGACCGGGCGGATGACGGTGCAGCGCGGTCCGGCAGCCGGGAGGGCTTGATCGGAAGTCGGCCCTGATGAACAGCCTTTTGTGCCGCGGACGGCACGAGTGTGGCGTTCGCGGCAACCCCGGACAGGACACTCGCCGCGCAGGTCCACCCCCATCGTGACCCCGTCCCTTACACTTTCGCCGTCACATAGCGTGAGGAATGATGTGAGAAGCGTGACTGAAGTGCTGCGTAATCCGCGGCGCCCCCTAGTGCTCGGCTCGGTGCTGACCATCGCGCTCGTCGCACAGTCAGCTCTTCTTATCGCCCAGCAAATGCAGATCGACGACCTGAGGATGCAGCCTGTCAACGTCCAGGAGAGCATCGCGCCTGGCCCTAAAGGCCCGTCCGGCCCGCCCGGTCCCACTGGCCCTGCCGGCCCCATCGGCCCGGCAGGGACCGACGGGAAGGACGGGACGGACGGGAAGGACGGGACGGACGGGAGGGACGGGAAAGACGGCGAGAACGGGAAAGACGCTGTCGCTCCGCCCTCTTCGAGTTAGCCCCTCCGCCGCGCCGGCCGGCTTCCGCTGCCCGCACTGGGGAGTGATCCGCCCTTGCACAGGACCGGACGGACACTGTCGGAGTTGCGGCCGTGCCTGGACGAGGCCGAGTGCCGCAGCATGACGGACCGCATCGGTGGCACGCGGCGGGATCGTCAACCGGCGCCTGTTACTCCTTTTCATCACATGACGTGAGGAACGTTGTGAGAAGTATGAAAGAGGCGTGGCGTAGCCCGCGACGCCGCCATGTACTCGGCGCAGCCCTGGCCGTCACGCTCATCGCACAGGAAGCCGTGCTCGTCGCCCACCAGCAGCAACTCGACCAACTCCAGGCGCGGCGCATCGCCCTCCAGGCGCACAGCGTCCGCCAGGGCCTGCCCGGCCCGCCTGGACCCTCCGGCCCCTCCGGCCCGGCCGGCCCGACCGGCCCCACGGGCCTCCCGGGGCACAGGGGGCTGCACGGCCATCACGGCCGTCACGGCCACCCCGGAAGGAAAGGGAGGCATGGCAGGAACGGGGTAATCATCTACATCAAATGACGTCGGCTCGATGTTCGAGTGCCGACTGGCGAAACAGGACACATCGAGTACCAGGCTGACGCCCATGTCGCCCCTCACCTGTTCGCGGGACGGAAGAACACCGGAAGACGGCAGCGGGCGGAAATACGGGAACACGAGCCGTCAGACGGAGGTCTCCAGGCAGGCCGGCCGGCGAAGGAAGGGGCGGCCCGAAAGGCGCTGGATGCCGTATGTCTGGTGTCCGGCTCGTGGAGTGCACACAGAATGCGACTGTCGCAGTATGGTCCGTACTGGGAACCCCGGCCCGATTCCGGTGGGCCGGGGGTCCACAGCATGCGTTCAGCAGCCGTCGGCTAGTAGCCGCCGCCACCGCCGTGGCCGTAGTGGTCCCGGACCACCCGGAAGCTGGCCACGACGCCGTGCTTGATGTTGACGGCCCGGGTGCGGCCCGGGTGCACGCCGTTGGCGGAGCTGCGCGGGCCGACGGTGGCGATGGGAGCGCCGTTGTCGCAGACCGCGCCGCGGAAGATCTCGACGGTCCGCTTCGTGTCGTTGCGGACGTTCAGACTCCACGCGCCCAGGCCACTTACGACGGTGATGCAGTCGCCCGGGTGGGCGGAGTAGGACCGCTCGTTGATCTCGACGCGGCCTTCGTAGTAACCCTTGTGCCCACCCCCACCCCCGCCCCTGCCCTCGTTGCCCTTGCCGTTGCCGTTGCCGTTGTCGTTGCCGTTGTCGTCGTTGTCGTCGCCGTTGTCGTCGCCGTTGTCCCCGTTGCCGCCGTCGGGCAGGGCGGCAACGGCCCCGGCGGCCTGGGGAGCCGGGGCGGCATGGGGAGCCTGAGGAGCAGCGGCCGGGGCGGAGGAGGCCGATGCGTAGGTGATACCCGTCGCGACCAGAGCCGCGGCGGCCGAGACAGCGGCGGTAACCGCCGGGGAACGAAGCTTCATGACGCAATCTCCTGTTTCAGGAATGCCGGCCCGTCAGCCGGCTCGCAAATGAAACTTACCCATAGCTGTCATATCGGTCATATTGAAAGATCGGCAAAAGGCGCCAATCGGGGTATTTCCTTCGCATCCTTCTGGGCTGACACATAGTCATGTCGCCTCCGTCCAAAGGAGATTGACCTGCGGTTAGCCCCTTTGGTGGATCTCCTCACGCCCATTCACCATTCGAGGTCAGCGTGTCGCTATCGATTCGGCCGGGCGAGTCGTGGTAGCAGGAGACGGGTCGAGCCGGAGATCCGCTGGTCCGACGGTTCGGCAGGAGGCCGCAGAGCAGCCGGGGGCAGGCCCGGGCGGGGCACGCGCGCCCGGAAAGCTGCGCCTGGCGGCATCCTCAGTCGGCTCGCCCAGCAAGCTCACCCATGGGGCACACGTCGGCAGCGGGGGACGGGGCCACAACCGGCATCGGCAGCTGCGCCCTCTGTCCCCCGGCCCGAAAGGATGCAGCGAACGGACGGGCTCACCAGCCGGCCCGAAGCCGATGAGTCCTGGTCCGTACGCAGGACGGACACCTGACGCGAAGGATCCGCAGGCTTCCGGGTCAGCGTCGCCCGCGCGCGAGCAGAGCCGCATGCGGCAGTGTCAGCAGACCGTCATCCTCGACGAACTCCGCGCTGAACAGATCGAAGTGGCGCTTGATCTCGGCGCGGACAGGGAGTGTCTGGCTCTGCACCAGCTGCCCGCCGAACGCCACTCCCCCCGCGGGACCGCTCCACCACTCGTCGGCGCTCGCGCGATGGTCCCAGCGCAAGGTCTCGCACGTCGCCTCACGCAGCCCCGCCGCGTCCATCAGCCCTCGCAGGCCGCTCTCGTCGCGGGGGAAATCGTCCTCGGCGGCCAGCCCTGCGGGCAGGTGCGGTGGTCGCACCGCGCCCCCGGCCTGGATCGCGCGGCCGATCAACGCCTGTCCCGGCGCCGGTGGCGCCGCCCATATCGTCACCGCGATCCAGCCGCCGGGTTTGACGACACGGCGCAGTTCAGCCAGCGCCACTTGCGGCCGGCCGACATGGTTGAGAACGAAATTGGCTACGACGGCGTCGAATTCCGCGTCGGCGAAGGGAAGTTCGGGCAGCGCTGCCACCCGTACGTCAGCCGCAGGTGCGGCCTTCACAGCCAGCTCGACCATGGTCGGCTCAGCGTCCACGGCCGTCACCGTCGCGCCCCGGGCACATGCGGCAGCGGCCACCGTCCCCGGCCCGGTCCCCACATCCAGCAGCCGAACGTCCGGCCCGACCCGGGCAGCATCGAGCAGCGGCGGCACCGGATGGGCGCACAGCTTGGCGAAGCTTGCGGCATAGGCGGCCGCCCGGCCCGCCCAGATCAGCCGCTCACTCTCGTCGAACGTCGTCACCGTCACCGGCGCCCTCCCCGAACTCGGCCAACACTGATGGTTCGTCACGACCCTAACCCACCGCCTGATCAGCGCGGACGGCTCCCCCACAGGCACGAGGCACGATCGATCCCCGTCGTGGGGCATCACCGAATTCCCCGCCGACGGCGGCCACTTCACCGCCGGCCTTCCCGCCGACGACGAACCGCCACGAGCGTCTACGCCGTCACGTGTCCGCTCTGACCACGGGTACGGGGTGCTGAGTACGGAGTGGCAGTGCCGCTCTACCGCTCGGTGGTGGAATCCTTGCCGTCGATCTCGTAGATCCGCTCCTCAAGACGCTCGCCGGCCCAGTCCAGCCCGGCGCCCAGGTCGAACCAGTGCCGATCCCTGCGGACGCCGGGCGGGGCGAGGTTCACCGCCGCCCAGGAGAACACCCCCAGAAGGATGGAACGCCCATGCTGCGCTGCACGCACGGACAGCGCGAACGGCGCGGCGAGTGCCGCGCGGGTGACCAACATGATCTGGTCGTCCTCGGAATGTGGACGCATGCCCGTGAGGAACCGGGGCGTTTCAAGGATCTTGACCCACTCGACCACTGCGTCCGCCACCTGGGCGCGCAAGGACTCCTCGATGCCCATGCGGACGGCGGTCGCGGGATCGTCGCCGAGCCAGCCGAGCCAGTGATCAGGATCGGTGAGCTTGCTGAAGTCGTCCTGTGGCACCCCGTGATGGGGGTTCTCCTCGTACTCGCCTGTCAGTTTCCCGTTGCTGTCCACCAGCCACGCGCCGCGGATCGCCTCGGGAGGCACATAGCCGTTCGGGTCGTCGAGATACCTCGCGTCGATCTCGGCGACGCTGCCACCGGGATTCTCAGCAGCCGCGGCCAGCAGCGCGGGCTCCTTCGGTATGCCCCTGCGCCGAGATCCCAGGCCGAAACGCCCCATGCCCCAACCCCCGTTGCCGCTGATCCAGTTGACCGCGATTGTGCCCCACAGGTCAGGACCCCACGAGAAGGGGGTGGGCCGTCATCACGCTTGCTCGAAGGCAAGGTCGCTGGCCAGTACCGCGGCGCCGGTCACGCCGGCGCGCGGCCCCAGTTCGGACAGCACGACGGGCAGGTTCCTGGTCGCGAGCGGCAGCGACCGCTGGTACACGACGCTGCGGATCTCGGCGAGCAGGATGTGACCGAGCTGGGCCAGGCCGCCGCCGATCACGATCATCGAGGGGTTGGCGAAGCTGACCAGGCCGGCGAGTACGCCGCCGACGTGGTGCCCGCCGTCGCGGATGAGCCGGATACACGTAGCGTCCCCCTCCGACGCGCCCTCGGCCACATCCTTCGCGGTGACCGTGCCGGAGGCGGCCAGCCGCTCGGCCAGTGCCGGGGACCGGTGCGAGGAAGCGGCCGCGGTCGCCTCTCGGGCCAGTGCGGCGCCGCTGAACAGCGCCTCGAGGCAGCCGACGTTGCCGCAGGAACAGACCGGTCCCTGTGCGTCGACCTGGATGTGCCCGATGTCGCCGGCGCAGCCGTCGGTCCCCCGGTTGACGTTCCCCTCCTGGTAGATGCCGCACCCGACCCCGGTCCCGATCTTGACGAACAGGAAGTCGTCGACCGAGTGCGCTGCGCCGCCCTGCCGCTCGCCCACCGCCATGATGTTCGCGTCGTTGTCGACGACGGCGGGACAGCCGTGCTCACGGGTGAGGTACTCGCGCACAGGAAAGCGGTCCCAGCCCGGCATGATCGGCGGCGACACCGGTACGCCGTCACGGAAGCTCACGGGACCGGGCACCCCGATGCCGACCGCGGCGAGCCGCTCGTAGGCCCCCTCGGCGCGGGCCTTGGCGAGCAACTCGTCGACCCGGCGGAGGATCGCCTGCGGCCCGGAGCGCAAGTCGGCGGGCTCCTGATACACGGCGACCGGCTCCAGTCGGCCATTGGTCACCTCGACGTCGATCGAGGTGACGCCCAGGTCGATGGCGGCGAAGCGCAGATCGGGGTTCAGTTCGACGAGAGTGGAACGGCGGCCGCCCCGGGACGTGGCCGCCCCGGCCTCGACGGCGTAGCCCGCCGCGATCAGACGCTCCAGTTCGGCGAGCAGCCGCCGCCGCGACACCTCGAGCCGGTCGCCCAGCTCGGCACGTGACAACGCGCCCTCGTCGCGCAGCAGCCGCAGCAGCTCGAAATGCAGCGGTTGTGGGCTTCGCACGAAGGATCCCCTCTGACGCGTTCTCAGCGCATGCTGCGCCATACCTTTCACGATAATGAGTTTCGTCAGGAGCGGTCCATACTTTTCGGCCGCACCACGGGCGCCGGATTCCCCTTTGGCTGGGTATATGTCCTGGTGGCGGAGTGGTTGAGGGTGCTCGGGAGCGGGTGCTGGGCAGGCAGGGCCGCAAGCGGCTGTGCGTCTTCCAGGCCGTCTTGCAGGGCGTCTTCCACGGCGCCTTCCAGAACGTCGTCCGGCGTGTTCGAAAGCGCCTGGTGAAGATGGCCGAGAGCTCATTCTGTGATCCAGAATGATGGAATGGTCACGCTTGGAACTCCCCGTCTGATCCTGCGCCGCTGGCGCCAGGAAGACATTGCGCCCATGGCTGCCGTCAATGCCGATCCCGAGGTCATGCGGTGGATCCGTGACGGCAGCGTCCGTGACGAACAGCAGACTCGCGGCGGGATCCAGGCATGGGAGAGGGAGTGGGAGGCACAGGGCTTCGGGCTGTTCGCCGTGGAGATCCGTGCCACTGGCGAGCTGGCCGGGTTCACCGGTCTTTCGGTGCCCCACTACTTGCCGGAGGTACTGCCGGCGGTCGAGGTCGGCTGGCGGCTGGGGCGTTCCCACTGGGGGCAGGGTCTGGCCACCGAGGCGGCGGCGGCCGCCGTACGGTTCGGGTTCGAGGAGCGAGGGCTGGAGCGGATCGTCAGCATCGCTCAAGTGGGCAACGACGCCTCCGAACGGATCATGACCAAGCTGGGGATGCATCCGGTCCGTGAGACCGTCAATCCCACCGGCGGCCGGCGGGTCCGGGTGTTCGAGTTGTCGTCGGACCAGTACGTCACCACCACTCGTTGACGGCGGGCATGTCACTCCCGTCGCGGCGGCCACAGGGTGCGTGGCCGCCGCGACGGTGGCGGGACGGAGTGCCGGCGGGTGTCAGCCGCGCAGTGCCGTCATGCCGGCCGCGCTGATCCTGGAGAAGCGCAGGGACTGGCCCGGGTCCGAGGTGCCGCCCGGGGCGTTGTCCTGCTCGTAGTTTGCGTTGTAGTGCCCCTTGGCGCCGACGCCCTGGTAAAAGCTGGTGTAGTCGATGTCGCTGCGGGGGTCGCCGAACGGGATGAAGTTGTAGCCGTTGCCGACGCCGGGCGCCTCGCCGGTGGCGTCGCCGTCCTTGGCGTGGAAGAGCTGATAGCGCTGGGGCTGCTTGGCGACCTGGGCGGCCGGCTCGAAGATGTCCTCGACGCGGTTGCCCTCCCAGTCGTAGCGCCACCGCCACTGGTGCTGGGCGACGTGCGCCCAGTACACGTCCATCTCGATGACGCACAGGGCCGGGTCGGTGATGTCGAGATAGTGCTGCATGAGGCGCTTGCCCGACTCGCCGCGTACCTGCGTGGGCGCGATCGGCTTGCCGGTCACACGGTCCTGGGCCACGGTGACCATCGGACCGTCCTGGAGGAAGTTGTACGCCGGTGAGTGGTTGTGGGTGTAGAGGCGGATGTCCCACTGCCGGCTGATCGTGTTCAGCGCTTCCCACTTCTCGCCGGCGACGGTCCACGGCTCGATGTTGCGGTTGCCCGAGTTCGTCGGGTCGTTGCCGGTGCCCATGAACGGTGTGCCCAGGATCGCCGCGAACTCCAGCTCGGTCTGCAGCCGCTCGTAGTCCTGCGTGGCCATGGTGCCGCCGGCGCTGTTCGGGCCGTACCACGTGTTGGGGATGAACCCGTGGTTGCCGATCGCCTCCAGGCCGTAGGCGTCGAGGAAGCCGCGCAGGGTGCGCGCGTACGCCAGGTACGCCGCCCGCGACTGCGGTGTGGTGACGCCGCCGGGCGCCGGGTTGGGCACGTCGCCGCCGGGGTTCGCGGCGTTCTGGCCGTAGCCGGCGAACTCGATCTGCTTGAAGCCGCACTTCGCGAGGAACTCGAACAGCTCCGCCCAGCCGCCGGGCAGCGGCACCAGCGGGCCGAGGTCGGTGGGGTCCTGCGGGAAGTTCGGTCCGCCCAGGTAGCCCATGGTGGGGGCGACGCCGAGCGCTCTGCTCGCCGCGATGCCGACCCGGGTGGGTACGTCGCGCTGGCTGTAGGTGATCGTGCCCAGCTTGCCGGCGGGGATGAGCCGGCCGTTGGCCGCGCTCGCCGTGGCCGGTGTGAACACGGAGGCGGGGCCGATCGGACTGAGCACCGCGGCCACCGCCGCGCCCGTGCCGACCATGAAGCGGCGACGGCTGGGGTTGTTCTTGAAAGCCATGGTGGTCTCTCTTTTCGAAGTGGCTGTACCGGATCGGGGCCGGGGGCCGCAGTGGGTGTGCGGCCCCCGGCCGCGGGATGGTGCTAGGAAGCGCTCACTCCTTGGCCGCCGAACTCGGCCCAGTTGAGGTTGAAGAGGTTGGCGCCGGTCTGGCCGCCCGTGACCGACCGGAACACCAGGTAGACCTTGTGCTTGCCGCCCGGGTCGGTGATCGGGAACTTCTGGCTCTCCCAGCTCCCTGTGCCACCGGTCGACGTGAGGTTCGCCGTGGTGAGAACCGGCCCGTCGACCGAGTCGAGACGGACCTCGACGGCAGCCATCGGGCTGCCCGCGGGAACCTGCGTCGACGTGCTCGCCACCCGGAACGCCAGCGAGTCGATGCCGTGCAGGTCGAACGGTCCGTTCAGGGCGAGGTAGTCGCCGTCGCCGAGGCTGCCGCGATGCTGGCTGCCGCCGGCCGGATCGTTCGTCGTGGCGACGTTGGTGCCGGACTGGTCCAGGGCGAACTCGACCTCCTGGCGCTTCTGCCGGACCTGGTTCTGGGTGACCGTCGTCAGCGCCGGAACGCCGCCGGGGCCGCCGCGGTCGGTGTAGGAGGCGCTGATGACACCGAACACGTTGCCGCCGTGGGACACGTCGTCGGGATCGGTCGACAGCACGCCCGTGCAGCCGTGGACGGACTGCTCCGCGTGGCCGTGGGTGTCGTGGCCGAGGACGAACGTCACCTCGACGCGGCTGCAGTCGATCGTGCCGTCCTCCGGGTCGGTGACCGTCACCGAGAACGGGATGTCGTCGCCGAAGGAGAACAGACCGCCGTCGACCGGTGAGTCGACCTTCACGACGGGCGCGGTGTTGCCGACCGTGATGGTCGTGTTCGTCGAGGCGGACTTGCCGCTGGAGTCGGTCACCGTCAGCTTCGCCGTGTACTGCCCGGGTGTCGTGTACGTGTACTGCGGGTCGGGGTCGACGGAGTCGACGACTCCGTCACCGTTGAAGTCCCACTCGAACCGGATCGAGTCGGCCGCGTCCGGATCGCGCGAACCGGCGCTGGAGAAGTTCACGTTCAGCGGTGCCGAACCGTTCGTCGGCGTGGCCGTGAGCTTCGGGATCGGTGCGCGCTGGCCCTTGACGTAGTCCCACCGGTACAGACCGGCGTCGGGGTTGCTGTTGAAGAAGCCGTCGCCGTAGGCGAGCAGGTAGAAGTGCCCCTTTCCGTCGAACTGGAGGTCCATCGGGTTGTCGCACTCGAACGGCTTGCTCGTGTCCGGGACCCGCTGGGCGTTGAGTCCGGCGCAGTCGAGCACGTCGTTGATCTTGAATACCCGGTTCTTGGAGTCCAGGCGGACCTCCTTGACGGTGTCCCGGGTGAACTCGCCGGCGAAGACCGCGTTGTCGTAGTACGGCGGCAGCTTCGTCCGGTCCGGATTGTCGGGGTCGTAGTGGTACTTGGCCGCGCCGTGCGGGCCGACACCGCCGGTGCCCAGTTCGGGGAACAACCGCGGGCAGGAGGTGGCGCCGGAGCCGTTGTAGTACGCGGCGCACGGCGTACCGATCGGGTTGTCGGCCCGGTTCTCGGGCGTGAACGAGTACCAGATGTCCGGGTTGGTGACCGGCGGAGCGTATTCCAGACCGGGCTCGACGCTGGGCCCGCCGTCGAGGTTCCACCTGGAGTCGTTCTGCGGTCCGCGGTCGGGGTTGTCGCACTCGAACGCCTGGGCAGGGCTGTCCAGCGGCGTCGAGGTGTTGAAGTTCCAGCGGTAGTACGGCAGGTCCTGGCGCGCGCACATCGGCCAGCCGTAGTTCGCCGGCTTGCGCACGATCTCCATCCGGCCGGTGCCGGCAGGCCCGCGGAAGTTCTGCGGGGTCTGCGAGTCGGGCGAGTAGTCGGTGACGTAGGCCACGTCGTTCTCGTCGACCTGGATCCGGAACGGGTTGCGGAAGCCCATCGCGTAGATCTCCGGACGGGTCTTGTCCTTGCCGACCGGGAAGAGGTTGCCCGAGGGCACCGTGTACGCGCCGCCGAACTTGTTCCGGTCGCCGGTCGCGATGTCGCCGTCCTTGACCGCGATACGCAGGACCTTGCCGCGCAGGTCATTGGTGTTCTGCGCCGAGCGGCGGGCGTCGACGAACGGGGCGTTGTACTGCCCGGTCGTGGTCAGCATGTCGTTGAAGGGAGAGAAGCCCCCGGAATTACCGCCGCCGGACGGGGTGTCGTCGCCGGTGGTCAGCCACAGGTTGTCGTGCCTGTCGAAGTCGATGTCGCCCGCGACATGGCAGCAGGCGCCCCGGTTGACCGGAACCCGCATGATCTCCTGCTCGGACCCGACATCGAGGTGCGCCGGTGTGTCCCCGGCGGCGTCGACGAACTTGAACCGGGACAGCTGGAAGTACCCGACCCAGGGATCCCAGACGGACGGCGAGGCCCCGGTGGTCGGCGCGTCCGCAGTCGGAGTGGTCTGCGTGACGACCTCACCGGTCGACAGCTTCACGTCCTTCACGGTGGGGGGCGCGTAGTAGAGGTAGACCCAGTGATTGTTCTCGAAGTCGTTGTCGATCCCCGGCCCGTACATGCCGTCTTCGCTGTTGGTGTAGACGGGGATCTGGGCCAGCACGGTGGTCTTGTTCGACTTGGAGTCGTGCAGGCGGATGCTGCCGCGGCGGTCGGTCTGGATGGTCCGGCCGTCGGGAAGGACGTCGAAGCCGATCGGCTCGTTCAGGTTCGGCGGCGCCGCCACGGCCGTCTGCTGATAGTTGGACAGCACGGTCGCACCGCAGTCGGAGTACACCGGATCGGCCTGGCCGGCCGCCCACTTGATCGCGCCGCCGAGGTGGGAGCGCATGCCCTTCTCGCCGAAGCTGTCGGCGGTGTTCCCGAGCGCGGTGTAGAACGAGCGGCCACCCTCCCAGTCCTTGCACCAGGCGACCGGGTGGTCGTAGCCCATCTTGCCGCCGCTGATGCCGGTGAGATCTCCGCCCCACGACTGCTTCTTGAAGGCGTCCTCGACGACAGTGGCGAGGACATGGCTCTTGCCTCGCACATTGGACTTGAAGTTGTACCAGTCGTCGGTGTGGGTCCAGTACTCCGGCAGGTTCTTCGACGCGTCATGGACGCGGTCGGCGACCTTGATCGTGCCGGCCTGCACACCGGTCCGGCCGGTGGAGCGAGTGCCGAGGGCGTCGGACAGGAAGGTCCAGTCGGGCTGGGCCTCGATCGCCGAACCGATGCCGACGAAGCCGCCGCCCGCGCGGTAGTACGCCTCGAAGGCGTCCTGCTGAGCGGTGGTCAGCACGTCGCCGCTGGTGTCGAGGAACACGACGGCGCGGTACTGCTCGAGGTGCTCCTTGTCGAACTTGCGGGCGTCGTCGGTCACTTGAACCGTGAACCGCAACTGGTTGCCCAGCTGTCTTATGGCGCTCACACCGGCGTCGGTGACCGCCGGGTTCGCGTCCACGGATTTCGTGAAGACCAGGACTCTGTACTGCTTGCCGGAGTTCTCCGGCACCGCGGCGTCCGGTGGGGACGCCGCGGCCGCCGGGACGGACGCTGACGCCAGACCTATGAGCATGCCGCCCAGGAGTGCGAGCAGCGCGCCGAACACGGTGAGGCGGCGGCGAAGGGCAATGCGCATGGAACCTCCTCAGGGGTACGCGAGACCAACGGACCGTCGTGCGGGGACGGCCCGGCCGGAAGGGTGTGGTATGCGCCGGAATATTCAGAACGAGGCGGACAGGTGATCGATCGCAGCGGTGCGGGCGGGACGGGCAGCTTCACGACGTAACGACGTCGCGGCGTCGCGGCGTAACGGCGTAACGGCAGGTGCGTGCACAACGCCGAGCTGCGCGTCAGTGCCCACCGGGATCGCTGGTGAGCGACTGGCTCGGTCCAAGTTCTCGCGGGGATCGTATAGTCGCGAATCGCGCCAAAGATAGAGTCAGTTGCACGAAAGTTTCACCCAAAGGTCCTGAACTTCTGCTCATGTAAACAAAAGTCAACTGATGGCGAGAGGAACGCCGTTGCCCAGCCGCCGATCTCTGCACGTCCGGCCGTCGGGGGAATCGGGGGCCGGTCGGGATGGCCGACTTACTACCGCACGTGGTGCGCACACTCGGCGAAAACCGCCGCAACACCCTCGCCACTCGCCACGAACTTGCGAGTCGGCAGAGCGAGGCGGCGGACCCGGCGGGAGCGGCTGCGGCGCTGGCTGATCTGCTGCTCGACTCCGAACGGGGTCCTCGGTGAGGACCACCCTGACACCCTCACCAGCCGTGACAACCTCGCCTCGCTGCTCGGCGACGCGAGAGACGAAAAAGACCCTGCCCCGCAGAACGGGACAGGGTCTTCACAGAGCGCCGGGCAGGCCTTGCACCTGCATTTCCCCGCAGGAAGCGGGGCGTCTTTCCTTGGACCACCAACGCATCACCCACCGGTACGACTTCCGCCGACCAGCTCAAGATCAATCATAGCGTACGACCGGAGCGGCGCGGCACGTCGGCCACGGGGAGGTCTGGCCGCCCCCCTGGGGAGGCGGGGCCGTCAGCCGACTCGCAGCAGGGTCGTGGCGGGGCGGACGGCGTCGGGGCCGAATTTGGCGCGGATGCGATCGCTGACTTCTTCGGCGGCGAGGCGGGCTTCGCGTGCCTGGTCGAGGCTGATCTGTTCGGCGACCTGTCCGGCAGCGACGAGATCTTCGGCTTTCAGGGTGATGCCGGTGATCCGGCCGCGTTGCAGGCCCGCCGCGTCGATGAGCCGGTATGCCATCGTGCGCAGGTCGTCCTCGTGCGCGGACGCTTCGGTGAGGCGGCGGGTCTTGTCCCAGGTGGCGCCGCCGGCGAAGCGCAGGGTCAGGGTCAGACCGCGGGCCGCCTGACCGCGGCGGCGCAGCTGGAGGGCGAGGGTGACGACCGCGTCGAGAAGGGCGGCGCGGACGGCGGCGCCGTCCAGGGTGTGCTGGGGGAAGGCGCGGTGGACGCTCGCGGTGGCGGGCAGGGCGCGCGGGGCGACAGGGCGGGGGTCGATGCCGCGGGCCCGGTCGGCGGCCTGCCGTCCGGCCCGGCCGCCCAGGAGGCGCTGGACGGTGGCGGGCGGGAGCGCGGCGAGCAGGCCGACGCAGTGGACGCCGTAGTCGCGCAGGATCTCGGCCTGGCGGGGGCCGATGCCGTGCAGGGCCTGGACCGGCAGCGGTCCGAGCCACTGCGTGACCTGGCCGGGGGTGACGGCGAGGACGCCGCCCGGCCCGGTGATCCGGCCGGAGGCCGTGGCCGCGACGGTGATGGTCGGACCGATCCCGACCCGGACGTCGACGCCCAGCCGTGAAATCGTCCGCACCCGCAGCACCTCGCCCAGCCGGACGGCGTCCACCCCGTGGTAGCGCAGCGCGCCCTTCAGCTCCACGAGGGCCGCGGTCGGGGGCAGCGCCTGCACGACCGGCGACAGCTCCGCCATCAGCTCGAGGACCTGCCGGTAGAGGTCCTCCCCCAGCCGGTCCGGGCAGCGCACATGCATCACGCTCGCCACCTGCCGTACTCCCGCCTCTGTCTCCACGGCATCCACCTCCTCCACTCACGTTATCGAACTAAAATTCGAACACGCGAGATGGCGAAGCAGATCCCCGCTGTGACGGAGCACGACAGTTCGCGAGCAGATGTCAGCTCGAAAGCCCGGGCTGCGGTGACAGCGGCGGACAGGAGTACGCGTTCATGCCGAGGGGGCTGACGGCGGAGGTCGTGGCAGGAACCCGGCAGGCCGTTGTCACGAACTACGCTGACATCCCCTTCCAACAGTCCAGGGAGCAGCGTGCCGCCGTCCTTCGCCTACCGGATAACCAAGTACAACCCTGCCGACCGCGACGAGCGTGGGCACTACAACGGCGCTGAGGACACGGTGAGTGACCACGGGCCGGTCGAGGCGTCCTACTTGGAGGCGATCGCCGCCTTCGCGCAGGAGTCGGGCATTGACCGGCTGGAGATCCGTGAACCGGAGGTCACCGGCTTCGTTAACTTCGGCCTGGAGGCGCCGGTTGACGGGCACGGCCTGGCTGGGCTGTTCCCGTCCGACCTCACCGGCTACTACGACGGTGCCGAGGTCTCAGTGCCGGTCGCGCTGGAGTTGGTCCGGGCCATGCTCCGTGACCAGGGCGCCTGGTGCCGGCTGGAGCAGCAGGACACGTTCACCGTGCACGTCGGGTGGGATCAGTACGTGTACGTCGGCAGCAACCAGCCTTGTGAAGCAGCCGTCGCCCGGACCCGCGAGCTCGGCCTGTTTGCGGAACCGATCACGGCGTCGCCCTACGCTGCAGACCTTGAGGAACGAGAGGTGACACAGGCCGCGGACGAGGAGTTCTGGGAACGAGTACGCGCAGAACTGGCCGCGCCGCAGACGCTCCTCCTGGAGGAGGCCTACCTTCGCAACGCCACCCGCTGGCACCGTCTCACCGAGAACAATCTCGATACCGTCCGCACCGTGCTCGGCCAACGGGCGCTCCTGACCATCTGGCCCGACCTCACCCCTGATGTCGATGCGATCCTTGCCGCGCTGCCCGAGGACGAATCCGTGGACTTCGTCTGGGAGGCGGCGAACGGAACGATCCGCCATGTGACCATCGACGAGACCCACCACCAACAGCTCACCACTTTGGTGGCAGGCGCGAGGGCGGCCTGCTCCCTGCCTCTGGCCATCGACGAGCGCCACCCACTGTTCAACGTTGCTCTACCTGACAGTGACGGCGTGCTGCGCGCCAGGTGGTGACCTGGTTCTCCATGTCCTCGTCGCCGGTCCGCGGGTTCGCCTGGAGGGCGAGGCAGGGGCAGCGGCCGGGGCTGCAGTTCATGGTGCCGACCGGCCGCCACCACGGCTTCGAGCCGCTGGAAGGGCAACGTCTGCTTCAGTGAAGATCCGACTGGACCTCGGTCAGTCGATGCCTTCGACGATGCGGAAGTCGCGCTCGACGCCGTCGGAGAGGGCGACCAGCGCCTCCTGGTAGGCCGCACTCTCGTGCGCCGCGACGGCCTGCTCGAAGCTGTCGAACTCGATCAGGACGGTGCGCTCGGCGATTCCGGCGTCGTGCGCCACGACCCGACCGCCACGGGCGAGGATCCGACCGCCCCCGGCCTCGACGGCCGGACCGGCCAGCTTGTTGTAGGCAGCCAGCTTCTCAGGGTCTGAAATGGTGCGGTAGGCGCTGACCCAGTAGCCCTTGGGCATGGAACCTCCAGTGTTGGGATGAGTACATCTGACTTACGGGTTGGTCTGGGACGAGCGTCGGCGGGCGAGAGCGAGGCTTGTCAGCGTCGTGATCGCCATGGCGCCGATGCCGACCAGCGCCGCGGTGGTGTAGGCGCTGTCGTCGGGGAAGAGGTGGCCGGGGCCGGTGCCCGCCGCGAGGATCAGGCCGCCGATGGCGCTGCCCAGGCAGTACCCGACGCTGCGGACGACGTAGTTGAAGCTCATGGCGCTCGACGTCTCGCTCTTGGGGGTGACGGCCAGGATGACGCCGGGCATCGCGGCCGAGAAGCCGCCGACGCCGAAGCCGAGCACGCCCATCGCCGCGAACAGTTCGGCCAGGTCCGACCGGGCCGCCGCGAACAGGGCGAACCCGCCGCCGACCACGACGGCGCTGCCGGCCAGGAGCAGGGGGTCGGTGATCCGCGTCCGGACCCGCGGCGTGAGCTTGCCGGCGACGAACCCCAGCACCGAGAACGGGATGAGGACCAGCCCGGCGACGAAGGTCGTCAGCCCGAAGCCGTATCCGGCGCCGTGCGGCGTCTGCGCGTACCGGGTGATGAGCGTGAGCAGGAGGTACATGCCGATCCCGCCGACGAACATGGCGAGGTTCGCCCCGGCGACCGCCGGGTGCCGCACCGCCCGCACATCGACCAGGGGCGTCGTGCTGCGCAGCTCGATGACGGCCCAGACGCAGAGCAGCACCACCGCGACGACGGCGAGGCCCGCCGCCACGGCGAGGTGCCGGCTCCACAGATTCCGTTCGCCGGCGAGGAACAGCACCAGGAGCAGTGCAGCGGTCAGGACGACCGCGCCTGCCACGTCCACGTGGGCGGAGCGGCCTTCGGGGGCTTCGGGCATGGAGCGCCACGCGGTCAGGAGGGCGGCGGCGGTGACGACCAGGCCGAGGCCGTAGGCGGCCCGTACCCCGCCGAGCTCGGCGAGCAGTGCGGTCAGCGGGTAGCCGACGCCGGCCCCGATGATCGAGACCACCGAGATCAGGGCGATCACGGCCGCGCTGCACTCCTCGGGGAGGTGGTCCCGGGCCACGCCCATCATCAGCGCGGTCAGCCCGAGCCCGACGCCCTGGGCCGCCCTGCCGGCCAGCAGCCACGCGAACGGCAGCGGCAGCACGGTGAGCGCGCTGCCGGCGACGACGACCGCCAGCGTGGCGAGGATCGTGGCCCGCCGGTGCGGGCCGGCTCCCAGCCGGCCCAGGACCGGCGTGGCGACGGCGCCGCTGAGCAGCGCGACGGTCAGCGTCCACTGTGCGCTGCCGAGCGAGACGTGGAACGAGGTCGCCACGCTGGTGATGAGCGGCGTCCCGAGGCTGGCGACCGCCGCCACGACCAGAGCGATGAACATCAGGGCGGGGACCAGCAGCCGCGCCTCGGAACGCGCCACCGGGAACGCCTTCACCGCGACCCCGCCGACCGGCTGCCCGGTCACTGCTTCGGCCCTTCGCGGTCCTGGCTTTCGAGCTCTGCCAGATGCTTCAGCGCCGGAAGGGCCGCCACCAGCGCCTCGACCTCGTCGCGGGTGAGCTCGCCGATCAACCGCTCGAACGCGTGGACGCCCGCCTGGCGCCGCGTCCGGACATAGGAGGCGCCGGCCTCGGTCAGGCACACCAGCGTGACCCGCTTGTCGGACGCGTCGCCCCGCCGCTCGACCAGGCCGGACTCCTCCATCACCCGGACCAGGGCGGTCATCGCGGGCTGGGTGACGCCCTCGACCGCGGCCAGATCGGTAATGCGCCGCGGGCCGGTCCGGTCCAGGGTGGCCAGGGTGGCGGCGGACGTCAGGCTCATGTCCCGGGGCAGGCGTCTCGCGGCCCTGGTGGCCAGGCCGTAGAGGGCTGCCCCGATGGCGGCGGACGCGCCAGGAGCGGTGTCTTGACGACTCATGCTCGAAGCATAACATTTTTATATTCATAGTTTATGTAAATGATCGACCGATGCGGGCGGCCTCGACCGCTGGGGGCCGGTGCCGTCTCAGTGCCCGGCGATGGAATGGCGGCCCGCGTTTCGGCTCAAGAACCGCAGTCGCCCACATCGATGCGTGGTGGACCGGCGCGACGGATTGCAAGCATCGGCTCGTTGGACAAGGGCCATGTGGGATGAGGCGCCCGGCAGAGTGTTCGGCTGCCGGTGCGGAGGAAGCCTCGTACGATGACCCCATGATCTCCAGCGCCCGCACCGGTTCCGGGGCGAGCGCTGCGCGCTGGATGTGGCTGGTCCTGGCCCTGGTCGCGGGGGTGCTGGGCATGCATGCCCTGTCGCCCACCGGTATGCCGGCCGTGGGGCAGCACGACGTGATGATGTCGGCCGAGTCCTCCGGGCACAGCCCCGCGCCTGTCCATGTCGCCGGTGCGGACTGTCGGCATCTGTCCGATGCGGGCGACAGCGGCATGGCCATGGACCACGCCGGCGGGACATGCGCGGCAGGCGGTACGTCCACCGCTTATGTGCCGCCCGCCTTGATGCCCGGTCCGGCTGTTCCTGTCGAAGCTGCCGCGGCCGTCGGCGGCGGCACGGCTGCCGGGTCGGTTGACGGCCGCGCACCGCCCGACCTTTCCGAGTTGCAGCTCCTGCGGATCTAGAGGCTCCCGCACGGCACCCTCCTGACGGGGTGGCGTGCTCCGGCCTGCATGCATCCGTTCCTCCCGCGCGTGGGCGCGGGCACTTCAAGGAGTTGTACCTCTCATGGCATCTCGCCGTTCCCTCCTCCGCCGGACTGCGGCCCTGGCCGCCACCGTCACCGCAGCAGTGGTGCTGGCCGCCTGCGGCAGCAGCGATTCCTCCTCCTCGCCGTCGGGTCACACCGGCCACGACACGGGAGCGACGTCCGCTGCCGGCGCCTCGGACACCGCTTCCGCCGCGCAGGGCAGCCACAACGCGCAGGACGTCTCGTTCGCCCAGGGGATGATCCCCCACCACCGGCAGGCCGTGGCCATGGCCGACCTGGCCGCCTCGCGGGCGAAGTCCCAGCAGGTCAAGGATCTGGCCGCGAAGATCGCACAGGCGCAGGATCCGGAGATCGACACCATGTCCGGCTGGCTGAAGGCCTGGGATGCGAAGGTCCCGGCCGCCGACATGTCCGGCATGGAGAGCATGCCGGGCATGGACCATTCCGATTCCGAGATGCCGGGCATGATGTCGGGCGACGACATGGACAAGCTGAAGGGTCTGTCCGGTGACGCCTTCGACAAGGCGTTCCTGCAGCTGATGGTCAGCCATCACGACGGGGCGATCGCGATGGCGAAGACCGAGCAGGCCAAGGGCGCCTACGGTCCCGCCGTGACGATGGCGAAGTCGATCGTCACCTCGCAGTCGTCCGAGATCACCGGCATGAACAAGATGCTCGGCAATTGACATGCTCCTCGCCCTGAAGGGCGAGGATTCTGGCCTTCCCTGACTGGTTGCCGTGCCGCTACGCGGCACGGTTTCCGGTCGGGAATCCGTGGCTTCCTGTTTCTTCGCGCTGTGCCAGAACGGGTTCTGGTCCTACCTGCGCTCCGCAGGCCGGCGGGTTTCTGCGGTCGGCATGACCGTTCCTTTCTCCGGTACGGGCCCTGCGTCACAGGCGGGTCAGGCCGCTCAGATTTATCGAGACACTTTGTCTCTATCAAGACACAGCGTCTCGACCTCGTCGTTGCGTATCCTTGAGCTATGCCGAAGCTGTGGGACGAGACGATGGACGCGCATCGCCGCGCCGTGCAGGACGCCGTCATGGAGAAGACCGTCGCGCTCGTGGGCGAGCACGGTCTGGCGTCGGTGACGATGTCGCAGATCGCGAAGGAGGCCGGGATCGGGCGCGCGACGCTGTACAAGTACTTCCCGGACGTCCAGTCGATCCTGATCACCTGGCACGAGCGTCACGTCGCAGCCCACCTGAACCAGCTGTCCCGGGCCCGGGACCACGCGGGCGGGCCCGTGGCCCGGCTCGAAGCAGTGCTGCGCGGGTACGCCCACATCACGTACAAGCGGCCCCAGGACGGAGAGGTCGCCGCCTTCGTCCACCGGGACCAGCACGTCATCGAGGCTCAGCAGCAGCTGCACCAGCTGGTGCGCGAGGTCATCGCCGAAGCCGGCAAGGCGGGCGCGGTCCGCGACGACGTCTCCCCGGGCGAGCTGGCCGACTACTGCCTGCACGCCCTGTCCGCCGCAGGGGGGCTGTCATCGGAGGCAGCCGTGCACCGTCTCGTCGACGTCACCCTCTCCGGGCTCCGGCCGTCGCATGGGGAGAGCAGCTGATCCGCGAGCCATCACTGACAGCACAGCCGACGCGAGCGGGCGCGTGAACGCGCGGCCCGTCAGGGGTGGCTGCGGCGGTCATCGATGATCGTCGTCGGTCCGGGAAGCCGGGTCGTACTCAGCGCCTGCCAACTCAGTGCCTGTCGCCCCGCTGCCCGCCGACTCAGTGCCCGCGCACTCAGTGCCAGCCGAGACGGCCGTGCTCCCGGCAGCCGGGGTCCGGTCGTCGGCTGCGGACTCGACCAGAGGCTGGACACGAGCGGGCCGGATGCCGGGCAGCGGCTGGGCGTGCCAGCGGCGCAGCCGGGAGGAGTTGGTGACGACCGACAGTGAGCTGAGTGCCATGGCTGCCGCGGCGATGATCGGGCTGAGCCGGATGCCCCAGAGCGGATACAGCGCGCCGGCGGCGAGGGGGATGCCGACGGCGTTGTAGACCAGGGCGAAGAACAGGTTCTGCCGGATGTTGCGCATCGTGGCCCGCGAGAGCCGGATCGCGGTGACGACCCCGCCGAGCGAGCCGGAGATCAAGGTGATGTCGGCGGCTTCGATGGCGACATCGGTTCCGGTGCCGATGGCCAGGCCGACGTCGGCGGCAGCCAGGGCGGGGGCGTCGTTGATGCCGTCGCCGACCATGCCGACGGTCCGGCCCTCGCCCTGCAGACGCCGGATCTCGTCGGCCTTGTGCTCGGGCAGCACCTCGGCCAGCACCCGTCCGATGCCGACCTGGGCGGCGATCGCGGCGGCTGTGCGGGCGTTGTCCCCGGTGAGCATGACGACGTCGACATCCATCTGCTGCAGGGCCGCGATGGCTGCCGCGGAGTCCTCCTTGACGGTGTCGGCCACCGCGAGCACACCGGCGGGCCGTCGGTCCACCGCGGCGAGGACGGGAGTCCTGCCCTCGGCCGACAGATCGGCGGCGACGGGGGCCAGGGCGGTGGTGTCGATGCCTACGTCGTCCAGCAGCCGGGCCGTGCCGACCAGCACGGCGTGCCCTTCGACGGTGGCCTGGACGCCCTTGCCGGTGATCGAGTCGAAGCCGGTCGCCGCCACCGGGTGGTGACCACGGTCGCGCGCGCCGTTGACGATGGCCTGCGCGAGCGGATGTTCGCTGTCTGCCTCGGCTGCGGCCACCAGCCGCAGCAGGGCGGTCTCGTCGAATCCGCCGGCCGGGTGGACGTCGGTCAGGACGGGCTTGCCCGCGGTCACCGTGCCGGTCTTGTCCAGTACGACGGTGTCCAGCTTGTGCGCTGTCTCCAGGGCTTCGGCCGAGCGGATCAGGATGCCGGCCCGGGCGCCCTTGCCGGTGCCGACCATCACCGACAGCGGCGTGGCCAGACCCAGTGCGCACGGGCAGGCGATGATCAGCACGGCGACCGCGGAGACGAGCGCCAGGGTCAGCGCGGGTGCGGGGCCCAGGGTGAACCAGAGCGCGAAGGTGCCGATCGCGACCGCGATCACCGCGGGCACGAAGTACGCGGACACCGCGTCGGCGAGGCGCTGGATGGGGGCCTTGGAGGCCTGGGCCTGCTGCACCATGCGGACGATCTGGGCGAGCATGGTGTCGGCGCCGACCTTGGCGGCCCGCACCCGCAGGGACCCGGTGCCGTTGACGGTGGCGCCGATGACCGTGTCCCCCGTGTGCTTGGTGACAGGCATCGGCTCGCCGGTGACCATGGATTCGTCGACCGCGGAGGAGCCGGACAGGACCGATGCGTCCACCGGGATCTTCTCGCCCGGCCGGATGACGAGCTCGTCGCCGACCACGACGTCCTCGATGGGGACCTCGCTCTCGGTTCCGTCCCGTACGACGTGTGCGGTGCGCGCCTGCAGGCCCAGCAGGGCGCGGATGGCCTCGCCCGTGCCGGCCTTCGCCCGGGCTTCCATCAGCCGCCCGAGCAGGATCAGGGTCAGGATGACACCGACGGCTTCGAAATAGACCTCCCGTACGTCCTTCGGCAGCAGCCCGGGAGCGAGGGTGACCAGGAGGCTGTAACCGTAGGCCGCCGACGTACCGAGAGTGATCAGGGAGTTCATGTCGGCGGCCCGGTGGCGCAGGGTCAGCCAGCCCGTCACGTGGATCGGCCACCCGGTGTAGAACATCACCGGCGTGATCAGCGCCAGCTGCACCCAGTGGTCGAGCATCCAGCCGGGCACCCATGTGGCGCCGAACAGTTCGTACGCCATCACCGCGAACAGCACCGGAGCGGTGAGCACGGCGCCCACCGCGACCCTCCCGGTGAGGTCCTTGATCTCCGCCTGCCGCTCGGCGGCGTCCGCGGCCTCCGACTCGGCCGCCGTGCGCTCGTCACCCGCCGACGGCCCACCCGTGGCAGCAGGAGGAGCAGGTGGACGTTGAGGTGCGGCAGCCGCGGCACGCGCGTCCGACGTGGATGCTGTCGAATCGTCCGCGGGCTCGACCAGCAGCGTGCCGTGGATCATGTTCATCCCGCAGGCGAAGCCGAAGGAGCCCGGCCGGTCCGGGTGCAGCCGCACGGTGGTACGGGTGTGGGCGGGCAGACCCGCACCGACCTTCAGGTCGGGGAAAACCACGCGGGAGGTGCATTCGCCGGCTTCCTGCCGGTCGAAGACCAGCTCCACCGGCATGCCCTGGCGGACCTTGATCAGATCCGGGCTGTAGCCGCCCCGGACCGTCACGTCCACTCGCTGTACCCCGCCTTCCAGCCGGGCGAGACCGGCACGGCGCGGGCCGAAGAAGTACCAGCCCAGCGCACCGATCAGCAGAGCCGATACCAGGACGACGGTGATGTCGAGGGCACCCATGGGCAGCTCGCCTCCCTTGCCGCTCCCCCTCTCCAGCCTGCGCCCGATCCGTGGGATGCGTGCCCGCGGGCACGCGCCCTGCCCGGCCGAGCCCGGCAATGAACGCCGGGCCGAGCGCCCGGGACCCCGGACGGATGGCCCAGAACTTACGGAACGCTCCCCCGGATCGCCCGCCCCGGGCCGAGCGGCGCGCCGGTGTCCTCGATCTGCCGCGACCGCACCGGGCGCGTGATCAGGCGCTCTTCGCCGCCGGTGAACCGGCCGGGCAGAGGGTGCGAGCAGCCGTACGCGCAGCGGCGTCCGGCTTCCAGAAGGGGTCGCCGGTCACGCGATCGTCGCAGGACAGGAACCCGCCGCCGAGCGTCTCCCACGTCACCACATACCCCTTGACCGGCTTGGCACCGCCACCCTGGCAGGTGTACGTGAAGTCGGCCTCGACCAGGCCAACCGAGCCCCACGCGTAGTAGGACCCCTTGAGGTCCCCGATGTTGTAGTAGAAGTCGGTGGGCGTCTCCTCCGGCATCGCCGACTCCGACGGGTCCGCGAGCGGCTCGTCCGTCCCGAGATACCGGCCGAGGGCCTTGATGGCGTCCGCCGCGCGGACCCCGGGTCCCGTGGACATCACATGGGGCTTGTAGCTGACGCCCTTCAACGGCTTGATCACGCCCGAGACGGAGTCCGTCTTCCTCTTCAGCGTGATCGGATCGGCGAGCCCGGTCAGCTTCTGCTCGCGCACGACACCGGACCAGGCGTACGTGCCGTGCGCGCACGCGGCGGCGGCCGCGTGCCCCTCGTCGCCGTAGCCCCCGGTACCGCCGGCGTAGGCGGCGGTGCACAGGAAGAGGACCGCCGCGGCAAGTCCCACCGCAGTGCTCGCGAGTGTGTGCCGCCGCATGCCGCCCCCGTGCCCTTGTCTCCCCGTATCCAGAGATGATCACTGAATACGGGCACACCCTACGTGCCGCTGTTCCCGACGGTCGAGGTCGGCCGCGCCTCCCTTCGCGGGAGCGCATGGCCCGGAAATCCCTCAGTGGGCCTGTGGGTAGCCGATTTCGGAGATGTCCTGGGCCAGGTCCGCCAGGGTGACCTCCGCGTTCAGCGACGACACGAGTTCCTGGTTCAGCGGCCGCAAGGCGTACAGGTCGCGCGCCGCTTCCAGATCCACCGCGACCTCGTAGTAGTCCTCGGCGAAGCGTTGGTACGCCTCGGGTGAGCGATCGACCAGCAGTGGGAACAGACCCGTCGCCCCGTCGGGGTCGGTGCGGTTCGGGGGGAAGTCGATCGTGCCGTGGTGCCACTGATCGTCCGTCGTCTCCCGCCACAGACAGGCCGTCACGACGGGCACGCCGTCCTCGTCGGTGAACGCGGCCTCCTCGACGAAGGGCTTGAAGACGTCGGGGACACCGTCGATCACCCCCGGCCACGGCTCGCCGTCGTGGCCGTACGGGCTCATCGGCGATTCATGACAGAAGCCGCGGACATAGGCCCCGGCCGCCGAGAAGACGATGGAGTACTCGTCTCCCGACCCGTCGCGCATCGAGGCCATCTCCTCGCCGTCAGCCCACGTGGCGTCGAAGGAGTAGTAGCGGCTTTCCCAGTCCGGGCTCAGGATCGCGTCGAGCATCGCAAGCGAGCGGCACAGGTCCCGCAGGTCGGCGACAGCGGGAAGCCTGCGGGCTACGTCGTAGACAGTCATGGACGCATCCAACCGGATCCCTCTGACAGCCTCAGGTCACGTTCGCCGCGCGGCCTGAGGCTGACTCCTCGTGACGTCGTGCGCGTCAGTGCACCGTGATGGATGCGGTGGCGGCCGATCTGCCGGCCCAGCCGTAGCGGTGGGCGGTCACCGTCACACTGACCTTCTGGCCCTTGTCGGCCTTCGCCAGCACGTAGGTGGACTTGGTGGCCCCGGTGATGGCCTTCCCGTTTCGTTTCCAGGAGTACGAGTACGTGGTGGCCGCCGGCGACCAGGTCCCGTGTGCGGCGGTCAGCCGGTGACCGACCATGGCGGTGCCGCTGACGGAGGGCGCCTTGGTGGCCTTCAGGGCAGGACCGGCGGCGATGGTGACGGCTGGTGCCGTGGAGTTGACCGAACCGGCGCCGTTGCTGACCGTGACCTTGCAGGTGACCTTGTGGGTGTAGTCGTCCGCGGTCAGGGTCCGGGTGGTGCCGGTGGCGCCGGTGGCGCCGGCGATGGTCCTGCCGTCACGCAGCCACGACCAGGTGCCGGTCGCGTTGTAGCCGGACCAGGCCGCGGAGCAGGTCAGCCTGGACCCGGTACGGGCGGTCCCGGTCATCGTTGCCTGCTTGGTGATGCCCGGCTTGGCCAGCAGGGTCTGCGACCGTTCCCACACCTGTGAGGTGTAGCGGTCGGCGGAACCAGGGGCGTAGACGGCGGTGCGTCCCAGCACGGTGGCCCGACCGTCCGGTCCCGCCGCCACTTCGCCCGTCAGGGCGTCCATGTCGGGGACGTCGGCGACCGGTGTGGAGTTGAGTGCGGTGGCCGTGCTCCAGGTGCCGTCGGCGCGGACGGCCCACTCGAGGTAGTGGTCGTTGCCGTTGTCGATGCCGGGTGTCTGCGGCCATACGACCTGTACGGTCCCGTCCGCGCCGATGGACGCGTCCACCTGCCAGTCGACGTACCCGGTCGACAGTGTCTTCGGTGCGGACCAGGCGCCCGTGCTCGCGCTGCGGGTGACGGCCTGGACGATCGGCATGCCGGCGCTGCCGGTCCAGCCCGCCCACACATAGGTGATGTCACCGTTGGGGGCGGTGAGGGGGCCGCTGTCGTCGTTGTCCTGGAGGACCGGCACGGCGGTCTGGACGGGTCCCCAGCTGCCGGTCGGGGAGGGCCTGGTGCGGGACTTGAGCGTCTCGACCCCGTTGGTGGCGCTCTGCCAGAGCACGGTGGTCGCGCCCCCGGCGGACATCGACACCTGGACGTCGGTGGACGCGGCGTCCGCCCCGGGCAGGGCGGCCGGGGTGCTCCAGTCTCCGCCGGGAGTGACCCGGGTCACGATGGAATCGATGTTGGAGTCAGTGGTCCTGTCCCAGGCGTCCCAGACCACCGTGGCCGCCCCGCCGGGAGCCACCGCGAGGGAGAACTGCTCGATGAAGCCGCCGGAGACGCTTCCCAGACGGTGAGGCGCCGACCAGGCCGTCGCGCCGGGGGTGAGCGTGGCGGTCATCGCCTCGTAGTTCCAGCCCCCGTCGCCCTGGACCCATACGGCGGTGACGGTGCCGTCCGCCGCCGCGGCCAACCGGGGCATCGACAGGTCCAGTCCGGCGTAGGACGTGAGCATGACCGGGTCCGACCAGCGGCCCGTCGCCGGGTCCCAGCCGGCCGAGACGGCGGCCAGCGAGCTGTCGGTGTAACTGCCGGTCGTCCAGGCCGCCTCGGCGTGCCCGTCGGCGGTCACCGTCAGCTCGACGGGGGCAGTCGCGTTGTCGCTCGCGAACAGCAGGTGGGGAGCCGACCAGGTGTTACTGCCGGCAGGCCGGACGACGGCCTGGATGTCCCATGCGGTGGCGCCGGCGGCCTTGTTGCGCCACAGGGCGAATACCGTGCCGTTCCCCGCCGTCCTGACGTCGATCAGGCTCTGCTGACCGCCGGTGCCGGTCACGGCGACCGCAGGGCCGAACGGGCCGGCCGACGCGGTGTACCCCGCAGCGGCAGCAGGCAGCGCGGCGCCGACCGCGAGTGCCGCAGCCGTCGCCGCTGCGCACGTGGCCATGGCGGTACGCGGTCTGGGTATCCTCAGTGCCACTACAGCTCCTGTCTCGGACGGGCATGCCTGTGACGCCCGACAGTGCGTCCGGATCTTGCTGTGGGGGCAGCGATCGAGGGGAACCACGTCCGGTCGATGCCCGGCACCGGAACATTGCGCAGCCCGCCCCCGCCGCATCACGCCCCCACAGTTCCCTGCCGATGGGCTCGTTGAAGCCCTTGTCGTTGGACGCGATGAACGACACTACCCAGCGGGCTTCACGCTTCCCGCCACTGACGGGCCAAGAATGATCAAATTCTCACTGCCCCTGCTGAGCAGCCACCAGTTCCTTCTCAGGAGCCTCAGGAACGCCCGGCTCGCCCCCTGCGGACGGACCCCGATGACGCTCCAGGAGCCGCCGTGCAAGCCGTTGCCCCGGAAGTTCCACCGCGTGATAGGTGAACGCGCTCAGCAAAAGCAGGGCCGAGAGGAAAGCGGCCAGCCAGATCAGCTCTTGTGCCGCACCGTGAGGATCGCCCACCTTCTCCATCGACCAGGACATCACGGAGATCAGTGGACGGTGCAGCAGGTAGACGGAGAAACTCACGAGGCCCAGCCAGGTCAGGGCTGCGGGCATCCTGCGGCGGCGCAGCAGGAAAGCCACACCGAACAGCGCCCAGCCCGCGAGAAACGCGCTGACCCAGGCGATCGGCGAGGCGGTCCAGGTACGTATCTGGGCCCGCCTGTCGTCGTAGAGCAGTCCGGCCGCCGTCCCCGCCACGAGTACGAAACCGCAGTATGCCCACGCCGCACCCCGGCGGATCTGTCCTCGTTCGGCGCGGTAGATCACGGTCCCGCTGAACATCGTGGCCAGGATCAGCAGGCTCTCCCAAGGAGTCGACCGCCCGTTTGCGATCATGAGCACCAGGCCGAGCCCCGCAAGCAGCGTCGCGCCTGTCAGCTGCGCCGCCCGGCGTCCGGTGAGCAGGAACAGCAGCCCCGTTCCCACCACCAGCGCGGTCACCGCAGTCAGCTGCCGGACGGTGAACTCCGGCCGCAGACTCCACGCTGCCGCCCACGGCCCCAGGAACAGCGCTGCCCCGGCGAACACGACCGCCACGGACCCACTGCGGCGATGGGCGCCGGCCATGAACAGCAGAGTGACCAGGTAGTAGAAGACCATCTCGTAGGTCAGGGTCCACATCACCGGCAGACCGCTGCGCAGGCCCAGCAGGTCCTGGAGCATGGTCGCGTTGGCGACGGCGGCGAGCAGCGGGTGCTCATGAACCGAGACATCCACCGCGGAGAAACGTTGCGGCACCAGAACGGCCGCGGCGACGAAGACCGCCGCGCACAGCGGGTAGAGCCGGAACAGCCGTCCGGTCCAGAACGCACGCACATCTCCCCGGCGCTCCAGCGAAGCGGGCACAATGTATCCGCTGACCAGGAAGAACGCCATCACCCCGAAGATCCCCGGGTCGAACCACTCCCGCACCGCCGCACCGAAGCCCACGAACAGCTCACCGCTCAGGTGGTGCAGGGCCACGGTCAGGGCGGCGATCCCCCGGACCGCGTCGAGCCACCCGAACCGGGTAGCAGTTGATGGCAAAGTTATCCGCGATTTCACCAGCGGACACTAGCAAGATCTCCCACCTGCGCCCGGACCGCCCCCATACACCGCTTCGCACTTCCGTGATCATGGGGGGGTGTGTCCAGCCGACCTGTTTGCCCCCCATTCAACGAGGTGCATTCCAGGCATATCGTGAACAATCAGCCAGCAGACCGCCTCCGCGGCCGGCCGCTGTCGTCGTTCGCGGCGACGGCGGCCGTGATCGTGTCCAGGCTGGGAGCGCCGGCTTCCAGATACGTCCGGTGAGGCAGGTCCTTCGGCTCGCTCAGGGCGGCCATATCGTGTTCCAGGGCGCCCTCGGACACGGGAACTCCCCTCAGGTGCCAGGGCCAAGTCGCCCCGGATCGAGGACGGCGGGCGCCTCGGTGTGGTGGGTGATGCCCGTCCCGGTCGGCCGCTGGGCGGTTCGGGCCGGACGGGCGGCGGTGAACACCGCGGCGAGCTGGTCGTGGAGCGACGCTGCGCAGGGGTGGGCGTCGTGGTGGGGTGTGATCGTGTAGATGCCGCGGGTCGGGGGATCCACGAGGGCGACCGTGGTGACATCGGCGCGCAGCGCGCACGTCAGCACTCCGGGGATCAGCGCGATGGCGTGACCGGTGGCGACCAGGGCCAGTTTGCCCGGCAGATCGGCCGCGGTGAGGTCGATGCGGGCGCTGACTCCGGCGCGCGCGGCGTGCTGGCGCAGGAGCGCCGCCGAGCCCTCGTTGTCCTCGGCCCAGGTCTGGTCGGCCAGCGCCTGGATGTGCACCGGACCGTGACCGGCCTGCGGATGGCCCAGCGGCAGTACGACGACCATGTCGTCCAGTCCGAGGAACCTGCGCTCGACCCGCGGGTCTGCGGTCAGCCTGGGCGGGGCGTCGGTGACGACGGCGATGTCCAGATCGCCGGCGATCACGCGGTTGTGCAACTGCGCGCTCAGAGCCGGCCGCAGGCTCCACCGGAGGGACCCTGCCTGCTCCAGCAGGCCCCGGACGGCCTGCGGGACGATCCCCGCGGCGAGAGACGGCGTCGCTCCGATGGCCAAGGGGCGCTCCCACACCCCGTCGCGGACGTCCCGTACCGCGCGAACGGCGCGCTCGGCCTCGTCGAGCGTGGCCAGGGCACGGCGCCGGAACACCTCACCGGCCGGCGTCGGGCGCACACCACGTGCGTGGCGCTCCACCAGAGGCACGCCGAGCTGCCGCTCCAGCCCGGCGATCTGCCGGGAGACGGCCGACTGCGTGTGATGGAGCTCGGCTGCCGCCGCCGACAGCGATCCGGCCCGGCACACGGTCACGAAAGTCCGCCACACCGTCAGATCCATGACGGCAGTATGCCCGGCTGGTATGCGGGCCCCGCAGGGCAGGCCTGCGAGATCTGCGCTTGTCGCATTCATTGGCGTGCAGCACTGTGGCGCACATGACCACACCGCACACGATCGCCGTCCTCGGCCTGGGGCGCATGGGCGGCGCGATCGCGACCCGGCTGGCGGCCCAGGACCGCAACGTCGTCGGCTGGACCCGTTCAGGGCGTACCTCGGGCACCGTCACGACGACCGACGATGCGAACGAGGCCGTGGCCGGGGCCGACCTCGTCGTCCTGGCGCTGTTCGACGGGCCGGCCTGTCGGCAGGTCCTCGACGACGTCCGCGACTCGCTGCGAACGGACACGATCGTGCTCAACACCAGCACCATCGCCCCCGCCGAAGCATCGGAGCTGGCCCGGCAGTTCGGCCCGTCCTACGTCCACGCTCCCGTGCTCGGCTCGGTACCCGCTGTCGCCGCGGGCGCCCTGCAGATCCTCGCCGCCGCCGACCAGGACGCACTCGAACGAGTCCGGCCGATGCTGGAGACACTGGGCACCGCCCATCGCGTGGACGACGCCGCGACCGCCGCCGCGCTCAAGCTGATCGCCAACAACAGCCTCGCCGGAGCCGTCCTCGCGCTGCGCGACGCACTGCGGCAGGCCGACGCTCTCGGACTGCCCCGCACCCGGACGCTGGACGTCCTCGAACTCGGCCAGCTCGGCGGGCTCGTGGCCCGCAAGCGCCCCTTCCTGCTCGGTGAGCCGACCGCTGCCACGGCCCACTTCACGATCGGTGCACTGGCCAAGGACATGGCTGTGCTGGCCGCCGCGTCGAACACCCCTTTACGCAGTACGACGGGCCTGGCCGACACCCCTGCTTCCGCCGAGGCCGACATCGCTGTGGCCGCCACGCTCCCCTCCGTGGAGGACGCCGTGCTCGAACCGCTGCGCGCCTACATCCGCGGACACGCCACCGGCGACCCCGCCCACTTCCGCGACGCCTTCCTGCCCACTGCCCACATCGAGGGGATGCGGGAGGGCGCGTTCGTCTCCTGGCGCCTGGACGCGTACTGCGCCCTCTTCCGCGGTCGGCCGGCACCCGACGAACCGACCCGCACCCGTCGCATCGACGCCGTCGACGTCCACGGGACCGTCGCGACCGCCACCATGACCCTCACGCACGGCGCGGACACGTTCACCGACGTCTTCCTGCTGGCCCGCGCCGACGACGGCTGGCGCATCGCCAACAAGGCGTACCACCGCCACACATGACCGTGCGGAACGGTCCACTCCTCGGGGAACCATCACCACGCGACGAAGCGCTCACCACGACGCCCCCGAGCGACGGCCGGCCTGATCGAAGTGAACAGGCCGGCCTGCTCGGGGTGAGCAGGCCGGCCTGGCTCACTTGCGTGCCGCGTTTCGGCTCTCGTGGTCGGATCGCACCCCGTCGGCGCGGTCGGCGGACGTCGACGCGGCCCGGTCGTCCCGGCCCGCCTGGACGCGCAGGGGTTCCGGGGCGTCGTCGGCCGCTGGACGGCGCCGCGCCGTCAGTGTCCACGCCACGGCCGCCACCGCCGTCCCTGCCAGCCCGGCCAGCAGTGCCGTGGTGTGTGATCCGGCGCCGTCGGCAGCGCGTGCGACCGGGTTGGGTTGTCCCATCCGGTCCAGCAGCCACCCCAGGGCCGCCGTGCCGGTGAGCGCGGCGCCGGTCAGTCGCAGCACCGGCTGAACGCGCAGGCGTGCCAGCAGCAGCAGTGCGGGCAGGGCGAGGCAGACCAGCAGGAGCTGGACCAGCTCGATGCCGAGGTTGAAGCCGAGGAGGCTGGTCACGAGCTGTCCGGTGGACAGGTGCAGCTCGGCGAGGACGAAGGAGAACGCCAGGCCGTGGCCGAGTCCGAAGACCCCGGCCACGACCGCCTCCCGGCCCGGGAACAGCGGGCGGACGGCGTGGACGGCGCCGACGAGGATGCTCGCGGCGATGAATGCCTCGACCGGCCGGTCGGGGATGTCCAGCCGCCCGAGCGCGCTGGCGGCCAGGGCAACTGAATGCCCGGCGGTGAAGGCCAGGGTGATGCCGCCGATGCGGGCGAGTGCGGCGCGCGATCCCACCAGGCCCTCCCAGCGGCGCCCACGGACCGCCAGGGGCGCGGGCAGGAGCAGGATCAGCAGGAAGAGCAGGTGGTCGGTGCCGGTGAGGATGTGGTCGCCGCCCAGTTCGACCATGGCGAGGAATCCGCGCCAGGCGCTGCCGTCGCCGAGGTCGACCTTCAGGGCCGGGACCGTCATGGTCCGGGTGTCGATCCGGATGGTGCCGACCTGGGTGGTGCCCTTGCCGTCGACGTGACCGGCCGCCCAGTCCTGACGGACCGACACCAGGGCGACGTGCGTGACGACTTGGTGGACGATGACGTCGTAGCCGAAGGTGAAGTGCCGTACGTCGGCACCGGCGGGCGGGGTCAGCACGGCCTCGGCGACCAGCTCACGGTACTGGCCGGTCGAGGTCTGTTCGGCGCGGCTGATGCTGAGCGCGCCGACGGTGACCTTCCACCGCGTGCCCGAGGCCGTGGCCGGGCGGATGTGCCGTGCGAGATACGCGCGGATGGCTCCGGCCCTCCGGGACAGCGTGGTCCGGGTGGCGTCGCTCAGGTCGATGCCGCTGGCCGCGGTGAACTCGCCGGCTGGGAGTTCCAGTCGCGCGTTCACCGCGGTCTGGTGGACGTCGAGTTCCACGACCGAGTGCGGCATCGGATGCGCGGCGGCCGGCGACGCCCCGATGAGGAGCGCCGCCGGCACCGCGATCGCGATCCCGGCCACCATGCGTACGAGTGCTGCGGTCAGCCAGTTTCGCGGTCGGGTCATGAGAAGCTGAACTCGCTGCCGTAGTCGCGGGTGTGGTCCCGGTACACGGTGTGGTAGTGGATCTTGTCGCGGAAGACCACGCCGTTCTGGCAGACGAACTCGATCCAGACGCCGGGGCCGTCGATGCGGACGTAGTCGCCCTGGGTGTCCAGGCCCGTGCCGCCGGAGTAGGCGACGTAGGTCTCGGACAGCTCCTTGGCGTACGTCTTCATGAGCCGGTCCGCCGTGGCGTCGTCGACGTCGGCGACCCAGGGGTGGATGGCGGCCAGGACCAGCTTCTGCTGCTTGGGCGACAGTTCGCCGACCTTGATGCCTTCCTTGGTCTCCGGGAACTTGCCGTCCTGGCTCGGGCCGAGCAGCACGTCGCCGAAGGACTGGGACAGTTTGGCCTGGGCCAGCTGAGCGGTGCTCAGGCTGCCGGTGAGCTTCAGCAGGCCGTCGCGGAACTTCGCGAGCGGCGCGTAGGTGGTGCCGTCGTCGGCGGTCCAGCTGGTCGGCTCGACGCCCGTGAAGAGGGGGCTGGCACCGGCGACCTTGCCGTCCTTGTAGGTGATGTTGACGGCGAGGTGGTGGCCGCCGAAGTGCAGCTGCCAGGTGCCGGTCGCGGACGGGGTGCCGAGGAAGGCCAGGTAGTAGGAGCCACTGCCGTACGAGAAGCCGCCGGGGCCTCCGCCACCGGGGCCACCGGAGGGCGGGGCGCCGGTGGGGAGATCGGTGGCGGTCGAGGTGGGTGCGGCCGAGTCCGAGGCGGTCGGTTCCGCGGACGCGGAGTCGGCCGGCTCCGCGGAGGCCGAGTCGGTCGGCTCCGAGGTGGGCGCCCCGGAGGCGGAGCTGGTGGCCTCCGCCGAGGCGAGCACGTCGTCGGCCTTGAGGGTCTGCAGCACGTGCTCGTAACCGGTGTCCTTGCCGGAGCCCAGGGCCACCTTCAACACGTGCTCCGCGGCGGCCAGTTGGTCATCGGTCAGGGTGCCGAAGCCGATGCCGGGCCGGCAGGAGGAGCCGCACGGCAGATTGGACCAGGCGGTCGCGTTCGCCTGCGAGAAGTCCAGGACCGTGGACGCCTGCTGGTCGGAGTCCAGCGTGTTCAGGAACGCGTTGGCGGCGCTGACCACGGCTGCGGCGCCGGTGGCGTTCTTGTCGACGGGGCGCTTGGCGGCCGGTGCCGCGTTCGTCCCACCAGTGGGGGTCGAGGCGTTCGCCACGGCGAATCCGCCGACGGCGAGGGTCACTCCGGCGGCCACGCCCGCGATACCCCGCCGAACCCTGCGGCTGCGCATCCGACTTGTTCTCTCTTTGCTCACAACTCTCCCTGAAGACAAAGGCGGGAGACGGTGCCGCAGGTTCTTCCGGCGGCACCGTCCAGGACACGCGCGCGATCGACGAGAGAACTATCAGCAATATTGTTGACACCTCAAGGCGCGGCACCCCTGGCTGCGTCCCCTTCGGTGGGATTGCTCCGGGTATTCAGGAAAAGTGCTGGGCTTGTTGACAGGTTGCTCTTATCCGGCTTCCAGCAGCCGACACGGTCGCGAGCCGGCTCGCCGCGGAGTACCCAAGTCAGTTCCCTGCAGCGGCGGCAGTACGGCAAGAGCCGCCCAGCAGGCTGGTCCATCACCCGGACCGAGCATGATCGGTACAGAAACCGGACCCGTCTCGGCCGCGAAGGGCCGGCTGCGTGAGGACGTACCGTCCAGCGTGCTCCACGCCGTGGGACGCCTGGGGTACACCCCGGCCACACCCCTGCTGTGGGAACACGTCGACGACTCACCGAAGTCACCGACCGCGTCTTCGGCAGCGACGATCCTCTGGCGGACAAGGTCCGCAACCTGGAGGACGCCCTCCGCACCGCAGCGGCACACGAGTGGGCGCTGCGCGCGGCAACCTCACGCTGAGACCGTCGACCACGCCGACCCGGTCGGGCCGATCGCCGCGCTCACCCGATTCCTCGGGCGCTCCCAGCCACACCAGTAGCCGCTGCCGAGCCCGAGGCCGCGGTTGACCTGGTCCGGCCCGGTGCCGGTCTCCTCCGTCGTGGGGGCCGGTCCGCTGGGTAGGGTCGTACTCCGCCGACCCGGGGAGAGCCGTCGCATGACCGACATCGTGATCGCGCAGACGACCATCGACGATGCGCAGCGGGCGGAGGCTCTGGCGCGTGGCGCCGTAGAGAACCGGCTGGCGGCCTGCTCGCACATCGATCAACCGTTCACCGCGATCTACTGGTGGAACGATGCCGTCCAGACCGCCCAGGAGTGGCGGATCTCGTACAAGACGACCGCCGAACGGCTTCCGGAGCTGGAGGCATGGGTGTCCGAGCAGCACGGCTACGAGGTGCCCGAGTGGATCACCATCCCGGTGACGGGGGGCTCGGTGGCCTACCTGGCATGGGTGGCCGAGGAGAGCACGCCTCGACCCGTCGCCTGAGAACGACGGAGGCTGGTGCGGCGCGTGGTCAGGACGTGCCGCACCGGCGGTCAGCGGCCCGCGGGGGCCAACTCGTCGTGGGGGGTGCGGTCTGCTCCGGCGCGCAGGATCCCGGCGGCCGCGGCAGTGGTGACACACAGCAGGGTCAGCAGCACGAAGGCGTGGTTGAGGGCGACGAGGTGGGTGAGCCAGCCGATGACGGCGGGACCGGCGAGCATGCCGACGTAGCCGAGGCCGGCGACGCGGGAGACGTTGGCCCCGGCGGCCGCGGGGTCGGCGTGACCGGCCGCGCTGAACAGTTGCGGAACCGTGCCGGACAGGCCCAGGCCGAAGAGCGCCCAGCCGAGGAACGCGGCCCACATCCACGGGCCCAGAGCCACGAGCGTGATGCCTGCGGCGGCCATCGCCGCCCCGTGGCGCAGGATCGCCATGGAGCCGAACCGGGCGACGAGGCGGTCCGCGAGCAGCCGGCCGATGGTCATGGCCGCCGCGAAGGTGCCGTAGGCGAAAGCGGCCGTCCCGGCGGGTGCGCCGAGAACGTCCTTCAGGTGCAGAGCACTCCAGTCGTTCGCGGCGCCCTCACACAGCATGACCATCAGCGCCAGGACGGCGAGCAGCCAGATACGCCCCCTGGCACTGCCGGGCATGACGGCCTGTGCTGCCCCGGTTTCCGCCGGGGAGTCGGAGCCGGCGCTCCTGGCGTCGGGGGCGGTCGGCAGGAGAGCACGGGCCGACGCCAGGGCGACGACGATGCCTGCGGCTCCCATGGCGGCCATGCTCGCGACCGGGGTCAGGCCGGCGCTCGCGGCACCGGCTGCGACGAGCGCGGCGATGACGCCGCCGACGGAGAAGGTGGCGTGGAAGCCTGACATGACGGGCCGTCCGTAGGCCTTCTCCACGTGCACGGCGTGGGCGTTCATGCTCACGTCCAGGACGCCGTTGCAGAACCCGAAGACGAACAGGGCTCCCGCCAGCGTCCAGGGGTCCCGGGCGAGGCCGGGCAGGACGAGGGTCGCACCGCACAGCACACCGCCGGCGGGGACCACGACGCGCGCGCCGAAGCGGTCGGCCAGGGGGCCGGCCACCTGCATCCCGGCGAAGGCCCCGAGCCCGAGCAGTACCAGCAGGCCGCCCAGGGTCGCGTGGCTGACGCCCACGCGTTCCTCGACGGCGGGAATGTGCACCACCCAGGCGCCCATCAGGGTGCCGCACAGCACAAAGTAGACATAGGTCGCCACGCGGGCGGCTCGAAGCGAACGTTCCATGCCGCCCACCGTAACGAACAAATTTGGTGTTCGAAAGCCCAAGGATTGAACATGTTGAATGTTCATTGCGTGGTGGTGTTCAATCCCTGCATGAGCAACGCAGAGCGGCACGGGCTGATCGCGAAGGCCGTCAGGGACTCCGGCGCCACCACGGTCCAGGAGCTCGCGGAGCTGACCGGCGCCTCGGAGATGACCATCCGGCGCGACCTCGACACCCTGGCCGCCCAGGGCGTCCTCGAACGCGTCCGGGGCGGGGCACGCACCCTGCTGCTCAGGGGCGAGGAGCCTCCCTTCGCACTGCGCACCAACGAGTCGGTCGACGCCAAGCGCCGGATCGCCGCCGAGGTCTGCGCGCTCATCGCCGACGGCGAAAGCGTCCTGCTGGACAGCGGCACCACCTGCCTGGAAGTCGCCCGCCTCCTGCGCGACCGCCCCGTCACGGTCATGCCCCTGTCCCTCCAGGCCATTCACCTCTTCGGCACGGCACCCGGCCCGGCCACGCTGATCGTGCCCGGCGGACAGCCCCGCGCCGCCGAGGGAGCCCTCACCGGCCCCCTCACCCTCGCCTCCCTGGCCGCCCTGCGCTTCGACACCGCCGTCATCGGCTGCTGCGGACTGAGCGCGGCCGACGGCCTGACCGCCTACGACCTCGACGACGCGGCGGTGAAACGGGCGGCCATGACGTCAGCGCGCCGAGTCCTCCTCGCCACGGACGGCAGCAAACTCGGCCACACCGCCTTCGCCCACGTCGGCCCTTCCACGCTCCTGCACACACTCGTCACCGACGCCACCGCACCCCTCGACGAGGTCGCCGCACTCGAAGACGCCGGCACCGTCGTCAAGATCGCCTGACCCTCCAGCACCGCAGGGCGGGCCACACCCCGCGCACAGCGAACAGCCGACCCCTGAATGGCGTCCCGACCGTCGCGGGCGGCCACGGCCTAGCGGGTGTCCCATCCGTACCGTTCGATCGAACGCAGGTGACACCCGGGGCGGTTCATCCGTGATCAGCCGTCAAAACAGAGGCGACGGCGGCCCCCTCGGGTCGGTCCGCGCCCCGTCCGCGAGGTGCCCCTCGCCCGGCGAGACGGCAGCCGAGGCAGTCCGCGTGACCGCCCCGGGCGGCGAGGTCCCTGACGCGCCAGTCCCACTGGGCGGCCGGGCGCGGGCCACTCGGCTTGCCCCAGCCCGCCAGGTGCAGCATCCACGTGGTCAGCAGCGCCAGGGCCAGCACCGCCACTCCCCCGAGCGCGAGCAGCCCCGAGCCTTTGACCATCGCGAGTCCACACAGCCCGGATCCCAGCACGGCGATGCCCACACCGGTCCAGCCGGCGACAGTGTGGCCCAGGTCGTGCTCGTCGTCACCGTGGATGAACATGATCGCGCTCCTCGAGCTGTGAAGATGGTGGGGCCGACCCGCCGCGAGACCTCTTATCTCGCAAGCTAAGTATCTTAGATCCTAAGGGGACTCGTGAGTGATCACAAGACGCGCCCGGCCGCAACGGCGGACCAGGCCCTCTACGCCATGGACCGGATGATCGCCACCGCCCAGTTCGGGCAGCAGGACATCGCCCGCCGGATGGGCCTGAACGTCACGGACCTCACCTGCATGGGCTTCCTCATCGAGGCTTCCATGGCGGGCGAGTCACTGGTCGCGGGCGACCTCGCGGAGCGGGCCAGGCTGACCACGGGAGCGGTCACGGGCGTGCTGAACCGCCTGGAGAAGGCCGGCTACATCCGGCGCACCGCGGACCCGGGCGACCGCCGACGCGTGTACGTGGTCATGGAGGAGACCGCCCAAGGGCGCATTCTCGAGATCTACGGGCCCGTCTACCAGCGACTGGCGACCCTGTTCGGCGACTACGGACCGGAG
This sequence comes from Streptomyces sp. NPDC107559, assembly GCF_055657365.1. Lineage (NCBI taxonomy): Bacteria > Bacillati > Actinomycetota > Actinomycetes > Kitasatosporales > Streptomycetaceae > Streptomyces > Streptomyces sp. NPDC107559. Next base: position 21,772 of record NZ_JBVKBD010000017.1, on the reverse strand, counting down.
GAGATCGCCGTACTGACGGACTGGTTCACCCGCGCCCGCGCCATGTTCGACGAGGCGTTGCACGAGATCCGGGAGGGAGCACCGGCCTCACCGTCGACGGACGGCACTGGATCCCCTCAGGGATGACGGCACGCCCCCGCTCGGAGGCGCCACCCGCCGCCTCACGCAACGCGAGCGTGAGCACCGGCCCGGCGAACGTGCCGAGCAGGGCTCTTGTGCCGCGTTCGCAAGCGTCCCGGCCGAAAGGGCGGATAGGCCCGAGACACACCGGTCACTTGACCGGACGGCTGCCCAGTGAATGCAGTGCGGCAGCCACCGTCGCGCTCAGCGAACCGGCGTCGGCGCCCGCGCGGGAACGCAGGTTGACGCCGTAGGCGAGCAGGGCCAACAGGTCGGCCGCCGCGGCCGCGTCGGTGTCGGGGGCCAGCTGACCTTCGGCTTCGGCCACGACCAGCACCGCGTGCAGGGCTTTCCGCAGTTCCTCGTGGTGCTGGTCGAGGAAGACGCGGACGTCGGGGTCGCCGTTCTCCGCGCCGGCCTGTGCGTTGGAGACCATGCACCCCCAGCGCGCGTACTCGCCCGAGCACCGGACCCCGATCAACGCGTCGAAGAACTCCGCGACGGCGGGCAGCCCTCGGCGATCCTCGGCGAGCGCGCGGAACGCCGGCCGGGACCACTGCTCCCGGTATCGGTGCAGCGCGGCGAGATAGAGCTCCTGCTTGCCGCCGAAGGTGGCGTACAGGCTGGAACGGTTGAGGCCGGTCGCGGTCACGATGTCCTGGATCCCGGTCGTGGCCACGCCCTGACGCCAGAACAGCCGTACCACCATGTCCAGCGCCGCGTCCGGATCGAAGTGCTTGATGTCCGGCATCTGTCACCCCACCAACTTGAAACAATGGTTCCAAGATACCTGGCGCGAGCATGGAGCTGTCGCTATCTTGGAACGGTCGTTTCAAGAAGCCGTTTCAGGAAGCTTGTCTCGCGGATGAGGAGAACCTCCGATGACCGACCTCACCACCGAACTTCGCGCGCTCAGCGCAACCCGGGACCGGCACATCCCCACCGCAATGGGCGAGGTCATGGACCGCGCGGCCCGGGAGCTCGCCGACTCCGGGCAGGCCGGCCGCGCCCGCACCGTCGGCGAGTCCGCCCCGCGGTTCAACCTGCCCTCTGCGGCCGGCGCCCCGGTGGCGCTGGACGACCTGCTCGCCGAGGGTCCCGTCGTCCTGACCTTCTACCGCGGCGCATGGTGCCCGTACTGCAACCTCGCCCTGCGCGCCCTCCAGCGGCACCACGCCGACATCACCGCGCGTGGCGCCCGCCTGGTCGCCGTCTCCCCGCAGATTCCCGACGAGTCGCTCACGCTCACCGAGAGGCACGGTCTGGCCTTCGACGTCCTCAGCGACCTCGGCTCCGATACGGCCAAGCAGTACGGCCTCGCATTCGACCTCTCCGACGACCTCGCCGCCGTCTACGACAAGCTCGGCTTCGACCTCCAGCGCGTCAACGACGGCCACCCCCGCACACTGCCGCTGCCCGCCACCTACGTCATCGACCGAAACGGCGTGATCCGCTGGGCCTTCGTCGACACCGACTACACCGCCCGTGCCGAACCCGCCGACGTCATCGCGGCCCTGGACAGCCTCGGCGATGCCCGCTAGACCCGTATTTCGCGGGTCGCTGATTCGTATGGTGTGACCGGCCTGGGGGTGTCCCGGGCTGGGGTGGCGGCGTTGGGCTGGGTGTGTCGATTTCAAAGGGCCCCTCGCGGTCGCCCCGGTCTTCGTGCAGCACAACCGGCGCGTCGTTGCCCTGATCCAGGTCATCTGCCTGGCCCTGCTCGTCTTCTGCCTCATCGAACGGCAGGTCAGACGCGTGCTCGGCCCCGGGCAGACCATGGTTGGCCTCTACCCCGACAACCGCCGAGTCCGCCCCACCGGGCGCGTGATCTTCTACCACCTCGGCGAACTCACCCTGCGGATCGGCAACATCACCGACCCACCCACCGTCCAGATCACCCGCGGCGTCCAACTCCACCTCCTCGACCTACTCGACACCGACATCACACGAACCCGCCGGCCACAGACCTGAAACGGTGACCTGCGAAGAACGGGGCCAGATGCCTCTGCTTCGGATGCGGTCGAACAGTCCTCTGCGGGCCCGGGCTCGCTTAATGTGCCCGCGTGACCTCAACAGAGACGTCCTCGCTGATACTGCACGGCAGACGCCGTGCGTCCATCCGCCTACGGGACGGGGTGGTACTGCTGGCGGCGGACGGCGTACAGCGCCGGATACCGGTGGCGGCGATAGAACGAATCGACGTCCACGGCCGCAAAGGCCGACGGCTGGCCGTCGTACTGACGGGCGACGAGCCCGTGGCATACCACCTCAGGTGTCGCAGCGCCCCCGCCGTGCACGAGTTCGCGCAGGCCGTCCAGCGTGCACTGCCCGTACGGGACGCCGACGAGCCGCGGCTGGACGGGGCGGGGTTGGTGACCGAGGCGCCGCTGGAGCGGGCGACGCCGAACCGGGTCCGACAGCTGTGGTGGGGCCTGGGAGGCGCCTATGTGCTGGTGTTCGTCCTGCTGGTGGTTACACGCGCCGGGGCGGTCCCGGTGCTGCTCTGGGTGGTGGCTCCTGAGGCGATCGGCGGCGGAGGGTTCGGCGTCCATATCGGGTGGAAGATGGTCCGGGAAGCCTGGGGAATGCGTACCCGGGGCATCACGGTGGAGGGACGGCTGCAGCGGTCCCACTCGTACAACGGCGTCGAGCAGTACACGTACGCATACGTCGACAACCAGGGCGAACAGCGTGAGCTTACGAGCTCGGACGGTGGCGCCGAGCGGGCCGAGATCACGTACGACCCCGCGAAACCCGAGACCGCCCAAGTCGGTCGTGGTACGACAGGATGGCTGGTGTTCGGCGCGGTACTCATCCTGCTGTTCGGCCCGCTTCTGTTGGCCGGTGTCTGGTTCGCGGTGGTGGGAGTGGCGGCCCTGGTCGTCTGAATCAGCGACCTGCGAAGTGCGAGGCTAGATGATCTAGTCCGAGGGGGCGGTGATCGTAGGCGGTCAGTGAGCGTAGGACGGTTTGTCCGGTGGTGCCGTTGTGCCAGATCGCGGCGGTCAGCGCGAGCATGCGTTGCATGACGCAGGCTATGACACCTTGAACAGGGCTGCGCCAGGCCGTTCCCGTTCACCTTTACGGACAGGCCGCAGCAACTGGACTGCATGCTCGGACAGTTCGCGTTCGAAACGACGGCCGAAGCAGTTCTTGTCGCCGATGAGAGTCTGTCGGGGGCGCTCTCGCGGAAGCTCGCATTCGGCCGCCAGGAGATCAAGGAGGGTCCCTCGTTCGTCGGCCTTGGCCCGGGTAAGGGCGAAGGCGATGGGCAGGCCCTGAACGGTGCAGACCAGGTGCAGGCGCAGGCCCCCAGAAGAAGCGGCTGTGGCTGGCGCAGTAGCCGCATTCGGCCCAACCTGCCAGGTCGGAGGGTTTGACGGTCTCGCGGGAATGCCGACACCCTCGTTCTCGCCTCCGCAGGCACCCCTTGAACCACACCACCGGGAGGAACCAGTGTCATACCCGCAACTGCTCACCCCCGAGGAGAAGCTCGCCGACGCGAAGAAGCTGTTGAGCCTCCCGCGTATCGTCGTGATCTGCGGCTCCACCCGCTTCATGACCGAGATGAGCGAGGCCGATCTGCGGGAGACCAAAGCCGGAAAGATTGTCGTCAAACCGGGCTGTGACATGAAATCGCCGCACGAACTTTGGTCCGATCCTGTCGAGGCCGAGGCGCTCAAGGCTCGACTCGACGATCTGCACCGGGCGAAGATCCGGCTCGCTGATGAGGTGCTCGTCGTCGGCGACTACATCGGAGACAGCACTCGAGCCGAAATCGCCTACGCCCGGTCGCTGGGCAAGCCCGTGCGGTTCACGCACCCCGAAGTCGACCCTGACGCCTGACCGCCCGCTGCCACCTCGACTACCAGGGCCGGCAGCCCGCCGCCTGACCGTCTCGCGGTGGCTTCGGCCGCCGCCCAGCCCACACCCTCTGCAGGCATCCGTTGGAATTGATCATCCAGGGGCTGTCTCTCAGGTCCCTCCATGAGATCGTCGTGCTCGGATCGTGAAGCACATCGTCAGCGCGGGATCCTGGCCCGCGGTCAGGACGAAGACGACGACCGAACCCGCGCAGAGCACATGAGGTCGAGCGGCGGTCGACGCGGGGGCGTTCACGGCCCGTCAGCGGCCCTTTGCGGACTCGGCCCAGCGCGGGGCCTCGTCGTCGGGGATGTCCGGGCTGGCGAAGTGGAAGGGAACCGAGAGGTGACCGGCGAGAGCGCGGCCGGCCTGCTCGGCGGCTACCGCTGCGCGGTGGCGCGTGTGGTGCGTGTGGTGAGTGCCTTCCTCGCCGAGGTACCGCTCGGCGGTCGACCAGTCGACGGTCGCCATCTCAGCCTCCCTCGCCGGATCAGCGGTGATGGCCAGCAGTCGTACGAACCAGTCGTGGACGGTGTCACCGTCCCAGATGGCCTCGATCGCCACGATGCGGCCCTCGCACCCGGCCGCCCGACAGGCCAGTGATTCCAGGTCGAGTGGGCTCTGCGGCCTGCGGGCAATCCGGTCTCCGTAGTGGAGGTACCGGTCGTGGGCGATCAACTGAGCGGTACCGACCCCGATGCCATGAGGAACACGACCGATGGCGGTGATGACCTTCACCGCCCTGATCAGGGAGTCCTGGAGGATGTACCCGTCGATCTCGTCGCGGATCCCGGCCGGCAGACTCTCCCACCACTCGGTCCTGGCCGCCGCGTTCATACCCATGGAAGTGCCCCCGTCGCCTTGAAGGCCCCGGCAACGGAGCCTCGCGCCACTGTACGTCGTGCCCTGACGGGGTTCGTGGTCAAGAGTTGCGGGTGAGCCGATTTCGGCTTGAACCGCGGTGGTCGAAGCCGGTCCTGGCGGTGTTGCGAATTCGCTTGGTGCGGCCGGCTTCGGCGAGGATCTCGACGGCCTCCGTGTTCGTACCGGCGGCGGTCTTGAGCTGGAGCCAGTTGGATGACGCGAGCAGGTCGTCCGGCTGCCAGGGCAGCTTGAGCGTGACAGCGCGGAAGAGCGACCACTCCCGCAGACGCTCGACGAGGAAGGGGTGATCGATCGTGACCCGGGTCATCGTCTGCGCCCATCCCTCGTAGGCGGGACCGAGGCAGAGGCCCTCGGCTCGACGGTCCAGGTGCCGCAGCACGGCGGACCGGGCCATCGTTCTGTCCGGATCGGTGAGCACGCGGCTGACCAGGTCGACCTCGTCCGGGTCGGCGACGAGCTCCAGCCTGTCGAGGTAGGCCGCGAAGCGGACGTGCTCGTCCGGGTTCTTCAGGATGTCGTGGAAGTCCATGAAGCCTGCTCCTCGCGCTCGTCCAGGACGCCGTGCTCGGGTCGTGCGCCGTCGCGTACCAGGGACACCCGACGGTCCCGGTACACGCGGGCCATCGCGTCTGAACGCACTCTACGAGCCTGGACAATGGTTCGGTGGGTACCGAACCGTCCGCTGGGTAGCGTGCGGAGTCCTGCGCGGAGGATGCCCGCGCCGGTGACGCCGGAGGCAGCCAGATGTCGAAGACAGAGCTCAAGACGCAGCTTGCCGAGCGGTTTCGGGAGGTCAACGGCGACCACCCCATGACCGACGCGGATGACGTGTACGTCAGTACCCAGTTCGTCGTCCTGGGGGAACTGTGCGCAGTCCATGGCCGCGACGCCGATGAGGTCCGCCGGCTGATGCTGGGCCGGCGTCTGCCCCTTCCGGGATATCTCCGCTCCGACGGTGCCGAGATGGTGCCGGCCGACTTGTTCGCCCTCGCCGACGACGCCGGCGGCATGGAGCCGCTCGAAGCATGGTTCACCGCTCACTGGGACGACCCGGTCACCGGGAATGCGGAGTGGGATGCCTATCTCAGCGGACAGTACGTGTGTCTGCGTTCGGTGACCCCGGCCGCCATTCGGCGCAAGGATCACCTGACGACCGCGATCAGTGCCGCCGAGAACGAGCCGGATGCCGGTTCAGCGCAGTGGTACGAGCGGCTGCACGCGCTGGTCGACGAACTCGACGCTCTGGAACCGGCGTTCACTGCATACGACCGTCTCCGGTTCGCCGGACCGACATCCCGGGACACCTGCATCGACGCCATGCGCACCCGCTTCCCGCGCCCATGACCCGAGGCCCTGCGCTCAGACCTTGCTCAGCCGGGCGCCCAGGGCACGAACGATCTCGGTGCCGAGGACGGCCCGGCCGCGGGCGTCGAGGTGGATGCCGTCACTACTCCACACCGATTCCTCGCGGCCGGTGGGGTGGGTCAGCATGTCGACATGGACCGCGCCCAGCCGCTCGGACACGGCCCTCATAACTCTGCGACAGGACGGCGAGGACATCACCGCGCGAGCGATCAGCGCGCGACCGAGCGGGATCCTGGGAGGGAATCGGCGGTGGAGTGTTCGTTCGTGGCGCCCATGATCCTGGCCACGACTGCCTGGAAGAGGTGGTCTTCCTCGGCCGGAAGCAGGATTTCCAGCTGTCGCCCGGCTGTGTCGCACACCAGCATCGAGTGCTCGGCGACGATTTCGACACCGGCGGTGAGTGGAGTCCCGAGCCGCAGTCTGGCGACTGTGCCGTCGGCGGTGGAAAGGAAAACGCCTCCGGCTTCCGCCGTAAGGCGCGCGCGGTGCCGGCCGCCGCCGGAGTTGCGGAATCGTGCGGCACAGCGGATGCGGGCGGTGTCCCCATGGCTCAGTGCGGCGACCGTCCGGCCGATGCGCATCCTGCGCCACCGCTTCCGTATCCGACGCAAGAGGGGCTCTGCCATGGTCGCGACGACCACGGCGCCGAAGATCTGCTCCCACATGGACATCCCCTGCGGCTCGGCGCCTTCATGACCAGAATTGTGCTCAGCCTGCCGTCGACCTCAGGACCTGGCGCCCCGGAATGATCCCATACCTCCTGCCCACTCGCTTCGGCGGCACTTGGAGGATGTCTGCACGGGTCATGACTCACTGCCAACAGGAGACCTCGCTGCCGCCACCGCCGTCCGCCGTCCGCCATGCTGCCGAACGACACCTCGTAGGCGATTCCGTCGCCCACCTCGGGTGCGGGCGAGTAGGCCTCTGTGCGGAAGTCGACGTTGAGCACCAGGTGTCGGCCCTGCTCGGTCTTGGTCCAGCAGGCATCAGCCCCGGTGGCCGGTGATGTCCCGGGGTCCGGGTCGGGCTCGGACCGCCAGCCGGCCGACGCGGCCTTCTCGGTGTAGTAGGCGATCACGTCGGCCGACGGAGCACGCGCCGAGGAAGGCGGTCGGCAGCAAGAGGGCCACCGCCAGCCCGACACGGGCACGGGAGGAGGGCGACGATGTGGAGAACAACGGTGCTCCTGGAAGTCGGGAACCGGTGGCATCGGGAAGGACTACGGAAGCGGCGGCCCCTGGTCCAGTCGACGACGAGCTGTACGGCGGTTCCCGTCACCGCTGTCGAAGTTGCCTGAGCCGAGCCGTCCGGACCGGCTGGTCAGCCGTTCTCCGCAGGGCTGGGCCCGGCACGGTGGGCGTGCACCGCGAGGATCAGCTCCGAGTCCGTGTGGAGCGTGATGCGCACCGGTGTGAAGGCGGTGGCGTCCACCGGCGACTCCCCGGTGCCGGGACTGCGGGCATAGCGCGGATGGGCACCTCCGCTGATCTGCCAGCGTATGCGGTGGCCGACGGCAAAGCGGTGGGCGGTCGAGCTCATCGGCACGGTGATCTGCGACGGCCGCTGCCCGTCCGTCCGCACTCGGCCCAGCCCGTCGCAGACGTTGACGGAGCGGCCCTGGGTGTCCACATCGCACAGGCGGCTGAAGACATCGGCATGACCGGTGTCCGTGGAGACGCTCAGGCGCGCCGAGACCGGTCCGAGGATGTCCACGGGCTCGGTCAGCGGAGGGCCGGTGAACGTCAGTACGTCTTCCCGGGCCTCCAGGCCGGCGTTGTCGCGGGGACCGGCGGTACGGGAGAGCAGAGGGCCGCCGAGGGACGGGGTGGGGTCGTCCGGGTCGTAGCGGAGGGACGTCAGCGGTGCGGAGTCCGGTGCGGAGTCCGTGGGGGCCTGCTGGGTGAGATGTCCCTGTGCGGTGGGAAACCAACGACCGACGGCCGTGGCCGGCGGCCAGTCGTCGAGGTCGAGCCAGGCGTTCTCGCCGCCGATGTGCACGCGCACCCTCGTGGGGCGCAGTCCGGAGGGGTCGGCGTACAGGTGGGCGCGCAGCCAGGCGAGGCTTTCGGCGAACACCTCGGGCCATCCCTGCTGCAGGGCGGAGGTATGGGTCCAGGGGCCGACGAGCAGGGCGGTCTCGCAGCCGGCCCGACGCAGCCGGTCGTACTGCTCCAGGGTCTGGTCGGCCAGCACGTCGTGCCATCCAGTGATCAGGCTCGTGGGCACGCCGAGCCGCTCCGCCGCCGCTGCCGGCGATGCGCCGCGCCAGTACGTGTCCTCGGGGTCCGGATGGGTCAATACGTCGTCCAGCCAGGGCACTTCGCCCCCGAGGACTGACCTGTACGCCCCGCGCAGGGGCTGTGCGGTGGCGACTTCACGCAGGCGGCGTTGCAGGCGCAGTGTCGCCCTCAGGAACGGTGCCATGCCCTGGTGCTGGTAGGTCATGCCGACGCCGACGGCGAGGGCATTCTCCAGACGCAGCGCACCGTGCGCGTGGAACAGGGCATGGGGATCGTGCAGGCCCACCTGCACCACCATGGCCTTCAGTTCCGGCGGTGGGTCCGTGGCGAGGGCCCATTGCACGTAGCCCAGGTAACTGGGGCCGACGGTTCCGAGGGTTCCGTTGAACCAGGGTTGCTCGCGCAGCCAGGACACCGTGGCCCGGCCGTCGGCGGCCTCGTTGCGCCACAGGTCGAACGTGCCCCCCGAGCCGCCGGTGCCGCGGCAGCTCTGGAGGACCACGTGAAAGCCCTGTTCGGCGAAGAGCAGGCCGTACATGGGCGACCACGGCAGGCCCCTGCCGTACGGCGAGCGCACCAGCAGGGTGGGGAAGTCCCCTTCTGCGCGCGGGAAGTAGTGGTCCGTGATCAGTGGGCTGCCGTCGGCGGCCGGCACCGCCAGCCCCGGCTCCCAGCGGACATCGTGCAGTTTGTCCGGGAGACGGCGCCAGGTCGCCCGCATCAGCCGTGAGGCACGGGGCGGTTTCCTGGACGGCGGTGCCCAGGTCGGCCTCGGCGCTGAACGGTGTGCGCGTGCTGTCATCGTTCCCCTCCTTGATTTCCGTACGCCGTACGAGAATAGGGCATGCTTGACTGAGTCCGGCAAGGGACGCCGCGATCTAGGGAAGGAGCCCGGACCATGTCCCGTGACACGGAGACCGGCACCCCGGGCGTCGACCCTCAGCAGCTCTGGCCGACCTCTGTCCAGCCCCGCAGAGGGCGCAAGCCTGCCTACAGCCGAGAGGTGATCACCGAGGCGGCCGTCGCCCTCGCGGACACCGAGGGGTTCGAAGCGGTCACCATGCGGAAGGTCGCCGCACGGGTCGGAGCCGGCGTCATGTCGCTCTACAGCTACGCCCCCGACAAGGAGACGCTGCTGAACCTGATGGTCGACCACGTCAGCGGCGAACTGCCGACCACGACCACGCTCACCGGCGACTGGCGCGCCGACCTCAAGGCCATCGCCCACCTCCAGCGCGCCCACATGCTGCGACACCCCTGGCTGCCCGCCGCCCTGTCCACCCGCCGCGTCCCCGGACCCAACACTCTGGACTTCCTGGAACACGCGCTCGCCGCCCTGCGGCCCGCCGGACTGGACGGTGCGGCGAAGCTGGAGGTCTTCGCCCAGCTCACCGCGTTCGTGGCCGGACACGTGGCACACGAGATTGCACAGTCCGCAGCCTCGCAGTCCCCCGACCGAGCCGCAGCGGAAGCCCGCTACCTCGCCGCTGTCGCCGCGGACGGCCGCCACCCGGAGCTCGCCGAAGCGCTCTCCGCCCCCGGGCGGCCCCTCGCCCCCGAAGCCACCTTCACCCGGTTCCTCGACCGCCTGGTCGACGGCCTGGACACCGGCTGATCCCGCTCCGCCCTGCACCGTGGCCGGCCGTGAACGCTCGATACTCCCCGGCACACCGGCGTGTTCGGTTCCCGGGCTCCCTACGCCGGCCCAGCACGAACGCGGCGAAGAGACCGGTGGCACTCGCGCCTATGACGATCACGGTGGGCCGACCGGCGGTGGCTAATTCAGGCATGCGGTTTCACGCTTTCCGTGCTGATCATCTGGTGGCGGATGCTGTCGACGATTCCACACGTGCCCGGAACTGTGGCTTCCATCATGGCGGTTGTGATCTTGTCCTGGTGAGATCGCCGGATGCTCGGATTCCTCCTCCGGCTCCTGCCCTTCTGGGTCCGCGAGCCGCTGCTCATCGCGATCGGGTCCGTTCTCGGCGTACGCATCATGTATCTCGCCGCCCGCGATCACGCCCCGGTCGCGGCCGGTCTCGGTGTGGTGTTCCTCGGGTTCACAGCAGTACGCATCCACGCGGTGGTCCGGGCCCTGCGCGCACGCCGCAACCCGCCTCCGCCAACCTCCGCGGACGGGGCGGCAGTCGGCACTGCCGACCAGCCCCATACCCAGTTCCAGCCCCAGGCCCAGACACACTTCCGGCCTCATCCCCAGCCCCAGGCTCAGGCTCATGCCCAGGCCGGGGCCGGACCGCGTCCCGGTCCGGCCCCGGCGAAGAACGAACCCAACGCATGGGGCCAGGCCGTCGCGGCCGTTGCCTTGGTCGGGGCACTCGCGGCCGCGCTGTGGGTGGCCCCGCGCTTCATGCCGTCCGACGTCACCACCGCGCAGCCCGCCACTTGTCCGGGCGGGTCACACGAGGAACTGCCCAAGGCCTACCAGCGGACGCCCCGGCCTGTGACGGGTGAAGAACTGTGCAAGGCGCTCAACCGGCCCGACCTGGCCCAACTCCTCGGCACGCCCGGAGAGATCGCGACCAGTGCTTCCGGCACCGACAACTCCGCTCCTCTGACGGATGGAAAGGTCGCCGAGCCGGAGGCCGAGGTCACGTTCGACACGTACACCGTGAACGTCTCGGCCACGTACAACGATCTGTCGACTGCCCAGTACGTGAAGCTGATGAAGTTCGGGGACGAGAGGGACGTCAAGACGCTTACGGTCCTCGGCCGGCCCGCGGTCCTCTCCTCGGATCACACCATGAAGTTCGAGATCAATCTCGGCAGCGGCAGCTCCGGCGGCCCGGTCGAGCAAGGCCCGTTGGCCAGGACGCTGTCCGTGGCTCTGGACCCTGAGGACCGGGGCGGCTCCTGCGACATCACCGTGTGGAGCACGTCCGGAGCCCTCCCGGACGACAGTGTTCTCCTCGGCATCGCCGAGAAGGTTCTGCCGGCGATCCCCGAACGGTCCGCCCGATGAGACACCGGCAGCATTTCGGCCGACGGCGCCGGTGCGGTGCCGGGCGGCGTCCCGACCGCGCATGACCGGCGCCTCGCGGCCCGATCGGTCGGTGGCGACGGCGACGGCGACGGAAGCGTAGGGAAGGCCGGTGGCTTCCCGCACCGGGAGGGCGCCCATGTCGGCACGCAGCAGGACGGTGGGTCCGCTGCCGTTGGACGGCACGCCCACCACACCGGTTCCCCCGATGCCGTCGCTGAGGGTGAACCCCCAGGCCCGCAGCCGCTCGGCCACGCGGGCGGAAGTGCGGGTCTCGGCCAGTCCGAGTTCGGGATGGGCGTGCAGGTCTCGGTAGAGGTCCTCCACCTGGTCGCGGTCGCGTCCAGGGCGGCCGGCACGCCATCGACGGCTTTCGTCATCCGGCGGCTCCTGCTTCGTGTGCTCGCTTCGTGTGCTCGCGCGAGATCCGGCCCCGGTCTCTGCTCGTGCGGCCGCGTACCCGCTTCAGTGCCCGCGTGGGCCCCAGTGGCAGACCGCCGGGCAGACTCCGGTCGCGGTCGTCGGCGACCACTCTCGGCGGCATGCCGACGACGATGCCGACCGTGGGGGTGCCCAGTCGCGCGCAGACGATGCAGACACCGCCGCCGCGACGGTGGCGTACAGGCCGTCGCCTCCCAGGACAGCAGGTACGCGGCTGAGCAGCAAGTCGCGCACCGCTCCCCCGCCGACGGCCGACACCGTGCCGATCGGGATCGCGGCCGGACTCCCGCCTGCTCGGCCGCAACAACTGCGCCGGGCCCGGTCCCCAGGGCAGCGGCGAGGTTCAGGCGACGGATGGGCGTCGTGGATCGGTCGGGACGATCGCATGCTCGTCGAAGAGCTGCTCAAGGGCTTCGTGGCCGTGCTCGCGGCGGTACGCCATCTCGGCCGCGGTGACCGGCAGGACCCACAGGATGCGGGCATGGCCGTCCGGCAACGGGCAGCGCTCCAGGTCGGGGCCGTGGAGGTAGGGAAGGCTGATCAGCAGGTGGTCGCAGTGGGACCCCGGCAGCCACGGCTCCCCGACAGGCAGGCTGTGCTGGACATCGAGATGGTGATGAGCGTGGTAGTACGCGGTCATGGCCAGGAGATCCGCGAAGCGCTCGTCCCGGACGGGCGCGGTGAGGACGAATTCGAGGCCGTGGCCGTCCGTCTCGACCGTGGACCAGCAGCCGGCGGTGATGTAAGCCCAGCTGTCGGCGCGTGGTCCCGGGCTGACGGTGAGGATCCTCAGCGCTGGAACCGCGTCCCGTCGCCCGGGTCCCAGGTCGTAGTCGTCGACCGTGATCACATGGCCGGTGAAGAAGCCGCGCACATGGGCCTCGACGCTTGCCGTCGCCCGCCGGCCGCGCTCGCTCTCGATCATGGTGGAGAGCATCTCACGGGCCGGTCAAGGCCGCCTGAACCACCGCTGGGCGGCTCCGGGCACCCGGCCCGGAGCGCGAGTAGGGCCCACAGGGAGTCAGCGACGCCGGTCCTGCTTCTCGGACTCCGCCGGTGCGACGTAGTCCACGGTCTGCATCATGCCGAGGTCTTCGTGCTGGACCTGGTGGCAGTGGGCGAAGGCGCGGCCGGTGAAGTCCTCGTACTTGACCAGGAAGGTGGCGGACTGGCCGGATGCGCCGCCGGTCAGACCGATGGTGTCGTGCCAGACCGGCGGGTCGAGCCGCTCACCGTTCCGGTGCGTGAGCAGGACCTGGTTGGTGTGCAGATGGAAGGGGTGATTGTGCGCGGGCACGGACTCGTCGGTCCGGACGGTCCATCGTTCGACGGTGCCGAGGCGCAGGGTGTGGTTGGTGTAGTCGGGGTCGAACAGGCCGTAGGCCGGGTCGCGGGTGAGGTTGCCGTCGGGGTCGGACGCGGGGGTGGCGTTGGGGCCCAGCATGCGGAAGGCGTTGGGGAACGCGCCGGGGAAGACGCGCGCGTCGACATGGAAGACCACTTCCCGGTCCGCGCCGGGGTTGGCGATGTCCCTCTCGTCGAGGAACGGCCTGCCCGGCGGCAGCGAGGCCGGCAGCTGCATCGGCGGTTCCATGGACTCCCCGGCCACCACGACCGTCATCAGCGGATCGGGCACCATGGCGGAACGCAGTTCGTACCTGCCGGGTGCGCCGCCGCGGATCAGGATGTCGGCTCGGTTGCCCATGGCCATTTCCAGCGGGTTCCGGGCACGAGGTGCGTCGAAGGTGACGCCGTCCTGGGCGATTTGGTGCATCGTCAAGTTGTCGCGCTCGCCTACGACTTGGAGGCGCAGTGCGGTGAGGGCCGTCGCGGCGACCAACCGCCACCGCTGGACCTCGCCGGGGCGCAGCGTGATGGTGGGATTGACCGTGCCGTTGACGGTGAAGGTGGAGGGGACGCGGGTCACCCAGCCGCCCGAGGTGAAGGGGGGAACCTTGCCGTCCTCGAATTTGAGTTCGTTGATGCATACGACGACGTCGGCGGCCTTCTTGATCTCCGGGACCTCGTCGACGTCGCCTTCGACGACGATCACTCCGGCCATGCCTCCGACGATCTGCTCGGCCGTGGATCCGTGCAGGTGCGGGTGGTACCAGTAGGTGCCGGCCGGATGATCGGACGGAACCTGGATGGTCGTCACGTACTGCGGCTCCGCGATACCGGCGGCGGCCTCCTCCGCGGTGCGCGGCGGGAACTCGCGCAGCACGTTGTCGGCCTGCCCGGACGGGGAGACGTGCATACCGTGGGTGTGCAGGTTGAAGCTGTTGGGGTGATGCGGCGTGTGAGCGTCGCCGCTGTGGGGCGGGTTGGGCGGCAGGCCGTTGATCTGCGTCAGCCGCAGCGTGTCCCCGCCGCGCACCCGCAGGGTCGGCCCCGGGATCGCTCCGTTGTAGGTGCGCGAGGTCACCCGGCGGTAGCCCGGGACGGAGACGTCGGTGAGCCGGACGTCGAGCGTCCGCTCGACCACTCCCGACGCCGAGCCCGGCACGCGCCGCGAGGCCCATACGGCAGGCTGCGGAAACAACGTTGCCGCAGCCGCGCGCTGTCGGGCCGCCCCGATCCCTCCGGGCACCGCTGCGATACCGGCTACGGCGATGCCCTTCAGCGCCGCCCGACGCCCAATTCCACCATTTTCGCTCATATCTGAGCAATCTAACCCTGCTCGATCAACTGGCTCGGACGGCACACCGGACTACTCCACGGCCGGGTCCTCCTGCGCATGGCGCACCGCCTTCTTCGCGGCCTGCTCGACCTCGTACCGCGTCATGGTCACGTCGTCGCGGGCCGCGTACTCCGTCACCGCGGCCTGGAACTCCTCCGCCGCCGTGCGCCAGAGCCTCCACTGCGCCTCGTACTCCTCGCCACCGAGTCCGGCCAGCTTGGCACGCTGGGTCTCGGCAGCACATTCCAGCCTGATCAGGTCATCGGGGACATCAGCCACGGCCTGGGACCCTAGACCGGAAGGGCGTGCGTCCGGCCTCGGCGCGCGGCACGGGATGCGCGCAGCAACCATGTGGGCCTGCGCGGGCGGCCGCCCGACGAGCCGGGCATGCGGTGCGGCTTGAGGTGCCATGGACTTGTACGGGTGCCGGCCTCGGCGGCGCGGAATGTGCGACCTGGGGCGGCTCGGGTCCGGCAGTCGGCCCCCGCTACGATCATGGGCATGACGGCATTGGAACCGACCATCCTCGCGACCTCCGGGGGGCATCGGGTCGGAGGACGAACCCGGGTCATGTTCGATGCTCTGGTGCACCATGCCGTCGACCTCTCCGGGGTCCATGGCCGGCGCCCGCGCATCATGTACGTCGGTACCGCCATCGGTGACGCCGAGCACTTCACGTCCCGTATGACCGAGGCCGCGCGGGTGGCGGGATTCGATCTGACGCCGCTTCACCTGTTCCCCATGCCCAATGTCGAGGACGTGGAGGGCGCGGTGCTCGACCACGACGTGGTCTGGGTCATGGGGGGTTCGGTGGTCAACCTGCTGGCGGTGTGGAGGGCACATGGCCTGGACCGCATCATGAAGCGTGCCTGGCAGGCCGGTGTCGTGCTCAGCGGGGTCAGCGCTGGCTCCATCTGCTGGTTCCAGGGAGGTGCGACCGACTCGTTCGGGCCGGAGCTGCGCCCGGTGACGAACGGACTCGGTTTCCTGCCGTACGGCAACGGGGTGCACTACGACTCGGACGAGGGGCGTCGTCCGCTGATGCACCGACTGGTGGCGGACGGCACCGTGCCCGCTGCCCACTGCACCGATGACGGAGTCGGACTGGTCTACCGGGGAACGGAATTGGTGGAGGCGGTGACCGAAATCCCCGGCAAGGCCGCCTACATAGTCACAAGGAACGGAGACAGGGCCGAGGAGGAGCGGGTCGAACCCCGCCGGCTGACCTCTTCCGGACGATGACCCGGACCGCACCTCAGGCGGCGAAACCGACGTTGGTGACGTATTCGTACTGGCCCCACTGCGAGCCGAGGTCGATGACCTGGTCGATCCACGCGTCGTCCAGTGCACGGTCGTCGTCGGCCGCCCAGGCGGCGACGATACGGTCCCAGCGGCGCACGTTCAGGGTACGGAACTCCACCACGCGCTGGCGTGGCCGGTCGACCCGGGACTGGTTGAGCGGGTGGATCTCCACACGGGTGCCGCGACCTTCGCGGTTGAGGCGTGCGGTCAGGTAGCGGGCGACGTTCTCCCGCCGCACGGTGCGGTAGGCCCGCTCGACCAGTTCCAGGTTCTTCCGGGAGGGTGAGCGGGTGCCCGCGAGCCATGCGCGCAGGGTGCGGTCGGTGACCGTCAGGCCGGCCGCACGGGCGGCGGTGCGGGCGTGGTCGGTGCGGGTGAGGTAGTGCAGCCGGGCGAGCAGGCCGCGGCGGGCGGTGACGGGCGTGGCGATGTAGCCGGCGAGCGCGTCCAGCCGGCGCGCCACGGCCTGGTGACCTCTGATGCCGCCGGCGCCGTACTTGCCGAACTCGATGGTGCGTTCAGGCATCGTCTCTTCCGGTGCTCGGTTGGTGGATCACTGTACCGGCTCGTGAGGCGCGTCGTCCGTCCCGACGGTATAGGTGTCCTTGACCTTCACTTCGGTGACACCCCGGCCTTCGGCGAAGACCGCGCGCCAGTCGCCGGTGACGTGGAGTTCGTCGGTACCCATGGCTCGGACGACCATCAGGCCCTCGTCGTAGGCGCGGTGGGCCTTCCACCACAGGTTGGCGAACGCCTGGGAGCGGATGAGGTGCATCCAGTCGGTGCGGTAGAGCTCCCGGTTGTAGTTCGACTCGCCCAGGGTGGAGACGAACTTCGAGTACATCGCCTTGACGTATTCCAGCGTCACTTCGTCGTCGTCGGTGATCGCGCGGTCCCGGGCGTCCTTCAGGGCGACGCGGAATTTCTCCAGCAGCCCTTCCGTGGCCCCGGAGGTCCAGGACTCGTGGATGTGCGGCGGGTCGCACAGGCCGTACTTGGGGCCCGCGAGGCGCAGCAGCAGGCGCAGGGTCGGTTCGGTCACCCACAGTGGGCCGGGTTCGTCCCTGTTGCCGATCGGGTTGGGCAGACAGGCGTCGTGTTCCCAGTCGGGCGGGGTGATCAGGTGCAGGCCGGCCCGGCGCCGGTCGTGCTCGTTGCCGGTGCTGTGCTCCAACTGGCCGATCGGCAGATGGGTCTTGAGGGCGGACAGATAGGCGCCGTTGACGTCCAGGGCGGTCACCGCATGTTCGCCGTGCGGCAGTTCGGGGCGCGTCCACTTGGGGCGTGCCTCCCAGATCTGGTCGGCGCCCCGGGCGCTCTGCTTGCGCAGGATGTCGGGCAGCCAGGGGTGGGCGACGATGTCGTAGCGGCCGCCCTTGCGGGTGTGGTCCAGCAGGGCCATCGCGTCGGGGATCGCCCGCTTGAGCAGGGCGGCACTCGCCGCCTCGACGTCCCCGGCGTGCTGGGCCAGTGCCTCGGTCACGGCCCGGCGGATCAGGTCCGGTTCCGCGTCCGCGGGCTGTACCCGGCGCCCGGCCGCGACGATCCGTACGCCCTGACCGCTGCGGCCCGCGGCCGGACGGGCCGACCTGGAAGCGGCCTGCGCGGAAGCCGTCGGCGCGGATGCCGTCGGCGCGGATGCCGTCGGCGCGGAGACGGCGGGCGCGGAGACGCTGGGCGCGGCCGGCTGCGGGGTGCCGGGCGCTGCGCACTCGGCGGGATCCAGGTGCTGCGGGAACCCCGCGACCTGATGGCGCGCGGGCTGCCCGCACAGCACACACGGCTGGGGGACAGCAAGCACGTCGACGTCGTCGTCCCGGTCGGCTGTCGACTCGGCATCCGCGGGAAGCTCGTCCGCCGGCTCCTCGTCCCCGGCGTCCTCGACCGCCGTCGCTGCCTCGGCGGCCAGTTTGGTCTTCGCTCCCTCGAGGAAGTAGGCGTACTTCTCCCGTACTTCGCCGCTCGGGTCCCGTCCGGACTCCCAGCCGGCGACCGTGGACGGGCTGACGCCCAGAGCCTGCGCGAGCTGGGGGCGCGAGAGGTTCAGCCCCTCGCGCAGGGCACGACGCTCCTCGGCAGGCGGCAGCACGGCCTCCTGCCCGGCCGAGGCGAGCAGGGCGTCGATCGCGCCGAAGTCCGTCATCGCTCTCCCCCGTCCCGCAGGGCCGCCGTGCGTACGCCGCCTGCAGGGCGGCCGGGAATCCGGCGGCGTTCCGCGGGCAGCGACTCCGCGGCCCGGGTGGGACCCGCCAGAAGGTCGAGCGCGTCGATGCCGTAGTGCGCGGCCACCGCGTCGCAGTCCGCCAGGCTCCAGGCGGCCGTGCCGGACTGACGGCGGCTCACCTGCGCCTGACTCACCCCCAGGGCAGCGGCAAGTTCGGTCTGCGACTCGCCGGCCGCGTGCAGGAGCGCGGCCACAGCGGACCGTACACGCTCATCAAGAGTCATACCCACATCATCGACAATACCGCTCATGACTCATGTCGCATGCGCTGAACGCATTGCGCCTTGAGCGCGCGCCCGCACAGGACGCTCGCCGACACGGTCGACACGGTCGACACTGTCGGCCCCGCAGCACGACGGCGCGGCCCGCGCACCCGAAACATGCGTCGACACGATTGATTCAAGCTACACGCACATACATAATGCGCCTATGCATAAGCAGGTTATGGACCACGGCGCCGGAGCAGAAGCCCCCGACGACCTCATCAGCGCTGTGGAACTGATGGTTCGCTACGTGCGGCAGAGCGCGACCGCGGGCGGCCTGAGCATCGCCGCCTCCTCCGTGCTGGCCCGGCTGGGCCGCGAAGGCGCCCACCGGCTGACCGAGCTGGCACGCGCCGAGGGCGTGTCGCAGCCGAACATGACGCAGCTGGTCACCCGTCTGGAGCGGGACGGTCTGGTGCGCCGCACCGCCGATGCCAGCGACGGCCGCGGCGTGCTGGTCGAGGCCACCGACGACGGACTCGCGCTCTCCCGGCGACGCCGCTCCGAACGCATGGACGCCCTTCAGGAGCTGATCGGCGAACTCACCGCGGACGAACAGCAGGCCGTGCAGGTCGCGCTGCCCGCCCTGGCCCGCGCCGTCCAGCACCGGCAGAGCCCCGTCTGACGCTGTCCACGGCCTGCGCCGGCTTCAGGTCTCGTCCCGCTCACCTCGTGTCGGCTCCTGTCGACGTCCAGAAAGTGATCTCGAATGAGCACTCCGCACCAGAAGGTCGCAAGCCCGTTCAAACAGCCGAAGGCCGTCTGGGCCGTGGCGTTCGCCTGCGTCATCTCGTTCATGGGCATCGGCCTCGTGGACCCGATCCTGCCCGCCCTCGCGAACAACCTCCACGCCACACCCAGCCAGGTCTCGCTGCTGTTCACCAGCTACCTCATCGTCACCGCGGTGGCCATGCTGATCGTCGGCTGGGTCTCCAGCAGGATCGGCGCCAAGCACACCCTCATCGCCGGGCTCGCCGTCATCGTCGTGTTCGCCGCCCTGGCGGGCATGTCGGACTCCATCAACGGCATCGTCGGCATGCGCGCCGGCTGGGGACTGGGCAACGCGCTGTTCATCGCCACCTCCCTCGCCGTCATAGTCGCCTCGGCCAGCGGCGGCTTCGGCGGCGCGATCATCCTCTACGAGACGGCCCTCGGCCTCGGCATCGCCGTCGGGCCGCTGCTCGGGGGCGAGTTGGGAGCCATCAGCTGGCGCGGCCCCTTCTTCGGCGTCGCCGCCCTCATGGCCATCGCGCTGATCGCCACCGTGGCCTTCGTGCCCCAACTGCCCAAGCCGGCCACGCGCACCTCACCCCTCGCCCCGCTGGCCGCGCTGCGCCACCGCGGTCTGCTGACCATGGGCATCATGGCCCTGCTGTACAACTGGGGCTTCTTCACCATGCTCGGCTACGCCCCTTACCCGATGAAGCTCGACGCCCATCAACTCGGGCTGGTCTTCACCGGCTGGGGTCTGCTCGTGGCCGCCTTCAGCGTGTTCTTCGCTCCCCGGCTCCAGGCCCGCTACGGCACCGCGCCCGTGCTCTACGCCAACCTCGTCGGCCTCGGCATCGTCATGGCGGTGATCGCCGCCGGCGTCGGCACCCCGTCCGTGGTCATCACGGCCGTCATCGTCAGCGGCATCTTCATCGGCATCAACAACACGCTCACCACCCAGGCGGTCATGCTCGTCTCCCCCGTCGAGCGGCCGGTCGCCTCCTCCGCGTACGGCTTCGTCCGGTTCATCGGCGGCGGGCTCGCCCCCTACGCGGCCGGAAAGATCGCGGACGCCACCGACCTCAGCGTCCCCTTCTACGTCGGTGCCGCCACCTTCCTGCTCGCCATCCCGGTTCTGGCCAGCGGCCACAAGCTGCTCAGCGCGGCCGAGCGGAGCCCCGCGGAAGCCGCGCCCCTCGCGCCCACCCTGATCCCGGTGGGCGCGCAGGCGGCCCGTGGCGCGGCCCCCGTCATCGTCGCCGTCGGCAACCACCCCGGCGCCGGCGCCGTCGTCGACGCGGCCGCCGAGCTCGCCCGCGACACCAGCAGCGCACTGGAGATCGTCCACGTGCAGCAGACAGCCGTCGTCGAGGAACAGGCCGTCGAGACGGAGACCGACGAGCAGGCCCGCGCCGCGGTCGCCGCGCATCTGGACCGTCTCGCCGCCGAGGGCGTCAGCGCCACGGGCCAGGTCCTGCGCAGCGTCGGCGACCACGCCGCGGCGGGCCGGACGCTGGCCGAGCACGCGGACCGGGTCCACGCACGCAGCGTGGCCATCGGCCGCTCTCCCCGGGGCCCCCTCGCCCAGTTCGCCGACGGCAGCTTCACCACCGCCCTGACCCACGGCACGCACTGCACCGTCGTCCTCGTCGATCCGCAGCACACGCCCCGCGAGCTCACCGCCGCGGCCATCGCGGAACTGCGGACCGCCTCTCGCTGAGGCGCCACATCCGCCTGACCGTCACTCGGACACCGCGCCGACCGTCACTGGGACTGCGCGGCGTCCGGCGGCCCGGCGGCTGCCCCGGTGGACGCGGCGGTGAGCAGGTCCCAGAAGTAGGCGAGTTGGCCGGCCATGTCGATCTCGGGGTCGTACATCCACTGCGTCTGCAACCCGTCCATCAGGGCGAAGACGAGACCGGCCAGGCGGTCGGGGGCGAGGCCCACGGGCAGCGCACCGGCCGCCTGCCGATCACGGATCAACCCGGCGACGACGTCGCGCGCGGTCGCGTAGCGGTCGCGGAAGTAGTCGTGTGCCGGATGTCCGGGCTCGGCCGCCTCGGACGCGAAGCGTGAGAAGAGCTGGGTGAGGCCCGGAACCTCGGCGTTGTGGCGCACGAGCGCGGTGAACACCTGGCCCAGGTCCGGCGGCGCGTCGGCGGTCGATCCGAAGGGCGCCTCCATCAGGTGCCGGTCGACCTCGTCGCGGCGGCGCAGGATCTCGACGAAGAGCTGCTCCTTGGTCCCGAAGTAGTGCAGCAGTCCCGTCTGGCTCAGGCCGACCGCCTGGGCGAGCTCGCGCACCGTCGCGCGGCTGTACCCGGCCCGCGCCACGATGTCGAGCGCCGTGTCGAGGATCTCCTCCCGCTTGGCGATGCCCTTCGCATACGAACCCCGTCGCGCCATGAACACGACTCTACGGCACCCGAATTCTGCTGGTGGGACCCCTTGTCGCCAAAAACCGAATGTCATACGGTTTCTGCGTCGGCAGGGTGGCCGAGGCACTCCCCGGCGCGCGCTCTCCGGCGGCACCGCACGCGCTCCACCGGCTCTACCACCGTCCCGTAGAGCACCGCACAACCCGAGGAGACTTCCCAATGACGTTGTCAAGCCGCTGCCGTGACCGGTGGTGTGGCTTGGTAGCACGCTCCGTCGCGGATCATGGCCCACAGGACGTTG
>NZ_JBVKBD010000016.1:0-174793 GCF_055657365.1 Streptomyces sp. NPDC107559 | reverse complement strand
GTCCTTGACGATGGTGCCCGCGGTGCGCGCCGGGCGCGCCGCCGCGGAGTCGACGGCCGTCCAGGCGCCCTCGAGGCCGACCTCGTCCGCCTCGAGGTCCAGGTCGGACAGGTCCCAGGACTGAACCGGCTTCTTCTTGGCGGCCATGATGCCCTTGAAGGACGGGTAACGCGCCTCGCCCGACTGGTCGGTGACCGACACGACGGCCGGCAGGGAGGCCTCCAGCTGCTCGGACGCGGCATCGCCGTCGCGGCGGCCCTTGACCGTGCCGTCCTCGACCGACACCTCGGACAGCAGGGTGACCTGCGGAACGCCCAGACGCTCGGCCAGCAGCGCCGGGACCACACCCGCGGTGCCGTCGGTGGAGGCCATGCCGGAGATCACCAGGTCGAAACCGGCCTTCTCGACGGCCTTGGCCAGCACCAGGGAGGTACCGATGACGTCCGTGCCGTGCAGGTCGTCGTCCTCGACGTGGATGGCCTTGTCGGCACCCATCGACAGCGCCTTGCGCAGCGCGTCCTTGGCGTCCTCGGGACCCACCGTCAGGACGGTGATCTCCACGTCGTCGTCCGAGTTCTCGGAGATCTGCAGCGCCTGCTCGACCGCGTACTCGTCGAGCTCGGAGAGCAGACCGTCCACGTCGTCCCGGTCCACGGTCAGGTCATCGGCGAAGTGCCGGTCGCCAGTGGCGTCGGGCACGTACTTCACAGTGACAACGATCCTCAAGCTCACAGAACGCCCCTCGGCAGTGGTTCGGCACGCGTGCAGTCGGCACAGCATCTCCGTACCGGAAAGGCATCGGTTGATTTCACCCTTGCGGTACTCAGTACCTCATTGTGCACACCGAGTGCCATTGAGTGGTCGTGCGATCTGTCACATGAACGTTCGATCAGTGCGCCGTGGAGCAGCGGTCGGGAGGCGACCCACCACTGACGCCGCCCCTTCGAACAGGGCTGTCATACGCCCGTGCGGCCCTCCACGATGCGCCGCAGCGACGGGAGGAGAGCGTCCATGTCCTGGCCGGTCCTGAAAGCGATGACGGTGGTACCGGGGCCTGCCTCCGGTATGGCGCCAGGGCCCGGAAAGAGGGCCAGCACCTCTCGCATCGCCTCGTCCATTTCCGCGACCGGACCGGAGGACTCCCCCCTGAGCCATCGGCGCAGTACGTGATTGTGAGCCGCGACCACCGCCGCGGCCATCAGTTCGGCCGAGAGCGACGCCGACTCGGTCGAATCCCCTCTCCGGTCGGCGATGAATTCCCGGAAAAGGCGCTGGTACCGGGCCACACTGGCGATCTCCCGGTCTCTCAGCGCCGCCACCTTGCTCGTAAGGGCATATCGGCGCCTGGCCAGATCACCCTCGTCCAAGTAGTGCAGCAGTACGAGCCGAACCGCGTCCGAGACCGCGCCCAGAGCCGTGTGGCGGCTCGATGTCCTCAGCCGGTCCCTGATCAGTTCCAGGAGGCGGTCGTGGTCGGGGAAGATGACATCTTCCTTGGACCGGTAATGCCGGAAGAACGTCGTACGCCCGAGGCCCGCTCGCCCCACGATGTCGTCTATGGTCGTCTGCTCGTATCCGCGCTCGTCGAAGAGGGCGAACGCGGCGTCTGCCAGTCGGGCTCTTGCGGGTGGCTTGCTCATGACCGGTCATCCTTCCCGGTCAGACCGCGGAGATGCCACTTGCCCAGCGGAACGAGCGTCGCCCTCCTGTCGATCAGTTGGGTCCCCGCCTGTTCACCATCGCGGCCGCCGGCCCCGCACAGGACGCGCCGGCCGAAAAGTCGGCGACACCGACCCCTGTGGACACGGGCCTCACCTCTCTTCATACGCGAGACGACGGCCGACAAGCCGGCTCGGGGCGCCGCGTGCCCGGCGGCGCCCCCTCGTCTCCCTCAGCCGGCGGTGGCGTAGTCCGGCAGGGCGGGTTCAGCGGAGACAGGTGGCGCCGTCAGGTACTCCAGGCCGAGGTGGGCGACAGTGCCCAGCAGAGCGACGGACGCGATCATGTCGGCGTCGTCGTACGCGACCTTCAGGCAGTCGATGCGACTGACGCGGCGTGGATCGGCCGGGCCGGAATGGTCGAGGGCGTCGGTCACCAGGGCGAACCCGACCGCGTCCCAGAGCAGTCCGGCGTGACCGGTGACCCTCAGCGGGCAGACGTCCTGAAGCCAGCTGGTGGTGATCCCGGGCATCCGCGCGGTGGACGGCTGGGGAACCGCCAGCTCGTCCTGGAGCGTGGCAATGGATGTGTACGACGGACCGGCGGGCAGCGGCGCCCGACGCAGTGCGGCGATGGCCGCCGAGCCCTGCCGCATCTGCCAGGCTATGCCGGAACAAGAGCCCAGGGCGCAGCGGAGGTTGGCCTGCAGAGTGCCGTCGAGCGGAGCACCCAGGCCGATCACGTCGTCCAGGTCGGCGGCGATGTCCGGCCAGAAGCGGGCGGCCCACAGAGGGTAGAGCGCGCCCTGGCTGTGGCCGACGGTGGAGATCGGGCGGCCGCTGGTGGCACGCATGACGCGGATGGCGCGGACCACGTACTGAGCGGACTGCTGGAGGGGGACGCCCGCCCGCTCGGGCAGGGTCACCGTGCACACCGGGTGTCCTTGGGCGGCCAGCGCGCGCTGGTAACCCCAGCTCCAGGATTCCTGCGGGGTGGAGCTGGTGCCGTGGACCAACAGCACGGGGGTGTCGGCCGGATGCGCCAGGTCGGCGGAGCAGGACAGCGCCGCGTCCAGGGTGGCGACCGGTGTGGTCAGCGCGGGCCCGGGCGGGACGGTGGTCTCGGCTCGGGCGGCGGGAGCGGCGGTCACAGTGGCGATCAGCACCAGGCCGAGAGACCAGAGCGCGGCGGATGCGCGAGCCCGCATGTCTCCCGCCGCCCTTCTCATCGCTCTCCTGGCGGTTGTGAACATGGTGGAACTCATGGGGCGACTCCGTGGGGAGGGCGACGCGTCCGGTGCGCCGCCGCTGCCTGTCATGGCAGCACGGCGTCAACCTGCTGTTAACAGGCACGAGTTGGAACGGGAGGGACGGCACAATGCGGGCCTGGAGCCGCTGTGGCGCCACACACGTTCAGGTCGGGCAGCCCGTCGACCACTCAAGGTTTCCCGGGAGGGCCGGCCCATTCCGAGGCGGTGGCAGCGGGCAGGTGCCCTGTCGTGTCCGACGACGGAACTGACCGATTGCGTGCCACGGCCGACGGGGGCCCGGATGGTGGTCAGTCCGTGACCGGGAATGCCGGCGAATCGACCAACGCCTGTACAGAAAGGGCGAGTTCGACCATCTCCCCGGGTACGCCGAGCCTGCGGCCCGTCAGTTGCTCGAGGCGCCGCAGCCGGTTGAGAACGGTGTTGCGGTGACAGCCCAGGCGTTCTGCGGCCGGTCGTGTGGAGCCGTCGTTGTCCAGCCAGGCGATGAGGGTGTGCAGGAGCTGGTCTCGCTCCTCGACGGGCAGGACCAGGACCGGGGCGAGGATCCTGCCGCCGAGGACCCCGGCCAGCTCCGCGTCGGCGGCGACCATGGCCGCGATCGGCGCGTCCTCCCAGAGCACCACCGGACGGCCGGGCGCGGCGGCGGCACGGGCGGCCCGCGCCAGCCGGGCAGCCTTCGGCAGCTCGGCCAGGCCGCCGACGACCGGGCCGATACCCGCGTACGGGGCGGCCCGGCCGTCGCTCGTTGCGGCCCCGGCAACACTGTCGGAGTCCGCGGCCAAGGCCTGTCGAACGGCATCCGCCAGCACTTCCAGCGGCTGGTCGCGCAGCCACGCCACCAGCACCTCACCGTCCGGCAGCGCGGTGGCGAGCACCCGGCCGGTGAACTCCGGCAGCTCGCCCAGGCGGCGTCCCGTGACGGCGACGGCGTAGCGGCCCTGGCCCGGCACCCCCAGCAGGGCCGCGGCTCCGCCGCGCACCAGGCCGTCCGCCGGACGCTCCAGCATGGTGGCGAGAAGGGCCCGGCCGCGGGCGACCGGATCGACGGCGGCGGGACCGAGGATCTGCCGGTAGGTGTCCACCACCACGGCGGCGTTCCGCTCCCGTGCCTCGCGCATCCGCTCGGTGACGTGCAGCAGCAGATGAGCCTCGGTGGGCTGCAGTTCGGCGGCGGTGTCGATCAGCCGCTCCCACAGCAGGGCCCCGACGGTGGCCAGTGCCTGGAGCATGGCGTCCAACGGGACACCCTGTCGGGCACGCTGCGCGGCGATCCGGTGGACGGGCCCGGCGGCGTGGTCGGCGTCCGACCCGTCGGCGAGCCGGTCCAGGGAGGCGGCGACGGCGGCGCCGAGGGTGGCGTGCAGGTCACCCGGTCCGGAGAGGTAGCCGGGCACACCGCCTTCCAGTGCGCGCAGCCTGTCGGCCAGTTCGGTAGTGAGCGCGTCGTGGGCGGGCGCCAGATGGCGGGCGGCTTCGGCGAGCAGCGCATCGGCGCGTTCGGGGTCGCCGGGGACAACCGGTGCTCCGGGCACTGGTGCGGTCTTCGGCGCCCCTCTGTCTGCCGAGGAAATGTCGCTCACCGCTGCCCCGACAGTTGACAGGCGTTCAGCGCGAGGGTCAGTTCGATGAGGTCGCGGGGCCGGAAGACGGAGCGGCCGGTGAGCTGTTCCAGGCGGTTGAGCCGCTTCAGGACGGTGTTGCGGTGGCAGTAGAGCATGGTGGCGGCGCGCTCCATGGAGCCGTCCGCGGTGAGCCAGGCGTCCAGCGTGCCGAGCAGGGTCGTCCTGTCCGCGGGCGCCGCCCGCAGCACCCCGCCCAGTGTCCCGTCGGCGAGCTCCCGAGCCAGGTCCGGCCGGCCGGCGGCAACAGCAGCGGCGAACCGGCAGTCCAGCAGGGCCACTTCGCTGTCCCCTAGGCAGGTGCGCAGCGCGCGTTCGGCCAACCGCCGCGCCTTGGGGAGGTCGGCCACGCCCTCGACGGGTGGGCTCACCCCGGCGCGCGTGCCGGGTGGGGCTGTCAGCGTCGCGGCGAACGCGGTGGTACTCATCGTCCCGGTCCCGGCGATCAACAGCCCGTCCCATGGGCGCGGCAGCCTGATCACGGGCACGGTGGCCGTGCAGCGGACGGCGTCGCGGCCGCGTGCCGCCACCACGGTCAGGCCACCCTGCCGGGACAGACCGAGGATGTCGGCCGCGGCGTACGCGTTGCCCACGGGGAGCTTGCCGTCCAGGTAGCGGCCGAGGGTTTCCCCGGCTCGACTCCCGTCGGCGCCTTCGAGGCTTCGGCTCCTGACGGCCTGACGGTAGGCATCGGCGATCATACGACTGTCGCGGTCGAAGAGGTCCCAGACGCTGGTCGCGGCGCGGGCCATCAGTGTGGCCCGCGCCGCGTCGTGGGCCTCGGCGGCGGCGACCAGGGACTGCCAGAACAGCTCGGTGCCGGTCTTGTAATTACGCAGCACGCAGTCCAGCGGTACGCCCTGCCGGGCACGGTGGGTACCGAGTCGGTAGAGCAGCTCGGCGGAGTCGCTGCCTGCGGCTTCAGGGTCGGCGAGGCCGGTCAGGGCGGCTGCGAGGATGTCGCGGATCACCTGGTCGATGTCTGTGGGCGCGTGTACGGGGTCGCCGTACAGCGGTTCGCTCTCCCGGATGACGCGGGCCATCCGGATGGCCAGAGGGCCCAGCTGCTCTTGGACTCGCAGCGCCGCAGCGCTCAGCAGTTCGTCGGATGCCCTTTCCACGTGGACACTCCTTTTTGCAGTGCGGTGCGGTTGTTCCTGTGAGGACCCGGTGTCGCTCTCCGATGAACATAAATCGAACGCTCGATCAAATCGGACGTCCTTGTTGTACCCGAAGCAGCCGCCCGCCGGGAAGACGCGTGCCAAGGTTCGGACAACACACCGGAAGGGCCGGCCGCCCGTCCGGGCAGCCGACCCCGAAAGTGCGCGCAGTGCCGACTACCCCGTGAAGGCCACCGGGAGGCACGGCACGGACACCGGGTGCGCCGGGTCCAGAGCATTCAGTACCAGGGCCAACGAACGGCGGCCGAACAGCAGCTGGACGTGTCCGGACAGGTCGGCCGGGCAGCCGTCCTGGAGCGTGACATTGGTGACATCGGGGCCGGACAGGAACGCGCTGGTGTACGGGGTCACCAGCTCGTCGTGTCGGCTCGCGATGGCGACGTACCGGACACCGGGCTGCGTGTCACCGCCCGCGTTCAGGTTCGCCAACCAGTCCGAGCCAGTCAGGAACTGGGTGCACGACTGGCAGGCGATGCCGACCAGTTTGTTGCTGTACCCGATCGTCCCGAGGTACTGCTCCAGGCTGACCACCCCGCTCACCGAGGTGCCGTGGTCGGGCCCGGCCAGTCCCACCATCGTGCCCGTCTTGGCGGCCCCTCCGAGGTACTTGAGGTAGTAGCGGGGCATGGTGGCACCCTGGGAGTGACCCACCAGATCCACCTTGGCGGCACCGGTGGAGGAGCGCACCTTGTCGACGAAGGACGACAGCACGACGGCACTGTCCTCCATGGGGGCCAGGCCCTTCACGGGATCGCCGGCCGGGGCGCCGTAGTTGAAGGTGTAGACGCAGTAGCCCGCGTTCCGCAGGAGCGGGGCGAGGGAGTCCCAGGCGTACCGCATGTTCTCGAAAGTGCCGTGGACCAGCACCACCGGGCGGGGATGGGCGTCGGAGGGCGTACAGGACCAGTCGTTGGCTCCGGGCGGCGCGTTCTCCGGGGCGGCCAGACTGGGGGCCAGACCGGTCACCTCGGAGTACGGCACGGGCAGCGGGAGCGCCGACGCGGGCGTGGCCATGGCCATCCCGGTGAACGCTGCCAGCGCGGTAGCCACCGCGGAGAGCGCCGTGAGGCGGCGCGGCCGTAGTCTGCGGGACGGAAGGACCGCACGGGATCTGCGGGCCATGCGGGATGTGCGCATCGCGGCTCCTATGGGGAAGGTCCCCCGGTGGGGTGGGGGTCGTGCGAGGTGATGTGCGGTGCGGGCCGTCCCTCATGACAGGGACGGGTGGCCGGGTCCTGCCGCACCTGGCAGCGGCGCGGTGCGGCAGAACCCGGGATCTTGGGTGGGGGCAGTCAGGAGCGGGTCGTCTCGGCGGGCTCGTCCGGGGTGACGGCCCCTTCGGCACCGGCGGCCCCTGCGCCGCCGTCCTGCCGCTTCCGGCCCAGCAGCGCCGCCCAGAGCGCCAGCCCGAGTGCGAGCAGCAGCGCCCCGGCAGGGGCGACGGTGCCGATCAGCAGCCGCCCCCGGTCAGCGGTCTTCGCCCTGTCCACGGCCTCGGCGGTGGACTTCTTGGTCAGTTCCATCCGGAGGTCGGTCACCGGCAGCACGTCCACCGGCCCCGCGGCACCCGCGGCCTGTCCGACCACTCTCTGGTGGACCCTCTGCCCGAGGACCACTCCGGTCCCGGTGTCCACCCATGCCGTCGCGGTGCCGGTCGCCCTGTAGGTGAGCGGCACTGTGGTGCCCGCCGACTTGAGCGTCTCGGCGAGCTGCCCCTGGGCGTCCGCCGGGAGAGTCCTGGCCAGCCCGCCGACCAGCGCGGTGGGCAGCGCCGGGGGCAGGGCGCCGACGGTCGCGGCATTGGGCGCGGCCGAGGACTCGATCAGGAACTTGTAGGCGGTGCGCCCGGCGAAGGACACCGTGCCCTGGTAACGGGCCTCGACGGAGGTGCCGGTGAGGGTGTCCCAGAACTGGTAGTTCCTGGCCTTGGGGTGCACCGGGAAGCCGGCGACCAGGCCCTGGTGGTCCTCGGCCTTCCAGCCGTCCGGACCCTTGGCGTCACCAAGATTCTCGCGGTCCACGGCCCAGATGTGGGTGCCGTCGGTCAGCTTGGTGCCGCCGGCGGCCGTGACCACGGTGTGGTCCTGCATCCGCGCTGTACCCCCCTCGACGGCGGTCACCTCGACGGTGCGGGTGGCGGTGATCGGCACATCGCGGTCGACGACGTGGGCGATGTCCCCGGTGGACAGCGCCTTCTTGTCCAGGACGGCCGCGGTGCCGGTGTAGTGGACGGCCGACTTCAGGTCCGAGGGGACCTGGTCGACGGCGGGGAGCACCGCGAATCGGCCGACTCCGGCGGCGGCGGCCAGCACGACCGCTCCGGCGGCACAGGCGACAACGGACTTCTTCATGGCACTCCTACGGGAAGGAACACGTGGCACGGGGCGACTCGCCGCACCACGACGCGCGAACGAGAACAGGAACGGAACGTGGGGGGCGTGGGGGAGGCAGCAGATGCGGCGGCGCAGTGACGCCGGGGGCTCCGCCGGAGCTCGTGGCCCGGGGTGACGCGAAGCACAGCAGCACCTCGCACCGGCCGTCCAGATCTGTCGCCGCTCGGTGGGTGGCGGCACAACGCGGGGCTCCGCCGCTGTGGGCGCACACGGGATTGCCTCGCCGAGGATGGGCTTCCCCGGCTCCGCGGGTCAGGCTGCCGGTGCGGGCGGCACGCCCGCGAGAACCATCGCCGCGTCGCCGGACGAACGTCACGCGGAGCGCGGCCGCACACGCGCCGCGCTCTAGGGAAGAGGACCTGATGGCCACTGCAGTCGAATACGACCGCCTCTACATCGGAGGCCGCTGGGTCGAGCCCCATGGCACCGACACCATCACCGTTGTGTCGCCGCACACCGAGGAGGTGATCGGCCGCGTGCCGCACGCCTCCACCGAGGATGTGGACGCCGCGGTGGCCGCCGCCCGGGAGGCGTTCGACCACGGCCCCTGGCCCCTGACACCGATGGCCGAGCGGCTGGAGGTCATCACCCGGATCAAGGACGGCCTCACGGCCCGTGCCCCGAAGCTCGCCGCGCTGATCTCGTCGCAGAACGGCTCCCCGATCACCTGGGCCGTGCCCGGTCAGGTGATGAGCGCGGTGGCCACCTACGCCACCACCGTCGGTGTCGCGCGCGAGCTGGTGTTCGAGGAGCCCCGGCACGGCATGGGCGGGCCGGTCCTGGTCCGTCAGGAGCCGGTGGGCGTGGTGGCGGCCGTGGTGCCGTGGAACGTCCCGCAGTTCGTCACCGCCACCAAGCTGGCCCCGGCGCTGGCGGCCGGTTGCACCGTCGTGCTCAAGGCCTCGCCGGAGACGCCGCTGGACGCGTACGTCTTGGCCGAGGTCGCCGAGCAGGCCGGACTCCCGGCGGGTGTGCTCAACGTTCTGGCCGCCGACCGTGACGTCTCCTCGTACCTGGTCGGTCATCCGGGCATCGACAAGGTGGCCTTCACCGGCTCGGTCAGCGCCGGCAAGAAGGTGATGGAGTCGGCCGCGGCCAACCTCCACCGGATCACCCTGGAGCTGGGCGGGAAGTCCGCCGCGATCATCCTGGAGGACGCCGACCTCGCCCAGGTCGTACCGGCGATCATGGCCGGTTCGTACATGAACAACGGCCAGGCCTGCATCGCGCTGACCCGGATCCTGGTCCCCGCCTCCCGCTACGACGAGATCGCCGCCGCCCTGACCAAGGCGGTCGCCTCGCTCCGGGTGGGAGATCCCCTGGACCCGGCCACCCAGGTCGGCCCTCTGGTCGCCCGGCGCCAGCAGCAGCGCAGCCTGGACTACATCAGGATCGCCCGCGAGGAAGGCGCGACCCTGCTCACGGGCGGCGGCGTCCCCGCTTCGCAGGACCGCGGCTGGTACGTCGAGCCCACCCTCCTCGGCGATGTCGACAACTCCATGCGGATCGCCCGTGAGGAGGTCTTCGGCCCGGTTGTCTGCCTGATCAGGTACGAGAGCGAGGAGGAGGCCGTACGGATCGCCAACGATTCCGACTTCGGTCTCTCCGGAGCCGTCTGGGCCGGTGACCTCGAGCACGGCCTCGCGATCGCCCGGCGGATCCGCACCGGCACCATCAGCGTCAACACCCTCCGGGTCGACTTCCTCGGCCCGTTCGGCGGCTTCAAGAACTCCGGCATCGGCCGCGAGTTCGGGCTGGAGGGCCTGATGGCCTACCTGGAGCCCAAGACCGTCTACCTCCCCCAGACCGCCAAGCTCCCCGCGACGACCCCTCGAAGGAAGACCGTGCGCGCAGCCATCCTGCAGCAGACCGGCGACGACACCCTCGACATCCGGGACGACGTCACCACACCGGCGGTGACGTCGGGCAAGGTCCGGATCCGGATCCGCGCCGCGAGCCTGTGCCACTCCGATGTCTCCGGGATGAACGGCACGCTGGGCCTGCCCACACCCTTCGTCCCCGGCCACGAGGGCGCGGGCGAGATCCTGGAGGTCGGCGAGGGCGTCACCCACGTCAAGCCCGGCGACCGCGTCGTGGTCTGCTGGATGCCCCCGTGCGGAAGGTGTCCGTCCTGCGCGCGCGGCGAGGGCAACCTCTGCCCCAGCGGCATGGCCAACCTCACCACCCCCAACTTCGGCGCCGCCGGGAGTCCGGTCTTCGGGTTCATGGGCACCGGCACCTTCGCCGAGGAGATCGTCGTCCCCGCCAACGTCGCCGTCGCCATCCCCGACGACGTGCCGTACGAGGTGGCCGCGCTGATCGGCTGCGGTGTCACCACCGGCGTCGGCGCGGTGCTCAACACCGCGAAGGTGGAACCGGGTTCGAAGGTCGCCGTGATCGGCTGCGGGGGCGTCGGGATCAGCGCGGTCCAGGGCGCGAAGGTCGCCGGCGCCTCGGTGATCGTCGCCGTCGATCCGGTGGAGGGACGTCGGCAGTGGGCGCTGGACCTGGGCGCCACGCACGCCGTCGCCCCCGAGGGCCTTTCCGCGCTCAGCGCCGAACTCACCGGCGGCGAAGGCTTCGACCACGTCTTCGAGGTGGTCGGCAAGCCGGCGACGCTGCGCTCGGCCTACGACCACACCCGGCGCGGCGGCACGGTTTGCCTGGTGGGCGTGGGCGCCAAGACCGACTTCCCCCAGATCAACATGAGCGAACTCGTCCTGCACGAGAAGAAGATCGTGCCGTCCTTCTACGGCGGCGCGGACGTCCTCAAGAGCTTCGAGCGAATCATCGAGCTGTGGCGGTCCGGGGAGATCGACCTGGAGAAGATGATCACCCATCGGGTTCCGCTGGGCGAGGCCGACGAGGCGGTCCGCCAGATGCACAGCGGCGAGGCCCTGCGTACCGTCCTCACCATGGACTGACACAGCGTCACCATTGCCAGGCGCCCTGGCGCGGGAACCCTTCCGGCTCCCGCGCCAGGGCGCTTTTGCTCGTCAACAGAGCAGCACCTGGCCGAATATGACGCAACATCAGAACGAGATTCACGAACCACGGCGAGTAAACACGCACAACCGCGGGGCAACCGCCTGTGCCGGCACAGCCTCTCCGAGGGAAGACGTCGACACTGCGGTCGAATGCCGACAGGGTCGAGGTGGCATCGCCCCACAGCGACTCCCGAAGTGCCGACGGCACGCCGGCGGGCGCGTGCCCCTTCCCGCGCATTCGGCGCACCCCCTGTCACGGAACAAAGGAACACTGTCGTGCGGCCACCGCCCTACACCCCTGCCCACGTCCCGGCTCCCGACTCCGGGCCCGCCCGCACGGACCGGGCCCGTTGGACCGCCCTCGCGGTGGGCGGCTCCGCTCCCCTGCTGCTGACGGCCCTGGAGCTGGGACCCGGCGCAACACTCGGCGCAGACCTCGGCGGCGGGTTCACCCTCGGAATGCTCCTGCTGGCCCTCCAGACGGTGCTCGCGGTGGCCACGGCCTTCGCCTTCGACCGGTGGTGCGCCCGCTCCCACGACGACGCGGAGGCGGAACTGTGATCACCGCCGTCCTCGCCACCGCCGCCCGTGACCAGCCGACAGCGCTGGGATTCTCCCTCAAGACCCTGGTCGTCATCGCGTTCATCGTGGTGGTCGACATCGTGATCCTGCTCAGCCTGATGGCAGCCGGACAGCGTGACGACCCCGAGGAGTTCTACACCGCCGGCCGCCGCCTGGGCCGGATCGGCGGCGCCTTCGCACTGGCAGGCGACTACGTCTCGGCAGCCACTCTCCTCAGTGCCACCGGCCTGGTCACCCTCTACGGCTACGACGGACTCACAGTGGCGGCCGGCGCGGTCGTGGGCCTGGGACTGCTCGCCCTGCTCGCCCAGCCGCTGCGCCGGGCCGGACACTTCACCATCGGCGACATCCTCGCCTCCGGAGTGCCCGGCAGCGCCCCTCGCATCGCGGCAGGCGTGGCGACCCTTGCCGTCTCGCTGCCCTACCTGGTGCTCCAGCTCTCCGGAGTCGGCAGTGCCACGGCCCAGCTGATCGGCCTGGCCTCGAACGGGTCCCAGCAGGCATGCACGGTCTTCCTCGGCCTGCTGATGATCCTCTTCACTGTCGTGGGCGGGATGTACAGCGCCAGCCGGCTTCAGGTGATCAAGGCGGCAGTGGTGTTCGTGGTGGTCGCCGGCACCGCGCTGGTGACCCTGAGCCGGTTCGACTGGGACCCAGGGGCCCTCGTCCACGCCGCCGCGGAGAACAGCACCGACCCGGACCACTTCTATCAGCCGGGGATGTACCTGGGCCGGGACTTCGCCGGACGACTCGACCTGATCAGCCTCCAGCTCTCCGTCGCACTGGGCGCGGCCAGCCTTCCTCACCTGACGATGCGGTTCGCCTCCGCGCCCGACGGTCCCACCGCACGCCGCAGCGCCACTCTCGCACTGGGCGGGGTCGCCGTCTTCGTCCTGGCCTCGATCGTCCTCGGGTTGGGCGGCACGGCGCTGCTCGGCTCGGCCACGGTCGCCGAGGCCGACCCCAGCGGCAACAGCGCGCTGATGATGCTCACCAGCGGACTCGGCGTCACGCTCGGCCCCGCCGTCGCGTCCCTTGTGTTCGTGGTGATGGCGCTGGCGGTCTTCCTCACCGTACTGGCGGTGGTCTCCGCGATCACTCTGGCCTGCGGGGCCGCGCTGGCGCACGACATCCGCGCCCAGCTCGCCCGGCGACGCGACCGAGAGGCGGGCGACGAGATCACCGCGGCCCGCTGGGCCATGGTGACCGTCGGGACGCTGGGTATCCTCTGCGCGCTGGGGGCGCAGGGGTCCAACGTCCAGTTCATCGCGGGGCTGGCACTCTGCGCGGCAGCCTCGTCCGTACTGCCCGCACAGATCTACAGCCTCTTCTGGACGCGCTACAACCGCACGGGGCTGCTGTTCACCCTCTACGGCGGGCTGGCGGTGGCATTCCTGCTGCAACTCTTTTCCCCGACCGTGTCCGGCACGCCCCAGGCGCTCTTCCCGCACCAGGACTTCGCGTTCGTGCCGCTGCACTTCCCAGGCCTGATCGCCATACCGGCAGGATTCCTGCTGGGCTGGCTGGGCACCTGGGCGGGGCCGCCGAAGCCCCTGCCGGAAGCCGACGTGCCGACGCGCCCTGAGCCCCGTGGGTCCCGGAGCCGGCACCGGACCGAAGTCGCGGCGACAGGCCGAGGACGGCGGCACCGCTGGACCGAATGAAATCCCTGCCACCGCGTACGCCTGCGCCGGGCACTCTCCTTCGGGTTCGGCCGAACGCGCACGGGTGCGGCCGGCCCGGGCGTACGCGGCAGCACGCCCGGACCTGCCGCCCGTTGCGCGGCGCGCCCGGAACCTCCGGCCTTCACGGCACCCCGAGAGCCGCAACAAAAACAGTCAGGTCTGACTCTTAACCCTTCCGCACTAAACAGTCAGCACTGTATGTTTAGTGGCGGCCGGCACGGACGTCGGCGCAGTCGACGCCCCGCTGCGGGGCGAAACAGCAAGGAGCAGCCATGCCCGCGGACGTGCCGGAGTACCGCACACTCTTCATCGGTGGCCGCTGGGTCGAGCCCTCCGGCACGGACGTGATCGAGGTGGTCTCACCCCACGACGGCGCTCTCGTCGGCCGGGTCCCGCACGCGACCCGCGAGGACGTGGACCGCGCGATCACCAGCGCCCGTGCCGCGTTCGACGACGGCCCATGGCCTCGGATGACCATGGAAGAGCGCCTGACGGTCCTGGACCGGATGCAGAAACTCATGGCGGCCCGCGCGCAGGAGTTCGCGGCCCTCATCTCCCGCCAGAACGGCTCCCCCATCGGCTGGAGCGTCACCAACCAG
The DNA here is from genome assembly GCF_055657365.1 of Streptomyces sp. NPDC107559. Lineage (NCBI taxonomy): Bacteria > Bacillati > Actinomycetota > Actinomycetes > Kitasatosporales > Streptomycetaceae > Streptomyces > Streptomyces sp. NPDC107559. Next base: position 160,818 of record NZ_JBVKBD010000016.1, on the reverse strand, counting down.
GTCCTCGGAGCCGTCGGACACTTCGCCGTCACCGCCCGGGCCGCCGCCGCCCTTCCCATGGAGGAGCAGCGCCAGGGCATGCGTTCCCCGCTGGTGGTACGCCGCGAACCCGTAGGTGTCGTCGCGGCCGTCGTCCCGTGGAACGTGCCCCAGTTCACCGCGGCCTCCAAGCTCGCCCCCGCGCTGGCCGCCGGCTGCACCGTGGTCCTCAAGCCGTCGCCGGAGACACCTCTGGACGCGTACCTCCTCGCGGAGATCGCCGCCGAGGCAGGCTTGCCCGAGGGTGTGCTGTCGGTGCTGCCCGCCGACCGTGAGGTGAGCGCGTACCTCGTCGCCCACCCCGGCGTCGACAAGGTCGCGTTCACCGGATCCGTCGCCGCCGGCAAGCGCGTGATGGAGGCAGCCGCCCGCAACCTCACCCGCGTCACCCTCGAACTCGGCGGTAAATCTGCCCTGATCGTGCTCCCGGACGCCGACGCCGACATCGTCGTCCGTACGGTCCTGACCGGCTCGTTCCTCAACAACGGCCAGGCATGTGTGGCCCTGACCCGCGTTCTGCTGCCGCGTGCCCGGTATGAAGAACTGGCCGTCCGCCTGACCGAGGCGGTGGCCGCCCTCAAGGTCGGCGACCCGCTGGACCCCACCACCGAGGTCGGCCCGCTCGTCACCAAGCGCCAGCAGGCACGCAACCTCGACTACATCCGCATCGGCGTCGAAGAGGGAGCGACCCTGCTGACCGGCGGCGGGGTGCCGCAGGGCCTGGAGGCCGGCGCCTACGTCCAGCCCACCCTCCTCGGTGACGTCACCAACGACATGCGCGTCGCCCGCGAAGAGATCTTCGGCCCCGTCGTCTGCCTCATGCCGTACGACGACGAGGACGAGGCCGTACGCATCGCCGACGACTCCGACTACGGCCTCTCCGGCGCGGTCGTCACCGCCGACACCGACCACGGCCTGGAGATCGCCCGCCGCATTCGCACCGGCACCTTCACCGTCAACGGCTTCTCCATCGACCTGACCGCGCCCTTCGGCGGCTTCAAGAACTCCGGAATCGGCCGCGAGTTCGGTACCGCGGGCCTGACGGCCTATCTGGAACAGAAGGCGATCGCGCTGCCCGCGACCTGAGCGGTCCACCCCGCGTTCCGGCCTCGCTCAGCCCAAGAGGCCGGAATCCAGGGCCCCGGTCGGGCGATCTTCCCCCGGACCCCCCGACCGGGGCCCACTCCCCCACCCTCATCACCCACTGGTGGCAGCGCTGCCACCCTGAGGAGTCACCATGCTCGCCGCCCTCATCACCACGCCCGGCCAGGAGAAGCTGGAGATCCGCGACGACGTCGAGGCCACCGGCTTCGGCCCCGGCAAGGTCCGCGTCGCCATCAAGGCCACCGGCCTGTGCCACTCCGACCTCTCCGGCATGTCCGGCAGGATCCCCGGCCCCGCCCCGCTCGTCCTCGGCCACGAGGGCGCAGGCGAGGTCCTGGAGGTCGGCGACGGCGTCACCCACGTCCGGCCCGGCGACCGGGTCATCGTCAACTGGCGCCCGGCCTGCGGCCGTTGCCCGCACTGCCGCATCGGCGAGTCCAACCTGTGCGACAGCGGCTCCCAGGCCATGCGCACACCGGGGTTCACCTCCCAGGGCACGGACCTGTACCGCTTCATGGGCGCCGGCACCTTCGCCGAGGAGGTCGTCCTCGACGCAGGATTCGCCGCACCGCTGCCCCACGATGTCTCGTACGAGGCCGCCGCTCTCATCGGCTGCGGTGTCACCACCGGAATCGGTGCAGCGATCAACTCCAGCGGCGTCAAGCCGGGGGAGAACGTGGCCGTCATCGGATGCGGCGGTGTCGGGATCAGCGCCGTGATGGGCGCGAAGGCCGCGGGCGCCGCGCAGATCGTCGCCGTCGACCCGGTGGCCCGCCGCCGGGACTGGGCTCGCGACTTCGGCGCCACCACCGCCGTCGCCCCCGACGAACTGGCCGACGCCGTGGCCGACCTCACCGGCGGCCTCGGCTTCGACCACGTCATCGAGGCCGTCGGGCGGCCCGGCACCGTGCGCTCCGCGTACGAGGCCGCCCGTCGCGGAGGGACCGTGTGCCTCGTCGGAGTCGGCGGCTTCGAGGACATGCTGCCGGTCAATCTCCTCGAACTCTTCGCCGGCGCCAAGCGCATCGTCCCCTCCGTGTACGGCGGCGACGACGTGACCCGCACCTACGACCGCATCATCGGCCTGCTGCGCGCGGGCCGGATCGATCTCGAAGCCCTCGTCACCCACCGCCTGCCTCTGTCCCAGGTGAACGACGCCCTCGACCTGATGCGCAGCGGTGAGGCCCTGCGCGTCATGCTCACCAGCGACTGAGTTCCGCCTGCGCGGGTGGCTGCCTCCCTGCGCCGCGCACAGCAGCCACCCGCCACCGACCCGTAGACTTTCCGCATGTCACAGCCCTCCCGCCCGACTCGTACCCGGCGCGTTCAGCAACGCGCCCTGAACACCCGGGAGCTGCTGCTCGACACCACGGTCGACGTTTTGGTCGACCAGGGCTACGCGGGTTTCTCCACGAACGCCGTCGGAGAGGCCGCTGGCGTCACCCGGGGCCGGCTCGTCCACCACTTCCCGACCAAGCTCGCGCTCATCGAGGCCACCCTCGACCACCTCGTCGAGCTCTACCGGTCACGGGTCCCCCTGCATCTGCGGCTCATCACCGAGGGGCCGGCCGAGGGCCGTCTGGTTCGGGCACTCGACACCTTGTGGAGCCTGAAGCGGACTCGTGAGTACCAGGCCTGTCTGGAACTCATGGCGGGAGTCCGGGGCGACCCGGACATACGGCGCACCCTGCGCGCGTTCGAGCGCAACCTGGACACGGCGCTGTCCGACGCGGTCCACCAGCTTGCCGGCACGCGCGCCGAGCAGCCCGGCTTCGAGCCGAGCCTGACCACCACCATCCACGCCATGCGCGGTCTCCTGCTCACCGCCCGGGCGCTCGGCCTGAGCGACGGGGAACTGGAAGCCGAATGGTCCGCCATGCGCGGCCGCCTCGTCCTGCTCTTCACCGAGTTCGATCCCGAGGGGATCTGACGCAACCTGTCAGGGCCCGGACGAGGGGGATCGCTGCGGCGGCGACGTGTGCAAGAGAGCCGTAGTTCCTGCGCCGGCGGCAACCGTGGCAACCGTCGTCACCACCGCGAGCAGCAATGCCGTGACTGGTGCGCTCAGGGATGACAGTTTCCTCCCACTGGGTATGGCCGACCATGGCGGCAGGGCTGCTGTGACAAGTCTGCGTTCCCCATAGAGGCCCAGGAGCATGCTGGATTCCAGGAGTTCACCCAGACGAAGCAGTACGGTGCGCGTCGCCGCGCGCGGCGACGCGCTCATCACTCCTTCGGTCACCCGTCGGCTCATCGCCGAGTTCGCCGACCGCCCGGACAACACTCGCGAACCCGACCAGCGCCTCGACGCCCTGACCAGCCGCGAACGTGAGGTCATGCGACTGATCGCAGCCGGCCGCACCGACGACGAAATCGCCACGCAACTGGTGGTCTCCCCGCTGACCGCGAAGACCCACGTCAGCCGCATCATGGCCAGACTCGGTGCCCGCGACAGATCCCAAGTCGTGGTCATGGCCTACGAGTACCGCATGGTCAGCCCCGGCCGGCTCACGGACTGAACCCACGCCTGCCGCAGGTCCATCGCTCGTCGCGTTGGGCTGTGGGTTCTCATCCGATCACGTGGACGCAGGAAGGCGGCGTGACCCCATGTGTGTCAGGGACTTGGCGCTTCTGCCACTCCCTACAGTTGCTTCGCCGGCCTCGGCGCAGGGACTCACGGTGTGACGATGGGGAAGTCCTGGTCCCCGGGATCCAGCAGGGCGGTGAGGCGGCCGAGCACGGACGCATCCCCCTCGACCCTTACGCCCGCCCGCTCCAGCGCCTCCGGGGTCAGTCCGGTGCCGACCAGTTGCGACATGGCGGGGACCGTGGTGGTGAGGCTGACGTCGGCGGCGGTCCGCTGGGGTGCCGCGCTGTAGCTCAGCACGCCGTTGGTCAAGCGGAGCCGGTAGCACGTACCGACGTCGGTGAGGTGGACGTCGACGGTGAGCTTCTCGTCCCAGGCCCTGGGGCCGTCGATCTGGATGGCGATGGCGTCGAACAGCATCGTCGGTGTGAGGTGGGCGATGATGTCCGGCGCCGCGGTGACCGTGGGAGTGCCGAACCGGCCCTCGCGCAGCTCGGTCGCGCCGGAGAGGTAGAAGTTGCGCCAGGTGCCGTTCTCGGCACCGTATCCGAGCTGCTCGAACGTATCGGCCAGCAGGTCGCGGCCCGCCGCGTGGTCGGGATGGGCGAAGACGAGGTGACTCAGTACCTCCGCCGCCCAGCGGAAGTCGCCCGCATCGAAGGAGGCGCGCGCCTTCTCCACCACGGCGTCGGCGCCGCCCATGAACTCCACGTAGCGCTTGCCTGCCTCGACCGGGGGATGCTGCCACAGCCGGGCCGGGTTGCCGTCGAACCAGCCCATGTAGCGCTGGTAGATCGCCTTGAGGTTGTGGCTGACGGAACCGTAGTACCCGCGGGTGTTCCAGGCGTTCTCCAGCGCCGGCGGAAGCGGCAGGTGCTCGGCGATCTCGGTTCCGGTCCAGCCCTTGTTGAGCAGGCGCAGGCACTGGTCGTGCAGGTAGCCGTACAGGTCGCGCTGAGTCTCCAGGAAGTGGACGACGCGCTCCTGCCCCCAGGTGGGCCAGTGGTGGGAGGCGAAGACGACCTCCGTCGCCTCGCCGAACAGGTCGATCGTCTCGGTCAGCGCGCGCGACCAGGCCCGCGGGTCACGGACCACCGCGCCGCGCAGGGTCAACAGGTTGTGCAGGGTGTGAGTGGCGTCCTCGGCCGCGCACAGCGCCCTGAAATCGGGGAAGTGGATGAGGATTTCGGCAGGTGCCTCGGTGTTCGGGGCCATCTGGAAGACCATCCGGACCCCGTCGACGGTCTCCTCCTGGCCCGTCGTGGTGATGGTCACGGTCGGCGGGATCAGGGTGACCGTGCCCGTCGAGGTCGTCTGCCCGAGTCCGGCACCGACCTGCCCCTGCGGGCCGCGGGCAAGCGCGGCGCCGTACATGTAGGCGGCGCGCCGACCCATCGCCGTGCCGGCGTACACGTTCTCGGCGACGGCGTGCTCGGTGAAGTCCTGCGGCGCGATCACGGGAACACGCCCGGAATCCACATCCTCCTGCGTGGTGACGCCCTTGACACCACCGAAGTGGTCGACGTGCGAGTGCGTGTAGACGACGCCGACGACGGGCTGATCGCCACGGTGTTCGCGGTACAGCGCCAGCGCCGCCGCGGCGGTCTCCGTCGAGATCAGCGGATCGATGACGATCACGCCGGTGGCGCCCTCGACGAAGGTGATGTTCGACAGATCGAGCCCGCGGACCTGGTAGATCCCCTCAACGACCTCGAACAGCCCTTGCTGCGTCACCAGTTGAGACTGACGCCAGAGACTCGGGTTCACCGTGTCGAGGGCATCGCCCCCGAGGAAGGCATAGGTGTCGTCGTCCCAGACGACCCGGCCATCCTCTGCGGTAACGGCACTCGGTGCGCGCCGGGCGATCAGCCCGCGCGCAGCGTCCTCGAAATCCTGCGTATCGGAGAACATGAGGCGCTGCCTGAGCTCCGCCTGCTGCTGGACGATACCCGGCTGAGCTTCCTTCGATGGAGAGGCCATACCGGAATTTACGCATGATGAGGTGACATGGCCGGGCAGCGACTCGGATCACCGGTCTGCTTCACACGTCAGCGGATCCTCGTGGACGTGGCGATGAAGAAACCGACGGTCCGTGAGCCCCGTCATCCGAGCTGGTGTGCGCTGCCGGAGTGAACCGCCCCGGCTCTGGTCGGGACTCCAGATATCAGGTCGACCGCTCCGTCGCCGAGGTCACCACCCCGACGACGCGGCTCATCCTCGCCCTCGCGGGGTCCACGCCGCCCGGGTCGCCCAGATCGCCAACTTCATGCTCGCGGACGTCGATCTCGGCGACCGACGGCTGACCATCGCGGGACGCGCCCGCCCCCTTGACGACCTCACCTTGAAGCTGTTGCTGGACTGACCGAACTGCAGGACCATGCCGCCCTCGGGCGCATGGGCGAGATCCGTGCGACCGATGTCGTCACCAGCGCTTCCCATGCACTCGTCGCCGGCCTCGACAGTCCCGCCCTGCAGATGTTGGCCGCGTGTACACACGCGGAGGCGGATCACGACGTCCCAGATCTCCTCCCCTCAGCGCTCGACGAACTGGGCCTCACCTTCTAGTGACCTGAGTCAGAGATCCGCGGCCGGCCTGCCGCGGGCGCGAGCTGAGGCCAGGCCCTCGCGGGTACCGGAGACGTACAGCTCGCGGATGAACTCCGCCAGGGCGGCGAAGACGTGGAAGACCAGGCGCCCGCCGGTGGTGGTGTCCAGGCGCTCGTGCAGCGAGGTGAAGCCGATCGCCCCGCTCCGCAGCTCGCCGACCATGTTCACCAGGTCCTTGAGCGAGCGGCCGTAGCGGTCGAGCACGGGGACCACCAGGGTGTCGCCGGGCTGGAGAAAGGCGTGGCACGCCTTCGGCTCTGGCCGCAGGTCGTCCTTGCCGTCCGTCCGATGGCCCCCTCTGGCGTCGGCCCGGTCTCGGCCGCGCGTCAGGAGTGGCCGGGGTCGAGGTGTCCGGCCGCGGTGGCGTTCCATCCGTGTTCGAGGAGATCGAAGGCGGCGTCGACGGCTTGTTCGGGGTTCTCGGATCGGTGGGCGAAGGCGGAGGCCTCCAGGGCGAAGCGGGCCAGGGCGGCGCTGCGTGGGTCGCCCGGTGCGGCGCCGGCGTCGTGGGTGATGGCGCTGGTGAGGGCGTCCTGGTGGCGCATCCACATGCGGTGGGCGTAGTCGCTGAGGGCGGGGGTGTTGGCCACCAGGGTGAAGAAGTCGGCGTAGCGGGGGTCGGAGTCGGCTCCACGCAGGCGGACGCGCTTGACGTGTGCGCACAGCGCCTGGGGGACGCTCGTGCCAGGGGCGCGGTCGCGGACGGCGGCGACGAGTGCGGCTTCCTGGTGGGCGTCCTCGTCGAAGACGAGGGCCTCCTTGCTGGGGAAGTGCTTGAGGAGCGTGGTGGTGGAGACGTCGGCCGCCTCGGCGATCTCGTGCAGGGTCACCGCGTCGTAGCCGCGGGCGAGGAAGAGGTTCAGGGCGGCGTCGGCGAGCGCCTGGCGGGTGGCGGCCTTCTTGCGTTCGCGCCGTCCCGCCGGAGCCGGCGTCGAGGTCGGGCCAGGGGTTGTCATGCCGCCATCGTACATAAAGATGCCTGACTCAAAAAGTTGCACCGTTGCACTTTTTTGCTGGTTGTGTTTTTCTGGAACGGCGGGAGTGCGAATCGCCGCCCCGTCCCTCCTTCCTCGTCCCATCCCTCCCTGTCCGAGAGGACTGGATCAGCCATGTCCCATGCCGCCCCACCCTCCGCCCCGCCCGCGGTACCCGAGCACGTGCACCGGGTGCCGCCGGGCGTGAAGCGCCCCGAAAACGCCCCCGCCGGCGCGGCCCACTGACACCACCCCGCACGCCAGGACCATTTCCGCGCCGGCCACTCAGCGCCGCACGACGAACGGAGTACCACCGTGAACACCACTCCCGCGCCCCGCATCGCGATCATCGGCGCCGGCCCCGGCGGCCTGACCTGCGCCCGCATCCTCCAGCGCCACAAGATTCCCGTCACCGTCTACGACGGCGAAGCGGGCCCCGACGTGCGCAACCAGGGCGGAACCCTTGACCTGCACGAGGACAACGGCCAGATCGCCCTGCGCGAAGCCGGGCTGCTGGAGCAGTTCTTCCGCCTGTCCCGCCCCGAAGGGCAGGAGATGCGCCAGATGGACCCGGGCGGCGCGATCCTCTTCCACCACACCCCCGAGGAGGGCGAACTCTTCAAGCCGGAGATCGACCGCGGCGACCTGCGCGACCTCCTCCTCGACTCCCTCACCCCCGGCACCGTCCGCTGGGGCCACTCCCTCACGTCCGTCGACGGCGCCGAGCAGGGTCCCCGCCTGCTGCGCTTCGCCGACGGCACCACCGTCGAGGCCGACCTCGTCGTCGGCGCCGACGGCGCCTGGTCGAAGGTGCGACGAGCCATCTCTCCGGCCGTCCCTGAATACAGCGGGGTGAGCTTCCTCGAAGCCTGGTTCCACGACGTCGACAACCGGCACCCCGAGATCGCCGAACTCGTCGGCCGGGGCAGCGCCGCCGCGGCCGACGGCGAGCGTGGCCTGTTCGCCCAGCGCAACAGCGGCGACCACATCCGCGTCTACATCATCCAGCGCGTCCCCGCCGACTGGATCACCGCAAGCGGCCTGACCATCCAGGACACCGACGGCATCCGCGCACTCCTGTTGGAGCGCTACCGCGACTGGTCGCCCCGCCTGCGCCGACTCCTCACGGACAACGACGGCCTCTACGTGGACCGCCCGATCAACGCCCTTCCGGTGCCCCACACGTGGCAGCACAACCCCACCGTCACCCTGCTCGGCGACGCCGCCCACCTCATGCCCCCGCTCGGCGTCGGCGTCAACCTCGCCATGCTCGACGCCTGCGAACTCGCCCTTGCCATCACCAACAGCAACAGCATCGACGACGCCATCGACTCCTACGAAAAAATCATGCTGCCCCGCTCCCACAAGATGCAGGAACTCCTTGAACACGGCGCCGAGGAACTCCTGTCCACCGAACTGCCCGACTTCGCCACCAACGACAACAGCCACTGACTCCTGCGCCAAGGGGCGTCACCCCGGGCCGCAACAGCAGCCACCGCACACTCGAACCCCAGGCCCGCTACGGCTTCGACGGGCAAACCATCGGACGCGGCCCTTCCGACCCTGTTGCGCAACGGCATGCCGGACATCGATCATTAATTGGGCATCCCATATGCGTGATATGCGAAAATTTGCGAAGAGAGCCGATGTCATATGACCAGCGGGATCGTTGAGCACCGAAAGCTGCTGGTGGGTGGGGAGTGGAGGGCGCCGCATGCGAGCGGCCTGATCCACGTCTACTCCGCCAACACCGAGAGGGAGATCGGCTCGGTTCCCGACTCCGACCGGGCCGATGTCGACGCGGCTGTCACCGCGGCGCGCGCCGCATTCGACGACCCGCGGGGGTGGGCCCACTGGGCGCCAGGCGCGCGGGCCGACGCGATGCTCAGGTTCGCCCGTGCCGTCGACGACCGGGCCGAGGCCATCGCCCCGCTGGTGAGCGACCAGATGGGCATGCCGCTCTTCCTGTCGAACTCCGCCGACTCCCGCCGTCCAGGGCATCTGCTCCGCTACTACGCCGGACTGATCTCGGCCGGTCCCGATGGCGTGGGCGAGGAGATCCGCGAGGGTGCCGCCGGTAGCCGGACGTTGGTGCGCCGGGTCCCGCTCGGTGTGGTGGCCGCCGTGGTGCCATGGAACTTCCCCAACACGATGGCGGCTCTCAAGTACGCGCCCGCGCTGGCCGCCGGCTGCACCGTCGTCCTCAAACCCTCCCCCGAGACCGCCCTTGACGCCGTCCTGGTCGGCGAGGCTGCGCTGGAGGCCGGCCTGCCCGCCGGGGTGATCAACATCATGCCGGGCGGGCGTGATACCGGTGCGTACCTGGTGGGGCATCTGGGGGTGGACAAGGTTGCCTTCACCGGCTCCACGGCGGCGGGCCGACGGATCGGCGAGGTCTGCGGTCGGCTGCTGCGCCCGGTCACGCTGGAGCTCGGCGGCAAGTCCGCGGCCGTGGTGCTCGGCGACGCGAACCTCGACCTGGGCGCGGTCGGGGCGCAGCTCGCGCCCACCCTGTTCGCCAACAACGGCCAGACGTGCTTCCTCACCAGCCGTGTGTTGGCGCCACGCGGCCGGTACGAGGAGGTCGTGGACACCGTCGCCACCCTGGCACGGTCCCTGACGGTGGGTAACTCCCTCGACCCGGCCACCCAGGTGGGCCCCCTGGTGAGCGCGCGGCAGCGCGACCGCGTGGAGGGCTACATCGCCAAGGGCAGGGCGCAGGGCGCGCGTATCGTGGTCGGCGGAGGCCGTCCCGCCGGGCAGCGGACCGGCTGGTTCGTCGAACCGACCGTCTTCGCCGACGTGGACAACTCCCACACGATCGCCCGCGAGGAGATCTTCGGCCCGGTCGTAACGGTCACCGCATACGAGGACGACGACGACGCCGTACGCATCGCCAACGACTCGGAATACGGCCTGGCCGCCACGATCTGGACGAGCGACCACGACCGCGGTGTCGGCCTGGCCCGGCGCATCGTGACGGGCAGCGTCGGCATCAACCACTACGCGCCGGACCTGGAATCCCCCACGACGATGATCAAGTCGAGCGGGATCGGTCTGAAGTTCGGCCCCGAGGCGCTGCTGTCGTACCAGCGCTACCAGTCCGTCTACCTATGACACACGGGAACGAAGGCTGGTGACCGCCGTGGAGCACTTCGACTACATCGTGGTGGGTGGTGGCACCGCGGGCTGCGTCGTCGCCGCCCGGCTGTCCCAGGATCCGGGCGTGCGGGTGCTCCTGCTGGAGGCGGGCGCCGCCGAACCTACCGCCGACATGGCCGACCCGACGGCCTGGCCGCGGCTCGCGCGCACGTCGGTGGACTGGGGCGACGAGACCGTACCGCAGCACGGCACCCACGACGACGTGATCGTTTTCCCGCGGGGAAAGGTGCTGGGCGGATCCAGCGGCATCAACGGCATGATGCACATCCGGGGTCACCGCTCGGCGTACGACGCCTGGGAGGCCGCGGGAGCGGCGGGCTGGAACTACGAGGCTCTGCTGCCCTACTTCAAGCGCAGCGAACGGGTGGACGGGGGCGACCCGCGCTACCGCGGCACGACAGGGCCGATGCACATCGGCCCCGCGCCCACCACCGACCCGCTGTGGGACATGTGTTTCGAAGCCGCGGTGGAGGCGGGCCATCCCCCCAACAACGACAGCAACGCCGCGGATGCGGAAGGCACGTCCTGGAACGACATGACCGTCGTCGACGGACGACGGCAGACCGCGGCGGACGCCTACCTGACTCCCGCGGCCGGACGGGCCAACCTGACCGTCATCGCCCGCGCCCACGCGAGGCGGCTCCTCATGGACGGCACGACGTGCCGGGGCGTCGCCTACTGCATCGGCGACCGGTCGCACACAGCGACCGCGGAGCGCGAGGTGGTCCTCACCGCTGGCGCCGTCGGCACACCGCAGCTGCTCCTGCTCTCCGGGATCGGACCGGGACAGCACCTGCGCGAGCTCGACATCGAGGTGCGATGCGACCTGCCGGGCGTCGGGGCGAACCTCCAGGACCACCCGAAGTCCCAGGTCGCCTACACCACCACACGCCGCGTGCACAACGGCCGGTACGCGCGCAAGCCGCATGTGCTGCTGCGCAGCGAACCCTCGGTCGAGCCCGACCTCCAGATCCTCTTCGTCGAGTTCCCGGTCCACCCCCGGTGGGTACCGGGCCCGCAGGACGGGTACTCCGTCATCTTCTCGCTGATGACCCCGGCCGCCCGCGGATCCGTGCGGCTGTCGAGCGCTGACCCCGAGCGCGCGCCCCTCATCGACCCCGGCTACCTGAACCACCCGGACGACATCCGCCGCATGGCCATCGGACTGCGCGTCGCCCGGCGGATCGGAGCGGCCCCCGCCTTCGCCCCAGCACGCGACAGGGAACTCTTCCCGGGCCCGGAAACGCAGACGGACACCGCCTGCCACACCTATCTGCGAGCCACCGCCACCACCTACTTCCACCCCGCCGGGACCTGCAGGATCGGCACCGACGCACTGTCGGTCACCGACTCCCGGCTGCGCGTCCACGCAGTCGCCAACCTGCGCGTGGCCGACGCCTCGGTCATGCCGTCCCTGGTCTCCGGCAACACCAACGCCACCGTCCTGGCGATCGCGGAACGTGCGGCGAGCATCATCTCCGGCGAAGAAACACCCGGCTCCTGAACTCCCGCACAGACGTTGCCTTCCCTGGGCATGAGAGACAACCGACCTGAGCCGTACCGAGATGTGTGGAGTCCCTGATGCCAGGGTCACAGTCCTGGGGCCAGCAACGAGTCCCGCAGTCCGTCTGAAACAAGATCACCGGACTCCACGAAACTCGAGGCAGCTCACCGGTGCGGCTTGACGTCCCCGACTACCGAGCCTTGGTCGGTGAGCGGACAGCAGTCCGAGGCCACGGCGGCGGGCTCTGCAGGCACCGACATCCCTTCCGCTCGGCACCGGCGAGAACGAATTCGGCCCCGGCACCTCGCAAAGAGGTGCCGAGACCGCCGTAAGTCCGCGTCAGACCACGTAGTCGAACCACTTGCACGTGTCGTCGTCTAGCGCGGTGACGGTGTAGACGGCGGCACCAGTGCCGGAGAAAATGAGGTACGAGTGGTTCTGGTTCTGTGCGGGCCCGCCCAGGACCGGTCGGATCGCTACCGGGGCGAAGCCACTTGGCCATGGTGCAGGCGTTGTCCGGTTCCCGCGTCCCCCGGCCCGCCACAGGAGCAACGGGGCCGCGCCGACACTCGCTGCGGAGGACAACTGCCGTCAGGTGGCGGCGGCCGAACCCTCCAGCCCCGTCCGCCAAGGAACACCTGCCGCATATGCGCCAAGGGTTCCCGGAGGTGTTTGAGAGCAAGCCTGAATTCGGCGAAGCTGGGGCACTCACGCAGAGCGAATGCCGTGCAGCGAACCTCCTGCCGGCCAGCAGGAAGCAGCCGATCAGCAGGGGGGACCGGGCATGGCAGCGCCGGAGCATGCGGAGCACGACAAGGATGTTCCTGCGGCTGCGCCTGCTGCCGCGCTCGCAAGGGCACTGAAAGCCATCGGGGGCGGGGCGTACATCGTCGACGAGCGGGGTCGCATCATCGCCGTCAACGCCCACGCCGAAGACCTGCTGGGGCGGCCGGCCGGCGATCTGCTCGGCCAGGACGCACACGACCTGCTGCACAGGGACGCCCATGGTCGTCCTCTACCGGCGACGCAGTGCCGTATGCGGCAGGCCTTCCACGCCCGCCGCGTCGCCCAGGCGGAGCTGGACCACTTCGTACGCGGAGACGGATCTGTGCTGCCCATCTCCTGGACGATCGCCCCCTACGAAATCGACGGCAAAGCGAGCGGCACTCTGGTGGTTTTCGACGCCTCCACTCGAGCGCCTGAAGCGGGTTCTCGGCCAGAGGCGGTGGACGGGCCGCTGCCGGAGTTGGAGCGGCTCGCGCTGTTGGCGGAGACCACCACGCGGCTGACCTCGACCCTGGAGGTCGAGGAGACGCTGCGCCGCCTGGTGGCGCTGGTGGTGCCGCGACTGGCGGACTGGACCGTCATCGACTTGATCACCGAGCACGACGAGGTGTGGCGCAAAGCAGTCGTCCGCGCCGAGGGTGACACTCTGGTGTATCACGAGGAACTCCAGGGCCCGATGCCGCCGATCCCCAAGGAGTCCCCGATGCCGCTGTCCCGGGCACTGCGCGGAGTGGCGTCCACTCTGGCCGGACCCGAGACCTACCAGCGGGAGCCGGACTCCGGTATCGCGGTGGAGCAGCGCCGTCTCTTCGACGCCACTGGTATCCGCTCGGCAGCCATCACCCCCATCCGCAGCCCCCGCGAGGTACTCGGAGCCCTTACCCTGGGCCGCGCCGGCCATCGGGCAGACTTCACCCCCACCGATCTGTCCCTGATCGAGGACATCACCCGCCGGGCCGGCCTCGCCCTGGACAACGCCCGCCTCTACCAGCGCCAGCGCAAGGTCGCCGAGACCATGCAGAACCATCTGCTGCCCCAGATGCCGCGAGTGCCTGGTCTGGAGATGACGGTCCGATACCTGCCCGCACCCGACGCCTCGCAGGTCGGCGGCGACTGGTACGACGCCTTCCCTCTGTCCGACGGCGCCACCGCCCTTGCCATCGGCGACGTCGTGGGACACGATCTTGAAGCCGCGGCAGGCATGGCGCAGGTCCGCAACATGCTGCGCGCCTACGCCTGGTCCCAGACGAAGCCCCCCAGCCGGATCATCGAACGGCTCGACGAAGCGATCCGGCACATCACCGATGTCACCCTGGCCACCATGATCCTCGCCCGGCTGGAGGAGGCGGACCATGGTCATTGGAAGCTGTCCTGGAGCAACGCGGGCCATCCACCACCCCTGTTGATCAGCCACGACGGCTTGGCCGAGTACCTCACCGACGGCCACGGCATCCTCCTGGGCGTCGCAGCGGGCAGCCGCCCCGACGCCACGGCCCTGCTGCCGCCCGGATCCACCCTCGTGCTCTACACCGACGGCCTCATCGAAGAACTCGGTCACACCCTCGACGAGGGCCTGCAACGGCTGCGCCGGAACGCCGCCGCCCTCGCCCACCGCCCGCTGACCTCGTTCACCGACCAACTGCTGTCCCGGGTCCGGCCCGCCGAGAACGACGACGACGTCGCCCTCCTCGCCCTGCGGGCACCTGCCCCGGCATGACCTGGCCGGCAAGCCAGGGATGATCCGGTCAGCTGCAGTCCCTCGGCGTCGGTGCGGGAATGCCGTGCTGCAGGACGTTGAGCGGTCCCCTGGTGATCGGCTCGGGCGTGTCGGCACGGACGAACATAATTCGGCTGTGGACCTGAGACCGGAGTTGTTACCCCAGCCCGTGAGTCAGCAGCGGCTCGACGAGCTGTGCGCCGAGGTGGAGCGGATCGCTGACCTGCTGGAAACCCGCCCGGAGGCAGCGGGCGAGGCGATCGAGGCCTTCAACGCGATGACCGGCCACGACTACGAAGCTCTCGACTTCGCCGAGTACTACGGCAGCAGGAGCCTGGAGGAGTTCGCGCGGGAGGCTGCCCGGCTGGCTCGCCCCGTGGTCGCGGACATCACCCGTGACGAGCTCGTGGAGATCGTTCGCAGACTCCTGATGGCCACCCCGGAGAGCGACCACTACCTGCAGCTCCTGGAGGCGAACGTGTCGCATCCCCGGGTGAGTGACCTGATCTTCCATCCCTCAGACGCCCTCGAAGATGCGTCTGCGGAGCAGATCGTCGACGAGGCTCTCCAATACCGACCCATCGCACTCTGAGCTGCGGGGGAGGTCAGCCGGCCGTGGCCCGCTGTTCGGCGCGGGCGCGGGTCGTGGTGAGGCGGTAGGAGTTGGAGTACCGGTGAGCACGCTGTTGCCGGCCGCAAAGGAGGGTGCCATCGGCACCCGCCATCCCGCGTCCTCACTGTTTCTTGCCGCCAGGGCCGGCAGTCGTTCTCGGGTGCGCTGGTCCATGCGGGCCTTGATTCGTTTGGTGCGCTTGTCCGGTGCCGCAACGGCATGAAATGCGCCGGACTTGCGGCCGCGTTCAAAGGCCGGCGGAATCCGCGGTCGGGGTCGCGGGCCTGATCGGGGATCGAAGGCGGCGAATCAGTCGTGCGGGACTGGATTGACCATGCCCGGTGACGTATGGATCTCGTCGTCAGGCTGCTCGATGCCGTCGAGGAAGTGGTCGAACAGCATCAACGCGTCGTGGTCCTGGAAGCGGACGCCGGAACAAGCAGCGGCAGGGGTGCGGAACGTGCCCGGGGCGAAGACGTCACCTGGATCGCCCACGGCAGCCCGGCCGACGCCAGACCGCGAGTCACGGCAGGTGCCCGCGGCCGGTGAACCGCACTGCCATGCCCGGGTCCGGGGAGATGTGACGGACACTGGGCGGCAGGAGAAGGGAGGCCGACCGTGCTGACCATGGTCCGTGAGCAGCTGGGCCAGGCCCTGTTCCGTCGTGTCGCGGGCCCCGACGGGCCGGTGACACGGGCCCGTATCCACGACACCCCCGGCCCACGCTGGTTCGGACCGCACCGCCCGATCCGTACGGTCCACGGTGATGCCTCGATGTTCATCGGCGGGCTGAGCGCACTGCTGTTGCAGTCCTTGCATCCGCACGCCATGGCAGCGGTGGCCGGGCACTCCGGCTACCGCGGGGACCCCTGGGGCCGGCTCCAGCGCACCAGCACCTTCCTGGCCGTGACGACCTACGGCACCGCCGCGGACGCCCAGCAAGCGGTCGACCAGGTACGTCGCATCCACGAGCGGATCCGAGGAACAACGGCCGAGTGCGTGCCGTACCACGCAGCGGATCCGCACCTGCTCGGCTGGGTGCACGCCGCCGAGACCGACAGCTTCCTGCGGGCCCACGAACGCTACGGAGCCTGCCCCCTGGACGCTGCCGGCTACGACGCCTACGTGGCCGACGCCGCGCGCGTCGCCGAGGCGCTGGGGGTGAGCGACCCACCGTGCGACCGCCGCGAGCTGTCCGACCGCCTGACCGCCTACCGGCCCGAGCTGCGAGCCACGGCCGAGGCCCGGAGTGCCGCCCGCTTCCTGTTGCTCCGACCTCCTGTGCCACTTACGGTGCGGCCCTTCTACGGCGGTCTGGCTGCAAGCGCCGTCGCCCTGCTCCCGCCGTGGGCCCGCGGCATGCTGTGGCTACCCCGTGTGCCGGTCGTCGAGGACCTCGCCGTACGCGCCACCGGCCAGGCCCTGACCCGGACCATCCGCTGGGCCATGGCACCACGACAGTCCCGGCCGGAGTGAGCGATTACCCGGCTCCTCCCTCCCACCGTCCTCCGGCCACATGTCCACCGGGGACGCCCGAGCCCAGGAACCATTCGCCCGTCGGTGCGCGGCAGTGTGACCCGCTCTCGCGATCACGCCGCCCTCGCCCGCCGCGCCGTCCCCGCCCGAGCTCCCTCTCGCGTGCAGGACGCCGTTGGTGACGCCGGTCAGCTCCGTATGCCGACGCAGAGATTGCGCCAGGTTGCCCTGGCCGGGGGGGCCTTGCCGGTCCGCAACTGGGAGGCGTCCTGGGAGAAGGCGGTGTACCGGACATGGTGGCGGGCCCCGTACCCCAGTGGCCGCAGGCACTCGACGCCCTGTGATCCGACTGGAAGACCGCGCCTGCCGACGCTTCGGAGAAGACGTCGAGGGGATGAAGCGGCCCTCCGCCCCGGATGGGCTGCCTTGCCGGTGCGCTTGACAGACGGGCCCGGCCCCCTGTTGTAATTGAATCTGTTACAACACGAGCCGCCCGAGACGGGAGAGTCCGATGGCCGCCAGCAGTCGCATGACCGTGGCCGTGCACGCATTGACGTGGATGGCGCTCACCTGCCCTCGACGCCCCGGCGGGATCGTGACCTCCGACAGGATCGCGGCGAGTGTCAATACGAACCCGGTGGTGATCCGCCGGGTCCTCGGCGGCCTGCGAGCGGCCGGCCTGGTCGCGTCAGTGCGTGGTCAGGGTGCAGGTGTGAAGCTCGGGCGACCCCCGGAGTCGATCACCTTGAAGGATGTCTACGAAGCCGTCGAATCCGACCCGCTCATCGCATTGCATTCAGCCCTCCCCAATCAGGAGTGCCCCGTCGGCCTGGGTCTCCCGCCGGTGCTGCAAGGCGTGTACGACCGCGCCGAGGACGCGATGAAGAAGGAGTTGGCAACGATCACCATCGCCGACGTCCTGAAGCAAACGATCACCGCTGCCTGAAAGGTGGCGGTTCGGTAATACCCGTTTATTTCCGGTCGATCTTCGGATCGGCCATTCTTTGAACCAGTGATGTAACAGACATGGTTACATCACCAGGAGGACCCCCGCGTGTACCGATCACTCCTCGTACTGACTGCGGCGCTCTTCGCCATCGGCACGGACAGCTTCGTCATCGCCGGCATCCTGCCCGACGCCGGGCGCTTCCTGGGTGTCGGCATCGGAGCCGCCGGATGGCTGATCACGGCCTACGCCTTCACCTACGCCGTCCTCGGTCCCGTCATGGCGGCACTCACCACGCGCTGGCCACGACGCACCCTGTTCCTCACCGGGCTCGGCATCTTCGTCGTGGGCAACCTTCTGACCGCATTTGCTCCAAGCTTCGGTATCGCCCTGTCCGCACGGGCGCTGGCCGGGCTGGGCGGCTCGATGGTGACCCCGACCGCGATAGCCGCGGCCGCCGCGCTCGCTCCGCCGGAGCGCCGGGGGCGTGCGATATCCACGGTGATGGCCGGCCTCAGCGCGGCGACCGCGCTCGGTGCACCCATCGGCACGGCCATCGGCAGCCTCACCGGCGACTGGCGCATCACCATGGTGTTCGTCTCCGCTCTCGGAGCTGCTGCGGCGCTGGCCATCGCGCTTGTGCTGCCCAAGATCCCCAACCCGCCGCCGGTCCCGCTGCGGACGCGTCTGGCGCCGCTCGGCGACCGCCGTATCGGCATGGGCCTCCTGACGACACTCCTACTGTTCACCGGCCTGTACATCGTCTACTCCTACATCGCGGACGGCCTGGACCGCGCGACCGGTGGCAGCGGCACCACGCTCGCAATATTGCTGTTCGTCTGGGGTGCGGCCTCGACGATCGGCACGCTCGGTTCAGGGCACCTGGTCGACCGGATCGGCGCCCGCCGGATCATCAACATCGCCCTTGCGGCACTCGCCATCGACTTCGCGCTGATGCCATGGTCCAGTGCGCACATCGGCACAGCCGTCGTCGCGCTGATCGTGTGGGGCCTGTGCGGCTGGGGATTCATCACGCCGCAGACCCACCGCCTGATCGGAGCAATGCCGGCGGCTGCCCCGATGCTGACGGGCCTCCACTCCGCGACGCTCTACGTCGGAGTCTCCATCGCCCCCGTCGTCGGCCAGGGCGCGCTGAACTGGTCCGGCGTGCACTGGCTCGGCCCCATCAGCGCCGTACTGATCGTCCTCGCCTTCGCCGCTGCCGAGATCACACACCTGATCATCCGCCACCACCAGCAGGAGCAGGA
This sequence comes from Streptomyces sp. NPDC107559, assembly GCF_055657365.1. Classification (NCBI taxonomy): domain Bacteria; kingdom Bacillati; phylum Actinomycetota; class Actinomycetes; order Kitasatosporales; family Streptomycetaceae; genus Streptomyces; species Streptomyces sp. NPDC107559. The sequence goes on along the minus strand of NZ_JBVKBD010000016.1, from coordinate 142,035 downwards.
GCAGCCTGCTGCCGAACCGGCTCTGGCCCGGTGACCGCGAGCGCCGCACTGCCCTGACACCGAGGGGTGCCGCACAGGAGCGTGAAAACGCGCTCAGCCTGGGCACACCGCGCACGCCGCTGGACGCATCACACGCCCCCCACGGACTCGGCGACAACGGGGTCGCCGATCCCGGCGCGAACATTTCGCGCGTTCCCGGCAAACATAAGAACGACGCATCGAAAGCACAGAAAGTAGCTCATCATGGCTCTCGCATACGACGTCCTCGTCACCCTTCCTCCTCCGGCGGTCCTGCCCGACGGTTCCTCGGTCCGGCCGCTGCCCGCCTGGTCCCCGATGTCGGCGACCCTCATCCACGGGGAGCGGGACGCCATCCTGATCGACGCCCCACACCTGCAGGAGCAGTCCCGGCAGGTGGCCGAGTGGGTACTGGCCTCGGGCAAGAACCTGGTCGCCATGTACGCCACTCATGGCCACGGCGACCACTGGTTCGGTTTCTCCGAGGTCGCCAAGCACTTTCCCGAGGCGCGGATGATCGCCACCGAAGGCACCGTGGCCCTGGCGGAGTTCACCGCCGGAAAGCGCATGGCGTTCTGGAACAGCCAGTTTCCAGGTCAGATCGTCAAGGACATCGTGCTGCCCGAGGTGATCGACGACTACACCTTCCTCCTGGAGGGCGAAGAGGTCCGGTTCGTCGAGGCCGGCGACAGCGACGGACCGGACACCACGTTCGTGCACGTGCCCTCCATCGGCCTCGTCGTCGCGGGCGACATCGTCTACAACGGCGTCCACCCCTACCTCGCCGGCGGCGAGAAGGCCCGGCCGCTGCCCGAGCGGCGCGCGGACTGGATCGCCGCCATCGACAAGATCGCCGCGGTCCATCCCCGCGCCGTCGTCGCCGGACACAAGAACCCCGCCAACGACGACGACCCCCGCCACCTGGACGAGACCCGCAAGTACCTGCAGGACACCGAGGAAGTGGCCGCCGTCGCCCGCCACGCCAAGGAGTTCGCCGACCTGATGCTGCTGCGCCACCTGGACCGCATCAATCCCACCATCCTGGCCCTGACCGCCGAACACCTCTACCCCGGAACGACCGTCGACGGACGCGCCGTCGAGTGGTGACACACCACTCCCGCGGGCACCGGCACCACGGCCCAAACCGGCCACGTCGGGCCAACCGCCAAAACGACGGGGGGCTGACACGAAAACGACTCGTGAGGCAGTCAGTCGGTCAGGCTGTGATGGGTCCGAAGCGGATGGTGGACCTTCCCGCGTGAGGTGGACACGCGTCTTTGATCACGCGGCGAGCGTGAGCTCGGCGGCGCGGTGTCTGCGTTCATATTCGTCGAGACTGAGGTGGCCGTTGACGGAGTGCCGACGGCGGGTGTTGTAGAGAGTCAGCCTGATCGTCGCTCCCCAGCTCCGTGGTTGCCGGTAGGAGCGCACGTGACTGGTCGGAGGCCCGGCTACTGCTGATCGTGGCCGGGCCGGCAGCGTTGGCCACCGACCCGGCCCGATGGGTCACGTTCCAGGTCACCACCCAGTGGGCCGTCGGCTTCCCCGGCTCCGCCGTGTCAGGCCGGCCGGAAGAGCACCAGCGCCTGTCGCCGTCCCACGAGAATGCTCGGACGACCGTCTTGAGCATGTGACGGAAACCACCCTCGACAGCGACCCGTTTCCCACTGGAACGCGATCAGTGCCAGAGCGTGTGGCGGTGCGGACGCCACGGACCATGGCCCGGCGTCACGGTCCCTGCCGACGGTGCGGCGCTCGGGCCGCCAGTGGGCTGAATCACCGTGGCCGGGGCCTGCGCTCCCCCGCTGGCCCACAGCGCGTCGACACGCGCGCGCTCGGTGGCATCGGGGTAGCGGTTGGTGCAGGACGGGCCGGGGCCGCCACCCGACATCAGCTCGCTGCACGGCCCGCTGTAGTTGTCCGGCAGGCCCAGCACGTGCCCGGTCTCGTGGGTGACGACACGGATCGAGTCGTTCTGCTGGGTCTGGGTGTAGTCGAGGAAGATCTGGCCTCGTCCGTGCCCGTCGGTAGAGGCGTGGGACCCGCGCGGGTCGTTGCCCTCGTAGTAGGAGAAGTCGGCCCCGCTCGAAGCCTCCTCGAGCTTCACGTTGGACTCGGAGCTGTTCCAGATCGCCGCCGCGCTCGATATCTGCGAACGGAAGCTCGGCGCCTGGGAGGCGTTGTAGTGAAGGGTCACCGCCTGCCCACTGGGCAGGGTGGCGCCCTTCTCGGCGGCCGACTTGACCACGGCCTCGAAGAACGCCTTGTTGTTCGCAGCCTCCTCTGCCGACCCGTCGTACCCCGCCGCGGAGATACCGGCGGAAGCGGACGGAACAACGGCCGGCTGAGCGCTCGCCGGCACCGTGGCCCCAAGCGCGCTGGAGGCGAGACCCAGGCCGAGAGCGAGGGCGAGGAGTCGCGGGGACATGCGGAACGAATTCATGTGGGGGGCTCCTACTGACTCGGTGACGCCGAGCACCACAGCGCGCGGTCGACTCGGCGTAAACACCGGTTCCGAACTGCAGCGACGTCCTGTCGGTCGAATTTTTAGAACGGCTCGACAGGACGCGCAATGGGTCCCATCACTACGACGCTTCGTAGGCTCCAAGGCCTCGCCAGGGCGGTGCGCGGGCCTCTGGTCCGCACATGGCGGCAGGAGGCAGAACTGTCGCAGCGTCAGAAGCCTTACGTCATAGGGCAGTGGGCGCGCGGGCCAGACGGGTGGAAGTCCGGGATGCTCAGCGGTATCCACATTCGGACCAATTCGGACAAATGCCCCGAGTTCACTGCGTCGCGTCTACTAAGCGCGCTAGTTGCCTCGGGGAGCCCTGTGACCGACGTCATGGAATATGGGCTTTTTGCTTCTTTCGCACCCCTTGGCCACAAGTGATCCCCCATGCAGTCACTCTCGACGCTGGGCACCCGCCCTCCCCGCTGAGCCGCCGCCGCTCAGCCCTGATCAAGATGGAAGCCGGTCACGTCCGCTGCCGTGGTGCACCGACAGCTACTCGGTGAAGTCGTTCCGAGGCTGAGCGGTCACTTCGGTGGGCAGGGTGGCGTCGCCGGTCTCTGACTCGATCAAGTGGAGGACGGCCTTCGCGAGGAGGCCTAGGAGGTGTCTCTTTGATCCCTTGGTTCTTGGAGGTACAGGCCTCCACCTGACGGTTGGCGGCCACACGCGTGAGACTCTGTCCTGATGAATACATTCACGGCCCGGCTGGACGACGCGTGGGAGTGGTGGGCAGCCGCTATTGAGGAAGCGCAGGAGAGACGCTGGGTTCGTGATGCCGTGGAGCGGCAGGTGGTGGCGGACATCATGGCCGCGACCAACGCCCTGCATGGCGGCCGACTAGCTCCGTTCACCGAGGACTCGTGGCACGTACGCATCGGGCGGATCGCCAACTGGGCGGGGGTACTCCGGCTTGCCGCCCGAGCAGGAGGGTGGGACCTCCAGCCTGTTGTCGGTCACCGCCCGAAACACTCTGCGGGTATGTCCGAGCTGTTGTCTGGCATCTACGCGATCGGCGAGCAGGGCGAGGAATGGATGACACAGCTTCTTCGGGAGGGCCGGGTACCGCCAGAGAAGGAGATCGCTCAGGCGGAGGGTTTCCTGACCGGACCAGGGTCCATGGAGGATCTTGAGCTGTTCTTCTACGACAGCTGATAGACATCCCGCGCGGTCAGCACCGCGCCCAGATGAGGATGGCGGCGAAGTGGAGTGCAGCCTCGTAAGCGACGGCGAGCTTGTCCGTCCGCATGGCCTGCGGTGACGCGGAGCGTCAGAGGGCGAGCGCGACTGTCGCTGGCCAGGTGGACCTTCGTGCTCAGGCCGCCGCGGGAGCGACCGAGCGCGTGGTCGTCGGGTTCGGCCCGGTCCGGCGCCCCCTTTCCTGGCCTCGGCGGCATGCTGATGGGCCCGGCAGACGGTGGAGTCCACTGACACGGTCCAACCGATGTCGTCATCATTGTCGGCTGCGGCCAGGACAGCGACGAGGATTCTTTCCCAGGCTCCGTCCACGGCCCACCGGATCAGCCGTTCGTGAGCTGTCTGGAACGTGCCGAGTTCGTCTGGCAGGTCCCGCCAGGGCGAGCAGGTGCGGCACTTACACGCGATGGCCTCAAGGGTCCTGCGATGGTCGGCCCATCGCCGACCGCGGACCGGATCGGCCGGCATCAGCGGCTCGATCCGGCCCCGCATCGCATCAGTGATCACTAACCGGACAGACACATCCGATCAACTGACCAGCTGATCAAAGAGACACGCTCTCGCCCCATGCAGCAGCGGGCCTCGGTCTGGAGCGCACCGAGGTGACCGCCGTCGGGGGCCCGGCTCCGTGAGTGTCGACCTGCAGGTCCGGGAACCTTGCGAGCATGCAGCGCTGCCGGAAGCGCTCGTACCGGTGGACGGTCCAGTCCATGACCCGTCAGACGCCTACGCCGGCGAGATCCGGACACGGACAGACCCTCTGCCAAGGACGTGGTCAGGACTGCGCCCATCGGGGCATCACCGCCCGATACAGCAGACCCACTACCACCGAGGGCATCGCCAAGCAGGCCGACGACTTCGAACGCCGTTGGCGCGCCCTTCCCAAGAGTGCCGACGCAATGTAGTCCAGCTGGTAGTGCCTCCTCGTCCTGCACCAGGCCCTCACCCCCCAGGCGGCCGCGAACGCTCTGGTCATCGGCGCGAGCAAGGGAGCCGTACGGACCGAAGTGGGCCGCAGCCAGACAGCGGTCCCACCGAGCGCTTCCTGACCGACGGTTCCCGCGACGGCCCCGCCGGCTACGCGGAGGTCCGCGCGGCGCCGGCAAGCAGGGCGCGCAGGGGCGCCGTGTCGGGCGTGTCGGCCACGGCGGTGTCGACGGCGTCGTCCATGGCCTTCTCCCACTCCTCCGGGAGGGCGAGTCCGGGCACCCCTGACCATGCGATGTCGGGGGTGGCGTGTCCGTCCTTGACCAGGCGCAGATGGATCAGGCCCACGAGCCCGTCGAAGATCCTGGGACGGACGAAGTTGCGGGCCGACGGCCCGACCAGCCGTGAAGCCTGCGCGGGCTTGGGCATGCGGTCGGCGACCGCCGACCACAGCAGACCACAGCAGACCATGGTCGAACGCGTCGAGCACCGTCTCCAGGCAGGGCGGTTCGACGTCCGCTCTCGAAGCCGGGGCATCGTGCTGCGCGAGCTCCGTCTTCCCGGCATCCCGCGCCTGGGTGTCCTGCGCTTCGGCGCGCAGCGCCCTGGCGACGGCGAGCCGGAGCGGCCGGGACCACTCCTCGGCGTCGACGATCGCTCGGGCCATGACGAGGTCGTCCCAGCTCATGCGCCGCAGCAGCGTGGCCTCGGGCGGCAGTGTGCGGGTCTCCAGCTCGGCGAACACCCGGTCCGGGTCATGGAGCAGGGTGAGCCCGGTAGGCGCGTCGGCCGACTCGGTTCCCCCCATCGTCCGTGATCTCCGTGAGCACCTCGTGCCACTGAAGAAGGCAGCCCATCATGAGTGAAGCCCCGCACTTGAGGTCGTCCACCCGTACGGTCGTCATCGGCGCCGGCATCGCCGGCCTGCTGGCTGCCGCCGCGGTCAAGGACCATGTCGACTCCGTGGAAGTCCTCGAGGCCCACGAACTGCCTGACAGACCCGGACCGCGCGTGGGAGTCCCGCAGGGTGTTCACATCCACTTCCTGCACGCCGGCGGGGCCGAGGCCATCGACAGCCTCCTGCCCTCCACCATCGACCTGCTGCTGGACGCCGGCGCCAACCGGGTACCCATGACCACCAACATGGTCATCTACTCGCCCGAGGGCTGGTACCGGCGCTGGCAGCGGACCACGCACTTCCTGATCTCCGCGAGCCGCGACCTCACCGACTTCGTCGTCCGGCAACAGCTGATCAAGGACCCCAAGGTCAGCATCCGGACGAACACCAAGGCAGTCGGACTGCTCGGGGACCGGCGCAAGGTCACCGGCGTGCGTATCCTCGCTGCCGGTCACAGGGAGGCAGTGCTGCGCGCCGATCTGGTGATCGACGCCTCCGGCCGGAGCACTCGCATGCCTCAGTGGCTTGCCGAGCTGGGTATCACAGGTCTGGGCGAGGACCGGATCGAGTCGGGCCTCGTCTACGCCAGCCGTTTCTATCGTGCGCCGGTACCTACCAAGGACTGGCCCGTGGTCGGAGTGAACGCGGACCCCCGTCTGCCTCAGCCCGCAGGCGCCGGTGGGATTCTGCCCATCGAGGGTGACCGCTGGCACGTCAGTCTGATGGGTGCCCCCGGCGGACACCCCACACGGGACGCTGATGCTTTCGTACCCTTCGCCCGCACCCTTCGCCACCCCGTCCTGGCCGACCTCCTCCGCCACGCCGAGCCGCTCACCGACGTCAGCGTCACCCACAGCACCGCCAACCACCGCTACTTCTACGAGCGACTCGCCGCCTGGCCCGACGGCCTGGTGGCACTGGGCGACTCCGTCGCGGCCTTCAACCCCGTATACGCACAGGGCATATCAGTAGCCGCACAAGGCGCCGTCGCCCTGCGCGACCAACTCTCGAACGTCCTTGCACCAGGCCTGGCGCGGCGCGCCCAGCGTGCTGTCGGCCGCCCCGTCACCACCGCATGGGACCTGGCCGTGGGGCAGGACATCCTCTTCTCCACCACAACGGGCAGAAGCCCCAACCTCGCCGACCGCCTTCTGCAGCGCTACGTCAGCCATCTGTCCCGCACCGCCACCGGATCCTTCCACGCCGCCACAGCCCTCACCGACGTACTGGCCCTCCAGGCACCGCCCACCTCCCTCGTCAAACCCAGCGTGTTACTCGCCGCCCTGGTCGGCCCCCGGCGCCCGCAACTGCACCAGCCCCCCTTCACACCGGCGGAACGCAGACTTCTGGACAGCCTCAACACGGTCTGATCGGACAGACGCCGGCCCGGCGGCGGCTCACGCCGAGTCCTGCAGGCGATCGGGAAGCCGCCATCGGGTCATCAAGCGGATGACGTCATGACTGTTCGGTTATCAACTCCCGAGCCCCGATGGGGCGAAATCCCCGCGACTGCCCCGCCTTTCCCAGGTCAACCGCAGTCGGGCCCCCTTCACCGCGCGGCCTGAGATCATCCGTTCAACGATCATTTCGAGCCAATTGGTGATCGTTGAAATCTTGGACAGGAGGCGCGTACAGTGCCCGGCAAGCGCAGCGTTCACTCCAGAACCTCCGGGGAGTACGTCGATGAATCCTGCCCCGTCTCTGGCCGAGACACTGGAACGCCTTGAGGCACTCATCAGTGAGCAGAGCTTGCAGCGGTTGGACTTGCTCGACGCCAAGAAGCTGGCGGCGAAAACGGCTCTGCCCGAAGACGCTGTCCTCAGCCTGCTGCGGGGCGACGCCCTCCCGGCCGACACCGTCAATGACCGGGTCCGGACTCGTCTCAAGGCCCTGTCGAACGCGTACCTGGCACGCAACGGCCTGCGGATGTCGGACCTCGCCGGCAGCATCTCCCGACAGCTGGGAGTCTCCTCGTTCTGGGCGCGGCAGGTCTGCGCCGGCGACAAGGTGCCCAGCATTGAACTGCTGCACGGCCTGGTCGACTTCTTCCACGTCGAAGGAGGGGAAGCGTTCTTCACCGCCCCGGCGTCCGAGTCGCTCAACCGTGTGCTGCTGGGCGTTCTCGCCGCGCGGCAGCCGGAAGCTTCGGCGACGACAGCCGTCGGCGATCCTCTGGCTCCGGCGTGGTCCGGACATGACGATGTCAGGGGCATTGCCCTTCGGCAGGCTCTGGACCTGCCACCTGAGCGGTGGAAGGTGCTCAACGCGACGTTGAAGGCCCTGCTGGAAATCGACGAGAGCGAAGAAGGCCAGTGAGAACAACACAGCGGGTCGATGCAGGCCTCGCAGGGAACTTACGGCCGTCCGCCGACGACGAGGACTCGGAATCCTCGATCGGCCTGTCGGTAGGTCAGGACCTGCGGGACCATACGCCCTGCGCGTTCCCGCCTGTGGAAGTCGTCCCGGCGTTCGGCCGTGCTCCGCAGGATCCGCTCCGGGAACCGGAACGTGAGTCCTGGGCTCAGTCGCCGACAGATCACAGCAGCGCTCAACGGATCACCTCCCGGTGGGAACGGACTTCACCGTCCAGGCGACGGAGCGCACCCGAACCGTCCGCGGATGCGCGCCTGGGGCGGGCGCCTGGCGTGAACGAAGGTGCGCGGTGAGCACGGGAATACGGGCCATGAGACGGCTGAGTGCCCTGCTGGTCAACGCCTTCAAGGCGCCGGGCCGCGACGAGGACCTCATACCGGCCGTCAGCGCTGCCCTGGCCAAGGTGCGGGGCCGCCCTGTCCGGCTGCGGGCTGTGGCGTTCCCGCGCGGGACCGCCAGCGGACTGTGGATCGACCGCACAACCCATGATGTGATCGCCTATGAAGAGCACACGGACCTGGACCACCAGATGGTGATCATCGGACATGAGGCCTGGCCCATGTTCGAGGGGCACTGCGGCTCCCTCACTGCGCACGGGCCTGCAGCGGCGCGTTCCATGGACGAGCAGGTAAGCAACGCAGTACGGGACATCGTGGCTGCACTCTCCGAGCCCGAAGAGGCGGAACCGCCGGCTGGCCCGGATGGACATCGGCCTGCATGTCGCCATGCGAGCGGACGACGCCGGCGCCCTCCACCAGGAGGAGGCCGCTGAAATCTTTGGCGTCCGTTTCGCCACGGCTGTCCAGGCCGTCCTGGCGGAGGCGCGTGCCGCCGTGGATCCGGTGAATCTCGCGGGCCGTATCCAGGTCTCCCTGATTCACCGCATCCGCTGATGCCCATCCGAAGCGCAAGGGGCTGCCCGCGCCACGCCCCGAGGAGGACCACAGCCCGGTGAGCCATGGACCCAACAACATTGCCTTCTACGCATGCGGCTTCGCCTTGCTCCTGATCTGCCTGCTCAAAGTCCCAGCGCTCTTACGCAAACGCCACGACATGCTGCTCAGCGCAGTCGTCCTGCTGCTCTTCGACGGGGCTCTGGTCTTCTTCTTCGCCGCGCCGGACTCCATCGCCGCCATCAACCGATTCACCGGGGTGCCCAACTTCGCAGCCCCTGTGGCGTATTCGGCACTGACTGTCTTCGGGGGCGCGAGCCTTCTACTGATCATCAACTGGCGCCCGGCACCACCCGAGCAGACCCGGTGGGCATCGCGGGTCTGCATCGCCGCCTACAGCTTCGCGGTGGTCTCCATCAACGTCCTCTTCTGGCTGGGCAGCGCACCGGTGGAGCAGCTCACCGTCTTCGACGGGTACTACGCCGGCACCCCGTTCATACGAGAGATGATCCTGACGTACCTCGTGGCTCAGGGCGCGGCGACCATGACCACGGCTGTTCTGTGCTGGCGATGGTCGCGGGAGGTCCAGGGTTCCCTCCGTGTCGGTCTGCGGATTCTGGCCTGGGGCTATGTGCTTCACGTGTGCTACGACGTCATCAAGCTGGTCGCGATCGCGGCTCGCTGGACGGGGCACGACTGGGACTTCCTCATCGACCAGGTCGCTCCGCAGACGGCGGCCCCGTCCGCCGTACTCGTCGTCCTCGGATTCGGTCTTCCCCTGGCCGGACCACGAATAGCCCAGGCTGTGCAGTCCTTGAAGCAGTTGCGGGAACTTGCGCCGCTGTGGACTGAACTGGAGCGTGTACCCACTCCCGGAGCCTACGACGCTCTGCTCGCGCTGGCGCCGTACTACGACACCGCGGTGCGTGAGCAGGCCTACCACAGCGCCGTGGCCCGCGGCGAAGCCCGGCAGACCAGCGAGGTCATAGCGGACGCCGCCATGATCGAAATTGCCGGCACACGGCAACGCCGAACAGGCGCCGGCCTCGACGAGCCCGCGGAGACTCAGCCCTGGCGCTCGCGTGACCTGATCCCCTTGTCCAACGCCCTTGCCTCGCCCGTCCTGTCAGGCATCCGTGCGCACTACAGTGCCCCCGCCGAAAGCAGCCATCATGACTGAAGCATCGCACCGGAGATCCACCAGCGCCGTCGTCATCGGCGGCAGCCTCGCAGGGATGCTCGCGGCGGCCGCCGTCCAGGGCAGCGTCGACACCGTCGAGATCATCGAAGCCGACAGCCTGCCGGACGGCCCAGAGCCGCGCACCGGCGTTCCCCAGGCCGCGCACTTCCACCCGCTCCTGTCGGGCGGAGCAAAGGCGATCGACGCACTGCTGCCCGGCACGGTCGAACGGCTGCGGAACGCGGGCGCCAACCAGGTACCCATGACGACCAACATGGTCTACCTCTCCCCTGAAGGCTGGTACCGCCGGTGGCAGCACGACACCCACTACCTGCTGGCCGCCAGCCGGAATCTGACCGACGCCGTGATCCGCCAACAGGTCCTCCAGAGCCCTCGGGTCAGCGTGCGACCGAACACCCGGGTCACTGCCCTCATGGGCGATTCCCGCAGAGTCACCGGGGTTCGGCTTCGCACCGCCGGCGGTGACGAGACACAGATCTCCGCCGACCTCGTCATCGACGCCTCCGGCCGGGCCACTCGCACCCCGCAGTGGCTACCGGAACTGGGCGTCGACGGCCTGGTCTCGGACAGCGTCGACTCGGGCATGGCCTATGCCAGCCGGATCTACCGGGCTCCCGTCTCCACACGAGACTGGCCGGTGATCAACGTACTGGCCGATCCTCGGTACCCCGGCGCGGCGGGCGGCATTCTCCCGATAGAGGACGACCGCTGGCACGTCAGCCTCTACGGTCCCCCCGGTGCGCACCCCACGCGTGAACCGGGCGCCTTCGAGGAGTACGCGCGCAGCCTGCGCCACCCGATCGTGGCCGATCTCATTTCCCGGGCGGAACCACTCACCGACGTCACCGTCACCCACAGCACCGCCAACACACGCCACTACTACGAGCGTCTCAAGGCTTGGCCCGAGGGTCTGATCGTGCTGGGGGACGCCGTCGCAGCGTTCAATCCCATTTACGGCCACGGCATGTCGGTGGCCGCCCAGGGGGCACTCGCCCTGCATCGCCTGCTGTCCTCCGGACCTGCCGAGGGCCTGGCCCGAAAGGCCCAGCGGTCCATCGCCCGTCCTGTGAACATCGCCTGGTCCCTGGCTGTCGGACAGGACATCCACTACCCCACCACCCAGGGCAAGAAGCCCAACTTTACCGACCGACTACTGCGCCGCTACGTCAGCCGCCTGTCCTATACGGCAACGGGCAACTTCCGCGTCGCAACAGCACTCACCGACGTACTGACGCTGGAGGCGTCGCCCGACACCCTGGTACGCCCCGCCATCCTCGCCGCAGCCGTCGCCGGTCCTCTGCGGCCCCGCACGAACGGACCGACTTTCACTGCCGGAGAACGGCATCGTATGGAAAACGCGGCTATACCGCTTCCCACTGGACCGTAGGACGCTTTATCGGACCGGGCGATGTCGAGGGTGGTGCACAGCCGCTTCACGCTGTACCGGCTTTGGCGGTCGGCGACGAACTGAAAGCAGTTCACCTGCGCGTCTCCGCCGGAATCCTTCGCCGGAACGCGCAGGATCTCGCATTCCTCCTCCAGCTCGCGGGCCTTCTTGCACAAAGCGGCATTCCCCGACTCCGACGGCGTCGGCGGTTCGGTCGGCACCTCCGCCCGGTATCTACGCGACCGGCTCGCACCAACTGCCCGCACCCAGTTCCGCAGGGTCTCGGGATTGGCGGCGCCACGGTGACCTGCCATGGCCCAGGCACGGTCTACCGGGCTTCCGCCGGCATGCCGCAGTCTCCGACCTGCGGTCACGTCTATGCCAGGACGTCGGCTGCCGCGTCCGGCGACAGGTACGCGCTGATCGCCACGCCGACGTGGTCGATCGCCTGGCGGGTCACCGCCTGCGGCGGCGGACAGACCGGCCAGCTCACTCAGACTCAGCGGTCCCAGTTGCATGTGGCGATCGGCGAGGTCCGGGTCGTCAGGTAGCGCCGCCGGAAGGACAGAAAACGGTGAGCAAGACCCAAGAACGCTTGGACGCAGCCCCCCACGGATTACCCGGGCACGAACGGGTGGCAAGGTCGGTGGCACCGCCAGCCTTTCGGGTTGTCGGCACGGAACATGGGGGCGCCGCCGGGGGCCGCGCGCGGGCAGCGCCCTCATGTGGTCCGTCAGCTCGGGATGGCGTCGCCCGCGGGGGCCTCGCTGCGCCGGTCGGGCTTGGCGACGAACAGGTACACCAGGCCCAGGCCGATGACCAGGACAGCCGAGATGATCACCAGGTAGTTGTCGTACCAGGCCGCGGCCGGGGTGCGCGGCCACGCCATGTTGACCGCGGCCGCTACTCCGTAGACCAGGGCGGCGATGTTCACCGGCAGGCCCCAGGCGCCGAGGCGGAACGTGCCGCTGGGCCGCCAGCCCCTCAGCCGTGCCCGCAGCGCGGCCAGGACGACCATCTGGAAGCCGATGTAGATCCCCAGCGCGGCGAAGGAGACGATGCGGGTCAGCGCGTCGGCGGAGATCGTCGAGCCGAGGATCACCAGCGCGGGCAGGATCGCGGTCACGGCCAGCGCGTACGGGGGCACATGCCGGGCCGGGGAGAACCGGGCCAGGTAGGTGCTGCCGAAGATCATGCGGTCGCGGGCGTAGGACTGCAGCAGCCGGCTGCCGGCGGCCTGCAGGCTCAGGGCACAGGACAGGAACGAGATCAGTACGACGCAGAGCACGATCCGTGTGCCGATGTCGCCGAAGGCGCCGCGCAGGACCGTGTACACGGGGTCGGCGTCCTGGCCGCTGATCACCGCCCCGAAGTCGGGCACCGCGAGCAGCAGGGCGACGGCCACGAAGGTCGCGGCGGCACCGCCGACGTAGATCGTCATGCGCATCGACTTGGGAATGCGCCGGGTGGGATCGCTGACCTCCTCCGCGACGTCACCGCAGGCTTCGAAGCCGTAGTAGAGATAGAGGCCGACCAGACCGGACGCGAGGAAGGCGGAGGTGTACGAGCCCGACGACCCGGCGCCGAAGGTGTGCAGCACGACACCCAGACCGTGCTCGCGATGGGTGGTCAGCAGCCAGATCCCCACCACTACGGCACCCGCGAGCTCGGCGGCGAAGCCGAAGATGGCGGCCGAGGTCATGACCCGGGTGCCGCCGAGGTTGAGCAGGGTGGCGATGAGGATGACGGCCAGGGCGCACAGGACGGTGCTGGTGGTCCCGGGTGCGAATCCCAGGATCAGCGCGACGAACGGGCCGGCGCCGTAACTGACCGAGGCGATGGTCGCCAGCAGTGCCAGCGCGTACACCCAGCCCGCCATCCAGGCCCAGCGGCGTCCCCACAGCCGGCGTGCCCACGGGTAGATGCCCCCGGAGACCGGGAACTGGGCGACGATCTCGCCGTACACCAGGGAGACGAGCAACTGGCCGACGCCCGCGATGACCAGACTCCAGATCATCGGCGGGCCGCCGGTGGCCAGGGCGAAGCCGAACAGGGTGTAGACGCCGACGACGGGCGAGAGGTACGTGAAACCGAGGGCGAAGTTGCCCCACAGGCTCATCTCCCGCTTGTACTCGGAGGTATAGCCGAGGGCGGCCAGCGCGGCGTCGTCCGCCGGCGGAGAGGATTCGTCGCCCGTTCTCAATGCATTGGTTTCGGCCATCGGGGCTCCCAGGTCTGTTCTCGGAGGCTCGACGGGAACGCTTCGCAGCCCCGTTCGAGTGGGCTCATGCTAGGTTTCCGCCACTCGGCGGCAGCCGCGCCGAATCGTTGAGATTCAGCCTCGCCGCCGCTCCAACCTGTCCAGGGACGTGACGTCTTGGACCAGTGCTGTCCGGAGCGTTGACATGCCGGTGACCATCGCCGATCTCCTCAGCCTTCCCGGGCTGGGCCTTCGCCTGCTCACCGGGGATCCGCAGCGGGTCGTACGGTGGGCGCACACCGTGGAGTTGCCCGATCCGGCCCCCTGGCTGCAGGGCAGCGAGCTCGTGCTGACCACCGGTCTGCGGCTCGGCCGCTCCGCACAGGCGCAGCGCGAGTACGCCGACCGGCTGGCCGACGGGAAGGTCACCGGGATCGGCTTCGGCACCGGCCTGAGCTACGACCGGACGCCGACGGCGCTCGTCAAGCAATGCGCCGCCCGCGGCCTGGTGTTGGTGGAAGTCCCGCTGGCCACACCGTTCCTGGCCGTCATCCAGGCTGTCGCCGCAGCACTGGCGCAGCAGCAGAACGCGGCCTTCAGACGGGTGTTGGCCCACCAGCACCAGATGACCAGGGCCGCACTCGGCAAGGGCATCCCCGGCATCCTGCGGCACCTGGCCAAGGCGCTCGACGCCGAGGTGGCGGTGACCGACGCCCATCACCTGGTCCTCGGATCGGCGCCCGGGGACGGCGCCGCTCTTGTCGAACGGGTGCGGGTCGAGGTCGGTTCGGACGGCGTCCGGGCGGCGGGACCGCTGGGGCTGAGCGTCTGCGACGGAAGCAGACACCTCATGGTCCAGTCGCTCGGGGTCGCCGGGACCCGGCGCGGGCTGCTGGCGGTGGCGGCCGACGCGGAGTTCACGCCCCTCGACCAGTTGCTGCTCACCCACGCGGCCTCACTGCTGTCGCTGGAACTCGAACGGCCGCAGGAGGTCGTACAGGCACACCGGGCGCTGCGCGCAGCCGTCCTGGGCACACTGCTCGACGGCGGCCTCACCGCGCAGGCCGCACACCGGTCGTTGCGGCACCTCGGCTTCGCACCGGCCGACCGGCTGGTGGTCCTGCTGTTGCTGCAGTCCAGATACCAGCGGCCGGCCCTCGTGCAGCAGGCCGCACGCAGCCTCGACGACCTTGCCTCATGTCCCTATCTCCTGCGGGAGGAAGAGGACGGCGTGGTGGTCGTGACCCGCATCGCGGATCTGGAGACGGTGCTGGACGCCCTCGAAGCGGCCGACGTGACCATCGGGGTCAGCGGCGGCACGACACCGGACGACCTGTCCGCCGCGCTGCGCGCCGCACGATACGCGGCCGCCCAGGCAAAGGCGGATCGCCGACGAGTGGCGCGTTACGGGCAGTTGCGGCTTCCCGCGCTCCTCGCGGACGCCACCGTGCGCACGGCCGTCGGCCACCTGGCCGACGACCTGCTGACGCCACTCGAGGAACATCCGGTGCTTTACCAGTCGTTGGAGGCCTTCCTGCAGCACAACGGCGGGTGGGAACCGGCTTCCCGGGCACTGGGCGTGCACCGGCACACCTTGCGCCACCGCATGGCACGCGTGTCGGAACTCACCGGCCTCGACCTGGAATCGGCCCAGGACCGGGCGGCCCTGCTGCTGGCGGTCCTCTCACGCCGGTTGTAGAGCGGTACGGAGCGGTCCTCGCGCCATCCCCGGCCCCGCGGGCGCGACCGGGGATGTCTTCCGTCCCGGCCGGATGCCTGCGGCCCGCGACGCCGCCGACAGGGCGACGGCCTGTGTCAGCTGTCCCGCAGGATCCCCTCCAACGCGGCCACCGCGTGCCCCCGGTGCTCGTCGAGCAGGCGTACCGCTTCCTCCACCTGCCCGGCCCGCAGCGCGTCCAGCACCATGCGGTGCTCACGCAGCACATGGTCGCGGTGGCCCTCTTCGGCGTAGTACAGGGCGCGGTAGGCGTCGGTGGTGTCCCAGAGGGTGGCGATCAGCCGGACCAGGCGCGGCATGCCCGCCGCCTCGTAGAGGATGAAGTGGAAGTCACGGTTCGCCAGCGTCATCGCGGTGACGTCGGCTGCTTGCGCCGCGGTCTCCACCTCACCCTGGGCCGCCTCCAGCGCCTCCATCGTCGCCGCGTCCCACCGCGCACCCGCCTGCCGTACGGCCTCGGCCTCCAGGATCTCCCGCAGGCGGTAGACCTCGCGGAGGTCGACCAGGGACAGGACGGCGACGAAGTAGCCGCGGTGCGCCTCGTGGCGCACCAGGCCCTCCGCCTCAAGCGTCTTCAGGGCCTCCCGCAGAGGGAGCCTGCTGACGCCGAGCCGCTCGGCCAGCGCGTCCTGCCGGACCGGTGCGCCCGGCTCCAGCTGTCCGCTGGTGATGGCCCGTCTGAGCTCCCCCAGCACGAACTGCTGGGTGGTGGGCGGTCGCCGCCTCGGGGTCGGGCTGGTCATGGCGGAGCTCTCCAATAATGCCGTCGTGGCCGGTGGAACAGGCCGGTGGATCAGGCCGGTGGAACAGGCTGGTGGAACAGATGGGCGGGTCAGTGGTCCGGTCGCCTGATGGTGGCAGCCCGTGGAGCAGGGTGTTCGGACGGACGGTCTACGGAGTCGCGTCCAGCGGGCCGGGACGCCGCCCGAACCGGGCGAGGACCTCGCCGGTGTGCTCGCCGAGCCGCGGCGGCGCGCTGCGGTAGACGGCGGGCGTGGCACCCAGCCGGATGGGGTTGGCGACCTGCTCCACCGGCTGGTCGCGCCGCGGATCGCGGATCGTGACCCGGGCTTGCAGACCGAGCCCGTCGGCGAGCTCGAAGGCCGCCGCCAGATCGTTGATCGGTCCGCACGGCACGCCGGCGGCGGTGAGGACCTCGAACCATGTCTGCGCCGGACGCGTGCGCAGCGGTGCGTCGAGTGCGGCGAGCAGGTCCTCACGGTGGGCGACCCGGGCCGGGTTGGTGGCGAAACGCGGGTCGCCGGACAGTTCGGGGACACCCAGCTCGCGGCAGAGCGCCGCGAATTGCCGGTCGTTGCCGACGGCGAGGGCGAGGGGCCGGTCGGCCGCCTCCACCACTTCGTACGGCGCGATGGACGGATGCCGGTTGCCCATGGCCTGCGGGACGATCCCGCCGGCGACGTACGCCGAGGACTGATTGCTGAGCGCGGAGAGAAGCGAGGCGAGCAGGGAGACCTCCACCCGCTGCCCCTCCCCCGTGCGCTCGCGATGGCGCAGCGCGGCGAGCACGCCCATGCCCGCGTGCAGCCCGGTGATGATGTCGACGAGGGCGACACCGGCCTTGGTACCGGATCCGTCCGGCTCGCCGGTGACACTCATCAGGCCGCCCATCGCCTGTACCAGGAGGTCGTATCCGGGCAGCGCGGCGCCGCCGTCCGTCCCGAAGCCGGTGACCGAGCAGTAGACCAGGCCGGGGTTGAGGGCGCTCAGCGCCTCGTAGCCGAGGCCCAGGCGCTCCATGGTGCCCGGCCGGAAGTTCTCCACGAGCACGTCGGCGCGTACGGCGATGTCCCGTGCGGCGGCCCGGTCTCCGTCGTCCGTCAGGTCCAGGACGACGGAACGCTTGTTGCGGTTGACGCCCAGGAAGTAGGTCGCCTCGCCGTCGGCGTAGGGCGGGCCCCAGGCCCGGGTCTCGTCGCCGCTGACCGGGCGTTCGATCTTGACGACCTCGGCGCCGAGGTCGGCCAGGAGCATCGTCAGGTACGGTGCCGCCAGCACGCGGCCGAAGTCCGCGACGACGATCCCGGACAGGGCCCCGGGCGGGGCCGTTCGGTCAGGTGACATGCGGGCTCCCTTCATGTCTTGGCAAGCACTGGGCGTGCGGCTACGATCCGAATTGGATCCAACATCCCAGATCCGATATCCGTGACCGGCATGCTAGCGCCACCCCTCACCGTTGTCAGCACGTCAGGAGAGCCCGTGTCCGCCCAGCCCGTGCACCCCCTCGATCTGTTCGGGATCGACACCCTGCTCAGCGACGAGGAGCGCGACATCCGCGACACCGTCCGCGCCATGGGCGACCGCGAGCTACGGCCGCACATCGCCGAATGGTTCGAGACGGGCACCATCCCGGCCCGCGAACTCGCCCTCTCACTCGGCGAGTTGGGCGTCCTCGGAATGCATCTGCAGGGCTACGGCTGCGCCGGCACCAGCGCGGTCGCCTACGGCCTCGCCTGCATGGAGCTGGAAGCCGTCGACTCCGGCCTGCGCAGCCTGGTCTCCGTCCAGGGCTCGCTGGCGATGTACGCGATCTGGAAGTACGGCTCCGAGGAGCAGAAGCAGCAGTGGCTGCCCGGCATGGCCGCCGGCCGCTTCATCGGATGCTTCGGGCTGACCGAACCGGACGCAGGCTCCGACCCCGGCTCCATGCGCACCCGCGCCACGCGCGACGGATCCGACTGGATCCTCAACGGCACCAAGATGTGGATCACCAACGGCTCGGTGTCGGACGTGGCGGTGGTCTGGGCCCGCACCGACGACGGCGTGCGCGGCTTCCTCGTCCCCGCGGGCACTCCCGGCTTCACCCGCAACGACATCAAGCAGAAGCTGTCCCTGCGGGCCTCCGTCACCAGCGAGCTGGTCCTGGAGGACGTCCGCCTCCCCGCGGACGCGATGCTGCCCCAGGCGCGGGGCCTGTCCGGCCCGCTCGGCTGCCTCAACGAAGCCAGGTTCGGCATCGTCTTCGGCGCGCTGGGCGCCGCCCGGGACTGCCTGGAGACGGCGATCTCGTACGCCGTCGACCGCACCGTCTTCGATCGCCCGCTGGCCGGCTTCCAGCTCACCCAGCAGAAACTGGCAGACATGTCCCTCGAACTCGGCAAGGGCATGCTGCTCGCCGTACACCTGGGCCGCCTGAAGGACGCGGACCGGATCACCCCGGAGCGGATCAGCGTCGGCAAGCTCAACAACGTCCGGGAGGCGATCGCGATCGCCCGCGAGTGCCGCACCGTCCTCGGCGCGAACGGCATCACCCTCGAATACCCGGTACTGCGTCACGCCAACAACCTCGAGTCGGTTCTCACCTATGAAGGCACCAGCGAGGTCCACTCGTTGGTCATCGGCGGCGCGGTGACCGGTATCGCCGCCTTTCGCTGAGCGTCTCGGCCCGACGCCGGCCCCGGAACGGGGCCAGGCGCTCGGAGCGGGCGCTTCCTGGGCCCGTTCGCGCCCCAACGAAGCACCGCGCCGGACGGCATCGCCACGGAACCACTTCAGGCACACGCCAGGGGAACAGCATCGCAGGCATGCGTTGCGGAAGACGGTCGGCCGCATGCTCACCGGTCTGCGGCCGGTCGCCATCCCCGTCCGCCGCCAGGGCACTTCGATGACGACATCTGCATGGGCCAGCTCAGTGGCGGCGTGTTGGGCGGCTGGGAGTAGCTCGCGACACTACGAAGTGCCCCGCTCCCTTACCTCATCAGCGGCGAGGCAGCGGGGCGCTCGTGTCCGGTCAGCCGCCTTCGCCGTCTCACCCTGGGCAACCGTCCAGTCACAGGTCGGTGACGACGGGTGAACTGCCTACCTCGGGCGTGACAGCCGTGCTCTAGCGTGGTCCGCCTGAACCAGGACCACTCGGGGGGAAACGTGCGAACCCGCATCATCGGCACCATTACAGCAGCGGTCACCATCGGCCTGCTCGCAGCCTGCGGACCCAACGACACAGGCACAACATCGCCTGATACGCCGTCGGCCGGACAAAACACCAGCCGTGCCGCCGACGGCAAAGCCGGCAACGCCAAGGCCAGCGTCCCCAACTTCGTCGGCATGGGCCTGCAGTCCGCCCAAGACGGAGCGCAGGCGGCAGGCTTCTACACACTCACCTCGCATGACTCGCTGGGCAGAGACCGCATGCAGATCCTCGACCGTGACTGGAAGGTCTGCTCCCAGAACGTGAAGGCCGGCAGCAAGCAGGCTACGGACACCAAGCTGGACTTCGGGGCGGTGAAGCTCGACGAGACCTGCCCCGCGAAGGATCAGGCCCCGCCGTCTGCCGCGGACGGCACCATGCCGGACTTCCGCGGTAAGAGCGTGAAGGCGGCCCGGGGCGCCCTCGACTCGGGCACGTCGATCACCGTCACCGACGCCGGCGCCGACGACCGCATGGTGCTGATCGAGTCCAACTGGCAGGTGTGCACCCAGAGCCCGGCCGGCGGGGCGAAACTGAGCGGGCAACCAGTGACGTTCACTGCGGTCAAGTTCGGCGAGTCCTGCCCCTGACACGGCAAGTCGCCCCGCTCGTCCTGCCGGGGCAGGACGAGCGGGGCGTCCTCAGTTCTCGTCGTCGGGCATGGGCCGGGCACGGTCAGTTCGCGGGCGCTGACTATCCGGCAAGTGGTGTTGCCGGAGCAGCCTCAGTTGCCGTGGTGCACGGTGAGCTGTTCCCCGTCCCAGAGGAGCGTGTCGCCGGGCCCGGCAACGAATGGTGTTTCGCTGCCGCGTTGGATGACGTATCCGTCGGGTCCTGCGATGGCCTGGTATCCGTGTTGCCGGCACCAGCGTTGGGGGATGTCGATGAGTGTCGCCCAGGTGATGGTGATGCGGGTGGGGTCGACGGCTTCGCGGTTGCCGACCATGCGCCGAAACAGCTTCGCCGTCTCCTGGAGCGCCCACCGGTCGCGTTGCCACACCCGCAGGCCGACGGCCTCGGACTCGTAGTCCTGAGCAAGGTCGAGGAGCGTGCCGCTTACGACGCCCACTCGTGACCCTCGCGGTCGGGGTGCCCGGCGAATGACAGGGTCATAGCCTCGACAGCCGCCATCATCTGGCTTCGCACGTCGACGCGGCCTTCGGGCTCGCCCCAAAAGATCCGGTTCACGACGCGCTGTTGGACTTCCTCGGCCACGCCCTCATTGGTCATGGCGCGGTCGGCGGCGATCAGCATCTGCCTCATCGACTCGACCTGTGCCTGCTGACCGGGACCACGGAGGAGTGTCTCTCGCATGCCGGCCTGCTGGTCAAACCAGCGGCCGAGGGTGTCGTCCACGAACTCGTTCACGTGCTTGCCTTCCTCGCCCACACTCGGTGCAACTCCACACCCAGTCTGTCCCTGTCTGCGTTGCCGGTCTCATCGGCAGCTTGATCGACTTCTTCGCCCCGGACCGCCAGCCCGTCGGCGAAGATGGCGCCGCGGCAGGAGGCGGCGTAGTCGCGGGCTGTGCTGCCCAGCCCGCTCATGGCGTGGGTGGTGAAGGAAACGACGGTCTTGCCGGTGAAGTCGTGCTGCTCCGTGGATGCCGTCATGATCATAGGTGCGCGGACGTTCCAGATGGGACTTCCCAGCAGCACGGTGCTGTACCCGTCCAGATCGGGCAACGCGCTCTTGATGGCGGGGCGGGCGTCGGTGTCCTGTTCACGGACGTTGCGCTTGACGGTCGCGTCGTAGCTTTCCGGGTAGGGATCGGCGGGCTCGATCCGATGCACGTCGCAGCCGATGAGGCCGTGGATCTTGCGAGCCAACACCTCGGTGTTACCGGCCTTCAGCGTGGTGCGGTCGCCGTAGTGGTAGTTCTCGCCGGGCCGCGAGAAGTACGCGAGCAGCACCCTGCCTCGTACCGAGCCGCTCGTGGTTGGTCTCGTCGCGGCGCTGCGCCGGCCGGATGCTCGGTCGTTGTTCGCGGCTGAGCAGCCGGCGAGGGGCGGTGCGGTCATGGCGGCGGCTCCGGTGAGCAGCGCGGCGCGCAGGATCGTGCGGCGCCGGGCTGACGCACGGTCCTGCTGGTTCACAGAAAGTCCTTCGCGCGGGTGGGCCGAAGCGAGAAGGGACGAGCGGCTGCCCGCGATTGCGGCCTACCGCCCGTCCCGGAGCGTGTGCGTGTCAGGCGTCCAGGCGGCGCCCCGCGAGCCAGGTGACCATCTTGGGATCGTGGTGGTCGAAGAACAGGGAGCTGCCCGTGTCGAGGGTGGCGATCCGGGCCATCTGCTCGTCGGAGAGCTGGAAGTCGAAGACGTCGATGTTCTCGGCCATGCGCTCGGCGCGCACCGACTTGGGGATGGCGACGACGCCGCGCTGAGTCAGCCAGCGCAGCACGACCTGCGCGACCGACTTGCCGTACTCCTTGCCGATCCCGGCCAGGAGCGGGTTGGTGAACAGGTCGTTCCTTCCCTCGGCGAAGCCGCCCCACGACTGGATCTGCACGCCGTGCTCGCCCATGAGGTCCTGGTAGTCGGCCCGCTGGAAGAACGGGTGGGTCTCGATCTGGTTGACCTGCGGGGTGATCTCGTTGTTGAGGATCAGGTCGATCAAGCGGTCGGGGTAGAAGTTGGCGACGCCGATCGCCTTCGCCGCGCCCTCGCGGTTGAGTGCCTCCATGGCGCGCCACTGACCGTAGACGTCGCCGAAGGGCTGGTGCATCAGGTACAGGTCGAGGTGGTCCAGGCCCAGCTTGCTCAGGGACGTCTCGAACGCGCGGCGGGTGTTGTCCTGGGCGGGGGCGTCCTGGACCCACAGTTTCGTGGTGACGAAAAGCTCCTCGCGCGCGATGCCGCTGGACTTGATGGCTCGGCCGACGGCTTCTTCGTTGCCGTAGGCGGCGGCGGTGTCCAGCAGGCGGTAGCCGGCGGCCAGAGCCTCGGAGACGGCGCGCTCGGTGTCCTCGGCGGGGATCTGATAGACGCCGAACCCGAGGATCGGCATCTCGACGCCGTTGTTGAGGGTGACGGTCTGCATGAGCGGGATGTCCTTCGCTGTGCGGGTGGGAGCGGGTGGTCAGAGGCGGACGAGGGCCTTGAGGACCTGACGGTCGGCCATCGCCCGGTAGGCGTCCGGTGCCTGGTCGAGGGTGAAGGTCCGGTCGAAGACACGGCCGGGGGCGATCGTCCCGTCCAGGACGTCGGGCAGCAGCTGCTCGATGTAGGCGCGGGCGGGGCTGGCACCGCCGGTCAGGGTGATGTTCCGCATGAACTCCGCCGGCCCGATCGGACCCTGCTCGTACTGCGGGACGCCCAGGCGGCTGATGGTGCCGCCGTCCAGGACCGCGCCCAGCGCGGTGTCTAGGGCCTGGCGGGTGCCGACGGCCTCGATCACCTTGTCCACGCCGCCGGTCAGCTCACGGATACGGGCGATGCCCTCCTCGCCCCGCTCGGCGACGACGTCGGTGGCACCGAACTCGCGGCCCAGGCCGGTGCGGGCTTCGTGGCGGCCGGCCAGCACGATCCGCTCGGCACCGAGTCGCTTGGCGGCGATCACCGCGCACAGGCCGACCGCGCCGTCCCCGACCACGAGCACGGCATCGCCGCGGCCTACGCCGGCGGTGACGGCGCCGTGGTGGCCGGTGGTCATCACGTCCGACAGGGCCAGCAGCGACGGCAGCAACGTGGAGTCGGCGGCCACCGGCAGCTTCACCAGGGTGCCGTCCGCGCAGGGGACGCGGACGGCTTCGCCCTGGCCGCCGTCGACGCCGTCGAAGCCGTACCGACCGCCGTTGCGGCACGAGATGTGCAGGCCCCTGGCGCAGTAGTCGCAGGTGTTGTCGCTGTAGGTGAACGGGGCGACGACCAGATCACCGGCCTTCAGGCCGGTCACTTCCGCGCCGGTCTCCTCCACGACGCCGAGGAACTCATGCCCCATGGGGCGGCCGGTGTCGGTGGCGGGCATCGACGCATACGGCCACAGGTCGCTGCCGCACACACAGGAGGCGACGACGCGCACCACGGCGTCGGCCGGCTGGACGATCTTCGGGTCGGGCCGGTCCTCGACACGGACGTCACCGGCTCCGTACATCACTGCTGCACGCATGAAAGGTGTTACTCCAAACGGGGGTCGTGCTGTGTGGTCGGGACGACGGATGTCAGCGTTCGAGCATGCGGGCCTGGGCCTCGGTGTGGGTGGCGCCGGCGGCGGGCGGCAGGCTGGCGAGCCGGTCGAGCTGCTCGGCGGTGAGCGTGACCGTGTCGGCTGCGGAGTTCTCCTCGACCCGGCTGACGCGCTTGGTGCCGGGGATCGGGGCGATGTCGTCACCTTGGGCGAGCAGCCAGGCCAGCGCCACCTGCCCGGGCGTGGCACCAGCCTCATCGGCCAGGGCCTTGACCTCGTCGGCCAGCGCCAGGTTGCGCTGGAAGTTCTCCCCCGTGAAGCGGGGATTGTCGCGCCGGAAGTCGTTCTCGTCGAACTGGTCGGTGGAGCGGACGGTGCCGGTCAGGAAACCGCGGCCCAGCGGGGAGAACGGCACGAGACCGATGTTCAGCTCCCGCAGAACAGGCAGCACGCGCTCCTCGATCCCGCGGGTGAACAGCGAGTACTCGGACTGCACCGCGGTGACCGGCTGGACGGCGTGGGCACGGCGGATCGTGTCCGGGCCCGCCTCCGAGAGGCCGAAGGCGCGCACCTTACCCTCGGCAATCAGCTCGCCCACTGCGCCGGCGGTCTCCTCGATCGGCGTGTTCGGGTCCACCCGATGCTGGTAGTACAGGTCGATGTGGTCGGTGCCCAGCCGCTTGAGGGAGCCCTCGACGGCGGTGCGTATGTTGGCAGGGCTGGAGTCCAGGTTCCAGGCACCGTCGCCGCCGTGCGAGACCAGGCCGAACTTGGTGGCCAGCACCACCTTGTCCCGGCGGCCCTTCAGCGCCCGGCCGAGCAGTTCCTCGTTGGTGTAGGGGCCGTAGATCTCGGCGGTGTCGATCAGGGTGACGCCCAGCTCCTGCGCCCGGTGCACGGTCCTGATCGACTCCGCGTCGTCGGTGCCTGAGCCGGTGTAGCCGTGGGACATGCCCATCGCGCCCAGCCCGATCCGGGAAACCTCCAGGTCACGCAGCTTGATGTAGCGCATTTCGCCTTCTCCGGTCCGTAGCGTTGCCCGTTCCTCACACTCGCCCGGCCCGGCAGGGCATCCCGGTCAGAGCCAGGCGGCGAGGAAACGGCGTCTTCCTCACTCACCTTCGCCCGGATTGCGCCCCTGTGGCAGGGCGGGCTCTTCAGGGGTAATGACAGGGCCCCCCACGGCCCCGCGGGGCGGGTGCCCGTCGGGTGAGACTGGAGTCATGGCATCGACGAGCGCGCCCAGCGAGGGCGCCGAGCTGGGCCGCTACCTGCGCGCCCGCCGCACCCAGACCAGCCCCGAACACGTCGGCCTCACCATCGGGGCCGGCATCCGCCGCACCCCCGGCCTGCGCCGCGAGGAGCTGGCCACCCTCGCCGGCATCAGCATCGACTACTACGTGCGCCTGGAACGCGGCAAGGAGACCCGCCCCAGCCCCGCCGTCCTCGACTCGCTCGCCCGCGCCCTGCACATGGACGACCAGGAGCACCAGCACCTGCGCGAGCTGGCCGCCCGCGCCGCCCGCTATGTCTCCGAGCCGCCGCCCGCTCCCAGCCGCACCGTGCGCCCCCATCTGAAGCTGCTGCTGGAGTCACTGCGCCCGAACCCCGCGTACGTCATCAGCCGCAGCATGGACATGCTGGCCTGGAACCCCGGCGGCCTCGCCCTGTACGCGGGCCTGGAGGACTGGCCCGTCAAGCACCGCAACCTGGCCCGCTACCTCTTCCTCCACCCGGCGGCGCGCGACCTCTTCACCGACTGGGACCGGCAGATCACCTCGTGCGTCGCCCGCCTGCGCGCCATCGCCGGCACGGCTCCGGACGCCCCCGACCTCACCAACCTCGTCGGTGAGCTCCTTCTGAAGAGCCCCGACTTCGCGGGCCTGTGGGAACGCTATGAAGTCACCGGCCGCAAGCCCGCCCACAAGACGTTCCAGCACCCGCAGGTCGGAACCATCACCCTCACCTCGCAGTCACTGCACGTCGAAGGCACCCCCGGCCAACGTATCGGCGTCTACACCGCCGAACCCGGCAGCCCCGACCACGACGCCCTGCTGCTGCTCGACATGACCGCGCCCCAACCCACCGGACGTCCTGCTGCCACTCCGAAATCCACCGGCCGCCAGCGGTAAGCAGCTTGCGCCCTGATTGGCTTCCTGCCCCCGGATCGTCACCCGCGCCCGGCAGAAAGCCCAGGGCCCGTCGGCCACCGGGTCACGGTGAAACACCAGTCGGCGGTCCTGTCTCGCATCCCGTGACCACTCCCTGCAGCGGCAGGCACGCGTCCGGCACGACTGCTTCGCCCTCCCCGACCGTCGCGAACCCCGCTGCCCGCGCCGGATTCGGGCGCGGCCGGTCACGGCTGCATGCTGCGAGGGGTGACGTCCGTGAGGGGCTGTTCCGCCCATATGGTCTTGCCGACGGCGTCGTAGCGGGTTCCCCAGCGGTGGGAGCACTCGGCGACGAGGAAGAGCCCGCGCCCGCCTTCGTCGACGGTGGCGGCCCGCCGGATGTGCGGTGAGCTGCTGCCCGCGTCGCTGACCTCACAGATCAGCATCCGGTCCAGGACGAGCCGCAGCCGGATCGGCGGGGCGCCGTAGCGGATGGCGTTGGTGACCAGTTCGCTGACGATGAGTTCGGTGGTGAAGGTCAGATGACTCAGCCCCCACTGGTCGAGCCTTCGTGCCACGAGCGAGCGGGTCCTGGCGACGGCGGCGGGGTCGCAGGGCAGGTCCCAGGTGGCGACATGCGCGGCGTCGAGCGAGCGGGTGCGGGCCAGGAGCAACGCAAGGTCGTCCTCGGCCGCCAAGTGGGGGGCTACTGAGTCAGCCACGGCCTGGCCGATGTGGTTCGGCGAAAGGCGGCTCTGTGCGATGAGCGCGCTGAGCCGTTCCCGCAGTGCCGGATCTGCGTGACTGGCTGCCAGCAGGCTTCGTCCGTACAGGACGAGGGTGCTGCCCTCGGTGAGTTCGATCTCGTGCGGCTCGAAGACGGGATCGCCCAGTCCCAAGGGCTCGTTGGAGGGCAGATCCGCCAAGTGGACCTGGCCGGCCGGATCGGAGACGACGGGCGGAGGGTGTCCGGCGCTCGCCATGACACAGCGGCGGGAAACGGGGTCGTAGACCGCGTACAGGCAGGTGGCCCCGACGAGTTTCTCCAAGATGGCTGCGGACCCTGCCGTATGTTCGCGTTCGACCAGCCGCGGCACCATGTCGTCGAGCCGGGCCAGTACCTCGTCGGGGGCGAGGTCGAGCTGGGCGAGCGTGCGTACGGCGGAGCAGATCTGTCCGATGCAGGCGACGGCCTCGACACCGGTGGCGGGTGTGTCGCCGACCGCGAGGGCCACGCGGGCGCCGGAGAGGGGGATCACGTCAAACCAACAGCCGCTCCCTCCGGCGTGCGCGTGGGCCGGACGGTATTGGTGCGCGACCTCGACGGCGCTCTGATCAGGGACGCTGCGTGGGAGCATGCTCTGCTGGAGCGTCACGGCGGCGGCACGCTCATGGGTGTAGCGGCGGGCGTTGTCCACGCAGACGGCGGCGCGGGCGACCAGTTCCTGCACGAAGACCAGGTCGTCGGGTTCGAAAGCGTCCGGACGGGCCGCCGTGCGGTACAGATGGGCCACCCCGAGAACGGTGTCCCTGGCGCGCAGGGGCACCACCATCATGGAGTGGGTCCCGTGCGTCAGCATGGTTCGGATCCTCGGGTCAGGAGAGTTCCGGACCCAGTCGACGTCGGGGCCGACGGCAGTCAGCAATCGGGGCTGCCCGTCGGAGAGGGTCTGGGCATGGGGTGAGTCGGGGCGGAACTCCTGACGCTCCCCGAGCAGCCGGAGCCCTTCGGTGAGCCCCGGATGGGAGGCCTTGCGGGCCACGAGGCGCAGCGCCGTGTCGCCAGCACCCGAGGTCGTGACTGCCTCGCCCGTGACGACGTCATCCAGGAGGTCGATCGCGGTGAAGTCGGCCAGGCGCGGGACGAGTGCATCGGCAAGTTCCTGGGCCGTGCGCCTGACGTCGAGTGTCGTTCCGATGCGGGCGCTGGCTTCGTCGAGGAGGGCCAGTCGCTCACGGGCCCGGTGACGGTCGGTGATGTCCATGACCAGATCTGTGACGCCCAGGCGCCGGCCGTCCTGTCCGGTCAGCGCGAACGACGACGTCATCCATACGTGGTCCCTGCCCGGATCAGCAGGCGTACGACCACGGTGCTCCGTACCGACGACGGACAGGCCCGTCTCCAGGACCCGTGCGAGCTGGCTCTCGATCGCGGCGACGTCGAGCCCAGGCAGGACCTCACTGAGCCGGTGGCCGAGGAGCTCGGCGTTGGGCACACCATGCATGCGTTCCAGCGCAGGGTTCGCACGGACCAGGCGCAGCTGGGTGTCGAACACGGCCACGCCGATCGGTGACTGTGTGAACAGCGCGTCCAGGATCGCCAGGTCCGCCTCGTGCGGCATGGGCCCCGCCGGCGCATACGCTCTCCAGCGGCGGCCGGGTGTTTCGGCCGGAACGCCCATCCCATGGGTCCCGTCGTTCGCTGTCGACATCCCTCTCCGTCCCAGGGTAGGCAGGCACCGGGAGGTCCGGCCCGGTGATCAATGCCGTCTCCCCGGCAGGCCGCCCACTCCGGCCGATCATCGGTTTCGGAGATCGGCCGGGCGGGATTGTGCTCGGGTACTGCTCAGACGTCGGCCCCGATCGCACGCTTGAGGATCTTGCCGGTGGGCCCCTTGGTCAGGGCGTCGACGAGCCGGATCTCACGCGGGTACTTCTACGGAGCCACCCGCCGGCGCACGAAGTGCTGCAGTTCTTCGGCGCCGGCCCGGCTGCCGGGACGCAAGGCGACCACGGCGGCGACCTCCTCGCCGAGGAGGTCGTGGCGAACGCCGATCACCGCCGCCTCCGCGACGGCGGGGTGTTCGTAGCGCGCGATGAGGAGCGCGGCGGTGCGGCCGGCCAGGGCGTGCAGTTCGGCGTAGGTGAGCTGCTGGTCCTCGAGTTCGACGGCGACCCGGTCGCCGTGGGCGTGGGCGGCGCGCGTGAGGAAGTCGTTGAGGTTCCTTCGGGTTTCCTCCTGGTCACCCGCGCAGAGCGGAGGCGAGGACGGCGGGCAGTCGGGCGGGGCTCGGCATGGTGGTGAAGCGTGTGACGTGTTCGAGGGTGGTGCGACCGGTGCGGTTGGTGACGAAGTACGGCGGCTTGGGCGACAGCGAGGGGGAGCCGGTGAACAGGCCGCGGGGGGCGGGGGCGAAGGGGGCGCGCAGCACGGTCTTCTCGATGTCTTCGATCATGAAGGCGTTGTTGACGAAGCCGATACCGCTGCCGATCGCCTGCCGGGTGTGGCCGGGATGGGCACCCCAGGGGGTGTATCCCAGCAGGAAGCCGACGCCGGACCAGGAGTTGACGCCGATGGTGCCGTAACGCAGTTCGTCCAAGGCCGCTTCCACCGCACCGGACCCGGTCCGCTCGGTCCGGGGGTGCACGATCAGGGTCGCGCCCAGTGTGCCGGGCAGGACGGTGTTGGCGAAGTCGACGGCATGGCGCAGGAAATGTGCGGGAGTCTCTCCCGGCAGGCGCACGACGCCCAGCGCGCTGGCGAAGACCTCGCCGGTGAGGAGCATGTCGTCGTGGTCGGTGATGTCCGGGACCAGTATCCGGCTGTCGCCGGCGTGGCGTTCGGCCTGCGGGTGAGCCGCGAGGACGGCCTGAAGCCGGTGGTGGGCCCCGGGGTAATAGTCGGTGCGCGCCGGCAGGGCACGCAGCACCCGTCCGATCTCCTCCAGCAGCAGTTCGGTTCCGTGCCAGGAGCGGGGCAGCACCAGCACCTGGCTGGCGATGCAGTTGTGGCCGGAGTTGTTCATCTTGCTCGTGACGATGTGCTCGGCCTGGAAGCGGAAGTCCGCCCTGCTCCAACGCCCCGGCACCACGATGCACGGGCTGACCCCGCCCAGCTCGCTCGTGAACTGCTTGTCGATCAGCGGGGTGTCCTCGCGGCGACGCCGCTCGGCGTGTTCGTCGGTGCCCCAGACGATGGCGTCGTGGGTGCGGTCGCTCCCGGTCACGTGGATGGAATCCACACCCTCGTGGGCGGTGAGGTAGGCGCCCTCGAACGGGCCTCCGTCCACGAACCGCAGCCAGCCTCGCTGGATGTACTCGGCGAAGATCCGCTCGAAGTGCGGCCGCAGATAGGCGTTGACCGGGTTCATCTTGGCGATGACGACCTGGCCTTCGGCGTAGAGCTTGTGCAGGATGTCGGTCGCGGTGAGCGCGGCGACGTTGCCGGCGCCCAGGACCAGCGCCACGCCGGGCTGCTGCACGCCGTCCCGGTACGGTGCGGCCGCGCGGCTTCGCACCTGCTCGGCGGTGATACCCGCCTGTATCCGCACCTGGGCGGAACAGCCGCCCAGCAGCACGCGGTCCCAACCGGTGGCAGGAAAGACGTCCACCCAGGTACGGCCGCCCCGTTCGTGCACCGCGTCGGCGTGCAGCGGTTCGAGGTCTGCGGCCAGGCGCCGCAACACGTGCAGCCGCGCGGTGACGTGCTGGGCCAGCGCCCACGGACCGCCGGCCCAGTCCTCCGCGGCCCAGGCAGAGTCGGGGCCGTATCCCTTGGCTCGTGCGCCCGCCGCGGCCAGGTCGGCCGCGCCGTCGCGGATCCTGGGCATGAGTCCTTCCAGCAGTCCGACGCGTTCGGCCAGTGGCGCGGTTGCCCAGAACGCGGCGTTTTGGCGCAGCTCCCTCAGAGCGTGGTCGAGGACGGTCGTGTCGAGGGCGGGGCTGTTCACGTCACTCCCTGGCGGGGCCAACAAGCAGAGTCGGAAAGGGGATTTCAGGCGGCGCGACGGCGAACGTCGCGGTCGAGACGATCAGCGTGAAGGTGGCCGCGCCACCGAACGGGCGGCACAGCCACCAGGGGCCGTTACGGCAGTGGACCGACAGCGCTCGGGTGGTGCCGGTCGAGGAGAAAGGTGCTCAGGACAGCGGGACGCCGGCGATCGCGATGCGCTCCATCACCCGGCGCTGGGGGTAGTAGTCGTTGATCGCGTAGTGCTGGACGGCGATGTTGTCCCAGATCGCGATCGAGTCGGGCTGCCAGCGGAAACGCACCTGGAGCTCCGGAATGCGCGCCTGCAGACCGAGCTCGTGCAGCAGGCTCCGGCTCTCGTCCTCGGGCAGTCCGACGATGCGGGTGGTGAAGGGCTCGTTGACGTAGAGGGTCTTGCGCCCGGTGCGCGGATGCCGCACGACGACCGGGTGCTCGACCGGAGGCAGGGTCAGGCGCAGGGCCGCGATCTGGTCCGGGGTCATGAACGTGCCCCAGCTCGGCTCCCAGTCGTGTACGGCGGTCAGGCCCTCGATGCGCTGCTTCATCTCGTCGCTGAGGTTGTCGTATGCGGCGCCCATGTCGGCCCACATGGTGTCACCGCCTGCCGCCGGGACCTCTACCGAGCGGAGCACCGACCCCAGGGCGGGCGCGGCCATGAACGAGTGGTCGCTGTGCCAGATGTTCTCCTGCCCGATGGCCGTCGCATCCTTCGCCAGTCGGGAGACGCCGACGGTGTCGCCCTTGGGAAAGAACGGGTTCGGCTCCGGCTCGCCCCACACCGCGGCCAGGGCCAGGTGGGTGTCGACGTCGAAGTCGTGCTGGTCGCGGAAGAAGATCACTTTCCACTCGAGCAGCGCCTGCCGCAGCTCCTCCGCCAGCACCGCGTCGATCGGCTGCGTCAGATCCACCCCGCTGACGGCCGCCCCGATGTGCTGCGTCATCGGAGCGATCTGCAGCAGCCGGTACTCGGCCGGTGCCGTACCGGGCGCGGTCCGTTCCAGCACACGCCGACCGAAGTGGATCAGCGGCTTCTCCAGCAGGGGGTTCTTGTCGGCTCCGGCGGTCTTCATGCGTTCCTCCACGGGCGCATCCAAAAATCGTTACCGGAAGTATCGATATCGAAGGGCATGACCGCAAGAGCCCTTCCATGATCATCTCGCTGCGCCACCCCGAGAGCCACGACCTCGACCCGGCGGCCACAGCGGCAGACGGTCGCCAGATGGGCGACGAACCCTCGCGAGCCTCTTGCTTACGGTAAAAACGGGCATATCCATCTCCCGTCACCTGAAGGGAGCTCATGCGCCGAGGCTGTGAGCGTCGCGGCCACTCATGCGACAAGCGCCCCACCCGGGTCGCCATCGGTCAATTGCAGGGCACAGGTCTTGCCGCCCCACCCAACCGTATCGATACTGCACGTAACTTTTTTCTGTCGCCGTGATCGGCGCGGGCCGACGCACCTCCGATCCGCCACGCCCTCTTCCCCGTGCTGCACGGCGACCACTCGTACCCCGGATCAGCTACTTTCGCGGAGCCCCCGTGCCCAATACCGATCTCACACCCGTCACGCTCATCGCCCCCTGCACGACGAGCCGCAGCCACAGACGACAGGCCTGGACGGTCACCGGTTTGCTGGTGGTCTTCATGATGGTCAACTTCGCCGACAAGTCCGTCCTCGGGCTGGCGGCCGATCCGATACGCCATGACCTGGGCCTTTCGGCGACCGGATTCGGCCTGGCCAACAGCGCGTTCTTCCTGCTCTTCTCACTGTTCGGCGCCATGGGCGGGCTGCTGGCGGACCGGGTGCGACCACGATGGCTGCTGCTGGGGATGGCACTGCTGTGGTCGATCGCCCAGATACCGATGGCCCTGGGCGGAGGGCTGGCCGCATTGGTCGTGTCGCGGATCGTGCTCGGTGCCGCGGAAGGACCTGCCTTTCCGGTGGCCCAGCACAGCGCCCTGGCGTGGTTCCCGGACAGCCGGCGCAACCTGCCCGGAGCACTGCTCAGCGTAGGCATCGCGCTCGGCGTGGTGCTCGCCGCGCCGAGCCTGACCTGGGTGATCCAGCACCACGGCTGGCGCTCCTCCTTCGCCGCCGTCGCCGTCGCCGGCGTGATCTGGGCGGCGATCTGGACCGTCTTCGGAGGAGACCGACCATCGCAGGCCGGGGCTCACCATGTCATGGCCGAACCCGGAAACGACGAGGAAGAAAGCTCCCCCGCCCCCTCGTACCGCCGCATCCTGACCACCAGAACCTGGATCGGGGCCACGATCGGCTACTTCAGCACCTACTGGATGATCGCCCTGTCACTGGTGTGGGTGCCCTCCTACCTGCACGACGGCCTGGGCTACTCCACCACCACGGCCGCCGGCCTGGTCGCCGGACTCTGGGCGATCAACGCCATCATCTTGCTCAGTCAGGCAGGGGTGACCGGCTGGCTGCTGCGACGTGGCGTGAGCAGCCGGTGGGCCCGTGGCCGCGTCGGCGGCATCAGCCTGCTGGTCTCCGCACTCGGCTGCGGCGCACTGTCGCAGACCGCTCGCGGACCGGTCACCGTGCTCCTCCTGTTCGTCGGCTTCGGCCTGTGCGGGGCGATGTCTACCGTCGCGGTGACAACGGTCGCCGAACTCGTTCCGGCCCGTCGGCGCGGAGGCGCACTCGGCCTGATGAACGCCGCGGTCACCACAGGCGGTCTGATCGCCCCGGTCCTGACCGGATACCTGGTCGACACCCAGGGCAGCACCGGCTACCAGCACGCCGTACTCCTCGCAGCCGCTCTGCTCCTGCTGGGGGGAACGGCCGCTGTGACACTGATGGACCCAGCCCGCGACGCTCGGCTTCTGACCCCCTCGACGGTCGCCGCCGACCGCTGATCCGCGCTGCCCCCTGGCGACGGGCGGGAAGGTCCGCAGGCACCCCGCACCCACAGCCCGCGATTCCTCAGGCCTCTGAGTGACCGACCGCCCGGACGACCAGGTCCACCAAGTCCTCCACGAAGCGCTCGTTGGGCAGTTCGCGCTCCGCCAACAAGCGGTACACCATCGGTGCCGCCACCAGCGTGGCGGCCGACCGGATGTCGACATCGGGCCGCACCTCGCCCCGGGCGATGCCCCGCTGGAGGACGCGGCGCGTCTCGGCCATCATCCGCTCCGTGTAGTCCACGTACTCACCGCGGGCCCCGTCCGCCTCGGCGGCCGACGCCATCAGCTCCGTCAGCAGCCGCGCCGTACCCGGCTGGCGGTACGCCACCAGGCGCGCCGCCAGCACCTCACGCAGCTCGGCCCGAACGTCCCCGAGGTCCGGAACCGACAGCGGACCGATACGTGACTCGGCCGCTGCGATGATCAAGGCCTGCTTGGACGGCCACCGCCGGTAGATGGCGGGCTTGCTCACCCCGGCACGCGCAGCCACGGCATCCATCGTGACCGCTTTCACGCCCTGTTCGGTCACCAACTCGATCACTGCTTCGAGGGTGTCCTCCGTGACCCGCTCCTGCCGCGGCCGCCCCGGTCCGCGCTCGGCCCTCTGCGTCTGTGCCCCGACCATGCTCCGAGAATACCGGGCTCGAAGAGCCCCCAGCGCGTGAGAGGCCACCGTCGGACGGCAGGCCGAATCCCCGCGAACAACGCCATCCACCGAAGGGCTTCGGCACCTGGCAGCGGGTCCGCTCGTTCCCCGGCACCCTCCGCAGACCTATGTCGATGTTGAGCTGCAGTCGGCGGCCGGCGGGGCCTCGCGCGTCATCGGCAAGGTGGGCAGCATGCCTCGCCACAGGTATCGCTCGCCTGTGATCTCGAAGCCGTGGCGTCGGTAGAAGCGGATCGCGCGTTCGTTGTAGTCGACGACGCCCAGACGAATGCGTGCAGGTCCCGCCCAGGCAAGGAACTCGGTCATCATCCGGCCACCGAGTCCGTGCCCCTGGGCTTGGTTCAGCAAATACATCGGTCCCAGGGTGACCGACTCCGATTCGTCCCAGTGCCCGCAGAAATAGCCGACGATCTCCGTCTCGGACCGGACGACACGGCAGAAGTGCGGGGCCGGGTGCCGGTTCGCCACCTCGATGAACTCCCGCCACTGCGCGATGCCTTCCGCGGTGGCGGACGAACCGCGGTGCTCACGGATCCAGGACTCATCGATACCCGCCTCTGCGTTGGGGTAGTTCTGCAGCCAGTTCCGCAGGTGCAAGGGCCCCAATGTTGTGGCGTCGTCGGGGTGAGCTTCGGTGATCGCAAAGGTCATGCCAGGCAATACTGGTGCCTTGGCCAGGTCACCGTGCAACCGCCCCCGGGGAACGGCTGCCGGCCCGACGGGACTTCCGGGTGCCGGCGAGCGGGCAGGAGTCGGTGCCGGTCTCCATGACGGGCCCGGCTCGGATGAGGATCGCAGCAAGGCAGAGGGCTGCCTGGCGGACGGTGGAGCCAGGTCTGTGCCAGAGAGACCCCATCACAAACAGAACAGCGATTCTGTTAGGGTCGACCACAAAAGGAGCCACCATTCTTTTTGTGGGAGGTGCGGTGCCTCGCCTCACCGACGCGCGCAAGGAGCTCCGGCGTACGCAGATCGCCGAGGCCGCCGTCCGCTGCTTCAGCCGCAACGGCCTGGAGCGGACCTCGATCGCCGACATCAGCGCCGAATCCGGCCTCTCGACCGGCTCGATCTACGCGCACTACCGCAACAAGGCCGACCTGGTCCGGGCCTCCGCCCGCGAAGTACTCGCCAAGCGCGCCGACGTCCTCGGCGAGTACGCCGCGGCCGACGCCCCACCCGGCCCCGACGAACTGCTCTCCCGCCTGATCGCCGCGATCGACCCGGCCGAGGCTCGGGTCGGCGTACAGACCTGGGGCGAGGCAACCACCGACCCGGACATCCGCGACATCGTCGTCGACACGACCGACCGGATGCGCGCGATGCTGCACGACTGCGTCACGGCCTGGCTCATCAAGGTCGAGCACCACGAGCCGGCCCGGGCCCGGGAGCATGCCACCCCGATCGCCCACCGGGTCATGGCGCTCTACCAGGCCGAACTGCTGTACACCGCCTTGCGTGCACCGACCGAGGAGACAGCGCAATGACCACCCTGACCGCTTCGTTGGCCGCCCGCACCGTTTTCCGGATCGGCTACGGCGCCATGCAGCTCGAGCGCCTGCACGACCGCCGCGACGAGGCCGTCGCGCTGCTGCGCCGCGCGGTCGAGCTGGGCGTCGACCACGTGGACACCGCCGAGTTCTACGGCTTCGGATTCGTCAACGACGTGATCCGCGAGGCACTGCGCCCCCAGGACGACGTCCTGGTCGTCACGAAGGTGGGAGCCGACCCCAACCCCGGCGGGCACCTGCCGCTGCGTCCGGCACAGCGGCCCGAGCAGCTGCGCGCCAGCGTCGAGGACAACCTGCGCAGCCTGGGCGTCGACCGGCTCACGGTCGTCAACCTGCGCCGCCTGGACACCGGCCCCGGGCTGCGCCCCCAGGGCGACCAGGTCGTCGACCTCGACGACCAGCTCGCGGTGATGACCGCCCTGCGCGACGAGGGCAAGATCGGCGCGATCGGTCTGAGCAGCGTCACCCTCGACGGCCTGCGCCGCGCCCTGCCCGCCGGCGTCGTCTGCGTCCAGAACGCCTACAGTCTCGTCTCCCGCGGCGACGAGGACATGCTGCAGCTGTGCGCGGCCGAGGGCATCGCCTGGGTGCCCTTCTTCCCGCTCGGCGGGTCCTTCCCCGACCTGCCCAAAGCGACCGACGAGCCGACAGTGCACGCCGTGGCCGAGTCCCTGGGCGTCACCCCCTCCCAGGTCGGCCTCGCCTGGCTGCTGCACCACGCCCCGAACGTGCTGCTCATCCCCGGCACCGCCAACACCGCCCACCTGGAAGCCAACATCGCGGTCGGCGAGATCACCCTCGACGCCGCGGCCCTCGCCGTCCTCGACGGCATCGAGTCCCGCTCCAACGACGTCGCCATCGGCTGACCGGCCTCAGCGCGGCCCGGCTCGCGACCGCGCCCCACACGCCGAACACCTGACGAACCGCCAGGCCACGCTGGCAAAGCCGGCGTTATCCGACACGAAGGACAGATCATGAAGGCCATCATCTACCGCGACAACGGCGCCCCCGACGTTCTCCGGTTAGTCGACCGTGACGTGCCCGAGCCCGGGCCCGGCGAGGTTCGTGTACGGGTCGCCGTGTCCGGCGTCAACCCGACCGACTGGCAGGCGCGCTCCGGTGCCGGCCACCCCAAGCACTTCCATGAGGTCACCCCGCACCTCGACGGCGCCGGCACGATCGACGCCGTCGGCGAGGGTGTCGACCACAGCCGGGTCGGCCAGCGCGTCTGGCTGTTCATGGCCGCCGCCGGGCGGCCCACCGGCACCGCCGCCGAATTCACCGTCGTACCCGCCGGACAGGCCGTGCCGCTGCCCGACGACACCGGCTTCGACATCGGCGCCTCACTCGGCGTCCCCGCGCTGACCGCGCACCGCGCCCTCACCGTCGCCGAGGACGGGCCGCGTCGGCTGGGGCCCGGGGCACTCGACGGGAAGGTGGTGCTCGCCGCGGGCGGGGCCGGAGCGGTCGGACACGCGGTGATCCAGCTCGCCCGCTGGGCCGGCGCCACCGTGATCAGCACGGTCAGCAGCCCGGAGAAGGCCCGCCTGGCCACCGCCGCCGGAGCCCACCACGTGATCGACTACCGCGAGGGCGACCCGGCCGCCGACATCCGCAAGATCACCCCGGACGGCGTCGACATCGTTGCCGAGGTGGCGCTCGGGGCGAACCTCGCCCTGGACCTTGCCGTACTGCGAACGCGCGGCACGATCTCGACCTACGCCAACGACGGCGGCGTGCCGGTCGAACTGGACGTACTCCAGAACATGGTGCTCAACGCGCGCTTCCAGTTCCTGATCCTCTACTTCGCCGGCCCCGAGGCACGCGACGCGGCCGCCCGGGACGTCGCCGCCGCAGTGCGCGACGGCGCGCTGCCGGTCGGCGAGGAGCACGGCCTGCCGCTGATCCGCTTTCCCCTCGACCGCACCGCCGACGCGCACCGAGCGGTCGAGAGCCGCGCGGTCGGCAAGGTCCTGGTGGACGTCACGGTCTGACGTCCAGTCGGCCACCGCGCACACGCCGCGACCACCCCCGGCAACCCGGCCTGCGGCGGCCGGGTGGGGGCGTCACCCCGGGGCCAGGTGAGGGCCGTGTTCACGTGCGATGAATCTCGTCCAGGCAATCAAGCCCGAGGTGGTTTGCGATTCCGGCCAACAGCCCGTGCCATCGCGTGCGTTGCGACCGTGGCAGCCGCGGCCAACGCAAGGCCCTGCACGACGTCGCGGGGACGGGCCGGGCGCAGCACCCCGGCCCGCCGCAGACGGCCGCGGGCCCAGAGTGTGAAGGGAATGACCACCATAGGAGAGGTGGCCGAGCCCGGTGTGTATCCGCGGACCACGGCGGCCTGGGCGAGATGCACCAGACCATGCAGCCCAAATCCGTTGAGGGCCCCCTGATAGAAGGCGGAGCGCCCACCGGTGCGGTACCCGTCGGCCGCCGCTGCGGCCACGACGACGGCCATCCCGGCAACGGCGGTCGCGAACTCGCGCTCGTCGATGGACTCCAGATGCCGCCATATCCGATCCGGTACCCGCGGAAACCGTCCCCGCAGCCCGGGCACCTGAGAACGCGCCCACCGCGGTACCAGAATCACTTCCTCCGCATCGTGCGCTGCCCACGCGGCGAGTAACCCGAATGTCACACCCGCACCGACGCCCCATTGCCCGCCCTCATGTCCCCGCATGGACGGACAGTCTCGCAGCACAGCCGGCTCCACGAACAAGACGCGAGCGACAAGCTACGACTTGGGCGAAATGGCCAAGTGGGGTTGTTCGGCGGCGCCTTGCACCAGCGGCTAGCGGGCCGCTCCCATCGCGCGGGCCGCTGCGGCGAGTTGGGCATCGGACAGGTCGAGCCCGACCACGGTGGCGCCCTCGGCGGCGGGTCGCTCAGTTCCACGAGGCTCGGATTGCTGGTGTAGAGCCGCCGGCTTCCCCCGGGCGGACGGCTCACGCCGTGTGTGTGCAGAGATCAGGGTCGGCGGCGGAGACGTAGGCGTCCTGGGCCGCTGGACGACACCGGCCGGGGCCGGCGGCGGGATTCGAACCCGCGTCACCCGCTTGATAGGCGAAGTATCCGCAGCCTGCGCACCTGCACGTCGAGGACCCTAGCGGACCGGGCTGGTGTCGGGCATCCGCGATTCCCCGGTGCCGAGGGCACCGGGGTGGCGTTCCCGGACGTGGGCGACCGGGGGCGGTGTCGCCAAGGTCGAACGCGCCGCCGTCGGTGGTGGGGCTCAGGCGCCCAGGGCGTGGACCATGTTGACGATGGCGGTCATCTGCGGTGCGCTCCGTACGGCGTAGTCGGATCCGGTGTAGCCGAACCAGTCCCAGCAGCCCTGCGGGTTGATCGGCCAGACGCTGGAGACGGCCTGCGGGTAGAGGACGACCAGGTTGTTGGTGTCGGCGTAGGTGTCGAGGTTCCCCTTCTCCGCAAAGGCCGTACCGAGGAGTTGCTGGGCGGACAGGCAGCCGTGCAGGGCCACCACCAGCTTGCAGGGAGCGCCGTTCGCGCAGGCCGGAGGGACGTAGAGCTGCCCGGTGGAGTCCATCGACAGGGCACGGGCCGAGCCGCCGGGAGCGTAGGCGTTCTGGTCGAAGTGCGTGAGGGTGCCCTCGGGGGTGCCGGTGTTGCGTGGATCGACCCCGCCGAGCCAGGTGGTGAGCATCTCGCGCTGCGGGTCGTTGTGACAGTCGTTCAGGAACGGCGGCAGGGTGAGGGCGCAGGGGACGACGCCGTCGGGGGTGGGCCACGAGTGTCCGGCCGGGTCCCAGTCGTGGTACGTGACGTCGGCGCCGAAGTGCCGGTAGAAGTCGACGCCGGCCCGGGAGACCAGCGGGTTGACCACCGGGTCGAGGTAGCCGTGGTACGTGTAGACCGGCTTGCCCCGCAGGTTCGCGACCGGGTCGATGCGGCCCTCGGACGCCCAGTCCTCGGCCTGCCGCTCCAGGTCGTCGACGCCCAGGCCGAGGTCGCAGGTGACGAACTTGATCACGTGCCCCTGACCGCAGTCGTACGGC
The DNA here is from genome assembly GCF_055657365.1 of Streptomyces sp. NPDC107559. Classification (NCBI taxonomy): domain Bacteria; kingdom Bacillati; phylum Actinomycetota; class Actinomycetes; order Kitasatosporales; family Streptomycetaceae; genus Streptomyces; species Streptomyces sp. NPDC107559. The sequence goes on along the minus strand of NZ_JBVKBD010000016.1, from coordinate 102,706 downwards.
CCGGCGGCGAAGACGCCGGCGCCGTCGAAGGTGGCGGAGTAGGCGACCTGGAGCTGGGTCGCCATGAAGCCGCCGGAGGAGACGCCGGTGACATAGGTGCCGGTGATGTTCAGATCCGGAAGGGTCGGCGTGGCCGCCCTGGCCGACACGGCCGGGCCGGCCGCCGCGAGGGTGAACGCGACCCCGAGGGCGGCGAGGGCCTGCGTCGCCCTGCGCAGGGAGCGGAATCTCATGGAGCACACTCCGTTGTGTGAGGAGGGGAGGACCGCCCGGGCGGACGGTCTCGTACGGAGGCACGGCGGCGACGGAACCGGAAGGTCCGTGCCGTCCGGCCCGGAACGCTTCGTGCCGGCCGGGCGGGACCCGGCCGAGGGCACAGGAGAGGGGGACGCGGACACGGGTGGACCGGTGAGCGCGGGCACCGCGCACGCCGCCCGGATCAGCCGGGCGCGTCGGCAGGGTCCGCCGACACCGTGATCGCGCGTTTGAGGATCTTGCCGGTCGGCCCCTTGGGCAGGTCGGCGATCCGGACGAGACGCGGGTACTTGTACGGGGCGACGCGGGCGCGGACGAAGTCGCGCAGCTCGTCGGGGCTGCTGACGGCGCCGCTTCGGAGGGTGACCACGGCGGCGATCTCTTCCCCGAGGGTGGGGTGCGGGACGCCGACCACGGCGGCTTCGGCGACCGCGGGGTGCTCGTAGAGAACCTCCTCGATCTCCCGGGGATAGACGTTGAAGCCGCCGCGGATGATCAGGTCCTTCTTCCGGTCGACGACCCGGAAGAGGCCGTCCGGGTCACGGACGCCGATGTCACCGGTGCGCAGCCAGCCGTCCACAATCGTCTCGGCGGTGGCCTCGGGGCGCCGCCAGTACCCCTTCATGACGTTGTGTCCGCAGACCGCGATCTCGCCCGGCTCGCCGTCCGGGAGCGGGCGGCCCCGGTCGTCCTGGATCCGCATCCGCACGCCCTCGATCGGGGTGCCGATGGTGCCGGGCCGGCGGGGGCCCTCCGGGTGGTTGAAGGAGGCGACCGGCGAGGTCTCCGAGAGGCCGTACCCCTCCAGGACGGTGCAGCCGAAGGCCGTCTCGAAGCCGCGCAGGACCTCGACCGGCAGGGCCGCGCCGCCTGAGATGCACAGACGCAGCGACGACGCGTCGGCCGTCCCCGGTCCGCCCCGGGCGAGCAGCGCGGCGTACATGGTCGGCACGCCGAGGAAGACCGTCACCCGGTCGCGCTCGATGAGCGCCGGCACCTCGGCGGGGTCGAACCGCGCCAGCAGGGTCAGACAGGCGCCCGCCGCGACGGCACAGTTCAGGCCGACGACCTGGCCGAAGGAGTGGAACAGCGGCAGCCCGCCGAAGATCACATCGTCCTCGTCGAGCCGCAGCAGGGTGCGGGCACAGACCTCGGTGTTGCGCATGAGGTTGGCGTGGGTGAGTGCGGCGCCCTTGGGGGTGCCGGTGGTGCCCGAGGTGTAGAGGATGACGGCCGTGTCCTCGCCGGCACGGTCCGCCACCTCGGTTACGGGCTCGTGCGTCGCCACCGGTTCGCGCAGGCCTGCGGGGCCCACCACCAGGTGCGGGGTACCGCAGTCCGCGGCCGCCGCACACCCTTCGGCCGCGTGGTCCTCCCAGGTCAGCAGCAGCGCCGCGCCCGAGTCGGCGAGACAGTGGCGGACCTCGCGCGCCTTGAGCAGCGGGTTCATCGGCACCACCACGGCACCGGCGCGCAGGATGGCGTAGTAGAGGACGGCGAAGGCCGGGACGTTCGGCACCATCAGCCCCACCCGGTCGCCGGGGCCCACGCCGTGGCCCCGCAGCACGGCCGCCGTCCGTGCCGAGCCGTCCTCCAGTTCGGCGTAGCTGAGGGTCTCCGTGCCCAGGCGCACGGCGATCCGGGCGGGGACGCGTGCCGCGCTCGCGGTCAGCAGGGTCGCGAGGTTCGCCGGCTCGGCAGGGCGGGTGGCGGGACGGCTCACGGGCGGGCTCCTCCGGGGATGGCGGCGGGCTGCCGGAGTGGACAGCACGGCCAGGCTTCCAACCAATCGATTGGTTGTTTCAGGAACGTTGCGAGACACCATCCGGCTTCTGGGTTACGGTGTCAACCAATCGATTGGTTGGAAATCTCGCCGAGTCCTCAGGAGCAGCCGTGGAACTTCCCGACTGGGAGCCCCGCCGGGTCGTCGCCATGGGGGTGGCTCTCCCCGAGGGCGTCACACCGCCGGGCACCCGGGGCAAGATCCTCGAGGCGGGGCTGGAACTGTTCGCCGAGTCCGGCTTCGCCGGCGCCTCGATCCGGCAGATCGCGGGCATCGTCGGCATCAACTCCGCCACCCTGTACGCGCACTACCCGTCCAAGGGGCACGTGCTGGCCGAGCTGGTGCGCATCGGCCACGAGGAGATGCGCACCCGGCTGACGGAAGCGGCCGACGGCACCCGTGACGACAGCGCCGCCCGGCAGCTGGCCGCCCTGGTCCGTGCTCATGTGCTGCTCCACACCGACTATCCGCTGCTTGCGGTGGTCACCAACAGCGAACTGCACGCCCTGTCACCCGAACTGGCCGCGCCTTCGCTCCGGTTGCGCGAGGAATGCCGCCGCCTGCTCGCCGACGTCCTCGAACGCGGCATGAAGAACGGCGAGTTCGAGCTCGACGACCCGCTGCTGGCGATCACCGCGATCGGCGGCCTCGGGGTGCAGGTCGCGCAGTGGTTCGGCCCCGCTCTCCAGCGCACCCGAGAACAGGTCGCCGAACAGTACGCGCACTTCGCCCTGCGCATCGTCAGCGCCGGACACTGAGCAAACCGGCTCCCCGTACCCCCTGTGCACGAAGGAGTGCCCATGCGACCGGTCCTCGCGACCCGCCACGGCCTGGTCCGCGGTGTCACCGGCCCTGCCGGGATCGCCGGCTTCAGGAACATCCCCTACGCGGCCGCTCCCACCGGGCCGCTGCGCTTCGCGCCGCCACGGCGGCCGGCCGCGTGGGACGGGATCCGTGACGCCGACGCGTACGGCCCCACCGCGCCTCAGGCACCGTACCCGCCGCCGATGGACCGCCTGCTCCCCGAGGCACTCGTCCCGGGCGACGACTTCCTCAACCTCAACGTGTGGACCCCGGAACCGGCCGGACGGCTGCCGGTCCTGGTCTGGCTCCACGGTGGGGCCTTCACCAACGGCTGCGGTTCGCTCACCGGCTACGACGGCACCGCGTTCGCCCGCGACGGCGTCGTCCTGGTCACCCTCAACTACCGTCTCGGCGTGGAGGGTTTCCTGCACCTCGGTCCCGGCGACCCCGCACCGGCCAACCTCGGTCTGCTGGACCAGATCGCCGCGCTCGAGTGGGTCCGCGACAACATCGCCTCCTTCGGCGGCGACCCCGACCGCGTCACCGTCTTCGGCCAGTCGGCCGGCGCCATGAGCATCGGCGCCCTGCTGGCCATGCCTGCGGCCAAGGGCCTCTTCCACCGCGCGGCGCTGCAGAGCGGAGCGGCCCATCACGCGCTCTCCCCCGAAAGCGCCGCCCTGGTCGCCGCCCGCCTCGCGGCGATCCTCGAGGTACCGCCGACCCGGCCCGCCCTCGCCACCGTGCCCGTCGACCGGCTGCTGGCCGCGCAGCTCCGGCTGCGCGGCGAGATCTCCGCCCGCCCCGACCCGGCCCTGTGGGGTGAAGCGGCACTCAACCTGATGCCCTTCGAACCGGTGGTCGACAACGACACCCTCCCCCACGCACCGCTGGACGCGATCGCCGCGGGCGCAGCGGCGGGTGTCGACGTCCTGGTGGGCTGCACCAGTGACGAGTTCCACCTGTTCACCGTGCCCTCCGGGCTGAGCGCCCTGGTGACCGACGAGCTCGTGGAACGCACCGCCGCCGCGTACGGCCTGCCGCCCGGCAGCGGCGTCGCCGCCTACCGCGCGGCCGCCCCCGGAGCGAGCCCCGGCGAGGTGTTCGCGGACATCGCCACCGACTGGTTCTACCGCCTGCCCGCGCTGCGCCTGGCAGAGGCCCAGGCACGCCACGGTGCTCGCGCCTTCGTCTACGAGTTCGCCTGGCCCTCCCCCGCCTTCGGCGGCACGCTGGGCGCGTGCCATGCGCTGGACGTCCCCTTCGTCTTCGACAACCTGGCCGACCCGGCCTTCGCACCCCTGCTCGGCGACCACCCGCCCCAGGCGATCGCCGACAGCATGCACGCCGCCTGGGTCTCCTTCGCGACCACCGGCGATCCCGGCTGGCCCGCCTACGGGGCTCCGCAGCGGACCGTCCGCCGCTTCGCGGCGACGGCGGCCACCGGTCATGACCCGCACAGCGGTCTTCGGACCCTGTGGGACGGTCTGCGCTGAGGGCGCGCGCCGTCCGCCTTCGCGCGGCCGGACTTCACGTCGTACGGGGTTGCGGATTTCGGAAGGGGCGTCCTGCTCGTGCTCGAAGGGCACGGTGTAGGTGCTGGCATCGTCTGCCACCTGGTATCGGAGGGGCTCGCCCAGGGCTGTCAGATGCCCTTGAAGACCGGGGGTCGGCGCTCGATGAGGGAGACGATGCCTTCCGTGGCATCAGCGGTCGCGAACAGCCGCGGCCCGACGTCGTTGCGCAGGCCGGCGCCGGATGCCTCGATGTGTGCAGCCAGTACGGTGCGTGCGTCGGCCAGGGTGGCCTGCACAGCGAGCGGGGCCTGGGCGGCGATGCGGCGGGCCAGCTCCAGGGCGCGACCCAGTTCCTGGCCTGCCGGCACCACTTCCTGCACGATGCCCATGCGCCAGGCTTCCTGGACATCGAACTGGTCGCCGGTGAGCAGGTAGCGCATGGCGTTGCCCCAGCCGACGCGGTGTGGCAGGCGTATCGTCGCTCCGCCGAGTGCCAGGATGCCGCGCGTGACCTCTTGCTGACCGAAGACCGTGTCGTCCGCTGCGATGCAGATCTCGCTGTTGAGGACGAGTTCCAGCCCCGCGGTGAAACAGCGGCCGTGGACGGCGGTGACGACGGGCTTGGTTGCGGGCTCCCGGTACAGACCCCATGGGTCACGTCCGCCCTCGGGGATGATGCTGTCGTCGCCGACGGCCAGTCTCGGTGCGAGGGAGGCCAGATCGAGTCCTCCGGTGAAATGCTTGCCGTTGCCGTGGATGACCGCGACGCGCAGGTCGGGGTCGTCCGAGAGCCGGGTGAGGGCATGGGACAGGTCCGTGATCATGTCTGCGTCGACGGCGTTGGCCTTGTCGGGCCGGTTGAGCGCGATGCGCAGGACGGGGCCGTCCTGCTCGACCAGTACCTTGGCGGAAGCGGTGTGCGAGCCGCCGTTTGTCTGCTGCGTGGGTGCCATGTGGTTCACCGTAGGAAGTGCGCTGGTGCCCGATGCGACATCGGCAGGGGAGTTTGCGACATGCAGATCGGTGTGGTGGCGCTCGACGGATGCTGGGACTCAGGGGTCACTTCCGTGCTCGATGTGCTGCGGACGGCCGATGCTGCCCGGCCGCGCGTCGATGCCACGATCCCCGCGCTGGAGTGCATGTTCGTGACCCCGACGGACGAACCGGTCCGCACGGCGGGTGGCCTGCTGATACCGGCGGGCCGCTTGATCGACAACTGTGTGGCCGCGGCAGATCTGGATCTTCTCCTCGTTCCCGCGCTGGCCGCGCAGAGTCCGGCGACCGTGGTCGACTTCCTGATGCGACCGGACGTCCGAGGGGTACGCGCGGCGCTGCGGCGCTGGGCGGACGGTGGCGGATCCCTTGCGGCGGCCTGCACGGGCACTTTTGTTCTCGCCGAGGCCGGACTGCTGGATCAGCGGCAGGCCACCACCACGTGGTGGCTGTCCGATCTTTTTCGGCATCGCTATCCGGCTGTGCGGCTGGACATGTCGCGGATGGTGGTGAGCGATGCCGGCGTCGTCACAGCGGGCGCGGCCTTCGCGCACATCGATCTGGCTCTCGGTATCGTCGCACGGGTCAGTCCCCGACTGGCTGCCGAGACAGCCGGCGCTCTGCTCATCGAGGAGCGTCCGACGCCGAGCACCGGGGCGATGTCCGACTATCTCGAGGGTCATGATCAGTTGACCAGCGACTTCGAGGCATGGGCGCGTGCGCATCTGCACAGTCCTGTCGGAGTGGCTGACGCGGCGCTGGCTCTCGGGGTCACCCGGCGCACTCTGGAGCGTCGTGTCCGGGACCGGCTGGGAACGTCCCCCTACGCTTTCATCCGGTCGCTGCGGGCGGAGCGGGCGGAACATCTTCGTGTCACAACGGCGATGCCGACCGCGGACATTGCCCGGCAGGTCGGCTACCAGGACGCCACCACGGTGCGTCGACTCCGGGGCGGCAGGCAGCAGTTCCCGAGATGATCAGGCCACCCGCCCGTCGGGGCGATTGATTTCGACAGCCTGTCCCGCGCAGCAGCGGCAACTGCCGTCGGCGGCCAGGTCGATCTCGGCGGCCGGTGTGCCCCGGGAGCACCTGAGGCTCACTGACTCACACCGTCATCCGTACTGCTCGGTCATCCGTACTGCTCGGCGCAAGGGACCTCAGTACATCGAGGCAGGCTCGGATCGCAGGTTCGTGGCCTGCCTCGATCCGGGTGACGATCTCGATCGTACGAGCGAGCGCGGGGTCGGCCACCGGCCGCGCGACAAGCGTGGGCGGGAGATGAACCGCGGCCATGCGAGGGAGGACGACAGGGTGGCCGCCGCTCGCTGCGAGGGCGATCATGGCGTTGAAGTCGGAGCAGGTGTGTTGTATCCGCGGGGTGAATCCCGCCGCCCGGCAGGCGTGGAGGACGGATGCGCCGCAGGCGGTGTCCGCGGGGGCCATGATCCACGGAGTGGGTGCGAGATCCCGCAATGCGATGGGAGATCCCTCCGCGGCGGCCGCGGGGTGATCACGCCGGACTACGGCGGTCAGCGGGTCGACATGCAACTGGTGGGTCTCGACGCCCAGGGGCACGGGATCAGCGAGGTTCGTGTAGCGGTAGACCAGCGCGAGGTCGACGCGCCGCTGGAGCAGCAGGCGCACGGCGAGCTCGGGTTCGGCCTCGGTGATGTGCAGGCTCAGCCCGGGGTGGGCGTCCTCCAGCGCCTGGCCGAGCGGGGCTGCCAGCGGGGCGAGGGCACTGGGGAAGGCGGCGAGGTGCAGTGGCCCGATCGGCTCCGTGGCATGGCTGCGCAGGTGGCGTTGCGCGCGCTCAAGAGCGTCGAGCACGTGCTCGGTGTCTTCGGCCAACCGGTGCCCGGCTGGCGTCAGGTAGATGGACCGGCCCGTGCGTTCCAGCAGGCGCGTGCGGGTCTCCTCCTCCAGGAGCCGGAGCTGCTGCGAGACGGCGGAGGGGGTGACACCGTGCAGGTCCGCCACAGCGGTCACGGTGCCGTGTGCGGCCAGATCACGCAGAAGGACCAGTCGTCGAACATCGAGCATTAGTTCAGCTTAAATGAATGGTGTACCTGATGTAGCTGGACAGAAACGACCTCGTGCGACGACGCTGGGCGGCCTGTCCCACCCCGTTCAGCAGCATCAGGAGTCCCCCGCATGCGCGCCACCGTGATCCATGGACCGAACGACATCCGCATCGAGGAGGTCCCGGACCCCCGGATCCAGCACCCTGCGGACGCTGTGGTGCGCGTGGTCAGCGCATGCATCTGCGGCAGCGACCTCTGGGCCTACCGCGGGGTGGCCTCGCGCGTGGCCGGGCAGCGCATCGGGCACGAGTTCCTCGGCGTCGTGGAGGAGGTCGGCTCTGCGGTCACCGGTTTTGCTCCAGGCGACTTCGTGGTCGCGCCCTTCGTCTGGTCGGACGGCACGTGCGACTACTGCCGGCAGGGTCTGCAGACCTCCTGCACGCACGGCGGGTTCTGGGGAGAGGTCGGATCCGACGGGGGCCAGGGGGAAGCGGTCCGTGTGCCCTACGCCGACGGGACCCTGGTCGCACTGCCCCAGGACGCCGTCACCGACGAGAAGCTCCACCCCGGTCTGCTGGCCCTCTCCGACGTGATGAGCACCGGACACCACGCCGCCGTCTCGGCGCGGGTCCGTCCCGGAGCCACGGTCGCCGTCGTGGGCGACGGAGCGGTCGGCCTGTGCGGCGTGCTCGCCGCCCGCCGTCTCGGCGCCGACCGGATCATCGCGCTCGGCCGCCACCGCACCCGCACGGACATCGCCCGCTCGTTCGGTGCCACCGACGTCGTCGCCGAGCGCGGCGAGGCCGCTGTCGAGGCGGTCCGGGAAATGACCGGCGGCCAGGGCGCACACGCCGTACTGGAAGCCGTCGGCACCGAGGAATCGATGCGTACCGCCATCTCCATCACGCGTGACGGCGGTGCCGTGGGCTATGTCGGCGTACCGCACGGCGGCAGCGCCGGCGCGGACATCGCTCAGATGTTCAACCGCAACATCACTCTGGCGGGTGGCGTCGCCCCGGCCCGCGCCTACATGTCCGAACTGCTCACCGACGTGCTGGCGGGCGTCATCGATCCCGCGCCGGTATTCGACCGCACCGTCGACCTCGACGGTGTGCCCGACGGTTACCGCGCCATGGACGACCGGTCGGCGCTGAAAGTGCGCATCACCTTCTGATTAGTCCAAAGGGGAGCTTCATGAAGATCGTCATTGCCGGCGGGCACGGCCGGATCGCCCGGCGTCTGGGCCGCCTGCTCACCGCCCGGGGAGACAGCGTCGTCGGGCTCATCCGCAACCCCGTCCACAGCAGTGAACTGTCGGACGACGGTATGCGGCCGATCGTCTGCGACCTGGAGGCGGCTACGTCCGACGACGTCGCTGCGGCCCTGGCCGGAGCCGATGCCGTGGTCTTCGCCGCCGGCGCAGGCCCGGGCAGCGGAGCCGCCCGGAAACACACCGTCGACCATCAGGCCGCCGTGCTTCTGGCCGAGGCCGCCTTGCAGGCAGGGATCCGGCGGTACGTCATGGTCTCCACCCGCGGCGCCGGCAGTCCGCCCCCAGCTCACGCCGACGAGGTCTGGGCCGCCTACGTGCACGCCAAGACCGCCGCCGACGACCACGTCATGGCACAGGACCTCGACTGGACCATCCTGCGCCCGGCAGCCCTCACCGACGATCCTGGCACCGGCACGGTGCGTCTCACCGCGGAGCGGAGCGTGGGCCAGGTCACCCGCGACGACGTCGCCGAGGTCCTGGCTGCCCTGCTCGCCACACCTGTCACCGCGGGGCTCGTCCTGGAACTTGCCCAAGGACCTGATCCCGTCGCCGAAGCGGTGGCCGGTGCAGCGAACAACCGCACGGGCGACCCCTGCCCATGACAGCCGACGCCGGCGGGGCAGTCCACTGCACAGTTCCACGTCCGCAAGAATCTGCCGCTCCATGCCACCATGCTGGGCATGGAAGCCTCTGACGCGACAGCCGCTGCCCGCCAGGTGCACCACCGGTGGCGTGTTCGGGAGGTACCCGACGGAGACTTCATCGTGTTCGCCGACGGCTCTCTGTCGGTGATGAACCTCGTACGTCTCTCCCCACCCGGACAGCCTGACAGCCTACGGGCGGAGCAGTGGCAGTGGATCGAGCACCTGCGAGCCACCGAGTGGAGTTCCAACAACTGGGCGGAAGTCGGCTCTGTGCTCTCCTCGCAGACTCGTGCCGGAAGCCGAGCCCTGGCAGGAGAGTCAGCCAATCACGGGAGTATCGGCTGGGTCGCCCTGACCCGGGACGATGACGAATGCACCTTGGAATGGGTCGCCATCTCCAACTGGTCCAATCCGTTCTCCGAGGTCACTCTGGACGAGACCACAGTGACCGCTGTCAGCACTGCAGGCCGTATCTGGACCTTCCCTCGAAGCGTCCCTCAGCAAGTGAAGATCGCCGAAGATCCGGCCTACCCGTGGTGTGGTTGATGCGCGCCGTCCTCTGGCGCTGCTTGGGGAATCGACGGCGCAGGGAAGAGACCCTTGCCGGCCACCTCTTGCTTGTTGTTGGCCAGTCTGCTGCTGACTGTGCTGACGCAGGCCCAGGTCGTGCCCCAGGAACTCCGCACAGCGGGTGCGAGGTTCGCGGTGAGCGGTCCGGGTGGAGTGCAGGCCCGGACCGCCCAGCGAAGTCGCCGGCCGCGGCTCAGGCGCCGGTTGCCGCGGAGTAACGGGCGGCGACGTCTTCCCAGTTGACCAGATCCCACAGCTTGGTGACGTAGTCCGGACGGACGTTCTTGTACTGCAAGTAGTAGGCGTGCTCCCAAGCGTCGAAGACCAGCAGCGGGGTGGCGCCCTGGCCGACGTTGCCGTGGTGGTCATAGACCTGTTCCACGATCAGCCGCTTGCCAAGGGGCTCCCAGGCGAGCACGCCCCAGCCGGAGCCCTGGACGGAAGCGGTCGCGACGGTGAGCTGCTTCTTGAATGCTTCGAAGCCTCCGAGATGTTCGCCGATGGCGTCGGCGAGGGCACCGTCGGGGCGGTCGCCGCCGTCGGGAGAGAGGTTCTGCCAGAAGATCGAGTGCAGGACGTGGCCGGAGAGGTTGAAGGCGAAGGTCTTCTCCAGCCCGACCAGCGAGGTCGGGGTGATCTGGTCCTTGTCCCGGATTTCGGCGATCTGCTCCAGGGTGTCGTTGGCTCCCTTCACGTAGGCGGCGTGGTGCTTGGCGTGGTGCAGTTCCAGGATCTGCCCGGTGATGGCCGGTTCCAGCGCGGCGTAGTCGTAGGGCAGGTCAGGAAGCGCGTAGGTGCCCATCTGGCACGTCCCCTTTCCGGGTGGGTGATCTTCCGGGCACAGCCTATGCTCTTATTGCGATGAACTTGCAACAACGAAGTAGGTGCATCAATATGGGTGGTGGCGGGGTCGGCCCGTCAGTCTCCGGTGTCAGAACGCCTTCCGTCCGTCGGCGTGTCCTTCCTGGAGAGTGATCGTCTTCTCACCCGGCGTCCGCCGGATCCGGCCGGCCCCGCTCGTTCGCGGCCTGACTCTGCCGGGAAGTCAGACAGCGCTCTGGTCCTGGTCGGGGAGGCGGTCGGCCGTCGGTCCGGAATGGAACGGCCACCCTCACACAGAGGACGCCGTCCACGCCGCCTGGCCGCCGAATGCATTCGAGCCCGCGGGCGCCGCCTCGCACGGCTTGACGAACGCCGTAACCGATCAGGCGGACTTGTGGCGGGCGCCGCCCTCGATGTGGATCGTCTCGCCGGAGACGAAGCCCGCACGCAGGAGCCACATCACCGTGTCCACGACGTCGCCGGCCTCACCGTGGCGTCCGACGAAGGTTCCGTCCGCGCTCTTGCTCAGCAAGGCGGTCTTCTTGTCACCGAGGCGATCCCATGCACCCGAGTCCACGACGCCGGGCGAGACGGCATTGACCCGTACCGGTGCCAGATCCGCCGCCAGGTGGCGCGCGGCGTACTCGACCGCACCGTTCGTGACGCCCTTGACGAGTGATCCCCGCCCAGGGCGCCAGCCGACCACACCGGAGAACAGCACCATCGACCCGGTCGGCCGCAGGACCGGCGCAAAGTGCTTGGCCACCAGCATCGGGCCGACCACCTTCGCCGTGAACGCGGCCAGCAGCCTGTCGCGGTCCAGCTCGGTCGCGCGAACATCGTGCGGCGCCGAACCGGTCGTCACGATGTGGTCGATTCCGTCCTTCAGCCGTTCCGCCGCGGCCGCGAGCGTCGACTCGTCCTGCAGATCGACCCGCACCGCCGTGGCACCGATCTCGCCGGCCAGCACGTCGGCCGCAGCCAGATCGCGGGCACCGACGACAACCTCGTACCCGTCCTTCGCCGCACGCCTCGCGACCGCCGCGCCCAACGCCCGCGCACCGCCGATGACAAGGATCCGTTCCATGTCTCTCGACTCCCTTCCGTTAGGATCGAGCACCACGGTATGGATTTGATACCGGTATCTTCAACGGAACCGGGAGCAGCGATGGGCAAGGCATACAACGTCATGGCGGCGACCTGCCCGAGCCGCACGGTGCTGCACCGAATCGGCGCCCGCTGGACCGTGTTCGTCGTCAACGCCCTCGACGACGGACCTCGCCGCTTCAGTGAACTGAAGGGGCATATCCGGGGCATCACCCCGAAGGTCCTGACCGAAACCCTGCGCTCCCTGGAAGCCGACGGTCTGGTCAGCCGCCACGCGTACGACGAGAACCCACCCCGCGTCGAATACGCCCTCACGCCCCTGGGCCGCTCTCTGCTCATCCCGCTCCGCGCCGTACGACTCTGGGCCGAGGAACACGTCCCTGACATCGAGGCGGCCCGATCCCGCCGACCAACGCTCTGACCCATGCGTCCACTGCCGGCATGAACCGGTCGCGGCCGTGCGGCGGGCCGAGCGCTCGAGTTGGCGAGCCGTGCCTTCCGATGGGCAGGACAGGGCTGCAGGCAGGCGGGGGCAGAGCCACACCGACGCTTGACCTCAACCAAACTTGAACTTCTAGGTTCCTTCCGGAGCCGCAGGAACCGACCAGCGGTGCCTTTCGAGGAGGTTCGCCGTGACCGAGCGCACAGCCCACATCGAGATCCCCGACCGCTATCACTATGCCGTGATCCCGCACATCATGGTCGACGACGCCGCCGCGGCGATCGACTTCTATCAGCGGGCGTTCGGCGCCCGTGAGGACTTCAGGATCGACGCTCCGGGCGGCGGAATTCTGCACGCCGAGATCACCGTCGGACGGTCGGCCCTGATGCTGGGCGACGCCGGCGTGGACGAGGCAGAGGCAGCCTCCTTCGCCGCACCGACCTCGCTCGGCGGAGGTACGTCCGTCACGCTGCACGTCTTCGTGCCGGACGTCGACAGCCTGGCGGAGCGTGCAGAAGCCGCCGGCGCTGAGATCCTCCAGCCTCCGAAGGACATGTTCCACGGTGACCGCACCGTCATTCTCAAGGACCCTTCGGGGCATATTTGGGTATTTCTGACCCACGTGGAGGACGTCTCGCAGGAGGAGCTTCGGCGCCGCCTGACCGCAGCCGGCTGACTGGACCCCGTGCGTGCGGTGATCCGGACCGAATTCCGAGCGCCGTACCTGACGGAACTCGCCGACTGAACCGCTCGATCAAGCCTGGGCTGCTTGCCGCCGGTAGCAGCCGGCCCGGGATCGGGCCTGGTGACGACGCCGCCAGTGGGACCATTTGAGGAGCGCGGGGTGGCTCCACAGCAATGCAGAGCCACCCCGTCAGGTGTCCTCCCGTCCAAACGTCTCCCGGACGCGATTCACTTCGTGCGCGTCCCCGCATGCTTGGTTCCAGCCCAGGTCATTCGTCGTCGGTGGATTTCTGGACGAAGGTGGCGTGGAATCGGCGTGTTTCATCCACGATGCGGCTTGGGCCGGTCAGGGTGACGGTGGCTGTCAGGCGAGCAGCTGTACTCGATGACGCCAGACGGAGCTCCAGGTCGCCTGGTTCGACGATGCGGTAGCCGTCATGGCCGGTGAAGGAGGCGATGTCGGCGGGAACGGTGATGTGAAGGCGACGGGTTTCGCCCGGTGCGAGGGGCACTCGGCTGTAGCCGATGAGGCGCTGTACCGGCTGGACGACGGAGGCGACCGGGTCGTGGAGGTAGAGCTGGACGACTTCGGTGCCGGGCCGTTCGCCTGTGTTGCGGATGGTGCAGGCGAGGGTGAACTCGTCTTCTGTTGAGGCCTGCTGAGTCTGAACCGTGAGATCGCTCCAGGCGAATGTCGTATAGCTGAGGCCGTGGCCGAATCCGAACGCGGGGGTCGGATCGATATTGGAGACATCGCTGGCCTGGGCCAGGCGGGCACCGAGGTATGTGGTCGGCTGGGCGCCGGGGCTCCGGGGCACGCTGACGGGCAGGCGTCCCGAGGGATCGGTGCGGCCGCTGAGTATGCCGGCGATCGCGCGGGTGCCTTCGGCTCCCGGGAAGAAGGACTGCACGATCGCTGCGGACTCCTCCACGGCACGGCCGAGGGCGTATGGCCGCCCTGCGAGCAGCACGGTGACGACCGGGCGGCCGGAGTCGAGGAGTGCGTCGAGGAGGTGCTGCTGGGCTCCGGGGAGGGTGAGTGACTCCGCGTCGCATCCTTCGCCGCTGGTGCCACGGCCGAACAGGCCGGCGCGGTCGCCGAGGACAGCGATGACGATGTCCGCGTTCCGGGCGGCATGTACTGCCTCGTCGATCCCGGAGAGGTCTCCGTCGTCGATGCCGGTGCCACGGGTGAGGGTGATGTCCGTGTCGGGGAAATCGGCCGTAAGGGTGTCGTGGAGGGTGGGCAGGTCTATCCCGATGGGGATGTCCGGGTGCTGGACGCCGACGTGCATGGGGAAGGAGTAGCAGCCGAGGACGGCTGTGGCCTCTGCCGCGTTGGGGCCGATCAGGGCGATGCGGCGTGGCGCTGCCAGCGGCAGCACACCGTCGTTGCTGAGGAGGACCACCGCCTTCTCGGCTATTTCGCGGGCCAGTTCGCGGTTGGAGGCAGGATCCAGGTCGACCTTGCCGCGCAGTGCGTCGGGGTCGTCGAGGTCGGCACCGCTCAGTGCGGCGGGCACTGGACTCCAGTCCGGGTCGAGCATGCCGAGCTGAGCCTTTTGGTGGAGGACCCGGCTCAGGGCGCCGTCGATGAGCGACTCCGGGATGCGGCCGTCCTTGACCGCCTCGACGAGTGGTTCGCCGAAGGTCTTGACGGTGGGCAGTTCGACGTCGACGCCCGCTGTGAGGGCCGTGTTTGCGGCGCCGGCCCAGTCCGCTGCGACGCCGTGCAGGGTTTTGAGGAACGCGATGCCGAAGTAGTCCGCTACGACCGTGCCGTCGAAGCCCCAGGTGTCCCGGAGCAGGTCGGTCAGCAGCCGCCTGTCAGCGGCGGCGGGTACGCCGTCGTTGTCGTTGTAGGCGTGCATGACGGAGCGGGCGCCGCCCTCGCGTATGGCCATCTCGAACGGGGGCAGCAGGATGTCGGCCCGTTCCCGGGGTCCGATCGCCGAGGGAGCGAGGTTGCGTCCTGCGCGGGAGGCGGAGTAGCCGACGAAGTGCTTGAGGGTGGCGACGATTCCTGCCGCCTCCAGTCCTTGCACGTACGCTGTGCCGATGGTGGCCACGAGGTACGGGTCCTCGCCGATCGTCTCCTCCACGCGGCCCCAGCGGGCGTCGCGCACCACGTCGAGGACTGGTGCGAGTCCCTGATGGATGCCGACCGAGCGCATGTCACGGCCGATGGTCGTGGCCATGCGCCGCACGATCTGAGGGTCGAATGTGGCACCCCAGGACAGCGGGACGGGGTAAGCGGTGGCTCCCCAGGCGGCAAAGCCGGCCAGGCATTCCTCGTGTGCGAGAGCGGGGATGCCGAAGCGGTTGGTCGAGACGATACGGGCCTGGGTGCGCTGAAGGGAAAGGGCCCCGAGCGCGGGGTCGACGGGCACGGTGCCGAAGGGCCGGGTCAGCTGTCCCAGTCCGGTGGGCATCAGCGCGTCGAGGTCGACAGGGTCCTCCATGTCGTGCTGGTGGGGAGCCACTTCGCCACCGTGGGCGGAGGCGCCGACCCACACGCCATAGAGCTGGGCCGTCTTCTCCTCCAGAGTCATCGCGTCCATCAGGGAGGCGACTCTGGCGGCTAGGGGACGGGCCGCATCGTTCCAGGGCGGGGTCTGGGGGGAGGTCTCTACGGCCACGGGGCGGTCACTTTCCTCCGACGCCCATCAGGCCCTGGACCAGGGCGCGACGGGCGAACAGGTAGACGAGCAGGACGGGCAGCATGGACAGCATCACGGCCCCGAGGAGGCCGGGGATGTCGATGCCGTGTTCGGTCTGGAAGTTGTACAGACCCAGCGTGATCACCTTGGTGGAGTCGGACTGGGTCAGCACGAGCGGGAAGAGGAAGCCGTTCCATGCCTGGAGCGCGGAGAACACGGTGATCGTGGACAGGCCCCCACGGGACAGTGGTACGACCAACTGGAAGAACATGCGCCGCGGAGTCGCACCGTCCACGGCCATGGCCTCGAACAGTTCGGGCGAGATGTCCCGCATGGCGCCACTGAGGATCAGCGCCGACATCGGCAGGCAGAACGCGGCTGTCGGCAGGATGACGCCGAGCAGGTTGTCGTACAGCCCTGCTTCGCTGATGAGGTAGAACATCGGGACGATGACGGCCTGGGCCGGAATGGCAAGGCCCAGCAGGAACAGGCGGAAGACCACAGAGGTCACTTTGCTGCGGCTGCGGACGATGGCGTACGAGAGCGGCGGCACCAGTACCAGCACCAGGCCTACCACGGCTGCCGTGACGACAATGGTGTTGACGAAGTATCGGCCGAAGCCTGAGTCGAAGGCGTTGAGGTAGTTGTCGAAGGTGAAGGTGTCAGGCACCGACACCGGGCCGTTCTGCGCGTAGTCGCCGCGGGTGCGCAGGGTCGCCGCGAGCATCACGTACAGGGGCAGGCCGACCAGGAACAGCCAGACGACGGAGCCGACGCCGGCCAGGTAGTTGGGACGGCGCCTCATGACACACCCTCCATGGAGCTGCGCATCTTGTCGTAGCCCGATACGCGGACGACGATGAGCGAGATGATGGTCGACGCGACGACCAGGGTGAGGGCGATGGCGGACCCGGTACCGAAATCGAAGCTCTTGAAGGCCTTTTCGTACATGTAGTAGGCGCTGATGGTGGTGTCGGTGCCGGGGCCTCCCTGCGTGAGGATGAGGACCGTCTCGAACGTGGTCAGACCGCCGACCGTCATCAGGATCATCGAGGTGATCATCGCGTTGCGCAGTTGCGGCAGCGTGATGTGGAAGAACTGCCGGTAGCGGCCTGCTCCGTCGATCTCTGCGGCCTGGTAGAGCACCTGTGGGACGGCTCGGGCAGCACCTTGGTAGATCAGAGTGTGGAAGGGAGTGAACTGCCAGGTGCTCACGAACGCCAGCACCCCGATGGCCGTGGTCTGCTCGCCGAACAGGTTGCCGTCACCGAAGAGCCAGGTGGCATCGGCTGGGATGCCGAAGTTGGGGTCGAGCAGCGCTCGCCACAGGACGGAAACCGCGGTGGCCGACAGCAGCAGCGGGACGAAGTAGATGGCGGACAGCACGGCTCGGTTGCGCTGGTAGCCGGCAGCCCAGACCCCCAGGACGATGCTGAGCGGCGTCTGTATGAGGATGCCGAGTGCCGTCAGGAGCAGGGTCACCCAGATGCTCTTGAGCATCACAGGGTCGTCCAGAAGCCGTGACCAGTTGTCCGTGCCGACGAATTGAGGCGATCCGAGCCCGTTCCAGCTCATGAAGGACAGCACCGCAACCATGACCAGGGGAACGATTGCGAAGACAGCGAAGAACAAGGTGGCGGGCAGGGCCCAGGTGAAGCCGGGTCTTCCCACGTTTGCTGCGGACGAGCCGGCCGGCCGCCGCCGGGCCTCCTTGCGAGACCTGGCGGCGGGCTGGGTGCTCGTGATCTGTGTCGTCATGAGCCGTTCATTCGTTCGGAAGTGCTTGCATGGCCTTGATGAAGCCGTCCGCGTCCATCTGACCGTTGAAGAACTGCTGCACGGCCTGCTGGATCGGGGTGCCGGCCGACGGCGGGTACGCCTGGTCCCAGGACAGCTGGAACGCGGGGGCCTTTGCGACCAGGTCGTACTGGAAGCGCGAGTAGTCGGGATTGGCCGAGGAGTCCAGGAAGGACGAGGTGTTCGTGGTCGTCGGCAGGTTGCCGATGGCCAGCTGCGCCTTCACGAACTCATCCGAGTACATGAGCTTCAGGAACTCGGCGACGGCTTCGGGGTGCTTGGTCTTCTTCAGCACCGAGTAGAAGTTGTTGGTGTTCCCGACGACGTTCGCAGCGTCGCCCTTGCCGCCGGAAATGGCCGGGAATGTGGTGTAGCCGAGGTCCTTCTCCGCGAAGTCCTTGGCGTCCGTCTGCTGCTGGGCGTAGTACCACGAGCCCATGAGCTCGAAGCCGGCCTTGCCGGAGGCCAGCAGTGCCGGTGAGGCCCCGTTGGTGTACTTCACCGAGTCGTAGTTCTTCCCGAAGGCGCCGGCGTCCACGAGGTCCCTGAGCATGCTCAGTGCCTTCTTGCTGTCGGCGCTCTCCCACACCGACTTGTCGCCCTGGATGGCCTTCTCGAACAGGCCCGGTCCTGCGACGCGGTCGTAGAGGTACTCGAACCACATGAGGGTCGGCCATCTGTCACCGCCGCCCAGGGCGATGGGCGTGACGCCTTCGGCCTTGAGCTTCTTGACCGCGGCGAGCAGTTCGTCCCAGGTCTGGGGCGGCTTGATTCCCGCCTGGTCGAGAACCTTCTTGTTGTGGAACAGCAGGACGGGCTGGGTGCCACGCATCGGCACGCCGTAGGGCTTGCCGTCGACCACTGCGCTGTTGAAGACCGAGGGGAGGAACTTGTTGTCCAGATCCGGGTTCTTCTTGATGAAATCGTCCAGCGGCAGCAACAGGTCGGCCTTGACGAACGGCTGGATGCTGCCGCCGCCCCAGTTGAAGAAGATGTCCGGCGCCTGCGGGGTGTTGATGATCGTCTGGAGCTTCTGCTGATAGTCGGCACCGGGGATGGTGTCGAGGACAGCCTTGACGTCGGACGTCTTGTTGAACGTGCTGACTATCTGCTTCTCAACCTTGTTGCTGGCGTCCCCGTAGACCAGAACATGGATCTTGCCGTCGTCCGACGACGCCTGGCCGTTGCCGGCGCCGCAGGCGGACAGGGGCAACGCCAGGGCAAGCGTCGCACCGGCGGCGACCAGTCTGGGCAAGCGTGCGCGTGTCTTCATCGTTCGCCTTTCGAAAGTTTCGGCCTCATTACCGAAATTCTCTGCGGTGGGGACACTAGGACAGGCCCGAGACTCGGTCAACAGTCATGCATGCACGCGTCTGAACCGTTACCGATGTCGGTGCCTATACCCTGCACACATGGGCAATGACGACGAGACGAACGGCCGGGTGACCCTGGCTGAGGTGGCGAAACTTGCGAGCGTCTCGCTTCCGACAGTTTCGAAGGTCCTCAACGGCCGTACCGACGTGTCCCGTGCGACCCGGGCCAAGGTCGAGCGGCTGCTGGAGGTCCACGGCTACCGCCGCCGCCCCCGGACGGCACCGTGGCCCGGGCTTGTTGAACTCGTGTTCCACGAGCTGGACAGCATCTGGGCGATGGAGCTGGTCAAGGGGGTGGAGCAGGTCGCGAGGGAGAACCATGCGACGGTGGTGCTCACCGTGAGCGGCACACGGCATACGCCTGGGCCGGAATGGCTCGAAGGAGTGCTGCAAAGACGGCCGCTGGGCGTCGTCCTGGTCTTCTCCACGCTTCCGCAGGACGTCAAACGGCAGCTCAGGTCAGCGGCCATTCCCTTCGTGGTCGTCGACCCCGCAGGCGACCCCGACCCCGATGTGCCGTCGGTGGGCTCGGCGAACTGGGCCGGCGGTCTTGCGGCCACCCGGCATCTCACGGCACTGAACCACGAGCGGGTCGCGATCATCACCGGACCCAAGGACATGCTGTGCTCACGCGCCCGCCTGGACGGCTATCGCTCCGCCCTGGCGATGGCGGCCCTGGACGTGGACCCGCGGCTGATACGGTTCGGCGATTTCCATGTGCAGGGCGGCTTCGAGCACGCGATGAGCCTGCTGGACGAACAGGACCGGCCGACGGCGATCTTCGCGGGCAGCGATCTCCAGGCGCTCGGCGTGCTCGAGGCGGCGCGACTCAAAGGGCTGCGCGTACCGCAAGACCTGTCCGTGGTCGGCTACGACGACGTACCGCTCGCGCAGTGGTCGAGCCCGCCGCTGACCACGGTGCACCAGCCACTTCGCCAGATGGCCGAGGAGGCGTCGCGCATGCTGTTCAACCAGGACGAACCCGGTAAGGGTGCCCAGCGCATCGAGCTGGCCACGCATCTGGTGGAGCGACAGAGCACGGCCCCGCCCGGCAAGTCGTGAGGACCCCGACCCCGACCCCGCCCCGCCCCGCCAGCAGCGCCGAGCTGGGCGAGCTGGGCGAGCTGGGCGAGCTGGGCGAGCTGGGCGAGCTGGGCGAGCTGGGCGAGCTGGGCGAGCTGGGCGAGCTGGGCGAGCTGCCACAGGGAGCGGTTTTGAGCGGCGTACTCCGCCGGTCCCCCGCGTCGGCAGCCGGGCTCGCGACCAGGGGCAGCAGGACCAGGAAGGACGTCATCGCATCGGTCATGACATATTGCGGGGCCTTCACTCACACTCCTCGGCCGGGACAGCACGGAAGGTGACCAAAAGCCGGGCAGGGCTTCACTCACCGTGTACGGTTCGAATGTTTCGATACTTTTCTCGCAACGCGTGATGCGCCATCGTATTGTCCGCTCACGCAAGGGCCAACCCTGGGCGCAATCAGCACAGTTGACAGGCCTGCAACCCGCATCGCATCAGTCGGTCAGCGCGGCAGTGCCGGCGACCACCTGCCCGGCGGGGCATCCATGCGGCCATTCCCGGTTCCGGCAGATCGACACCGTCTGCGGCGCGGCGGTCGGGCATGTCCGGTCCAGCGCCGCTGTGCCGGGCCGAGGAGGAGGTCCTCGAGCCGGTGGCCGAACGCGCCGCCACCACGGATCCTGAACTCATGTCCGATGCAGCATCCCGAGCCGAGCGGCGGATCGCGCTGGTCCGGGACGATGTGGCCGCACGCCTGGCGCTGGCGCAGGATTTCTACGCACAGGCCTGCGAGCCCCTGCGCCGATACGGTCACGCCGAGCTGAGCTTTCTGCGATGGTCGGCCGCACGCGGAGTGCTCGCCGCAGAGTCCGGTGCGCGTCCGGGCAGCGCATGGTGGCGTGCCGTGAACGAGGGGCTTCTCAGGGACAAGGTGGAGGCGCGTCTGCTGTGCGCCGGTGCCCCTGGGGAGGCAAGCGCCAGAAGCGTCGAGTACTGGGTGGACTGCATCCGCAGGCCGTCGCCCGCCGCCTGGTACCGCGCCCACAACGCCAGCATCGTCGCCGGCTACCTGCGCCACGAGAACCTGGCCGCGCCGGAAGCACAGGTGGAGCGGTTCATGATGAACGTCGCCCTGCTGCGCGTCCTGTTCACCCACGCCATGCTGGTGCGACCGCGGCTCATGCTGGGGTGGCTGGCCCCGTTCGGGCCACGGCTGGTCGACCCCCGCTACGCGACCGTGAAGTGGTTCCTCGACCTCGGCCGGTCCTTCCCGCCGGTGTACCCCGTCGCGTTGCCCACCGAGGACACCATCCTCGACGAACACGCCCTCGCCCGGATGCTCGACTACGGCGTGATCGCCCCCAGACTGCCGGCGCTGTACGCACTCTCGGCCGCGACGCTCGAAGAGCCCCGCCTGATGACTCTCCTGGACGCAGGCGTGCCGGCGTACGTCTGGACCAGGGCGGAACGCCCGCTCTGGTACGTCGGCAACACGGGCGCCCATCTGCGCCTCATCGCCCGCATGACCGGCGTACACCTTCGGTGGCCCCCCTCACCCGCCGGCCGCCGCAATGTCCCGCTGTACGGCTGAAGCCCACTGCCCCGGTCGCCGGCCGCCGTGGCCGCGGCGGCCGTCACCGCCCCGGACACACCCGTCCCCCGCAAGCGATCTGGCACTCTGGTGAGGTGCACCCCACGCCCATCACGCCCGAGGCGCCGGACGCAGTGCTCAGTCCGCTCCTCACCCAGCAGTGGCTCGACCTCACCTTCATCCACTGGGCCGTCGACCCCGCAGACGTCGCCCCGCTGCTGCCGCACGGGCTCACCGCGGACACGTACGACGGGGTCACCTACGTCGGTCTGGTCGCCTTCCGGATGGAGAAGGTGGGCTGGCTACGGCTGCCCGGGGTGCCGTATTTCGGCTCCTTCCCTGAGACCAACGTGCGCCTCTACTCGGTCGACGCGCATGGCCGCCGCGGGGTCGTCTTCCGGTCCATGGACGCCTCCCGGCTCGTGCCGGTGCTCCTGGGACGCCTCGGCTTCCGGCTCCCCTACCTGTGGTCCCGCATGGACGTACGAGCGGACGGCGACACCGTCACGTACCGCAGTGACCGGCTCCGCCCCGGAACCTCCCGGGCACGCAGCCGGATCGTCGTCACGGTCGGCCACCCCATTCCGGAGCCGACGGAGCTGGAGCATTTCCTCACCGCCCGCTGGGGCATGCACAACACCTTCGCCGGCGGTACCGGCTACCTGGCCAACGACCATCCGCGCTGGCCGCTCCACCGCGCGCAGCTGCTGGACTGCGAGGAGAACCTCCTCGCGGCGGCCGGACTCCCGGCTCTCGGCGGGCCGCCGGTCAGCGTCCTGTACTCGCCCGGAGTCCCGGTACGCCTCGGCAAGCCCACCGGCCTGCCACCCCGCAGCCATGTCCCGCCGAGGCAGCCCTGACCCCGGCCGGAGTCCCGTACGGGGACGGGCGGTCGGCGTGGTCACGGCCGCCGGCCCTGGAGACCCTCACCTGAAATGCCGATGCGGCGCACCGGACCGGGCAGCGTGGCCCGTTCGCCTTCTCCCTGATGGCACCGGGAACGAGGCACGATTCCCGAGCCGCTCGCGGACGCGCTCGCGGACGCGCTCGCGGACGCGCTCGCGGACGCGCTCGCGGACGCGCTCGCGGACGCGGTCGTGGACGCGGTCGTGGACGGTCGGCGCAGGTGTCAGCCGGCGCGAAGACCGACCGCCAGCGTCAGTTCAAGGACCCGGTGCGGCAACGCAAGATCCGGAAACAGCTCCCGCAGCTGCGACATCCGGTACCGGACCGTCTGGGGATGGACGAACAGCGCCGCCGCCACCTCGTCCCGCCTGCCCTGGTGCAGCAGCCACGCCCGCAACGTCTCCTCCAGCCGCCGTGCCGTCGCGACAGGCAGGCTCCGCAACGGTGCGAGGGCTCGGGCACGCAGGTCCGCGAACGCGTCCACGTCGGCGCTCAGCACCAGCTCGGGCAGGTGGTCCTCGGTGTCGCGGATATCGGAGGAGAAGGAGCGCGCGCGTACGGCTCGTGCGTACGAGGCGGACGCACAAGTCCATGGTCGGGCCGGGCCGACCACGGCGGTGCGGTCGGTCAGCTGCCGCAAGAGATGTGATCGGTCGGCATCGGGGACGAGCAGCACACCGGTGGCGTCCGGCAGATCGTCGAGGACGAGGGTGCTCGGGTCGAGCGCGCGGCAGGCAGGCCGGGCCTGGGCGGCGGGCAGCAGGACCGCGGTCAGCGAAACCGGAGGCTGCCACCCGGCCCGTTGAGCGGAGGCCAGCAGCACGTCCGGGCTCGCGTCGGCGAGGAGGTCGCGGGCCAGCTGTTCCAGGTGGCGCTCGTGGGCCCTGCCCCGGGCGGCCAGTTCGTCGGCGTGGCCCGCGGCGCTCGCGGCGGAGAGCTCGTCGATGTAGGCGAAGGTCAGCTCGGCGAACTTGGCGACCTCGGCGGCGGGCAGACCTGCGGGTACGGCACCCTCTGCCAGGCATCGCCAGGCCACTCGGGCGCCGACGCGGTAGGCGCTGAGCAGGGCGTCCATCGAACGACCGTCGCGGACCTCGCCGCGGCCCAGCTCGTAGGCCGCGTCACCGCCGTCGCCGCCTGTGGCGTTCCCGCTCGCAAGGTCCAGGTAGTGCCCCAGGGCGGTGCGGACGGCTCGGCGGATGGTGGCGCCCATGTGGCCCGAAAGGGCGTTGGCGTAGGGAGGGACCTCTTCGATGATCGCCTGGACGACTTCGTCGGCGGTGGTCTTCAGCGCGGCCCGAAGTACGGTGACCGTCGTCTCATCCAGAGCCAGTTCGCTGGCCTTCCGGGTTACATGGCTCACGTTTTTATTCCCTGCGAACAATTCCGCTGATCAGTTTCACGTCCTGCGGTCAGGACTTTACGCCCTGGGACGCAGCAAGCTGGGGTCATGACGAGTACAACCCTCCGCGGCAGGGCGTGGAATCTGCTGGAGATGGTCACGACACCGCTGCTGCCGTCGGACTACCTCGACCTGGTCAGCCCGCTGCGTGCGGGCGCCGACCTGCGGGGGCGCATCGAGGCCGTGCACCCCGAGACGGGTGACGCCGCGACCGTCGTGATCAGGCCGGGACGGGGTTGGCGCGGCCACACGGCCGGTCAGTACGTGCGGATCGGTGTCGACGTCGACGGGGTGCGCCTGTGGCGTGCCTACTCCATCACCTCACCGACAGACCGCGAGGACGGCCGCGTCACGATCACCGTGAAAGCGATCCCGGACGGCAAGGTCAGCAACCACCTGGTCCGCCGGGCGAAACCGGGCACGCTGATCCAGCTCGACCAGGCGACCGGTGACTTCGTGCTGCCCCGGGCCAAGCCCGCCAAGGTGCTCTACCTGACGGCCGGCAGCGGCATCACGCCGGTGATGGGCATGCTGCGCGACACCGAGTTCGACGACGTCGTCATGGTCCACTGCGCGCCCCAGCCGCAAGACGTGATCTTCCGCGACGAACTGCACGACCTGGTCGCGGACAAGAAGCTGCGGCTCACCGAGGTGCACACCGACACGGACGGCAAGCTCGACATCGCCCGTCTCGGCGAACTCGTACCCGACTGGGCCGAGCGCGAGACCTGGGCCTGCGGGCCCGCGGGCCTGCTCGACGCCGCCGAAGAGCACTGGACCGAGCACGGCGTACCGGAGCGCCTGCACACCGAACGCTTCCGCCCCGGCATCGTCGTCACCGGCGACGGCGGCGAGGTCACGTTCAGCGCCACCGGCAAGAGTGTCGACGCGGACGGCGCCACCCCGTTGCTGGACATCGGCGAGGAGGCCGGCGTGCTCATGCCCTCCGGCTGCCGCATGGGCATCTGCTTCGGCTGCGTCACGCCGCTCAAGGCGGGCGCCGTCCGCGACCTGCGCACCGGCGAGATCACCGAGGCCGAGCCGGGCGTCCTCATCCAGACCTGCGTGTCCGCCGCGGCGGGCCCCTGCGACATCGAACGGTAGGAACACCTTGACCGCCATCGACCCCACCGCCCACCTGACCGCGGAGCAGATCGAGGAGCTCGGCCGCGAGCTGGACGCGATCCGCGACGAGGTGATCGCCAGCCGTGGCGAGAAGGACGCCGCCTACATCCGTAAGGTCATCTCGGCGCAGCGCAAGCTGGAGCTGGCCAGCAGGGGCGTGCTGCTGTTCTCGTTCTTCCCGCCCGCGTGGCTGCTCGGCACCGCGGGTCTGTCCGTGGCGAAGATCATGGACAACATGGAGATCGGCCACAACATCCTGCACGGCCAGTGGGACTGGATGCGCGACCCGAAGATCCACTCCACCACCTGGGAGTGGGATCACGTCTCACCGGCCGATCAGTGGAAGCACTCGCACAACGAGCTGCACCACACGTACACCAACGTGATCGGCAAGGACAACGACCTCGGCTACGGCATCATGCGCGTCGACGAGGACCAGAAGTGGCACCCGTTCCACCTCGGCCAGCCGCTGTGGAACTTCATCAACGCCTGCTTCTTCGAGTACGGCATCGCGGCGTACGACCTGGAGCTCGGCAAGAACCTGCACAAGCGCCGCCGCAAGAACCCCGAGTTCCGCGCCCGGGCCAAGGACGTGGGCCGCAAGATCCGCAAGCAGGTGCTCAAGGACTACGTGATCCACCCGCTGCTGTCGGGCCCGTCGTTCCTGACCACGCTCGCCGCCACGTTCACCGCGAACCTGGTCCGCAACATCTGGTCCCACTCGGTGATCATGTGTGGGCACTTCCCCGAGGGCGTGCAGGTTTTCGAGCGCCGGTCGATCAAGGGCGAGACGCGCGGCCAGTGGTACCTGCGCCAGATGATGGGTTCGGCAAACATCAGCGGCAGCAAGGCCATGCACTTCATGACCGGCAACCTGTCGCACCAGATCGAGCACCACCTGTTCCCGGACCTGCCGAGCAACCGGTACGCCGAGGTCGCGGTGAAGGTGCGCGCACTGTTCGAGAAGTACGAGTTGGAGTACGTCAGCGGGCCGCTGCCCAAGCAGGTGTTCTCCGCGTGGCGCAAGGTCGTCCGGCTCTCGCTGCCGAACAAGAAGCCCAAGGTCAAGACGCCGGACCGCGAGCCGGAGCTCGTCGCGGCCTGATGTGGTCGGGCCGGCAGTGCGTACGCGCACTCGGTTTGCCGACGGGCGGACCGGGTGGAAGGCATGGCCTGTGACGTGGACACTGCCGGAACCGACGCTCGCCGCCCCTGCGTCCGACCCTGCGCTGCTGCCGAGGCGGTTCCGGCGTCACGTCATTCGGCTCCGTCGCTGATCTTGTGATGCGGGGCAGATACAGTTGCCCTGCGGACCGAGAGGTGTGACGGTGAGCTCAACAGGGTTGTGGGTGGTCGGCGTCATCCCTGACGAGGAGGCCCGCGCACTACCAGATCGCTACATCCACCTCATACGGCCAGGCGACTGGGAAAGGCCGCCAGGTTTTGGTGAGACGCTTGCGTGGTGGTCGAACGGCGGCGACCAAGAGCTTTTCTTCGAGCTTCCCGCGGAGCCTTCAGAACCCTTGGCACCCACGCCGGCCGCCCAGCGATTCGCGGGCTTCGTTGAGGACGCCAACGCGTCTACCGAGGCGGCGGAGGCCATGCGGGACGCGAGCATGACGCTCATGCCCGAGACGGAGGGCGCCGGCCTCTTTGTCGCGACTGCCCGCAAGGCAAACCCGGTCGCGGCCCTGTGCTACGGACTTGGCGCACAGGGATCGGCGTTGCTTCCCGGCTGGTTTGGGGACTTCCTGCTGTCCGCCGAGGAGGTTCGGACCGCCCTGCCCCGGGCCGAGGAAGCCCTCCTCCTCTCCAGCACACAGCGAAGCGCGGTCCTCACTCGGATCACCGCCTGGATGACCTCGATGGGTGACGCCCCCGATTTCGATGCGATGGAACTCATCGAGGCGCCGCTGCGGGTTATTCGACACGCCACAGAGACCGGAACCGGCGCTGCTGCGTTCAGCCGCTGGTACTGACCTCAGTTTCCTGCCGTTCAGAAGCAGGCGCTCACGGGCTGCTGAGAATGCGCCGCCGAAGGAGGTCGAGGTTCGCGCGGCCGTAGCCCATGCGTTTGATGAGCTTGGTCCTGGTGACCTGGCCTTCGACCTGGCCTGAGCTCCATCGGGTCGAGAGCGCGGCGGTCACCGCATCCAGCTCCCGCTTCATGCCGTTGACCAGGGAGTGCAGGGCGGGCAGGTCATCGGCCAGGACGCGCTCCACCCAGGCGGGGAGTTGGTCACCCCGCAGCTCGCGCATCATGGTGGCGAACTCGCGGACGTGGTGGGTGACGGCATCGAGCCCGGGGCAGCCGGTCCAGCCAGGTGGCGGAACAGCACCTCGAAACTCCGCGAAGAACACGCGAGTCACGATCACAGACGCCACTGACACCGGCAGCGTCACGAGATCAACGACGGAGCCCGTCATTCCCCACGCTCACGTTTACGGGTTTCCCCAGGAAGGGCAGCGGTCGCGAATGGCCCACTGGGCGCGAGGAGATGGCGTTGCCGTAAGTCCCTGACAACTAGAGTGCGAGGCCGGGGCCGAGAAAGGGAGTAGCACTGGTGGACGAGGACGAGAGCCTACGCCTCTACGGTCTCAACCCAGTCGGCAGCGACCTCGCCGAAGTGCGCGAACTGCTGAGAGATCAGACGGAGCGTGAGCGACGCTCTCAGGGCGCGGGCGACACCGCACTGATGAAGCTCTGCTGCGTCCAGTTGTTCAATGCCGGCGTCATCGATGACGTACTCCTCATCTGGAGCGCGAAGAGCGCGAGCATGGACGCCGCCTGCTCGATCGATGTCCAGCTGCTGTGCGGACGGGGACTCACCGAGACAAAGGCATATCTCTCACGCCTTCGTACACCGGAAGCGGAGGCGGCCCATCAGCGGCTGCTCAAGTGCGAGGAGGCGGGCGATTTCGAGGACTTCCGCGTCGAGGAGTACTCGGCTCAGTACGCCGACTACTACGGGTGAGAAAGCTGGTCGCGATCCATTTTCCCCGCTTCTTGGGCGGTTTGAGTGTCAAGGTCGGCCCCGCCGGTTGCGAGGTGGCACCGCCGTCGAGACGGCCTCGCGCTACCCGTCGGCACCGTGGCGGAGCTTGAGGACGGCGAGTTCGACGGTGCCGGCGCGGGTCTCCCACTCGCGCGGGCGGTCACCGTTGCGGTGCTTGACGCGTTCGTCGCCGACCTGGCCGTGCCGATCTCCTTCGAGCCTTCGACATCTCGAAGATCGGCCGGTGGCCGTTCTCATATCCGGAACCTCACCCCGACGCCGGAACAGACACCCGGATCAGGCGGGAACCGGTACACCGCTTCCAAGGACGCAACCTCGCTCCCAAATCGCTGGAAAGGGCAAACTGGCCTTGTCATACTGGTGCTATGTGCACTCGTGGGGGGATTCCGAACCGGCATTACGTGTGCTTGCCCTGCCGTTCTTCGTTCAAGAAGCGCGGCGCACGGGCAAGCCGATGCCCGCGCTGCGGTGGAGAGCTGATCGACGCGGGCCAGGACCTCGCTGTGCCGAAGCGGCGGGACACCGCCGGGTGGCGGACGTTGACTGCCCTGCTGAACGCGGGTGTCACGTTCCACTCCAGCTGCTGTGATGGGCCCGGCTGGCGGCCTCGGACACCGCGCGAGGTACGCGAGCGGCTGGCCGCCGCGGCCGGCACCGGCGTACCGCTCAACGTGGCGCTGACGACGGTCGACATCGACGAGCTGCGTTCAGGGCGCACCGCACGCTGACCCGTCGGCATGACCCGGTCCCCTACTGCGCGGCGGCATGCGCCTGAATGAGACCGTCGTTCGACTGCCAACTTCAAGATCGTGTCATCGCGCTGATCCGTTCGCTCCCGCGGGCGGAGTACGAGCAGATCGTGGACCGTGAGCTGTCCACGGCCGACAGCCGTATCCAGGGTTCGAGCCCGGCCGAGCTGCTGGCCGTACGACGGCAACTCGTCGAGCTACCAGAGGCCTTGGCGTCGCTTCTCGCCGAAGTGCGCCAGCGTGACGCCGACACACGCGGCGTCCGGGTTGCCGAACCACGGGATGATCTGGCCGCCTCTCTCAGAACCCAGGACTGGTACCGCGCCAATCGCGTCGCCCGCAGGTTGCGCCACGAGGGTGTGGACACGGACGAGCTGGAGGGGATCGAGCGTTGCACCTACAGCGGACCAGATCCGTTCTCGTTGCCATCTCGGTCGTTTACCTAGCAATTTGGTACGCCGTGCTCTCCTGCAATTCGTGACCAAGCCACTCGGGCGTACGCTGCGCCCGAGGCTCCTGTGCCGTTCGGGGAGATGGCCGAAGCAGCAGCCTGCAGGCGCATGAGCCGCTTCGGCTCCGTACCCCGCCGCACTCGACCTGCCACACACTCTGGCCAACCAGGTCACGAGGCCATCGACCTGCAAGGACAACTGCCCCTGCAGCAGAGTGCTCCAGCCACGCTCCTGCCCCGGCGCCATGAACGCCGACGGGGCCACATCGACGACACCCCCAACTCTTTTGGTGTCCGTGTACGCACAACCGAGTCGACGCCATGCCTGTCTTGCGTGTGGGCGACACCCGGACTCGCGGGGGCCGCATGCCGCCCGCACCCGGTGGGCGGCGCACCGAAAGGGGCAGACGGCGACATGCCGAAGCGGAAAACGCACAGCGACCGACACAGACCATCGCGTTTACGCACACACCCCCTCCTAGCCCTCGCCGTCTCGCTCGCACTGCTGGCCGGGACCGCGGGGCCGGCGACGGCTGTGACCGAGGGGGCGCCGACTGTCCGGAGGGCCGCCCCGGTCGCGCTCGCCGAGTCCGGACTCGCCCGCTCCTCGCTGGTCACGCAGGCCGACGGAGACCTCACGTTCACCCTTGACACGGGCACTGCCTACGATCCTCAGGCCGTGCAGCGCCAGCTCGACGACGACGGAAGTCAGGGCCAGCTGAGCGACACGATCCGGCAGGTGATCGACCAGGATCTGGGCGACATCGACGACGACACGAACTGGGTCGCGTTCGACGGCGTGGTGAACACGGTCGGTACCACCGGCCTGTCCCTCACCGTCCCTGCCGCGGATGTGCAGACGGCCGAGACGTGGAAGCAGTCCCTCATCGCGATGGCCGCGGGCTACCTGACGAAGCTCGCGACCACCGCGGCCTGCTTCCTGGTCCTGCCCGAGGCCGCCCTCGCGTGCCCCGCGGTCGGACGGCTCACCGGCGCCCTGGTCAAGGGCCTGGCGACGCAATACTTCAACCATGAGCTCAAGGACCCGAAGGCCTATGCCAAGACGTTTCTCGACGCGCTCAAGGCAACCGTAAAGGGGGCCGCGAGATCCAGTCTGCTCGCCTGGTTGAAGCGTACGTACCCGGCCGACATGGCCCTCATCGCCGCTTCGATCAACGACATGTTCGCCACCTGGGCCCAGGCCGCGGGCGGGTGGATCGCCCAAGTACTCCGGGACATGGCCGACTTGCTGCCCGACGGCATCGCCGAATGGGGGCCGCCGCCCACGACGACGGACACTCCTCAGTTGCGCGTCATGGTCGTGGGCGATTCCATGACCGAGGGGATGGAGGGCGACTGGACCTGGCGTTACCGGCTGTGGCAGTGGTTCCAGGACCAGCAGGTCAATGTCGACTTCGTCGGCCCGTACAAGGGAACCAAACAGCCCGACGCCGGCGGCCCACCCGCACCGCCCCCCTTGCAGGGGGAGATCGAGAACCCGTCGGCCACTCCCCCGCCCGTCTCCGGCGCCTACGCACGGGGCGTGCCCCCGAACTTCGACAGTGACCACTTCGCCGTGTGGGGCCGCCAGGCCGCCCAGGACAAGTCCCTGATCGGGCCGATGGTCGCGCAGTACAAGCCCGACCTGATCCTGTTCGGCATCGGGTTCAACGACATGGGCTGGTTCGTCAGCGACGCGAACGGCACGCTCGACAGCATGAACACCCTGGTCGACCAGGCTCGCGCGGCGAAGCCGGACGTCAAGATGGCCGTGGCGAACGTCCCGCAGCGCCTGTTCATCAACGGCCGCCAGGACCTGGTGGACAAGACCAACCAGTACAACGCCCTGCTCAAGGACGCGATCCCGACCTGGAGCACCTCCGCCTCCCCCGTGAAGCTGGTCGACTGGGCGGGCTCCTACAGCTGCAACCCGCAGGCGTGCCCCGCCGGATACGACGGACTGCACCCCAACGCCACGGGTGAGTACCAGATCGCCTACGCCTACGCGCGCACCCTCAACAAGGAGTTCGGCATCGGCCTGTCCACGCCGAGCGGCATCCCCTCGTTCCCCGGGCGGCCGACCTCGCCGGTGACGGGGCTGAAGGCCGAAGCCGTCCCCAGCGGAGTGAAGGTGAGCTGGGACCCGGTGTTCGGCGCCCGCGGATACACCGTGCGCTACCGGATGGTGGGCGCCACGGCCTGGAACGAGGTGGTGGTACCGACCAACCGCTACGACACCACGTGGACCGAGGACGGCTGGACCTGGGAGTACCAGGTGCGCACCGACAACTACACCGACGGCGCGTCGGCGTGGTCCATGACCAGCGCGACCGCGCACCCCGAGACCGCCGCCGCCCCGGGGAACATCGTCACCCGTGCGACCTCCACCGGCGTCGACGTGTCCTGGGACGCGGCGAAGGGTCCGTACACCGACAGCATCGACCGGTACGAGATCATCACCTGGGACAAGGACGTACCCGGGGCGTACATCAGCAGCACGGCCGTCAGGGGCACGTCCGTGCACATCGACGGGCTCACACCGAGCCATCATTACCTCGTCGCGGTGGCGACCTGGAACCGGGCGGGCGGTGGCATGCCGGGCGTGGCCCGGTCCGTGACCGTCGGCGCGGGGACGCCGGCCGTGCCGACCAACGTCACCATCAAGTCCATCGACGCCACCACCGTCCAGCTGGACTGGCAGGGTTCAACAGGAGCCGCCGGATACCGGGTGTGGACGCGGAACATCAACGACCCCGGCCACACGTACACGGCGGACGACTACGTCTCCGACACCCCTCAGCGCCAGATCGCCTTCTTGTTCCCGGGCAACTGGAACTTCGAGTTCTGCGTCAGCGCCATCAACGGCGCACTCGAATCCGACCGTTCCTCCTGTGTCTCCGTCCCCCTCCCGCCCCCTTCGACCGGCGGATCCCAACCTCCGCCGTCCACGATGAGCCGTCAGTCGACAGCGCACCCGGTCGAGGCTCCTCAACTCGATGAGGGCCGTCTGGCCCAGCAGCAAAGGGACTTGACCGCCGCAGCCGCACCGCGCGGCTGAGTGCGACGGGCCTGACGTGGCCGTGCCCATGAGCCGACCCGGCTCGTGGGCACGGCACGGGTTCGGCCCGCCGCGGCCGCCGGATCGGGCGCCCGCACATCGCCGCGAGCTCCGGCCCCGAAGGTGTGACATCGGCGATTCGGGCGATCGGCTTGCGGTCGACGATGTCCGCTTTGGGGTGGCAAGCGTGATGAGGTGGCAGCACCCCGCGACCACGAAAGACTGCAGTGCCGGTCACAGCCACTCGTCGACGACCGCGAAGACGACGTTGCCTCGTAGGGGGATCGCGAGTCTGCGCAGATGGCCAGTTCCCAGAGGGCACGGTCAGCACCGATCTGCCACGGCGGCGGTAAAACGCGCGACGAGCGCGGCAACCGCGGCACGCAGTTCCTCCCCGCCCTCGACGCGGAAGGCGAACGGCAACCTCGCCAGCCATTCCTGCGCGTACATGTCCGGGTTGCGGGTGCTGCCGACCAGCACGCATCCGTCCTTCAAGGGCTCAAGGCGTCCCATGGGCGGCCGGATCCACGGAGCCACCTCGGTCAGGGGGGCGTCGAACACCACGCGGGTGGAGAACTCCCAACCGAAACCCAGGTTCTCCTCGAGCACCGCTACCGGGTCGAGGCCCTTGGGCGGCTCGAACCCGTGGTCGGTCGGCCGGACCGCGCGGACCCGGTCGACCCGGTAGGTGCGGATCGCATCCGCGCGATGGGAATGGCACAGCAAGTACCAGCGCCCGTGGCGGACGACGATGGACCAGGGATCCACCTCCGCCTCCCACTCGTTGCCGGCCTCGCTGTGGTACGTGACCCACACGCGGCGCCGGGCCGCGATGGCGTCGACGAGTTCGCTGGTGATGGCCGGATCAGGGTGGGCCGAGTACGGGTTCGCTGCGGCCGACGCGTACTCCCGCAGCATTGCCGCCTGCTGGCCGACGCTCTCCGGAAGCGCCTTGACGACCTTGCCCAGAGCGGTGCCGATCAGGTCGTCGGTGTCGGTCGCGGTCGGCCGACCGCTGAGTACCGCCATCACCAGGCCGAGGGCCTCGGACTGCGTGAAGTGCACAGGGGGCAGCCTCGTCCCGCGCCCCAGCCGGTAGCCGCCATGCGGCCCCCGGGCCGACTCCACGGGGATGCCGGCCTCTCGGAGGATCCCGACGTACCGGCGCGCGGCTCGCTCCGTGACGCCCAGCCGCACGGCGAGTTCGCCGGCTGTCGTGCCAGGGCGGGTCTGGAGGATCTCCAGGGCGCGCAGCGCACGCGCGGTGGGACTGAGATCGTTCGCCACGGGAGCAGGCTAATCCCCTCCGCTGAGCTCCGCGGTGAAAAGAGTCCCGGGGCTTCCCCCCAAGCCCCGGGAGGCGAGGGGCAACCGGGTCCGGTTCCCCTACGTGGACCGCCGGCGGACTTCACCCAAGGCGCTTGGGTGGTCGCAGGACAAACCGGCAGTGGATTGTCCGGATCTCGTCCTACGGTGACATCCACGAAGCTGGAGAAGGGGAACTGACCATGGACATTCTGCTCATCGGTGGCCTGTGGTTGAACGGAGCCGTGTGGGGCCGTGTCGCGTCCGCGCTGGAGTCGCTCGGCCATCGCCCCGTGCCGCTCACCCTCCCCGGCCAGGGGGACGGCTCCGTGTCCGCCACGCTCGAAGACCAGTTGGCGACGGTGCTAGCCGCGGTGGACGCGGCGCCCGGCAAGCCCATGGTGGTGGGGCATTCCGCTGCCTGCACGCTGGCCTGGCTGGCCGCCGACCGACGGCCGGAGCGGCTGGCCAAGGTCGCCCTCATCGGCGGATTTCCGACCGCCCACGGTCACCCGTATGCCGACTTCTTCGAGGTGAGTGACGACGTCATGCCCTTCCCCGGCTGGGGCCCGTTCGAGGGGCCGGACGCCGCAGACCTCGACGAGGGGGCCAGGCGAGAGCTGGCGGCCGCCGCGATTCCCGTGCCCGCAGGTGTGGCCAAGGCAGTTGTGCGGCTCGCAGACGAACGGCGGTTCGACGTTCCGGTCGTGGTCGTATGTCCGGAGTTCACGCCCGCGCAAGCGCAGGAATGGATCAAAGTCGGTGACGTCCCGGAGCTCGCCCGGGCCAAGCACGTCGACTTTGTCGACATCGACTCGGGCCACTGGCCCATGGTCACGCAGCCTGCCGAGCTGGCCCAGATCCTGGCCGCGGCAGCCGACGCGGCCTGACAGCTCTTTGGACCGGTCAGGAGGGCGCGCCGGACAGAACTTCCACCTTGCCGGTGTCGAGCGAGTAGTAGGCGCCGACCACGGCAAGGGCGCCCTTGCTCACCAGCGGGGCGAGGTCCTGGTTGGAGCGCAGATCGGCCGCGGTCAACGTGACCTGGGCACGGGCCATGCTCTCGACCGGGTCGGCGCCGCCTTCCCGGACCGCCTGCTCGTAAGCCGGCTGCAAGGCCTTGACGATCGCCTGCAGGCTGCCGGGCAGTGGTTTGCCGTCACGAATGGATGCGTACGCCGCCTTGACGGCGCCGCAGCGCTGATGACCGAGGACCACGACGAGGGGGGTGCCGCTCGTCATGGGCCCGTACTCGACAGAACCAGTGACCACCGGTCCGACCGCCTCCCCGCCCGTACGCATCACGTAGAGGTCACCCAGGCCGGTGTCGAAGAGGAGTTCAGGCGGCACCCGGGAGTCGATACACGACAGGACCGACCCGAAAGGCTCCTGCTCCTGGGCCACGAACTGACGCCGGTCCGGATCCCGGTCCGGGTGTTGCAGCTCCCCGCTCACCCAGCGCTCGTTGCCGTCCATCAGCCTCGCGAACGCCGCGGCAGGCGTGGTGGGGCGTGCTTCCGGCGAAGCGCTGGCCGCCGAAGCGGCGACCCTCACCGGTGAGCACCCCGCAAGCGCGACCACGCCGCCCACGACTCCGCCGGCAAGCAGCGCTCTACGATCCGGACGCCCGCCTCTGTCCATCGGTCGCTTCCCCTCGATACCACCCAGACACGTCCCTGCGTTCTGACCAGGCCAATTCTTCATCCGGTGCGGGTGTCCTGGCCGCAGGCGCAAGCAGGCGGGGGCCACATTGCCGCAGACGGCCCACAGAACGAGCCGGGGCGGCAGCATGAGAACTCCGGTGAGCAACCGCTGTCTGGCCAGGTCACCAAGCTGATGCCGTCAGGCATTTTTAGTCCAGGTCGCCGACGGAACCGGTGGTCAGAACCTCCACCAGGGCTTCGACAGCGGCCACGGCCTCCGGGGTGGCCAGCACGAGCACTGGATCGGGGGTCTGCAACAGGAAACCACTCCAGACCCGGAAGACGGCGCTGCCGTCCACCCCCTCCTTCGCGAAGGAGATACATCCCGGCAGATATCTCACGTCGTCACGCCCTCCGGGCACCCAAGGCGCAGGACCGTCCAGGAATCGGAGGTAGTTGTGACTGGTGGAGGGATACCACTGGCTCAACGCGCTCGCCCGGGCGGCCAGCACCAGCTCCTCCTCGACAGGAGGCACCCACGAGTCCGTGTCCCGCAGCAACGCATCATGCCTTGTGCGCATCGCATCTGCCAATCCCAGTCGTCGTCCAGCGACCACGGGGCGCCATCTCCCATGCGTCGAGTCTGAACCAACTCCTGAGCGCAGGTAACCCCAACCGGATCGCACTGGAACGCACAGTCTCCGATGCACGAGTCAGGACACCTTTGCGGTGATCGAGTTCAAGGGGCTCATCGCAGGAAGCCCTCGTAGTTGTGCTGCTCGATCTGGCTGTTGATCTGTTTGACCGTCTCCAGACCGACACTCACGATGATCAGGATGCTCGTTCCGGTGAGCTGATTGGCGCCGCCGAAGCTGGCGAACGCCACGGTGGGCACCAGGGCGATCAAGCCCAGATAGAGCGACCCCGGCCAGGTCAGTCTGTTGAGGACGTAGCTCAGGTACTGGGCTGTGGGACTGCCCGCGCGGATACCCGGGATGAATCCGCCGGCCTGTCTGATGTTCCCCGCGACTTCCTCCGGGTTGAATGTGATCGACACATAGAAGAAGGAGAAGAACACGATCAGCAGGAAGTAGATGAGCACATAGAACGGATGATCGCCCTTGACCAGATTGTTCATGATCCAGGTCGCCCAGCCGGACTTCGAGTGCGAGAACTGTGCGATCAGCGCAGGGATATAGAGGAGGGACGAGGCGAAGATGACGGGCACCACACCGGCCTGGTTGACCTTCAGCGGAATATAGGTTGCCGTTCCGCCGTACAGCTTGCGCCCGACCATCCGTTTCGCGTATTGCACCGGAACGCGACGCTGGGCCTGTTCCACGAATACGACCAGGCCGACCATGGCGATTCCGACGAGAATGATGATGCCGAAGACGAGCCACCCGTCGGCGATCGTGCCTTGCTGCTTCACCGCCCACAGCGCCGCCGGGAGTGTGGAGGCGATGGAGATGAAGATGAGGATCGACATTCCATTGCCGATGCCCCGTTCGGTGATCAGCTCTCCGAACCACATCACGCAGGCCGTCCCCGTGGTGATCGACAGCACCATCGTCACGGTGACGAAGATCGAGGTGTCCGGCACGACGCTTGCCGCCGTCGGACAGTTGGGGAAGAGTGCACCGGTACGAGCCGTGGTGACCAGGCCGGTGCCTTGCAGGACCGCCAGTGCCACCGTGAGATAGCGGGTGTACTGAGTGATTTTTCCCTGCCCGGCCGCGCCCTCCTTCTTCAAGGACTCCAGCCTTGGAATGACCACGGTCAGCAGTTGGAGAATGATGCTCGCCGTGATGTAGGGCAGGATGCCCAGTGCGAAGACGGTGATCTGCAGCAGGGCCCCGCCACTGAAGGCATTGACCAGGCCCAGCAGGCCATTGTTGCCGGAGGTCGCCGCATCCACGCAGGCTTGGACACTTCTGTAGTCCACCCCGGGAATGGGGACATGCGTCCCGATCCGGTACAGCACGATGATGCCGAGCGTAAAGAGGAGCTTTTTACGCAGGTCGGGGGTCTTGAACACCTTGGCGAACGCGCTGTACAAGCGTTCCTCCTTCACCCAAGCACCAAAACGCAAAGGCGACAGTTCGTCGATCAGACCTTGAGAATTCGACGCAGATCATTCACGGCGCCACAGACATGGGCGAATATCGACCAACACGCGCGGCACGCGTGCTCCGACCAGGCGATATCAATGAATGACCGGTGACAGACACCATCTTCGAGCGGGTTCGCCGGTCCAGCAACCGGAGCGTTCCGCGGCAGTCGCCGTCGGACGAGGCCCGGTCCGGTACACCGGCCTCTACGGAATCAGAAACTCGAACTCGGGACGGTCCCATGCCACGACGGGCGGGTCCGCCAACGCGGTCCCGGTGCGTACTGCGCCCACGCCGCGGTAGAAGCCCTCGGCAGGAGGATGCGACACCACCCGGACACGGTCGAGCCCGGCGGCCCGGGCTTCGGACTTCATGTGCGAGACGAGCTGCCGCCCGATGCCTCGTCCCTGTGCCTCGTCAGCGACGAACATCAGGTCGAGCTCCGGCGGGGCCAGAACGAGCGAGTAGAACCCCAGGACACGGCTCTCGTGCTCGTCGGCGGCCACGGCCACGAATACGCGGTGGGCCTCGATATAGGCGGGACCGACCCGATAGTCGGCAACCATGGCCGCGTACCGCCCTTCGTAGGCGCGTGAGCCACGTACGAGCCGGGTGAGACGCTTGGCGTCCCGCCCGACGGCCCTCCGTATCGTGGTCGGCCCACTCCTGCGCGTAACGATCGACCTCATGATGCGAGTATTACGTACCGGCAGGCTCCTCCATTCGGCGGGGTGCTCGATCGGCGTAAGGCGCGCCGGCAGCACGAGCGGCGCTGTCGGCACGGCATCATGCCGCTCCGCCGAGTCCAGCGGGCCGGGCGTGCCGCCTTCCGTGAACTCGGGCCCCGGCCGCCACGGCCCCATGTACTGCCCGCGCCGCACACGGGCGGACCCGGCGGGGCTTTGAAGGATTCAGAGCATCAGCATCAGTCGGGTGTTCGGTACGAGCTTCCGGTTCACGCTGGTGCTCTGCACGAAGATCGTGAAGTCGTCGTTGTGGTCGGGCGTGACGCGCACTTCCACGTCCGGCAGGCCGAGCAGGGCTCGGGCCTCGGGTCCCGAGAACACCCGGTCCGTCTTCTTCTCCAGCACCGCGATCTGCTTCCGTGCCTGGATCTTCTCGGACTTGCTCAGCTGGTAGAACGCGCCACCGGTGCGGTAGGTGTGCCCGCACTCGACGACCCAGTCCCGTATCGCCGCGTCACGCGTCACCGGGACCAGCCGGTACCCCGACGGATCCACCGCAGCGAGGCCGGCCGCCTCGATGGTGTCCTTGTTGACCGCTTCCGCACCCATGGAGAACACCGCCCGCGAGCCCCGGATGCCCTGGGAGCGGCCCACCATGAATTTCTCGGTCGCCTCCTGGATGACCTGCCCGGCCTCCTCCAGACCCTGGGTGCTCGTGGCGTCCCAGACGGCGATGTTGTCCTTCGGGAAGCCGCACTGCATGGCCTCGCGCTTGCCCATCTGGTCCGGCACGAGAACGGCCAGCGTCCAGTTGTCCTCCTGCTTCGCGATCATCTCGGCCACGGCGTTCACCAGTGCACGCGGATCCCTGACAGGGGCGTCCGGACCGCGATGGCTCGCGTTCTCCTGCCCGTCCGTGAGGACGAACGTCAGGAAGCTGTGGTCGCCGTAGAGTTGGGCCGTCTGTGCCAGCTCCTGCTGTGACTTCAGCGCGGCTGCCAGCAGAGCCGTCATTCCACCGACTCGGTACAACTGCTTCAGCGATGGCATCCGCAGCACGTCCTTGTCGTAGATGACGCACTCCACCTTGTCGGCGAAGACGTACACCGTGACACGGGTCTCCTGGTCCAGTTCCCTCGACCGGCGGGCGAGATACGCGATCTGCTGGTCGGCGACTTCAATGATCTTGCGGCTCAGGTGCGACATGGACGAGCTGGCATCCAGCACAAGAGCGACGTGATTGATGTAGTTCTGGGTTCCGGCCATGACAGCTCCCCCTCGTTCCGACTCGATGCCTCCACTGTCCCACCCACCACTGACAATCGATCTTGGCTCCCGGGAGCGGAACGCTCATGATGGGGCATGGTGACGTCCGATCAGATCGCTGCCGGCATCAGCAGCAACCCTGTCGCCGTC
Organism: Streptomyces sp. NPDC107559; assembly: GCF_055657365.1. Taxonomy (NCBI): domain Bacteria; kingdom Bacillati; phylum Actinomycetota; class Actinomycetes; order Kitasatosporales; family Streptomycetaceae; genus Streptomyces; species Streptomyces sp. NPDC107559. Next base: position 63,481 of record NZ_JBVKBD010000016.1, on the reverse strand, counting down.
CGCCGCACCCTCGGGCGTCTGCGTGATGCAGGTCTGGTGGAGTCACGACATGCGCTGAGCGCGCCCTCGAGGTTTCGGCTTGCTCCTTCGAGACGTCCAGGTGTTCGCGCCGCGCGCTGCTCAGGCAGGTGCGTCCGGTCGGGCGCTGATCCCGGCCAGGCCGGTCAGCGGCCCCAACGAGGCGATCTCACGGGGCCGTTGCCCGGCGGCCGGTCCGCCGGGCAACGGCACCGCGCGCAGATGGCCGCCGAGGTCGGAGACGTAGGCGATGCCCGCCTCGCCGTCGACAGCGAGGCCGATCGCCTCCTGGAACCCGTCGGCAAGGATCTCGGGGGCCGTGCCCCGCTCTCCGTCCGGCGGAAGAGGCGCCCGGTTGAGCGTGTTCCCGGTCGGCGGTGTGCCACGGTCGGTCCAGTACAGCCAGTCGCCGTCGACCTCCAGGTCGATCGGCTCGGGCAGGCCCGCCCACAACACCTCGATGTCGGAGCGGTTCGCGGCGGTCCGGCCCGCGGGGATCTCCAGGCCGACACGCAGGATCCGGCCCATACCGCCCTTGGCCGGACCCTTCTGCGTCCAGTACAGGTGGCCGCGGACGGGGTCCACCGCAACGCCGACGCACTCGCCCATGATCCCCTCGTCGGCCGGGTTCACGACCAGGTCGGTCAGACCGGTGCCGTCCACGCGGACGGTGCTGACCCGATGGCCCTCGCGATCGCCCCAGTAGAGCCTGCCCTCGCCGTCGGAGGTCAGCTGCTTGCCGGTGGTCATCGCCCCGGGCGGGACCAGATCACGCCGCGATCCGCCGTCCAGGCCGACGGCCTGCACGCTGCCGTTGCGTGCGGAGAAGTCCAGGCCGATTTCCCCTGGAACGGCCGGATCGACCCCGGGCGCGCCCATCGTGGTCCAGTAGACGATTCCGTCCTCCACCACGATGCCGTCCGGTGCGGGACCCGTATCCGGCAGGAAGGTGGACACCCGCCCGTCCGGGATGCGCACTCGCAGCACGCTGCCCGATTCGACCTCCAGGGCCAGCAGTTCCTGCCACACGGTGATCGCTCCTCCTCGTCGTCACCCGCCGCCTTGCCCGCTCCAGGCCCGGTCACTTCTCCTGTTCGTCGGCAGACGGCGGTTGTGGCCAGCCCAGCGGTTCGAGAACGGCGCGGGTGCGCCCGTCCCGCAGGGCGGCCAGCTTCTCGTAGGCCGACCGGCCGGTGCCGTAGGCCTCTTCGACCGCGTCGAGAACCTCGCCGATCCGGGCGGGGTCCGGGTGACCGATCTCGAACGTCATCTGCGAGCCGACATGCTCCACCAGGTGGCGGAAGCCCGCCGGACCGCCGCCGAGGGCGCCGCTCTGGAAGGGGCCGACGGTCGCCCAGCGCAGGCCGAGTGAGGCCCGGACCAGGTCGTCGAGGTCCGCCACGTCGATGACGCCCTGCTGCACCAGGTAGGCGGCCTGCTCGTCGAAGACCTTCTGCAGCCGGTTGCCGACGAACCCCGGAATCTCCCTCTTCAACCGGACCGGCAGCTTGCCCAACTCGCGATAGACCTCTACCGCCCGCTCCACCGTGCCGACCGCGGTGGCGGGTCCCGGCACCACCTCGACCAGGGGCATCAGCTCCGGCGGGTTGAACGGATGCCCTATCACGATCCGATCGGCCGCCGGGTTTCCCGCCGAGATGTCGGACGGGAGCAACGAGGACGACGAGGAGGCCAGCACCACGTCGTCACGCGTGTGCGCGGCCAGCGTGGCGAACATCTGCTCCTTGATCTCGATCCGCTCCGGCCCGGATTCCTGCACGAAGTCCGTGCCCTCGGCCGCGGAGGCCAGGTCGGCGCAGAGTGTGACCGGCACACCGGCGAGTTGTCGGTCCACCACGTCCGCCAGGTCCGGCCGGGGGTCGCTGATCCGCACCTCCCAGCCGGCCGCGCCGAACAGGCGGGCCCAGGAGAGCCCGATCACTCCCGCACCTACGAGTGTCACTACCGCCATGACGAACACTCCTGCCGAGACGAGGCGGACGAGGAAGGACGTACGGCTTCCCGTCGGGCGAGCGGACGGGAAGCCGAGCAGGGTCAGCGCGTCGTGGTGAGCCAGACCGGCTCGTCGGCGCCCATCGGGCTGAGCACCGTCGTGAAGTCCCCCTGCCGCAGGGAGGAGAACTCCAGCTGATCCTGCTCCCGATCTTCTCGACCTCGATCAACGGGAGGTCGGCCGGCTCATCGGTGTACTGCGGTTCGGTGAAGAACCCCTCCAGGACCCCGCCTTGGCCAGGACGATGTCCGCGTCCGCCGCCGCCTTTTCGAGCTCGTCCGCGTACCAGCCGGCAATGCCCGCATTCAGGGCGTCGGCGGTGTCCGGGCAGCCGAAAAAAGGCGAGTGCCTTACTGCGGAGTCCCGGATAAACGTTCAGGGCGACGACGCTCCTGCCGTCCCTCGTCCTGCGGAAGAACGACATGTCGATGAAGGCGTTGCGCTTGTTCCATTTCATCGACGCCTTCCTGCCGTTGATCAGTTCCCACCGGAGGCCCGTGAAGCCGGCGAACCGGCGGAACGCCTTCCGTACGTCGATGGAGACGTCCTCGGGCTCCCCGCCACGGTCCCGCCGGATCGCCGACGCGGCGACTCCCTTCCCCGCCAGGGCCAGCGCGGCGACGGACCCGAACCGGAAGCGGCCGGGTACCAGCGGGTCCGCCCCGGAGGTGAACGCCACCGGTCCCCCGCAGTCGTCCGGTGTCGAGCCGGCCTCGCGCGGAATCTCCTCGAGATGACCGTCGAAATCGAATTCATCCGACGAGACCGGGTTCTCGAGCGCATGATGAAGCCGTTCGGTCAAATTCACCGTCTTACCGTTTCTTCTGAAGCGACTCCGCTGGTCAGCAGCCCACTCCATTCGGCGAGCCGCCCGTGGACAGATCACCGACACCCTGAAGACAAATTCCTAGTCTATCTGTCCAGGCCGGAATTGCCATGTTCTGAAGAAGCGGTCCGGCCTGCGTGGGAGCCTGGCCAGTCCGTGGTCCCCGGAGCGGTGACAGATCAGGCCGGCCGGTCCTCTCATGCCCGGTCTGACACCTCCAGCTGGGCGGTCATGAGGCGGACGATTTCCCTCTGGTGCTGGGCCAGGAAGAAGTGGCCGCCGGGGAAGACCTTCAGCGTGAAGGGGCCGTCGGTGTGCCCGGACCAGGCGGCGGCCTCCTCCACGGTGACCTTCGGGTCGTCGTCGCCTACGAGGCAGGTCACGGGGCAGCGCAGGGGCGGCCCGGGTTCCCAGGTGTATGTTTCGGCCGCGCGGTAGTCCGCCCGGATGGCCGGGAGGATCATGCGCAGGACTTCCTCGTCGCCCAGCAGTTGGGGGTTGGTGCCGCTGAGGCCGCGCATCTCGGCGACGAGACCGTCGTCGTCGCGCAGGTGGACGGTCTCGTCGCGGTGCGTGGACGGGGCACGGCGACCGGAGGCGACGAGGGCGGCGGGCATGACGCCCCGCTCCTGTTCCAGCCGTCGGGTGATCTCGTAGGCGAGGGAGGCGCCCATGCTGTGGCCGAACAGGGCGATGGGCCGGTCGGTCCAGGGCCGGAGGGCCTCGTAGATCTTGTCGGCGAGCGCCGGTACGGAGTCCAGGAGCGGTTCGCTGCGGCGGTCCTGGCGTCCGGGGTACTGCACGCACAGCACCTCGACGCTGTCGGGCATGGACCGGGACATGGGGAAGTAGAAGCTGGCGGAGCCGCCCGCGTGGGGCAGGCAGACCAGCCGGACGCGGCTGTCGGGGCGCGGGTGGAACCTGCGGATCCAGAGGCGGTTGTCCTCGGTGAGCGGGGAGTTCACAAAGATCGTTCCTTTCGGTTCGGGTTGGACCGCCCACCGTGGCGGGGCGTTCACCGGAAGGGGCGGGGCCGGGCTCCGCCCCGCCCCTGGTCAGGAAGCCGCGACGTCCTCCTTGATGATGCGCTCGACGTTCCGCTCCGCCAGCGCCGTGATGGTCACGAACGGGTTGACGCCGATGCTGCCGGGGATGAGCGAGCCGTCGGTCACGTAGAGGTTCTTGTATCCGGCGACGCGGCCGTAGTTGTCGGTGGCCTTGCCGAGGACGCAGCCGCCGAGCGGGTGGTAGCAGAAGTCGTCGGCGAAGGCCTTGATCTGCTTGCCGAAGAGGTCGTACCGGTAGATGGTGGCGTTGGCCTGGTTGATGCGGTCGAACAGCGACTTCGCGGCTGCGACCGCGGGCGCGTTCTGGTCCCGGGTCCAGCGCAGGTCCGCCCGATCCTTGGCGGCGTCGTAGACGAAGGTGCCGCGCTCCGGGTTCTTCGTGATGGCCAGGTAGAGGCTGGCCCAGGTCTCGACACCCGCCGGCAAGGGGGCGATCTCGGCGAAGACGGGGGCGTTCGGGTTGTCCCAGTCGTCGATGCCGAGGGCGGGGATCGACGACTGCTTGGTGCCCGTGGGGTTCCATATGTGGTTGGCGCGGGCGGTCATGATGTTGCCGTTGGGGCCCCAGGCCGCGCCGACCTCGGGGCTGAGGTCGGGGAGGGTGCCGGTGTCCCGGGCGCGCAGCAGCAGTTCGGTCGAGCCGAGGCTTCCGGCGCCGAGGAAGAGGTGGCGGCAGGCGACCTCCTTGGTCGCGAGCAGCTTGCCGCCGGTGTCCCGCTGTTCGACGGTCAGCAGGTACGTGCCGTCGTTCTGCCGACGGATCGTCCTGACCTGGTGCAAGGTCTCGATGGTGACGTTGCCGGTGCCCAGGGCGGCCGCCAGGTAGCTCTTGTCGAGTGAGACCTTGCCGTGGTTGTTGCCGTAGATGACCTCGCCGGCCAGCGCGGACTTGGGCACCGCACCGTCCGCCTCACGGCGCATGTAGTCCCAGTCGTAGACGTTGGGCACGAAGGTGGTGCTCAAGCCGGCGTTCGAGGCCTGTCCGCGCGAGACACGCGCGAACCCGTACCAGTCGGTCTGCTCGAACCAGCTCTTGTCGATGGTGTTGACCCGGAGGGTGGAGTTCGCGCGGGGGAAGTACTTGGTGTACATCTCGTCGGCGTCGACCTGGGGCAGCACCTCCTCGAAGTACGAGCGCCGGGGTGTGACCGCCATGCCGCCGTTGACGAGCGAGCCGCCGCCGACACCGCGGCCCACGTACACGGACATCTGGTCGAAGTTGACCCGGTCCAGTACACCTGCGTAGGGCTCGATGTCCCGGTTGGCCAGGTCGAGCCACAGGAAGGAGCCGAGCGGGGCCTCGGTGCGGGTCTTGAACCAGCTGGAGCGCTTGTCGGGCTTGAGCATTCCGGAGAACACCTCGCCGTCCGGACCGGGCTGGTTCCACAACTGCCCCATCTCCAGCATCAGGGTGGGGACCCCTGCCTCGCCGAGCCGCAGGGCCGAGACGGCCGCACCGTAACCGGTGCCGACCACGACGGCGGGGACGAACGTGCCGCCGGAACCACCGGCTGCGGTGGCAGCGGCCGCCCGGGGGGCGGCGGTGATGGTGGTCTGCCCCGCGAGCGCGGCGGCCCCCAAGGCCGCCAGGCCGAGCATGCGCCGACGCGACAGAGGCTGGTGTGCAATCACGCTGTGTCTCCTGAGCTTCGGAAAGAGGGAAGAAAAAAGGAGGAGGAATGAGGAATCGGAAGGCTGGGCCGTGGCGGTCTGGGGTGCGGCAAACCGTGTGAGAGCCTCGCAAATGCCGCGAAAGCAGGATCAGTTGGGCCGATCCTGCGAAGGCCATGCCTGGAGGTTCGGTCGCCCGCGCCCGGAAGAGGGCGATACGGTACGGCCCTCTCCCGGACGCGGACCGCACTCACGCACGCCTTCCGGCGTCCGCCGGGCCGGGCGGCAGAGGGCAGAACGCGGCCGGTTCGGGCCGTCCGGCGAGCCGTAACCTGTGGTAAGCGCTGGCGAGATGCTCGTCCGCTGCGCGTGCACGCACGCGCAGCGGCTCCGCCAGATGCTTGCCGGATACCGGGTGAGCGGCGGGTCCGGCGGCCCTGCGTCCGGCCCGGGTGAAGGCTGCCACGGCCGCCCGCACGAGCGGCCGCCCGGCGCGGGCGCCGTGCCCGGTCACTTCACGAAGTCGTCCACGACCTGGGGCGGCCAGGTGCCGACCTTGAGCACGCCCAGTGAGTAGGCACGGGAGACCAGCGCGGCACGGTTGGGCACCTTCAACTTCCGCAGCAGGCAGGTCACGTGGTACTCGACGCCCTGCCGGCTGAGGTAGAGCCTTGCCGCCAGGGGGACGGTGGAGACGCCGGCGGCGATCCCTTCGAGGATCCGCGCGTCCATCGCGGAGAGGATCTTCTTGTGCCTGGTCACCACAGGTGTCTGCTCGGCGTCCCCGGCCGTGGGCATCATGACCAGGATCGCGGTCGTGTCCGGCAGGACGCCGCGCACCGCGACCGCGGTGAGAGGAACGGTGAAGGCGGACTGCGCGCCGGGCCCCACGGCGATGACGGGTGTGACGAATCTCTGGTGTTTCCCTTCCAGCAATTTCAATAATTGACGCATCAACGGCTTCTGCACGCTCGGGTGCACGACGTCACGGAAATTGCGACCGCAGATGTCCTCGGACGACCCGTTGAACTGTCTGAAGAACTCCTGGTTCGCCTGCTGGATGGTCAAGGTTTTATCGAGGCTCGCCATGCACAGGCCCGGAGTTGCAGGTGCTTGACTCAGCAAGAGAGGCCCCCGTCAGGAAACTTGAGCGAAATAAACCCGGACGCTGGCGAACGGCCGTGACGGCTGTCAGCAGGGGCGTCATCGGCCCTGGGACCAGCGGTGACTCCAGATGCCGAACATCGTGCGCCACGACCCTTGCGGAGTTCTGGTCGAGCCGCTGACGGCACCTTGCCGCCACCCGCCGTCGTTTTCCGGCCCCTTGTCGAAATCCTTGCCGGACACCTGGCGCTTTCTTGCCGATGGAACCTTCTCCGGCTTGGAGGGCGTCGTTCTCCATGTCAGGATCCAGAGAAGATGGTGCAAGACCAGCCAGCTCGAACCGTGCGTCAGTCATATCCGCAAGCGCGATGGGGACCGTTCATGCCTTTACCTCCGCCCGCAGCCGTGTCACCCCGGACGACCGGCCGGGCCGAACTCCTCCTGAGCGTTCTGGGGCCCATGTCGGCGCGACACGACGGGCATGACCTGCCGCTCGGCCCGCCACGCCGGCGCACCCTGCTGGCCCTGCTGCTCATCCGCCTCGGCCGCGTGGTGCCCACCGAACTGCTCATCGAGGAACTGTGGAGCGCCCAAGCGCCCCGGCACGCCGTCGCCGCACTCCAGAGCCACGTCTCCCATCTGCGACGGTCCTTGCGCGCAAAGACGGGAACAGGCCAAATTTCGGTGCTGCGCCATCGGACACCGGGCTACGTCCTCGATCTCGATCCCGAACAGGTCGACGCCTTCCGTTTCGAGCGTCTGGTCACCGACGGACGAAGGCTGCTGGAGCAGCGCGATCCGGGCGCCGCGCAGGCACGGCTCACCGAGGCCCTGGGACTGTGGCGCGGCTCGCCGTACGCGGAGTTCGACGGCCATCCGCCGCTCAGCGACGAGTGCGCCCGACTCGAACAGATCCGGCTCGCCGCCGTCGAGTCCCGCGCCGAGGCACGCCTGGTTCTCGGCGCGGCCGAGGAGGTGGCCGCCGATCTGGACGGGGAGGCGCGCCGTCATCCCACCCGGGAGCGGCTGGTCGGCCACCTCATGACGGCACTGTCCCGGCTCGGGCGGCAGGCCGAGGCGCTCGAGGTGTACGAGCGGACGCGCAGTCATCTGGTCGAGGAGTTCGGCGTGGACACCGCGGCCGAACTGCGCCGGGTCAGGGGCGCGATCCTGCGTCAGGAACCAGGAGCGAGCGCCCCCTCGAAGCTGCTGTCTCCCCCACCGTCCGAGTCCACCGCAGCGTCGTACGTCCCGCCGGTGATGGACGAGACCGGTGACATCGGAGCAGGGAACCCCGAGGGCCTGCGGGACTTCGGGGGCCCCTGGACCGGCGGAACGGCCGTCACGGTCCGGGGATACGGACCCGCGGTGGCACCCGGCGGCACGGGCGGGCCGGACGAGTCCGGCACGGCCGTCGACCGCGAGGGGAGCACGGGGACCGACGCGCAACCGAGCGAGCGAACCGATGGGCCACCGGGCTCGCGGGTGGATGCCGACGGCGCGCAGGCCGGGTCCTCCCGGTTGCGGCCCGTACCTGGACCGGAACACGAGCCGGCTGCCGCCCGGGAAGCCGGGGAGTCCCCGGAGTTCGAGTCGGAGTGGGCTCCTGCCCCCTCGCCGTTCACCGGCCGTGGCCAGGAACTCGACCGGCTGACGACCGCCGCCGCGAGCGCCGTCGTGGGCCACGGCCATGTGGCCGGTGTGCTCGGCCCCCCAGGAGTCGGAAAGACCCGCCTGCTGCTCGAACTCGCGGCACGTCTGGAGAGCATGGACGCGCACGAGAAGGGCTCCAGGGTGGAGGTGCTCTGGAGCCACTGCTTCCCCGGCGAGGGCGTGCCCGCCTACTGGCTGTGGACGCAGATCCTGCGGCGGCTGTCCGCGACCCGGCCGGATGCCTTCCGCGAGGCGACCGAACCGTTCGGCGCCCTGCTCGCCCCGCTGATGCCCGAGCGGTCGCCGGCCCGGACCGGGGGCCCGGGATGGGCCTCCGACTGGTCCCAGGCCCGCTTCCTCGCCCACGATGCGGTCTGCGAGGTACTTCTCACCCTCGCCGCGCAGCAGCCGCTCGTACTGCTCCTCGAGGATCTGCAATGGGCGGACACCGCCTCCCTCGACCTGCTCAGGCTGCTGAGCACCCGCTGCCAGGGCCATCCCATCAGCATCGTGCTCACGGCGCGGGCGTTCGAGGCCGAGTCGGACGCGACGCTGCGCCGGATGGTCTCCGAGGTGCTGCGCGGCCCCAGGACCGAAACGCTGCGGCTCGGCGGGCTTTCCCTGCAGGCCGTAGGAGCCCTCGTCGAGGCACACGCGGGCCCTGGTGTGGACCCGAAGGTCGTCGAGGTGTTGCACCGGCGCAGCGAAGGCAACCCGTACTCGGTGATCCAACTCCTCTCTCTCGTGGACGATGCGCGGGGGCTCCGTCGCCCGGACGCGGTCGACACGCTCCTGGCCCACATTCCCACCGGAGTGCGCGAGGCGCTGCACCAGCGGTTCGCCGCGCTGCCCGAGCCGGTCCTGCGGGTGCTGCACCTGTGCGCGGTCATCGGCGCCGAGGTGGACACCGACCTGCTGCACCGGACCGCCACCGAGGACGAACCGGTCGCCGCGGGACTTGAGTCGGCCATCCGGGCCGGCCTGCTCGGGGAGGACCCGCACCATCCGGGGCGGCTGCACTTCGCCCATGCCCTGGTCCAGGAGACGCTCGTCGACGAGCTCCCCCGCGAGGACCGCCACCGTCTGCACGCCAGGGTCGCCGACGCGCTGTGCGCGCGCAGGCGCGGGCAGGTGGGCGACGAGGAGATCGAGCGGGTGGCGCATCACAGCTGGCACGCCAAGAGTGCGCTGCCCGCCGCCGAGGTGCTGCCTCGGCTGCTGCTCGCCGCCGAACACGCCGAACAGTCCATGGCGTACGAGCAGTTGGAGATCTGGCTGCGCCGCGCCGTACAGCTGGTCGGCTTCCTGCCGCCGGACGATCCCGCCACCAGGAGGCTGGAACAGGACCTGCACATCCAGCTCGGCCAGGTACTCGCCACCACGCGCGGCTACGGCCACCCCGAGGCCGAGACGGCACTGACGCGCGGCCGCGCCCTCAGCACGGCCGCTCATGCCCCCGAGGACCCGTCGGTGCTCTGGGCCCTGTGCACGGCACACCTGGTCACCGGCCGCTACGACGCCTCGCGGCAGTTCTCCGGCCTGCTGCGGGACATCTCGCGGCAGACCTGGGAGCCCGTGGCGGCGCTCGGTGCGGCGTACGGCGAAGGCATCGTGCTGCATGTGCGGGGAACGCTGTCGCAGGCCCTCGCCGAACTGGAGCGCGGCGTCGAGATAGCGGATCGTTTCGCCAAGGACGATCACACCCTGGCGCGAACCTTCCAGCACGACCCTCGCGTCTCCTGCCGCTCCTACGACACCTTCACCCACTGGCTCCTTGGACACCGGCAGACCGCCGGCACGCGCAGACGTGAGCTGTTGAGCCTCACCAGGTACGAAAGCAGGCCGTCCGACCGCTCCTTCGCCCTGTACGTGGACGGGGTCGTGGCGGCTTGGGAGGGTGACACCCGCACCGCACTCGCCTCGAGCGCCGAGGGCATCCGCGTCGCGGGCGAACACGGACTGCTCTACTGGAAGGCGATGCTGGGCGTCGTCCAAGGGTGGGGCCTGGCACACACCGGACATCACGACGGCGGCCTCGCCCTCATGCACACCTCACTTGCTGAACTGGGCCAGTCCAGGACGTATTTGCGCCACCCGCTCCACCTGGGTCTGCTGGGCCAGGCGCAGCATCACAGCGGGTGGACCGAGGACGCGAGGACCACCTTCCGCAAGCTGCTGGCCGCCGTCGAACAACGCCGCGAGCGCGTGTACCTCCACCCGGCACTGCCCGCGACCCCGCTGCTCCACGAACTGCTGAGCCACGGCGCCGACGACGTGCTCCCGGGACGGGGCCCAGGACGGGACGGGCGCGCCTCCGGCCGACGGGTGTGAGGGATCCACGCTCTGCCTCGTCAGGCGGCTCACCCAGGTCCCTGTCCCGTGAGGCGGTACCGCTCAGTCCTCGTGGATCGCGACCGCCTGTACCGGACAGGCCTGGGGGACGTCGTGCACATGCGGGTCCCCCGCCCCGTCCTCATGTCCCGGGACCAGGGCGACCAGCGCGTCGTCGTCCTGGGTGAAGACGCCGGGTGCGGTCATGACGCACTGGCCGGAGCCGATGCACCGGTCGCGGTCGATGGTGATGCGCATGGCGTGGCTGCCTCTCGTTCATCGGTTTCTCGGACCATCGGCAGTGCGGTGGTTCATCGGTGCCTGATGGGCCGCGGGACACGGGACACGGGTTCCGGTTCGTCGGCGAGGCCGCCGTCGCCGTGTTCGGTGACGGCGGCCTCGGCGAACGGGACTGCGTCCCGGCCGGCCTGGGGCAGGGCCGCCGTTGCGTCGGACCGTCCCCTGCGGCAGGCGGCTTCAGGTCACCAGGTGACGGGCAGCTCGTGCACGCCGTAGAAGACCATGTCGCTGCGGAAGCGGAGCTCCTCGACCGGCTTGGCCAGGCGCAGCGTCGGGAAACGGCGGAACAGGGTCTCGAAGACGATCTGCAGCTCGATCCGGGCGAGTTGCTGTCCTATGCACTGGTGTGCGCCGAAGCCGAAGGCCAGATGCGGGGCGGGGCGGCGGGTGATGTCGAACCGCTCCGGCTCCTCCACGAAGGCGGGGTCGAAGTCGGCGGCGAGGACGTGCGCGACGACCTGCTCGCCCTCGGCGATGCGCACGCCACCGAGCTCCACGTCCCGGGTGGCGACGCGCTCGCCGCCGAACTGGCCGATGGTGAGGTAGCGCAGCAGTTCCTCGACCGCGTTGCCGATCAGCGACGGGTCCTCGCGCAGCAGGGCCAGCTGGTCGGGGCGGTCCAGGAGCAGTGCCGCACCGAGGCCGATCATGCAGGCGGTGGTGTCGTGGGCCGCTATCAGCAGGGTGCCGGCCGCGTTCATGAGGAACATGTCGTCGAGGACGCCCTCGGGGTCCTCGGTGGTGATCAGCGCCGAGATCAGGTCGTCCCCGGGGTCGGCCCGGCGCTCCTGGACGAGCTGGTAGAGCAGCCCGCCCAGGCGCATGCCGGCGGCCTCGGTGGCGGCGGCGTCCTGGTCGACCCGCATCATCGCCTCGGCGATGTCCTGGAACTCCGCCCGGCGCTCGGCCGGGACACCGAACAGGTCGGAGATCACCATGGACGGCACCGGGTTGGCGAAGGTCTTCACCAGGTCGACCGGGCCGCCCTGCGCCTCGATGGCGTCGAGGTGCTCGTCGACGATGCGCTGGATGTTCGGCCGGAGCGCCTGCATGCGCCGGACGGTGAACTCCTTGACGAGCAGCTTGCGGTCCGACGTGTGCTCCGGCTCGTCCTGCCACAGCAGGCTGCCGCGGCCGGGCTTCTGGGTGACGACGCCGTCCTGGGTGTGCAGCGCGTGGGGCACCTGGACGCTGAACGAGGGGTCGCGCAGCAGGGCACGCACCTCCTCGTAACCGGTCACCAGCCATGCCTCGTGGCCGCTGGTGAAGGTGGCCCGGGTCACCGGGGCGGCCGTCCGGATACCGTCGAGGCCGTCCGGCGGCAGGAACGGGCAGCTGCGGGCCTTGGGGACGGCGGGCACGTCGGCGGTGGGCTCGGGCATGACTCTCCTTGCGCTTGTGGAAGGGGGGTTCGTACGACGGGACGGTCAGGCGGCGGCGAGTTCGAGCGTGGTACCGCCGCGCCGGGGCGCGTTCACGAGGACGGCCATGTTCCCGGAGGGGTGCACGTTGTCGTGCATCATCTGGTGCATGCGCCCGATGTCCTGGAAGCCGTCGCATACGGACAGACAGGGGTCGAGCATGCCGGCGCCGACGAGGTTGATGACCTCGCGGCACTGGCGGGTGTCGGCGTAGTGCGAGCCCTGGAGGCGCTTGGAGCGCATCCACAGGTGGCGCAGGTCGACGTCTCCGTTGTAGCCGGAGGTGCCGCCGCAGATCACCACCATGCCGGCGTTGTCGCACAGGTACATCGAGGTCGGCAGGGTGTCCTGGCCACTGTGCTCCAGCACGATCCGCGGGGACCTGCGCTCGCCGAGGATCTCCCAGACCTTCTTGCCGACCCCGCGGGCGCCGCGCAGGAACCGCGCCGACGCCTCGGCGTCCCCGACGTCTGGCAGCCGGCCCCAGTGGTCGAAGTCGTGGCGGTTGATGGTGCCCGCCGCCCCGAGGCGGCGGCAGTACGCGGAGCGGTCCTCGCTGGAGACCACGGCGATCGGGATGCCGCCGGCCAGCCTGACGAGCTGGATGGCCATCGAGCCCAGACCGCCCGCACCGCCCCAGATCAGCACGGGGTCGCCGGGGCGGACCGTGTTGCCCTGCCAGCCGAACAACTGCCGGTAGGCGGTGGGCCCGGTGAGCAGAAAGGCCGCCGACTCCTCCCACGACAGATGGGCGGGCTTGGGGTGGCACTGGTACTCGTCGACGCGGCAGAACTGCGCGAAGGAGCCGTAGTTGGTCTCGTACCCCCAGGCCTTGATGCTCTCCGAGACCAGCGGGTCCGTGCCCAGCCGGATGTCCGCGGCGGCCTCGTCCCACTGGCCGCTGGTGAGCAGCACATGGTCGCCCACCTCGACACTGCGGACGCCTTCACCGACCGCCCACACCACGCCGGAGGCCTCCGAGCCTCCGATGTGGAAGTCCTCGGGCTGGCCCTGGCGCTGCCGCATGCCGATGACGTCGACCGGCGCGCCCAGCGAGGACCACACATTGTTGTAGTTGATACCGGCGGCCATCACATAGACCAGGACCTGGCCCCGGCCCACGGCCGGGGTGTCGACGACCTCGGTGCGGAACGCCTGCTTCGGCTCTCCGAAGCGGTTCTGGCGGATCACCGAGGCGTACATCTGTCGCGGGACCTCGCCGAGGGGCGGGGTCTCGCCTATCTCGTAGAGAGCCTTCGTCATGGTTTCTCCCCCACATCTGCTCTGTCCGGGTCGGAGCTGCCCGCGGTGGTCGCGGGCCGGTCATGCGGTCGTTGTGTTCTCAAGGCGCGGCAGGTTCGGGCGTGCGGTCGTTGCGTCCTCAAGGCGCGGCAGGTTCGGGCGTGCGGTCGTTGCGTCCTCAAGGTGCGGCAGCTTCGGGCATGCGGTCCTTGCGCCCTCAAGGTGCGGCAGGGCCGGACGCATCGGTGACGACGTCCGCGAGCCAGGAATCCACCGCCGCCGCGGTGGTGCCGGCGTGGTCCTCCAGCATCGAGTAGTGGTTTCCGGTCACTTCGACGGTCGTGTCCACGTGCTCGGGCGGTGCCGCGCGCCCGGCGCCGTCACCGTCCCCGGCCGGCACGGGCTCGCTCGCCCGTACGAGCAGGGTCGGCGCGGCGATCCGCGGCGCGGCCCAGTCGTCGAACAGGCTCATGTAGCGGCCCATCGCGGTGAGCTGTTCGCCGCCGGACCTCATGAAGTCCAGGCGCTGCGACTGCGCCTGGGCCATCGCGCCCAGCACCTGGTGGTCGAAGGGGACCTGCCGGCTGAAGCTGTCGACCATGACCACGGCCGCCGGCTGCTCGCCCATGGCCTCCAGGTGTGCCGCCACTCCGTGGGCGATCCAGCCGCCCGAGGAGTAGCCGAGCAGGACAACCGGCTTTCCGCCGGCGCACTCCCGTACGGTCTGCGCGTGCAGGCGGAACACGGCGTCCGGATCGGACGGGACCGGCTCGCCCTGCTCGTAGCCGGGGTTGACCAGCGCCCACACGTCCAGCCGGTCGCGGAAGGGGGCGGCGAACCGCGCGTACTGGTGCGCCCCGGCCGGTACGACGTACGGGGAGAAGCACATCAGCGCGTAGGGACGGTCGCCCTGCGCCAGGTGCACCGGCGCGGGCCGCTGGGTGAGCTCCTCGGGCCGGGCGAACGAGGGCCGGAAGCGGGCCGCCTCCATCAGCATCCCCATGGCCTCGCCGGCCGTCCCGTTCTCGCTCGCGTGCCGGTAGAGCTGGACCAGCATGTCGGCGGGCCGCTCCTCCTCCGTGCCCTGGCGAGCGTCCCGGAGCCGTGTCACCAGGTGCTTGGCGAGCCTGGCGGGCGTGGGATGGTCGAAGGCCAGTCCGGCGGGCAGGCGCACACCGGTCGCCGCCGACAGGCGCCGGCGCAGGTCGATCGCGGTGAGCGAGTCGAAGCCGAGCTCCAGGAAGTGCGCGGTGGGCAGCACGTCCTCGGCCGACGCGTGACCGAGGACCACGGCGCTCTGGGAGCGGACGTGTTCCAGCAGCCGCTCCTCCTGCTCGGCCAAGGCGAGCCCGGCGAGCTCGGTCGCCAGCTCCGCTCCGGCACCGGTCCCCTCGTCGGCGGACCGCTCGGTCTCCAGGAGCCGCTGTACGTCGGGCAGGTCGGCGAGCAGCGGGCTGGGCCGTCCCACGGTGAAGGCGGGCAGGAACTTGTCCCAGTCGACCGGGGCGACGACGAGGGCCGCCTCGTTGTGGTCGACGGCCTGGCACAGGGCGGTGATCGCGAGCTCGGGGGCCATGACGCCCAGGCCCCGCCGTTCGCCTCGCTCCTGCACCGCGTCGTCGACCATGCCGCCGCCCGCCCAGCCGCCCCAGGCGACCGAGGTCGCGGTCAGGCCGCGGGCCCGCCTGCGCAGTGCCAGGGCGTCGAGGAAGGCGTTGGCGCAGGCGTAGGAGGCCTGCCCGCCGCTGCCCCAGACGCCGGCCCCGGAGGCGAAGAGGACGAACGCGTCCAGTTCACGGCCGTCGAGCAGTTCGTCCAGATGGACGGCGCCGGTGACCTTGGCGGCCGCGGTCTCGGCGAACTCGTCGAGACCGGCGTCGGCCAGCATGGACGACCGTGCCGTGCCGGCGGCGTGCAGCACCGCGGTGAGCGGGTGCCGGGACTCGATGCCGGTGAGCAGCCGCGCGACCGCGTCGCGGTCGGCCATGTCGCAGGCGGTGATGGTGACTTCGACGCCCAGGGCGGTCAGCTCCGCGTGCAGTTCCCGCGCACCGGGGGCGTCGGGGCCGCTCCTGCTGGTGAGCACCAGGTGCTGCGCGCCCGCGCCGGCCAGCCAGCGGGCCAGGTGCCGGCCCACGCCGCCGGTTCCGCCGGTGACCAGGACGGTCCCGCGAGGCCGCCACGGTGTCGCGGGCTGCGCGTCGACGGGCCGTGCCCGGACCATGCGCCGGCCGTACACGCCGTCGGCACGTACGGCGAGCTGATCCTCGTCGTGCCGGGCCAGCACCGCGGCCAGGCGGCGCAGCGCGTGCTCGTCCAGCTTCTCGGGCAGGTCCACGAGACCGCCCCAGCGCCGGGGCAGTTCCAGCGCGGCGACGACGCCCAGGCCCCAGAGCTGCGCCTGATCGGCGTCGCGCAGCGGGTCGGCGGGTCCGGTGGACACGGCTCCGCGGGTCGCACACCACAGCGGTGCCCGGACGTCCACGTCGCCCAGCGCCTGGAGCAGGGTGACGGTCGTGGCGAGGCTCGCGGACAGCGTCGGGTGGGCCGGGTGGCGGCCGGGGGCGAGGCCGAGCATCGACAGGACACCGGCGGGCTGTTCGCCACCGAGTTCCTCGGCGAGCCGCTTCGCCACCTGCGACCGGTCGCAGTCGACGGGAAGTTCGACGACCCGCACCTTGGCGCCATGGGCGCCGAGCACACCGACGACGCAGGGCGCCCACTGCTCGTCCGCCAGTCCGGCGGGCAGGACGGCGAGCCACAGACCGTCCAGGCCGGGGGCCGGGTCATCGGTCAGCCGCCGGAAGGAGACGCGGTAGCGCCAGCCGTCCACCGTGGACTTCTCGCGGCTGCGTCGGCGCCACGCGGACAGCACCGGCAGCGCCGGGCCGACGAGACCGGCGTCGTCCGCCCCGAGTTCATCGGCGAGCCCGGACAGGTCCGTGTTCTCCACCAGCTCCCAGAACCCGGCCTCGACCGGATCGGTGCCCGCGGGCACCGGGTCGGCGCTCTCCAGCCAGTACCTCTGCCGCTGGAACGCGTACGTCGGCAGGTCCACGCGCCGTGGCGGACGCCCGGCGAAGGGGACCGTCAAGTCGACGTGTACGCCGCTCACGTGCAGTTCGGACACGGAGCGCAGGAAACGGTCCATGCCGCCCTGGTCCCTGCGCAGCGAGGCGCCGGTCACGGCGTCGGCACCGGTCTCCTCCGCGGTCTCCTGCACCGAGCCGGCCAGCAGCGGGTGCGCGCTGCACTCGACGAACACCCCGTGCCCGTCCGCCAGCAGCGACCGTACGGTCCGCTCGAACTCCACCGTGTGCCGCGCGTTGCTGTACCAGTACTCGGCGTCCAGGGCGGTGGTGTCCAGTACGGTGCCGGTCACCGTGGAGTAGAAGGGGATGTCCGCCGTGCCCGGCGCGACCGGGGCCAGCAGGTCGAGCAGTTCGGGGCGCAGGCTCTCGACCTGGGCGGAGTGCCCGGCGCCGGTGGCGCCGCGGACCTTGCGCACGCGCACGCCCTCGGCTTCGAGCTCCGCCAGGAGCTCGTCGACCGCGTCGGGCTCTCCGGAGACGGTCAGGGCGGCGGGCCCGTTCACGGCGGCGACCGACAGCCGGTCCCCGTACTTCTCCAGTCTCGCGCGCACCCGGTCGGCGGGCATGGCGACCGCGAGCATGGCGCCCTTGCCGATGAGTCTGGTCAGCGAGCGGCTGCGCAGGGCCACGATCCGGGCCGCGTCGTCCAGGGTCAGCGCCCCCGCGACGTACGCGGCGGCGACCTCGCCCTGCGAGTGGCCGACGACGGCGGCGGGCGTCACACCGTGGGAGCGCCACAGGGCGGCCAGCGACACCATCACCGTGAACAGCGCGGGCTGGGCGACCTCCACCTCGGCCACGTCCGGCGCGTCGGGCTCGGCGCGCAGGACGTCGATCAGCGGCCAGTCGAGGTAGGGGGCGAACGCCTCGGCGCAGGCCTTCGCCTGCTCGGCGAAGACCGGGGAGGTGTCCAGTAGTTCGCGGGCCATCCCGGTCCACTGCGAGCCGTGGCCGGGGAAGACGAAGGCGACCTTGCCGGAGGCCGCGGCGGTGCCCTGGACCACCGCGTCCGTGGGTGCGCCGTCGGCGAGCGCCGCCAGCCCGGCCCGCAGCTCGTGCCGATCCCGGCCGACCACCACGGCCCGCTGCTCCAGCTGCGTCCGCGTGGTGATAAGTGCGCGGCCGACGTCGGGCAGGGAGAGCCCTTCGGCGCGGTCGAGGTGGTGCAGCAGCCGGCGGGCCTGCTCGCGCAGGGACCGGGCGGTCTTCGCCGACAGCGCCCACGGATACACGTCCAGGGGCGAGACGTCGGTCGTGTCCCGCGCCGCAGGGGTTTGCACGCCCTGGGCGGCGGGCGCGGTACGCGTGGGCGGCTCGCCCTCGGGGGCGGGCTGGGTCTTCGGGGCAGGCGCGCCCTCGGGCGCGGGCGCGGCCTTCAGAGCAGGCTCGCCCTCGGCCGCGAGCGCGGCCCGCGGGGCCTGCTCGATGACGGTGTGCACGTTGGTGCCGCTCATCCCGAACGAGGAGACGGCCGCACGCCGTGGCCTGTCCCGGTCGGGCCAGGCGGTCTGCTCGGTGAGCAGACGCACGTTCCCGCCGGACCAGTCGACGTCCGGGGTCGGCTCGTCGATGTGCAGCGTCCGCGGCAGGATGCCGTTGCGGATGGCCATCACCATCTTGATGACGCCGCCGACGCCCGCGGCCGCCTGCGCGTGGCCGATGTTGGACTTCAGCGAGCCCAGCCACAGCGGTCGGCCCTCGGAACGCTCCTTGCCGTACGTGGCGAGCAGTGCCTGCGCCTCGATCGGGTCGCCGAGCCGGGTTCCGGTGCCGTGGGCCTCCACGGCGTCCACCTCGTCCGGGGCGAGCCGAGCGTTGGCCAGCGCCTGCCGGATGACCTGCTGCTGGGCCTTGCCGCTGGGCGCGGTCAGGCCGTTGGACGCACCGTCCTGGTTGACCGCGCTGCCCCGTACGACGGCCAGGACCTCGTGCCCGTTGCGCACGGCGTCGGACAGCCGCTCCACCAGGACCAGGCCCACGCCCTCGGCGAATCCGGTGCCGTCGGCGGACGCGGAGAACGCCTTGCAGCGGCCGTCGGCGGACAGCGCGCGCTGCCGGCTCGACATCGTGAAGGCGGACGGTCCGGCCATCACCATCACGCCGCCGGCCAGGGCCATGGAGCACTCGCCGCCCCGCAGCGCCTGCACGGCGAGGTGGAGAGCGGTCAGCGAGGACGAGCACGCCGTGTCGACGGTGACCGAGGGGCCTTGCAGTCCGAAGGTGTAGGAGAGCCGTCCGGAGATCACGCTGGCCGCGTTGCCGCTGGGGATGTACCCCTCGACACCGTCGGGCACCTTGAGGGGGCGGCCGGTGTAGTCCTGGTAGCCGGAGCCGACGAAGACGCCGGTGGCGGTGGAGCGCATCGCGTGGGGTGCGATCCCGGCGCGCTCGAAGACCTCCCAGGTGGTCTCCAGCAACAGGCGCTGCTGCGGGTCCATGGCTACGGCCTCGCGGGGGCTGATCCCGAAGACCGCGGGGTCGAACTCGTCCGCGTCGTGCAGGAATCCGCCCTGGGTGGTGTACGTGGTGCCGGGGTGATCGGGGTCCGGGTGGTAGAGCCGCTCGACGTCCCAGCCGCGGTTGCCGGGGAAGCGGGAGATCGCGTCGCGGCCGGAGGCGACCAGCTCCCACAGGTCCTCGGGCGAGCGCACGCCACCGGGGTAGCGGCAGGCCATGCCGATGATGGCGATCGGCTCGGCCGGCGCCGCGGCGGCCGCGGCGGTGGCCTTCTCGTCCTGGCCTCCGGTGAGTTCGGCAAGCAGGTGGGTGGCGAGGTCCGCGGCCGTGGGGTGGTCGAAGACCAACGTCGTGGGCAGGGCCAGGCCGGTGGCCTCGTTGATCCGGTTGCGGAGTTCCACCGCGGTCAGGGAGTCGAAGCCGAGGTCCCGGAAGGGCCGGTCGGTCTCGACGGCGCCCGCTCCGCGGTGGCCGAGGACGGCGGCCGCGTGCGTGCGCACGAGGTCCACGAGGGCGCGTGCACGGTCCTCGTGCGACAGCCGGGCCAGGCTCTCGGCGAGTGCCCCGGAGCCGTGGCCCGTCCCGGGCGCGTCCTCGGCGAGCGTCGCCCTCACCTCGGGGAGGTCGCCGAGCAGTGGGCTGGGCCGGCCGAGGGTGAACGGCACGATGAAGCGTGGCCAGTCCACGTCGGCCACGGTCAGCAGGGTCTCGTCGCGGTCGAGCGCGTGCTGCAGGGCGGTGATCGCAGATGCGGGAGTCATCGCGCGCAGGCCGCGGCGGCGCAGCCGCTCCTCGTCGTCGCCGTCCTCGACCATGCCGCCGTCGGCCCAGGGGCCCCACGAGACGGCGGTCGCGGTGAGGCCGCGGTCGCGGCGCTGCCGGGCGAGAGCGTCGAGGAAGGCGTTGCCGGCGGCGTAGGCGGCCTGGCCGCCGCTGCCCCAGACGCCGGAGACGGAGGAGAAGAGGACGAAGGCGTCGAGCTCCTGATCGCCCAGCAGCTCGTCCAGGTGCGCCGCACCGCCCGCCTTGGCGGCCAGAGCGGCGGCGAAGGCGTCCGGAGTGGTGGCGTCCACCGTGCCGGCGTCAGCGACTCCGGCGGCGTGCACGACGGCGGTGAAGGTGTGCTCGGCGAGCAGGGCCGCCACGGCGTCGCGGTCGGCCACGTCGCAGGCGGCGAGCGTGACGCGGGCGCCGAGGGCTTCCAGCTCCTCCCGCAGGGTGGCGGCTCCCGGGGCGTCCGCGCCCCGGCGACTGGTCAGGACGAGGTGTTCGGCGCCGCCGCGCGCCAGCCAGCGGGCGACGTGCCCGCCCAGCGCACCCGTACCACCGGTGACGAGGACGGTGCCGCGCGGCTGCCGGCGGCGGGCGGCCGCCCGTGCCGGTGCGTGGACGAGCCGCCGGGCGAAGACGCCGGAGGCACGGACGGCGAGCTGGTCCTCCTCCCACCGGC
This sequence comes from Streptomyces sp. NPDC107559, assembly GCF_055657365.1. Classification (NCBI taxonomy): domain Bacteria; kingdom Bacillati; phylum Actinomycetota; class Actinomycetes; order Kitasatosporales; family Streptomycetaceae; genus Streptomyces; species Streptomyces sp. NPDC107559. Next base: position 42,895 of record NZ_JBVKBD010000016.1, on the reverse strand, counting down.
CCGTCAGCGCCTGTCCCAGTACCTCGGCCAGGCGTGCCGCGGCCCGGTCGTCGACGGACTCCGGCAGGTCGATCAGGCCGCCCCAGCGCCGGGGCAGCTCCAGGGCGACGGTGCGACCCAGACCCCACACCTGGGCGTGCCGGGCGTCGCGTAACGCGTCGGATCCGCTCACGGCCACCGCGCCCGAGGTGAGGCACCACAGCGGGGCGTCGACGCCCGCGTCGCCCAGGGCCTGGACGAGCCGCAGGGTGGGCAGCACCGGGTCGCCGGTGAGGAGCAGGGACAGCACGCCGTCGACCGGCCCGATCCCGGCCAGCTCCCCGGCCAGAGCGGCGCGATCGACCGCCGCGCCGACGACCAGCGTCCGCAGAGTGGCGCCGCGAGCCGTGAACGCTGCGCGGACCGCGGCGATCTGCTCGTTCTCCTCCTCCGGCACGGCGAACAGCCAGGTGCCGCCGCTGCCGGCCGGAGCGGGCTCGCCCAGGCGCTTCCACGACTCGCGGTAGCGCCAGTCGTCGACGGCGGACTGCTCCTTGCGCTGCCGCCGCCACGACGACAGCTTCGGCAGCACGTCGCTGAACGCGTCCCCTGCGCCGATGTCGAGGGTCTCGGCAAGGACCCGCAGGTCCTCGCGCTCGACGGTCTCCCAGAACTCCGCGTCCACCGGATCCGCCACGGAGGCGGCCTTGTCCGGGGCGTCGACCCAGTACCGCTCGTGCTGGAAGGCGTAGGTGGGCAGGTCGGTCTTCCGCGCACCGGCGAAGAAGGGGTTCCAGTCCACGGACACGCCGTGCGTGTGCACTTGGGCCAGGGCCGTCACGAGTGCCTGCCGCTCGGGGCGGTCTGCTCGCAGTACGGGGATGGTGACGACGTCGTCCACACAGCCCTGCGCCATACCGCTCAGGACACCGCCCGGGCCGATCTCGACGAAGGTCTTCACGCCCAGGTCGTGCAGGGTCCGGACGCCGTCGGCGAAGCGGACGGCCTCGCGCACGTGCCGGACCCAGTACTCGGGGGTGTAGGCCTCGACGAGCCGACCCGTGAGGTTGGAGACGACGGGGAGCCGCGGCTTCTCGAAGGTCAGGCCACGGACGACCTCGGCGAACTCCTCCAGCATCGGGTCCATCAGCGGCGAGTGGAACGCGTGACTGACCTTCAGCCGTGATGTCTTGCGACCCTGCGCGGCGAAGCCCGCGGCGATCGCCAGGGTCGCGGTCTCGTCGCCGGAAATCACCACCGCGGAGGGGCCGTTGACCGCGGCGATGCCCACCCCGTCGGTGAGGTGGGACAGGACTTCCTCCTCGGTGGCCTGCACGGCGACCATCACGCCGCCCGCGGGCAGGGCCTGCATCAGCGCGGCACGCGCGGACACCAGCTTCGCCGCGTCACCGAGGGACAGCGCACCGGCCACATGCGCGGCGGCGATCTCGCCCACGGAGTGGCCCCCTACGAAGTCGGGCCGGACGCCCAGGGATTCGAGGAGCCGGAACAGGGCCACCTCGACCGCGAAGAGCGCGGGCTGGGTGCACCCGGTCCGGTGAAGCGTCGCGGTATCCACGTCGACCGGGGCGTCCAAGTGCGCGCACACCTCGTCGTAGGCCGTGGCGAAGGCAGGAAACGCCGCGTAAAGCTCGCGTCCCATGCCGATGCGCTGCGAGCCCTGCCCGGAGAAGAGGAAGCCGGTCCTGCCGCCGGCCGGACGCCCCAGCAGCACACGGGACGAGGGGGTCCCGGCGGCCAAGTCCGCCAGTCCGAGGAGGAGTTCTTCACGGTTCTCCCCCACGACCGCGGCCCGGTGGCGCATCGCCGCGCGGGTCGTGGCGAGCGACAGCCCGACGTCCTGCGGCCGGACCTCGCCCCGTACCCAGGGCAGCAGCCGGGCCGCCTGGGCCTGCAGCGCCGCATCGCTCCTGGCGGAGAGCACCCATGCCAGGGGGCCGTCGGCGGGAGCCCCCGCGGGCTCCTCGTCCTGTACCGGCGGGGCCTGTTCGATGATGGTGTGGGCGTTGGTGCCGCTGACACCGAAGGACGACACGGCGGCCCGGCGCGGGTGGTCGGTCTCCGGCCACCGCACGGCCTCGGTCAACAGCCGTACCGTGCCAGCCGACCAGTCCACGTGCGGCGTCGGCTCGTCCACGTGCAGGGTCCGCGGCAGCACGCCGTGGCGCATGGCCATGACCATCTTGATGATGCCGCCGACACCCGCGGCCGCCTGCGAGTGGCCGATGTTGGACTTCAGCGACCCCAGCCACAGCGGCTGTCCTTCGGGTCGCTCCTGGCCGTACGTGGCGAGCAGTGCCTGCGCCTCGATCGGGTCGCCCAGCGTCGTCCCCGTACCGTGCGCCTCCACGGCGTCGATCTGGGCGGGAGACAGGCCGGCCGATGCCAGGGCCTGGCGGATGACCCGCTGTTGCGCGGGGCCGTTGGGCGCGGTCAGGCCGTTGGACGCCCCGTCCTGGTTGACGGCGCTGCCGCGGACGACGGCCAGCACCCGGTGCCCGTTGCGCCGGGCGTCGGACAGCCGCTCCACCAGGAGCATGCCGACGCCCTCCGCCCAGCCGGTGCCGTCGGCCCCGGCGCCAAAGGCCTTGCACCGGCCGTCGGGGGCCAGCCCGCGCTGGCGGCTGAACTCCACGAACGCGGTGGGCGTGGTCATCACCTGCACGCCGCCGGCCAGCGCCATGGAGCACTCACCGCCGCGCAGCGCCTGGATCGCCCAGTGCAGCGCCACCAGCGAGGACGAACACGCCGTGTCCACGGTGACCGCCGGGCCCTCCAGGCCGAAGGTGTAGGCGATACGGCCGGACATCACGCTGGCGGAGTTGCCGGTGCCGAGATGGCCGTCGGACTCGCCGCCCATCCCGACCAGGAGGTTGACGTAGTCCTGGTAGCCGGAGCCGACGAAGACCGCGGTACGGCTGCCGCGCACCGACTCCGCGTCGATGCCGGCCCGCTCGAACGTCTCCCACGTGGTCTCCAGCAACAACCGCTGCTGCGGATCCATCGCCACCGCTTCACGCGGACTGATCCCGAAGAACCCCGGGTCGAACTCCCCCGCCCCGTACAGGAATCCACCGCGGCGCGCGTACGTCTTCCCCGTCGCCTCCGGGTCCGGGTCGTAGAGGTCCTCCACGTCCCAGCCCCGGTCCGCCGGGAACTCACCGACCGCGTCACCACCGGAGACCACCAACTGCCACAGATCCTCCGGCGAACGCACCCCGCCCGGATACCGGCAGGCCATACCGACGATCGCGATGGGTTCCTGGTCCTTCTCCTCGACCTCGCGAAGGCGCTCACGGGCCTGACGAAGGTCACCGGTGACGCGCTTGAGATACTCCAGAAGCCTGTCTTCGTTGCTGCTCATCCGCCTCATCCGTCCTCGGCTGTCGTCAAAGGTAGAGCGCCAAGAACTAGGAAATTTCTAGATCTTGATCGATCAGATCGAAGATGTCGTCGACCGTCGCGTCCTGGAGCTGCCGCTGCGCCTCGGCGGTCTCCGCGCCTTGCCCCGCGGCGGAGTTCACCAGGGACAACAGTTCCTGCAGCCGCCTCCGCACCCCGGTCCGGACCGTCTCCTCGGCGGAGGCGGACATCGAGATCACCGACTCCAGCCGGTCGAGTTCGCTGAACACCGACACCTCGTCCGGGCACGTCCCGCCGACGAGTTCGCTCCGCAGGTGGCGGGCGATCGCCTCGGGCGTCGGATGGTCGAAGACCAGCGTCGCGGGCAGGGTCAGGCCGGTGTCGGCGGTGAGCAGGTTGCGCAGCTCCACCGCGGTCAGGGAGTCGAAGCCGAGGTCCCGGAACGCCAGGTCCGGTTCCACCGCCGCGGATCCGCTGTGGCCCAGTACTGCCGCCGCGTGCACGCAGACCGTGTCCACGAGCAGGCGTTGCTGCTCGTCCTCGGAGAGCGTGGACAGCTTCGCCCTGAGCGCGGACGGCTCCGCGGCCTGCTCGGCGGGCTCCTCCGCAAGGGCGTCCCTGACCTCGGGCAGGTCGCTCAGCAGCGCGCTCGGCCTGCTGACGGTGAACGGGACGACGAACCTCTCCCAGTCCACGTCGGCCACGGTGAGCGTGCCGTCCCCGCCGCTCAGCGCACCGTGCAGCGCGGAGATCGCCCGCTCCGGCCGCAGCACGGTCAACCCGCGCTGCCGCAGCCGTTCCTCGTCCCCGGCGTCGGCGACCATACCGCCCTCGCCCCACGGGCCCCAGGCGATCGCCGTCGCGGCAAGGCCCCGGGCACGCCGGTGCTGCGCCAGGCCGTCGAGGAAGGCGTTCGCGGCCGAGTACGCGGCCTGCCCGCCGCCTCCCCACACCCCGGAGACGGAGGAGAAGAGGACGAAGGCGTCCAGTTCCTGATCTCCGAGCAGTTCGTGGAGGTGCACGGCCCCGAGGGCCTTCGCGGCGACCGTCGCGGCGAAGTCGCCCAGGTTCGTCTCGGCGAGCATGCCCGCTTCGGCGGTGCCGGCCGTGTGGACGACGGCGGTCACCGGGTGCTCGGCAAGCAGCGCGGCCAGCGCCTCACGGTCGGCCACGTCACAGGCGGCGACGGTCACGCGCACGCCCGTCTCCTCCAGTTCGCCCTTGAGGCGGACGGCGCCGGGGGCGTCGAGACCGCGGCGGCCGGCGAGCACCAGGTGCTCCGCACCCGCACCGGCGAGCCAGCGGGCCACGTGCCCGCCCAGCGCACCCGTACCACCGGTGACCAGGACGGTGCCGCGCGGCGACCACGAACGGCCGCCGCGGGCCGCGGGCAGACGAGACAGGCGCCGGGCGAACACCCCGCGGTCACGGATCGCGACCTGGTCCTCGGCCAACCGTTCCTCGGCTGACTGGCTGAGCACCGCGGCGAGGCGGTCGGCGACCCGGCCGTCGGCCGTGTCCGGGAGGTCGATCAGACCGCCCCAGCGCCGCGCGTGCTCCAGCGCCGCCACCCGGCCCAGACCCCAGACCAGGGACTGATACGGGTCAGCCACCTCATCGGCGGAGCTCACGCCCACCGCGTTCCGAGTCGCGCACCACAGCGGGGCGCCGATGCCCGTATCGCCCAGGGCCTGGATGAGCAGCACGGACAGCGTCACGCCGACGGGCATCACGGCGGCCTGCGAGGCGGCCTCGGGAGCGGCCTCGGCGTCGACGGCGAGCAGGGACAGGACGCCCGCCACGGTCTCGCCGCCGGCCGCTCGAACGAGTTGCGCGGTCAGGTCCTCACGGCAGGTGGCCGGCTCGACCGGGACCGGCAGTGGGGTCAGGCCCCGCGCGGTGAGCGCGCGGAGCCAGGCGGCGACCCAGTCGTCGCCGAGTTGCGCGGCGCTGATCGGAACCAGCCATATGCCGTTGCGGGCAGGGTCCGCCGGGGAGGGGTCGGGTATCGCTTTCCAGGTGACGCCGTAGCGCCAGCCGTCCACGGTGGACTGCTCCTTGCGCTGGCGGCGCCACGACGACAGCCTCGGCAGCACGTCGCTGAACTTGTCCCCGGCGTCGATGTCGAGGGTGTCGGCGAGGGCTCGCAGGTCCTCGCGCTCGACGGTCTCCCAGAACTCCGCGTCCACCGGATCCGCCACGGCGGTGGCAGCGGTTTCGGGGGCGTCGACCCAGTACCGCTCGTGCTGGAAGGCGTAGGTGGGCAGGTCGGTCTTCCGCGCACCGGCGAAGAATGTGTTCCAGTCCACGGACACGCCGTGCGTGTGCAGTTGGGCCAACGCCGTCACGAGTGCCTGCCGCTCGGAGCGTTCAGCTCGGAGTACGGGGATGGTGACGACGTCGTCCACACAGCCCTGCGCCAGGCCGCTCAGAACACCGCCGGGGCCGATCTCCACGAACGTGGTCACGCCCAACCCGCCCAGAGTCTCGACACCGTCGGCGAAGCGCACCGCTTCGCGCACATGCCGCACCCAGTACTCCGGCGTGTACGCCTCGGCCAGACGACCGGTGAGGTTCGAAACCACCGGAATCCGCGGCTCGTTGAAGACCAGACCGCCGACGACCTCGGCGAACTCCTCCAGCATCGGGTCCATCAGCGGCGAATGGAACGCATGGCTGACCTTCAACCGGGAGGTCTTGCGGCCCTGTTGCGCGAAGACCTCGGCGACCTCCAGCACGGCATCCTCGGCACCGGAAATCACAACGGACCGAGGCCCGTTGAGCGCCGCGATGCCGACGTCATCGGTCAGATGCGGCAGCACTTCCGCCTCGGTGGCCTGGACCGCCACCATCGCACCACCGGCGGGCAGGGCCTGCATCAACGCGGCACGCGCCGACACCAGCCTCACCGCATCGTCCAGCGACAGCACCCCGGCCACATGAGCGGCCGCGATCTCACCCACCGAATGCCCGGCCACGTAACCCGGCCGCACACCCCACGACTCCAGCAACCGGAACAACGCCACCTCCACCGCGAAAAGCGCGGGCTGGGCACACCCGGTCCGATGCAGAGTCTCGGCACCGACATCGACCGGCACCTCCAGACGCGCACACACCTCGTCATACGCATCGGCGAAGACCGGGAACGCCCCGTACAACTCCCGCCCCATACCGACCCGCTGCGAACCCTGACCCGAGAACAGGAAGCCGACCTTGCCCCCCGGGCGGCCCTGGACGACTCCGGGGGACGGCATTCCGGCTGCCAGGCGCTCCAGTCCACGACGGAAGTCGTCACCGCTCTCACCGATGACGGCCGCCCTGTGGCGCAGGGCGCTGCGGGTGGTGGCCAGCGAGAAGCCGACATCGGCCGGTGACGTGCCGTCCTCCGCGACGACCAACAGCCGTCGTGCCTGGCCGCGCAACGCAGCGCTGCTCTTGGCGGAGAGCACCCACGGCAGGAGCGCCGGGGCCGGGGCGGCGGTGACCTCTTCGGCCGGGGCCGGCGGGGCCTGTTCGATGATGGTGTGGGCGTTGGTGCCGCTGACGCCGAAGGACGAGACCGCGGCCCGGCGCGGGCGGTCCGACTCGGGCCAGTCGACGGCCTCGGTCAACAGCCGGACATCACCGGCCGACCAGTCCACGTGCGGCGTCGGCTCGTCGACATGCAAGGTCTGCGGGAGCACGCCGTGGCGCATCGCCATGACCATCTTGATCACACCGGCGACACCCGCGGCGGCCTGGGCGTGGCCGATGTTGGACTTGAGCGAGCCCAGCCACAGCGGCTGTCCCTCGGGGCGCTCCTGGCCGTACGTCGCGAGCAGTGCCTGCGCCTCGATCGGGTCGCCCAGCCTCGTGCCCGTGCCATGGGCCTCCACCGCGTCGACGTCGACGGTGGTGAGGCCCGCGGAGGTGAGTGCCTGCCGGATCACCCGCTGCTGCGCGGGGCCGTTGGGCGCGGTCAGACCGTTGGACGCCCCGTCCTGGTTGACGGCGCTGCCGCGAACCACCGCCAGCACCTGATGCCCGTTGCGGCGGGCGTCGGACAGCCGCTCCACCAGGAGCATGCCGACACCCTCCGCCCAGCCCGTGCCGTCGGCACCGGACGCGAACGCCTTGCACCGGCCGTCCGGCGACAGGCCGCGCTGGCGGCTGAACTCCACGAAGGCACGCGGGGTGGACATCACCATCACGCCCCCGGCCAGCGCCATGGAGCATTCGCCGTTACGGAGGGCCTGGACCGCCCAGTGCAGGGCCACGAGCGACGACGAGCACGCCGTGTCGACGGTGACGGCCGGTCCTTCCAGGCCGAGGGTGTAGGCGATACGGCCGGACATGATGCTCGCCGAGTTGCCCGTGCCGAAGAAGCCCTCGGAGTCGTCGATCGCGTTGAAGGCCTGGGCGGCGTAGTCCTGGTAGCCGGAGCCGACGAAAACTCCGGTACGGCTGCCGCGCACCGACTCCGCGTCGATGCCGGCCCGCTCGAACGTCTCCCACGTGGTCTCCAGCAGCAACCGCTGCTGCGGATCCATCGCCACCGCTTCACGCGGGCTGATCCCGAAGAACCCCGGGTCGAACTCCCCCGCCCCGTACAGGAATCCACCGCGGCGCGTGTACGTCTTGCCGGACGCGTCCGGGTCCGGGTCGTAGAGGTCCTCCACGTCCCAGCCCCGGTCCGCCGGGAACTCACCGACCGCGTCACCACCGGAGACCACCAACTGCCACAGATCCTCCGGCGAACGCACCCCGCCCGGATACCGGCAGGCCATACCGACGATCGCGATGGGGTCGTCGTCCTCGGCGGGTGCGGCCGCAGCTTCCGGTGCGGCCGCGCTGGTGAGGCCGGTGAGCTCGATGCGCAGCTGCCGGGCGAGTGCCTGGGCGTTGGGGTGGTCGAAGACCAGCGTGGGCGGCAGTGCGAGCCCGGTCTCGGCGTTGAGCTTGTTGCGCAGTTCGACGGCGGTCAGGGAGTCGAAGCCCAGGTCCTTGAAGGCCCGGTCGGCCTCGACCTCGCCGGCGCCGTCGTGGCCGAGGACGGCCGCCGCGTGGGTGCGGACGAGGTCGACCAGCAGCGCGTGCTGCTCGTTCTCGGGCATTGCGGTGAGGCGGTCGGCCAGGGGTGAGGCGGCGGCCGTGACGGGCCCGTCGGCCGTGCTGCCCGCAGTGAGGATCCGCTCGGCCTCCGGGAGGTCGCCGAGCAGGGCGCTCGGACGGCCCATGGTGAACGGGGGCAGGAACCGGTCCCAGTCGACGTCGGCCACTGTGGCGGTCGCCTCGCCGGAGTCCAGCGCCTGCCGGAGGCCGGCCACGGCGAGCGCGGCGGGCATCGGGATCAGGCCGCGGCGGCGCAGTCGTTCGTCCGCGCCGTCGGCCTCGGCCATGCCGCCGCCGGCCCACGGGCCCCAGGCCACGGAGATCGCCGGCAGGCCCTGGGCGCGGCGGCGTTCGGCGAGTCCGTCGAGCAGGGCGTTGGCCGCCGCGTAGGCGGCCTGGTGGCCGCTGCCCCACACGCCCGCGATGGACGAGAAGAGGACGAAGGCGTCGAGTTCCCGGCCGGCGAGGAGCGCGTCGAGGTGCAGGGCGCCGGCTGCCTTGGCGGACAGCACGTCGGCGAAGGAGCCCGGTGCCATGTCCTCCAGCGGCTCCAGGTGGTCCACGCCCGCGGTGTGGACGACGGCGTTGACCGGGTGCTCGGCGAGCAGCGCGGCCAGCGCCTCACGGTCGGCGACGTCGCACGCGGCGACGGTGACACGGACACCGGTCGCCTCCAGCTCCGCGAGGAGCCCGGCCGCGCCTGGCGCGTCGGGGCCGCGGCGGCCGGCGAGCACGAGGTGTTCGGCACCGGCACCGGCGAGCCAGCGAGCGACGTGCCCGCCCAGCGCACCCGTACCACCGGTGATCAGCACCGTGCCGCGCGGTGTCCACCGCTGCCCGGCCCGCGTGTTCCTGCGGGCGACGGTGTGGGACAGCCGGCGGCCGAACACACCGCGGGCGCGGATCGCGATCTGGTCCTCGGCCGACCGACCCCCTGCCGACCGTTCCTCGGCCGACCGGTCTCCTACCGACCGTTCCTCGGCCGACCGGCCGAGCACCGCGGCGAGACGGTCGGCGACCCGGTCGTCGACCGTGTCCGGGAGGTCGATCAGACCGCCCCAGCGCCGGGAATGCTCCAGCGCCGCCACCCGGCCCAGACCCCAGACGGCGTTCTGGGTGGCGCTCGGCACCGTGTCCGCACGGCCGGTGGACATGGCGGACCTGGTCAGCGCCCACAGCGGGGCGTCGATGCCCGCGTCGCCCAGGGCCTGGACGAGCGCGAGCGACAGCGCGGTGCCGACGGAGAGGTCCGGGTGTCCAATGTGGGGCCGCTCGTCGGTGCCGAGCAGGGAGATCACCCCGTCGACCGGGGTCTCCCGGACGGCGTCGCCGAGCTGCCGCAGCAGTGCGCCGCGGTCGGCGGCCGGGCCGACCGTCACCCGGAGCAACCGGGCCCCGCGGGCGGCGAGCCCGTCGGACACGGCGGCGGTCCACTCGGCGGCCTCCGTGGCCCTCGTGTCCCCTGCGTCCTCGGTGTCTTCAGTGTCCTGGGTGTCCTCGGTAACCAGGAACAGCCAGGCTCCCGACAGCTCGTGCGCCCGCAGACCGCTGAGCGGCTTCCAGCCCGTACGGTAGGACCAGCCTTCCACCACGGACTCCCGACGCTGCTGCCGGCGCCACGCGGACAGCCGGGGCAGCACCGCGTCCAGCTGCTCGGCGGGCAGGTCGAGGGTGGCGGCGAGGGACGCGGCGTCCTCGCGCTCCACCGTCTCCCAGAACCCGGCCTCCACGGCGTCGGTCCCCGCGACGGCGGCGGCCGCGGTCGCGGCGGTCTCCAGCCAGTACCGCTGGTGCTGGAAGGCGTAGGTGGGCAGGTCGGCGCGCCGGGCGCCGCGGCTGGCGAAGAACGCCCGCCAGTCGACGGGAACACCGTGCACGTGGAGTTGCGCGAGGGCGCCGGTGACCGCCTCCGGTTCGGGGCTGCCCGACCGCGCGGACGGAATGGTCACCGCGCCGTCCAGGCACCCCTGGGCCATGGCACTGAGGACCGTGCCGGGGCCGGTCTCCACGAACGTGGTCACGCCCAGCTCGCCCAGGGTCCGGATACCGTCGGCGAAGCGCACGGCCTCGCGGACGTGCCGGACCCAGTAGTCCGCCGTGTACGTGTCGATGAGCTCACCGGTGAGGTTCGAGACAACCGGTGTCCGGGGTGTCTCGAAGCGCAGACCGCCGACGACTCGGGCGAAGTCCGCCAGCACGGGGTCCATCAGCGGCGAGTGGAAGGCGTGGCTCACGGTGAGCCGGGAGGTCTTGCGGCCCTCCCGGGTGAAGTGGTCCGCGACGGCGGCTACGGCGGCCTCGGCTCCGGAGACCACGACGGACCGCGGGCCGTTGACCGCCGCGATGCCGAGGTCGTCGGTGAGGTGCGGCAGCACCTCGTCCTCGGTGGCCTGGACGGCGATCATCGCCCCGCCGGCGGGCAGGGCCTGCATCAGCGCGGCACGAACCGTCACCAGTGTGGCCGCGTCCTCCAGCGACAGGGCACCGGCCACGTGCGCGGCCGCGATCTCGCCCACGGAGTGCCCGGCCACGAAGTCCGGCCGCACGCCCCACGATTCGAGCAGGCGGTGCACGGCGACCTCGTGCGCGAACAGCGCGGGCTGGGTGAAGACGGTGCGGTTCAGCTCCTCGCCGTCCTCGTGACCGTTCTCGCCGAAGGCCACGTCCCGCAGTGGCCGGTCGAGGTGCCGGTCGAGATGGGCGCACACCTCGTCGTACGCCTCCGCGAAGACCGGGAACGCCTCGTACAGTTCCCGCCCCATGCCGATGCGCTGCGAGCCCTGCCCGGAGAACAGGAACCCGACCCGGCCGGCGCCGGCGCGGCCGAGGGCGACGCCGGGAGCGGGCACCCCGGCTGCCAGGGCCCGTAGGCCCTCGGCGATCCGGCTGCGGTCGGCACCGACCACGGCGGCGCGGTGCTCCAGGGCGGTCCGGGTGGTGGCCAGCGAGAAGCCGACGTCGGTGAGGGACGGTCCGGCGCCGTCGACGGTGAGGGACGGTTCGGCGCCGACAGCGGTGAGGGACGGTTCGGCGCCGACAGCGGTGAGGGACGGTTCGGCGCCGACAGCGGTGAGCGAGAGCAGGCGTTCGGCCTGGGCGCGCAGCGCGGCCTCGGACTTACCGGACAGCACCCACGGCACGGTCGCCGAGGCGACCTCGACCGGTGCGACGGCGGCCGGTTCGGCCGGTGGGGCCTGCTCGATGATGGTGTGGGCGTTGGTGCCGCTGACGCCGAAGGACGAGATCGCGGCCCGGCGCGGACGGTCCGTCTCCGGCCAGCCGACGGCGTCCGTCAGCAGCCGCACGGCACCCGCCGACCAGTCCACGTGCGGCGTAGGCTCGTCGGCGTGCAGCGTCCGCGGAAGGACGCCGTGGCGCATCGCCATCACCATCTTGATCACACCGGCCACGCCGGACGCCGCCTGGGCATGGCCGATGTTGGACTTCAGCGAACCGAGCCACAGCGGCCGGTCCCGCGGGCGCTCCTGGCCGTACGTGGCGAGCAGCGCCTGCGCCTCGATCGGGTCGCCCAGAGCGGTGCCCGTACCGTGCGCCTCCACCGCGTCGACGTCGGCCTCGGTGAGCCCGGCGGAGGCCAGGGCCTGCCGGATGACCCGCTGCTGCGCCGGGCCGTTGGGCGCGGTCAGCCCGTTCGACGCGCCGTCCTGGTTCACAGCACTGCCCCGTACCACCGCCAGGACCTCGTGGCCGTTGTGCACGGCGTCGGACAGGCGCTCCACGAGCACCACACCCACACCCTCCGCCCAGCCCGTGCCGTCCGCGCCCGCGCCGAACGCCTTGCACCGGCCGTCGGGCGACAGACCGCGCTGACGGCTGAACTCCACGAACGCGGCCGGTACGGCCATGACGTTCACCCCGCCCGCGACGGCCATCGTGCTCTCGCCGTTGCGCAGCGACTGGATGGCCAGGTGCAGGGCGACCAGCGAGGACGAGCAGGCCGTGTCGACGGTGACGGCCGGGCCCTCCAGGCCGAACGAATACGCCACGCGCCCGGAGACGACGCTCGCGGCGCTGCCGGTGAGCAGGTGGCCCTCGACGCCTTCCGGGACCTGCGGCAGGCCCGCGCCATAACCCTGGTAGGACATGCCGACGAACACGCCGGTGCGGCTGCCCTTCAAAGAGGCCGGGTCGATACCGGCCCGCTCGAACGCCTCCCACGAGGCCTCCAGCAGCAGTCGCTGCTGCGGGTCCATCGCGAGCGCCTCGCGCGGCGAGATCCCGAACAGCGCGGCGTCGAAGTCGCCGGCGTCGTAGAGGAAGCCGCCGTCGCGCGCGTACGTCCTGCCAGGAGTGCCCGGGTCGGGGTCGTAGAGGGCCTCGACGTCCCAGCCGCGGTCCTCGGGGAAGCCGGAGATCGCGTCGCCGCCGGCCATCACGAGCTGCCACAGGTCCTCGGGCGAGCCGACGCCACCGGGAAGGCGGCAGCTCATGGCCACGATCGCGATGGGCTCGTCGCCGACGGCGGCGGTGCGCTGCTCCTGCGGCACGGCGTCCTGCGAACCGAGCAGTCCGGCGCGCAGGAACCGGGCCAGGGTCGTGGCGTCGGGGTGGTCGAAGACCAGGGTGGTGGGGAGCTTCAGGCCGGTGTCGGCCGTGAGCTTGTTGCGCAGTTCGACGGCGGTGAGGGAGTCGAAGCCGAGGTCGTTGAAGGCCCGGCCGGGCTCCACCGCCGCGGCGTCCTCGTGGCCGAGCACGGCGGCCGCGTGCGTGCGGACGAGATCCACCAGCGTGCGGTCCTGCTCGCCCGCGGACAGCCCGGTCAGCTTCGCGGCGAGCGCGTTTCCGGCTTCGGCTCCGCCGGAGTCCGGCGCCTCCAGGGCGCGGCGCGCCTCGGGTACGTCGGAGAACAGGGCGCTGGGGCGGACGACGGTGAACGGGCCGATGAACCGCTCCCACTCGAAGTCCGCGACGGTGAGGGCGGTGTCGCCGTCGGCCAGCGCCTGCTGGAGGGCGGAGACCGCGAGGGCGGGCCGCATGGGCGGCAGGCCTCGGCGGCGCAGCATCTCCTCTCCGTCGCCGACGTCGGCCATGCCTCCTTCGGCCCAGCCGCCCCAGGAGACGGCGAGCGCGGTGCGTCCGTGGGCCCGCCGGTGCTCGGCGAGGGCGTCCAGGTAGGCGTTGGCGGCCGCGTAGGCGCCCTGGCCTGCGCCGCCCCAGATGCCGGCGCCCGAGGAGAACATGACGAACGCGTCGAGTTCCTGACCGGCCAGCAGTTCGTCCAGGTGCGTGGCACCCGCGGCCTTGGCCGCCACCGTGCCGGCGAACCCGGCCGCATCGGAGTCCTCGATCATGGCGTGGTCGCCGACGCCGGCGGCATGGACGACGGCGTTGACGGGGTGCTCGGCCAGCAGCGCTTGCAGGGCGTCACGGTCGGCCGCGTCACAGGCCACGACGGTCGCGGCCGCGCCGAGCTCCTCCAGCTCCGCGACGAGCTCCGCGGCGCCGGGCGCCGCGGGGCCTCGGCGGCTGGTGAGCACCAGATGCTCCGCACCCGCGTCGGCGAGCCAGCGGGCGACGTGCCCGCCCAGCGCACCCGTACCACCGGTGATCAGCACCGTACCGCGCGGCGACCACTTCCGGGCGGGGCCGGTCGCGCGGGCGGCCCGGACGAGCCGGCGCCCGAAGACACCCGAGGCGCGGACCGCCACCTGGTCCTCGACCGTCTGGCCGAGGACGGCGGCCACCCGAGCCGCAGTGCGGGCGTCCAGCAGATCAGGAAGGTCGAGCAGACCGCCCCAGCGCTGCGGGTGTTCCAGCGCCGCCGCGCGGCCGAAGCCCCACACCTGCGACTGCAGCGGGCGGTCCACGCGGTCGGAGCGGCCGGTGGCCACCGCGCCGCGCGTGGCGCACCACAGTGGGACGTCGACACCCGCGTCGCCGAGCGCCTGCACCAGGCAGAGGGTCGCGGCGAGGCCGTGCGACAGGCCGGGGTGACCGGCCGAGGCACTCTCGTCCTCGGCGAGCAGGGACAGCACGCCGGTCAGCGGCCCGACGCCCGCCAGTTCGCGGACCAGCGTCCCGCGGTCGGTGCCGGGACCGGCGACGAGCGTCACCAGTTCCAGGCCGCGCTCGCCGAGCGCGGTGCGCACCGAGGCGGTCCACTCGCTCTCGCCGGCCACGACGAGCAGCCAGGTCCCGGACGCGCCGGGCTGAGGAAGCGGCCCGAGCGGCTTCCATGTGACGCGGTAGCGCCAGCCGTCGACCACGGTCTGCTCGCGGCGCTGACGGCGCCACGCGGACAGCCGGGGCAGGAGCGCGCTCAGCGAGGCGTCCGCATCGACGCCCAGGGTCGCGGCGAGGGACTCCGCGTCCTCGCGCTCCACGCTGTCCCAGAAGCCGGAGTCCGCCGCGTCGGCCGGGGTGACCGCGGCCAGACCCTCGTCCCCGTCCTCGTCCGCGTCCAGCCAGAAGCGCTCGCGCTGGAAGGCGTAGGTGGGCAGGGTGACGCGGTGAGCGCCGGGGAAGAGGGCCTGCCAGTCCACTTCGGCGCCGCTGACGTGCAGTTCGGCGAGCGCGGTGACGGCGGCCTGCTGCTCGGGGCGGTCTGCTCGGAGTACGGGGATGGTGACGACGTCGTCCACACAGCCCTGCGCCAGGCCGCTCAGAACACCGCCGGGACCGATCTCCACGAACGTGGTCACGCCCAGATCGCCGAGGGTCTTGATGCCGTCGGCGAAGCGCACCGCTTCGCGCACGTGCCGCACCCAGTACTCCGGCGTGTACGCCTCGGCCAGACGACCGGTGAGGTTAGAAACCACCGGAATCCGCGACTCGTTGAAGACCAGACCGCCGACGACCTCCCCGAACTCCTCCAGCATCGGCTCCATCAACGGCGAATGGAACGCGTGACTGACCTTCAACCGGGACGTCTTACGCCCCTGAGCGGCGAACACCTCGGCAATCGCCCCAACCGCGTCCTCCGCACCCGAAATGACCACAGAGCCAGGGCCGTTGACCGCCGCGATGCCGACCTCGTCGGTCAGATGCGGCAGCACCTCGTCCTCGGTCGCCTGCACCGCGACCATCGCACCACCAGCGGGCAGGGCCTCCATCAACGCGGCACGTGCCGACACCAGCTTCACCGCGTCGTCCAGCGACAGCACCCCGGCCACATGCGCGGCCGCGATCTCACCCACCGAATGCCCGGCCACGTAATCCGGCCGCACACCCCACGATTCGAGAAGCCGGAACAACGCCACCTCGAGGGCGAACAACGCGGGCTGAGCACACCCGGTCCGATGCAAGGTCTCGGCCTCGACATCGACCGGCACCTCCAGACGCGCACACACCTCGTCATACGCATCGGCGAAAACGGGGAACGCCCCATACAACTCACGCCCCATACCGACCCGCTGCGAACCCTGACCCGAGAACAGGAAGCCGACCTTGCCCCCCGGGCGGGCGCGCCCCAGCGTCACGTTCGCCGCCTGTCGGCCCGCGGCGAGGGCGGTGAGGGCTTGCCGGAGCTTGTCCGAGCCCTCTGCCAGGAGCACCGCGCGGTCCTCGAACGTCTCGCGGGCGGCCAGGGAGAGGCCGATGTCGGAAGCCGTCCAGCAGTCGTTCGCGTCGAGGTGGCCGGTCAGCCGGGCCGCCTGGGCACGCAGCGCCCGCTCGCCCTTGCCCGACAGCACCCACGGCACGAGCGCGCCGGAGTCGGGCGTGGGAGGCAACTCCTGCGTGGCGGGGGCCTGCTCGATGATGGTGTGAGCGTTGGTGCCGCTGACGCCGAAGGACGAGACCGCGGCCCGGCGCGGACGGTCCGACTCGGGCCAGTCGACGGCCTCCGTCAGCAGCCGCACGGCGCCCGCCGACCAGTCCACGTGCGGCGTCGGCTCGTCCACGTGCAGCGTCTGCGGCAGCACACCGTGCCGCATCGCCATGACCATCTTGATCACACCGGCGACACCCGCGGCGGCCTGCGTGTGGCCGATGTTGGACTTCAACGAACCGAGCAGAAGCGGCCGTTCACGCTCTTGTCCGTAGGTCGCAAGGAGCGCCTGCGCCTCGATCGGGTCGCCCAGCGTCGTGCCCGTACCGTGCGCCTCGACGACATCCACATCGCCCGGAGCGAGCCCGGCGGAGGCCAGGGCCTGCCGGATGACCCGCTGCTGTGCCGGGCCGTTGGGCGCGGTCAGCCCGTTGGACGCCCCGTCCTGGTTCACGGCACTGCCCCGCACCACCGCCAGCACCTCGTGACCGTTGCGCACGGCGTCGGAGAAGCGCTCCACGAGCACCACACCCACACCCTCCGCCCAGCCCGTGCCGTCCGCGCCCGCGCCGAACGCCTTGCACCGTCCGTCGGGCGACAGACCGCGCTGACGGCTGAACTCCACGAAAACGCTCGGACTGGCCATGACGGTGACGCCGCCAGCCAGCGCCATCGTGCATTCGCCGTTGCGCAGCGACTGCATCGCCAGGTGCAGGGCGACCAGGGACGACGAGCAGGCCGTGTCGATCGTGACGGCGGGCCCTTCAAGTCCGAAGGTGTAGGCCACCCGGCCGGAGACGACGCTGGACGCACCGCCGACGAGCCGGTGTCCTTCGACGCCTTCCGGCGTGCGGCGCACCTCGGCTCCGTAGCCCTGGTAGGCCATGCCGACGAAGACGCCGGTGCGGCTGCCGCGCAGCTGCGCGGGGGCGATCCCGGCCCGCTCGAAGGCCTCCCAGGAGGTCTCCAGCAGCAGGCGCTGCTGCGGGTCCATCGCCAGGGCCTCACGCGGAGAGATCCCGAAGAAGTCGGCGTCGAAGTCGGTGGCGTCGTAGAGGAAGCCGCCGTCGCGCGCGTACGTCCTGCCGGGGCGATCGGGGTCGGGGTCGTAGAGGGCCTCGACGTCCCAGCCGCGGTTCGACGGGAACGCGGAGATGGCGTCGCCGCCGGACATCACCAGGTCCCACAGCGCTTCGGGCGAGTCGACGCCGCCGGGCAGGTGGCAGCTCATCGCCACGATGGCGATGGGCTCGTCGTCGGCGGCCCCGTGCCGCTCCTGCTCCACCGCGGCCTTCGATCCGAGCAGCTCGCTCTGCAGGAAGCGGGCGAGCGCCGTGGCGTTGGGGTGGTCGAAGACCAGCGTGGGCGGCAGCGCGAGACCGGTCGCCGTGTTCACCTTGTTGCGGAGTTCGACGGCGGTCAGGGAGTCGAAGCCGAGGTCCTTGAACGCCCGGTCGGGCTCGACCTCCGCCGCCGAGGAGTGGCCCAGGACGGCCGCGACGTGCCCGCGGACCAGGTCGATCAAGGTCTTCGTGCGCTCGGCCTCCGGCAGGCCGGCGAGCCGGGCCGCCAGGGGCGCGGCGCCGGTGGCGGCGGCCGGTGCGGTGGTGCCGGCGTGCTGCACCTCGGGCAACTCGGACAGCAGGGCGCTCGGGCGGCCGAGGGTGAACGGTCCGATGAACCGTTCCCAGTCGATGTCGGCCACGACGACCGCGGTGTCGTCGCAGTCCAGGGCACGCTGGACCGCGGTCACGGCGCGTGCGGCGGGCAGGGTGACGACGCCGCGGCGGCGCAGGTGCTCCTCGTCGGCGTCGGTGACCATGCCGCCGTCGGCCCACGGGCCCCAGGCGATCGCGGTCGCGGCCAGGCCCCGAGCCCTCCGCCGCGCCGCGAGCCCGTCGAGGAAGGCGTTGCCGGCCGCGTAGGCGGTCTGCATTCCGCTGCCCCATACGCCGGCGATCGAGGAGAACATCACGAAGGCGTCGAGCTCGCGGTCGCCGAGCAGTTCGTCCAGGTGCGCGGCGCCGCCGGCCTTGGCCGCCACCGTGCGGGCGAAGTCGGCCGGCGTCAACTCGTCGAAGGGGGCGAACTGTTCCACACCCGCGGCGTGGAAGACGGAGCTGAAGGTGTACTCGGCGAGCAGCGCCGTCACCGCGTCGCGGTCGGCGACATCGCACACGGCGAGGGTGACCCGCGCTCCCGTCTGCTCCAGTTCGGCCTTGAGCTCGGTCGCGCCGGGCGCGTCGGCGCCGCGGCGGCTCGTGAGCACCAGGTGCTCCGCACCGGCACCGGCGAGCCAGCGGGCGACGTGCCCGCCCAGCGCACCCGTACCACCGGTGATCAGCACCGTGCCGCGCGGCGACCAGGGCCGGCCGGCACCGCTTCGGGCGTGGGCCAGCCGGGCGGTGAACACGCCGGTGGCGCGGACGGCGACCTGGTCCTCCTGGCCATCGGCAGCGCCGGCTCCCTGCCCCAATACGGCGGCGACACGGCCGGCGGCGCGCTCGTCGACGGCCGCGGGCAGGTCGATCAGGCCGCCCCAGCGCCGGGGGTGTTCCAGGGCCAGGGCGCGGCCGAGGCCCCATACCTGGTTCTGCACCGCGCTGAGCGGTGCGTCGTCGGAGCGGCCGGTGGCGGCCGCGCCACGGGTGGCGCACCACAGCGGCGCGTCGATGCCGGCGTCGCCGAGTGCCTGGGCCAGGGCCACGGTCTGCGCGAAGCCCCGGGAGAGCGCGGGGTGTTCGGGCGAGGGGGTCTCGTCGGTCGCCAGCAGCGACAGGACGCCGTCGAGCGATCCCGCTTCGGCCACGGCCCGGGTCAGCTCGCCGGCCAGGGACGTGCGATCGGCGTCGGCGCCGACCGTCAGCGGGATCAGGTGCGCGCCGCGTCCGGCCAGGGCCGCGCGGACCGTGTCGGCCCACTCGTCGCCCTCGGGCGCGGCGAACAGCCATGTGCTGCCGGAGAGGTCGCCTGCGGACGGACCGTTCAGCGGCTGCCAGGCCAGCTGGTAGCGCCAGCCGTCCACGACGGACCGCTCGCGCCGCCGGCGCCGCCAGGCCGACAACTTCGGGACCACGACGTCCAGTTCCTTGGGGCTCAGCCCCAGCGTGGCGGCCAGGGACTGGGCGTCCTCCCGCTCGACGCTCGCCCAGAACTCGGCGTCGACCGCGTCCACGGCGGCCGTCTCGGCCTCGGGGGCCTCAAGCCAGTAGCGCTGCTGCTGGAAGGCGTACGTGGGCAGGTCGACGCGCCGGGCGCCCGGGAAGAAGGCCTGCCAGTCCACTTCGGCGCCGCTGACGTGCAGTTCGGCGAGCGCGGTGACGGCGGCCTGCTGCTCGGGGCGGTCACCTCGGAGTACGGGGATGGTGACGACGTCGTCCACACAGCCCTGCGCCAGGCCGCTGAGGACACTGCCGGGGCCGATCTCCACGAACGTGGTCACACCCAGCTCGTGCAGGGTCCGCACCCCGTCGGCGAAACGGACCGCTTCACGGACGTGCCGGACCCAGTATTCGGGGGTGTAGGGCTCGGCCAGACGACCGGTGAGGTTCGAAACCACGGGAATCCGCGGCTCGTTGAAGACCAGACTGCCGACGACCTCGGCGAACTCCTCCAGCATCGGATCCATCAACGGCGAGTGGAACGCATGGCTGACCTTCAACCGGGAGGTCTTGCGGCCCTGTTGCGCGAAGACCTCGGCGATCTCCAGCACGGCGTCCTCGGCACCGGAGATCACAACGGACTGCGGGCCGTTGACCGCCGCGATGCCCGTGCCGTCGGTCAGATGCGGCAGCACCTCGTCCTCGGTCGCCTGCACCGCCACCATCGCACCGCCCGCAGGCAACGCCTGCATCAGCGCAGCTCGCGCCGACACCAGCCTCGCCGCGTCCTCCAGCGACAACACGCCCGCGACATGAGCGGCCGCGATCTCACCGACCGAATGCCCGGCCACGTAATCGGGCCGCACACCCCACGACTCCAGCAGACGGAACAGCGCCACCTCGACCGCGAACAACGCCGGCTGGGTGCAACCGGTCCGGTCGAGCTGCTCCGCGTCCGCGTCCGGTGTGAGGTCGAGGTGGGCGCGGATCTCGTCGTAGGCGGCGGCGAACGCCGGGAAGGCGTCGTAGAGTTCGCGGCCCATGCCGACTCGCTGCGAGCCCTGGCCGGAGAACAGGAAGCCGGTCTTGCCGCCGTGCCGGGCCGCGTTGTGGACGACGGCCGCGGACGGCGTACCGGATGCCAATGCCCGTACGCCTTCTATGAGTTCCTCCAGGTTCTCGCCGACGACGGCTGCCCGGCGGTCCCAGGCGGTGCGCGTCGTGGCGAGGGAGAAGCCGAGGTCGGCCGGGGTGCTCCCGGGGCCGCTCCGGCCGTCCTCCAGGAAGGAGAGCAGACGCTCCGCCTGGGCGCGCAGGGCCGCGTCGCTCTTCGCCGAGAGCACCCACGGCAGCGGGCCGGCGTTCGGGGCCGCGGCCGGCTCCACGGCGGGCTCTTCGTCGAGGGCCGGGGCCTGCTCGATGATCAGGTGCGCGTTGGTGCCGCTGACGCCGAAGGACGAGACCGCCGCGCGGCGGGGGCGGTCCGACTCGGGCCACTGGACGGCCTCGGTCAGGAGCCTGACGCCGCCCGCCGACCAGTCGACCTGGGCGGTCGGCTCGTCCACGTGCAGCGTCTGCGGCAGGACGCCGTTGCGGAGGGCCATCACCATCTTGATCACACCGGCGACGCCCGCGGCGGCCTGTGTGTGACCGATGTTGGACTTGACGGATCCCAGCCACAGCGGCCGCTCGCCCGAGTGCTCGTGACCGTACGTGGCGAGCAGTGCCTCCGCCTCGATCGGGTCGCCGAGCGTGGTGGCCGTGCCGTGCGCCTCGACCGCGTCGACCTGGGAGGCGGTCAGTCGTGCGTTCTCCAGCGCCTGCCGGATCACGCGCTCCTGCGACGGGCCGTTCGGGGCCGTGAGGCCGTTGGAGGCGCCGTCCTGGTTGACGGCGCTGCCGCGGATGACGGCGAGCACGTCGTGGCCGAGCCGGCGGGCGTCGGACAGCCGCTCCAGCAGGAGCACGCCGACGCCCTCGGACATGCCCGTGCCGTCGGCGGTCGAGGAGAACGCGCGGCAGCGGCCGTCGGACGACAGGCCGCGTTGCGCACTGAACGCGATGAAGGTGTTCGGCGTGGCCATCACGGTCACGCCGCCGGCCAGGGCCATCGAGCACTCGCCGCGGCGCAGCGCCTGGGCGGCCAGGTGGAGCGCCACCAGCGAGGACGAGCAGGCCGTGTCGACGGTGACCGCCGGGCCTTCGAGACCGAGGACGTAGGAGATGCGGCCGGACACCACGGCTGCGGTGTTCGCGGTGACGAGGTGGGCCTCGATGTCGCTGTCGCCCTGCCGCTGGAGGTAGGCGTGGTCCTGGCCGTTGGTGCCGACGAACACACCGGCCCGGGTGCCGCGTGCGGTGACGGGGTCGATGCCCGCGCTTTCGAAGGCCTCCCAGGAGGTCTGCAGGAGCAGCCGCTGCTGCGGGTCCATGACCAGTGCCTCGCGGGGGGAGATCCCGAAGAACGCGGGGTCGAACTCGCCGGCGTCGTGGAGGAATCCGCCCTCGCGCACGTACGTGCGGCCCGTCCGCCCGGGCTCGGGGTCGTAGATCGTGTCCAGGTCCCAGCCGCGGTCGGTGGGGAACCCGGACACTCCGTCGCCGCCCGAGGCGACCAGTTGCCACAGGTCTTCGGGCGAGCCGACGCCGCCCGGGTAGCGGCAGGCCATCCCGACGACGGCGATGGGCTCGGTGTCCTTCGCCTCCAGCTCACCCAGCTGCCTGCGGGTCTGGCGCAGGTCCACCGTCACGCGCTTGAGGTAATCCCTGAGCTTGTCGTCGTTCGACATGTTTTACGTCCTCGGTAGCAGTGCGTGAGATGAGTCAGTGGGAGCCGAGCTCTTGGTCGATGAGGTCGAACATCTCGTCGTCGGTGGCGGCGTCGATCCGGTCCAGGTCGAGGTCGCGATCGATGCCGGGGCCCGCGTCGGCGGTGTTCGCCGCGGCATCCTGGTGGGTGTCCGTCCACTTCCAGAGCAGCGCCTTGAGCCGGGCGGTGACCTTGTCCCGTACCGGGTCCTCCGGGGCGAGGGCGGTGAGCTGCGCCTCCAGCCGGTCCAGTTCGGCGAGCACGGGCGGGGCCTCGGCCGTGAGGTCGAGCACCAGGTCCTTGTGGAGGAGCCGGGCGATCGCGACCGGGTTGGGGTGGTCGAAGACGAGGGTGGGCTTGAGCCGGAGCCCGGTCGCGGCCCTGAGCCGGTTGCGCAGTTCCACGGCGGTCAGGGAGTCGAAGCCGATGTCCTTGAAGGCCGTGGTGGGCTCGATGCGGGCGGCGGTGGCGTGGCCGAGGGCGGCTGCCGCCTGATGGCGCACCAGGTCCAGCAGGACCTTCTCCTGGTCGGCCTCCGGTATCCCGGCGAGGCGGCGGGCCAGTGCGGTGGTCCCTGCGGCCGGGGCGCCGTCGGCCGCGGCGCCGGTGTCGCCGACGAGGCCGCGGAGGACGGCGGGCAGCATGCCGGAGCGGGCCATGGCGCGCAGTCCCGGAACGTCCAGCCGGACCGGCACGATCACCGGCCGGTCCGCGGTGAGAGCGGCGTCGAACAGGGCCAGCCCCTCCGCCGGGGTGAACGGTACGACTCCGGCCCGCCCCATCCGGCTGCGGTCGGTGTCGGTGATCCGGTCGCCCATGCCGCCGTTGTCCGTCCACAGGCCCCACGCCAGCGAGGTGCCGGGCAGGCCCTCGGCCCGGCGCTGCCGCGCCAGTCCGTCCAGGAAGGCGTTCGCGGCGGCGTAGCCGGCCGCGCCGGCGCTGCCCAGGACTCCGGCCAGGGAGGAGAAGAGCACGAAAGCGGAGAGGTCCAGGTCCCGGGTCAGCTCGTGCAGGTGCAGCGCCCCGTCGGCCTTCGGCCGCAGCACGGTGTCGAGGCGCTCCGGGGTCAGGGCGGTGACCACGCCGTCGTCCAGGGCCGCCGCCGCGTGCACCACGGCCACGAGCGGGTGCTCCGCCGGGACGCAGGCCAGCAGTTCGGCGAGGGCGTCCCGGTCCGCGATGTCGCAGGCGGCCACGTCGACGTGCGCGCCCAGTTCGGAGAGGGCGGCGACGAGTTCGCCGATGCCTTCGGCCGCGGGGCCGCGACGGCCGGCCAGCAGCAGCCGCCGTGCGCCGTGTTCGGTGACGAGGTGCCGGGCGAGCGATCGTCCGAGGCCACCGGTCGCGCCGGTGATCAGCACGGTCCCCTCGGGGTCCCACGCGTGACCGGTGGGCTCCTCGGGCGGGGTGACCCGGACGAGACGCGGCACGTACAGCTTCCCGTCGCGCACCGCGGCCTGCGGCTCGTCCAGGGCGGCGAGCGCGGCGGCCAGCGCCGGGTCGAGGCCGCCGTTCGTGACCACGGCGCCGTTCGTGACCACGCCCCCGTTGGTGACCAAGCCCCCGCTGGTGACCGAGTCGTCCGCGTCGACGAGCAGGAGCCGGTCGGGGTGCTCGCTCTGGGCCGACTTCACGAGACCGGAGACCGCGACGTGCGCGAGGTCCGGGACTGTGCCGTCCAGCTCGACGGCTCCGCGCGTCATCACGACGAGCCTCGCGTCGGAGAACCGCTCGTCGGCGACCCACTCCTGGACAGCCGACAGCACTTCGGCCAGCAGCCCGCGTGTCGCCGCGGCGGTATCGCCCTCGCTCGGGGCGCAGGGCAGGAGGACGTGGGCGGGTGTGGCCGCACCGCCGTCGACGGCCATGCGGAGCGCGTCGAGGTCGGCGTGGGAACCCTCGTCGCCGAGGACCGCCCATTCGGCTTCGGCTTCGGCAGCGGTGGCGGGAGCGGGTGCGGAAGCCGCGGTGTGCTCGACCCAGTCGGTCTCGAACATCCAGTCCTGGTGCGCCACACGCGAGGCCAGCACCTGCTGCGTGGACATCGACCGGGTCCGGACGGACGCGACCGAGGCGACGGGAGAGCCGTCGGCGTCGCACAGCTCGATCGCCACCGCGTCGTCGTCGGCGGGCCGTATGCGTATGCGTACGGCCCCGGACCCCGGAATGTGCACGGACATGCCGCTCCAGGCGTGGGGCATGAGCACCTCGTCCGGGCCTTCGGCACGGTGCGACGCCACCATGCCGAGGGCGGCGTCCAGCAGTACGGGGTGCAGGGCGTAGCGGTCCGCCCGGTCCCGCTCCGCGGCAGTCAGTACGGCCTCGGCGTACAGCTCGTCCCCGGCGCGCCAGGCGGCGCGCAGCCCCGGACGGCCCTCGACGTCCACGGGTTCGGCACCCGTCGGCGGCCACATCGTCATGTCGTACTCCGGCGCCGGAGCGTTCCGGGTGAGCTCTCCGGTGGCGTGGCAGACCCACGGCTCGCCGGTGCCGCCCGCGGCGGGCCGGCTGAAGACGCGTACCGAGCGCCGGTCAGGGTCGTCGCCTGGACCGACCTGCACCTGGATGCGGACGGCGCCCTGTTCGGCCAGGACCAGCGGGACGTCCACGTCCAGCTGTTCCAGGTACGGGATCCCGGCCTGCCGTCCCGCGGACAGGGCGAACTCCACGAACGCGGCGACCGGCAGCACCGGCACGCCGCCGACCGTGTGTTCCGCGATCCAGGGCATGTCGACCGGGGACAGCCGGCCGGTGAACAGCACGTCCTGCGTACCGGCGGTCTCCACCACCGCGCCGAGCAGGGCGTGGCCGGAGGAGTCCAGGCCCGCCGAGGAGACGTCGAGCGCGGCCGTACCCGACAGCCAGTAGCGCTCGCGCTGGAAGGCGTACGTGGGCAGGTCGACGCGGCGGGCACCGGGGAACAGCTGGTGCCAGTCCGGGGAGACACCGTGCGCATGCAACTGCCCGAGGGCGAGAGTGAGCGCCCGGGGTTCGGGACGGTCGTGACGCAGGGCGGGAACGGTGACGATGTCCACGTCGTCGAGGCAGCCCTGGGCGAGAGCACTCAGCACGCCACCGGGGCCGATCTCCACGAACGTGGTCACACCCAGCTCGTGCAGGGTCCGCACACCGTCGGCGAAACGGACCGCCTCACGGACATGCCGCACCCAGTACTCGGGCGTGTACGCCTCGGCAGGCCGGCCGGTGAGGTTGGAGACCACCGGGATCCGGGGCGCGCTGAACGTCAGACCGCGGACGACGTCGGCGAACTCCTCCAGCATCGGATCCATCAACGGCGAATGGAACGCGTGACTCACCTTCAGCCGGGACGTCTTACGACCTTGAGCGGCGAACACCTCGGCAATCGCCGCAACCGCGTCCTCCGCACCCGAAATGACCACAGAGCCAGGGCCGTTGACCGCCGCGATGCCGACCTCGTCGGTCAGGTGCGGCAGCACCTCGTCCTCGGTGGCCTGGACCGCCACCATCGCGCCGCCGACGGGCAGTGCCTGCATCAGCGCGGCACGCGCCGACACCAGCCTCGCCGCGTCCTCCAGCGACAACACGCCCGCGACATGAGCGGCCGCGATCTCACCCACCGAATGCCCGGCCACAAAGTCCGGCCGCACACCCCACGATTCGAGAAGCCGGAACAACGCCACCTCGAGGGCGAACAACGCGGGCTGTGCCGAACCCGTCCGGTGCAACTCCTCCGAGTCGACATCGACCGGCGCGTCCAGGAGCGCGCACACCTCGTCGTACGCCGCGGCGAACACCGGGTACGCCGCGTACAGTTCGCGCCCCATCCCCAGCCGCTGCGAGCCCTGGCCCGAGAACAGGAACCCGACCTTGGCCCGGTCGGCCCCGGCGCGCCCGGTCACCACCTGCGCCGCGGGCTCGCCCGCAGCGAGGGCGGTCAGCCCCGCGCGCAGCTCTTCCCCGTCGGCTCCGACGACCGCCGCCCGGTGCTCCAGCGCCGAGCGGGTGGCCGCCAGCGAGAACCCCACGTCGGCCGGGGACACGGCCGCCGACTCCACGGACGACAGCAGTCGTCGTGCCTGCTCCCGCAGCGCTTCCCCGGTCTTCGCGGAGAGTACCCATGGCACCACCGTGGTCCGGGCCCGCGGCAGTTCCCCGGCCGCACCCTCGCCGTCGGTCCCGCCGTCGGCCGGGTCCTGGGCCTCCGGTTCGGGCGCCTGCTCGACGACGACGTGCGCGTTGGTGCCGCTGATCCCGAACGAAGAGATCCCGGCCCGGCGAGGGTGATCGGTCTGCGGCCATGCGGTCGCCTCGGTCAGCAGCTCGACCGAACCGGCCGACCAGTCGACCTGCGGGGTCGGCCGGTCCACGTGGAGCGTCTTCGGCAGCAAACCGTGCTGCATCGCCAGCACCATCTTCATGACGCCGGCGACGCCCGCGGCGGCCTGCGTGTGGCCGATGTTGGACTTCAGCGAGCCGAGCAGGAGCGGTCGTTCGCGTTCTTGTCCATAGGTCGCAAGCAGCGCCTGCGCCTCGATCGGGTCGCCGAGGTTCGTGCCCGTGCCGTGTGCTTCGACGGCGTCGACCTCCTCGGCGGACAGCCGGGCGCCGGCCAGCGCTTCGAGGATCACGCGCTGCTGCGAGGGGCCGTTGGGCGCGGTCAGGCCGTTGGACGCGCCGTCCTGGTTGACGGCGCTGCTCCGGACGACGGCGAGCACTTTGTGGCCGAGCCGGCGGGCGTCCCGCAGCCGCTCCACGAGCAGCAGGCCGGCGCCTTCGGACCAGGACGCGCCGTCCGCCGCCGCCGCGAAGGACTTGCAGCGGCCGTCGGGGGCGAGTCCGCGCTGGCGGCTGAACTCGATGAAGGCGCTCGGGCCCGCCATGACCGTCACGCCGCCGGCGAGTGCCAGGGAGCACTCGCCGCCCCGCAGCGCCTGCACGGCCAGGTGCAGGGCGACGAGCGAGGACGAGCAGGCGGTGTCGACGGTGACCGCGGGGCCCTCGAATCCGAAGGTGTAGGCGATGCGCCCGGAGGCGACGCTGCCGGAGTTGCCGGTGCTCATCAGCCCCTCGACCCCTTCGGGGAGGACGCCGGGTGTGAAGCCGTAGTCGTGGTACATGAGGCCGGCGAAGACGCCGGTGCGGCTGCCCTTGAGGCCGGCGGGGTCGATGCCCGCGTGCTCGAAGGCCTCCCAGGCGGTCTCCAGCAGCAGCCGCTGCTGCGGGTCCATGGCCAGCGCCTCCCGCGGCGAGATCCCGAAGAAGTCCGCGTCGAAGTCGGCCGCGTCGTGCAGGAAGCCACCGTGCCGGGTGCAGACCTTGCCGGGCTGCTCGGGGTCGGGGTCGTAGAGCGTGTCGACGTCCCAGCCTCGGTCCTCGGGGAACTGCGAGATGGCGTCTTCGCCCTCGGCCAGCAGCCGCCACAGCTGTTCGGGGGAGCCGACGCCGCCGGGGAACCGGCAGCTCATGCCCACAATGGCGATCGGCTCCTGGTCACGGGCCTCCAGTTCGCGCACTCGCCGCCGGACCTGGCGCAGGTCCGTGGTGGCCCGCTTGAGGTAGTCCCGGAGCTTGTCCTCGTTCATCATCGGTGTCGCCCGCCCCCTTTGGCCTGCGCAGTTCAGGAGATGCCGAGTTCGTCGTCGAGGAGCTCGTACAGCTCTTCGTCGCTCGCCGAGCTGAGGTCGTCTTCGTCCCCGGCTCCGCCGGCGCCTCCCGGATCGGCCGGCTCGTCCCCGTTCCAGCGGGCGAGCAGCGCCTGGAGACGCATGTTGATCTTGGTGCGGGTGATGTTGTCGACGCCGTCCGCTCCGGTGCCGTCGAGGGCGCCGTCGAGGGCGGCGGCGAGGCGGTCGAGCTCGTCGAAGACCGGTGCCGTCCCGGCCGTACCACCGGGGAGGTCCTTCAGCACCCGTCGCGCGAGCGCCGCGGGCGTCGGGTGGTCGAAGACCAGCGTCGCGGGCAGCCGCAGGCCGGTGGCCTGGTTCATCCGGTTGCGGAGCTCCACCGCGGTCAGCGAGTCGAAGCCCAGGTCGCCGAAGGCCTGGTCGGGCTGGACGGCCTTGGCCGAGCTGTGGCCGAGGACGGCGGCGACCTCGGAGCGGACGAGGTCCAGGACCGCCTCTTCGCGCTCGCTCTCGGGCAGGCCCGCGATCCGTTGCGCCAGCGGTACGGGAGTCGCCCGGTCGATGCGCCGCGGCCGGCCGCCGACGAGCGCCCTGAGCAGCGGTGGCACCGGTGCGTTCGCGTTCCGCAGGGCGGCGAGGTCCAGCCGTGCGGCCACCACCAGGGGCTCCTGCAGCGCGAGTGCGGCGTCGAGGAGTTCCAGGCCGTCCTCGTCGGACAGGGGCAGCACGCCGCCGCGGGCGAGCCGGGTCCGGTCGGCGCCGCCGAGGCCCTCGGTCATGGTGCCGGTGCGCTGCCACAGGCCCCACGGCAGTGACACCGCGGGCAGCCCCTGGGCGCGGCGGTGCCGGGCGAAGGCGTCGAGGAAGGCGTTGGCCGCGGCGTAGTTGGCCTGGCCGGGGGTGCCGAGCGTACCCGCGAGCGAGGAGAAGACCACGAACGCCGAGACGTCGCCCGCCAGTTCGTGCAGATTCAGCACCGCGTCGACCTTGGGTCGCAGCACCTTCTCCAGGCGCTCCGGCGTGAGCGAACCGATCACGCCGTCGTCGAGGACGCCGGCCGTGTGGACGACGGCCGTCACCGGCGTCCCGGACAGCACCTCGGCGAGGGCGTCCCGGTCGGCCACGTCGCAGGCCGCCCAGCGCACTTCGGCACCCGCGGCGGTCAGTTCCGCCCGGAGCTCCGCCGCGCCCTCGGCGTCCGCGCCGCGCCGGCTCATCAGCAGCAAGCTGCGTACGCCGTGCTCGGCGACCAGGTGCCGGGCGACGAGCCCGCCCAGGGCGCCGGACGCGCCGGTCAGGAGCACCATGCCGGTCCCGAAGTCCGGGGTGGCCCGTGGGGAGTCGGCGGCGGCCCTGGCGAGCCGGGGCAGCAGGAGCGCGTCGCCGCGCAGCGCGGCCTGCGGCTCCCCGGAGGCGAGGAGCCGGGGGACGGCCGTCGCCACGGCCCGCTCCCCGTCGGCGCTCGGGTCGATGTCGAGAAGGACGATGCGGTCCGGGTTCTCCGACTGTGCCGACCGGACCAGGCCCCACACGGCCGCCTGCACCGGGTCGCCCGCTTCCGGCTCGTCCCCGGCGGCGACCGCGCCCCGGGTCACCAGCACCAGGCGGGCGGGCCGGTCCTCGGCCGGCCACCACTGCACCAGCCGGAGCACTTCGGCGAGGACGCTCCGGACCCGTTCGGCATCGGTACCCGACCCGCCGGGGCAGGGGACGACGACGGCGTCCGTGTCCGCCTGCGCCCCGGTCTCCGCCGCGGGGGCGGCGAGGAGCTCGGCGATGTCGTCGTAGGTCCGTACGACCCTTGTCCGCGCGTCGGCCGTGGCGACGAGCGGTGCCCACTCCACGGTGAACAGGGAGTCCCGGGAGCTCGTGCGCAGCTGCTCGGCCGACACCGGGCGCAGCGTCAGCGACTCGACCGAGATGACGGGACGGCCCGTGCCGTCGGCGGCCTCCAGCCGTACCGTGTCCCCGCCGGCCGGGGAGAGCCGTACCCGCAGGCCCGCCGCTCCGGTTCCGTGCAGTGTGACGCCGGACCACGCGAAGGGCAGCAGGGGCCCATCCGCGGCCGGTACGAGGCCACCCGCGCCCAGCGCGTGCAGCGCGGAGTCGAGCAGGGCCGGGTGCACGCCGAACGCGTCGGCGTCCGCCTGCGCCTCGTCGGTGACGGCGAGTTCGGCGTAGACCGCGTCGTGGCCGCGCCAGGCGGCACGCAGCCCCTGGAAGAGCGGGCCGTAGCTCAGGCCGAGGTCCGCCAGCCGGTCGTAGAAGCCGTCCAGGTCCACCGGCCGGGCGTCGGCCGGGGGCCAGCTGCTCAGATCGGTCCCGGCGGGGGACGCGCCGGTGGTGAGGGTGCCGGTGGCGTTGC
Source organism: Streptomyces sp. NPDC107559 (assembly GCF_055657365.1). NCBI lineage: Bacteria > Bacillati > Actinomycetota > Actinomycetes > Kitasatosporales > Streptomycetaceae > Streptomyces > Streptomyces sp. NPDC107559. The sequence continues at coordinate 12,831 of NZ_JBVKBD010000016.1, read as the reverse complement.
GGATCCAGGGGCCGTCCCCGGCTCGCGAGTGCACGCTCAGCGGGCGGCGGCCGGAGGCGTCCTGGGCACCCACGAGGACCTGGAGCGCGACGCCGCCGTGCTCGGGCAGCACCAGCGGTGCCTGCAGGGTGAGTTCCTCGACCAGGTCGCAGCCGGTCTCGGCCGCCGCGTGGGCGGCCAGTTCCACGAAGGCCGTGCCCGGCAGCAGCACCGTGCCCAGCACCGCGTGGTCGGCCAGCCAGGGCTGGGCCCGCAGGGACAGCAGCCCGGTCAGCAGGTGGCCGCCGGCGTCCGGCAGCTCCACCGCCGCGCCCAGGAACGGGTGGTCGGCGGCGTCCAGCCCGGCCGTTCGCACGTCACCGGCCGGGGCGCCCGCCTCCAGCCAGTACCGCTCGTGCTGGAACGCGTAGGTCGGGAGGTCGACGCGGCGCGCGCCCGGCAGGACGGCGTCCCAGTCGATGGCGACACCGCGCACGTGGGCCTGGGCCAGGGCCAGCATCAGCCGACTCCGTCCGCCGTCGCGGCGGCGCAGTGTCGGTACGACCACGGCGTCCGCGTCGGCGGCCTCTATGGCGTCCTGGATGCCCGCCAGCTGGACGGGGTGCGGACTGACTTCGACGAACACGTCGTGCCCGTCGGCCAGAGCGGCCCGGATCGCGTCGTGGAACCGTACCGTCTGCCGCATGTTGCGGTACCAGTAGCCGGAGCCCAGCTCGTCCGCGGCCAGTTTCCCGCCCGTCACCGTGGAGTAGAAGGGCACGGAGCCGGGGAGCGGGCTGATGCCGGCGAACCCCTCGTTCGCCTGCGCTTCGACGCGTTCGATCTGCGGCGAGTGCGCGGCGTAGTCGACGGCGACCTTGCGGGCCTGGATGCCCTCCTGCCGGCAGTGTTCGAGGAGTTCGTCGAGGGCGTCGGTGTCCCCGGAGACCACGACGGTGGCGGGCCCGTTCACGGCGGCGATGCCGAGCCGGCCGGTCCACCGGCCGACCAGTTCCCGTGCCTGCTCGTCCGGGAGCGGCACCGAGGCCATGGCGCCGCGGCCCTGGAGTTCGCGGACCGCGAGGCTGCGCCGCACCACGATGCGCGCTCCGTCCTCCAGGGAGAGCGCTCCGGCGATCACCGCCGCGGAGACCTCGCCCTGGGAGTGCCCGACGACCGCGTCGGGGCTCACTCCGAAGGAGCGCCACACCTCGGCGAGGGCGACCGTCATCGCCCACAGCACGGGCTGCAGCACGTCGACCCGGTCCTGTTCGACCTCGGAGGTGCCGCGCAGCACCGAGGTCAGCGACCAGTCCACGTGCGGCGCGAGGGCGCGTTCGCAGGCTTCGATCCGGTCGCGGAAGACCGGGAAGGTCTCCAGCAGTTCGGCGGCCATGCCCACCCACTGCGACCCCTGCCCGGGGAAGACGAAGACGGTCCTGCCGCCGGTGCGTGCGGTCCCGGTCACCACGCCGGGCGGCGTGGCGCCGTCGGCGACACCGGCCAGTCCCCGACGGAGCTCTTCGGGGCTCTCCGCGACCACCACGGCGCGGTGTTCGAAGGCCGCCCTGGTCGTGGCCAGCGAGTACGCCGCGTCGGCCGCCGGAACCACCTCGCCGTCGTCGCTCCTGTGGTCGTCGCCGTCGTCGGCAAGTTCGTTGTCGTTGTCGGCAAGGTCGTTGTCGTCGTCGTCCAGGTAGGACGCGAGGCGGGCGGCCTGGGCCCGCAGCGCCGCCTCGGTCCTGCCGGAGAGCACCCACGGCACGGCCGAGCCGGCGCCGGGCGCCGGGGGCAGTTCCTCGGTCGCGGGGGCCTGCTCGATGATCGTGTGGGCGTTGGTGCCGCTGACGCCGAAGGACGACACGGCAGCACGGCGCGGGCGGTCCGTCTCCGGCCAGTCGACGGCCTCCGTCAGCAGCCGCACGGCGCCCGCCGACCAGTCCACGTGCGGCGTCGGCTCGTCCACGTGGAGCGTCTGCGGCAGCACACCGTGCCGCATCGCCATCACCATCTTGATCACACCGGCCACGCCCGCCGCGGCCTGCGTGTGACCGATGTTGGACTTCAGCGAGCCCAGCCACAACGGCCGGTCGCCGTCCCGTCCCTGGCCGTACGTGGCGATCAGCGCCTGCGCCTCGATCGGGTCACCCAGCCTGGTGCCCGTACCGTGCGCCTCCACCGCGTCGACGTCGGCGGTGGTGAGGCCCGCGGAGGTGAGTGCCTGCCGGATCACCCGCTGCTGCGAAGGGCCGTTGGGCGCGGTCAGACCGTTGGACGCACCGTCCTGGTTCACCGCGCTTGCCCGCACGACGGCCAGCACCCGGTGGCCGTTGCGCTCCGCGTCGGACAGCCGCTCCACCAGCAGCATGCCGACGCCCTCCGCCCAGCCCGTGCCGTCGGCACCGGCCGCGAACGCCTTGCACCGGCCGTCGGGCGACAGCCCCCGCTGCCTGCTGAACTCCACGAAGACCGTCGGACCGGCCATGACCGTGACGCCCCCGGCCAGCGCCATCGTGCACTCGCCGCTGCGCAGCGCCTGGACGGCCAGATGGAGGGCGACGAGCGACGACGAGCACGCCGTGTCGACCGTGACCGCCGGACCCTCCAGGCCGAACGTGTAGGACACGCGCCCGGAGGCGACGCTGCCGGAGACTCCGGTGGTGAGTAGGCCCTCGACGCCCTCGGCCGGTTCGCGCGGGCCCTGGCCGTAGTCGTGGTACATCAGGCCCGTGAAGACGCCGGTACGGCTGCCGCGAACTGTCGTCGGGTCGATCCCGGCGCGTTCGAACGCCTCCCAGGACGCCTCCAGGAGCAGCCGCTGCTGCGGGTCCATCGCCAGGGCCTCGCGAGGGCTGATGCCGAAGAAGCCGGCGTCGAACTCGGCCGCCTCGTGCAGGAAGCCGCCGTCGCGCGCGTAGGACTTGCCGAGACGCTCGGGGTCGGGGTCGTAGAGCCCGTCGACGTCCCAGCCACGGTCGTCCGGGAACCGGGAGATGCCGTCCCGGCCGGAGGCCACCAGCCGCCACAGGTCCTCCGGCGAGCGGACCCCGCCCGGGAGGCGGCAGCTCATGCCGACGATGGCGATCGGCTCGTCGGCGGCGGCCGCGGCCTGCCGCACCGGGGTCGCGGCCGTGGCGGCCGGGGCCTCGCCGAGGAGTTCGGTGCCGATGTACCGCGCGAGGGCGGCCGGGGTGGGGTGGTCGAAGACGAGGGTGGCGGACAGACGCAGGCCGGTGGCGGTGGAGAGCCGGTTGCGCAGTTCCACGGCCGTCAGCGAGTCGAAGCCCAGGTCCTGGAAGGCGTGCGCGGGCTGTACGCCCCGGGGCGAGGAGTGACCGAGCACGGCGGCGGACTCGGCCCGGACCAGTTCCAGGAGGGCCTCGTCGCGCTCGTCGGCGGCCAGTCCTGCGAGGCGTTCGGCCAGGGATCCGGTGGCGGCTCGCTGGGCCGCGCCACGTAGGGAGACGCGGACGAGTCCGCGCAGCGGGGCCGGTACGGTTTCCGCCCCCCGGTTGCGCAGGGCGGCGGTGTCGAGACGGACGGGGACGAGCACGGGCTCGTCGGAGGCGAGAGCCGCGTCGAACAGCCTCAGGCCTTCCTCGGTGGCGAGCGGCAGGATGCCGGAGCGCGCCATCCGCGACCTGCCCGTCGCGTCGAGGGCGTCGGCCATGGCGCCCTCCTGCTCCCACAGGCCCCACGCCAGTGAGACCGTGGGCCGCCCCTGGGCGTGGCGGTACCGGGCGAAGGCGTCGAGGAAGGCGTTGGCCGCGGCGTAGTTGCCCTGGCCGGGGTTGCCGAAGACGCCCGCCGCGGAGGAGAACAGCACGAACGTCGTGTTCTGGCCGGTGAGCTCGTGCAGGTTGAGTACGGCGTCGGCCTTGGGCGCGAGGACGGCGCCCATACGCTCCGGGGTGAGCGCGGCGATCACGCCGTCGTCGAGCACGCCGGCGGTGTGCACGACGGAGTCGACCGGGACGGCGGCCAGCAGCCGGGCCAGGGCGTCACGGTCGGCGAGGTCGCAGGCGGCCCACGTCGCTTCGGCGCCGAGCGCCGCGAGTTCGGCCTTCAGGTCCGCGGCGCCCGGGGCGTCCGCGCCACGGCGGCTGACGAGCAGCAGCCGGCGCACGCCGTGTCCGGTCACCAGATGACGGGCAAGGGTTCGGCCCAGCGCGCCGGAGGCACCGGTGAGCAGCACGGTGCCGAGGCCGGAGGCAGCGCCCTCGGCGAGGACGGAAGCACCGTCCTCGGCGGGGGCGGAAACACCGTCCTCGGCGAGGGCGGAGGCAGCGCCCTCAGCGGGGGCGGAGGCAGCGCCCTCAGCGGGGGCGGAGGCAGCGCCCTCGGCGGGGGCGGAGGCCGCTTCGTCCGCGGGGCCGGTGGACGCGTCCTTCGCAAGACCGTCGGCTGCGTCCTCTGTTGCCGGGGAGGCGGCGCGGGCCAGGCGCGGTGCGCCGACCTCTCCTTCGCGGACGACGACGTGGGGCTCGCCGGACAGCACGATGCCGGGCACGAGCGCCACCGCCTCATCCGGGCGGTCGGTTTCGAGCAGCACGATCCGGCCGGGGTTCTCCGCCTGGGCCGAGCGCACCAGTCCGCCCGCCGCGGCGTGCGCGAGGTCGTCGCAGCGCGCCACCAGCACAAGACGCGGCGTCCGGTCCTCGGCGAACCAGCGCTGGACCAGCCGCAGCACGTCGGTGGTGACCGCACGGACCCGCTCGGCCCCGGTCGCCCCTTCCGGGCCGTCGGGGCACGGGACCACGACCACGTCCGGCTGCGAGGGCCCGTCGGCCTCGGCCAGCGCGGCGATGTCCGGAACGTACGCGACCGCCGTTCCGGCCGCGTCGGTGGAGGGCAGGGTCAACGGCACCCGCTCGACGGTGAACATCGTGTCACCGGAGCGCTTGCGGAACTGCTCGGCCGACATCGCGCGCAGTGTCAGCGACTCGACGGACGCCACCGGCTCGCCGGCGCCGTCGGCCACCAGCAAGGACACCGCGTTCGTTCCGGCCGGCGCCAGCCTGACCCGTACGGTGGACGCGCCCGTGGCGCGCACGGACACCCCGGACCAGGCGAACGGCAGGAGCGGCCCGTCCGCTTCGCCCACGGGGAAACCGCTCGCGCCGATCGCGTGCAGCGCCGCGTCCAGCAGAGCCGGGTGCAGGAGGAAGGAACCGGTGTCCGTGCCGTCGGGGAGCGCGACTTCCGCGAAGACCGCCTCGCCCGCGCGCCAGGCGCTCCGCAGTCCGCGGAACGCCGGTCCGTAGGCCAGGCCGAGGGCGGCCAGCCGGTCGTAGAAACCGTCGAGGCCGACCGGCTCGGAGCCCGGCGGCGGCCACGTCGTGAGCGCCCGGCCCCCGGTCGCGGCACCCGCCGCTTCGGTCCCCACGGTGACGAACCCGGTCGCGTGGCGGACCCACGGCAGGTCGGCGTCGTCCTCGGGGCGCGAGTGCACGGTCAGCGGCCTGCGGCCGGTGCCGTCGGCCGCGCCGACCCACACCTGGACCGCGACGCCGCCCTGCTCGGGTACCACCAGGGGCGCTTCGAGGGTGAGGTCCTCCAGCAGTTCGCAACCAACTTCGTCGGCGGCGCGCACGGCCAGTTCGACGAACGCGGTGCCCGGCAGCAGCACGGTTCCGAGCACGGCGTGGTCGTTCAGCCACGGGTGCGTGCGCAGGGACAACCGACCGGTCAGCAGCCGCTCGTCGCCGCCGGCCAGACTGACGGCGGCGCCGAGCAGCGGGTGGTCGGCCGAACCCAGGCCGGCGGCGCGGACGTCGCCGGGAGCGGCGGGTAAGGCGTCGAGCCAGTAGTGCTCGTACTGGAAGGCGTAGGTGGGCAGGTCGACGCGGCGGGCGCCGGGGAAGAAGGCGTGCCAGTCCGGGGAGACACCGTGTGCGTGCAGTTCGGAGACGGCGGCGACGAGTGCGGCCCGCTCGGGGCGGTCGGCGCGCAGAGCGGGCACGGTGACGATGTCCGCGTCGTCGTCCAGGCAGCCTTGGGCGAGGCCGCTCAGCACGCCCCCCGGCCCGATCTCGACGAACGTCGTCACGCCCAGGTCGTGCAAGGTCCGGACGCCGTCGGCGAAGCGGACCGCCTCACGGACGTGCCGGACCCAGTACTCCGGCGTGTAGGCCGCGGCCAGGCGGCCGGTGAGATTGGAGACCACCGGAATACGCGGCTTCCCGAAGGCCAGCCCGCGAACGACCCCCGCGAACTCCTCCAGCATCGGGTCCATCAACGGCGAATGGAACGCATGACTGACCTTCAACCGGGACGTCTTACGACCCTGCTCCCGGAAGACCTCGGCGATCCCGGTGACCGCGCCCTCCTCGCCGGACACCACGACCGACCGGGGACCGTTGACCGCCGCGATGCCGACACCGTCGGTGAGATGCGCAAGGACTTCGTCCTCGGCGGCCTGGACGGCGACCATCGCCCCGCCGACGGGCAGCGCCTGCATCAGCGCGGCACGCGCCGACACCAGCCTCGCCGCATCCTCCAGCGACAACACCCCGGCCACATGCGCGGCCGCGATCTCACCCACCGAGTGACCGGCCACGTAATCCGGCCGGACACCCCACGACTCCAGGAGCCGAAACAACGCCACCTCGAACGCGAACAGTGCGGGCTGGGCGGCGCCCGTGTGGTGCAGTTCTTCCGAGCCGACGTCGACGGGGGCGTCCAGAAGCGCGCACACCTCGTCGTACGCGGCGGCAAACACCGGGTACGACGCGTACAACTCGCGCCCCATACCGATCCGTTGCGATCCCTGACCCGAGAACAAGAACCCGACGCGCCCGCCGGTGCCGGAGAGACCGCGCGCGACGCCCCGGGCCGGGGAACCGGAGGCCACGGCCCGCAGTCCCTCGGCGAGTTCCGCCGGCGTCTCGCCCTGGACCACGGCGCGGTGCTCCAGGGCCGTGCGCGTCGTGGCGAGCGAGAACGCGACGTCGAGCGGGGGGACCTCGGCGTCCGTGCGAGACAGCAGGCGTTCGGCCTGTGCGCGCAGGGCCTCCTCGGTCTTGCCGGAGATCACCCACGGCACCGGTCCGCCCACGGCCGGGCGCACGGCGTCCGGGGTGACGATCGCGGCTGGGCGCGCGGCCTCCGGGGCGACGGCCGCGGCGCTCCCCGTGCCTTCCTCCGGCGCTTCCGGGGTCTCGGTGTCCTGTGCGAACGCTTCGGCCGACGGGGCTTCCTCGATGATCGTGTGCGCGTTGGTGCCGCTGATCCCGAAGGAGGAGATGCCGGCCCGGCGCGGCTGGTCCGACGCCGGCCAGGGCGTGCGCTCGGTGAGCAGCCGTACGGCGCCCGTCGACCAGTCGACGTGCGGGGACGGCGCGTCGACGTGCAGCGTGCGCGGCAGTTCGCCGTGGCGCATGGCCATGACCATCTTGATGATGCCCGCCACACCGGCCGCGGCCTGGGTGTGCCCGATGTTGGACTTGATCGAGCCCAGCCACAGCGGCTTGTCGCCGGGACGGTCCTGCCCGTACGTCGCGAGGAGCGCCTGCGCCTCGATCGGGTCGCCGAGCCGGGTGCCCGTGCCGTGCGCCTCCACCGCGTCGACCTGTGCGGTGGTCAGCCGGGCGGCGGCCAGGGCCTGGCGGATCACCCGTTGCTGGGAAGGGCCGTTGGGGGCGGTCAGGCCGTTGGACGCGCCGTCCTGGTTGACGGCGGAGCCCCGGACGACCGCGAGGATCTCGTGTCCGTTGCGGCGGGCGTCCGCGAGGCGCTCCACGAGCAGCAGGCCGGCGCCCTCGCCCCAGCCGGTGCCGTCGGCACCGGCCGCGAACGCCTTGCAGCGGCCGTCGGGCGCCAGTCCGCGCTGGCGGCTGAAGCCGACGAAGGTGGCGGGGCCGACCATCGCGGTGACACCGCCCGCCACGGCCAGCGAGCACTCGCCGTTGCGTAGCGACTGGACGGCCAGGTGCAGGGCCACCAGGGACGACGAGCAGGCCGTGTCGACCGTGACGGCCGGGCCTTCGAGGCCGAAGGTGTAGGCGACCCGGCCGGAGGCGACACTGCCCGAGGTACCCGTTCCCAGGTAACCCTCCAGGTCCTGCGGGGAGTTCTGGAGGGCGGCGAGGAACTCGTGGTTCATCACGCCGGCGAACACGCCGGTCCTGCTCCCCGCCAGCGACGCGGCATCGATACCGGCCCGCTCGAAGAGCTCCCACGACGTCTCCAGCAGCAGCCGCTGCTGGGGGTCCATGGCGAGCGCCTCGCGGGGCGAGATCCCGAAGAGGCCGGCGTCGAACCGCGCCAGGTCGCGCAGGAACGCGCCCTCACGGGCGTAGCTGGTCCCGCGGACCTCCGGGTCCGGGTCGTAGAGAGAGTCCAGGTCCCAGCCGCGGTCGGCGGGGAATTCCGAGACGGCGTCGCGGCCGCCCGCGACCAACTCCCACAGGTCCTCGGGCGAGTCGACCCCTCCGGGGTAGCGGCAGCTCATCCCGATGATGGCCACCGGCTCCCCGGCGGCGTCCTCGTAGTCACGGAGGCGCCGCCGGGTCTCCTGGAGATCTGCGGTGACTCGCTTCAGGAAATAGCGGAGCTTGTCTTCGTTCGCCACCGAAATCTTCCCCCACCCCTGCGAAGAATTGCCGGAATTCGGCAAGAGGTCACCGGACCGCGCCGGAGCGGTCAGGAAATCCCGAATTCCTTGCCGAGCAGATCGAATACTTCGTCGTCCGTGGCCGATTCCAGATCACTGCCGCCCGTACCAGGGTCTTCCTCGACCTGCGTCTTGCCGGATTCACCGGCAATCGCCAATACGGTCCGGAGCTTTGACACGATCCGGTCGCGAGTCTCACTCGCCGCCAACTTCGTGACCAATTCTCGTTCGACCCTGTCCAGATCGGCAAGTAGGGAATCCACTAGGGCTGGTTCGCCGGCCCCCGCCGTCTCCGCGAGCACGTGACGGGCCAGAAGAGTAGGTGTCGGGTGGTCGAAGAGCAGCGTCGCGGGGAGCCGCAGCCCGGTGGCCTTGTTCAGCCGGTTGCGCAGTTCGACGGCCGTGAGGGAGTCGAAGCCCAGGTCCTGGAAGGCGTGTTCCGGCCGGACCGTACGATCCGACACATGCCCCAGGACCACGGCCGCCTCGGCCCGGACCAGGTCCAGCACGGTCTTCTCCCGCTCGGCCTCCGGCAGTCCCGCCAGGCGCTGGGCCAGCGAGGATGCGGAGGGAGCGGCACCGGCCTGCACGGTCCTGCGGGCAACCGCGGCCGGCACGAGGGCGCGCAGTACCGGCGGTGCCTCACCGGTGCGCAGCACCCCAGTGTCGATGCGGGCCGGGGCGAGTACCGCCTCGTCCGAAGCCAGTGCCGCGTCGAACAGCCGCATCCCCTCCTCCGGAGGCAGCGGCAGCACGCCGCTGCGCGCCATCCGCGCCCGGTCGGTCTCGGCGAGGCCGTCCGTCATCGCACCGGGCTGTTCCCACACACCCCATGCCAGCGATGTGGCGGGCAGCCCCTCGCGGCGCCGCTGTGCGGAGAAGGCGTCGAGGAAGGAATTCGCCGCCGCGTAGCTCGCCTGACCGGCGCTGCCGACCAGGCCGGCGACGGACGAGAACACCACGAAGGCGGTCAGGCCCATTTCCCGGGTGCACTCGTGCAGGTTCAGCACGGCGTCCACCTTGGGGCGGAAGACCTCCTTCATCCTCTCCGGGGTGAGCGCGGCGATCACACCGTCGTCGAGGACGCCGGCCGTGTGCACCACGGCCGTGACCGGCGTACCGGACAACACCTCGGCGAGGGCGTCCCGGTCGGCCGCGTCGCAAGCCGCCCAACGCACCTCGGCGCCCCACGCGGCCAGTTCGGCCTCCAGCTCGACCGCACCAGGTGCATCCGCACCACGACGACTGAGCAGCAACAGGCTGCGCACACCATGCTCCGCGACCAGATGCCGGGCGAACAACCCGCCCAGTGCACCCGACGCACCCGTCACCAGAACAGTGCCGGAACCGAAATCCGGTGTGCCCGTAGCCGTGCCGACGGCCTTCACCAGACGCGGTACGAACACCTCCCCGCCGACCACCGCGACCTGCGACTCACCGGAAGCCAGCACGGCCGGCAGCACACCAACCGCTCCGTCGGTCTCCTCGGCCTCCACCAGCACGATCCGGTCCGGATCCTCCGACTGCGCGGACCGCACCAGCCCCCACACCGCAGCATGAGCCAGATCACCCGGACGCGTCACCAACACCAGACGCCCCGCACGCTCCCCCGCCAACCACCACTGCACCAGCGCCAGAACCTCACCCACGACACCGTGCACACGCTCCGCGGTCTCCGTACCTGACCCCGCCGGGCACGGAACGACCGTGACCACCGCGACTTCGGGAAGGGCCGGCTCGGCGGACAGGGCGGCCAGGTCCGCGTAGCTCCGCATATCGAGCCCGACGGCAGCGTCGACCTCGGTGAGGGCCGCGGGCTGCCATGCGAGGCCGAACAGCGAGTCTTCGGCACGCCTGCCGGAGCCGCCCGCCATGAGCAGTTGCTCGCGTGACACCGGCCGCAGCGACAGGGAGCCGACCGTGGCCACCAGACCACCCGAGGCGTCGGCCACGGTCAGCGACACCGCGTCCGTACGCGTGCGGGAGATCTTGACCCGCAGCGCCGTCGCCCCCGCGGCACGCACACCCACTTCGGACCAGGCGAAGGGCAGCAGCGACCCGTCGACGACGGGGACGAGTCCGCCCGCGCCGATCGCGTGGAGCGCCGCGTCCAGCAGCGCCGGATGCAGGGCGAACGCGCCCGCCTCCGTGCCCTCGGGAAGGACGACCTCGGCCAGAACGTCGTCCCCGCTGCGCCACACCGACCTCAGGCCCCGGAAAGCCGGGCCGTAGCCCAGGCCAAGTCCGTCCAGCTCCTCGTAGAACCCGGTCAGTTCGACGGCCTCGGCACCCGCCGGCGGCCACGCGCCGAGGTCCGCGCCGTGCGGCGGCTCGGGCAGTGCGTCCGTCAGGAAGCCGACCGCGTGCCGCACCCACGGCGCGTCGTCCGGGGCGTCCTCCCGTCGCGAGTGCACGCTCAGCGCGCGCCTACCGGGCTCCTCCTCGGCCCCGACCCACACCTGCACGGCCACACCACCGCGCTCCGGGACGACCAGCGGTGCCTCCAGCGTCAGGTCCTCGACCTGCGCGCAACCGGCCTCGTCGCCCGCACGCACCACCAGCTCCACCAGCGCGGTACCCGGCAGCAGCACGCTGTCCATGACCGTGTGGTCGGCAAGCCAGGGATGCGTCCTGAGCGACAGCCGCCCGGTGACCAGCAACCCGTCGGCTCCAGGCAGCGCGACCACCGCGCCGGCCAACGGGTGCTCCGCCGCTCCCAGTCCGAGTCCCGTGGCGGCGGCGCTGCCGGTGAACTCCTCGGGCGCGTCGAGCCAGTAGCGCTCGTACTGGAAGGCGTAGGTGGGCAGGTCGACGCGGCGGGCGCCGGAGAAGAGCGCCTGCCAGTCCGGCGAGACGCCGTGCACGTGCAGTTCGGCCAGCGCTGTGACGACGGACTGCGGCTCGGCGCGGTCGGTCCGTACGACGGGGACGGTGACGATGTCCGCGTCGTCGTCCAGGCAGCCTTGGGCGAGGGCGCTCAGCACACCGCCCGGACCGATCTCGACGAACGTCGTCACGCCCAGGTCGTGCAAGGTCCGGACGCCGTCGGCGAAGCGGACCGCCTCACGGACGTGCCGGACCCAGTACTCCGGCGTGTAGGCCGCGGCCAGGCGGCCGGTGAGATTGGAGACCACCGGAATACGCGGCTTCCCGAAGGCCAGCCCACGGACGACCCCCGCAAACTCCTCCAGCATCGGGTCCATCAACGGCGAATGGAACGCATGACTGACCTTCAGCCGGGACGTCTTACGACCCTGCTCCCGGAAGACCTCGGCGATCCCGGTGACCGCGCCCTCCTCACCGGACACCACAACGGACCGGGGACCATTGACCGCCGCGATGCCGACGCCGTCGGTGAGATACGCAAGGACTTCGTCCTCGGTCGCTTGGACGGCGACCATCGCCCCGCCGGCCGGCAGCGCCTGCATCAGCGCGGCACGCGCCGACACCAGCCTCGCCGCATCCTCCAGCGACAACACCCCGGCCACGTGCGCGGCCGCGATCTCACCCACCGAGTGACCCGCCACGTAATCCGGCCGGACACCCCACGACTCCAGGAGCCGAAACAACGCCACCTCGAACGCGAACAGCGCGGGCTGCGCCGATCCCGTCCGATGAAGCTCCTCCGAGCCGACGTCGACGGGGGCGTCCAGAAGCGCGCACACCTCGTCGTACGCCGTGGCGAACACGGGGTACGACGCGTACAGCTCGCGCCCCATACCGACCCGCTGCGAACCCTGACCCGAGAACAGGAACCCGACCTTGCCGCCGGTACCCGGTTCACCCAGGACGACCCGGGTGGACGAAGACCCTGCGGCCAGCGCGCGGAGCCCTTCGAGGAGATCGTCCCGGGTCTCCCCCACCACGGCAGCTCGGTGCTCCATGACCGAGCGTGCGGTCGCGAGCGAGAAGCCGACGTCGGCCGGCCGCAGTTCCGCGTTCGTGGCCAGGGACAGCAGACGCTCCGCCTGCGCCCGCAGCGCCGCCTCCGTCCTGCCCGACAGCACCCACGGCACGACCGCGCCGGAATCGGGCACGGGCGGCCGCTCCGCCGAAGCGGGCGCCTGCTCGACGAGCACGTGGGCGTTGGTGCCGCTGATGCCGAAGGACGACACGGCGGCCCGGCGCGGGCGGTCCGACTCGGGCCAGTCGACGGCCTCGGTCAGCAGTCGGACATCACCGGCCGACCAGTCCACGTGCGGCGTCGGCTCCTCGACATGAAGGGTCCGCGGCAGCAC
>NZ_JBVKBD010000015.1:0-188004 GCF_055657365.1 Streptomyces sp. NPDC107559 | reverse complement strand
CAACGTCCTGTGGGCCATGATCCGCGACGGAGCGTGCTACCAAGCCACACCACCGGTCACGGCAGCGGCTTGACAACGTCATTGGGAAGTCTCCTTCGACCATGACTGGGCGCCGCACGGGTGCAGCACCCTCCGGCGAGCCCCGGCCGACCTGCTGCGGCACTGCCTCGCGGTGCTGTCGCCGCGCCGGACTCTGCCTCCATCGTCCGTGCTGATCATCCGGATCACCAGCGGGAAGCCTCCGGACGGCCTACCCGGACGAACCGGGCCGTCGAGCCTCGGACAGCAGGTCAGCCGTTGTCGAAGCCGGGGATCAGCCCCTGGATACGCCCACCGTGTCCCACGCATGGACCACCGCGTCGCGCTGCTGCGGACCGTGGGCGTCGGCGGTGTCCACCGTCAGCCGCGCGAAGGACGTGAAGTCGGCGTCGGGAGTGAGTTCTCCACCGGTGAGCACCTCGTACCAGATGCGGCCGGCCGCGTCCCAGGCATGGCCACCGAGCTGGGCCGCGGTGAGGTAGAAGGCGCGATTGGGAATGCCCGAGTTGATGTGCACGCCGCCGTTGTCGGCGAAGGTGTGCACAAAGTCGTCCATGTGGGCAGGCTGCGGGTCCTTGCCGAGCTCGTCGTCGTCGTAGGCGGTACCGGGCGCCTTCATCGAGCGCAGCGCGACGCCCTGCACGTCGGGACGGAGCAGTTCCTCCCCGATCAGCCAGTTCGCCTCCTCGGCCGTCTCCCCCTTGGCGTACTGCTCGACCAGGGACCCGAAAACGTCGGACAGATGCTCGTTCAGGGCTCCGGACTGTCCCGCGTAGGCCAGGTTGGCCGTGTACTGCGTGACCCCGTGGGTGAGTTCATGGCCGATGACGTCGGGCGACTGGGTGAAGTCGCCGAAGATGCGCCCGTCGCCGTCGCCGAAGACCATCTGCTCGCCGTCCCAGAAGGCGTTGTCGTACTCCTGGAGGTAGTGAACGCTGGCGTCCAGCGGAAGCCCGGAGCCGTCGATGGACAGGCGGGACAGCGTCTGGCGGTAGAAGTCGAAGGTGGCACCGAGGCCGTCGTAGGCGTGGTTGACCGAGGTGTCCGGCACGTCCGCCTCGCCCTCTGCGCGCCTGCGTTTGCCGGGCAGGTCCTGCCGGTGCTCGACATCGCAGATGGTGCGCTGGGGGTGGTCGGCCTCGCGGGCCGCCGGGGCGGCGCTCGTACCGATCTCGGCTGTCAGCCTCCGCTGGACACGCTGTGCCGCGTCGAGTGCCAGGGTGTGGCGGGCAGGCTCGCGCAGAGACGGGTTCTCGGCACGGGCCAGGTGGTTGAGCAGATGCGGTGGCACGATCGCACACGGCGTCGCGGCCGCGGGCCTGAGGATGGCTCCTCGGATGTCGTCGCTCATGGGATGCGCTCCGATTCGGTGCGGATGACGGTGTGGACAGCAGCGGCGCACCTCGTCCGCCCGACGCTCACAGCCCTGCGCGCACCCCAAGTCGAGCCAGTGACAACGATGCTGTCGGCCCATCAGATTGCGCTACGAGCCGTCGACACCCGCGTCGGACAAGGGCGCGGACATCGTGGCCGGCAGGAAGACCGTGCGAAGTCGACGTGATCACTACCCGAAGGGCACGCACATCCGCCACTTGGGATGTCGCGGCGTACGGGCGCCTCCACCCGGAAGATGATCGGTCGCTCTGCCGTGAGCGTGGGATTCTCCCCTTCCAGGGGATCACGCTCCGGCTTCGACGGGCGATTTCTGCGCGCGCGTGCTATGAGCCCAGTTTCCGCCAGACATGACAAGCCCGCAACTCCGTGTCCGGCCGCTCCGGACACGGCCGGCCGTCACCGCCGGGTCCAGCCCGCCCGGACGCGGTCCCGGCCACCGCCCCGCCCTGCGTACGCCATGCCGGACCGTCGACGATATCGACGCCAATTCCGCATGCACCAGCAAGAGTTGCCCCAGCCTACCGTCTCGACGAGGTATCCCGGCTGGAACGGATCTGCGGTCGCACGACCCGATCCGGTTCGGCATGCTGGAGACATGCCCGAGGTATGGATGTCACAAGCCATCAAGGCGGACCTGGGCGATCACTCACCGTGTGACCCGGCCTTTCCGCCGAAGGCGATCGCGCATATCACCGCGGACCGGAAGGCCACCGCGGACGCCCCACAGGATCTGCTGTCCTTCGCCCGCCTCCAGAGCTTCTTCACCCACGGCGGCAAGGACCTGGCACCGCATATCCTGTGGGATCCCTTCACCGGCGCTCTCGCGCAGTTCTTCCCGGCCACCTCCCGCAGCAAATCGCTCGAGGACCGGCCGGGCGGTACGCGCACCAACCGGGCGGGCATGGTGGTGCTCCAGATCGAGGCCCTGTTCTTCCCGCACTGCCGTGTCGACGACCGGGTATGCGCAAGGCTGACGGACTCCCCCTGCAAAGGCTGGAGCGAACTCAACGCATGGGTACGCTCCTGGGGCGTTCCGGACGAGTGGCCCATGGGGCGCCCGACCGGCTTCGTCGCGGACCGCTCACCGGACGTCTGGAGCCTGCGCGGCGGCTGGTACGCACACGCCCATGTACCTGAGAACAGTCATGTCGATCCCGGGTCCTGGCCCTCGTTCGCACAGGGCCAGCCGATCAGGGCAGCAGCCGGACTCTCCCACAGTGACGCCAACAGTGCGTCCAGGCGCCCGAGTTGGGACCGGCCCTTCCCTGACGTCTGATCGCAGGCCGCCCGCCGGGCCGCCCGACGGCCGGCCATGTATCGGCCTCCAAGCGGAGGAGGAGCGCGATGGTCGCGATGGTCTCTCTTTCGAACCTACGGTTCGGCAAAACCAACGACGATGTGAAGGCCGTACAGCACGCACTGATCGCAGCCGGTTTGAACATCCCCGCTGGAGCCACGGGCCAGTTCGGCCCGCAGACAAGGTCCGCGTACGCCGCCTGGCAGCGGTCGATCGGCCTCACCGGTTCGACCGCGGACGGATTTCCCGGCTGCTCGTCCCTGACGAAGCTCGGCGCCAGAGCCGGATTCCAGGTGGACTGCCGGCATCACGGCTCGATAGCCAAGGCTTCGGTCCTGTGCACCAGGAACTCCGGGATCGGCGTGGACGAGGACATCGCCCGTCCGTTCGCGCTGGAGGCGTGCGAGCGGACCGGCGCCCCGGCGGCGTGGGTCACGGGAGCGGGCAACGATGCGAACCTGCTCACCCTGATCAGGCGGGAGTCGAGCTTCAACGCCAACGCGGTGAACCAGGGGGATGTGAACGCCACCGGACCGCGGCAGGCGGACGGAGCACGGCTCAACTGCTCCCGCGGATACGCGCAGGTGATTCCCGGCACGTTCGCCGAGCATCATCAGGCGGGCACGCCGAACCGCATCTACGACCCGGTGGCGAACGTGGCGGCCGCCATCAACTACATCTGGCAGAGGTACGGCGACATCTCGCGAGTCCAGCAGGCGAATCCGCACCTCCCGCCGCATGGCTACTGACCCCCGTCCCTGCCGACCTCCCTCTCATGAGATCTGCGTCCCATGAGCAACCGTCGCACTCCATCGAGCCTGTCGAGGAGGAGAATCATGCCTGCGCTGGAGCCGTTCCCTGGAGCGGCGTTCTTCCGTACGGGTCGACGCAGTCCGATCATCACGGCCATGGGCAGACGCCTCGTCGCGGAGAAATGCGGGAAGTACACGACGGGTCCGGGCCCCGCGTGGACCGACATCGACCGCCAGTCCTACGCCGCCTGGCAGAGCAAGATCGGTTTCTCGGCGAGCGACGCCGACGGCATACCCGGTCTGCAGTCCTGGAACCGGCTCAAGGTCCCCGCGACGCGGGGTACGGGCAGTCGCGTCCTCTCTCCCGTGCCGGGACACAACGTGACGACCGCGTATCACAAGCAGGGACGGCACTGGAGCCTGGGCTACCACACGGGTGCGGACTACGCCGCCCCGCAAGGGACGCCCTGTGTCGCCGTCCTCAGCGGTACCGTGCGCTCCGGGGAGGACAAGAGCTTCGGCCACTATCTCGTCCTGAGATCGGGCGGATTCGACTACTGGTACTGCCACTTGTCCCGTCGGGATGTCACCAGCGGTTCGGTCCGGGCCGGACAGCAGCTCGCCGCGGTGGGTACGTCCGGAAACTCCACCGGCCCCCATCTGCATTTCGAGAAGCGCCCGGCCCACGGTCGCTTCGGCTCCGATCTGGCTCCCCTGTGGTGACGTGCACCGACGTCTGACCAAGCCCGTCCAGTCCTACTGGGCGGGCTTGGTCCAGTCGGGGTCGGCCCAGACTCGCGGCTCGCTCGAATCCGGCAGATCCGGACGGTACCCGGGGTCCCGCTCCCGGCGCAGCCGAACGCTCGTGTGCAGCACGGCGTCCTCCGGTACACGGCGCGACCGCCGACCGCCGGCCAGGACCCAGAGCGGACCGTTGTGATGGACAGCCGCGTGGGCGAACTCCTCGGTCACCGCGCACGCGTCGGCGTACGCTCCAGGGCGGAAGACGAGGTCCGGGCAGGCTCCGTCGGTGACCCACTTGAGGGTGACCGTCGAGAGCAGGGGATCGCCCTTCTCATGGGCGAAGGTACCGCCGACATCGCAGTGGACACCGGCGAACCAGACCTCCTGCGCCGTCTCCGTCAGTGGCTCGGGCCGACGTGTCACCAGGAACTCACGGAAGGGGCGCCGCTTCTCGTCGAGGGAGACGGCATGGCGGATGCGAGCGGCGTTGGGGAGCTGGTGGGTGTAGGGCCATTGCAGATCGCCCAGGCGGAGGATTCCCGCCGCCTTCACGGTGTCCCAGACACCGAGGTAGGCGACCGGCAGCGCGTAGCGGGACACCTGTCTCGGATTGTTGGGTTTGACCGCCGCCCACAGCGGCTCCTGGTCCATGACCCGGCAGAAGGCGTGCGAGAACCGGGCCACCTCCCGCTCGCTCTTGTCGATGTCCTGGTTGAAGGCGTACTTGGCCACGGCATAGGGGACGAGATTCTCCGAGCCGACCCGCATGAGTCCGGGCTTGTTGAGCATCCCCACCAGCGCACGGGCGGTGTACGCACCACGGCTGAAGCCGAAGACGTACACGAGATCGCCGGGCTCCCAGTTCCGCATCAAGTACGTGTACGCCTCGGCGAGATTGGCCCTCAGCCCGGTGCCGAACGCGAGACCGCACACGCGGGAGAGCCGACGGCCGACCGGGCCGCGGGCGACCGCCGAGGACATGGTGCCGACACCGGGGTCGTAATACAGGAGCTGGCGGGTCGCGTCGTCCGCCTCCAGCATCTCGAACAGCCGCACCACATTGGTGGGGTTCCGGGCTCCGACCTGATTGCTCGTCCCGTCGAGGCAGATGACGATCCTGCGTGGCATACCGGCTCCTCGTGCTAGCGAGCGCCCGGGTCGTGGTGACGCGTCCCGTCAGCGGCCAGAGGGCCTGCCGCGGTACGTCGGCTCGGGCCGATCTGCCCGGCGAACGCCTGGAGCGCGGCCGAGCTGTTCGGCGGCAGGACCGCCATCAGGCCCAGGTCCTGCGCCTCGGCCAGGGCGTCCGCCGCGCGGCTGCCCTCGGGGACGTGCATCAGACGGACGTGTCCGTCCCCGGAACCCCGGCGGTCCACCGGAGCGACCGCACCGTGGGTGCCGTCGGGCAGGGTCACCCACAGCTGGAAGTCGTCGTACCGGACGAAGTCCGCCCCCTTGACCGGCCAGGGATAGTGGTGCTCGCCGGGCACCTTGGGCAGGATGCCCTGGTGATTGTCGTGGGTCATGGGCACGCACGCGTTGAACAGTGAGTCGGTCCACGCCTCCACACCGTCCGCGTCCGTGATCGGGGTGCGCAGGAGGTCCGCGGCCTCCTCGTAGCCCAGTTCGGCGAGGGCCGGCAGGGTCAGCGGGAAGGCGTCGACGAGTTCGGCGGCTTCCTGCCGCAGGCGGTCGACCTTCACCGGTTCGGCGCAGAACTGCATGCTCCACTCGATGCCCACCCGGGCCCGGTACATCCGCCAGCCGCGCTCTGCCTTGACCCAGAGGCTGCCTCCGTGGTGCATCTCCCAGTGTCCGGAGCCGGTGGGCCGGGAGCCGTACGGCAGATCAGCGTCACTCATCTCGTCGAGAATCTTGTGTGCCGTCTTCTTCGCGGCGCGGAAGAACGACGACTCGAAGCGCTTGGGGTGCTCGACCAGCCGAATCTTCCAGGGATGGCTCTCCGACTCGATCCCGCCCGGCTTGAGCCCGTCGGGAGCGAGGGACGATGCGATGGAACCGGCGCGGGTCATCTCGACCTCCACATGCCGACCGCGGCCCGTGCTGGACTCACGGTGCCGAAAGCCCCTGTCTTCATCGTCCGCCCGCGGGCACAGGGACGCCAACGCAGGCGGCCGGGCCCAATGCTCAGGCGGCCGGGCTCGAAGACGTCACTTCGCGTCGTCGCTTCCGATACCCCGTTCCGGCCCGCGCATATTTCCCAGGACCTTGTTCCCCTGGGTGTCGATCATGCGCGTGACGGATTCCTGTGCGACTCCGAAAATCACCGCCCAGGCGGCAATCTGGGCGGTGGAATCCAAGTTCGAGAGGCCTGGCACGACTTGGCCGTTGATGAGGACGATCCCGAACAAGGCCGAGAGGGCGCCGACAGGGAGTCTCAGGAGGACGAGCATGGCCGGAATCGAATACGGAGTGTTCGTGCCCTGGATGTTTCTGATGGCGAGCGAGCCCGCCAAGGCTGCCGCGCCGGCACCGAACCCCTCCACGATCAAAGCGTCAACTTTACTGGCTTCTCCACCGGTGGGGCAGACCTGCCCGCTCGGGGGACTGAAGCAGAGAAAGGAGGAAATCGCCGAATTGCTCTTGAAATTCCAGATGATGAACAACGCGGCCACGACACCCGTGGCGACGACAGCGGCGAGCAGGACGTTACGGAAGCTTCGGGCCTGGGCCCGCTCCACTTCCTCCGCCTCGTGTGCGGCGAGCAGGGTGGCGATGGCCAACTCTTTCAGGTCCGGACCCATCTCCTGGCCGCTGTTCCCCAACCGGTCTTCCAGCGCCACCAGTCTGGGATCGTTGGGACCGAGGTGCTGTCTGGCCTGAGCGAGGACGACGGTCCCGACCCATTTCAGCTCGCCCTCGTCGTCCGGTACCAGTTTGAGAAGCTTCACCTCGGCCTTGTGCACATTGGAATACGCCCGGTCGATACGCGAACCGGTCACCATCGAAACGGGGTTGTTCCAGCCGCCGGCCGCATTCCTGGCAACCGCCAGATGGATCTTCACCTTCTCCGCGATCTTCTGGTCCCCGGATGACAGGTCGGATACCTCCTCCCTTCTGTTGAGCATTGCCTGGAGATGGGCCACGTGCGCGGTGACGCGTTGCGCCCAGGATGACCTTCCCTTTCCAGCCACGTCGTTGTCGGAGTCGGGTTCTCCCTTGGTCATGGCACCATTGGAGACTTCGAGCCGGGTCGAGTCCACTGGCGTTGGGCCGCCGGGGTGGCACACCAGGCTGTCCGTATGTCCCTGGCCCACCGCCCGGAACTTCCAGCCACCCGGAGCCGGGGTGAAGTCGGCCGCCCGTCACCCGCTTGGTGCGGCCGTGATCGCGACACCCTCCACAGAGGCATATACCGGACACGACGGAATGACTCAGTCATATGCCTGCGTCCTGCCGTCCCCCTCTGGAGGAAGGACCACTCATGAACGCACAGGTCAACGGAGCAGTCGGCGGGATGGGCTGGATACCCGACCCGCCGGACATCCGCGACTACACCAAGGACTCACCGCAGGTCGACAAGCTTCTCGGCTCTGTGGGCATCCGCCCCCGCGCCTTCGGCGCGTCGCCCCCTCATGTGGACCTCAGGCCGAAGTGCTCCCCCATCGCGGACCAGGGCCACCTGGGCTCGTGCACGGCCAACGCCGCCGCCGGAGTGCTGGAGTACTTCGAGATCCAGTCCACCGGTTCCTACACCCCTGCCTCCCGCCGCTTCATCTACAAGGCGACGCGCAACTACCTCCAACTCCACGGCGACACCGGCGCGTACCTGCGTTCCACCATGGGAGCGCTGGCACTCTTCGGTGCTCCGCCGGAGAAGTTCTGGCCCTACAGCACCGACCTCTTCGACGACGAACCGCCCGCGTTCTGCTACGCCTTCGGCGGGAACTACCAGGCGCTGAAGTACTACCGCCTGGACCCGCCCGCGACCGACCGCGGCGACCTGCTCACAGACATCAAGGCCACCCTCGCGACGGGACTGCCCGCGATGTTCGGGTTCCCCGTCTACACCAGCATCCGGCACGCCACCGGAGGCGACATCCCGTTCCCCAAGCCGGACGAGAGCGTGCTCGGAGGCCACGCGATCGTCGCTGTCGGCTACGACGACAGCCGTGTCGTGACCAGCCCGAGCGACGGCAGCACCACTACAGGCGCACTCGTCATCCGCAACTCCTGGGGCACCTCCTGGGGCGACGGGGGCTACGGCTACATGCCCTACGAGTGGGTCACCAAGGGTCTCGCCAACGACTTCTGGGTACTCGTGAACGCCGAGAACATCGGCCTGACCCCGTTCAACGAGCGGCCCTGACCGTCACCGCAGCAAGGCTGAAGCCCGCTGTCGAACCGACAGCGGGCCTTCCGCGCTCCGTCGGGTTCCTGAAGGTCGCGGACTCAGCGGCGCAAGGTGGTCTCCCGTCCCAGATGCGACAGCTTCTCGGGATTGCGCACGGCGTAGAGCCCGGTGACCAGGCCGTCGTCGACGCGCAGCGCCAGGACGGTGTCGATCTCGCCGCCCAGCCGGACGATCAGCGCCGGGTCGCCGTTGACCTGTGTCGGTTGCAGCGAGACCGCGGCGGCGATCCTGCCCAGCACGCGGGCCACCTCGTCGGCCCCCACGACCGGTGCCAGCGCGGCCCGTACGACTCCGCCGCCGTCGGTCAGCAGGACGACGTCCGGCGCGAGGATGTCGAGCAGGCGTTGCAAATCGCCCGTCTCGACCGCCCGCTGGAACGCCTCGACGGTACGGCGGGTCTCGGCGGCGGAAGCGACCCCGCGCGGTCGGCGCGCGGCGACATGGGCCCGTGCCCGGTGGGCGATCTGGCGGACCGCGGCCGGGCTCTTGCCGACGGCCTCGGCGATGTCGTCGTACCCGAGGTCGAAGACCTCGCGCAGCACGAACACCGCCCGCTCGGTCGGTGCGAGCGTCTCCAGCACCAGCAGCATCGCCATCGAGACGCTGTCGGCCAGCTCGACGTCCTCGGCCACGTCGGGCGTGGTCAGCAGCGGCTCGGGCAGCCAGGGGCCGACGTAGGACTCCCTGCGCCGGCCGAGCGTACGCAGCTGGCTCAGCGCCTGCCGGGTGGTGATCCGGACCAGGTACGCACGCGGGTCGCGCACGGTGCCGGGATCGACGCCGGCCCATCGCAGCCAGGTCTCCTGCAGGACGTCCTCGGCGTCGGCGGCCGAGCCGAGCATCTCGTAGGCGACGGTGAACAGCAGGCTGCGGTGGGCGACGAACGCCCGGGTGACGCTGTCCATGCGGTCACCACGGGCGAGCGGCCCGGATGTGTCCTTCGTCCCGTCGCTCGTGGTTCGGTCGTTCATCACCGGCTCCTGCCCGTCCGCTGTCGACTGCGCTGTACACCAGACGCCGGCCCGCACCGCTCTGTGACATCCGTGGGCGGTGACCCACGCCACATCCCCGCCCTGTCACAAAGAACGGGCCGTCGACATCTTGTGTCCGTCCAGTGCGGCAGCAAACGACACCACGAATGAGGACGGCTTCATGGAACCCCGTTTCAACCTGCTCGCCAGCCCGACCGCCGCGAAGGTCGCCAAGCGGTTCTTCAACGCCTCGTCGGCCCTGGAAGAATCGACGCTTCCGAAGACCTTGCGGGAGCTGGTCCAACTGCGGGTCGGCCAGCTCAACGGCTGCGGCTTCTGCGTCGACGCCCACACCAAGGAGGCCGCGGCCGCGGGCGAGAGCGCGCTCCGGCTCAACCTGGTCGCCGCCTGGCGCCACAGCACCGTGTTCACCGAGGCCGAACGGGCCGCGCTGGCGCTCGCCGAGGAGGGCACCCGGCTCGGCGACCACGGCGTGTCCGACGAGACCTGGGCCGGGGTGCGCAAGCACTACGACGACGACCAGATCGGTGCACTGGTCTGCCTGGTCTCCCTCATCAACGCGGCCACCCGGATGAACGTGATCGTGCACAACCCGGGAGGCTCCTACGAGCCCGGCATGTTCGCCCGCATGGCGAACTGAGCGGCACACGAAACGCGGCCCGTGCCGGGGTCGTCCGACCCGGGCCGGGCCCGCGCGGGCCGTCCCGCACCACGGGGCTCACCCGGCCCGCCGTCCGACGCGCAGGACGCTCAGGTACCGGCGGGCCGCCCGGTCGCCCATCCGGGTGCGGATGCGCTCGGCGACGGCGTCGAGGAGAGGCTCACGGACGTCGCGGTCGAGCCTGCGGTACAGCGACGTCGAGCGTAGGTGATCGGCGAAGCCCTCCCCGTCGAACCACTGGACGGTCGGGTACCAGCGCACGGTCGTCGGGCCGAACAACTCTCCGGGGTCGTCGACCAGCCCCCAGCCCTCGCCGGTGGTGCGTACGTCGTCCTCCAGGGGAGGATGGCCCCAGCCGGGGTTCCCCGGGCTGAATCGCTCGTGGAGATCGGCGGTCCCGGCGTACACCTCAGGCTCTCCCGGCCATCGGACGACGACGTTGCCGAGCAGGGCCGTCCAGCCTCCCGGCCGAAGGACGTCGTGCGCTCGTGGCCAGCCGATGGACGGGTCGACCCAGTGCCACGACGACGCAGCCACGAGGACGTCGAAGCGTCGGCCGCGGTCGTCCCACTCCTCGAACGTCGACGTCTCGACCTCGACGTTGCCGAAGGCGTCGACCCGCCGGCGAGCGAGTGCGGCCATGCCCGCGCCGGGCTCGACCGCGGTCACCGGGCATCCGAGCGCCGCCAGCGAGCGCGTGGCCTGGCCGGTACCGCAGCCCACCTCCAGCACCGACGACGCCGCGTCCAAGCCGGTGACGGCGACCAGGTCCGCGAACAGCTCGTCGGGATACCCCGGCCGGACCCGGTCGTAGAGCTCCGGCACCTCGTCGAACACCCGACCGAGGTCATGTCGATCCAGGGGCAGCTGCGGATCATCCGTCACGAACCCACACGCTATGAGGCTCGTCCACGGCGACGCCACCGGTTTGACGGCAGCTCCTCGACCGGGTCCAGGCCCGGCGTGCGCAGGCCGGTGATCTCGTCGGGCTCCCGCGCACCTGACCCTTCGTCAATCCTCCACATGCACGCCCGGAATGCTCGCCGGGTCTGATATGTCTTTCGCTGGGGACCGGGCTGTGCCCGGCGCGGCGCCTTCCGAGGTGCCGCAAGGGAGGGGAAAAGCACACACATGAGCACCACCAACCGCGACGAGATCATCGCCGTCGAACAGAAGGCGGTGGATCGCGCCTACGGCTGTTACCACGAGCGGCTGGCCGAACTGTCCGACGGCTCGACCGCCTCGGCCTCGGCCAGCGGCAAGGACAGTGTCGCCAACCGCATCGACGCCGAGGACAAGGCCGCCGCGTACGGCGGTCTCGGGGACGCCTCCTTGGTCATCAGCCGGGTCGACGTCCAGGACGCCCCGGGCGGGGAGCCGGATACCTGGTACGTCGGACGGCGTGCCGTCTCCGACGTCCACACGCGCGACACCGTGGTGGTGCTGTGGACCACCCCGCAGGCGAGGCAGTGGGCACAGGCGCTGCCCGAGCAACCGGGCGACATCGTCCTGCGCCGGCAGCTGCGCTGCACGCGGCAGCGCGTCGACGGTTATGCCGACGACATCAGCCTCGTCGTCCCCGCTCCGCGGCCGGCCCTGGACGACACCGACCAGCAGGGCGTCCACCCGCGGAGCGCCGACCGGCCGGGCACCGCGAAGGACGCGGCGGACGACGTACGGCAGCCGGCCAGGACCCGGCCGCCGGCTCGCACCCCGACCGATGTCGCACGGCTGCACCGGCAGAAACCGCAGCCGCCCGACGACTTCCTCCTGCGCGAGCTCCAGCGCTCCCGCAGGGGCAGCATGCGCGACATCGTCGAGACCATCCGCCGCGACCAGATGGCCCTGGTCACCGGATCGCCCGCGGACATCCTCGTCGTGCAGGGAGGGCCGGGTACCGGCAAGTCCGCCGTCGGCCTGCACCGCGTGACGTGGCTCGTCAACAACGAGCACTTCACCGCGCAGGACATCCTGGTCATCGGCCCCCACCAGCAGTTCCTGGACTACGTCAGCCAGGTCCTGCCCACCCTCGGCACCCGCGACGTCAACGCCGTGCAGCTGTCGCGCCTGTGGGACGGCGAGATCCTGGGCACCGACACCCCCCGGGCGCAGACGGTCAAGTCCGACGAGCGCATGGCGGCCGTCCTGCGCAGACGGGTCGAGCGGGAGTGCCGCCCGGAGGCCGTCGACGACTTCACCACCACCCCCTCCTACAAGGACGCCACGCCGGAGTTCACCGTCACCGCCGGCAGCACCACCTTGCGCATACCGCGCTCGGAGGTCCTCACCCTGCTGACGGACGTCCGCGCGGGCGACGGCTCCTACCGTGAGCGCCGCGACCGCTTCCGCAGCCTGCTCGTCGACCGCCTGCTGCAGGAACTCGTCGCCGTCGCCCCGCGCCGCAGCCGCGACACCACCATCCGCCGTGACCTGGAACGCAACCGCCAGGTCGAGCGCCTGATCGAACGCGTCTGGCCCTCCCCCGGCGCCCGGGAGACACTGCGCAGCCTGTACGACTCGCCCGAACTGCTGCGCGCCTGCGCCGACGGCATCCTGGAGGCCCCGGAGCAGGCCGCCCTGCACCGCCCCCGGGCCGACAGGGCCGACGCCGACCCCTGGACCCTCCACGACCACGTCTGCCTGGAGGAACTCCAGTACCTCATCACCGGCGAGACTCCACACCGCTACGGGCACATCGTCGTCGACGAGGCCCAGGACCTCACCCCCATGCAGGCCCGCTCCCTGCGCAGACGCTCCGCGGTGAACGGCTCCATGACCGTCCTGGGCGACCTCGCCCAGGCCACCGGCCCCCACGCCTACACCGACTGGGACCGGCTCGGCGCCCTGCTGTCCGACCAGGGCGACTGGCGCGTCGCCGAACTGAACACCAGCTACCGCGTTCCCGCCGAGATCATGAAGTTCGTCGCGCCCCTGGCCCGCGCCGTCGCCCCCGCACTGCCCTACCCGCGGGCCATCCGCGAAGCCGGCCTGAGCGCCGTGCGGACGCTGGCGACCGACCCGTGGAACCTCCTCGACGACACCGTCGAGCACGCCACCCGGCTCCTCGGCACCACCGACGGATCCACCCTGCGCTCCGTGGCCGTCATCGTCCCCGACGACTCCCGCTGGCTCGACGAGATCAGCCGCCGGCTGCACCAGGCACCCGGCCTCGGCGACGAACAGCGCGAAGCCGTGTCCGTCCTGGCCGCCGCCCAGGCCAAGGGCATGGAGTACGACCACGTCCTCGTCGTCGAACCCGCCACCATCGCCGACCGCGGCCCGGCCGGCCTGCGCCAGCTCTACGTCGCTCTCACCCGCAGCACCCAGAGCCTGACCGTCCTGCACACCTCCCCGCTCCCGCAGGCCCTCACGAGCACCGACGACACCACCGCACCCCTGCCCATCCAGACCGGACCCGCCATGACGAACGGTGAACTCCCCGAGATCGGGACCGACTTCCGGGTGCGCGTCCTGGGCCCCGGACCGGGCGGCCGCTACCGGGTCGAAGCCCTCGCCCCCCTCACCGACGCCCCCCTGGCCCTGGCCGTCCGCCACGGCTCCACTCCCCCGCACACCGGCGACGAACTGGACTGCTGGGTGCTCGCCCACGACCGGCACCACTGCCTGCTCACCGCGGACCAGCGCGGACGCCAGCCCATCTCGCCCAGGATGGCCGAACGGTACGCGGCCGCGCTCGACGTCCTGCAGGAACTGACCGGCGACGACGGCAGCGTCCCGCACGACGCCCGCGAACGCCTCTCCGAGCTCAAGGGCATGGCCAACCGCGTCCTGCGCCGCGACCAGGCGGACTGGGTGGACGTACGGCGCATACTCGGCTCCCCGGACAAGCACCGGCTGAACCTGCTGCGCGACCTCGCGACCACCACCAACCGCGCCCTCAAGGACGACACCCTCCACCCCAGCCGGCTCCGCGCGGACCTCGCACGCGCCGGCTGGACCCAGCCCCTGGCCGAGGCCCGCGAGACACTGCGCCGGCGCCTGAACGTCCAGCCCGAGCCGCAGACCGCACCCGCACCGGCCGCACCGCAGCCCGCACACGAGGAAGCCGAGCCCATGACGCCCGTCGAAGCCCTGCCCGCCGCACCGGCACCCACGCCGAAGGGCCTGCTGGACACGCTGGAGGCGGCGGCCGCCGCCGACCGCACGTGCAAGAAGCACGAGGCGGTACGCCACGCCCTGATGTCGGACCTGCTGTGGGCGGACCTCCAGCCGACCGACTCACCGGTCGTCGACGTCAGCCGGGTCGACGAGGACGGCCACTTCCTCTACGAGATCCTCGGCGCCGGCCACACCACCCACGCCGACCTCCGCTCGGGAGCCGCCCGCCTCCTGGAGATCAACCGCACCCTGCCCGCACCGGCCGACCGCCTGTACCTGGTCCTCGCCGAACCGCCCGGCGAGGACTGGTCCACCGACACCCTGCGCGATGTCTTCGGCGTCCACGTCCTGTGGCGCACCCCCGGCGGCTGGGGCGGCCACGACAGCACATCGGCCCTGGGTGGCGAGCAGCCGTAGCCGTAGCCGTAGCCGTAGCCGTAGCCGTAGCCGTAGCCGTAGGAACACTACGGCCTCATCTCGGGCTGCCGGAGCGGACCGGGAGCACGGGACGGCCGTCCTGGCGCGGACCGTCCCATGCTCCGGCATCCGGTCGGGGCCGGTGGCGCCGGGCGGCGGACTGTGATACGGCTGAGGGAGAAAGTTCCCAACTCGCCTCTTTCATGCGGGAGTCGGGTTTCAATCCGCGTGTCCGACGGCGCATCACGTCGGCTGGGTGAGGTTCACGGGGTTGCCGTCGGGGTCCTTGATGTGGGCGACGCGCTGTCCCCACGGCATGTCGTTGGGGCCGCCGTCGGCCGAGCCGCCCAGCGCCTCCACCCGGCCGAGCGTCTCGTCGACGTCGTCGACGGCGATGCTCAGCAGCATCCGCGGTGCCGCCCCGGCCTCCGGGTCCGCCTTGGCCACCAGCCCGAGGTCGGAGTCCCCGATGCGCAGGCCGACGTAGAAGGCCGGGCCTTCCTCCGGCACCCGGAAGATCTGCTCGGCGCCGAACAGTTCCGTGTAGAAGCCGAGCAGGACGTCGAGGTCGGCAGTCAGGATCACGGGCTGGATGGTGGACATGGCACTCCTGTCGAGAACGGTCGTGTCGCCGGGTAGACCGTTCGAGGACGTCGAACTCATCGGCCCCCTCGCGCCACAGAGATTCCACAATTTCGCTCCCTACGGTCCGCCGGTGGATGCCCGCTCCCAGGAGGACACGTAGTCATGCATGGTCAACGACCTCGCCGCCCGGTACGCAGCGCCATGGGCGTGGGACTGGCCGCTCTGCTGCTCGGGGCGTGTACGACGCTCCCCGGGGTGCCGGCTCGGGACGCGGGGCCCACGGCGAGCGCCGGCAGCGCGGCCGCCCGGGGCAGGCCCAACATCGTCTTCGTCCTCACCGACGACCTGGCGACGAACCTCATCCCGTACATGCCGCACGTCAGGCAACTCCAGCAGGACGGGATGTCGTTCACCGACTACTACGTGACCGACTCCCTGTGCTGCCCCTCGCGCTCGTCCATCCTGACCGGTCAGTTCCCGCACAACACCGGGGTGTTCACCAACAACGGCAGCGACGGCGGCTACCAGGCGTTCAACCGCAAGGGTGACGAGGGCAAGAGCTACGGCCCGGCCATGCAGAAGGCCGGCTACCGCACCGGCTTCATGGGCAAGTACCTCAACGGCTACGAGCCCGCCGACACCAACGGCACCGACAAGCCGTACGTGCCCCCGGGGTGGGACGAGTGGGACACCGCCGGCAATGGGTACCCCGAGTTCGACTACAAGCTGAACGAGAACGGCAAGGTCGTACCGTACGGGCACGATTCCGAGGACTACCTGACCGACGTGGTGTCGCGGAAGGCGACGTCGTTCATCGACGCCTCGGTCGCGGCGAAGCAGCCGTTCATGCTGGAGCTGGCAACCTTCGCGCCG
Organism: Streptomyces sp. NPDC107559; assembly: GCF_055657365.1. Classification (NCBI taxonomy): domain Bacteria; kingdom Bacillati; phylum Actinomycetota; class Actinomycetes; order Kitasatosporales; family Streptomycetaceae; genus Streptomyces; species Streptomyces sp. NPDC107559. Next base: position 171,755 of record NZ_JBVKBD010000015.1, on the reverse strand, counting down.
CACGGCCCCGCCACACCCGCTCCGCGCGACGCCGGTTCCTTCCCGGACCTGAAGGCGCCGCGCACCGCCGCCTACGACACCCCGCCCGCACCGAAGCCGAAGTGGCAGGACGCGCTGAAGCCGCTGTCCGACCAGGAGAAGCGGTCGATCGACCGGCAGTTCGCCAGGCGGGTGCGCTCGGTGCAGGCGGTGGACGACATGATCGGGCGCCTGCGCGGTGAGCTGAAGACCAAGGTCATCGCCGACAACACCTACCTCGTCTTCAGCTCCGACAACGGCTTCCACATGGGCGAGCACCGGCTGCGCCCGGGCAAGCAGACCGCGTACGACACCGACGTCCGGGTGCCCCTCGTGGTCGCCGGTCCCGGCGTGGCGGCAGGCGGGAAGACGTCTCGGCCGGCGGAGAACATCGACCTCGCCCCGACGTTCCAGGACCTCGCCGGAGTCACCCCGGCCGCCACGGTGGACGGCCTCAGCCTCGCCCCGGTCCTGCACGGTGAGCAGGTCGGCGACTGGCGTCAGGCGGCGCTGATCGAACACCACCGTCCCGGCTCCAAGGCGGGCGACCCGGACGCGGTGGCCGACAACGGCGGCAACCCGCCCAGCTACGAGGCGATCCGCACACCGGACGCGCTGTGGGTGGAGTACGCGGACGGCGAACGCGAGTACTACGACGTCAGGGCCGACCCCGACCAACTGCGCAATCGCGCCTCCACCCTCCCCGAAGGCCAACGCGCCAGCCTGCACGCCACGCTGACGGCCCTTCAGAACTGCAAGGGATCCAAGGCCTGCACCGAGGCGTCCCGGGTCAGGTGATGCGGTGACCTCCGTCGACGTGCAGGACGGTTCCGGTGATGAAGCCGTTGTGCATCACCGACGAGAACGCCTGGGCGATGTCCTCGGGGGTGCCGATACGACGCGCCGGCAGCCGCTCGGCCATCGCGGCGAAGGCCGCCTCCTTGTCCATGCCGAGCTGGTCCCAGAGGGCGGTGTCCACCCAGCCGGGAGAGACCACGTTGACCCGCACCGGTGCCAGCTCGATCGCCAGCCCGTAAGCGAGCGAGGCGAGGGCGCCGTTGGCCGCGGCCATGATCGTGTTCGACCCGTTCGGCCGGTACGCGTTGATGCCCGAGGTGTATGTGATCGAGCCGGTGACCCGCCCGCTCGCGTACTTGCCGACCAGCCAGGCACCCAGCAGCTTGGTGTCGACGACGGACCGGGCGGCCTCGGTGGCGAGGTCGGCGGTCCGGCCGTACACGCCGGTCGCGTCGGCCGCGGTGACCACGACATGATCCACCCGCTCCACCCCGGCGAACAGTGCGGCCACGTCCTCCTCCCGTGTCATGTCGGCCACGACGGTGCTGATCTTCCCGTGCCCGGAACGCTCCAGTTGCGTTCGAGCCGTCGTCAGCCGGTCCGCGGTCCGGCCGACGATCGTCACATCCATGCCCTCGGCGAGCAGGGTCCGGGCCAGGGCAAGACCCATACCGGAGCCGCCACCGATGATGATCGCTTCAGTCATGATCCGAGACTGCACCGCAGGACCGGTCCCGGGGCAGGCCGCGTCCTTCCTAGGTGCGGCACGGCCACCCAGGAGCGGGCCGACCGTGGGAAACTCGACGCGTGAACGCGATGGCCAACTTCCTTCGGATCCGGCGGGGTCGGATCGGCCCGGCCGAGGTCGGGCTGCCCACCGGGCCGGGCGCCCGGCGCACACCGGGGCTGCGCCGCGAGGAACTGGCCGCGCTGGCCGGCGTGAGCGTGGACTACTACATCCGGATCGAGCAGGGCCGGGAGACCGCGCCGAGCGACGCCGTACTGAGCGCACTGGCCCGGGCACTGCGTCTCAGCGCCGACGAGCACGCCCACCTGCTCGGCCTCGCCGACCAGGTCGCCGGGCGCACACCGCGCCGTCGGCCCGCCGACCCGCGCCCGGCCGGCCCCGGCCTGCGGCTGCTGCTGGAGTCGGTCCGGCCCAGCCCGGCCTACGTGCTCGACGACGTCAACGACGTACTGGCCGCCAATCCCGAAGGCCTTGCCCTGATGCCCGGGCTCGGCGGCTGGCCGTCGGCACAGCGCAACACGATCCGGTACACCTTCCTGCACGCGAGCGCGCGGACCCTGTTCGCCGACTGGGACCGGGTGGCCCGCAACTGCGTCGCGCACCTGCACACCGCCGAACTGAGCGCGCCCGGGCGCACCGCCGCGCTGGTCGACGAACTGTCCTCGGCCAGCGGCGAGTTCGCCGCTCTGTGGCGTCGGCACGAGGTGTGGGTCAAACGCGCGGGAGAGACCGCGTTCCGCCACCCGGCGATCGGCCGGATCACCCTCGCCAACGAGGTGCTCACCGCTGCCGGTGACGGTCAACGCATCCTGCTCTACCAGGCCCCGCCCGGAACGGCCGAGCACGACGCCCTGGTCCTGCTGGCCATGACCACCGGGAACCTGCGCACCACCTGAACCGGCCGACACGCCGAGCTGACCGTCGAGGTCTCCTACGACGGGGGCGTGACCTGGCAGCCGCTCACGGTGAAGACCGACGCGAATACCGGCTCGCACCGTGAGGTGAGCGCACGACGGTGACCGCCGCCCGGCGCCGACAGCCCCTCCGGCCCGGCCCCGCACCCCGCGGGACCGGGCCGGACCTGTCGGCGCCGCGGGGTGCGGGGCCGGGCGGCGGTACGGGCGCCGAACGAGTCGGACGTCTCCGGCACCCCCGGGGACGCCGTTTTGCCGGACCGGCAACAGTACTGGCCGAGTCGCGACCCGATGGGCGACGGTGGGCCGGTGACCGACAACATCGCAACGGAATCGCCTGTGTCCGACCTCCCCTCCCCCGCCGACGGATACCTCGGGGACCCGGCCGTACGGGCGGAGTGGGACAACCGCTATACCGACCGGCACCAACTGTGGAGCGGACAGCCCAACGGTGCGCTGGTGGCCGAGGTCGCCGGGCTCGCACCGGGGCGCGTGCTCGACGTCGGCTGCGGCGAGGGCGCGGACGCCGTCTGGCTCGCGCGCGCCGGCTGGGACGTGACCGCTCTGGAGGTCTCGGGTGTGGCGCTGGCGCGGGCGGCGGGCCACGCGCGGGACGCCGGCGTCACCGTTCGCTGGATCCACGCCGAACTCACCCGTTCGACGCTCGCGCCGGCCTCCTTCGACCTGGTCTCGGCGCAATACCCGGCCCTGCTGCGCACCCCCGACGCCGCCGCCGAGCGTGCCCTGCTCGCGGCCGTCGCGCCCGGCGGCATCCTGCTGCTCGTCCACCACGCGGGGATGGAGAACCAGCAGGCCAACGACAGCGGCTTCGACCCGGCCGACTACGTCTGGCCCTCGATGGTCGCCGAACTGCTCACCGACGACTGGGAGATCGAGGTCGACGAGCAGCGGCCACGCGTCGCCCCCGACGGCGGCGCCGGCGCGCACCACACCGACGACGTGGTGCTGCGCGTACGCCGCCTCCGCTGAGGGCGCCGGCCCCCGGGATGCCGGTGTCAGGGCGTCAGGTAGGAGTGGAAGACGTGCTCCGGGTCGTACGCGGCCTTCAGTTGCCGCAGTCGCTCCCAGCCAGCCGGGGTGTACGAGCGGCGGGCCCGGGAGGGATCGGCGGTGAGGTCGGTCTCGGCGATGTAGTGGCCGGTTCCGTACGGCTCGACGATGCGCATGGTGTCCTGCAGCCAGCGCATGTTGTCGGCGTCCGCGGCGGGGTCGTCCCAGATCGCGAAGGGGGCGAGATAGGTCTCGCCCAGGATCGAGAAGGCCATGTCCTCGGCGAGGGCGCGGTCACGCGAGGCGGGCCACAGAGGCGCGAGGACCAGTGACTGTTCGGACGGGGCTGCGGCGACCGTGGCGGCGAGGGCGGGCAGCAGGGTGGTGTACCCGGTGTCCGACCACAGGGTGTCCACGGCATTGCGGTGGCCCTGTTGCCAGGAGGAGGACGCCGTTTCGTACAGCTCCTCGAAGGTCGCGGGCCGGTCGGCCTTCCGGTACAGGGCGCGGTCGGCCAGGGGGCAGTCCCGCAGCGGTTCCAGGCAGCGGGCGGCCTCCTGTGGCGTGTGCGCGAATGCGGTGCCCGTGAAGCTGATCGTCTTGGGCCTCGGGCTCGCCGTCGTCACCTCCGGGGAGGCGGTCGCGAGCATGAAGGACGCCTCGACGTTCGCCGGGAGCCTCTCGGCGGCCTCGATGGCCCAGCGGGTCACGGGCTCGACCTCGGTCAGCGGGAAGACGTACGAGGTCTCGGCGATCGCAGTCGGGCAGTCGTACAGCGACACCTGGAAGCGGGTGGCGACGCCGAAGAAGCCGGGCCCGGCGCCACGGGCGGCCCAGAACAGGTCGAGATTCTCCGCGCTGTTGCAGGTGAGGGTGGTGCCGTCGGCGGTGACCACCTCGACGGCCCGCACGCTCGCGGCCGCCGGGCCGAGCGCGCCCGAGTTCCAGCCGAGGCCGCCGCTGAGCAGATAGCCACCGAGGGCGACGGGTCCGCAGTGCCCGGCCGGGAAGGCGAGGCCGTACGGGGTGAGCGCGGCGACGAACTCACGTCCGCTCAGCGCGGGTTGGACGGTTGCGGTGCGCGAAGTCGGTTCAATCGCGCAGGCGTTGAGTGCGGAGAGGTCGATGAGCATGCCGTCGTCGCGCAGCGGTGAGCCGCACCAGCTGTGTCCGTGGGAGCGCAGCGCGATCCGGTGTCCTTCGGAGCGGGCCAGCCGGACGGCGGCCGGGACATCGCGTTCGGAGGCGACGCGGACGATCAGATCGGGGAAGCGCTGCGGCTTGAGGCCGTTCCAGAGCATGGCGGACCAGGTGTCGTGGTAGGCGGCGTCGCCGCGTCGGACGACGTCTCCCTCCATCTCTTCGGTCTTTTCGCTCATGGCGAGTCTTCAGCCGCTGGCGAGCCCGAAGGTACGGAACGCGCGAGAACCCACGCAGGCAGTCTAATTCACCAGCGGATTACCGCACAAACACGACAAAGCGATCAGAGGCTCCCCCACTCCCGTCCCGCCCGGGTCAACTGCTCCCACACGGCCGTGAGGACCGGATTCGCCGGAGCGTCCCGCCGGGACGCCAGGTACAGGGTGTTCAACGGTTCAACCACCGGCCGGTGCATCAGCGCCACCTCGCCCGCGGCCAGCGCGGGGGCGACGAGATAGCGGGGCAGGACCGAGATCCCCATGCCGGAGGCCACCGCGGCCAGCACGGCACGCAGGTCAGGGACGACGACCGCGACCTGATTGGGCGGCCGCCGCCCGAACTCGGTGCGCCAGTACCGCCGGACGATCGGAAGATCCTCCGAGTAGGCCACCAGCGGCAGATGGGACAGTGCGGCGACCGGGTCGTCGGACAGCCGCTCCCCGTCGACGGCATGCGCCAGTGCGGGCGGCCCCACGAGCAGGAACTCCTCGTCCACCAGCGTCGTCACCAGCAGGTCCTCGCGCTGTGGGCGGATCGCGGAGACCACCAGGTCGAGCCGCGCGGCGGCCAGCTCCGACAGCAGTTCCTCGGCAAGGCCCAACGTCACCCGGATCCGCAGCCCCCGGGCAGACAGCGGCGCCAGGGCGGGAAGCACCTGAAGCGACATCAGCTCGGCCGCGCCACCGAGCCGGACCGTCCCGGCCAGGGCACCCGGCTCCCGCGAGGGTTCGAGGGCGGTGCGCAGCCCGTCGACATGCGCACCGATGCGCGCGGCCAGCACCGCGGCACGGGGCGTCGGCTGCGCCCCCTTGCTCGAACGCACGAACAGCGACTCCCCCAGCTGCTCCTCAAGGCGTGCCAGCTGACCGGTGACCGCCGGCTGGCTCACCCCCAGTCGCGCGGCCGCCCCGGACAGCGATCCGGTGCGGTAGATCTCGAGAAACGTCGCCAGCAGGTCCAGCCCGGGCAAGGCGACTCCTCCCATCACAGAACTTATGGAGAGCACCCGTCTGCCGCATTCTAGCGGCTGATGCGGTGCGTCGGCCGCACCCTGTGACGCCAAGCGCCGACCGCCCACAGTCGTAAGAAGTATGCAACTCCGACCCATCACATTCCTTATGAATGGGGTGGGGCATCGGGGCATGCCCGTGATGAATCCTGCCGTTGTCCTGATCGCCGGGGCACTCCGGGCCACGGCGCACGGGCGTCACGGGCACCACGTTCACCACGTGGTCCCTGTTCGCCACATTCACCACGTTCACCACGTTCACCGCGTGGTCGACAGAGAAGAGCAGGCATTCCATGTCGAAGATCCTGATGATCGTCTCGGCCGCCGACAGCTTGGAGCTCGCCGATGGATCCAACCACCCCACCGGCTTCTGGGCGGAAGAGGTCGCGGCTTCCCACCGGGCGCTGCTCGCCGCCGGAGCGCAGGTGGACATAGCCACTCCCGGGGGCGTGCGTCCCACGGTCGACGCGCTCAGCCTCGACGCCCGCGGCGGAGTGTCCGAGACCGACGCCCAGGAGTTCCGCGCCTACCTCGACGGCATCTCCGAGCAGCTCTCCCACCCGCTCGCGCTGTCGGAGGTGGAGCCGGCGGACTACGACGCGCTCTACATCCCCGGCGGCCACGCGCCCATGGCCGACCTCGCCCACGACGCGGATCTCGGGCGGCTCCTGAAGGAGGCCGACGCCCGGGGCACGGTCGTCGCCGCTCTGTGCCACGGCGTCGCCGCCCTGCTCAGTGCCACGACCCCGGACGGTGACTTCGCGTTCGCCGGCCGCACGCTGACCGCGTTCTCCGACGCGGAGGAGAACCAGGGAGGTCTGGGCGAGAACACTCCCTACTTCCTGGAGAGTCTGCTGCGTGAGCGCGGCGCTGTCGTCGAGACCGGGGCGCCGTGGAGCGACACCGTCGTGGTGGACGGCAACCTCGTCACCGGCCAGAACCCGCAGTCCAGCGTCGCCACGGCCGAGGCCACGCTGAAGGCGCTCGCCGGCCGCTGAGCCGTACAGGGGCGGGTGCGCTCACCGCGCGGCGAGGCATCGACCGGCCTCGCCGTCACGGCTGGAACGCGCCCGCCCCGCCCGGCAAAGGCAGACGGGACGTTCAGGCTCCGGCCTGCAGGCGGAGGCCCGTCAGCGTCAGTTCCAGGGCGGAGCGGAACTGGTCGACGTCGTCGTGGCCGTCGAACTCGTCGACGATCTCGTGCACGAACGGGAACTCCTCGGGGTCGAGCTCCCGCCAGGTCTGGGCGAAGCGGCCGAGATACTCCTCACGGCTCACGGCGCCGTCGAGGATCTCCTCGGGCGGTTCCTGGCCCATGTCGACGGCGGTGCCGACGACGACCCCCACGATCGCGGACACGGCGTGGAAGCGCTGCCGCGCGGTGAGATCCAGACGAAGGGTCTGCCGGCCGAGCTTCTCGTACAGGCGCAGGGAGTTGCCCTGGACGTCGGTGTTACGCATGAAGTAGGCACCCAGCCAGGGGCGGTGCACGATCGCGTCGAACAGCAGCACGGCCATCGCGCGCAGGTCGTCGATCGGGTCGTCGCTGCCCGGAAGGTCTTCGATGTCGGCCAGCACCGCGCCCACCACGTGGTCGGTGGCGCGGTCGAGCAGTTCCTCCTTGCTCGCCACGTACCAGTAGATGCTGGCGACGCCGCCGCCGAGGCGCTGGGCGAGCGCCCGGAAGGTCAGTGCGGGCGCCCCGGCCTCGTCGAGCAGGGCCACCGCCTCGGTGAGCACGGACTCCATCGAGTGCGAAGCCCGTCGACGTCCCCCGCCCGAGCGGGTCTGCAGGCGTGTCATGGCTCCCTTTCCACCGTTCTCTCCCACCGTTCTTGCGTCGTACCGAACGCTGTTCTATCGTATCGCATCGTACACTGTTCGATAACCGTACGTCGTTCGATGAAGTGGGATGAAGAGGACTGATTGCCATGACCACCGCCACGCTGCAAACCCCGTCAACACGCACCTATCCGTCCCTACGCGCGGCGTGGATTCCCCTTGCTGCCCTCTGCCTGGCCTTCTTCGTCGAGATGGTCGACAACACGCTGCTGTCGATCGCGCTGCCCACGATCGGCCGTGACCTCGGCGGCGGGACGACCGCGCTGCAATGGGTCACCGGGGCGTACTCGCTGACCTTCGGCGGGCTGCTGCTGACCGCCGGGTCGATGGCCGACCGGCTCGGCCGCCGTCGGGTGCTGCTGGCCGGACTCGCCATGTTCGGCTCCGTGAGCCTGTGTGTCGTCCTCGTCTCCACGACGGGCGAGCTCATAGCCCTGCGGGCGGTACTCGGCATCGCCGCCGCGGCGATGGCCCCGATCACGAACTCACTGGTCTTCCGGCTGTTCGACGACGCGGCCCTGCGGATGCGCGCCATGACGGTGATGATCGTCGTCGGCATGTCCGGCTTCGTCCTCGGACCGCTGCTGGGCGGTACCGCGCTGGCCCACGTGGGGTGGGAGTGGCTGCTGGTCGTCAACGCCCCGATCGCGCTGATCGCGTGCATCGGCGTCCGGCTCGGCGTCCCGGCCGACCGGCCGGAGGACCTGACCAAGGACGCGCTCGACATCCCGGGCGCCGCGCTGAGCGTCAGCGCCATCGGGCTCGCCTGCTACTCGCTGACCAGCGGTGTCGAGCACGGCTGGCTCTCCACGGCCACCCTCGCGTCGATCGCGGGCGCCGTCGCGGCCGCGGTCGCGTTCATCCGGCACGAGCGCCGCAGCGCGGCACCCATGCTGGACCTGCGCCTCTTCTCCAACGGCACCGTCCGTGGCGCCGCCCTCGCCCAGATCGGCACGTCCATCGCGATGGCCAGCGTGATGTTCGGGCTGATCCTGCACTTCCAGTACGCCTACGGCTGGAGCCCGGTGCGGGCCGGCCTGGCGAATCTGCCGATCATCGTGACGATGCTCGCCGCGACTCCGCTGTCCGAGTGGCTCGCGCGCCGGTTCGGCCACCGCGTCGCCTGCCTGGTGGGCGCGGCCTGCCTGGCCGGCTCGCTGGCCGGTCTCGCCTGGGGCGTCGACCACGGGTACGCGGCCATCGCCGCCTGCATGGTGTTCATGACCGTCGGACTGCGTACCGTGATGACGATCTGCGCGGTCGCGCTCGTCGACGCGATGCCGAGCAACCGCACCTCCATCGCCGCCGCCCTCAACGACACCGCGCAGGAGGTCGGCTCCAGCGTCGGTACCGCCGTCGTCGGCACCCTGATCGCCGCGCTGGTCACCACCCAGCTCCCCGCCGGCACCTGGAGCGGCGACCTCGTCGCGTCGTTCTTCCACGGCGAACGGATCACCTACGCCCTGCTCGCGGTCGTCGTCGGCCTGATCGCGGCCGGGGGTGCGCTGAGCCTCACCGACTCCCACAGCGTCGAGGAGCACCCCGCCGAGGAATCCGCCTGACGGCAGAGCCCTACGACGGCGGCACGGCAGCGTTGTGCAGCGGTGGCGGAGGTCGGCCCGGATCACGCAGATCCGGGCCGGCTCCGCTTTCGCTTCGGTCTTCGCCTTCGCCGTCCACGACCGCCGGCGCGTTCTCCGGACGGGCTTAGGGTGCCCCCGTGAATGTTGATGATCTTCAGTGGCAGTCGACCCGTCTCGGCGGTGTCCTGCCGCGGCTCGTGGACGAGATCCTGGACCGCGGGGGCCTCGAGACCCTGGTGGAGGCGGCGCGTGAACGCGAGGACTGGTTCTGCGCCGTGGGTGCGGTACGAGGGCTGTGCGCGGCAGGGGAGTTCGGGCGGGCCTGGACGGTCGTGGAGCCGTTCGCGGCGTCGGGCTGGCAGCGGGCCGTGCGGACGGGGGCCGATGTCCTCGTGCGGTGGAACCGTGTCGAACAGGCGCTGGAGCTGGCGCACCCCGGCCGGCGGGGGCAGGAGGGTGCTGAGGCCTGGCGGGACTACGCCGAGGTGCTGGTCCGGGCCGGGCGGGCGGACGAGGCGATAGACGCGCTGCGCCCGTACCTACTGCGTGAAGGATGGATCCTGCGGAGCCTCGTGGAGATGACCGACGGGCAAGGATGCGACGACCGGGTGCTGGAGGTGCTCACCCCGCTCGCCGCGGGTTTCCGGCATTTCCAGGGGCAGAGCGACGCCCGTGATCTGCGGGAGGCACCGCCCGTTCCGTCCGGTCACCTGTGGGAGGCCCTGTCCGCACAGGCCCGGGTCCTGGAACGGTCCGGCCGCGTCGACGAGGCGATCCGGCTGCTCGGCGCGGACGTGGCCGCACGCCGGTACGGACCGGAGAACACCGTCATGTTCTACGTCGAGCTGCTGGCCCGGCACGGTCGGGTCGAGGAGCTGCGCGACCTCGCCACCGGCAGCCACCAGTACACCGCCGCGAGTCCGTACGTGAAGGTGCTGGAGGACCTGGGCCGAGCCGGAGAGGCGGAGGCGTACCTGCGCGACTGCATGGCAGGCCAATATCCGGGCTGGTCCGAGAGCATCCTGATGGGTCTGCTCATCCGCCAGGGTCGCTACGACGACGCCATCGATGCGGTGGGGCACACGTTCGACGAGCTCTACGACGGAAACCTTCTCCAGGCAGCCCTCATCCTGCTCGCCGAACAGGGCCAACACGACAAGGCGATCGAACTCACGGAAGGACGCAGCCCCGAGTACCTCGCGGAGAACGAGGCGTACTGGCTGCGGTCCAATCGGTGGTGGCTGATGGGCGACGCGGGACGCGCCCGGGAGGCGATCGCGCAGGTCGAGGCGCTGCCGGCCGACGAGGTCGACGACCGCGAGCTGACCATCGCCTGGCTCCTCGCCCAGGACGGCCGCGTCGAGGATGCGATCGCGCTCCTGCGCCCACTGCCCGGCACACGCGCCGCGACCGACCTGGCCGAACTGCTGATCGGTCAGGAGCGCTTCGCCGAAGCCGTCGCCGTCATCCCCGGCGTGGCAGCCCAGCGCAGGGAGCAGGAGATGGAGAGGCAGAGGACTGCGTCCGACAGCGTCGGCGGTTGGGGCGGCTCATCGACGGTGGAGGCCTGCTCGACCTGAAGCCTTTCGGCGCGGCGGTCGTCAGCGGTGCTCCGGAAGCGGGTCGGCGAAGTGCCAGCCCTCGGCGAGCAGGCCGTCGACCGCCTCCACCGCGGTGTGCAGCCGCTGCTCGTGGCTGCCGGTGACCAGCAGGTACCGGCGGCCGGTGCGCTCCAGTTCCGTCCGGAAGCGGCCGGTCATCCACGGGCGCAGCTGCGGGCCGTCGCGCAGGCCGTCGTCCTCGAAGGGCACGCCCTCGTGGTCGGTGAGCAGGTACAGATGGCGCGGGGTGCGGTCGGCGACGGCCGCGGTCTCGGGGCTGGGCGTGCCGAGGTAGCGCTCGTGCCAGATCGTGGTGGCGAAGGAGTCGGTGTCGCAGAAGAGCACCGGGGAGCCGGCGCGGGCCGCCTGCTGTTCGTCGGCGTCCTGGCGGCGGGCGATGACGGGGAACTCCTCGGAAGTGAACTCCACCTCCGACCAGTCGGCTGCGGGATCGGTGCCGCGCAGCGCGGCGAGCTTCTCCTCGCTGTACGCGCGGCCGTACTCGGGCACCCAGCCGGTGTCCGTCCAGATGCCGCCACGGGCGCGGTAGTGGGCGGCCAGGGCCCGGGAGAGCGTGGTGGTGCCGGTGGACTCGGCGCCGAGGACGACCACGCGCCGGGCGAGGGCGGCGCGCACGCCCGGGCCGAGGTACGCCCAGCAGCCCACCGGGTCCTTGCGCACGGCCGTGCCGGAGACGGGGTACGCGGTGCGGTCGAGGTCGACCAGAACCTCGGCCGCGCCGAACCGGCGGGCCAGCTCGGTGCCGTAGGACTCGGAGGTGAACACGGCGTCCACCGGGTCAGGGACGGCCGTGCGGAAAACGGCCATGTGGGCGTCCCAGACCGCGGGGTCGTGCAGGTCGACCGGGTGGTCGTCGACGGCGCCGACGACCTCGGCGTCCGGGTGGGCCTCGCGCATCCAGGTCACCCGGTCGGCGAGCGGTACCGACTCCACGGAGGCCGCGCAGACCAGGACGGTCAGCCGGTCGCACTGCGCGAGGGCGGTGCGGACCAGGTGGTGGTGGCCGGCGTGCGGCGGATAGAACTTGCCGAGCACCAGGCCGTGGCGGTACGGGCGGGCTCGGCGGGCGGCGGCGCTCATGCGGTCACCGCCGTGGCGGTGGCGGGGCCGGCGGCGAGGGTGCGCCGCCAGCCGAGCAGGCCGGCCACGCACAGGGCGAGGAAACCGACGTACAGCAGGGAGGTCAGGTACAGGCCCTTGTAGGCGTACAGCGGGATGTAGACCAGGTCGGCGGCGATCCACAGCCACCAGGACTCCAGCAGCTTGCGGCACTGGCCGTAGGTGGCGGCCAGGGAGAGCGCGGTGGTCAGCGCGTCCCAGAAGGGGACGGTGGAGTCGGTGGCCCGGTCCAGCAGGAGGGTGAGGGCGGCGGTGCCCAGCACTCCGGCGGCGGCGAGCCAGGCCCATTCGACAGCCGTGGTGCGGCGCACCGGCAGAGCGCCGGCGGTGACCGGTCCGGCGCCGCGGGCCCAGGTCCACCAGCCGTAGGCGGCCAGTGCGATGAAGACGACCTGGAGGCCGGCGTCGGCGTACAGGCCGGCCTGGAGGAAGAGCACGATGAAGAAGACGTTGTTGGCTATGCCGACCGGCCAGTTGGCGATGTGCTGCCGTGCCACCAGCCAGACGCAGAGGGCGCCGGTGGCGAAGCCGAGCGCTTCGGTCCAGCTGAGGTTCCAGTTCACGAGCGACTCCTTAATAGTCACTTCGACTATAAACAGGAGGGCGGGCAGAGGACAAGGGGAAACCTGGGGGCACGCTGCGGTCATGGCGTCGGCCTTCCTGCAGTCCGGCCGTTCGACGAGATGACGGACCGGAGCCCATTCCCTGCCGGGAATTGCCGGTCTCCACCGCGCGTCGCACGATCCGGTCCCAAGCGACCAGCCCGGCAAGGAGATTCACGTGATCGAGATCGACCCGCAGCACCTGGCCGACCGCTACATGGCTCAATGGACACTGGCCGACGCCGCCGAACGGCGCGCGGCCATCGAGCGGCTGTGGGCCGAGGACGGCAGACACATCCTTCACCCACCCGCGGGGATCAGGCGGCTCGCCGCGGAACTCGGCTTCGCCCACAGCACTTTGGAGGCTCGCGGCTACGACGCCATCGAATCCCGAGTGACGCGGAGCTACGAACGGTTCGTCGCGAAGGCGGGATTCACCTTCCGGGCCCGCGCCGACGCGGTTCGCCTCGACGGCGTGGTCAAGTTCGGCTGGCAGACGGTGTCCGCCGAGACCGGCGACGTGGTGGGCGGCGGCCTGGAGATGCTCGTGCTCGACGACGACGGGCGGATCAAGGCCGATTACATGTTCCCGGGCGGCTGAGCCGCGGCAGCAGCGGCGCCCGTCGGACCGGCAGCGACGTCAGTCGTTCCAGGGACCTCACCTCTCGGCCCGGCGGCCGCCGCGAGCGCCTCGGCCGTCGCCGCGTCGGCCGGCAGGAACGCCTCCAGTTTCAGCTCGGCCAGTGTCACGTCGACGGCGGTGGCGAAGGTGGTCACGGTCGTCATCAGGCGCAGCTCACCGTACGAGGACCGCAGGCGGAGCGGGACCGCGAAGCCGAGCAGTCCGGAGGACACACCCAACTGTGGTACGTACGCCGCGAGTTCGGCGCGCAACTCTTCCAGGTGGCCGAGGCGCGCCAGGACGTGGCGTGCCCATTCGTCGAGATTGCGGATGCGGGGGGCCAGGCCGTCGGGATGCAGCGCGAGACGGTAGACGTTGGTGCCCGGACCGACCAGCTCGGGCGCCGCCCCCTCGGTGATCAGGTCGAACGCGGTGTTCGCGGCGATCAGAGCGCCGCCGCGGTCCACCACCAGCGCCGGATACGGCAGATGGCCGCGCAGGATGTGGTCGATCGCCGTGCGCACGGGCGCCAGCGCCGGGTCGTCGAGCGCGCTCTCGGGGTAGACGGGTGCGTACCCCGCCGCCAGCAGCAGTTCGTTGCGTTCCCGCAGCGGCAGTTCCAGCGACTCGGCCAGGCGCACGACCATGTTCCGGCCGGGGACGGACCTGCCGGATTCGATGAAGCTGAGATGGCGCTGGGTGGTGCCCGCCCGAAGCGCCAGGTCGAGCTGGCTGAGATGACGGCGGATACGGCGTTCGCGAAGCGCACGGGGAAAGCTCACCGGCCTGTTGTACCGGCGGCGAAAGGTCCTGGGCCATTCCCCGCAGGGAATTGTCGCCGGCCGCACCCGACGTGAACATCACCGACATGGACATCGGTGTACTGCTTCCGACCGCGACCGCCCAGTGGGGCGCGGCCGACGACCCTCGCGAGCTGGTCCCCTTCGGCCGGCAGGCCGAACGCCTGGGCTTCTCCTCGCTGTTCGTCAACGACTCCCTGATCAGCCCGCGCATCGAGGCGCTCACGATGCTGGCCGCGCTCGCTCCGGCGACCGAGACCGTGACGCTGGGCACGGCTGCGCTGATGCCGTTCCTGCGGCGGCCGGTCCAGGCCGCGCAGTCACTGGCGTCGGTCGACCTGCTGTCCGGTGGCCGGCTCATCGTCACCGTCGGCGCGGGCTTCCCCGGCCGCTTCGGTCGCCCGCTCTACGCGCTGTCCGAGCTGCCGTGGGAAAGGCGTTTCGCCCGTCTGGACGAGACCGTCGCGCTGTGGCGGGCCCTGTGGGACGGCGCCGACTCCTTCCACGGCGAGATCCTCCGGTTCGCCGACATCCCGCCCGCGACCCGGCCGTACCGGGCCGGCGGCCCGCCGGTCTGGCTCGGCGGCGCGACCCCTGCGGCGCTGGCCCGCACCGGCCGGTCGTACGACGGCTGGCTGCCCTACCCGCCCGACCCCGCCGACTACGCGGCCGGCCTTCGTCAGGCCCGCCGGGCGGCCGTCGACGCCGGGCGGGCAGCCGAGGACATCACCCCCGCGCTGTTCGTCTCGGTACGGATCGACGACGACGTCGAGCACGGACGCCGGGCGACGGACGCCTACGCGCGGGCCACGTACGGCATGCCCCTGGAGGAGCTGGAACGGATCCAGGCCGTCGTCACCGGCTCCGCCGACCAGGTGCTCCGGTGCCTGGACCGGTACGTCGCCGCCGGCGCCCGGCACATCGTCGTCCGGCTCGCCGCGCTGGATCTGCGCACTCAGCGCGACCAGCTCGAACGGATCGCGGACCTGATCCCCGCCGTCCGCAGGACAGCGGGTCACGCCGTCGGCCCGGGGTGAGCGAGCGGCAGTGGCGGCCGGCTGCGCGGCCGAGGACGGCTTCCGCGCCGAGCCGGGCGTCCCGCTCGTCCGAGCGAGCGCGAGGAAGGCACCGACGGGCTTCATGGTCGCCTCATGCGCCGGTGCTCCAAGAGCCGTCCGGTGTCCGGGTCCTGAACCTCTGGGGTGTCACCCCGGTGCGAGGGCAGCGGGGTTCCCGGTTTCGTGTGCACGACCGGCTCGGTACGCCCCCGCGAGAAAGGCGTCGTCATGACCGTCACGCGTCCCGTGGTCTTCATCCACGGACTCTGGCTGCACAGCAGCTCCTGGCAGCCTTGGATCGACCTGTTCGGCGAGCAGGGTTACAGCCCGTCCGCGCCCGGCTGGCCCGGCGACCCCGACACCGTCGAGGAGGCGCGCCAGAACCCCGAGAGCATCGCCGGACACGGCATCGACGACGTGGTCGAGCACTACGCGGCCCTGATCGCGGACCTGCCGGTGCGGCCCGTCCTGATCGGTCACTCCTTCGGTGGGATGATCGCGCAGAAGCTGCTCGGCCAGGACCGCGCCGCCGCGGCGGTCGCGATAGACGCCGCGCAGATCAAGGGCGTACTGCCGCTGCCGCTGTCCGCGCTGAGGGCGACGTTCCCGGTCTTCAAGAACCCGGCCAACAAGCACCGGTCGGTCTCCCTGACCGCGGAACAGTTCCGGTTCGCGTTCGGCAACGCTATCGAGGAGGAGGAATCGGCGGCACTGTACGAGCGCTGGACCATACCGGCACCGGGCAAGCCGCTGTACGAGGCCGCCTCCGCCAACTTCGACCCGCACTCGCCGGCGAAGGTCGACACGGACAACAGCGGACGGGGTCCGCTGCTGCTCATCTCCGGCGGCAAGGACCACACGGTGCCCGAGGCCGTCACCCGGGCCACCCTCAAGCAGTACCGGCACTCCGAGGCCGTCACCGACATCATCAGCTTCCCCGACCGGGGGCACTCCCTGACGATCGACGGAGGCTGGCGCGAGGTCGCGGACACCGTACTGACCTGGCTGCGGCGGCAGGATCAGGAGCCCGGGCGATGAGCCCCCGGCCGCCCGAGGCCACCGGAACGTCCGGCCCCGACGCGGGCCTGGCGGGACGTACGGTGGTGGTCACCGGCGCCGGGCGCGGCATCGGGCTGGCCGTCGTGGAGGCCTTCCTCGCGGCCGGCTCCCGCGTCGTCGCGGCGTCGAGGTCACGTACCGACGCCCTCGACGAGCAGGTGAAGCAGGGTGCTGAACTCACCGTCGTGGAGGTCGACCTCGCGTCACCCGACGGTCCGTCGGCGCTGGTCGCCGAGGCCGTCGCGGTCCACGGCGGTGTCGATGTCCTGGTGAACAACGTGGGCGCGGTACGACCGCGGGTGGACGGTTTCCTGAGCACGACGGACGCGGACTGGGACTGGACGTTCACGGTCAATCTCATGGCCGCCGTCCGCACCACCCGGGCCGCCCTGCCGCATCTGCTCGCCACCGGGGCGGGCTGCATCGTCACCGTCTCCTCCGTCAACGCCCGGCTGCCGGACCCGCTGGTCATCGACTACGGCGCGGCAAAGGCGGCACTGACCAACTTCTGCAAGGCCCTGTCCAAGGAGGTGGGTCCACGCGGTGTGCGGGTGAACACCATCGGTCCAGGCCCGGTGGAGACGGCGCTGTGGCAGGGGGCCGGCGGTGTGGCCGCCGCGGTCGGCCGGTCCCGGGGCGTCGACCCGCGGGAGGTGGCCCGCGGCGCGGCCGGCCAGTCGGTGACCGGCCGCTTCAGCCGGCCGTCCGAGGTGGCCGATCTCGTGCTCTACCTCGCCGGACCTTCGGCGGCGAACATCACCGGGGCCGACTTCGTCATCGACGGCGGTCTCGTCGAGTCCCTCTGACCCGTCGACCGCGCCGGCCACGGTCTTCACCCCGGACGACCCGCGGGTCCTCGCCCGCCGCCCGCGCGACTCCGCGCCCCTGGAGGCCGACCTGCGGCTGCCGGCCATCCTGAGCAAGTAGGAGCTCCGAACAAGAGTGGGCCCGTCGGACGGCGCCCACTCTTGTTCGGCCGGGGGCCGCGTGCCGTGGGCACGTCCTGCCATGCGCAGCGCCGCCTTCCGTCACGAGTCCCCGGGTACGGAACACCACGGCCTGGCACAGCACGACCACGCCGCCACAATGGCGGCCCCGGTCGACGCGCCGGCCCCGCTGCGGCCTCTCCCACCGGAGCACCGGGAAGTCCTCGTGCACACCTGCCCCCGCCTGGCAGCAGCGGCTCGCATGCCGTACGGACGCGAGCATTCCGGCCCGGGAGTCCAGAGCGAGAGTGCACGATAGAAAAAACGCTGCATCATGGGAGCGCTCCCACAGGGCGGACAGCCCGCCACGCACCGCACGCGAACGGCAGGACCAGCGGCCGCGACCCGGACGCGACGCCCGCCCGCCCTTCGAGCGCGCCCACGCCCGAGCCGGTCACTGCATCACGAAGGGGCTTGTCATGGTGTGGTCCGACGTTCCCTCCGCACCCGGTCCGCCGATGGTCGGCCGGCTCGCGGAGCGTGAGGCGATCGGAAGGCTGCTCGCATCGGTCCGTGACGGCTTCAGCGGCGTCCTGGTGCTCCACGGAGACGCGGGCGTCGGCAAATCCCGGCTCCTGCGGTACGCAGCCGAGTCCGCCCAGGACCTGACGGTCGTCAGGCTGGTCGGTGTCGAGGCCGAGACCCGGCTGAGCTACGGAGCCCTGCACCGGCTCCTGCGGCCCTGCCTGGACCGGCTGCCGGCCCTGCCGCAACGCCAGTGTGACGCCCTGAACGCCGCGTTCGGGCTGACCGACGCACCACCGTCCGACCGTCATCTGGTCGGGTTGGCCACGCTGACGCTGCTCTCGGACGCCGCCACGGCCGCGCCGATGCTCTGCCTGATCGACGATGTGCAGTGGCTGGACCGCGAGTCGGCGGAGACGCTGGCATTCGTGGGCCGACGCCTGTACGCGGACTGCCTCGGGCTGCTGTTCGCCGGGCGCGCGGGCGCCGGCGACCTCGCTGTCTTCGGCGATCTGCCCGCAATCCGGCTGGAGGGGCTCGCCGGCCACGAGGCCAGGGCCCTGCTGAGCGCCCGTGTGACCGGGCACCTGAACCAGTCGGTCGCCGAGCGGCTCGTCGCCGGCACCGGAGGCAACCCGCTCGCGCTCCTGGAACTGGCGGTGAACCTGGGCTCGGAACGGCTGGCCGGGGTCACCCCGCTGCCCGAGCCGCTGCCGGTCAACCGGCAGCTGGAGGAACACTTCCGGCGGGCGGCGGCGCTGCTGCCCGCCGACACCCAGACCCTGCTCCTGCTCATGGCCGCGACGCCCACGGACGACCAGGCGGCACTGTGGCGTGCCGCCGGCGCGCTGGGGCTGTCCATCCGGTCCGCCGCACCCGCCGTCGCCGCGGGGATACTCAACCGCGGCACCACCGCCGAATTCCGCCACCCGCTGATCCGTTCCGCGGTCCACTCGGCCGCGTCCGCGGACGAGCTGCGCAGGGTCCAGACGGCACTGGCCGCCACGAGCGCCCCCGAGCGCCGGGCCTGGCATCTGGCCGAGGCGGCCGACGGCCCGGACGACGACGTGGCCGCGGAACTCGAAGCCGCCTCGGAACTGGCCCAGGCTCGTGGCGGATACTCCGAACAAGCCCTGGTCCTCACGCGGGCGGCGGAGCTGACCGCACATCCCGCCAAACGGGCCGAACGGTATCTCGACGCCGCGGCGGCGCACCTCACCTCCGGCAACCTGTCGGCGGTCCAGGCGCTGCTCGAACTCGCCACTCCCCACCTGAGCGGCCCGGTGGCCCGGGTTCAGGCGACTCGGCTGCGGGCGTCCGTCGAGATGCTCCGCGCCCGCCCCCGCAAGGTGCCCGCGATGCTGCTGGACGCGGCGGCCGAGCTCACCACCACCGATCCGACGGCACGCTGGGACCTGCTGCGCGAGGCGATGCAGGCCGCGATCATCGGCGGCCGGATGATCACCGGGACGACACCCCGCGAAGTCGCCGAAGCCACTGCCGCCGCCTGGCACGAAGCGGCGATGCCGGCCGGGAGTCCCGATCCGCTGATGGCGGCACTGGCGCGCTCCATCGCCCACGGCTACGCGGCGGGGGCCCCGGCCCTGGCGGCAGCCCTGGCCCGGTTGCGCAGCGCCGACGATCTGCACGAGCAGGACGCGTTCAGCGTCATGGTCAGCATCGCGGGCGACGAGGTGTGGGACATCGAGGGCAAGCGGGAGATCCTGCAGAAGCTGGTGGCGGCGGGCCGCGCTCGCGGCGCGCTCTACGGGCTCAGCCTGGCCCTGCTCGCCCTGGCCAAGGCGGAGATCTGGAACGGCCGGTTCGCCGCCGCCGAAAGCTGCTTCATCGAGTCGGACGACTACATGAACGCGACGGGGTACTTCAGGTCGGGAGACTTCCACAAGGCCCTGCTGTACGCCTGGACCGGCCGGGAAGCCGAACTGCGGGCCGCCGTCGCGACGATGCGCGCCATGTCCGACAGTCACGGCACCGGAGTGACGTACCGGTGGGCCGCCCAGGCCCTGAGCATCTTCGAGATCGGTTGCGGGCGCTACCGGGAAGCACTCGACGCCCAGCTCACCATATTCGCCGACCACCCCATGGTCCTGGGCGACATCAATCTCGCCGGAATGGTCGAGGCCGGACTGCGGGCCGGTGATCCCGGGGCCGCCGCCCTGGCCATGGAACGCATGGAGGAACGCGCTCCGCTCGCCGCGACCCCGTGGGCGCTGGGACTGCTCGCCCGCTGCCGGGCCCTGATGACCGACGGCGACAAGGCCGAGCGGCTGTACCAGGAGTCGATCGCGCAACTCGAGAAGGTTCCGGTGGCGGTGGACCTGGCGTGGTCGCGCCTGCTGTTCGGCGAGTGGCTGCGCCGCCGCAGACGTCGTGCCGACGCCAGGGTCCAACTGCGGTCCGCCTTCGAGTCCTTCGAGTCCTGGGGAGCCGTGCCCTTCGCCGAACGGGCGAAGGCGGAGCTGCTGGCCACCGGGGAGACGGCACGCAAACGAACCGCCGACACCCGATTCGACCTCACCCCGCAGGAACGTCATGTGGCGATGCTGGCCGCGTCGCGGCTGACCAACGCGGAGATCGCCGGCCAGCTGTTCATCACCACCTCGACCGTCGAGTTCCATATGAGCCGGGTGTTCCGCAAACTCGGCATCACGTCGCGCAGGCAGATCGAGCGCAGGCTGGGTGAGACCGACCCGGACGATTGACCGCGGGAAGCCCGGGGACCGGCCGGTCGAGCGAGCCGACCCGACGGTCTCACCGGTGGCCGTATCAGAGCGGTGCACGGCCGAGACAACCGACCCTTCCGGAGGCATATTTCACTGGAGTGTCCAGCTCCCGGCCTTGCGCGGGTCATGCCACGCCCCTTATAACCGTCGGTGCAGCATCGGTGGGGGTGGCCGGAAAGGGCAGTTGCCGCCGGCCAGGGGGATCCTCAGCTCCGCCGGGAACGGACCGCAGCGTACGCAGACCCACGGAGACCCGAGGACATGACCGACCACGCCTTTCGCGATGCCATGACCCGACTTGCCGTCGACCCGGCCTTCAGGGCCGAACTCGACGGTGACACCGAGGAGGTGGCCCGAAGACTCGGCCTGACACCCGCTCAGGTCGACGAGCTCCGCGCCCTGCGCGTCGAGTCCGGCGCCACCGGGGGGCCGGCCGCACTCGACCCACGACTGTCCAAGTCGTCCCTGTTCTTCGGGAGCGCCGCACACGCGCTGGCCCACCATGACGCAGCGCATGTCCCGGTCGACCATGTACCCGGCGACCAGGCCTCCGTCGAGCACACGA
Organism: Streptomyces sp. NPDC107559; assembly: GCF_055657365.1. Classification (NCBI taxonomy): domain Bacteria; kingdom Bacillati; phylum Actinomycetota; class Actinomycetes; order Kitasatosporales; family Streptomycetaceae; genus Streptomyces; species Streptomyces sp. NPDC107559. Next base: position 150,771 of record NZ_JBVKBD010000015.1, on the reverse strand, counting down.
CCGACCTGGCGCTTCCTGCCGACGGCCACGCGGGCGCCGACGGCCTCGACGTCTCCACCACCGGTCCCCAGAGCCTGCTCGGCGGAGGGCTGGCCCAGCATTCACCGGTCGATGTGAGCGGCGGATTCGGCGAGTTCGGCGATTTCGGGGGGTTCGGGAACGAGGCCGGGTCGGACCTCGGCGGGCTCGGTGGGCATGACGGTGGGGGTCCCGACGGCAGCTTGGGGGACTTCGGCGGCTTCGGGGACGCGGGCTCCGGTGACGGCGGCTTCGGAGCCGGTGGCACCGACGGCGGCTTCGGGGACGGCGGGTTCGGCGGTGGCTTCGGCGGTGGGCCCGGTGACGGTGGCGCCGACGGCGGGTTCGGCGGTGGCTTCGGGGACGGCGGGTTCGGCGACGGTGGCGCCGACGGCGGGTTCGGCGGTGGCTTCGGGGACGGCGGTGCCGGATCCGGTAGCGGCCTCGGCGGGTTCGGTAGCCTCGGCGGACACGGTGGCGGATTCGGTGGCGAGGGCGGCGACGCGGGCCACTTCGGACACGGCGGCATCTACGACCGCGGCGACGACGGCGGTGGGGACAGCGGCGGCGGTGAGGGCGGCGGCGGAGACAGCGGCGGTGGCGGCGGCGACCAGGAGAACACCGGACGCCGACCCGGCGGCGGTGAGGGGGGCGGCAGCGGCGGCGGAGAAGGCGGCGGCAGCGGCGGCGGTGAGGGCGGCGGCGGAACCGGTGACGGTGGCTCCGGTCACGGCGGCTCCGGTGGCGGTGAGGGCGGTGGCCACGGCGGCTCCGGTGGCGGTGACGGCGGGGGTTCCGGCGGGGGCGGCGAAGAGGGCGGCGGTCACGGTCACGACGGTGGCTCCGGCGGTGGCGGCTCCGGCGGCGGCGAAGGCGGCGGCGAAGGCGGCGGCGAAGGCGGCAGCGGCGGCGGCGGGGACCAGGAGAACACCGGTCGGCGACCCGGCGGCGGCGGTGAACCCGGGGGCGGCGACGGCGGCGGCAGCAGCCAGGAGAACACCGGACGCCGTCCAGGCGGCGGCGGTGGAGAGCCCGGCGGGGGCGACGGCGGCGAAGGCGGTGGTGGTGGCCGCGCGGGCATGACCGGCGGCACCGAGCACATGCGCGGCGGTGTGAGCGCCCCCGGCCTCGGCAGCATCTCCACACACCTCTCCCCCTCCGCGCCCGGCACCGACGGCGGCTTCACCGACGGAACGTTCACCAGCGGATCCGGCGCGGGCTGAGCCGACGCATGCTCTGCCACGCCTGCCGCGTCCATGTGCGGCGCGACTTCCCGTACTGCCTGCACTGCGGCACACTCCGCCGCGGCGCGGCACCGACGTCGTACGCCGCGCCGCAGCTGCGCGGCCTCGACGACCCCGCCCTGCTCGTCCCGCTCACCGGCCCGGTCACCACAATGGGCCGGGGCGCGGACAGCGACGTCGTCCTGTCCGACGTCAGCGTGTCGCGCCGCCATGCCCGGATCGTGCGCACCGGGTCGGGCTTCCGGATCGAGGACCTGGACTCGTTCAACGGCACGGCCGTCGCGGGCGTCGACCTGCACGGCGGCGCCGCCGACCTCGCCGACGGCACCGAGCTGTCCGTCGGCGACGTACGCCTGGTGTTCGAACAGCCCCGCGACGCCCACATCGGCCAGCGGACCCAGGTCGTCGGCACCCAGCTCACCCAACTCCCCACCGCGGCGCAGGAGGAGGCGGCACCGGAGGCGAGCGGCCCGCTCACCGCACGTCCCCGCCGCCGCTCCGGCTGGGCGCTCAAGCAACTGCCCGCCGACCGCGGCGAGGCCCGCTGGGTGCTCAACAGCACCCGCACCGGCAGGTATCTGGAGCTGGACGAGCGCGAGGTCTTCCTCTGGCAGGCCGTCGACGGCGAGAACACCGTACGGGACCTGCTGTTCGCGTACGCCGACCGCTTCGGCGAGCTCGCCCTGCCGCGCATCGAGGCCGCGCTCGCCGCGTTCGCGGACGCGGGACTGCTGCGTGGTCTGCCCGGGCACCCCGAGGCGGCGGAGCGGACGGGCTGGCGGCGGGTGGGACACGCCGTGTACCGGGCGTTGCTGAAACTGGAGATATCGGTACCCGGCCTCGACCGCACCGTCGCCCGCCTCTACCAGGCCTTCGGCTGGCGGTTCTTCACCCGGACCGGGGTCACGCTGGTCTGGCTGTCGGTGATCGGCGGGCCGGGCGCGTTCTTCGTCGCGCAGCAACGCCAGCGGCTGCTGGACTTCGGCGGCGCGGGCGTCCGGGGCCCGGTGCTGCTCGCCGCCGGATACATATCCGCCCTCGTCGTCCACGAGTTGACGCACGCCCTGGCCGTGAAGTCGTACGGCCGCAAGGTCAGGCGCGGCGGTTTCCTGCTCATGATGGGCATGCCGTTCGCGTTCGTGGACACCAGCGACATGTGGTTCGGCACCCGCTGGTCGCGTGTCGTCGTCGCGCTCTCCGGGCCGCTGTCGACGGCCGCGCTGGCCGGCTGGTGCGCGGCAGGCGCGGCCTTCCTGCCCGCCGGAGCGGCCCCGGCCGTCCTCTTCCAACTGGCCTTCGGGCTCTACCTGAACACGCTCTACAACTTCAACCCCCTGATGCCGCTGGACGGTTACCAGGCCCTGACCGATGTGCTGCGGATGCCGCGGCTGCGCGAGGAGGCGAGCGCGTACTTCCGCAAGGGGCTCTGGCTGGACCTGCGCAGCGGCAACCGGCCCGGGCCGCGGCAGGCGGGCATGGCCGCGTACGGACTCGCGGTCGTCGTCGGCACGTACGGCTTCCTCGTCCTCGCCCTGCTGGCCTGGCGCTCGCGGATCGGCGACCTGCTGGACGGGTGGCTGTCCCCGGCGTGGACCTCGCTGGTCGAGGCGGTCGTGGTCGCCCTGGTGGCCTTCCCGGTGTGGTCCGCGCCGGTGCGCTGGCTGGCCCGCCGGGTGCGGCGCCGGCGTGACGCACGGCAAGCCCCGCAGGCTCCGGCGATGGGCGCGGTCGCGGAGGAAACGGCATGAACGAGGACATCGGCAGACCCGGCCCGTGGGCCGTCCCCGGTTACGAAGAGGTGCGTACGCTCGGCGAGGGCGCCGGCGGGCGGGTCGTCCTGGCCCGGCACACCGCGACCGGGATACCCGTGGCGGTCAAGTATCTCGGCGAAAACCTGCGTACCGACCGGGAGTTCCTCGCCCGCTTCCGCGCGGAGGCCCGGCTCCTCGGCGAGTTGCGGCACCCGTGCGTGGTGCGGCTGTACGAGTACGTCGAGGCGCGCGGCGGTGCCGCCATCGTGATGGAGGCGGTGGACGGCGTCAGTCTCCGCCAACTGCTGCGCCGGCACGGGGCGACCGGCCCCGAGGCGGCCCTGGTCCTGCTCAAGGGCTCGTTGCTCGGCCTCGGCGCGGCCCACGAGGCCGGGGTGGTGCACCGCGACTACAAGCCCGAGAACGTGCTGGTCCGTGCCGACGGCACCAGTGCGCTCGCCGACTTCGGCATCGCCGTACGCGCCGGCCGCGAGACCGAGGCCGCCGGCACGCCCGCCTACATGGCGCCCGAGCAGTGGCAGGGCGAACCGGCGGGACCGGCCGGCGACGTGTACGCCGCGGCGGCCGTCTTCCACGAGTGCCTGACCGGGCGCCGCCCGTTCACCGGCGACGACGTGAGCGCGCTGCGCCTCCAGCACCTGCGGGCCCCCGTCCCCCTGGACGACGCACCCGCCCCGGTACGCGGACTGCTGCGCCGGGGCCTGGCCAAGGACCCGGCGGATCGTCCGGGCGTCGAGGCGTTCCTCGCCGACCTGGAGCGATCCGCCACCGAGGGGTACGGCGCAGGCTGGGAGGAGCGCGGACGGCGCAGGCTCGCCGAACTCACGGCGCTGCTCGCCCTGTTGTTCCCCTTCACCGCGACGGCGACCCTCGAAGCTCCGGCCCGGGCCCTGACCCTGCTCGGCCGGCTCAGGCGCGCCGGGTGGAAGGCCGCCGCCGGCGCCGCCGCACTGGCGGCCGTCGCGGGCGCGGTGACGTCCGTGGCGGCCCGGCCGCACGACACGTCGACGACGGTGGCCAGTTCAGTGCCCTCGGCACTCGACTCGCCCACACCGTCCGCCTCTTCGCCCTCCGCGTCCGTGTCCGCGCCCGGTGCCTCCCCCACGGTCGACACCAGCCCGACCGCGACCCCCTCGGACGGCCCGACGGTCTCCCCCAGCCCCACACCGAGCACCGCCGCGCCGTCCGAGTCCCCCACACCGACGACCGCGGGCCCGGCCACACCCACGCCCACACCGACACCCACGCCCGGCACGATCACGATCACCATCGGCTCCTGGCAGCGGGGGCAGACCCCCGGCACCCTGGTCGCCGACGTCACCGTCGACACGACCGGCACCGGGCCCGTGACCGTCACGGCCGACTACTACGTGAACACGCCCGCCGATCCCTACGGCCACCGGACGCAGCGACTGTCCGGCGGCACGCACTACCCCTTGGCCTTCGTGGCCGACTTCGCCAACCACCCGTGCCGGGGCACCTGGACGGTCACGCTCACCAGCACTCCGGCGGCGGCGAACGGACCCCAGACGGCCACCCTGGACGCACCGCCGTGCTGAGCTCCGTACCGAGCGAGAACGAGAACGGATCGGCATGACGACAACCACCACCGTCGCAGGGCGCACCCTGTCGGGCTGGTCGCGCGACTCCCGCCACGGCACCTGGTACGCGCTGCTCCCGGTCAGGTCCGGCGAGCCGGTGCTCGGTGCGCTTCGCATCGACCGTGCCCTGCTCGCGCCGGAGGGCACGCGCGAGCGGCTCGCGGCGGCCGTGCTCGCCGTCGGCAGGCTCCGGTTGCCCGGGGTGCTCGGCACGGTCGACCTGGTCGTGGAGGCCGGGGAGGTGTGGCTGGTCACCGCCCGGCCACCGGCTCCCACCCTCGCGGACCTGCTGGCCCGCGGGGAGACGGGCCCCGGCGCGGGCAGCGCGGCCAGCGTCCTGAACGAGACCGCGCAGAGCCTGCTCGCCCTGCACGCGGCCGGTCTCGCCCACGGGGCCCTGGACGCGGACACCGTCGTCCTCGCCCCTGACGGGGTCGCCCTGCTCGCCGAGGCCGCGCTGGGCACGGTGCTGGGGGACGCACCGGACTCGGCGCGCCGCGAGGCGGACCGCACGGCCTGGGCCGGTCTGGCCCGCACCCTCGGCGAGGCCTGGGTGACCCCCGGCACTCCCGCAGCCGCTCTGCTCGCGCAGTGTTCCGCCACCGCCGATACCGAGGGGCTCGCGGCGGCCCGAGCGACACTGGTCGCCGGGCGCGCGGCGCTCCCGGCGGGTTTCCTGCGGCGTACGGAACTCCGCGCGGCGGTGGCCGCGGCGACCCCGGTGCTCGCCACGGCTCCTACGGGGGACGAGAGGGAGGCGGACACCGAGCGTGTGCGCACCCAGGAAGAGGAAGACGAAGCCCTCGGTGCCGCAGCAGGTGGTACCGAGGTCGCCGGTGCCGAAGCCGCCGGTACTGACGACGCCGGCCCCGAAGACGTGGTTCCGCAAGTGGACAGCCCCGGGCACGCCGTGCCGGACGAGCCGGACGAGCAACTCACCATGCCCGGCCGGGCCCGCTCCGCCCCGCACCGGCCCCGCTCCGCCGCCGCGGACGATCAGGCCACCGTCCTCGGCCGACGCAATCGCACCCCCGCCGCATCCCCGGCAGCGACACGCGCCGAGGCGACGACGACGCCCCCGACCGGCGAGGACGACGGCGAGATCCTCCTGCGCTTCGGCCCCGGCGTCCCCACGGAGGCCCAGGAGGTGCTGCGCGCCCAGTGGCGTACCGCACCCGTGCCGCCGGGCGGCCGCCCCCACCCTCGAAGGCGGCGGGCCTGGATCGCCACGACGGCATTCCTCACCGCCGCGGCCGTCCTGCTCTGGCTGCTGCTGCGGCCGGACCCGGCCCCGGCGGTCACCGCCGTCGAAGTCCGGGCGCCCGCAGGGCAGTTGCACTGCGGGCAGACCGCCGATCTGGTCGGCGTCGTGACCACGGACGGTCGCGGCGGCCCGGTGACGTATCACTGGCTGCGCAGCGACGGCCACGACTCCGGCGAGCTGGTCCACATGGCCCGCCGGGGCGACCGCAGGGTCACCGTGCACCTGCGCTGGACGGTCCGCGGCCCCGGAAGCTTCCGGGGATCCGCACGCCTGCGGATCGCGCACCAGCCCGAGCCGATCGAGGCGCAGGCGGCCTTCGACTACACCTGTTCCTGACGGCCCCGGCCACCGGCTTCCTGACGGCCTCGGCCACCGGCGCGCCGGTCGGGGCGACGATCGATCGGCTCAGGAGGACTCCGTGGCCCCGGGAGGTGTGGTCACCAGGGCCGTGACCAGCCGCCGGATCAGCGGGCCGGCGGCCTGCGGTTGCGGCCCGGGGTGCATCAGGAGGTGGTGGACCGTGCCGGTCAGGGCCAGGGCCAGCATCGGGCAGTCGGCGTCCGGGGCCACTCGGCCCAGCCGTTGTTCCGCCTCGAGGTAGCGGGTCATCGCATCCTCGACCGCGCCCGGTCCCGGAGTGCCGTCCGCCCAGGAGCGGGCCACACGTTGGGCGACCTGGTTGCGGGAGAGGGCGGCCGCGGCGATCGCGGGACCGCTCGTGCCGAGCATCGCGAGTGCCGCGGCGGTGAGGTTGTCGTGCACGCTGCCGCTGCCCGCCCGGTCGGGCAGCGGTCCCACCTCCGCGGCGATCCGCGCGAACCGGTCCAGGACGAGTTGCGTCACGAAGTCGTCCAGGTCCTCGAAGTGGTTGTAGAGCAGCCCCTTCGCGCAGCCCGCCTCCTCCGTGACGGACCGGTTGGTCAGGCCGGCCGTGCCCTCCCGGGCCAGTACCCGCTCCGCCGCGGCGAAGAGCCGCTCCCGGACATCGGGGATCGCTACTCCGCGTGGGGACATCGGTTCCTCCCGGACGGCACTTGCCAGTATGGGCGAACGCTCATACCTTGGAATGGGCAGATGCCCATACTAGCTCTCCGGCAGGAGCGATCCCATGTACGAGCTCGCCAACACCGCACAGTCCCAGGCCTGGAACGGCGACGAGGGACGGCACTGGAGCGACCATCACGACCGCTGGAACGCCGTCAACGAAGGGTTCGACGAGCCCCTCCTCACCGCGGCCGGGATCGGCCCCGGCGACCGCGTGCTCGACGTCGGCTGCGGGGCCGGGCAGACCACGCTGCTGGCCGCCCGTACCGCTGCCCCAGGATCGGTCCTGGGCCTGGACCTGTCCGGCCCCATGCTCGACCGGGCGCGCCTGCTGGCCGCGCGGGAGGGCCTGGGCAACATCGGCTTCGAGCAGGGTGACGCCCAGATCCACCCCCTGCCCGAGGCCGGGTTCGACGTGGCCGTGAGCCGCTTCGGGGTGATGTTCTTCGCGGATTCGGCCGCCGCGTTCGGCAACATCGCCCGCGCGCTTCGCCCCGACGGACGGCTCGCCTTCGTCTGCATGGCGGACCCGGCCCGCTGCGAGTGGGCCCAGGTGTACGACGCGGTGAGCGCGGCCCTGGCCTCCGTGCCACAGGCGGCAGGTGACCTCACCGGCCCGGGCATGTTCTCCCTCGCCGACCCGGTCGTCGTACGCGAGGTGCTCGGGCAGGCCGGTTTCGACGACGTACGCACCGAAGCCGTCGACGCGCTCGGGGACTTCGGCCGCGACGCCGACGACGCCGCCGAGCACCTCCTGGGGTCCGGCCCCGGACGGCATCTGGTGGAACGGCTCGGCGCCGCGGGCGACGGGGCCGAGCGTGTGCGGGCCGCGCTGCGTGCCGCCCTCGCTCCGTACGCACAGGCCGCCGGGGTCCGTATGCGGACCGGGGCGTGGCTGGTCACGGCCGTCCGCCGGTGACCGCGATGTCCACCCTTCCGCCGGACCTGGAGTTGCGGACGCGCCAGGGCGGGGGCGGGGGAAGTCGAGCTGTTCTCGAGCGTTCCCTGTCACCGTGGGCGTCACGTCTGGTCCGTCACTCATCCCCGTGGTGACGGACCAGACTTCATGACGCCGGACCCATGGCGCCGGCCCCGGCGCAGGAGCGTCGGACCGACCAGCCGTCAGGCCGCCTTGCGCTGCCGCCTGATCGGCTCTCCCACCCTGTGCAGATGCGCAAGCGCCTCGCGGTAGGACTGGATCAGCCCGGTCTCGTGGTACGGGACCCCGATCTCCGCGCAGTACGCGCGCACGACGACCTGGGCGCGCCGCAGGTGGGGAGTGGGCATGCCGGGGAACAGATGGTGCTCGATCTGATAGTTGAGCCCGCCGAGCAGCAGATCGGTGACCGGGCCGCCGTGGACGTTGCGGGACGTAAGCACCTGACGGCGCAGGAAGTCGGGTCGCTCGTCGCCGGTGAAGGTGGGCATGCCCTTGTGGTTCGGGGCGAAGGTGCAGCCGAGGTAGACACCGAAGAGGCACTGGTGCAGGGCGAGGAACGCCACCGCCTTGCCGGGCGAGAGCACCAGGAACAGCGCGGACAGGTAGGCAGCCAGGTGCAGGAGGAGCAGGCTCCCCTCCAGCAGACGGCTCTTCATGGACGGTGAACGCAGCGCCCGCACACTCGCCACGTGCAGGTTGAAGCCCTCCAGCGTCAGCAGCGGAAAGAACAGGAGTGCCTGGTGACCACCTATGAGGCGGGCCGGACCGCTGCTGTTGCGGGCCTGCTCGGTGGACCACACCAGGATGTCCGGGGCGACATCGGGGTCGAGTTCCTCGTGGTTGGGGTTGGCATGGTGGCGGGTGTGCTTGTTCATCCACCAGCCGTAGCTCATGCCGATGCCGAGGTTGCCGTAGAGCCGGCCCCAGATCTCGCTCGGCCGCCGCCGTCGGAACACCTGCCGATGTGCCAGGTCGTGGGCCACGAGCGCGACCTGTCCGAAGAGCAGGGCCATGAAGGCGGCGACCGCCAGCTGCCACCAGGTGTCGCCCAGCACCACGAAGGTGGTCCAGGCCGCCGCCAGCAGCCCGGTCACCAGGCCCAGCCGCACGGTGTAGTAGCCGGGGCGCCGTTGCAGCAGACCCGCCTCGGTGATGCGCTGCGTCAGCCGGGCGAAGTCGCTGCCCGCGTCCGGGGCGGATCCGCGTGGGCGGACCGCGGACGTGGCGGTCGCGACCGTGAGGTCGGGAAGAGTTGTCATGCAGTGAGTCTGGGGAGGGGCATCCCCTCGGCAGAAGCCGGTCAGTTGCAGGCTTCCAGGGGGGCTGTCCCCCCACCGCTTCGGGGGGCGTCACCAGGCCCGCATCTCCTGACCTAGGGTTTTCTCCGGGTTTCAGGACTTCGAGCCGACGGACGGTGGCGTACCGGATCGTCAGCGACCGGCGTACAGAGTCGCCAGATCACCCGAGAGCGCGGCACGTACCTGGCGGGTGCGCTCGTCGACCAGCACCTCGACTTCGTCGTTGAGCAGCGCGGTCATGGTCTGCTCCGCCACGTCGGCCGCGCTGATCTTCGGCGAGTCGATGGAGGCCGCCAGGTCGGTGTCGACGTAGCCGGCGTGCACGCCGACCACCAGGGTGCCCTGCTCCTGCAGCGCCAGCCGGAAGGCGTTCGTCAGGGACCACTCGGCGGACTTGGAAGCCGCGTAGCTCGGCAGCTGGCGGTTGGCCACCCATGAGGCCACGGACAGCATGGTGACCAGCGCTCCGCCTCCGTTGGCGGCCAGTACGGGTGCGAACGCACGCGAGACGGCCCAGGTGCCGAAGTAGTTGACCTCCATCTCGCGCCTGGCCCCGTCGAACGACCCCTCCAGCAGAGAAGGGCCACCGGCGACCCCGGCGTTGTTGATGACGATGCTGACGTCCCCGGCGGCAGCCGCAGCCGCGGCGACCTGTTCCTCGTCGGTGACGTCCAGGCGCAGCGGGACGAGCCCCGGGGCCTCGACGGACTCCGGATCCCGGACACCGGCGTACACCTTGGCTGCGCCGTGTTCGAGCAGTGCCTGTGCGAAGGCCTGCCCGATTCCACGGTTGGCGCCCGTCACCAGGGCCACCGAACCCTTGATGTCCATGATCGTCCTTCCTCTGGGCGGATCCGAGGGACTCCCCCTTCGACGCTAAGCCCTGGACAGCGGCTCAACCACCGGTCGGCGGGGGCGGGCGCGGGCCGGGCCGAGCGCGCCGACCCCACGCGCGCCGAGGTGCCGGCCCGCCGAGGTTCCTGTGAACGCGATGTCCGGCATCGCCACGAGCGCTTGTGCGGAGGGTCGGACGCGGTCCAGCTGTGAGGGCACGCGCGGCCACCGCGGACAACCGCCCCTCCCCCGCACAGGAGTCACGCATAACCCATGTGGCTCACTCGACCCGTCGCCTCTGCGGATCGGGGATGTCGTGGGGGGTGCGTCCACGCCGGAGGCGGGCCCAGGACGGGACCGTCTCCTTCGTGGACGCACGGCGCACCCGGGGTCAGCCCTCGAAGATCTCGCGGAGCTTCGCCTCCTGCTCACCGCTGAGGTTGGAGCGGATCAGCTGCGCGTGGCCCCCCGGCAGCTCCGCCTTCACCCGGTCCACCACGGCGTCCTGGGTGAGCAGGAAGAGCGCTGAGGTGCCGGGGGTCACCTCGGCCTTCACGGTGTCGATGAGGTCGTCGTCGATGCCGACGTCGGCGAGGCTGCCGCCCAGCGCGCCCGCCGCGGCCCCGATCGCGGCGCCCAGCAGCGGCACGAAGAAGATCAGGCCGAAGAGCATGCCCCAGAACGTCCCCGACAGGGCGCCGACGCCGGTGAGGTTGCGCAGTTGCCGCGTCTTGGGCTTCTTCGCGCCCTCGGGCCAGCTGACGACGGCGGCGTCGACCACCTTGATCAGTTCCTGCTTCTGCAACCGGAGCAGAGCGTCCTCCGCCTTGTCGGCGCGATCGAAGGAGTCGAACTTCCAGACGGTAAGAGTCGCCACGTTTTTCCTCCAGTGCACGCGGGAGATACCCGAGGTCGGTGCGACCAGTAAACGATCCCGCCCGAAATGGTGCATCTCGACGCATGGGGTACGAAGGCCGCCCGGCGGGCACTCCTCACGCCGCCCCGAGGCCGCCGGACTTGCCTGCAAAGCCGCCCTGGTCTCCTGAATCGGCGGACGGCGACAGGTAGTCCTCGACGGTCACCGAGTTGTGGAAGCGTGCGCTCTTGGTGGTGAGCCGGACGAGGGCACGGCTGGGGCCCGCGGGCAGAGCGGAGATCAGGCGGGCGCCCTGCGCCAGCCCCCACACACCGAGGCGGGACGTGGGGATCAGGGTCTTCGCCGCGCCCAGCGCGACCGCGCGGCTGCCGTGCACGTGCTGCGCCATCGCGCGCTCGTAGGCGGGGAAGGCGCGCTCGTGGTCGCCGCCCGCCCGCGCCAGTTCTCCGGCGAGTACGTACGCGCCGACCACGGCCAGGCTGGTGCTGCCGCCGACGGCCGGACCGGGGCAGTAGCCCGCGTCGCCGACGAGCGTCACCCTCCCTCTCGACCAGGTGTCCATGCGCAGCTGCGTGATCGAGTCGAAGTAGAACGCCGGGGTGCGGTCGAGTCCGTCGAGCCAGCCGTCCACGTCGGTGTGCAGGCCGGAGAACGCACCGCGCAACAACTCCTTCTGCCGGGGCACGTCGTGGTGGTGGCAGTCGAGTTCGCGCTCGCTGCGGAACAGGAACAGCACCCGCGCTTCGCCGAGGTGCCGCGCGCCGTACATGCCGGCTGTGCGGCCGACACCTACGTGAATGACGAGTTCGCCGTCGAGGCCGGTGACGTCCGGCAGGGTCAGCACCCCGAAGTAGGCCCCGATGAACGCGTCGGCGCGGGAGTCCTCGCCGAAGACGAGGCGGCGCACGTTGGAGTGCAGTCCGTCCGCGCCGACGACGAGGTCGAAGCGGCGCGGGGCGGCGTTCTCGAAGCGCACCTCGCCGTCGGGCCGGATCGCCGTGATCGAGTCACCGAAGACGTACTCGACGTCGTCGCGTGTGGCGTCGTAGTAGATCTCGCTCAGGTCGTCGCGCATGATCTCGACGTGCCGCTCGAAGGCACCGCCGAAGATCTTGGAGAGGTCCGCCCGTACGGGTCGCCGTGCGCCCTCCCGATGGACGGTCAGCCGGTTCGTGCCGGTGGCCCGCGCCTCGACCCGCGGGAGTACGCCCATCCTCTCCGAGATGTCCACCGCGGGCCGGAACAGGTCGACCGCGTGGCCGCCGGTCCTGCGCAGGGTCGGCGCCCGCTCGACGACGGTCACCGAGTAGCCGTGCCGAGTGAGCCAGTACGCCAGCACCGGACCGGCGACGCTGGCGCCGGAGACGAGAATCCGCATGACACTCCTCCTGCTCGTTCAGGTCCGGGTCCGCCGTCGGGATCGGCCATGAGCCCACTGTCTCCACCGGCACCCGCCGACGGATTGGACGAATGTTCCCCTCGGTCCTGCCGGATACTTACGGTGTGCTGCTGACCTGGATCGCGGAGATCGCGGACGAGCCGCTGGTGCTGGAGCCGACCGACCGGCGGGTGGAGTGGGAGACCAATACCTGGTGGCTGGGCATGGCGGAGGACAGGCGGCCGCCCTCGGTGCCCGAGGTGGCCGCCGCCTTCGAGCGGACCGCCGAGGGTATTCGGCTCCGCATCCGCGAGACCGGTTTCACCGGGGTGGCGACGTTCTATGTCTGGCATGACGAGCAAGCCGGTCAACTGCGGTGCTCGACCGGATCGGTGGCTGCGGATGAACTGCCGTTCGACGGCGCCTACATACCCTCTGACGAGCTCCGTCCGGTGATCGAGGCCTTCCTTCGGGACGGGCATCCGGGCGTGGTTCCCGGATCGCATCCTGACGATGTGCCCGCCCCGGCGGAACCGGCCGCGCCGGCAACCGAGTCGGCGCCCCTCGCTGTCTGGGTTCGCAGTGTCGGACCGGTCACGCCCTGATCCGTTCGACTCCCCCGTCACGGACGGCACATCCCGCGTCCGCGGCGTGAGCCGCGTCGGCCGCTCGACGACGGAGCCCGGGTGCTCCGCGCCGCGCGCCTCGCCGAAGACCTGGGCTTCGACCACGTCGCGGCCCGCAACCGTCTCGTGGACAGCGGCTTCGGCCTCGACACGGGCCCGCTGGTTCTGCTGTCGGCCGTCGCGGGCGCGACCACACGCCTGCGCCTGCTGACGTCCGTACTCGTCGCGCCGTACTACCCGGCGCTGCCGCTCGCCGGCCAGGCGGTCACCCTGGACGTCGTCTCCGGCGGCCGCCTGATGCTGGGCTCACCGCCTGCACCCTGTGGCTGCCGCTCGCGGCCGGACAGGTCGAGAAGGCCATGGAAATCGAGAAGGCCACGGAATGGGTCGCCGCCGAGGTGGCGCCGCAGCTCACCCGAGGCCTCGGCGGGGACGACCGAACCCGTCGCGTCACCACCGCCCGCGGCAACGACCCTGCGATCCGCAAAAGCCAGTCGGAAGCGGAATCCGCGGCCGCGCTGTGAGGTTGTCACCATCATGGCTACTCTCGGACTCATCGGCAGTGGACACATCGGCGGCACGCTGGCCCGGCTGGCGGTCGACGCCGGCCTGGACGTCGTGCTCAGCAATTCGCGCGGCCCCGAGACGCTCGGCGACCTGGTCGCGGATCTCGGCCCACGGGCCCGCGCGGCGACTCCGGCGGAGGCCGGCGCGGCGGGCGACTGGGTGGTGGTGACCGTGCCGCTCAAGGCGTTCGACCAGATCCCGCAGGCTCCGCTGTCCGGCAAGACGGTCATCGACACCGGCAACTACTACCCGGAGCGTGACGGCGAGATCACCGCACTGAAGGACGGCACCACCACGGAGAGCCAACTCCTCCAGGGCCATCTGCCGGACGCGCATGTGGTGAAGGGATTCAACAACATCTACTTCCGCCACCTGGGCGAGCTGGCCCGCCCGAAGGGAGCGCCCGACCGCACCGCGCTGCCCCTCGCGGGCGACGACCCGGCGGCGGTGCAGCACGCCACCGAACTGCTCGACCTGCTCGGCTTCGACGCGCTGGCCTACGGCGACCTCGCCGACAGCTGGCGCTCACAGCCCGGCACCCCGGTGTACGGCCTGCCGTACGCGGGCGACGCCTCCGACTTCATGAACGTCGAGGCCACCCCGGCCGGAGCCGACATCATCCGCGCCCGCATCGAGGCCGCCGCCCGCTGACACCTGGCGGACGTGCCGGCCGCTCCACGCTCGCCGCGCCGCTCACCCGGGCGGGGCGGCGAGCGGAGCGGGGGTGCCGGCCGGGGGTTCGGCCGTCGCGGGCCGGCCCGTCACTCGTACCGGTATTTCAGCGAATCCGCCTCCACCTGCTCGATGTCGGCGAGCGTCAGCTCCGGCATCCGCAGCTGGGCCAGCGTCACCTCGGCCGAGGTCGGCTGGGCATCCGCGGACAGCCACTGCTCAGGCTTCCAGGCACCGCTGCGCAGAAGGGACTTGGGGCAGTGCGGGTAGACCTCCTCGATCCCGACCACCAGCGCACTGGTCGGCGGCTTGCCCACGGGGGTCAGCTGCGACAGGAGTTCCGGCCGGGTGGAGACGCAGGCCCGGCCGTTCACCCTGAGCGTCGTGGTGCGCCCGGGGACGACGAACAGCAGTCCGGCCCGCCCGGTGGCGATGACGTTCTGGAGGGTGTCCAGACGCTTGTTGCCGGTCGCGTCCGGTATCGCCAGCGTCCGTGAGTCGAGGACGGCGACGAACCCGGCCGGCCCGCCGCGCGGGGAGACATCACAGTTGCCCTCGGCGTCCACGCTGGCGACCAGGACCAGCGACGAGCATCCGACCAACCGCCGGGTCTGTTCGGTGAGTTCCGTCATCTGCTTGCGCACGGCCGCGTCGCCGGGAAGTGCGTAGACCCGGCGCAGGGCGTCCTGATCGGACACGGCGTCGAGGTGGAGCGAGTCGAAGGCACTGCCGACAAGAGGTGACGTCATACCCCGACCCTAACGGGCCGACCCGCGACCGACCCCGGTCAACGGGCACCGGGACATGGAGACACCTTTACACGATCGTGGACCGTGACGTGGTGGTTCTGGTCGAGGTTCGGCGTCATGATCCCTTCATGAATGACAGCGAAGCGCCCGTGTACGAGGTGTTGTACGGATTCGACCGCCGGACCACGTCGGTCCTGGCGATCTCGGCCCTGTTCAGTGTGCTGGTGCTGGTGCCCTCCGTCGACATTCCGCTGGGCCTGCGCATCGTGGGCATCCTGCTGTTCGGTGGTGGCGGACTGATCATGGCCGCGGGAGCACTGACCCGGAAAACAGCGTTCAGAGTCGACGCAACAGGCATACTCCTCGGCGGGTCTCCCGTCCGCTATCGCGCCACCACGGCGCATGTGCCGTGGCAGGACATCACGGCCGTGGTGCTGTGGCAGCAACCGGTGCCGCACAGTGTGCTGCCGTGGGTCGGCGTCGCCCGGCGCGAGGGCGCCCCGCCGCTGCCCGGGTCCGGGCAGGGACGCATCGCCCGCTCCATCGGCGAGGCTCTCACCCCCGTACCGGCCGAACTGCTCGTGGCGTCCAGGGCCATGACCGGCTGGCGGCTGGACCGAAGCCGACTCGCCGCCGCCGTCGCGTACTTCGCACCGGGGATCCAGGTGGTCGAGCACACGCTTTAGCCAACGCCGTACGAAGTCCAGCGCGGGCGCGCGGTGCGGGTGTCCGTCCGATGCCGGATCACCAGGCCCGGCTCATACGTCAGCGCCGCTGCGGGGGTGTACCGGGGCTGTGAGCGAGGGGTCGACCAGAACCGGATCCTCCGCCCGGGCCCCCGCCAGGACGTCGGGCTGGAGACAGGCGGTGGCCAGGCCGGGTTCGGCGGTGCCCGCATCGGCGAGCAGCGTGCCGTCCGGGTTCCATACGGCGCTGCCGCCGCAGCCGTGGTACGGGCCGCTGGGCCCGCTGTGATTGGCCAGCAGTACATAGCTGGTGTTGTCCAGGGCCCGTGCGGGGAAGACCGTTGCGCGCTGGCGCTCTCCGCTTCCCCGGCTGAACATCGCGCCGACCACGTAGGCGTGACAGCCGCCGAGGGCGGCGGCCCGGGCGTGCTCGGGATAGCCGGAGTCCCAGCAGATGCCGAGTCCGAGTCGCCAGCCGTCGAGATCGACGGTGCAACCTCGGGAACCCGCCCCGAAGCCGGCAGCACGCTCGTTCGGGGTGACGTGCTGTTTGTCGTACTGGGCGGCGAAGCGGCCGTCACGGCCCAGAACCACGGCGGAGATGCGCAGTTCGCCGGTCTCGGGGTCGCGGGTGGGTGCTCCGGCCACCACGGCGCAGCGGGTCTCGGCGCAGGCGGTGGCCAAGGGGTCCAGCCGGGGGTCCGCAGCGCTCAGCGTGTAGGTCGCGGGGTCGGCCACGATTCCCGGCAGTTCGTAGCCGGTGAGGAAGAGTTCCGGCAGGACCAGCAGGTCGGCGCCCTGGTCGGCGGCGCGACGGACCAGGGCGGCGGCAGCGGCGACGTTGGCGGCGACATCCAACCGGACACAGGCCGCCTGACCGGCCGCGACGGTGAGTGGTGCGGCAGGCAGGCCGTGAAGATCATCCATGGTGAACCAAACTACCCAAGCAGGCCAAGGGCCGTGGACCGACGTTGCCCACGGCCTGCCATGCTGACTAGAGTCGGCCGGGTGACTGCCGGGTCGGCCATGGGCCATGCACGAGTGAGGTTCCCGGCCTCGGCGTGAGCACGAGGCGGGCAAGAGACCCGCCGCCCTTCTCCGCGTCTTTGCTCCCGGCGCCCGCGCACGGCGCCCCCTTCACACGAGTCCCAAGACCGGAGACACACCACTGATGTCCCATGCCCAGCCGTACCCACAGGACCCCGAACCGGCCACAACTGGCGTCCAGCTGAACCACACCGCCGTCTACGCAAGCGACCGGCACCTGTCCGCCGAGTTCATCGCCGCGATTCTGGGCCTGAGGGTCGGCGCCCCGTTCGGCCCGTTCCTGCCCGTCGACCTCGGCAACGGCGTCACGCTCGACTACTACGAGAAGCGGGACGAGCCCATCCAGTCGCAGCACTACGCCTTTCTCGTACCGGATGCGCAGTTCGACACCGTGATCGCCCGCCTGGAGGTGATCGGGGTGACCTACTACGCCGACCCCGGCCACACCGAACCCGGCAGGATCAACCGCCTGTTCGGTGGCCGCGGCGCCTACTTCGACGACCCGGACGGCCACAACATGGAGGTCATGACACGGCCCTACGTCCGCCCCTAGAGCGCGCCCGGGCCGTGCAGCTCTGTTGCGGCTGATCGTCGAAGAGAGCGATGGACCGTGGTGGCGGGGCAGGCACTGCGCGGGCCCCGCCCTGCTGTTCCGGCGGTACGGCCGACGTCAAGGACAGCGCTGCCGGGCAACACCCCCTACGACGGGCCTTCGCCCGCGGGCCGCAGACATGGCTGTCCTGGTGTGGAACATGCGCCGCTCCCCGAGGGACCGAACGACAGAGATACTGCACAAAGTATCCGGTCGGTCACTTCAAGCAATGTCTCGTGGCGCGCGTGGACGCAACGGATCAGCGTCCGCGCAGCACGGATAGCCTGCGCGCATGGAGCGGATACAGCGGGTCGCCGGTGCGATCGTCGGCTCGGCGGTGGGGGACGCCTTGGGCGGCCCCTTCGAGTTCGGCCCGCAGGGAGCGTTCTCCGCGCGGTTTCCGGCCGCGGGGATCGGTGGCGAGATGTGCGGAGGCGGCGGCTGGGACCCCGGCGAGGCCACTGACGACACCCAGATGGCCGTCCTGGTCGGGGAGTCGCTGCTGGAGCGGGGCGGACTGGATCTGCCGGACGTCTTCGCCCGCTTCCAGCGGTGGGCGGCATCGGAGCCGAAGGACATCGGCTTGCAGACCGAGGATGTCCTGACCAACGGGATGCCCTGGGACCTCGCCGCCGCGATCCATTTCCAGGTCAACCGACGAGCAGCGGGAAACGGCTCCTTGATGCGGGCGACGACCTCCGCCGTGCACTTCGCTGCCGCCGGTCAGGAAGCCACCATGGACGCGGCCCGCAGCATCGCTGCCCTGACCCACGGCGACCGGGCGGCCTGGGAAGGCACCGCGATCTTCCACGAACTCGTCCGCCTCACCCTCGAGGGCGACGATCCCCTCGCCTCGCTCCCGGGCGTCCTGGACCTCGTCCACCCCGACCACCGCGACCGGTACGCGACTGTCCTCGCACCCGGCTGGCACCCCGATCGGGCCACCGAGTTCAACGGTGCCGTCTGGCCCTGTCTGGGCTCCGCCGTCTGGGCCCTGCGCACCACCGGCAGCTTCGAGGACGCGCTGCGTGCGGCGATCGACCTCGGCGGTGACACGGACACCGTCGCCGCGGTGACCGGAGGTCTCGCAGGGGCCTACTACGGACTGGACGCAGTCCCCGACCGCTGGACCCGGACGCTCCATGTCCCGCTGCCGGGCTTCGACGGGCGGGTCCTGCATCTGGCAGAGCTGCTCCACCTCGCGCAGCGCCTCGGAGGCTGAACCGGGTCCGCACCGGCACCGGACCGCGGTTCTGCCTCTGGTTCGCACCGCGCGAGCGCGTCACTGCGGGTCGAAGCCCGTCCCCCGGGAGACCTTCTCCCACGCGGCGAGTTCGGCCCGTACCGAGTCCAGGTGGCCGACGAGGAAGTCCACCGCGTCACCGCCGAGGGCGAGCCGCAGCGGGGTGTTCTCGGCGTCCAGGGCCAGCCGGATCGCCGCGGCGGCCTTCGCCGGGTCCCCGGGCTGGGCGCCGTCGCCTTCCTGCACCAGCTTCCGGGTCGCGCCGACCTTCTCCTTGTACGCCGGGTGCTCCTCGGAGAAGTAGGCCGCGCCCTTGCCGAACAGGTTGGTACGGAAGGCACCGGGCTCCACGATCAGCACCTTGACGCCGAACGGCGCCACCTCGTCGGCCAGGCCCTCGGACAGCTGTTCCAGCGCCGCCTTGGTCGCGCTGTACGCGGAGAATCCGGCGAAGGACAACTGCCCGCCGAAACTGCTGATGTTCACGATCGATCCGCTGCCTCGCTCCCGCATCTGCGGCAGCAGCGCCCGGGTAAGCCGGGCCGGGCCGAACACGTGCAGCTCGAACAGGTCACGCAGCTCGTCGTCGGTGGTCTCCTCGAACGCCCCGACCTGCGTGCGCCCGGCGTTGTTGACCAGCACGTCGACCCGGCCGTAGCGAGCCAGGATGTCGGCGGCCACCGCGTCGATCCGCGCGCCGTCCGTGACGTCGAGGCCGATCGCCTCCACCCGGTCGGGGTGCGCGGCGACCAGGTCCGCCAGGCCCTCGGGCCGCCGGGCCGTACCGATCACCGTGTCGCCGGCCGCGACCGCGGCTTCGGCGATGGCCCGCCCGAAGCCGCTGCTCGCGCCGGTGACCAGCCAGACCTTGCCGTTCTCGGTCATCTCTCGTCTCCCCCGTCACCTGCCGTCCGGGACCTTCCCGCCGACGGCCCCCATCCTTCGCCAGGATCCGGCACCACGTCCAAGATCTGCTGTGATAGCCATGCGTTATGGACGTCCACGGACGCGATCTGCGCTACTTCGTCACGGTCGCCGAGGAACTGAACTTCACGCGGGCCGCCGAGCGGCTGTTCGTCTCCCAGCCCGCGCTCAGCAAGCAGATCCGGATGCTGGAGAAGCAGCTCGGTGCGGGTCTGTTCCACCGAGACCGGAGGGCGGTGCGGCTGACGGCGACAGGGGAAGCGCTGTTGCCGCATGCCCGCGAGTTGCTGACCGCCTGGCAGGCCGCCGAAGCGGCGGTGGAGGACGCGAAGGCCGCCGAACGGCACACCTTGGTCATCGGCATGTCCACCAGCCCGGGACGCGGGCTGCTGCCCGCTCTCCGCACCCGGCTGGTGTCCCTGTACCCGGACGTACGGCCCGTCCTTCGGCAGGTCAACTGGGCCGACCCCAGTGCCGGCCTGGCGGACGGGTCCAGCGATGTGGCATTCGTCTGGCTGCCGCTCCCGGACGGCGAACGCTATCGGTACGCCATCGTCGCCCGGGAACCACGTGTCGTGGCGCTGCCGCATGGTCACGCCCTGGCGGCACGGGCCGCGGCCGATCACGAGGGTGCGGTGGACTTCGCCGATCTCCTGGACGAGCCGTTCCTGGCGCTCCCCCCGGAGGCCGGGCCGCTGCGGGACTACTGGCTGGCCCTGGATTCCCGTGGTGGCCGCGCGCCCCGGATAGGCGGAGTGGTGGCCAGCGCCGAGGAGACCCACGAGGCGGTCGCCAACGGCCAGGGGGTGGCACTGCTCGCGGCCGGCAACGCCTCCCTGGTCGTGCGGGACGAGGTGACCGCCGTACCGGTCCGCGGCATCTCACCCTCCCGACTGGCAGTGGCCGCGCGCATGGACGACCAGCGGCCCACCGTACTGGCCTACCTGGCCGCAGCGGAAAGGTTAGGAGCCGGCACCTCTTGACCACCCGATCCGCACCGCCACCGGTAACCCCGCCCTCGGCGTGTGGCACACCGGCTGTGACCGCGCCGTTGTCACGCGCCGGCGACCGTCCGCGCGAAACGGGACCAGTCGGTGAACTCCCAGTCCCAGCGGCGGCAGACGCGCTCCTTGGGCACGTCGTCCTGCGAGGGGTCGAGCAGCATCAGTTGGGCGTGGCGGCCGTCGCCGACGACGATGGCGAGCAGATAGCCGCCCGGTTCCGTCAGCATGAGGGACATCTCGTTGTTGGTCATGGCGAATCGCGCATCGGGCCGGTCCACCTTCTTGACCTCGATCCGTACGGGCCTGCCCTGCGGGTCCGCTCCTTCGAGGTCGTAGCCGACGTTCTGTCCGCTGACGTCACGCAGCGCCCAGCCGAGCTGGTTGAGGTATTCCTTCGCGGCGAGTTCCGCCGTCCGCCAGCGCGTCAGCACGGACGCCAGGGAGCCGGAAGAGCGCGGGGCCGCCTTGGTCACCCGGATGCCCTCGGCCGGGTCCGCGACGGCAGGCGTCGCGTCCTGTGCGGCGGGCCCGGGCACGAGCCTGCTCTCCGCCTCGGTCAGCCTGCGCCCATGGGTGCGGGCGACGTCCTTGAAGTGTTCGCCGAGTCGTGAGCGCAGCGCGTCGGACAGTACGGCGGGGTCCGTGCCGGCCAGAGCGGCGGCGAAGTCGACGCTGCGCAGGCCCAGTACGGCCTTCAGGGCTCGGGCGGCGCCTTGATTGCGCTTCTCGTACAAGGCCGTTGGGGCGCCGTCGGGAAAGAGGACGGCGATGTCCTGCGGCTCCAGCGGGAGCGGCGAGTGGGCGAACGGCGGCCGCCGTGCGGTCATTTCCTCTCTCAGTGACGTCACCAGCAGCTTGCCGGCGGACGCGGTGGCCGAGACCAGCACGCTGCGCAGATCCTCGCCGTCCAGGACCAGCTGCCACAGCCGCTCGGACACCGGGTCGCCCGGGGAGCGCAGCCGCTCGGCGATCGCGCGGGCCGCGTCGGCCAGGACCCGGCGGGTCGACTCGTCCGCCGTCACCGCGTGGGTGCGGGACGGATCGGTGAGGAGGTCACCCGAGACGATGACGGGCAGACCCACTTCGTCCTGGAGCGGCAGGAAGCACGCCAGACGGCCGCGTACGCCGGTCATGGCGAGGGCGCGTGCGTCGAGCGGTACCGCCACGGTCGCCGATCCTTGCCGCAGCAGGGCGAACACCGCCTCGTCCCCGCCCAGGCTCAGCCGGACCCGCGCGGTCTCTCGTCGGACGTGGATGTCCTGGCCCCCGGCCGGGGTCGAGGTGCGGATCCGGGTCACGTTGCGCAGGAACAGCGCGCTGAGCGGGTCGATCGCTCGGGGCGCTGTCGTGGTGCCGGGCCGGCACACGACGGTGAAGGCCACGCCGTCGACGGGTGCGTCCGTGTGCACCTCGGCGGGTATCCGGATCAGCGGTACCGCGTTCTCCCCCGACTCGCCCAGCAGGGCCGCGGCAGCCGCCCTGTCGAACGCGAAACGTACGCCCGCCGACCGGACTTCGATGCGGGAGGCGATCGCCGCGAGCGACTTGAAGCCGATGCCCCGATAGCCGATCGAGTCACCGCCGCGCGCCTTGGTGGAGCTGGCGCTGCGGCACAGCGCCTCCACGTCCGCGGCGTCCAGGGACCGGCCGTCGTTGCTCCAGCGCAGCCGGCCCTCCCCCAGGTCCTCGACGACCACGGACGTGGAGCCGGCGTCGTCGGAGTTCTGCAGCAGTTCGTAGGGCACCCGGTCGCGATAGGTGTCGGCGAGCAGGTCCTCCATCCGCGCGATCTCGCGGAACAGCCCGGGGGCCTGCGCGTGCTCGCGTACGAGGGCCTTCTGCAGCGCGGCGACGGCGGTCGCCATCGGGTCGGTCACAGGTCCTCCGCGTCCAGCACGCGCACGACGACGCGGGTCGGCTCACCGGCGAGTTCGTCCAGGTCGAACGAGCACTGGGCGATCCAGCGCGGCAGACGCGACGGCAGTGCGGCGCCCTCCCCGACGGGAACCCTGCCGTACAGCGACACCTCCTGTTTGTCGAGGAGGAAGTCGGTGTCGTCGAGCACCTCGACGGCGAGTCCGGGCATGGGGACCTCGAAGGGGCACTCTGCTTCGACGTCGTACTCGTCGTCGGAGCCGTCTCCCCGCCACGACTCCATCGCGATGCAGTCGGCCAGCAGTTCCCCGGCGGACCCGAACTCGGCGAACCCGCCCAGGCGTACCTGCAGCGAGCCGTCGCGCTTCTTGCCGACGACCGTGGCGTCACAGGCGGTGGGCTTCAGCCGGACGGCCTCGTGAACCGTCTCGTCGACCATCTCGACGGGCAGCGGCCGCGTCTTCGGCGAGGACCAGACCAGGTCGAGGTTGGTCTCGCTCAGGTCGAAGGAGGTCACCTGGAGCCTGATCTTCTCGGGCTTGACGGGCTTGGAGCACTCCCAGGTGCGGCTGGACTTGGAGAACCGCACCGGTCGCTTGCGGGCTTTCTTGATCGTCTCCAGCAGGGCGTGGGTGTACGTGACCAGCTCGGGCCGGTCCACCGGGCTCAGCCCGAGCAGCAGGGTGGGCGGGTAGCTGTCGTCGTCGCTTCCCGTGAACCGGTCGGTCCAGTCCTCGGGCAGGAACCGCGCCGTGCCCGATACGACGATCTCCTGGAAGTGCTCGTCGTCGAAGCTGTCCGTGACGAGTCGCGCTCGCACGTTCTCGACCTGCCAGCCGACGAGTGACAGAGCCAACTCGTCGATCTCGACATCGAGTTCCTCGACCTTCTTGGCCATCGGAGACCCACCCCTCCCGCTTGCGTCTTCCCAGGTCAGCCCAGTGATTCGGGTGACTCGCAGACCATATCCCGCCGACCCTCACGCCCTCGTACCGCCCGCACCGCCCACGGCACCCATGCCCCCGGACTCACGGTCAGGGGCGTGTGTCGTCGGAGGTGTCCGGCTGAGATGTCCGGGCGGCGCGCAGATGGTCGGCAGCCTCCTGCGTGAGCGTGTCCGCGGGCCATCCGGCGAGGGTGGTCAACGCGGTGCGGCGTGCTTCGGGCGTGCCGGTGGTGAGGGCGGACCGCAGCAGGGGCCAGCCGTGTCCAGGATGGCGTCGCAGGAAATGCGCGAACAGCAGCAGGGCGTGGTCGCGTTCGGGACGGGCGGTGGTGGCGAGGCGTCGTTCGGCCAGGTCGAGGATGTGTGCGGTGTGCCGGCGGCGGCTGTGGTGCAGGGCGTGGCCCCAGGCCGGGTCGAGCAGGGACGGTCCGGTATCCAGATGTGCCAGGAGTCGGGCCGTCGGGTTCAGGTGCAGGACTTCGGCAGGCCGCAGAGCGAGATGGAAGTCGGGGCGCCCCGGGTCGTCGAGGTGGTCCAGGACCAGCGCTTTCCACCGGGGTTCGTGGAGCAGGCCCTCGTAGCGTGCTGTCAGGCACTCGATGTCGGCGGGTGCCCAGGGCAGTTCCCGGGGCGGGTGGCGGAAGAACATGGTGATGCTGATCAGATCGAGAAGCATGCCGATGCCGGGTGTCCCGGTCTGCGCCAGGTCGGCATAGCGGTGCAGCACGGTGACGGCGTCCGCGTAGTCGGCCAGGCCGGGTGCGGGCCCTCCCTCGCCGTCGGCCAGCGCGGCCAGAATGCCGCCGCAGCCGTTCAACAGCGCGGTGTCGACGTGCGGTTGGCTCAGTGCGCTGTGCAGGTCGCCCGTGGTGGCGGCCAGGTGGGCGAGGTACTCGTCCATGATGGCGTTGCGGAAGCCCTCGCGCAGCAGCCATGCCTTGACAGCGGGATCGGTGGTGTCGCGCAGGGTCCGGACCGCCTGGATGCGGCCCCAGCCCGCGACCTGCCGGGCCAGGGCGTGGACGGCCCGGTCTCCGTCGGGCTGGGAACGGTGCAGTGCGACGGCCGCGTACAGGGTGAGCTCGTCCAAGGTGCCGAGCAGCAGCAGGAGTTCCCGGTCGCGGATGTCCCCGCCCAGGCCCAGGAGCACCAGGCCGATCTTGACCGGGGCTCGGTGGGTGCCGTGCTCCGCCAGCTGCCGGCCCAGCCGGCGCAGGCCGTCGCGCGGCAGACCGCGGCGACGGACCTCGGCACTGAGCTCGTCGGCGACCTCTGTCGGCGAGCAGGTGGCGAGGTGGTCGTGAAGACCCCTCAGTTCGTCGCCGCTCGGGCCGGGCCCCGATGCCGGCAGCAGGCGTTCGATGTGGTCGGCGAGTTCGACGCCGGTGGGCGGACCGACACCGTCCCCGTCCGGGGTACGTCGCAGCAGAGCGTCCTCACCTCCGCCGACGAAGACGAGGCGACTGCCGTCCGGCTGTGCGTCGGGGAGCGGATCGCCGAATCCGGGCCACGGACCGGCACCGTGACGGCGCCGAAGGGTCAGTGCATGGTCGAAGAGGGTGGGTCTCCCGTCGGCGCCGCCGCCGCTGCGCACCCACCACGAGCCGGTCAACGACCGGTGGGCCGACGGCCCTTTCGTGCAGTCATGACGTGGATGGTGCCCAACACGGCTCCTCTTGGCAAACGGGTTGTGCGGACTGCGGGGGCAGCCTTCAAGCCCTGACCGGCATGCAGCATCATGTGGGTGTGATCACCATTCACCTGAAGTACGAGATCGACGCCGACAAGATCGAGGATTTCGAGGAGTACGGGCGACGCTGGGTCGGACTCGTCAACCGGTTCGGCGGGACCCACCACGGCTACTTCCTGCCGAGCGAGGGCGACAGCGACATCGCCTACGCCCTCTTCTCCTTTCCCAGCTTTGCCGCGTACGAGCAGTACCGCAAGGACAGCGCGACTGACGCGGAATGCCAGGACGCCATCGAACTGGCTCGCAGCACCCGTTGCATCAAGCGGTACGAGCGCCGCTTCCTGCGTCCGCTCGACGTCACGTCGTAGGCCGCGGCCGGGCCTGGAGACGTTTCCCAACGGATGCGCCCCGGCGCGGAGTTCACCTGCGCTTCCGGCAGGCTGAGCGGGTGACGCCGGGCACTTCCCGCAGGGCTCGGCGAAGCTGCCGGTCTGCACGTCGGTGAGCCCTCGCCGCCCCGCCTCCCGTGTCTCACCGCTTGCGCCATTCCTCGGCCAGCAGCTCGTAGGACCGCACCCGTTCCGCGTGGCCGTGGGTGATCGTGGTGATCAGCAGCTCGTCCGCGCCGGTGGCCTCCTGGAGCTGCGCCAGTCGGTCGGCGACCCGGCCCGGGGAGCCGACGAACTGGGTGTCGAGGCGGTCCTGGACCAGTTCCCGATCCGTGTCGGACCAGACGTGGGCGCGGGCCTCGTCCGACGTGGGAAAGCGGATCGCGCCCTCGGCCGTACGGATGCTGCGTACCCACAGGCCGTATCCCGTGGCGAGTTCGCGGGCGGTCTCGTCGTCCTCGGCGACCACGACGTCCGCGGACACACTGACGTACGGCTTGTCCAGGACGTCGGAGGGCTCGAACGCGGCGCGATAGCCCTCCACCGCTTCGAGCACCGTGGCCGGACTGACGTGGTAGTTCGCCGCGAACCGCAGACCGTTGCGGCCCGCGACCACGGCGCTCTGGCCTCCGCTGCTGCCCAGGATCCAGATCTCGACGTCGGCGCCCTCCCCCGGCACGACATGGGCCTCGACGCCGTCGGCGGAGCGGTAGGTGCCCGCGAGCAGCGCCAGGATGTCGGCGATCTGCTCGCCGTAGTCCTGCGACTCGGCGTTCGGCAGGTGGAGCAGCTGGCGCTGGAGTGCCACGCGCGGTGAGCCGAGCAGGTGATCGAACGAGAATCGGGGCGGTATGCGCAGCCCGTTGGGGGCCCGCCCGTCAACCACCCCGGTCGCGGTCGGCGCCGGGCCGGCGGTCCTGCCGGGCGGGCGTCCGCCGGAGCGGCCGAGGCCCAGGTCGAGGCGCCCGGGGTGCAGGGCGTCGATCAGGCCGAACTCCTCGACCGTGGACAGGGCGGTGCGGTGGCCCAGTTGGGCGGCGCCGGACCCGAGCCGGATGGTCGAGGTCGCGGAGGCGGTCAGCGCGAGGACGACCGCGGGCGAGGTGCCGGCCACGCCGGGGTTGAGGTGGTGCTCGGCGACCCAGTACCGGGCGTACCCGAGCCTCTCGGCCTGCCGGGCCAGGTCGATGGAGTTGCGCAGCGCTTCGGTGGCGCCGGAGCCGGACGAGATCGGGATCAGGTCCAGGACGCCGAGGGGGATGTCGGACATGTGCGGTGGGCTCCTCAGTGGTCGGCGGGCACGGGCGTGGGGACGGGCGGCGCGAGGACCGGGCCCCGGGAGAACGGCGGATCGGGGATCTCGCGGCGCAGCACCGGCGCGATGTCTGACTGGAACAGCGCCAGGGGGGCGCGATGCTGACAATCCGTCAAGCCACCTGCGTCCGCTTGCAGATGGAGCACGGTGTGTCCGAACCGTTCGTGGTAGCGGTGTACCTTCTCGGTGATCTGCTGGGGGCTGCCGATCGGCGCGGAGCTGCGCTCCACGAAGTCCTCCAGGGTCGTGAACACCGGTTCGAAACCCAACCGCTTCTGGAACGCCAGGTTCCCTTCGAACACGGGCCGGTAGGCGGCGAGGACCTTCACGACGCCGCCCGCTCGTCGCGCACCTCGTCGGGGTGGGTCAGACCGAGGTGATCGCGCAGGGTCGGGCCCTCGTACTCGGTGCGGAAGACCCCCTGCTCCTGGAGTAGCGGGACCACCTTGTCGGCGAAGGGGTCGAGGCCGCCCGGAGTGATGTGCGGGACGAGGATGAAGCCGTCGCCGGCGTCGGCCTGGACGAAGTCGTTGATGGTCTTCGCTACGGTGGCCGGTGAGCCGATGAAGGCCTGCCGGTTGCCGGTCTCGATGACCAGGTCGCGGATGGACCACCTGTTGGCCGCGGCGAGTTCGCGCCATTCGCGGGCGGTGGCCAGCGGGTCGCGGTACATGCGCACCTGGGCGCGCCCCTGGGAGATGTGGTGGTCGCCGACCTCCGGATCGATGTCGGGCAGCGGCCCGTCCGGATCGTACGAGGACAGGTCGCGGTTCCACACGAATTCGAGGTGCTTGATGGCCGTGGCGCAGCTGACCTGGCTGCGGCGCACCTCCTTGGCCAGATCCTCGGCGTCGGCGTCGGTGTCGCCCAGCACGAAGGTCGCGGCCGGGAGGATCAGCAACTGGTCGCCCCGGCGGCCGTACTTGGCCAGGCGGGACTTGACGTCGGTGTAGAAGGCCCGGCCCGCGTCGAGGGTGCTGTACCGGCTGAAGATGGCGTCGGCGCCGGCCGCGGCGAACTCCCGGCCCTCCTCGGAGTCGCCGGCCTGGAAGATGACCGGGCGGCCCTGGGGTGAGCGTGGCACGTTGAACTGGCCGTGGATGTCGAAGTGTTGGCCCCGGTGTTCGAAGGCTCCGGCCTTGGCGTCACGCAGGAAGGCGCCGGTGGCCGGGTCGGCGAGGATCTCGTCGCCGTGCCAGGAGTCGAACAGTTCGTGTGCCGTGGCCAGGAATTCCTTGGCCCGGGAGTAGCGCTCCTGCTGCGGCAGGAAGCCGCCGCGCCGGAAGTTCTCGCCGGTGAAGGCGTCCCAGGAGGTGACCACGTTCCAGGCGGCCCGGCCGCCGGAGAGATGGTCGAGGCTGGCGAACTGGCGGGCCACCTCGTAGGGCTCGTTGAAGGTGGAGTTGATGGTGCCGGTCAGTCCGAGGTGCTCGGTGACGGCGGCCAGCGCGGCGAGGACGGGGAAGGTGTCGGGGCGTCCGACGACGTCCAAGTCGTAGAACTGCCCGCCCTGTTCGCGCAGCCGCAGTCCCTCCGCGAGGAACAGGAAGTCGAACTTGGCGCGCTCGGCGGTCCGCGCGAAGTGCGCGAAGGAGCTGAACTCGATGTGGCTGCCGGCCTCGGGGTCGCTCCACACCGTGGTGTTGTTGACGCCGGGGAAGTGGGCGGCCAGGTGGATCTGCTTCAGGGGCTTGCTCATGTCGTACGGTCCCTCCGGCTCAGGCGTTCGCGGCGGCATAGCGGTTGGCGGGGCGGGCGAGCCCCAGCAGCCCGCGCAGGGTGTCGGCCTCGTAGGCGCGGCGGAAGGCGTCCCGGCGTTGGAGTTCGGGCACCAGGTCCCTGGTGATCGCGGGGAGGTCGTGGCCGGCGACGGCGGGCCGCAGCCGGAAGCCGCTCAGCCCGGCCGACTGCAGTTCCTGGAGCAGGTCGGCGAGTTGGGCGGGGGTGCCGGTGAAGATCCGGGCGTCGCTGGTGTAGGGGTGTCCGGCGAGCGCGTCCAGGCGTTCCCGGCGGGCCGCGGCCGCGCCGGGCTCGTCGTCGAGGAAGACCACCAGGTCGCCGAAGACGTGCAGGGTCTCTGCGGCGCGGCCGGCCGCGGACTGCTCGGCACGGATCTCCTCGACGACGGCGCGGGCCTGTCCTGCGTCGTGCGGGGTGACGTAACCGATGTCGGCGGCCCGGGCCACCAGGCGGTAGGGGACGGTCGCATGGGCCAGAGCGCTGACGACCGGCTGGCCCTGCGGCGGGCGGGGCGTGATCGAGGGACCCTTGACGCTGAAGAAGCGGCCCTCGAAGTCGATGTGGTGCAGCTTGTCCCGGTCGACGAAACGGCCGGTGGCGACGTCCCGGATCTCCGCGTCGTCCTCCCAGCTGTCCCACAGCCGGCGCACGACCTCGACATGGTCGGCCGCCTCGTCGAAGGCGTCCGCCACCACCTCCTGCACGGCAGGTGTGCCGTAGTCCTCGAACCGCAGCGGCGGGAACGTTCGACGTCCGAAGTGTGCGGCTTCGTTGCGGCGAGCCGTGACCTGGACGCGCAGACCGGCGCGGCCGCTGCTCACATGGTCGAGGGTGGCGATCGCCTTGGAGATGTGGAACGGCTCCGTGTGGGTGGCCACCACCGTCGGCACCACACCTATGTGGCGGGTGAGCGGGGCGACGCGCGCGGCGATGAGGACGGCGTCCAGTCGTCCGCGGACCTGGTCGGTGCGGTCGTCGGGTTCGGTGGGGGACGAGGACTGGAGGCCGAGTCCGTCCTCGATGGTCACGAAGTCGAGCAGTCCGCGCTCGGCCTCGGTGACGAGGTCGGTCCAGTAGGCGGCGGTGAGCAGTTCGCGGGGCCGGGCGACGGGCTCGCGCCAGGCGGCCGGGTGCCAGCCGGCGCCGTCGAGGGCGACGGCGAGGTGCAGCGGGGAGGGTGACGAGGACACGGGATCGGTGCCTTCCTGATCAGCTGTACGAGGGAGTCGGCCCCGGGGCAGGGGGCGGCTGCGAGGACAACGGGTCAGGGACGACAGAGCGCGCCGGCCGTGCGCAGCAGGTCGATGTGCGGCCGGGAGTACAGGTGCAGGCGGCGGGGCGGAGCGGGCTTCATGTCTTCGCTTCCGACTGTCCGGTCACGCGTTCTTCGCTGCCCTGCGCCCCGTCGCGGTCCTCCCTTACCGGCTGTGCGCCCGGTGTGCGGACCAGCGTGAACCGGATGCGGCGGCGCAGGGTGAAGCCGATGGACTCGTAGAGCCGGATCGCGGGGGTGTTGCTCGCCGCGGCGTGCAGGAAGGGGGTGTCGCCGCGTTCCCTGATTCCCGCCGCGACCGCGCGGACCAGCCGGGTGGCCAGGCCCCGGCCGCGGTGGTCCGGGTGGGTGCAGACGGCGCTGATCTCGGTCCAGCCCGGCGGTCGCAGACGTTCGCCGGCCACGCCGATCAGTCGTCCGCGGTCCCGGATGCCGAGATAGGTGCCCAGTTCGACGGTACGGGGCAGGAAGGGGCCCGGCTGGGTGAGGGCGATCAGGCCGAGGATCTCGGGCACGTCGGCGGGTCCGAGTCGTACCGCTTCAGGCGCGGGTTCGGCCAGAAGGGCGGTGTCGACCAGCTGGACGCCGGTCCCGCTGTCCTCGATCGTCCATCCCGGGGGCACGGTCCGTACCGCGGTGACGGCGGTGACGGTGCCGGGGCCCACCAGCGCGGCCAGGTCGTCCCAGGCCCGGGGATCGGCGGGGTCTTCCAGGGCGGTGAACGGAGAGACGTCCGTGGGGTAGCGGGCGGCCCGGCCGATGCGCTCGGCGAGGTGGGCGTGCGGACCGGTCAGCGCGGCCCAGGCGGCGTTGTCCAGGATGTGCGGTTGCGCCGGGCTCGGGGCGGAGGACGTGGACGGGGCGTGGTGGACGCTGGTGGACATGGCGGTGCGGGATCTCCCTTGTCCGGAACGCTGCGGGGCGCGGTCGGGACCGTGCCGTGTCACGGCGCGGCCCGACGGGCCACCGGCGGCCGAGAGTTGTCGGGCGGCGGGCGGCGGTCAGAGGACTCTGCTGAGGAAGTCCCTGGTCCGCTCGTGTTTCGGGTGGTCGAGGACCTCGGACGGCGGGCCCTGCTCGACGATCCGGCCGCCGTCGATGAACACGACCCGGTCGGCGACCTCGCGGGCGAAGCCGATCTCGTGTGTGACGATGACGAGGGTCGTGCCGCTGGTCGCCAAGTCCTTGATGACGGCGAGGACTTCGCCCACGAGCTCGGGGTCGAGGGCGGAGGTGGGCTCGTCGAAGAGGATCACACCGGGCCGCAGGGCCAGGGCTCGTGCGATGGCCACCCGTTGCTGCTGGCCGCCGGACAACTGCCGGGGATACGCGCCGGTCCTGTCGGCCAGGCCGACCCGGCCGAGCAGTTCCCTGGCCAGTTCCTGCGCCTCGGGCTTGGTGAGCTTCCCGGTCGCGACCGGGGCGGCGGCCACGTTGTCCAGCACGGTGAGGTGCGGGAAGAGGTTGAAGTTCTGGAAGACGAAGCCGATGCGGCTGCGCTGTGCCAGGATCGCCCGCTCGCTCAGCTCCTTCAGTCTCTCCCCCTGGCGCTTCACGCCGATCGGCTCGCCGTTGACGCTGACGTAGCCGACCTCGGGCTTCTCCAGGTGGTTGATGACCCGCAGCAGTGTGGACTTGCCGGAGCCGGACGGGCCGAGGACGACGGTGACCTCGCCGGGCCGTACGGTCAGGTCGATGCCGTCCAGCACCCGGTGGGTGCCGTACCACTTGTGCACGTCGTGCACCTCGACGGCGGCGGGCGCCGCGGCCGTCGTGATCTCGGCGAACTCGGCGAACTCGGTGGTCTCGGCGGTCTCGGTGCTCATACGGCGGCCTCCCTGCGCACACGCGTCCGCAACTCCCCGATGCCGGCGCGGAGTTTCTGCAACGGGGTCGGCGGCAGGGCGCGGGTGGCGCCCCGGGCGAAGTACCGCTCGACATAGAACTGGACGACGGAGACGGCGCTGGTGAGGATCAGGTACCAGACGGTGGCGACCAGCAGCAGCGGCACGATGTCGCCCGGGTAGGTGCTGCCCATCATCTGCACCGTGCCGAACAGGTCGAGCAGGGACACGTAGAACACCAGCGAGGTGGCCTTGATCAGACCGATCAGCTGGTTGACGTAGTTCGGGGTGATGGACCTCAGGGCCTGGGGGAAGACGATCCGGGTGAACTGGTAGCCCTTGGGCAGACCGAGCGCGGCGGCCGCCTCGTGCTGCCCCTGGTCGACGGAGAGGATGCCGCCGCGCACCACTTCGGACGCGTACGCCGCCTCGTTGAGGCTGAGTCCGACGACCGCGACGGCCATGTCGGTGGCGAGCTTCGACTCGTCGAAGGTGAAGAAGGCGGGCCCGAAGGGCACCCCGAGGCTCAGCGTCTTGTACAGAGCGCTGAAGTTGTAGAGGAAGACCAGCAGGACGACCAGCGGTACGGACCGGAACAGCCAGGTGTAGAGCCAGGTCACGGCTCGCAGCACCGGGTTCCCGGAGAGCCTGCCGAGCGCGATCAGGATCCCGCCCAGCAGGCCCAACACCGCGCTGAGGGCGGTCACTTCGAGGGTGATGCCGAGCCCGTCGAGGACGGTGGGGCGCAGGAACCAGTAGCGGAATCGGTCCCACTGGTAGAACGGGTTGGTCACCAGCCCGTGGGCGATCTGGGCCGCCAGCACGAGCACGACGACTGTGCTGATCCAGCGGCCGGGACGCCGGAGCGGAAGGACCCGCTGCGCCGCGAGGGGCTTCGGTTCGACAGGGAGAGCCGGGACAGCAGGAACGGCAGGAACGGCAGGGCGGGGGATCGCCTCGGCGGGCGGTGCTGATCCGGAGGACACAGCGATACCCGGAGATTCACTCATGGTGGGCTCCAGCGGATTCGGACACCCCGGATCACGCGCCGCGGCACTGTCCGCGCCGAGCGGGAACGGCTCGGTACGCGGCGAGGCACGGGTACACGCAGGACGGGGGCTGGGCGGGGAAGGGGACCACCGTTACAGCGGTGGTCGTCAGTGACTCAGAAAGCCGTCAGCCTCGGCAGAGGGCGCAACAAGCGGCCGTACACAGCGCGCTGTTGACGCGCAGCAGGTCGACGGAGCGGTCCGCGCACAGCAGGACGCGGCCGGAACGCCGCCATGCGGCCGTCCCTTCGGCTGCGCACATCGCTGTCACCATCACTTCTCCGGTCCTGGGGGCATCTCGGTCCGCGCCGCAAGCTGCTGAGTGCGAGAACCACCGCGTGCGGTCCGCGCCCGTCACGTGAACGGCACCAGCGCCTCCGGGACGGCCGGTGCGTACCGGCCGATGCGCCGGCTCATCCAGTGGGTCGGGTCAGGCCGCCGTGGACAGTGCGGGCCGGCGTGCGAGCGCGGTGGAGAACTGCTCGACGATCGGGAACAGGGCGTCGACGACCGCCGGTGCGAGGGCGAGTGTGCCGTCCTCGCGGACGGTGATGTCCTTGTCGAGGGTGAACCAGCCCTGGACGATGTGGGCGGCGCCCATCGAGGTCAGGACCGGCCGCAGCGCGTAGTCGATGGCGAGCACATGGGCGACGGAGCCGCCGGTGGCCAGCGGCAGCACGGTCTTGCCGGCGAGCGCGTACTGCGGGAGCAGGTCCAGCAGCGCCTTGAGGACACCGGAGTACGACGCCTTGTAGACCGGGGTCGCGACGACGAGTCCGTCGGCTCGGGCGAACAGCTCGGCGGCCTCGGCGATGGCGGGGTGGCGTGGGTCCGCGCCCAGCAGCGCCTGGGCGGGGATGCCGCGGACGTCGAGCGGGACGACCTCGTGGCCCTGAGCGATCAGTTGCCGGTCCAGGTGGCGCAGCAAACGACCGGTGCGGGAGGAGGCGGAGGGGCTGCCGGAGACGGAAAGGACGGTGGCCATGAGGCTGCCTCTTTCTGGAATTTCACAAGCGCTGCGGACAATGCAGAGCCCCTGGTGCGGAATTGTTTTCGGACACGCCGAAATCGACGGACGTGCACAGGAACGCAAAGAGCCGGGAACGGATGCACCGGCGCCGCGACGGGCTTACCGGCGTGCCTGGTTCAGGCGGTGAAGGGAGGGCTGCGACGGAGTGGTCAGGCCGCGCCGTGACAGGAGGCGCTGGAGACACGTGCGAGGTCGACGTGGCGTCGCCGCGTGAGGTCCAGTCGCATCTTCATACCGTCGATGGTGGCAGCCGGTGCCGAACACCGTCAAGGAAAACCCGACCGTTCTCGAATCGCGGACCGCTGCATTTCAATGAGGGCGACAGGAAAGCCCTTGAACTTGCCCCGCGCAGGGCGGCCGACGAACTCGACCTGTCACAGCCCGCCTTGAGCGAAACGGTGCCCGATCGGGAGCGGGAACCGGGGGTCGATCTGAAATCTCCACCGGACGGTCATCAAGCCGGAGAACTACACCGCCGGTCGCGGCGGCCACTACTGGGTCGAGGTCACGGGCCCCCCTTCCGTATCCGGCCGTATCGACCTCGACGACTCCGAGCCCGTGCTGTCGAGGCTGCACAAGGGCGACCGCATCGGGGTGGTCGTCCGGCACGGCCACCGCACCGACATCACCTTCCGCGGGCACGTTCAGCAGACGACGGACTCACCGACGAAGTACCCAGCGCTCCACCTGGGCAGCGGCCTGACCCTGCTGGACGGCGGGGTGCTCGCGCTGTACTGCGCCGTACGGTTGCGCCGCGGGATGCCCGAGCCGGACGGGTTCGGCGTCTTCGACGAGTTCCCGCTCACCGGCAGGATGATCGTCGGAGCCGGCGCGGTCACCGTCGCCTCCGGCGTCATCACCGTCGACGAACACGAGGGCGACCCGCTCGAGTTCGCCGGCACCTGGATCCTCCTCGCCCTCTTCAGCCTCGCTGTGTGGGCGGTGCGACGCCGGTTCCGCAACCGACGGCTCGACTGACCGTACCGGCGCCGGGTCCGGGCCCGGGTTACGGGCGGGGGGCAGGCGACGGTACGTCACTCACCGCGGGGCCGACGCGAGAAGGCGGCCGGCTTGCTCGATCCCGCGGACGGTCTCGAACGATCCACCGCCGTCGCACGGGATCACCGCACCGGAGATGTAGGCGGCGGCCGAGGACGACAGGAACATGGCGAGGTCGGCGATCTCCTGCTTCGTGCCGAACCGGCCCAGTGGAACGGTCCTGACCGACCTGTCGCCGTCCGGGTCGTCCCCCGGCGACAGCCGGGCCATGCCCTCCGTGTCGGCGATCGGGCCCGGCGCGATCGCGTTCACGCGGATGCCCTTGCCGCCCCACTCCAGCGCAAGCACCCGGGTCAGCTGGTCCACACCCGCCTTCGCGGCGCAGACATGGGCCTGGTAGCGCACCGGGATCACCGCCTGCGGCGCGGTGATGTTGATGACCGAGGCGCCCGGAGCGAGGTGCTCGAACCCGGCGCGCATCACGTGGAACGTCCCGTTGAGGTCGATGTCCACGACCACCTTGAAGCCGTTCGACGACAGCTCGCTCGCCTCGGCCAGGAAGTTGCCGGCCGCCCCGGAGACCAGGACGTCGACCGGCCCGGACTCCGAGCGCACCGCGCCGAAGACCGCTTCGACCGACCCCATGTCGCGCACATCGGCGACGTACCCGCGTACCGGGTTCCCGTGTGCGCCGAGCTGCCGGACGGCCGCGTCGACGTTGGCCTGCTTACGGCTGGCCACCGCCACCGCCGCACCCCGCGCGGCGAACGCCTCGGCGATGGCCAGGTTGATGCCGGACGTACCGCCGAACACCACCACCGTCTTGCCGCTGAAGTCGAACCGGACGTCCATGAACATCTCTCCTTGGCTGCTGTGCCGTCATCAGCCGCTCCGCTCACCGGAGTCGGCGTTTCGTGACGGCAGCGTCAATCAACATGACAAAATAGTCAAGTGCGAGATTCGGCGTCGCCGACTCGCGACGGCGGCCACTCAGTCCGAGTCGCACGACAGGCTGAGGCTGCGACAACAGACTTCGCACCTCCGGGTGACCGCGGCAGCACGCGAGGTAGCGATCAACCGCACGATCTCCTCCCTTGTGACGCTCATCTCAATGACAAAATAGTCAGATGCCGGGGACGACTGCAGCGCGAATCGGGGAAGCCGCTGGTGAGACCCCGTACGGGAGTTCAGCCGGGAGCCGCCGTGCGGCTGCGACCGCGCCCCACGCCCCCGCGACGCCTCTTGCCGGTTTATGCAACGAGTTGCAGAATCGCTGCCTGCCCCTGCCGAGAGCCTCTCCGCCGGTCACGTTGCCGAGAGCTCACCGATGCCGCTCAAGGACCCGTCATGCCGTTGCCCCCTGCCGTCAGCGCCTCCACGCAAGGCCATGTCCGTACGATCCGACTCGACCGGCCGGCCCGGATGAACAGCCTGGATCTCGACGCCAGGACGCGACTGCTGGCCGCGTTGCAGGCTGCGGCCGATGCCCCCGATGTCCGTGCCGTGGTCCTCACCGGAACCGGACGGGCCTTCTGCGTCGGCCAGGACCTGGAGGAAGCACGGACCGCAGAGGGCCCCGACGCCATGGCCGACGCTGTGCGCGAGCACTACAACCCCCTCGTCCGGACCCTGCTGACCATGCCCAAGCCCGTGATCGCGGCCGTCAACGGAGTCGCCGCCGGCGCGGGCATGGCGCTGGCGCTGGCCTGCGACCTCCGGATCGCCGCCACCTCAGCGGCCTTCACCAGCGCCTTCGTCGGCATCGGTCTGTCCTGCGACACCGGGATCTCCTGGACCCTGCCCCGCATCGCCGGACGGGCGGCGGCACTGGACCTGTTGCTCCGCCCCCGCCTCATCGGTGCGGCGGAGGCGCTCGACCTGGGACTGCTGCACCAGGTCACCGCCGACGAAGACCTCGACGCCGAGGTCCACCGCAGCGCCGCCGCACTGGCCGCCGGCCCCACCCGCGCCTTCGCCGCCATCAAGGCAGCCGTGACCTCGGCGTCCGGATCGACACTCGACGCGGCGCTGGAACACGAAGCGGCGCAGATCGCCCGCACCGGGGCCTCCGAGGACTACCGGCGCGGCCTGCACGCCTTCCTCGCCAGGCAGCAACCGTCCTTCACGGGGCGCTGACCCGGCCACGCCCCATGACTCGGCGCCCGCTGATCATGAATGCCTCGACCCGGCTTCCGGCCGTGTCAGTCGGACGCCGTCCCCGCGGCGGCACGGGCCCGAGCGGCCCACCCCTCGTCGGGCGCGCCCTGCAGGCCGATGGCCGACGCCCACAGCCGCGAGAGGTGATCGACGACCGTGTCCTCGTCGTACGGCTCCTCCATGGCGGACCGCGCGTGGGCGACCTGCTCGACCATCGACCCCAGCGCCAACGCCGTCAGGCGCGTGTCCAGGTCCGGATTGGCCAGCCCCGCGTCCTGCAGCCGCCGCAGGCCCTTCGTGGCCCGGCCGACGTAGAACTCGCGGATCTCCAGGACGATCTGCCGCAGGGCCTCGTCCGCGGCCGCACCCTGGTCCACGAGCCGCAGCACCTTCGACGCCCTGTCCCAGGCACGGAGGTAGAGCCGGTTGGACTCCACGAGCTTGGCGTAGGGATCGCCCACCACGTCCGGTGACACCAGGCTCGCGGCCAGCATCTCGCCCGCGACCGACCGGACGACATGGTGCAGCAGGTCGTCACGGGACTCGAAGTACGTATAGAACGTGCCGTACGAGACACCTGCCGCCTGCGCCACCGCTTCGGGACTGAAAGCGGACCAGCCTCGCTGCTCCAGGATCTCCCGCCCGGCAAGGATCAGGCCGTCCCGGGTACGCCGGCCACGCGTGGTGGTCGGCGGCGTCGGGGCCGGCTTGGTCCGCTGTCGTCCCATGCCCTCATCATCGCATTCCGCTCCCGGCCGACACCGAGCCTCCGTTCCGTGACCGTCGGGGCAGTGCGCCGACGGTGCTCCGCACCGCATGATGGACGTATGGGAACGGGTACTGGTCGCGCTCCGGACGGGGTCGGGAGCGACGAAGAGGTCGCCGGCATCACCGTGGGACCGGACCTGCTCGACTTCCGTTCCGGGCAGTTCCACGGAGATGTCGTGGGCAAGAAGGTGGAGCACCACTTCCACCACGCTCCGGGCGCCCTGGCCCTGCGGTCGCTGCCCGGCCCCGTACCCGGTTTCGTCGGACGCGACGGCGAGTTACAGGCCCTGCTGACCGCCCTGGACCCCGCCGAACCGGCCCGTGGTGCCGTCCTCGTGTCCTCGGTCACCGGACTCGGCGGCATCGGCAAGACCGCGCTCGCCCTGCAAGCCGCCCATGCCGCGCAACGCCGCGGCTTCTTCCCCGCCGGAGTGGTCTTCCTCGACCTGCACGGCTACGACAACGTCCCCGTGGCCCCGGAACAGGCCCTGGAACAGCTTCTGCTGGCACTCGGCGTGCCTCAGGACCACATGCCGGCGAGTGCCGACGCACGTGCCGGGCTGTACCGCTCGGTGCTGGCCGACGTCGCCGGGAATCAGGGTGCGCTCCTGGTCGTCGTGGACAACGCCTCCCACTCCTCCCAGGTGCGACCGCTGCTGCCGGGCCATCCGCGTCACCGCGTACTGCTCACCTCCCGTGACGTCCTGGCACCGTTGGGCGCGCGGTTGCTGCGCCTGGGGGTGCTCTCGCCCGAGCACTCCGTGGAGGCGCTGAAGACGGCACTCCGGTCGGCCGACCCGACCGACACGCGTATCGCACAGGAACCCGACCAGGCACGTCGGCTGTCCGAACTGTGCGGGCATCTGCCCCTCGCCCTGCACATCGCCGCAGCGCTGCTCGTCAACGACCCCGCCAAGCCGGTCGCGGAACTCGGTGACGAACTCGCCGACATGACGACACGCATCGACCACCTGGACGACGGTGAGCGAGCGATGAGGGCGGCCTTCGACATGTCGTACCGGCGACTGGGGCAGGGCCCGGCACGGCTGTTCAGCCTGATCGCCCTTGCGCCCGGGCCCGAGGCCGGACCGGAGGCACTCACCGCCCTCGGCGGTGCGCCGCCGGATCCGCGGTCGCTCGACGTCCTCGTCCGGGCCCACCTGATCGAGACCGGCAGCAGCCGCGGCCGCTGGCGGATGCACGACCTGGTGCGTGCGTACGGTGTCTTCAGGACCGGGGAGAACGCCGCCCTGTCCGCGGACGCGCACGCGGCGCGAGCCCGGTTGCTCAGCCGGTATCACCAGCGCGTCGCCGACAGTCACGCCTTCCTCCAGACGCTTGCCGAACAGCCGCGCAGCGGTGGGTTCACGGACCGCGAGGAGGCTCTGCGCTGGCTGGACGCGGAACGTGAGGGGCTGGTAGCGGCCTCCCAGTGGGCCGCCGATCCGGAACATGCCGGGACCGGTGTGCGCTTCGCGCTCGGCCTGAGCCACTACCTGTCCTGGCGGCACCACTTCGACGACGCCGCCGAGGTGTACCAGCACGCGATCCAGGGGGCTCGCCTGCTCGGCGACCGGCTCTTCGAGGGAATGGCGCAGGACAACCTCGGCATGGCCCTGCGCTATCTGCGGCGGGGAGACGAGGCGATCGCCGCCCACCGGCGGGCCCTGGACCTCTTCCACGTGATCGGCGCGGTCCGGGAGGAGGGTACCGCCCGCTACAACCTGGGCAACGCCCTGCTGGAGGGCCGCCGCTTCGACCAGGCCCTGGACGCGTTCCAGGAAGCGGACACACTGCTGCGTACGTCGGGCGCCGTCCGTACCGCTGCCATGACCCAGAACGGACTGGGCGTCCTGCGCTACAGGATGGAGCACTTCGAGCAGGCCCTGACGCATCTCGACGCGGCCCGGACCGCGTACCGCTCGCTCGGGGACACGATCATGGAGACCATCTCCACCAACAACCGGGCGCGCGTCCTGCGAGGTCTGGGGCAACTCGACGCCTCCCTCGACGACCACACGCGCTGCGTGGCGTTCTTCCAGGAACTGGGCCACACGGAGCGTGCGGCGAGTGCGCGCAACGATCTCGCCCTCACGCTTCATGCGATGGGCAGGTTCCCGGAGGCGATCGAGCAGCACACGAAGGCCCTGGACGTCGTCAGGCAGCAGAAGGAGCAGTACCGCGAGGCCATGGTCCTCAACGATCTGGGCAGCACCTTGCGGTCGGCCGGGCGCCACCGGGACGCCGTCGACTGCCACGAACGGGCCTTGGCGGTGTTGCGTGACGTCTTCTTCGACACCTACGGCCAGGCCCGCTCGCTCGATCTCCACGCCGCCGCGGTATGCGACGCGGGTGACGTCGACAGGGCGTTGCGGTCCTGGCAGGAAGCGGCCGCGCTGTACCGGCGCAGCGGCTCCGAGGACGCCGCACGAGCGGTGATACGACGGGTCACGGCCCTGGGTGTGCCCGCGGGAGCCGTCCATGCGGAGGCAGGCGATGACTGAACTGGCCCGGACCGCGTCGGTCGTCTTCCTGCAACCCACCACGCTGTGCAACCTCGACTGCTCGTACTGCTATCTCCCGTACCGTGCCGCTCACCGGCGCATGTCGGTGGCGGTGGCCGACGCCGTGGCGCGCGGCGTGGCGGCCTGGTCCCTCCTGCATCCGGTACGCGTCGTCTGGCACGGCGGGGAACCGCTCGCCCTCGGCACGCCGGGTTTCACCGAACTGATCGGACGGTTCAGCAGCGACGGCGGCCGGGTCACACACTCCGTGCAGACCAATGCCACCCTGATCGACGACGCCTGGTGCGAGGTGTTCACCCGCCATCGGATCAGCGTGAACGTCAGCCTGGACGGCCCGGGCCACGCCAACGGTGCCCGCACCACCCGGGCCGGACGGGAGAGCTTCGAACTCGCTCTGCGCGGCATCGCCGCACTGCGCGGACACGGCATACCCTTCGGGGCCATCGCGGTGGTCGAGGACCCCGACCCGGGCCGCGCCGTGGAGCTGTACGACTGGTTCGTGGCCCTGGGGTGCCACTCGCTCGGCATCAACATCGTGGAACGCAAGGGCGTCCACGCCGGCGGTCAGGTGGACGACGGGCGGGTGACCGCCTTCTGGGCCGCGCTCGCCACCCGCTGGCGCTCCGACCGGCGCCTGCGGATACGGGAGTTCGATCACGCGCTGCGCCATGTCTCGGCGACGCTGGCCGGTACGGCCTCACAACGCGCTCTGGCCCCGCACGACCCCATGCCCATGATCGGCTGGGACGGCGAAGTCACGGTGCTGGGGCCGGATCTGGCGGGGTTCTCCTCCCCGCGCCACGGCCCCTTCACCGTGGGCAATGTGCGCGACGCCGACCTCGTCGACCTGGTGCGGCGTGCGCCCCAAGCCGCCTGGGTGGAGGAGACCCTGGAGGGCTTCGCAGCCTGTCGGGCCACCTGTGGCCACTTCGGCTACTGCCTCGGTGGCGGGGCGGCGAACAAGTATTTCGAGACCGGCCGATTCGACGTCACCGAGACCGCGTACTGCCGCAACAGCAGGAAACGACTCATGGAAGGGCTGATCCGCAGTGTCGGACACACCTGAAATCAGCGAGAACCTCGAGGAACGCATCGAAGCGCACCGAGCCGCCCTGGCAACTCTGCTGGCTCAGACCGGAGTCACGGCCCAGCCCGCCGCGGCCGAGGGTGTGCCACCACGGGCGGACGTGCTGATCTCCTCTGACGCGAACCCCTGGCACGACGGCCGCACGAACAGGGAGGAGAGGGAGGAGAGCAAGGA
Source organism: Streptomyces sp. NPDC107559 (assembly GCF_055657365.1). Classification (NCBI taxonomy): domain Bacteria; kingdom Bacillati; phylum Actinomycetota; class Actinomycetes; order Kitasatosporales; family Streptomycetaceae; genus Streptomyces; species Streptomyces sp. NPDC107559. The sequence goes on along the minus strand of NZ_JBVKBD010000015.1, from coordinate 109,530 downwards.
AGAGGAGAAGAAGAGCGAGAGCGACTAGGACCTGTCCGGCGGGCCACCGCGCCGGGAACAGTTCGGTACGGGTTCGGCCGCCGTCCCCACAGGGTGTCTCCTGGCTCCGCAGCCGGGGACCTGAGCGTAAAAAGCCCAGGTCACCCCCCATCTCACCCTCCGCTGCTCCCCCGGTTGCGCCGGCTCGGTCGGCGCACAGCGCCGGGGGCTGCGGCATCCGGCCCCCCGCTCGTGGCACTGAGCGTGTCGAGACCGATCACCGTGATCATCCTTGTTAACGTCCACTTCGCCTTGAATGATCCATAAAGGACCGATTCGCACCCGCGAGTGGTCGAGAGGACACGGACCATGAATGACTTTTCCCGTCGCCGACTACTGAAGACTTCCGCGGTCGCCGGCGCCGGCTCTGTCGTCGTGCCGGGTATCGCGGCCGCCGCGGCTGCTGACGCGAGCGCCGTGACGGAAGGCGCCGCGGGTGCGGCACACGGGGGGCACGGGCACTGCCCGCCGGCGAAGCTGACCGGCCGGATCGTCCGGCCCCACGACGCCGGCTACACGAACGCGCGCCTGGGCTGGGACCAGCTCTTCTCCCACTATCCGCTGGTCATCGTCTTCGCCCAGAACACCCAGGACGTGGTCAACGCCCTGACGTGGGCGCGGCAGCACGACACCGCGGTGCGGATCCGCAGCGGCCGCCACAACCTGGAGGGCTGGTCGAACGTCGATGCCGGCCTCGTGATCGACATCAGCGACCTGAAGTCGGTCCACATCGACGCCCACGCCCGCGTCGCGACCGTCGGCTCCGGGCTCAACCAGGGTGAAGCGGTGACCGCGCTCGCGAAGCGGAACTTCGCGGTGACGACGGGTACCGAAGGCAGCGTGGGTCTGTCCGGCGCCACGCTCGGCGGCGGCTTCGGCTTCCTGACCCGCTGGATCGGCATGGCCTGCGACAGCCTCATCGGCGCCGAGATCGTCGTCGCGGACGGCGACGAGTGCGCCAAGGTGCTCAAGGTCGACCTGAACCACCACTCGGACCTGCTCTGGGCGCTGCGCGGCGCGGGCAACGGCAACTTCGGCATCGTCACCTCCCTCACCTACAAATTGGCCCCGCTGAAGAGCGTCACGTACCTCACGGCCACGTGGAACGACACCAAACACCTGCGCAGGACCTTCGAGACCTACCAGCGCGTCGCGCCGTTCACCGACAACCGCCTCGGCACCCAGCTCGAGATCCACAAGAACCAGATCCTGCTGTTCGCGGTCCTCGCCGAAGGTACGCCCGCGGAGGCGAAGCGGCTGCTGGCCCCGCTCCTGTCGATCGACAGCCCCGACGTCACGACGCAGGTGGGCAACTGGGGCGACGTGTACACGGGGTTCCAGGTCCCGATCGAGCTCGAACCCGCGAACTGGAAGTTCTTCTCGCAGTTCACCAGGAAGCCGTTCCCGGGCAAGGCGATCGACATCGTCAAGCATTTCATCGATCAGGCCCCCACGGACGACAGCAACTTCTTCGTCCAGGCGTTCGGCGGGGCGGTCCGCAAGAACCCCCGCGGCGGCACGGCGTTCCCGCACCGCGACGCGCTCTTCTACGCCGAGCCGGGCGCCGGCTGGGGCAAGCGCAGTGACCAGCCGGGCATCTGCGACCCGCTCACCCCGCAGGCACAGGCCTGGATCGCCGAGTTCAGCCAGAAGCTGCGCCCCTACGTGGACGGCGCCTACGTCAACGTGCCGAACATCGGCACGCAGGACTGGGAGACCGCCTACTGGCGGAACAACTTCGACCGCCTGCGCAGGATCAAGGCGAAGTACGACCCGCAGAACGTCTTCCAGTACGACCAGAGCATCCCGCCCGCGGTCCGCTGACCGTGCGCCGATGGAGCCCCCCTCCCGACCGGGGAGGGGGGCTCCCCCATACCTGCCCGCCGCGGGCAGGCGCTTCGCCGGACGGTTCTCTCATGCACGGGACAGGGACGAGCCCGTGAACTGCCGGTTCATCCGCAGCCGCAGCCCGCCGATTCGGGGGCAGGTCCGGCGGCCCGGCCGATGCAACAGCCGTCACCGGTGGCGTCGGTGGCACTGACGGCGTCGGGGTCGGCGCTCTTGCCGAGGGTGTCCGCGTCGGCCTTCACGACGTACACCTCCCACGGCTCCCGGCCGGGTCCGTGCACCCACACCTTGTCCTGGAGCGCGTAGCAGCAGGAGGTGTCGTTCTCCTCGAAGGTGGCCAGGCCTGCGCCCTTGAGGCGGTCGGTGGCGGCGTGGACCTGGTCGGCGGACTCGACCTCGACGCCGAGGTGGTCGAGCCGGGTCTCCTCGCCGGGACTCCCCTCGATCAGGACGAGCTTGAGCGGGGGCTCGGTGATGGCGAAGTTGGCGTAGCCCTCGCGCCGCTTGGCCGGTTCGGTGTCGAAGAGCTTCGAGTAGAAGGCGATCGACGCTTCCAGGTCGCTGACCCGCAGGGCGAGCTGAGCACGGGGCATGGCAGGACTCCCATCGGCTTGTATTGACACCTTTCGATGCAACCTTGCGCCCCTGCATCGAAGGATGTCAACATAGACGCATGTCAAAGCAAGAACTCGCGGTCCTCGGTCAGGACGACGAGAACGGCTCATGCTGCCCCGGCCTGGTGACCGCCCAGCTGGACGACGGCCAGGCGGCGGAACTGGCGAGGCTGTTCAAGGCCCTGGGCGACCCGGTCCGTCTGCGGCTGCTGTCGATGATCGCCGCGCGGGCGGGCGGTGAGGTGTGCGTCTGCGACCTGACCCCGGCCTTCGAGCTGTCCCAGCCGACGATCTCGCACCACCTCAAGCAGCTGCGGCAGGCCGGTCTGATCGACTGCGAGCGACGCGGCACCTGGGTCTACTACTGGGCTCTGCCCGCCACCCTCGACCGGCTCGCCGCCTTCCTGAAGACGTTGCAGGCTTCGGCGGCGACCGCGTGAGCGCCCCTCTCGGCCGCCGGGCCGTCGCCGAGTTCGCCGGTACGGCGGCCCTGGTCGCGGTGGTCGTCGGCTCCGGCATCCAGGCCACCGAGCTCACCCATGACGTGGGCGTGCAGCTGCTCGCCAACTCAATGGCCACGGTGTTCGGCCTGGGCGTGCTGATCCTGCTCCTGGGGCCGGTCTCGGGAGCGCACTTCAACCCGGCCGTCACCCTCGCCGCCTGGATCACCGCCCGCCGCACCGGCAACGGACCGACCGCACGTGAGGCCGCCGCGTACATACCGGCTCAGGTCGCCGGAGCCGTCGCGGGGGCCGTCCTGGCGGACGCGATGTTCGGCAGGCCGCTCGTACGGTGGTCCACCCACGACCGCTTCGCCGGCCATCTGTGGCTGGGCGAGGTCGTCGCGACCGCCGGGCTCGTCGTGCTGGTCTTCGGGCTCGACCGCACCGCTCAGACCCGCCATGCACCCGGAGCCGTGGCCGCCTACATCGGCGCGGCGTACTGGTTCACGTCGTCGACCTCGTTCGCGAACCCCGCGGTCAGCATCGGACGGGCCTTCACCGACACCTTCGCCGGCATCTCCCCCGGCTCCCTCGGCCCGTTCATCGCGGCCCAACTGCTGGGCGCCGCACTGGGGCTGGGGCTGGTGCGCGCGGTCTTCGGGCACCCGGCACCCGTACCGGCCGTCCCTGCCGATCTCCCGGGCGAACCCGGACTCGCCGCCCCCGCACACCCCTGACCGGCCCTCCGCCAGAAAGCGCAACCGCCGTGAACATCCCTGCCGAACGACCGTCCGTACTCTTCGTCTGCGTGCACAACGCCGGGCGCTCCCAGATGGCCGCCGCGTTCCTCACCCACCTCGCGGGCGAGCGCGTCCAGGTGCGTTCCGCCGGGTCCGCCCCCGCCTCGACGGTCAACCCGGCCGTCGTCGAGGCCATGGCCGAGGCCGGCATCGACATCTCGGCCGAGGTCCCGAAAGTGCTCACGGTCGAGGCCGTGCAGGCCTCGGACGTCGTCATCACGATGGGCTGCGGCGACACGTGCCCGGTCTTCCCCGGCAAGCGTTACCTCGACTGGGAACTCCCGGACCCGGCCGGGCAGGGCGTCGCCGCCGTGCGGCCCATCCGCGACGAGATCGACAAGCGCATCCGCGAACTGATCGCCGAGATCGCCCCGGTGGGCCGGGCGTGAGCGTCCCGCCCGGCCTGCGCATCACGGCCATGGGCCCCGAACACGCCGCCGAGGTCCTGACGATCTATCAACTCGGCATCGACGAGGGCGACGCCACCTTCGAGACGACCGCGCCCACCTGGGAGCACTTCGACGCCACCAAGCTGCCCGGCCACCGACACGTCGCCGTCGACGACTCGGGCCGGGTGCTCGGCTGGATCGCCGCGGTGAGAGTGTCGGACCGGTGCGTCTACGCGGGGGTGGTCGAGCACTCGGTGTACGTCCACCCCGACGCCCGCGGGCGCGGCGTCGGCTCGGCGCTGCTGGGCGCCCTGATCGCCTCGACCGAGGCGGCGGGCATCTGGACCATTCAGTCGGGCGTCTTCCCCGAGAACTCCGGCAGCCTGGCCCTCCACCAGAGAGCCGGATTCCGCGTCATCGGCACCCGCGAACGCATCGGCAAGCACCACGGAGCATGGCGCGACGTCGTACTGATCGAGCGCCGCAGTCCTGCCGTCACGTAGGCGGGCAGGCCGGCCGCCCGCGAAAACACCTCGCGCGGGATTTGCCGAACCCTGGCGTCGGCCGGGCTCAGTCGGGGGCTTCTTCCTCGTCCTCGCTCTCGAAGTCGGCCGATGGGACGAGCCTTTCGACGAAGGACCGGAAGTCCGGGGCGAGGGCCAGCTCGGTTTCGCGGTCCGCGTCGAACCAGACGACCGGGGGTTCGCCGTGCCGGCCGCAGGCCCGGTAGTCGAGCCCGATGAAGCACGCCCCGCCGGCGGCGGACACCAGGACCACGTCGGCCGGAAGTCCCCACTCCGCGACCAGATACGGGCTGTGGAGCAGGGAGAGCGTGTCCTCGCGGCCCCCGATGCCCATCACGAAGTCGAACGGCACATGGTCGGCGCTCCACGAGGTCGGCCCGCTCGTCGGGAACGCGTCCCAACTCTGCGCTACCACGCCCCCGTTGCGATGGCACAGCAGGCCGAGCAGGGAGGCGGGGAGCGTGACGCCCAGCAGCCGCTCGGCCTCCGCGATCGCCCGGTCCGTCAGCGGCGGCTGGACGACGGCCTCGCCGTCGGTGTCCCACAGGGAGCCGCAGAGATCCTCGAATCGCGCCATGCCCGGCATCATACGAACGAGCGGTGGGGCGGCCGGCGGCGCCGCCAGGAGCGGCGCCGTCGAAGTCGACCAGCGGACGCTGTGGATTGCGTCGCCGGAGACTGAGAGACACCTGTCAATTGTTCGCAGGGGGAAATTCCGCCCGGACGGGACGCTCCGCGTCCTGGGACCCGGGCCCGGCACCGCTGCGCCGGGCCCGGACCTGGGCCTACTCGGCCGGCAGGCTCTCCCGCATCGTCTTGGCGGTCGTAGCCGCGTCGTAGTTCTCGGGAACGCCCTCGACCAGGATGATGTCGCCCTCGATGTGCCGTGAGCGCAGTGGTGCGATCTCCTGGTACGCGGGCGAGTCCCACCAGGCCCGCGCCTCGGCGATCCCGGGGAAGCCGATCACCACGACGTGCCCGGGCCAGCTGCCCTCCTTCACCTCGTGCTGGGAGGCGTGTACCAGGAATCGGCCGCCGTACGGGGTGAAGGTGGCGGTGATGCGCTCGATGTACTCGGCGATCTCGGGGACCGGGGTGGCCTCTTGCAGGTGCGCTATCGCATAGGCGGGCATGATGTCCTTCCCTTCGGTCGGGCTCCGTACGTCACCGATCATGGCATGCGAGAGCACCGGGAGTGACAGCCTGCCGGGAGTTCCCGCTTCGCCGTGAGGGCCGGTGACGGCATCAGCGAGACAGGGTGACGAGCCCCGTCTCGTAGGCGGTGATTACGAGTTGGACCCGGTCCCGGGCGCCCAGTTTGGTGAGCAGGCGGGAGACGTGCGACTTGGCGGTGGCCACCGTGATGTACAGGTCTTCGGCGATCTCGGCGTTCGACCGGCCCCGGCCGACCAGGGTCAGTACTTCCCGCTCCCGCTCGGTGATGCCCTCGACCGGCCGAGGGCAGAGCGCAGGGACCGGCACCGGGCGCCCGACGAAGTTCGCGATCAGACGACGCGTCACACCCGGCGCGATCAGCGCGTCGCCGGCGGCGACCACGCGGATCGCCGCGAGGATGTCGTCCAGCGCCATGTCCTTGACCACGAAGCCGCTCGCACCGGCCCGGAGCGCGCCATAGACGTGGTCGTCCTCGTCGAAAGTGGTCAGAACGAGGACGCGGGTGGTCGCCGCCCGTCCGGTCGTGATCAGGCGGGTGGCCTCGATCCCGTCCATGCCTGGCATCCGGATGTCCATGACCACGACATCGGGGCCGAGTTCGCCGACCAGTCGGACTGCTTCGGCGCCGGTGCCGGCTTCCCCTACGACCTCCAGATCGCTGTGGTCGGCCATGAGCACGCGCAGACCGGAGCGCACCAGCGGCTGGTCGTCGGCGAGTACCACCCGGACGGTCATCGGGCTTCCACCACGGCCGCGACGACTGCGGGCAGCGGCAGCCGGGTCGCCACCCGGAAGCCGCCTCCGGGGCGTGGTCCGGCGCTGAGGTGACCGCCCAGCAGGGCGGCCCGCTCCCGCATCCCGATGATGCCGAAGCCGTGCGCGGGGCCGTTGCCGGTGACGCCGTGCCCGTCGTCGACGATCTCCACGGACAGTTCTTCGTCTCCGTAGTCGACGGCCACGCGGCAACGCCCGGTGCCCGCGTGGCGGACCACGTTGGTCAGCGCCTCCTGCACGATGCGGTAGGCGGACAGATCGATGTCGGCCGGCACCGGGCGCTGCTCCCCGGTGCGGTGCACGTCGACGCGTACCCCCGCGCCCGCCGTCGCCGCCGCCAGCCGCTCGACGTCCGCCAGACCGGGCGACGGTGCGAGCGGCGACCGCGCCTCGGTGGTCGCGGCCCGGTCGGCCTGACGGAGCGACACCAGAGTGCGCCGCAGACCCGACAGGACCTCTCTGCTGGTGGCCTCGATGGCGCGCAGGGCCTCGCACGCCTCTGCGGGCTGAGTCCGGATGACCCGGCTGCCCACACCGGCCTGGATGGCGACGATGCCGATGCCGTGCGCCACCATGTCGTGCAACTCCCGTGCTATCCGCAGCCGTTCGGCGAGCACCGCCTCGGCCACCTCCTGTGCCCGCAGCGCCACCGCGTGCTCGCGGCGCTCGCGGCTCAGCAGACCGGCAAGGCAGGACGCGGCCAGGGCCAGGACGGCGATCACCTCGTTGACGGCCAGGCCGTCCCCGTGCGAGAAGCCGGCGATCACCAGAAGCTGCACGGTGAACGACACGGCCACGGCAGCGATCGAGGCGCGCCGCTCACAGGTGGCGACGATGAGACCCAGCATGAGGTCCACCGCCAGATACGACAGGAACTGGCCCTGGTACGCCGCCGCCAGGCTCTCCCGGCCGGAACTCGGCGGGCCCACCACCACGACAGTGGACCCGAACAGTGCCATGGCCAGAGCCGGCAGCGGCATCCTGCGCACCATGCCGGCGAGCAGGATCACGGCCAGCAGCGCCCCGATCCCGTGGACCGTGCCCGACGCCCGCGGCGCGGCCCCCACCAGCAGACCCACCACGAGGAGGTAGGAGATGCTCCCCGCCCAGGCCGCGGCCTTGGTTGTCGTCATCGGCGATGTGCCCTCCCGGGAACGGGGCCACAGCGCAACGCGCGCAGGCAGAGGAGCAGTTGTCATGGGGTTCACGCGGCGAGACTAGCCGGGCCGCCGACGACGCGGCATCAGTCCGCGGACGTACGCCCACGGGCTGGTCCGGGCGCACGATTGCCGCCCACGGCCCCATGCCCGGACGGGGCTCCGGTCGGCAGTGTGGGTGCCGTGATCGAAGTATGCGAACTCACCAAGCAATTCGGTGGCAGGACCGCCGTCGACCATCTCTCCTTCACCGTCCGGCCGGGCCGGGTCACCGGATTCCTCGGCCCCAACGGAGCCGGCAAGTCCACCACCCTGCGGGTGATCCTCGGCCTGGACGCGCCCACCACCGGCGCCGCCACCGTCGATGGCGTGCCCTTCCACCGCCGCCCCCGCGGACTGCGGTACGTCGGCGCCCTCCTCGACGCCGGGCAGGTCCACGGCGGCCGCAGCGCCACGGCCCATCTGTGCGCTCTGGCCCGCAGCAACGGCATCCCGCGGAGCCGGGTGGACCAGGTGCTCCAGGAGGTGGGGCTGGCCGAAGCGGCGGACCGCCGCATCGGCGGCTTCTCCCTCGGTATGAAGCAGCGGCTGGGAATCGCCGCCGCCCTTCTCGGTGACCCGCCCGTGCTCATGTTCGACGAGCCGATCAACGGGATGGACCCGGAGGGTGTCCTGTGGGTACGTCGGCTCCTGCGACGCCTGGCCGCCGAGGGGCGCACGGTCTTCCTCTCCAGCCATCTGATGGCGGAGATGGAGAACACCGCCGACCATCTGGTCGTCATCGGCCGGGGCCGCCTCGTCGCCGCCGAGCCGCTGCGGGACTTCGCGGCGCGCAGCACCCGGAGCAGTGTCCTGGTGGGGACACCGCGGACCGCCGAGCTGGCGGCCCTGCTGACCGCGGCGGGAGCCTCGGTCGAGCCGGAAGGCTCGGCGGGAGCCGAGACGCTCGCCGTGACGGGTCTCCCGGCCGACCGGATCGGGGCGCTGGCCTTCGAGCACGGTATCCGACTGAGCGAACTGACCACCCGTGCCGCCTCGTTGGAGGCCGCGTTCATGGACCTGACCGCCGACAGCGTCGAATACCCGGCAGGACAGCCTCGATGACCACACTCGCCTCCCGCTCCCCGGCCGCTTCGTCCACCGGGCCGCCCGCCCGCTTCGGCGACCTGCTCGCCGCCGAGTGGATCAAGGTGCGGTCGCTGCGCTCCACACCGTGGACGATCGCGCTCACCCTTGTGTTCGTCCTCGGGGCCTCCGCGGTGGCCACACTGACGGACCGGGCCGCGAGCTCCGGTCCCGCCGATTTCCGGCCTTTCGACGCCTACCCGGCGGCCGGCTACTGGACGCTGATGCTCATCGCCGCCTGCATGGGTGCCCTCACCGTCGTGAGCGAGTACAGCAGCGGCCTGATCCGCGCCACCACCGTGGCCGTCCCGGCCCGCGGCTCGGTGGTACTGGCCAAGGCGGCCGTCACCGCCACCGTGTGGACAGCGGTCGGCACGGCGGCCTCCACCGGTTCCTTCCTGGTCCATGTGGCCGTCCTGGACGGGCACGGTGCCGCCGTTCCGGTCACTCACCCCGGGGTGTTCCGGGCCCTGGCGGCATCCGCGTTGCTGGCTCCGGTATGTGCCCTGGTCGGTCTGGGCCTCGGCGTGCTGCTCCGGCATGCCGCCGCGACCACGGGCACCAGCGTGTTCACCCTGCTGATGCTGCCCACCATGTTCCCGGAGAGCAACCGCTGGTCGGCGGACGTCAAACACAGCCTGGTGTCGGCCGCCTGGAACCGTCTGGTCCAAACCTGGGAGCCGGACCCCGCGTCCCTGGGCTACACCGCCACGGTCACCGGCTCCTGGATCGTGTACGCGCTCTGGCCGCTGGTCACGGTCGCACTCGCCGTACTGGCCGTGCGGCGCCGCGACGTCTGAGTGTGCCTCCCGAGGAACGGCGGGGTTGCGGAACGGCTTTCAGCGCGCCACGCGGTAGCGGACGTAGACGAACCTCGAACCGAAGGTGCGGGTCTCGACGAGTTCGAGATCCACCCGGCGCTCGTGCCGGGGAAAGAACGGGATGCCGCCGCCGACCAGCACCGGGTGGACCACGGCCCGGTACTCGTCGATCAGACCGGCCGCGGCCGCCTCGGCGGCGAGAGTCGCACCGCCGATCGCGATCTCGCCCCGGCCCGGCTCGGCCCGCAACCGCTCGATCTCCTCCACCAGGCTGCCGGAGGCCAGGCGGGCGCTGCCCTGCACCTCCGACAGCGTGGTCGAGAACACCACCTTCGGGAGCGGATTCCACAGCGCGACCCACTCCAGCTGGGCGTCGTCCAGCGACGGATCCTGGTCGGCGGTCTCCCAGTACAGCATCGTCTCGTACAGCCGTCGCCCCAGCAGATGCACACCGACGTCCCGGATCTCGTCGATCCAGAAACGGAAGACCTCGTCGTCAGGCTCCGTCCAGTCGAAGCCACCGTCCGGCCCGACGATGTAGCCGTCGAGCGACATACCCATCGAATAGGTCACGCTGCGCATCGCAACTCCTCCTCCGTAGCGGCTTCGACAGTAGGACCGCCGGTGTCCGCAGGACTCATCGCGGCGCGCCGGACCCCCAAAACGACCACCCGCCTGACGTCCGAGCGCCGGCCGGCCACGGTCCCGCATAAATCGCTGGTGCGCGATCCGGTGGTGCTTGTACGTTGGCATCGCGACCGCGCCTCCGATGCGCTCGGCTGCGGCTACTTCTTCCGAAACCAAGTGACGCCGCCGCCACCTCTGATCTCGGCAGGCGCGGGCGCCTTCGCCCCGTCGACCCTTGCGGCCGGGGCCGTCCGTTCCTTTGAATCCGGGGGGATTCACTGCCTCGTTACGCCCCACGCGTCTCCAAGATCTGGTCCGAGATGCTCGTGGCCCCGCATGTCTCGGCGGCCGCCGTCTCCCTGTCCCCGCCACAACCGGTGCACGCGTTCTCGCCGCCCGTCTGCACCCACGAGGGCGGCCGGGCCTTCGTCCGGGAGCCCCGCGAGGAGCTCTTCCTCCTCGCGGTCGGCAACTTCGTCTCCCAGCAGACCTTTTACGAGAGCGGTGCGGAACGGGACGACCGCTACGTCCGCCTCGTCGGTGAACTCGCCCTCCAGGACCCCGAGTGGACGGCCGGCCTGCTGCGCTGGCTGCGCGGCGAGGGCAACATGCGCACGGCGTCCCTGGTGGGCGCCGCCGCGTACGTACACGCCCGGCTCGAGGCCGGGCACTCCGGGGGCCCGTCCAACCGGTCCGTGATCGACTCGGTGCTCCAGCGCGCCGACGAGCCCGGCGAGCTGCTCGCCCACTGGATCTCGACGTACGGGCGCAACGTGCCGCAGCCGGTGAAGCGGGGCGTCGGCGACGGCGTACGCCGTCTGTACACGTCCCGGTCCCTGCTCAAATACGACACCCCGTCCAAGGGCCTGCGCTTCGGCGACGTGCTCAACCTGGTGCACGCCTCCCCCGACCCGGACAAGCCCTGGCAGGGTGCGCTCTTCCGGTACGCCCTGGACCGCCGCCACCATCCGGAGCGCGCGGTTCCGCCGTCCTCCGACCGTCTGCTGACCGCCCACCGGACGCTGATGGAGGCGGCTCCGGACGAGCGGCGTGCCCTGGCGACCGGACCGGGCGGCTCCGGACGGCTGACCGCGGCGGGCATGACGTGGGAGGTACTGGCAGGTTGGCTCCAGGGTCCGCTGGACGCCGCCGTCTGGGAGGCCGTGATCCCGGCGATGGGGCCGATGGCGCTCCTGCGGAACCTGCGGAACTTCGACCAGGCGGGAGTCTCGGACAATGTCGCGGCCCAGGTCGCCGCCCGGCTCTCGGACCCCGCCGAGGTGGCCCGGTCCCGGCAGTTCCCCTTCCGCTATCTGGCCGCTTACCGGCACTCGCCGAAACGGCGCTGGGGCGCCGCGCTGGAGCAGGCGCTGGGCCACTCCCTGGCCAACGTACCGCCCCTGCCCGGCCGGACCCTGATCCTGGTGGACCGGTCCGCCTCGATGTACTACGCCGGCGTCTCCGAGCGGTCGAAGCTGAACTGGGCGGACACGGCGGCCGTGTTCGGCACCGCGGTGGCCATGCGCGCCGAGCAGGCGGATCTGGTGGAGTTCGGCTCGACCAGCACGCAGGTGCCGTTCGAGGCGGGCGAGCCGGTGCTCGGGGTGCTGAAGCGGTTCCACCATCTGGGCGGCACCAACACCACGGAGGCGGTGCAGGCCCACTACCGGGGGCACGACCGGGTCCTGATCGTCACCGACGAGCAGGCAGCCCACTGCTGCCAGGGTGAACCGACCGAATCGGTCCCGCCCGACATCCCGGTCTACACCTGGAACCTTGCGGGGTACCTGCCCGCCCACGGCCCGACGGGCCCGCACCGGCACACCTTCGGCGGCCTCACGGACGCCGCGTTCCGGCTGGTCGGCCTGATCGAGGCCGACCGCGAGGCCGCCTGGCCGTGGACCGCCGAGGAGTCCTACTAGGGCCATTCGTTTGGATCAGGCCGGCCATGACCGACCTGTTGCCCGGCCGACCCGCGACGCCGGACTGATCCAAACGACAGGCCCTAGGAGCAGCCGACGGCGTCGAGGGCGTGCTCTTTGAGGAACGCGCCTGCATGGGCTGCTGCTTCTTCCGCTGTCGCGTATCGCGTTGCGTCAGCGACCGGGCCTGATGTGCCGTCAGCGCCCCTGCCCGTCCAGCTCCAGTCACCGGCAGCCGCCTGCATCAGCTCGGCCGTCCCCCCGAAGAGCGCGAGCGTGCTCCTGCCCGTTGCCGCGGGCGCCGGGCGACCGACGGCGTCGGGCCATTTCTTGCGGGCACCCTGCCGGGTGATGCCCCAGACCGCCCCCAACTGCTCGTAACTTGCACCGTAGGAGCCCGCGGTTGCTGCCGCATGCGCGGTCAGGCGCCTGACCTCGGCATCCATCACCTTCCAGGCGGCCAGGACGGACAGTGCCACTTCGACGGGATCCGCTTCCCACATGCGGCCCACGGGCAGCCCGGTCTGCCGGGAGCGAATGGCCGAGGCCAGTGGATTCAAGGCGTCATAGAGGGCCTTGTCGAGTTCTGCCTGCTCTTCCGGAGTGATCTCAGAGACCGTCATACGACAACTCTAGTTACCGCATGGGATTACGACAAATAAAGTTACCGACTGCTTCAGAACGGAGGCTCCTCGCTCCAGGCGATGGCCGAGGGCTGTGGTGGCGTGGGGTTGACCTGGTGCAGGACTGCCACGGCCTCCTCGACGCGGCCGAGGTCGATGAGGTGTCCGGCCAACTCGTGGCTGTTCACGGCGGCGTGCGGTCGCAGGGCCGCGACGGCCTCCTCGGTGCGTCCGGCGCCGGCCAGCAGTTCGGCGATGTGCGGCGCCGCGTACGAAGTGCCGCCCTCGAGGTGAGCCCGGGCCCGCTCGATCGCTTCGTCGACGCGGCCGCAGGCGGCCAGCAGCGGAAGCCGGATCCAGAACAGGTCCCACTCCTCCTCGCCAGGGCGCTTCAGGAGAGCGTCGAGGTGGGCCAGGCCGTCCTCGGGGCGGCCCGCTTCGGTACAGAGGGTGCACAGCACGTGGAGAATCCAGTCGTCGACCCCGCCAGGCCGACCGGCCAAGGCCCGCATCACCTCGATCGCCTCGCCCCCACGGCCGTGCCGCGCCAGGAGCAGCGCGAGCTCCACCGTCATGTTGGCCGAGCCGGCGGAGGAGCCGTCGGCCTGCCGGTACACGCCGATCGCACCCTCCACGTCCCCGCGTTCCTCCAGCAGTTCCGCAAGGCGCCGCTTGGCGCACCCCAGCGACTCGGTCTCCGCGTAGGCGCGCAGTTCCGCGGTGCGGTCGTGCCGGGCCAGCAGGTCGGCCAGTTGGTCGCGGCCGTTGACCGAGGTGGCGTTCCGGGTCCGTAGCAGGGCTATCGCTTCGTCGATACGGCCCTGGCGTTCACGGATCACGGCGAGCAGACCGATCGCCGTGTCGGGATCGAGACCGCGGCAGCACCACGGACTGTCGCAACGGTGCCCGTCCGGGATCCGGGCGGCGAGCAGTGCCGCGGCCTCCTCGTCATGGCAGGCGCCCGCCGCCACGTCGACCAGGGCCGCGGCCAAGGAACGGTCGTCGATGTACGGCCGCAGCAGGGTGAACGCCTCTTCGCTGCGGCCGTGCCGGGCAAGCAGTCTCGTGTAGTACTCCAAGGCCTGCGGATGCCCGAGCTTCATACGGTTCCGGGTCAGCACGATCGCCTCGTCGGCCCGTCCCCAGCTCTCCAGCAGTTCCGCCGTGGTCGTGGTGGCCGTCCACGAGCCCGTGGCGCGGTACGGGGCGAGGATCTCCAACGCCTCGGCCTGCGAGCCCTGTTCACCGAGCAGTCGCGCCCACTCCCGCGCGCAGAACCACTCCCCCCGGCCGGCCCAATACCCCACGCGCTCGGCATGGCCGAGTTCGAGAAGGCGGGAGACCAGATGCGGCGGTATGCAGCCCGCCTGCGTGCGGGCCCGGTAGTCGAGATCGGCAGCGTCCACGGTGACGTACCGTAGTGCCTGCCTCTGACACCGTGCCGATGCCCGGTGCGGAGCCGACGGCCACAGCCACGGCCACAGCCACAGCCACAGCCACGGCGCGATCATGAGTAGAAGTACTCATGACGCCCGGCGGCCCGCAGGAAAGGATCGGGGGATGACGACGCGAGCGAAGACGAGAGCCCGGCTCGGGATGCTGACGTTGGCGGTGACGGTCCTGTCGGCGGCAGGGTGCGGAACCGAGCGGGCCGGGGACGCCGCCGACGCGTACCCGAGTTCGCATCCGACGCCGACCGTCATATCCACGCCCAGCACACCGGCCGACTTCCCCTGTCCCGGCGAGAGCCCCAGCCCCGAGCCGACCGTTCCCACGTCCGCCGCCACTCCCACCTCGACCGGGTTGCCGGTCGACCACTACGCCGAGAACCACGGCTTCAGGGTGCCCATCCCGCTGCACGGCCAGAACCGCTGCAAGGGGCTCGCCGCCGTCGCGCGCGTCAAGAAAGCGCTGGAACCGCTGCGCGAGCGTGGCGACTTCGCCCCGGACAGCGTCCGCAGCGCGCTCACCAGCCTCGGCTACTCCGCCGGGAAGATGCAGGTGTACCAGGGCGGGTCGGCCGCCGGGGTCGGCTTCCTCATCGACATCGGCGTCTCTCCCTGGTGCGTGGAGGGCACGATGACCAGGGACTCCACCAAGGCGGACGCCTTCGGCGGCTACCCCGACGGCAGCAACTGCGAGCCCCCGAGCGGCGGCCACTGACCGGATCCCGGCCCGGCGGGTCCGGAGGACGGCGAGGTCGTGCGCGATCTCGCCGACCGCCGCGGAGCGTGCGTCGTGGGCCGGTCGGCCCGTCCTCTTCTTGAGACCGCCGCCGCCGGGGAATGACATGTCCGCAGACCGCCGCCACCGGGAAGGGACATGCCCGCACATGTTCACCACACAGGAGGAATGGGACCGCGGTTACGCCGACGGTCTCCGCTATCGCCGACTCGGCGACAGCGAGCGCCTACTGCTGGCCGCTCACACACCGGCCCCGGCCGAAGGACGGGCCCTCGACGTCGGCTGCGGGGTCGGGGAACTCGCAGCTCACCTGGCCGGCCTCGGCTACTCCGTGGACGCCGTCGACTGGTCCGCGACCGCTCTCGCCGAGGCCGGCGCCCGCTACGGAGGGGCGGTCCGCTGGCTTCGCCTCGACATCGAAGGCGACGACCGGGGCCCCCTGCACGCCGACGGATACGACCTGATCACCCTGCGGTTCGTGGCTCCGTTCCTCACCTCCCGCGACCGCACCCTGCACGCACTGGGCCACCAGCTGCGCCCCGGGGGCACTCTCGTGGTCATCACACCGCTCATCGCCGACACCCCGGCCCTGCGGCACGGCATCGCCCTCGGCGAGGACGAACTCGCGGCACTGCAGAACCGCTGGTCCACCGCCGAGCGTCACGACACCGAGGGGCTGGCTCTCATGTTCCTGCGGGGCCCGCTCCGGAGCGCGGCCACGCCGGACAGCCCGCTGACCGTCGCCGTACCGGGCATGCCGTCCGGCGCCCGCGTAATCGAGCCCGCCGGGGCCGCCGTCCCGCGCCAGCATCACTTCCATCTGCTGGGGCGCTACTACGGCCAG
Organism: Streptomyces sp. NPDC107559; assembly: GCF_055657365.1. NCBI lineage: Bacteria > Bacillati > Actinomycetota > Actinomycetes > Kitasatosporales > Streptomycetaceae > Streptomyces > Streptomyces sp. NPDC107559. Next base: position 93,620 of record NZ_JBVKBD010000015.1, on the reverse strand, counting down.
GTGGAGTCGGGGCGGAAGACCGTCGAGGTACGCGTCGCCACCCCGGAGAAGGCCGCCGTCGAAGCCGGGGACACGATCGTCTTCCACGACCGGGACAGCGACCGGGAACTCGATGTCGTCGTGCAGCGGGTCACCCGGTACGACTCGTTCGAGGACCTCCTGGACGCTGAGGATCCGGCACGCGTCGATCCCGACGCGCCGCGCGAGGAACTGCTCGGTGCGCTCCGCGGCATCTACCCGCCGGACCGGGAAGCGCTGGGCCCGCTGGCCTTCGCGTTCGACCACCGGCCCGCGCGGCCCGGCCGGTCCATGCCGATGCCGCCGTCGCAGTACGTGCAGACCGTGCCCCACCACACGGTGTACGGCTGCCTGTACGTACGCGACGAGCACGACCGGCCCGTCCAGCTGCGCTCGGTGTACGGATCCCGGCACTGGCAGTTCCCGGGCGGCAATCTCGACACCCGGTCGGAGGATCCTCTCCAGACCGCCCGTCGTGAGACCGTCGAGGAGACCGGGCTAGAACTGGCCCTGGAGACACCGAAGTTGCTCTTGACGCACTTTCTGCACGCCGGGCCCCGGCTGCCCTTGAACAAGGTCGGCTTCATCTTCGACGGAGGGCGCCTGAGCGCCGACCAGCTCCGCCGGATCCGCCTCGATCCCGCGGAGCACGACATGTGGGCCGTCCACGACCTCGCAGCGTGGCGGCAGTTGATGGCGCCGGGTGCGTTCACCCGCCTCGACGCCGTCGAACGCGCCCGGCTCGGCGAAGGCCCGGCCTACCTCGTCACACACAGCTGAACCGGATCGCACACGCACGAAGCCGGATCGCAGCACCCATGAAGGAGACACCGTGACCACCGAGGACATCGGCACCCAGGCCCGGACCGTCCACGGACAGCGCCCGCCCACCCGCTCCCACCTGCCGCCCGTACGCCTTTCCAGCCGCCCCCGCACCAACCGGCCCCCGGTACCGCACGCGGCCGTCGGGGTCGGAGTGGTTCTGCTCGGCGAGCAGGGAGTGCTGCTGGGCCGCCATCGGCGCGGCACCCTCGAACTGCCCGGCGGCACCGTCGAGGCCGGGGAGGCCTTCGAGTCGACGGCAGTGCGCGAACTCGCCGAGGAGACCGGTCTGGTCGCCCGCCCGGACGACGTCAGCCTCCTGGGGACGCTGGTCGACCACGTCGACGGCGTCGTACGGGTCACGGTGGGCGCCCTGGTGCACGCCTGGCAGGGGCAACCGGACACGCAGCCGGGCGAGCGCGTCGGCGACTGGGCGTGGTATCCCCTGGACCGGCTGCCCGACGGCCTGTTCGAGTGCAGCGCGCAGATCCTCACCGCCTGGCGCCCCGGTCTGCCCATCGACCATGCCCCCGCGCACTTCACGCCCTTCGCTTCCCGCGCGCCCCGCTCCACAACCACGGCCGAACGCCCCGCTTGACAGCCACCCCTACCAGATCAGGCACCAGTAAGGGCCGTATTGGCCGATCTCGATCAGACCGCCTTGCGGGATCAGAGCCGGGTCAGGCGGTCCGACAGCCGCCAGCGAGCACGCCGGGTCGCCGACGGCTCCGGCAGCGGCCATCCGTCGGGCGGCGTCCACCGCCGCCCAGGTCGTGACCCAGGTCGTCGTCGCCGCTCCTCCGGCAGTGGCCGACGGCCTCGGTGTTGCTGGTGCCGTCGGTGCGGCCGTTCGGGTGAGGGTGGCGGTGGGGGCTGGTTCGGCTGTTCGGGTGGGGGTGGGTGCAGGCGTCCGGAAAGGAGTCGGTGCGGTGGCGGCCGGGCGGCTCGGTCGCGTCGTCGAGGACGACGGCCTGGGTGAGACCGGCGCTGCGGTGGGCAGTTCGGTAGGCACTCCGGTGGGCGTCGCGCTCGGGTACGGCGTCGCGCTCCGGTACGGCGTCGCCCTCGGCGTGCGCCCGGCAGACGGGGCGGCCGACGGAACGGCGGACGGGGCGGCCGTGGTCCGGAGCGGAATCGGCCCGATGCCAGTCGGTGCCGGGGGGACCACCAGCGGTACGGAAGAGACGCCCGCCGGAGTCGGCGGAACGGCCAGCGGCACAGGAGAGACGCCCGCCGGCACCGACGGAACAAGCATCGGTACGGGAGAGACGCCCGCCGGAGTCGGCGGAACGGCCAGCGGCACAGGAGAGACGCCCGCCGGCACCGACGGAACAAGCATCGGCACAGGAGAGACGCCCGTCGGAGTCGGCGGAACGGCCAGCGGGACAGGAGAGACGCCCGTCGGAGTCGGCGGAACGGCCAGCGGGACAGGAGAGACGCCGGGCGGGGCCGATGGAACGACCAGCGGGACAGGAGAGACGCCGGGCGGTGCCGGTGGAACGAGCGGTGGGACGGGGCCGGTGGCGCTCGGCGCCGGTGGAACGAGCAGTGGGACAGGGCCCGTCGCGGTCGGCGCCTGTGACATGACCGGTGGCACGACGGGCGGGACGACCGGCGGCGCGGCACCGGTGGCAGTCGGTGCCGGAGGAACGACCGGCGGGACGGGACGGGTCCCGGTCGGCGGCGGAGGAACGACCAGTGGGGCCGGGCCGGTGCCGGTCGGCGCCGGCGGTACGACCGGTGGAACAACCGGCGGGACGGGCCCCGGGGTGAAGCCTGGCGGGGCCGGTTGCCGGCTCGTCGCCGTCGGCCGGGGCGTCGTCGTGCCCGTCGGCGTACGGGCCGACGAGCCCGAGGGCTTGGGCTCGGGCTTGCGGGTGGGTATCGGGCTCATCGACGGCAGGGACAGGATGCCGGAGCGCGACGGCGTCGGGTGAGGCGTTCCGCCGCCGGACGACACCAGTGCCCAGATCCCGTAGCCGCCCACGACGAGCAGCGTCGCGCCGCCCGCGATCCATGGGGCCTTTCGCGCCGGGCGCCGGTGCCGATTCATGATTCACACTGTCCAACCGATCCCCGACGGCCTCAACCGGGGATCCGACCCGGTCTCCGGCGAAAGTGGCGCCAGGGCGGGACGGTCGCCCCCGGTGATCGGGCAACCCCCGTACGGCTACTTGGAGTGGCCGTCTGCATACTCGTCGTGACTATGCTGCGCGTGGCGCCGATCTCGCGGCGCCACGCGGACGGGACCGGGCACTCCGGTCGGTCCGCGACAGACGCAAGGAGTCAACCGAACATGTCGATCCCTGTCGTCGACGTCTGGGGCCAGGTCTCCCCCATGGCCCGCTCCTCGTTTCCCCCCGCACCCGAGCCGCACGACGTATGGTCCCTCGCCGGCGGAACGGCCTGGATCTACTACAGCCCGCTGAACCGCAGGCAGCTCGTCAGGCCCGTCATCCTCTCCGACGGCTTCTCCGGCGGGTCCAGCAACCTCGACCAACTCTGGCACGGCCTGGAGGAGAACGGCGACTACCGCTTCATCTCCGAACTCCACGCGGCCGGCCGGGACGTGATCATCCTCGGCTACGACGACCGCACGGCGTCGATCACGGACAACGCCGACACCGCCATCGAATGCATCCGCCGGGCCATCGGCGAGCGGGTGGGCCGGGCGAAGCTGGCCGTGGGCGGCTTCAGCATGGGCGGACTGGTCACCCGCTGCGCACTGGCCAGGATGGAGCACGACCCCTCCATGCCCGACCACGAGACGTCCCTGTACTTCTCGTACGACACACCCCACCAGGGCGCCTGGTTCCCCATCGCCCTCCAGGCCTTCACGCACTACGCGACGGACAAGTGGGGAGACTCCCCCGGCGTGGGTCCCCTCCTGCGTCAGCTGTCCGGGCTGCTCAACAGCCCCGCCGCGCGGCAGATGGCTCGCTGGCACATCGAAAAGGTCGGCGCCACCCCGACGCAGGCGCCGGAGCGCGTGGCGTTCCTCAAGAAGCTCGACGAGCTCGGGGGTTGGCCGCGCAGCGTCCGCAAGATCGGCGTCGCCAACGGTGTGGCCACCGGCAACGGCAACGGTGTCAAGCCCGCCGCGACCGCGGTCAGGTGCGACGGTGACACGCTGCACGACACATGGCTCAAGACCCAGGCGCAGGGCGACCAGGTCGTCGCGCGTCTGCAGCAGACGGGCGACGCGGCCACATCGGTTCGCACCAGCGGGCTGCCCGACATCGACGGAGCTCCCGGCGGCCTGTTCACCGTGCCGTCCCCCGCGGGCGACACCGGCAGCTTCGGCCTGGCCGCGGCCCTGATGGCGCTGCTCGGCAACACCGTGGACCAGGACGTCATCAGCACGTCCTGTTTCATCCCCAGCATCAGCGCCGTGGACGCCGGTGAGATCGGCGACCAGAAGGCGCTCTACCGCCCGGTCACACCGGCGGACAGCGCACTCGACGCCATGCTGTGCGCCGGCCGCAACGAAGGACACACCTCCATGACCGAGGAACTCGGGGCATGGATCGTGAACGAGATCGTCGCCTGCGGGTGACCATCGGCTGATCGCCGGGGTGGGCGGGCCCACTACCGAAGGCCCGCCCACCTCTCGGCCTGGGCGACCGAGGGAGATATCCCATGGCGCGCTCGGCACCGGCTTGATTAGGTTCTGCGGATGCGGCAATTCGGGGACATCGAAGACCTGTCGGGGCTCGTGGGGGACGCGCTGGGCGCGGGATGTCACGTCGTCGCGGTGGACCGGTTGCGCGGGGGAAGCAAGAAGGGCGTGTACCGGGTCCGGCTCGACGGAACCCGCGCGGCCAGCGTGATCGTCTACCGCTGGGCCGAGGCGGAGAACTACTGGCCGACAGCACGCGAGGCGGACCCGACGGACCCGTTCGCGCCGGCCTCCGGACTGATCCCCTTCCTGACCGCGCAGCGCACCTTGGACAGCCTCGGGGCACGGGTTCCGCGGCTGCTGCTGGCGGATGACAGCCGGCGCCGCTGTCCGGCGGACGTCGCGGTGGTCGAGGACGTTCGCGGCGGCACGCTCGAAGCGCTCTTCGCGACCGATCCCGCGCGCGCCTCGCGGACGCTGGGCGAGCTCGCCGGCATGCTCGAAGTGATGCACCGTCATCAAGGCCCGCACTACGGCAGGTTGGACCTGCTGGAGCGCGGCGGCTCCGTCGGCGAGGTCACCTGCGAGCAGCGGGTCCTCGACCGCGCCCTGCGAGATCTTGCGGAGGCGGCGGGGCGTGACGGCCGCGTCGCGGCAGCCGGCACCGCACTGCGCGACCGCCTGTACGAACTGGCCGACCGGGTGAGCCCGCGCACGGAGTACGGACTGGTCCACGGAGAACTCGGCCCCGACCACGTCCTGGTCGACGCCGAGGGGCGCCCCGTCCTGATCGACATCGAGGGCCTGATGTACTTCGACGTCGAATGGGAGCACGTCTTCCTCCGCCTCCGCTTCGGCGAGCGGTATCCCGCGCTGGCCCGGCCCGGCCTCGATCCACGGCGGCTCGACCTCTACCAGCTCGCGATGCGCCTGTCGCTGGTGGCCGGTCCACTGCGTCTCCTCGACGGTGACTTCCCCGACCGGGCGCTCATGCAGGGCATCGCGGAGCACAACACGAAGGAGGCACTGGCGCTCCTGGCGACAGCATCAAGTCCCCGCCCCGCACACCACGGGACAGGGCCCTCACAACGCGCCCGGTAGCCCCGTTCCGGCCGGACGGGCGTCAGCGGGGCCGGTAGTCGAGGGTTCCGAGGGGCCAGTGTGTGGTCAGCCAGGTGGTGACGGCCGCGTACAGGGGTGCGTCCAGCTCGGCCTTGTCGGCGCGGACCCAGGAGCGCACGTCGGTGTCGTGGTCGTCGCTGCGGGAGGGATAGATGTAGACGCAGCCGATCACCTCGCCGCCGGCCGGCTCGATGACGGTGTAGGTGAATCCGCGGCGACGGGCGAAGTCGTCCGCGTGACGTTGCAGGTCGGCGAGGTTCGCCTCCAGGGACATCCCGTCCACCGGGGGCCAGCCCCAGTCGCGGAAGCCCGGGGTCGCGCGGATGTGCTCGATGCTGCCGCTCCAGGCAGCGTGGTCGGCGGCGTTGTGCCGGGGTCCCAGCGGCTCCAGCCGGAACTGCGGGGTGGTCAGGTCCGCGGGGACGACGAAGTCCTCGGATACGAAGGCACGGTCGTCGGTCATGGGACCGAGGCTAGGGGGCCGGGCGCACGGGCCGCACCTCAATTCGGGCACCGGTTCGGGGTGAGCGGTCCCCGCCCCGAACCGGCGGTAAGTCCCGGGCTCGGGCCGGGCGCTCGGTATCGTCAAGATCATGACGAATCCGCCGCGTCCCGAAGTCCTGCGCTACACCGCCTTCTCCAGCGACCCCGGGGGCGGGAACCCCGCGGGCGTCGTCCTGGACGCCACCGCCCTGGACGACAGCGACATGCTGGCCATCGCCGCCGACCTCGGATACTCGGAGTCCGCGTTCCTCACCCCGGCCGCAGCGGGTCCCGGCGACCGGGAGGAACGGGCGTACGACGTCCGCTACTTCAGCCCGAAGGCCGAGGTGCCGTTCTGCGGGCACGCCACCGTCGCGGCCGCCATCGCGATCGCCGAGCGGACCGGGCCCGGCGAGCTGGTGTTCGCCACACGGGCCGGAACCGTACCGGTGGAGGTGGCCCAGGAGGGCGGGACGCTGCGGGCCACGCTCACCAGCGTCGAGCCGCACCTCGAGGAGATCGCCGAGGCCGACCTGAACGAGGCCCTCGCCGCACTCGACTGGCCGGCCGCCGATCTCGACCCGGCCTTCCCGCCCCGCATCGCGTTCGCCGGGGCCCGCCATCTCGTGCTCGCGGCCGCGACCCGCGCCCGACTCGCCGATCTCGCCTACGACTTCGCACGCCTCGAAGCCCTGATGCACCGTCTGGACCTGATCACGGTCCAGCTGGTGTGGCGTGAGTCGGCCGACGTCTTCCATGTGCGTGATCCGTTCCCGGTCGGCGGTGTCGTGGAGGACCCGGCGACCGGCGCCGCGGCGGCCGCGTTCGGCGCGTACCTCCGTGAGCTCGGCCTTGCCCCCGAGGACGCCGTCCTCACCCTGCACCAGGGCGTGGACCTGGGCCGCCCCGGCGAGCTCACGGTGACGCTGCGCGCGGGAGATCCCCGGGTCCGCGTCAGCGGCGCGGGAACGCGCATCGGCTGACCGACCGGGCCGATCCGGCCAAACCGGCCGTTGCGGCCTCGACGGTTGACCCGTCGGCACATACGGCTTGTTCTCGATCACGGGGCGTGGCACCGACGGTGCCACGCCCCGGCCTTCGTCCCGGGGGCCGAGGGCCGGCGGGGCCTGTCGCCCCATGCGCCGCACAAGCCCCGCCGCGGCTCACCGACCGCTGACGCATCGACACCCCGCCCGGGCGCCGGGCCGGCCGCCGGCGCGGGCGTTGGCGCAAACCACCTGTATACGGTCATCGATCGACGATCCGACACCAAGTCCTGAGCACAAATTCCACACATGCCCCTCTTCAGACTGGCCCCGATGGTCTAGATTGACCGTGCTTCACCTGTTCGAAGGCGAGGCGACCAACAATGGTCCATAGGTCCGGCGTTACGGGGTAGAGAGCGTTTTCGACTCCGGTGCCGGACGTGGGGGTGATCGGTTCTTGGGGTCCGAGGGGGGAGCCTTGGTCGTGGGGAGCACCAAGGTCTTCGACGGACTTCCATGTGCCTCGAATGCCTGGCGGGACACGCAAGTGCGCTGTCGCCGGGGTGGGTTGTTCACATAGCTCTGCAATAGCCGAAATGTCATGCGCGGGGGGGCGGGACCTTCCGCGGGGAGGAACGGCGCGGCACGGGAGGCGGGGGCCTCCCACAGAGAAGGTCAGTGCTAGGCGAACACGTCGACCCACTGGAACCTGGGGGGTTCTGTGCGGCAAGGGGGACTGGTACGCCCGTTTCCGTCTGAACACGGGCGTCTGACGACCGGGGCGATCGACCAACCGGCAACCGACTGGGAGCAGCGGTACCGCCGTACGGTGATCACCAGCGACATGGTGGCCACCGCCTTCGTGGTGGCGGCGATAGGCAACTTCTTCGGGGCCCGGGACGCGGCCAACTGGCATGAGAAGTGGGGGATTCTCGCGTTCGGCACCGAGTTACTGGTGCTGGCGACCCTCACGGTGAGCCGGTCGTGGGCTCCGGCCGTGCTCGGGCAGGGGGCCGAGGAGTTCCGCAGGCTCGGACGCTCGCTGTTCGCGGCGACCGTCGTACTGGCGCTGGGCGGGATCGCCCTGACCTCGCGCAACATCAAACTCTGGATCTTCGTCGCGATCCCCGCGATCGCGCTCGTCACCATGATCACGCGGTATCTGCTGCGTATCTGGCTGCACAGGCAGCGCAAGGAAGGCAGATGCCTGAGACCGGTGCTCGCCGCCGGAAGCCTGGCCACCGTGCGCGACCTGATCCACCGGACCCGCAAGTTCCCGCACATCGGCTGGCGGGTGGAAGCGGTGTGCACGACGGACGGTCTCGGACCCGACGGTGACCTGGTGGACGGAGTACCGGTCGTCGGCCGGCTGACGGACGTCGCGAACCATGTCCACCGCGACGGGTACCGTGTCGTCGCGGTCACCCCGGATCCGCACTGGTCGCCGGACAAGTTACAGCGACTGGCCTGGAACCTCGAGGGCAGCGACGCCGAGATGGTCGTGGCCCCCGTGCTGATGGAGGTGGCCGGCCCGCGGCTGCACGTCGACGCGGTGCTCGGGATCCCGCTGCTGCGGGTGAGCATGCCGACCTTCACGGGAGGCCGCCGTACGGTCAAGATGATCGTCGACCGGCTGGGCGCGGCGATCCTGATCCTGCTGTTCGCGCCGCTGATGCTGTTCGTCGGCCTGCTCGTGCTGGCGGACAGCCGGGGCGGGGCGTTCTACCGCCAGCGCCGGGTCGGCAAGAACGGCCGCGAGTTCACCATTCTCAAGTTCCGCACCATGGTCGTCGGGGCCGACGCGGCACGTGCCGCGCTGGCCGACCGCAACGAGGGCGCGGGCCTGCTGTTCAAGCTCCGCCGCGATCCCCGGGTGACCCGGGTGGGGGCGGTGCTGCGCCGGTACTCGATCGACGAACTCCCGCAGTTGTTCAACGTGCTCGCCGGATCGATGTCGCTCGTCGGTCCGCGGCCGCCGCTGCCGGAGGAGTCCGCCGCCTACGGCCCGGACATCCGGCGGCGGTTGCTGGTCAAGCCCGGACTCACCGGCCTGTGGCAGATCAGCGGACGCAGTGATCTCTCGTGGGAGGAGGCGGTCCGGCTGGACCTGCGGTACGTGGAGGACTGGTCGCTCGCCCTGGACACGGTGATCCTGTGGAAGACACTGCGTGCGGTGCTGTACGGGCAGGGGGCCTACTGATGCGCGCGGAGCGTCGTCGGGCAGGGGCGCGGACGGCAGGCCGGAGCGGCCTGCCCTGGGGGAGGAACGAGTCATGAGGATCAGCGTTTTCGGGCTCGGCTACGTGGGCTGTGTGTCGGCCGCGTGCCTGGCCGGCCAGGGCCACGAGGTCATCGGGGTGGACGTCAACCAGGTGAAGGTCGACCTGGTCAACGACGGCAAGGCCCCGGTGGTCGAGGAGGGGATCGGCGAACTCGTAGCCGACGTCGTGCGCAGTGGGGCATTACGCGCGACCACCGACGTGCGCGAGGCGATCGCGGGCAGCGAAGTGTCGCTGATCTGCGTGGGCACGCCCTCGGAGCCCAACGGCAGCCTGTGCACGACGTACTTGGAGCGGGTCACCGAGCAGATCGGTGGCGCGCTGGCCGAGCGGGGCGGGCGGCACACGGTCGTCTTCCGCAGCACCATGCTCCCGGGCACCTGTCTGAACCTGCTGGTGCCGATCCTGGAGAAGTCCGTCGGCGGCACGGCCGGGGTGGACGTCGGGGTCGCGGTCAACCCCGAGTTCCTGCGCGAGGGCACCAGCGTGCGGGACTTCTTCGACCCGCCCAAGACCGTCATCGGCGAGCTCGACAGGGCGAGCGGCGACGTGGTGGCGGCCCTGTACGAGGGCCTGCCCGGCGAGGTGTTCCGGGTGCCGATCCCCACGGCCGAGGCGATCAAGTACGCGGACAACGCCTTCCACGGCCTCAAGATCGGCTTCGCGAACGAGCTGGGCGCGGTCTGCCAGGCGCTCGGGGTGGACTCGCACCAGGTGATGGACGTGTTCCTGGCCGACCGCAAGCTGAACATCAGCCCCGCCTATCTGCGGCCCGGCTTCGCCTTCGGCGGCTCCTGCCTGCCCAAGGACCTGCGCAGCCTGGTCCACGCGGCGCAGCGGGCGGACATCTCGGTGCCGATCCTGTCCCATGTGCTGCCCTCCAACGCCGACCATCTCCAGCGCGCGGTGGAACTGGTCGAGCGCACCGGCAGGCGCAAGGTGGGCCTGTTCGGGCTGTCCTTCAAGCCCGGCACCGACGACCTGCGCGAGAGCCCGCTCGTCGAGCTGGCGGAGCGGCTCTTCGGCAAGGGCTACGACCTGCGGATCCACGACGCCAACGTGAGTCTGTCGCGACTGCTGGGCGCCAACCGCGAGTACATCGAGAACCGGCTGCCGCACCTCGCGCAACTGCTCGCGGACTCCGCCGAGGAGGTCCTCGACCACGCCGAGGTGTGCCTGGTCGGGACGAAGGACCCGGCCGTGCTGTCGGCACTCCCCCGCGGGGGCGACGGCCCGCTGATAGTCGACCTCATCCGCCTTCCCGACGCCGAGGCGCGCCGGGCCGAACCGGGATACGTGGGCCTTGCTTGGTAGAACGACCGGCGGCGACCGGCAAGACCGGCGCGCGCTGATCCTGGTGGAGAACCTGTCGGTGCCGTTCGACCGGCGGGTGTGGCAGGAGTGCACGACGCTGCGCGACGCGGGCTGGACGGTGCACGTCATCTGTCCGCAGGGCAGCAAGCGGGACACGGAGCCGGAGGCCGTGATCGACGGGGTGCGGATCCACCGCTACCCGTTGCGCGCGGCCACCGGAGGACCGGCCGGCTATCTGCGGGAGTACGGATCGGCGCTGTGGCACACGCTGCGGCTGGCCCGGAAGATCGGTCCGGTCGACGTGGTCCATGCCTGCAACCCGCCCGATCTGCTGTTCCTGCCCGCGCGGTGGCTGAAGCGGCGCGGCGCGCGGTTCGTCTTCGACCAGCACGACCTGGTGCCGGAGCTGTACCTCTCCCGGTTCGGGCGCGGCAAGGACCTGCTCTACCGCGGGGTGTGCGCGCTGGAGCGGATGACGTACCGGGCCGCGGACGTCGTGCTCGCCACGAACGAGAGCTACAAGGACGTCGCGGTGAGCCGCGGCGGGCGGCGGCCGGAGGACGTCTTCGTGGTGCGCAGCGCGCCCGACATCGACCGCTTCCACCCCGTACCGCCGGAGCCGGAACTCAAGCGCGGCAAGCCTCATCTGCTGTGCTACCTCGGTGTGATGGGCCCGCAGGACGGCGTCGACTACGCCCTGCGGGCGCTGGCGAAGCTGCGCGACGAGGTCGGGCGCAGCGACTGGCACGCGGTGTTCGTCGGCGGCGGTGACACCTTCGAGGCGATGGTGGAGCTGTCCCGCCGGCTCGGGCTCTCGGAGCAGGTGCAGTTCACCGGGCGCATCCCGGACGCCGATCTGGTGCGCTACCTGTCCACCGCGGACGTGTGCCTCTCCCCCGACCCGCACAATCCGCTCAACGACGTGTCGACCATGAACAAGGTCCTGGAGTACATGGTGATGGGCCGGCCGCTCGTCTCCTTCGACCTCCGGGAAGCGCGCGTGTCCGCCGGTGACGCCGCCGTCTACGCGCCCGCCGACGACGAGGCCGAGTTCGCGCGGCTCATCGGGCTGCTGCTGGACGATCCGGAGAAGCGCGCCCTGATGGGCAAGATCGGCCAGGAGCGGATCAGCGGGCCGCTGTCCTGGCGCAACTCGCAGGCGTCGCTGCTCGCCGCCTACGCCGCCGCCTGCGGCGACGACACACCGGCGGCGGCGGGCGACCCGGGCCGGGCACAGGGCGGAGGCCGCACCGTTGAACGATGACACGATACGCCTGGTGACGATCGGGCGGATCATCCGTCGGCGCTGGCGGCTGCTCACCATCCTCGCGGTGGTGGGCGCGCTCGCCGGGTACGGCACCTCCTTGCTCTTTCCGCCGCGCTACACGACCTCGGCGTCGGTACTGCTGCCGGGGGCCTGGGAGGAGCGCGAGCTGCTCACCCAGGAGCAGCTCGCGACCAGTTCGACGGTGGTCGACCAGGCGGCCGCCACGCTCCACTGGCGCGGGGTCAGCAACAGCGAGCTGCGGGATCAGGTGAGTGCCAAGACCGCCGACGGGAACATCATCAAGATCTCGGGCACGGCCGACACCCCGGAGCGCGCGCAGCAGCTCTGCGACCAGGTGGCCCAGCAGTTCGTGACGTTCGCCGCGCGCGTGGTGGACGACAACACCGACCCCGAAGCGGCGGAGCAGCGCGAGGCGCTTCAGCAGACGGTGACGCAGACCAGCCGCCGCATCACCGAGCTGGCCGACTCGGCCGATCCGGGGCGGACCGTCGAGAGCGTGCAGGCCCGCACGGAGCTCGAGAAGCTGCGCACCACGCTTCAGGCGGCCATGACCAAGCTGGACCAGGCCGATCCGGCCGGCAACAAGGCCCACATGGTCGTCATGGGACCGGCGGCCCGGCCGACCGGAGAGGCGCCGCCGACCAGGATCCAGCTCGTCGTGGCCGGAGCACTGCTGTTCTTGCTGCTCGGGGTCATCGGTCATCTCACCGCGGCCCGGATGAGCCGCCGGCTGCGCACCCAGCCGGAGATCGCCGCGGCGTTGGGCTCGGCGCTGCTGGGCACCGTCGACGTACCGGGCGGACGGCCCGTAGACCGGCCGCGGGGCCGTGGCCCGCGGTGGATCCGCCGGCTGCTGGGCGTCGACGTCCGCTGGGACGTCCCGGCTCCGCAGGCGTCCGGCGACGAGGCCAGCAGACAGGTCCGCTACCGGCGGGTGTGTGCCCGGCTGCGGGATCGGCTGCCGGGCGCCCGGCAGGTGCTGGTGGTCGTCCCCGGCGGTGACGAGATCGCACTGCGGGCCGCCGGGCAGCTCGCCGCCGAGGCGGGGAGCGATCCGCTCCTTCGGCCGGTGGAGGTCCCGATGTCCCACCCGCTGGTGCCGGACCGCGGCGACGAGTCCGGTGCCCTGGTCGTGCTCAGCGCGGGCAGCTGGACGGCGGCGGAGCTCGCCGGCCTCGCCGAGGCGTGTACGGACGCCGGGCACGAGGTCGTGGGCATCGTCCTCGCCGGCCCGGTCCGGGCTCTTGCGACGCGGTCCGCCGACCGTCCTCGGCATACCGCCACGCCGGTGCTCGCGGTTGGTCACGACGGGAAGGGAAGTTCAGCGTGACGACGAGTACGAGTTCGGAGTCGTCGCCGGCCGCTCCGCTGCTGGATGTGCAGGCGCTGGTGGTGGCGGTGCGCAGGCGGCGCCGCTTCTGGTGCTCCGTGGGGCTGGTGGGGCTGCTCGCGGGCGGGTCGGTGGCGGTGCTGAAGCCGCCGCCGCCGACCGCGGTGACCAAGGTGCTGGTCGCGCATCAGGAGGACCAGCCGAACGACCCCGGCACGCTGATCCGCACCGACGTCGCGCTGCTCCAGACCACGCGGATCGCCGACCAGGCCCTGCGGACCCTCAAGTCCTCCGAAAAACCTGAGGACTTCATGCAGGACTACGTCGGTCTCGGCCTGACCAACAACCTGCTTCAGATCACCGTGACCGGTGACACCGACGCGGAGGCGGTGGCCCGGGCCAAGGCGCTGGCCGAAGCGTTCGTCGCGGACCATGTGCGGCGGATACAGGAAGCCGCGACCGCCGAGTCCAAGGCCCTGCTCGACCAGCGTGACCGACTCCAGGACGAACTCGCGCAGGTCAACAAGGCGATCGGGGACGGATCGCCGGGGAACGGGCCGAAGGCGTCGGCGGACCTGGAGTCGCTGTTCGCCCGCCGCGCCGAACTCACCTCGCGGATCAGCGACTTCAGCCAGAGAGCGTCGGAGGCGCGGATCGGCACGCCCCAGCTCGTCGCCGGTACGCAGATCGTGGACGACCCGCGCGTCCTGGCGCACTCCCTGCCCAAGAGCGCTGCCACCGACTCCGGGATCGGTCTGGTCCTCGGGCTGGTCCTCGGGCTCGCGCTGTCCGCGGTCGGCTCGGTGGTGGCGGACCGCCCCGTGCTGCGCCGGGAGATCGCGTCGAACCTCGGCGCCTCGGTCGTCGCGGAGCTGCCCCGCCGGTCGGTCCGGCCGTGGCGGCGCCGACGGGTCCGGGTGGCCCGCGAACGGCTCATCACGTCACTGGCGCGCACCGCGCGCGGCTCCGCGGAACCGGTGTCGCTGCTCGAACTGGGCTGTGCGCGCAGCACGAGCGGGCTCGCCCTGGACCTCGCCGGGGCACTGACGGCGGACGGGCCGGTGGTGGTCGTCGACGGGCTGCCCGGCCCGCAGCTGGCCAAGCGCCGCCGGAGGCCGGCAGACGTGGCCGTGGTCGGCGGCGAGAGTGCCGCGGCCGTGCCGCAGCAGGACCGCAGGATCGGCGTCGGCTCGGTGGCGCCCGGTACGGCGTGGACCGACCTGCGGTACCTCGGCACCCGGACCGTGCTCGTCGTACGGGCCGGGCACGGCAGCACCGCATGGCTGCACACCGTGGCCAGGCAGCTCGCGGACCAGCGGATCGCGGTGATCGGTGTGGTGCTGATCGACCCCGATCCGCGTGACCGGACCGACGGCACGCTGTGGGACGGGCCGCACACCGCGGTACGTGCCCAGAGCGAGCGGTCGGCCCGGCAGAACGGTGGGGGTACCTCCCAGGCCGTTCAGGCAGTGGGGGAGGACCGGTGGCGGGCCGAGCAACTGCCGATGCGGGCGACACGGTTCCCGGACAGCGACCAGGAGGCGCGGTAGTACATGTGTGGCATCGCAGGCACCTATCGATGGCCGGACGGGAAGGCGGTGGCCGACCGGCTCACCGAGACCCTCGCCCACCGCGGTCCGGACGGGGCGGGCCGTTACAGCCACTCCGCCGGTGACGGCGAGGTGCACCTCGGGCATCGTCGGCTGGCCATCATCGACCTGTCCGAGACCGGCGCCCAGCCGATGAGTTCGGGCGGCCTCGTCCTGACGTACAACGGCGAGCTGTACAACGCGCCCGAGTTGCGAGCCGAGTTGGAGGCCGCCGGGGTGCGCTTCCGCGGCACCTCCGACACCGAGGTGCTGCTGGAGGCCTGGCGGCGCTGGGGCACGGACTGTCTGCCGCGGCTGCGCGGCATGTTCGCGTTCGGGATCTTCGACGAGCGCACCGGTGAACTGGTGCTGGCTCGTGACCAGTTGGGCATCAAGCCGCTGTTCCTGCTGCGGCGCGGCCAGGGCCTGGTGTTCGCCTCCGAGCTCAAGGCGCTGGCCGCCGTGACCGGCGGCACGCTGGAGGTGGACCACGCCGCGCTGGTGGCGTCGCTGCTGTACTACTGGGTGCCGGACTCACGGTGCGCGTTCCGCGAGGCGGAGAAGCTGCCGCCGGGGACCTGGATGCGGTTCCGGCCCGACGGCCGGGTGGAGCGCGGCCGGTACTGGAACCTGCGGGAGGTCGCCGCCGAGGGCAGGGAGCGGGCCCGCAGCGGCGAACTGCCGGACATAGCCGCCGTCGTGGAGGAGTCGACCCGGCGTCATCTGCTCTCCGACGTACCCGTGGCGACCTTCCTCTCCGGCGGTCTCGACTCCAGCTATCTGACCGCGCTGGCCGCCCGTGACCGGCCCGGGATCTCCGCCTACACGATCGGGTTCCGCGCCGAGGACGCCCGGTTCGAGGCGATGCCGGACGACCTGCGCTACGCCCGGCAGGTGGCCGAGAGGTTCGGCGTCGACCTGCACGAGATCGAGATCGCGCCGGACGTGCTCGACCTGCTGCCGCGGATGACACACCACCTGGACGAGCCGATCGGCGATCCCGCCGCGATCAACACGTTCCTGATCTGCTCGGCCGCCCGGGAGGCCGGGGTCAAGGTGCTGCTGTCGGGGATGGGTGCCGACGAGCTGTTCGCCGGCTACCGCAAGCACCTGGCCAACGTGATCGCGCTGCGCTACCAGCGCGTCCCGCGGCCGCTGCGGCGTGGTCTGTCCGCGGCCGTGGACCGGCTGCCGGTCGCCTCGGCCCGCCGCGGGTACCGGTCGGTGCGCTTCGCGAAGCGGTTCCTGTCCTTCGCCGACCTGCCGGAGGAGACCGCGTTCCGGCGCAGCTACACCATGTACGACCGGGACGAGCTGCTCGCCCTGATCGATCCGGACCTGGCCGGGACCGTCGAGGACGTGCTCACCGAGCACGCGGACGTCTACGAGGACAACGACCTCGACGACTTCGTCAACCGCATGTGCCTGGGCGATTCCCGGATGTTCCTGCCGGGCCTGAACCTCACCTACACGGACCGGTCGAGCATGGCCGCGTCGACCGAGGTGCGGGTGCCGTACGTGGACGTCGAGGTGGTCAGGGCGGCGTTCGCGGTGCCCGGTGACCGCAAGATCGTCAAACGGCAGGGCAAGGCCGTCCTCAAGGAGGCGGCCACCTCGGTCCTGCCCCGGGAGATCGTGTACCGGCCCAAGGGCCTGTTCAGCGCCCCGCTGCGGGCCTGGATGAGCCGGGATCTGGCACCGCTGGTGCGCGAGGTGGTCAACGACGGCGAGCTCGTCCGCTCCGGGCTGCTGCGCCGCGACGCGCTGGCGCGCATGGTCGCCGAGGACGCCTCCGGGCAGCGGGACTTCTCCAAGCATCTGTGGCATGTGCTGACCCTCGAGTACTGGTATCGCGGCGCGACCTCCAAGGCCGGCCAGGACTCCCCCGTGACGGCGTAGAGACAGTAGAGACAAGAGGACTTCGGTGAAACAGGTCGTACAGAACTACAAGAGCGGTGAGCTCGCGCTGCTCGACGTGCCGGTCCCGGGGTGCAAGCCCGACGGTGTGCTGGTGCGGACCGCCTTCTCGCTGATCTCCACCGGCACCGAGCTCATGAAGGTGTCCGAGGCCGGGATGTCGATGCTGGGCAAGGCCCGCTCCCGGCCGGACCAGGTGGCCAAGGTCGTGCAGAGCGTGGCCACCAACGGGGTGCCCGCCACGTACCGCAAGGTGATGGGCAAGCTGGACTCCTACACGCCGCTGGGCTACTCGCTGTGCGGGGTGGTCGAGCAGGTCGGCGCCGGGATCGACGACGTGAAGGTCGGCGACCTGGTGGCCTGCGCCGGCAACGAGCACGCGCTGCACGCCGAACTGAACTGGGTGCCGAAGAACCTCTACGCCCCGGTGCCGGACGGCCTCGCGCCCCGGCACGCGGCCTTCGGCACGGTCGGTTCGATCGCGTTGCAGGGTGTGCGCCAGGGCGAGTCGCGGCTGGGCGAGGTGGCGCTGGTCATCGGCCTCGGGCTGATCGGGCAGCTAGTGGTGCAGCTGCTGACCGCCTCGGGAGTCCGCGTCGTCGGCGTCGACCCCGACCCGGCGCGCTGCGAACTCGCCGAGCGGCTGGGCGCGGCGGCCTGCGGCGACCCCGCCTCCGCGGCCGTCGAGGCGGCCGTCGCCGAACTGACCGACGGTCACGGCGTGGACCAGGTGTACCTGGCCGCGGGCGGCGCCAGCAACCAGCCCGTGGAGCTGGCCGCGCGGCTGAGCCGGGACCGCGGCCGGGTCGTCGACATCGGCAAGTGCCGCCTCGACCTGCCGTGGAACGCGTACTACGAGAAGGAGCTCGACGTCCGGTTCTCCCGCAGCTACGGCCCCGGGCGCTACGACCCGGCGTACGAGCTGGAGGGGCGGGACTACCCGATCGGCTATGTGCGCTGGACGGAGCGCCGCAATCTGGCGTGCTTCCTCGACCTCGTCGCCCGCGGCCGCGTCGACGTGGAGCCGCTGGTCTCCCACGTCGCCGACTTCGACGACGCCGTCGAGACGTACCGGAGCCTGAAGGACGGCGAACTGAAGGCCGTGGCCGTGCTGTTCCGCTACCCCGAGCACACGGCAGAGGCGCCGGCCCCCGAGGTGACCGTGCCCGCGGTGAAGCGGGCCGGCACCCAAGTGCCCGCTGCGGCCCGGGCCGTGAAGTCGCCGGTGCGCCTCGCGTTCGTCGGCGCGGGCAACTACGCCACGTCGATGCTGCTGCCGCACCTGTCCCGGCGCGACGGCGTCGAGCTGTCCACGGTCGTCACCACGACGGCGCTGTCCGCGGCCAACGCGCAGCGCAAGTTCGGCTTCGACCGGGCGACCACCGATCTCGACGCCGTGCTCGGCGACAAGTCCGTCGACGCGGTGTTCGTGGTCACCCGGCACAGCTCGCACGCCGACCTGACCCGCAAGGCGTTGCTGGCCGGCAAGTCGGTGTTCGTGGAGAAGCCGCTGGCGCTCACCGAGGACGAACTGGCGGGCGTGCTCGCCACGGTGGAGGAGTCCGGCAACGACCGGCTCCAGGTGGGCTTCAACCGCCGGTTCGCACCGCTGCTCCAGGAGGCCAAGCAGCGGTTCGGCGCCCGGACCGGTCCGGCGAACCTGCGCTACCTGGTCAACGCGGGCCGCCTGGACCACGGCAGCTGGTACCTCCGACAGGGCACCGAGGGCTCGCGGTTCGCGGGCGAGGGCGGTCACTTCATCGACACGGCGAGCTGGCTGCTCGACGCCGACCCGGTCTCGGTGTACACGGTCGCCGCGCCCGGCAACGACGACCTCCAGGTCGTGCTGCGCTACCCGGACGGCTCCACCGCCACCATCAGCTACGTCACCACCGGCGCGGCCGGCTTCCCCAAGGAGACGCTGGACCTGGTCGCGGACGGCAAGGTGCTGCGGCTCGACGACTTCGTCCGCGCCTCGGTGTACGGCCCTAAGAAGTGGGTCAGTTCACGGCTGCCCAAGGCCCGGGACAAGGGCCAGTCCGCCGAACTGGCCGCGTTCGTCAAGGCCGTGCGGACCGGTGGCCCGATGCCGGTGCCGCTGGAGTCGCTGGTCGCCACCACCGCGGCCACCCTCGCCGTGCAGACCGGTCTGGCCGGCGGCGCGGCGGTGACGTTGGCGAGTGCCCGATGACCATGAGCGCGGGCTGGTATCTGCGGCGGCTGTCCCGGATGGGACCGCGGGAGGTCGGCGGCCGGGTCGGCGACACGGTGCGCAGACGGCGCTGGCGCTCGGCGCGGCCGGTCGCCCCGGGCGTGAGCGGTGCCCGGTTCACCGCGTTGCTGCCCGCCGGGACGATCGCCGCGGTGCCGCCGGACGCCGCGAAGCGGCTGGTCGCCGAGGCGGACCGGCTGCTGGGCGGGCACGTCGAGTACTTCGGCGTGGCACGCGACGACCTGGCCGACCCGAACTGGTGGTACGACCCGAAGACCGGGCGCCGGGCTCCGTGGGGCTACGCCTTCGACGTGCCGTACCGCGACGAGGACGCGGTCGGGGACATCAAGCAGATCTGGGAGCTGTCCCGGCACCAGTACCTCACCGTGCTCGCCGCCGCCTACGCGGTCACCGAGGACGAGCGGTACGCCGAGCGGGTGGCCGCGCATCTGCGGTCGTGGTGGGCGGCCAACGCGCCGCTGCGCGGGGTGCACTGGACCAGCGGCATCGAGCTGGGCATCCGGCTGCTGTCCTGGGTGTGGATCCGCCGGCTGCTCGACGGCTGGCCGGGCGTGTCCGCGCTGTTCGAGGACAACCCGGTGGCGCTGCGCCAGATCTGGCACCACCAGCACTGGCTGGCCTCCTTCCCCAGCCGGGGGTCCTCGGCGAACAACCACGTCATCGCCGAGACCGCCGGGCAGTTCGCCGCGGCCTGCGCGTTCGACTGGTTCCCCGCCTCGGCGCGCTGGCGGGCCGACGCGCTGCGGTCGCTGGAGCGGCAGCTGCGCGCCAACACCTTCGGCTCCGGCCTCAACCGCGAGCTGGCCACCGAGTACCACGGACTGGTGCTGGAGCTCGGGCTGGCCGCGCTGGCCGAGGCGGACACCGCGGGCGTACCGGTCCCCGCGACGGTCCGGCTGGTGCTGCTGCGGATGACGGACGCGCTCGCGGCCGTCGTGGACAACCGGCTGCGGCCGCCGCGCCAGGGCGACGCGGACGACGGGCACGGGCTGGTCGTGGACGGCGCGGGCACCGACCGCTGGGGCTCGCTGCTGGCGACCGGGGACGCCGTGTTCGGCCGGCTCGACTGGTGGCCGGAGGTGACCGGCACCGATGTGCGCACTCCGCTGCTGGCCGCGCTCGTCCGGCCGTACGCGAATGACGAGAGCGCGCCGGCGGTGACCCGCCCGGCGGACCGGCCGGCCCACTTCTCCGACGCGGGCATGACCATCCTGCGCGGTCCTGGGCACATCTGGGCGCGCTGCGACGGCGGCCCGCACGGGTTCCTGTCGATCGCCGCGCACGCCCACGCGGACGCGCTGTCCCTGGAGGTCCGGCACGACGGGGTCGACGTGCTCGCCGACCCGGGGACGTACTGCTACCACGGGCAGCCGGAGTGGCGGCGGTACTTCCGCTCCACCCTCGGCCACAACACCCTGGAGCTCGACGGCGCCGACCAGTCCGTCTCCGGCGGCCCGTTCCTGTGGACCCGGCACGCCCGCAGCCGCGTCCTGGTCACGGAGCCGTCCGGTGCCCTGGCCGGGGGGACGGCCCGCTGGTGCGCCGAACACGACGGCTACCAGCACTTCGTGCACCGCCGCCAGGTCGAACTGACGTCAGCGGAGCAGGAGTTGAAGGTGGTCGACGAGGTGCGTGGCCCGCGCCGGGCCGCCGTGCGCCTGGCGTTCCACCTCGGTCCGGCGATCACCGCGGACCTGGTGGGAAACCGGGCCCGGCTCACCTGGACCCGGGACGGCGAGGACCGCTCCGCGGAGCTCGAACTGCCCGGGGAGCTGGACTGGCAGGCGCACCGCGGCGCGAGCGACCCGCCGCTCGGCTGGTACTCGGCCGGCTTCGGACGCAAGGAGCCCAGCACCACGCTGATCGGCAGCGGTTTCGCCGACGGCACGCAGAAGTTCACCACCGTACTCGGATTCCACGGCTAGGGGGGAAGGACGCTTGGGGACCAACTGGCGGCGCTGGGCGCTGCCGGCTGCACTGCTGGCGCTGGCCCTGCCGACGGCGACCGGCTGCAAGAGCACGCCGGATGCCCTGCCGAAGCCGACCACCGCGCAGGCCACGGCCGTGGCCCGGGTGTGCGCCAAGCCCGCGGCCGGGCCGGCGACGGCGCCCGCGGGCGCGGTCACGGTCGACCCCGCGGTGACCGGCGACCTGGCCGCGAAGACCAAGAGCAGCCCCCCGAACACCACGTTCTGGCTGCGGCCGGGCAAGCACCGGCTCGACCGGGACCGCTACGCCCAGGTCGTCCCCAAGAAGGGGGACGTCTACCTCGGTGCGCCGGGCGCGGTCCTCGACGGCCGCAGGACCAACCAGTACGCGTTCGCCGGCACCGCCCCCGACGTCACCATCCGCTACCTCACCGTGCAGGGTTTCGCCGCCCCGCAGAACGAGGGCGTGGTCAACCACGACTCGGCCGACGGATGGGTGATCGAGCACTCGACGATCCAGAACAACTCCGGTGCCGGGCTGATGGCCGGTGCCCGCCAGCAGGTGCGCGCCAGCTGTCTGCGCGCCAACGGCCAGTACGGGATGAACGCGTACAAGGGCAGCGGCCGTATCGGCGGCCTGGTCCTGGAGGGCAACGAGATCACGGGCAACAACACGGACGACTGGGAGCGCAGGCAGTCCGGCTGCGGCTGCACCGGGGGCGTGAAGTTCTGGGCCGTCGACGGCGCCGACGTACGCGGCAACTGGGTGCACGACAACCGCGGAACCGGGTTGTGGGCGGACACCAACAACAACGACTTCCTCATCGAGGACAACGTGCTCGAAGCCAACGACGGTGCCGCGCTGATCTACGAGACCAGCTACAACGCGGTCGTCCGCGGGAACACGATCCGGCGCAACAACTGGGTCGAGGGCCGCAAGTACGCCGACCGCGGCGACACGTTCCCGTTCGCGACCGTCTATCTGTCCGAGTCCGGCGGCGAACCACGGGTCCGGGCCCGCACGAACAAGATCGACATCTATCGCAACGTGCTGGAGGACAACTGGTCCGGGATCACCCTGTGGGAGAACGCCGACCGGTTCTGCAACAGCCCGGCCAACACCTCCTCCGGTGACTGCACGTTGCTGGTGAACAGCACCAAGCGCTGCGCACAGCCGGCCATCGCCACCGCGCCGCTGTACGCCGACTGCCGGTGGAAGACCCAGCGGGTGGACATCCACGACAACCGCTTCGTGCTGGACAAGTCCGTCGTCGGCTGCACGGTCAAGTGCGACCGCATGGCGGTGCTGGCCAACTACGGAACCTATCCGGAGTGGTCGCCGTACCAGGGCGAACGGGTGGCCGAGGCGATCACCGGCAAGCAGCACAACCGCTGGCACGACAACGTCTACGTCGGACCGTGGAGCTTCGTCGTCCACGACCCGAGCCGGATCCTCGACTCCGCGCAGTGGCAGGCCGCGCCGTACCGGCAGGACGCGGGCAGCACCTTCCGCGCCCAGGACGGGGGTTGAGATGCGCACGGACCACCCACCGAAGTCGCCCGGCCACACGCCGAAGATCGTCGGAACCGTCTGGGGGCTGCTGATCCTCAACACGCTGGGCTCCGCCGGGGCGAAGACCATCGTCCCGCTGCCCCGCTCCCTGATCCAGATGGTCACCATGGGCGCGCTGGTCACAGCGTTCGCCCTGGCCCTCGCGGTCAACACCCGGCTGCGCATCCGGCCCAGCGCCTTCGTGTTCCTGCTCACCCTGCTGCTACTGCTGAGCGTGATCTCCAGCGCGAACCTGGAGTCCGGGTTCGGCGCCCTGTTCCGCTGCTTCCGGCTGGCTCTGTTCGTCGGCACGCTGTGGCTGCTCACCCGCTGGTGGGACGGCGGCATGACGTTCGTCCGGCACCACATCCGGATGTACCTCGCGGTGCTCGGGACGGTGGCCGCCGGTCTGGTCGCCTCGCCCGGCGCGGCCCTGCCCGACCTCTACGGCGGGCGGCTGGTCGGCGCCCTGTGGCCGCTCACCCCGCCGCAGATCGGACAGTACGCGGCGGTGATCATCGGGCTCACCGTGCTGCTCCTGCTGGGCCGGCAGACCGACCGGACCAGCGCGGCCGTGGTCATCGTGCCCTCGCTCGTCCTGCTCGCCCTGACGCACACCCGCACGGCCACGCTCGGCCTGCTCGTCGGGCTCGCGCTGGCGATCGGCTCGCTCCTGCTGACCAGCGGCGCCGCCCGCCGGTTCTTCACCCGGGCGGTGCTGATCGGCACCGTGGCCGCGGTGGGGTTCGCCTCCGCGCTCCAGACGTGGTTCCTGCGCGGACAGAGCCAGGAGAATTTCTCCAGCCTGACCGGCCGGGCCAAGGTCTGGCACGCCCTGCTGATCGAGCCCCGCACGACGACGCGGTTCCTGTTCGGCGCCGGCCTCGGCGACAAGTCGTTCGACGGGCTGCCGATCGACAACAGCTGGCTGGCCGTCTACAACGAGCAGGGCCTGATCGGCGTCGTCCTGGTGGCGGCGGTCATCCTGGTGCTGGGCGGCGTCGCGCTGCTGCGTCCGCCGTCGCTGGCCAGGGCCTGCGCGATCTTCCTGATCAGCTACTGCGCGATCGCGTCGTACACCGAGGCCGGGCTGGGCGACGCCTCCCCGTATCTGCTGCATCTGGCCGTGGCCGCCTCGCTGCTGGCGACGCCCGCCGCGGCCGCTCCCCGCTCGACGCCCGAAGTCCCCCGCCGGCGCATCCCGCGCTGGGCCCAGAGATCGGAGGCGAGCTGAGCATGCACGTCCTCGTGGTGCACAACCGCTACGCCTCGGCGCAGCCGAGCGGCGAGAACAAGGTCGTCGACCAGGAGGTGGCGCTGCTGCGCGAAGGCGGCCACCGGGTCGAGCTGTTCGAGCGGCGCAGCGACACCATCGCCGCGCGGTCCCTGCCGTCCAAGGCCGCCGTGCCGCTGCTGGTGCCATGGAACCCGGCGGTCCGCAGGGAGCTCGCCGCGAAGCTGCGCGCCGAGCGGCCGGACGTGGTGCACGTCCACAACGTCTTCCCGCTGCTGTCGCCGGCGGTGCTGGCCGCCTGCGCCGACGCGGGCGTGCCCGCCGTGGCCACGCTGCACAACTACACCCAGGTCTGCCCGCCCGGCACGCTCCAGCGGGACGGCCGGCCGTGCACGGAGTGCGTCGGTTCCACGCCGCTGCCCGCCGTCCGGCACGGCTGCTACCGGGGCTCCCGGCTGGCGACCGTGCCGCTCGCGGTCAGCCTGTCGGCCAACCGACGGCGGTGGTGGACCGGCGTGGAGCGGTTCTTCTGCATCTCCGAGGCGCAGCGTGAGGTCCTGGCGGGAGCCGGGATGCCGGCCGAACGCCTGGCGGTGAAGCACAACTTCGTGCCCGAACCGGGCATCGTGCGCAGCGGCGCCGGTGAGCATCTGCTGTATCTGGGGCGGCTCGCGGAGGCCAAGGGCGTACGGCTGCTCATGGCCGCCTGGGACGAGATCGCCGCCGGCGGCGGAGTCGGCGTGCCGCTGGTGGTCGCCGGCACGGGGCCGCTGGAGCGGGAGGTGAGCGCCTGGGCGGCGGGCCGGGACGATGTGCGCTACGTCGGCCTGTACGACCAGGAGCAGTGCCGGCAGGCGATCGTGCGGTCGGTCGCCGTGGTGGCTCCCTCCACCTGGCTGGAGGCGTTCGGCCTGGTGGTCGTGGAGGCGATGGCGGCGGGGGTCCCGGCCGTCGCGGCCGGTCACGGCGCCTTCGTGGAACTCGTCGAGGACGGGGTGACGGGGCTGCGGCATCTGCCGGGCGATCCCGGTTCGCTCGCGTCCTGTCTGCGCCGGATCACGACCGATCCGGAGCACAACCGGGAGATGGGGCAGGCGGCCCGGCGCCGTTACGAGAAGGACTTCAGCCCGGCCGTCGGGCTGGAGCGACTGCTGGAGGGGTACCGCTCCGCGATCGCGGGACGGTCCGGCGGCGGGGACGGCCCGCCGCCGGTAGGGGAACGAACGGACTCGCCACGGGTGCATCCGGGCGAGCGGGATGGGGGAAGTTGATGACACGTTGCCGACTCTGCGGCGCGGGGTCACTCGCGAGCGTCGTCGATCTGGGGGCGACCCCGCCGTGCGAGAGCTTTCTCGCCGCGGACCAACTGGACCAGCCGGAGCCGGCGTACCCGCTGCATCTGCGCGTCTGCACCGACTGCTGGCTCGCGCAGATCCCGCCGCTGATCACGCCGGAGGAGACCTTCAGCGAGTACGCGTACTTCTCCTCCTTCTCGACCTCCTGGGTGGAGCACGCGCGGACGTTCGTCGACGGCGCCGTCGAGCGGCTGGGGCTGGACACCGACGCCTTCGTGGTCGAGGTCGCCAGCAACGACGGGTATCTGCTGAAGCACGTGGTGGACCGGGGGATCCGCTGCCTGGGCATCGAGCCCTCGGTGAACGTCGGCGCGACCGCGCGGGACGCGGGCGTGCCCACGCTCACGGAGTTCCTGTCCCCCGACACGGGCTCGGCCGTCCGCGCCGAACACGGCCCGGCGGACCTGGTCGTGGCCAACAACGTCTACGCGCACATCCCCGACGTGGTCGGCTTCACCCAGGGGCTGCGCGCCCTGGTCGCCGACGACGGCTGGGTCTCGATCGAGGTGCAGCATCTGCTGACCCTGATCGAGGAGAACCAGTACGACACGATCTACCACGAGCACTTCCAGTACTACACGGTCGCCTCCGCGATCCGGGCGCTGGCCAGTGGCGGACTCGCCTTGGTGGACGTCGAGCTGCTGCCCACGCACGGCGGCTCCATCCGGCTGTGGGCCCGCCCGGCCGAGGTCGCGGGCGAGCCGTCCGCGCGGGTGGCCGAGGTACTGGACCGGGAGAAGGCCGCCGGGCTCCAGGAGCTGTCCGGGTACACCGAGTTCTCCGCCCGGGTGGCCAAGGTGCGCCGGGACCTGCTGCGGTTCCTCATCGACGCGGCCGAGCGTGGCGAGACGGTCGTCGGCTACGGCGCCCCCGGCAAGGGCAACACCCTGCTCAACCACTGCGGCATCCGGCCCGACCTGCTCGCCTACACGGTCGACCGCAATCCCTACAAGCACGGCAGGTTCACCCCGGGCACCCGCATCCCGATCCTTGCGCCCGAGCGGATCGCCGCCGACCGGCCGGACTACGTCCTCGTCCTGCCGTGGAACCTGCGGGCCGAGCTGACCGAGCAGTTGTCCTTCGTGCACGAGTGGGGCGGCCGGCTGGTCTTCCCCATACCGGAACTGAGCATTGTCGAGGTCAAGGCATGAAGGTCGTACTGTTCTGCGGCGGTTACGGGATGCGGATGCGCAACGGCACCTCCGACGACGTGCCCAAGCCGATGGCGATGGTCGGGCCGCGTCCGCTGATCTGGCACGTCATGCGCTACTACGCGCACTTCGGGCACACGGAGTTCATCCTCTGCCTGGGCTACGGGGCGCACCACATCAAGGACTTCTTCCTCAACTACGAGGAGACGACGTCCAACGACTTCGTGCTGCGCGGCGGGCGGACCGAGCTGCTGTCCACCGACATCGCCGACTGGACGATCACCTTCGCGCAGACCGGCATCGAGTCGCCGATCGGAGAGCGGCTGCGCCGGGTGCGCCACCACCTGGACGGCGACGAGATGTTCCTCGCCAACTACGCCGACGTGCTCACCGACGCCCCGCTGCCGCAGATGATCGACAACTTCGCCCGGCGCGACGCCGGGGCGTCGATGACGGTGGTGCCGCCGCAGTCCTCGTTCCACTGCGTGGACCTGGGCGAGGACGGTCTGGTGGGGGGCATCACCGCGGTCAGCGACATGCCGCTGTGGGAGAACGGCGGCTACTTCGTGCTCCGCCAGGAGGTCTTCGACCACATCCCGGAGAACGGGGACCTGGTCGCCGACGGCTGCGCCCAACTCGCCAAGCGGGGACGGCTGGTGGCGCACCAGCACCGCGGTTTCTGGAAGCCGACCGACACCGTGAAGGAGCGGGCCGCGCTCGACGAGGCGTACGCCCGTGGCGACCGCCCGTGGGCCGTGTGGGAACACGGCGGCGCGGAGGCGTTCGTGCCCGCGAGCCGGGCCGGCGTCACGGCGGGGACCGCGTGATCCGGCTCGGGGCCGAGCGCCTGGGCAGCGTCGTCGCGGTGGGCGCGCACTGCGACGACATCGCCATCGGCGCCGGCGGCACGCTGCTGGCGCTGTGCCTGGCGCGGCCGGGCATCCGCGTCGACGCGCTGGTGCTCTCCGGCGGCGGCAGCGAGCGGGAGCAGGAGGAGCGGGCCGCGCTCGCCGCCTTCTGCCCGGGCGCCGATCTGCGGCTGACCGTGGACAAGCTGCCGGACGGCCGGCTGCCCGCGCACTGGGACGAGGCCAAGGGCGCCGTCGAGGAACTGCGTGCGCAGACGGAGCCCGATCTCGTGCTCGCCCCGCGCACCGAGGACGCCCACCAGGACCACCGTGGCCTGGCCAAGCTCATGACCACGGCGTTCCGCGACCATCTCGTGCTCGGCTACGAGATCGTCAAGTGGGACGGCGATCTCGGCCGTCCGGTGGTTTACCAGCCGCTGTCGCCGGAGATCGCCGAACAGAAGGTGCGACTGCTTCAGGAGCACTACCCCTCGCAGCAGCACCGGCCCTGGTACGACCGGGAGGCCTTCCTGGGGCTGGCCCGCATCCGCGGTATCGAAAGCAACACGCGCTACGCCGAGGCGTTCGCGGTCTCCAAACTCACTCTCGACCTGGGGGAATGAACCTTGCGCGTACTGCTGACCGGGCACCAGGGCTATCTGGGCACCGTCATGGCCCCGGTTCTCACGGCCGCCGGGCACGAGGTCGTCGGACTGGACTCCGGCCTGTTCGCCGACTGCGTGCTCGGCCCGACGCCCGCCGACCCGCCGGGGACGCGTGTCGACCTGCGCGATGTCACCGCCGAGCACGTGGCCGGCGTGGACGCCGTGATCCACCTGGCCGCGCTGTCCAACGACCCGCTGGGCTCGCTGGCGCCCGACCTCACCTACGACATCAACCACCACGCCTCCGTGAAACTGGCCCGGCTGGCCCGCGAGGCCGGGGTGCGGCGCTTCCTGTACGCGTCGACCTGCTCGGTCTACGGAGCCGCGGGCGGCGACGAACTGGTCGCCGAGGACGCCCCGTTGCGGCCGGTGACGCCGTACGCGGAGTCCAAGGTGCGGGTGGAGGACGACCTGCACGAGCTGGCCGACGGCGACTTCACCCCGGTGTACATGCGCAACGCCACCGCCTTCGGCTTCTCGCCCCGGCTGCGCGCCGACATCGTGCTGAACAACCTGGTGGGCCACGCGCTGCTGTCCGGCGAGGTGCTCGTCCTGTCCGACGGCACGCCCTGGCGCCCGCTGGTGCACGCCGCCGACATCGCGCGGGCCTTCACGGCCGCGCTGACCGCGCCGCGCGAGGCGGTGCACGACCGGGCGTTCAACATCGGCAGCGAGACCAACAACGTCACGGTCGCCGAGATCGCCGAGCAGGTCGCCGAGGCGGTGTCCGGCGCGAAGGTGGTGATCACCGGGGAGAACGGGGCCGACCCGCGGTCCTACCGGGTGGACTTCTCCCGCTTCCGCGAGGCGATCCCCGGCTTCGACTGCGAGTGGACGGTGAAGCGGGGCGCGCTCGAACTCGCCGACGCCTACCGCGAGCACGGGCTGACCCGGGAGGCCTTCGAGCAGCGCTTCACCCGGCTCGCCGTGCTGCGCTCCGCCTCCGACGCGGGCACCGTCGACGACACCCTGCGGTGGCGCCGGTGACCACGCGTGTAAAAAGAGGTGCCGGCGAGGAGATGCACGAACTGGTGCGGCGGATGTATCCGCTGTGCCGGAGCATCACCGGCGACGGGGTGCGCGCCACCCTGGAAATCGTCGGCGAATACATCCCGCTCACCGTGCACGAGGTGCCCACGGGCACGCAGGTGCTCGACTGGACGGTGCCCCAGGAGTGGAACATCCGGGACGCGTACATCGCCGACGGTACGGGGAAGCGGGTCGTCGACTTCGCCGCGTCCAGCCTGCACGTGCTCGGCTACAGCGTTCCGGTGTCGGCGACCATGCCGCTGGCCGAGCTGCGCGGACATCTGCACACCCTGCCGGAGCACCCGTCCTGGGTGCCGTACCGCACGAGTTACTACCGGCCGGAGTGGGGGTTCTGCCTGGCGCAGGAGACCCTGGACGCGATGCCGGACGGCGAGTACGAGGTGTGCGTCGACTCCACGCTCGCCGACGGCCACCTCACCTACGCCGAGCATGTGATCCCCGGCCAGGTGGCGGACGAGGTGATCGTCTCCTGCCATGTCTGCCACCCGTCGCTGGCCAACGACAACCTGGCCGGCGTCGCGGTGGCGACGTATCTCGCGCGGGCGCTGGCGGAACAATCGCCGTACTACACCTACCGGTTCATCTTCGCGCCCGGCACCATCGGGGCGATCACCTGGCTGGCCCGCAACGTGGAGCGGATCGACCGGGTCAAGCACGGGCTGGTGCTGGCCTGCGCGGGCGACCGGGGCGATCTGACGTACAAGCAGAGCAGGCGCGGTGACGCGGAGATCGACCATGTGCTGCGGCACGTGCTCGACACCTCCGAACGCCCGCACCGGATCGACGAGTTCACCCCGTACGGCTACGACGAGCGGCAGTACTGCTCCCCCGGGTTCGATCTCGGCGTGGGCTCGCTCAGCCGGACCCCGTACGCCGGGTACCCCGAGTACCACACCTCGGCGGACAACCCGGACTTCGTCTCGCCGGAGGCGATGGCGGACACCCTGGCGGTCTGCCGCGAGGCGTTCGCCGTACTGGACCGCAACCGGCGCTACGTCAACCTCAGCCCGTACGGCGAACCGCAGTTGGGCCGCCGTGGGCTGTACGACTCGCTCGGCGGCCGCAGCGACGCCAAACAGGCGCAGCTGGCCATGCTCTGGGTGCTCAGCCTCTCCGACGGCGAACACACGCTGCTGGACGTCGCCCAGCGCGCCGGGCTGCCGTTCGACACCGTCGTCGCGGCGGCCGACGCGCTGCACGGCGCCGAACTGATCAAGGCGTGAGACCGATGACCACGAAGGGGGAGATGACGAGGACACCGGCCGGGTCCGCCAGGCGTGCCCTCGTCGGCCGGCTGTCCTGGGGACTGGCCGACCAGGCGGCCTCCAGCGTGAGCAACTTCGCGGTGGGCCTCTACGTGGCCCGCTCGCTCGGGGTGACCGCGTTCGGCGTGTTCAGCCTCGCCTGGGTGACGTACGGCGTGGTGCTCAACGTCTCCCGCGGGCTGGCCACCGATCCGCTGACGGTGCGCTTCAGCGGCCCGCCCGGCACAGCCTGGCGCGGGGCCGTGGGCCGCTCGACGGGCACCGCGCTCGGCGTCGGCGCCGTCCTCGGCGCGGTGTCCCTGGCCGCCGGGCTCGGCCTCGGCGGCCGCGTGGGGCCCGCGTTCGCCGCCCTCGGTGTCATGCTGCCGGGACTGCTGCTCCAGGACGCCTGGAGGTACTCGTTCTTCGCCGCGGGCACCGGGCGCAAGGCGTTCCTCAACGATGTCGTGTGGGGGGTCGCCCTGATCCCGGCCATGGTGGTGGCTGCCCGTGTGGGCAGTGTGGCCGCCTTCGTGCTCGCCTGGGGCGCGTCCGCCACGGTGGCGGCGGGCTACGGCTGCGTCCAGTCCGGCATCCGGCCCCGGATGGCGGAGGCACGCGGATGGCTGCGCGAGCAGCGTGACCTCGGCTACCGGTACCTGGTCGAGAACGTGAGTCTCAGTGGCGCGAGCCAGTTGCGTGCGTACGGGGTCGGCGTGATCGTCGGGGTGAGCGCGGTGGGGGCCGTGCGGGGCGCCGAGCTCCTCATGGGCCCGTTCCTCGCCGTACTGATGGGGCTTTCGCTGGTCACCGTCCCGGAGGCGGCACGGGTACTGCGCAAGGCCCCGCATCGGCTGGCCAGGTTCTGCCTGCTGCTCGGCGGGGGGCAGGCTGCCGGCTCGTTGCTCTGGGGCGCGGCGCTGCTGCTGCTCCCCGGACGGCTCGGCGCGATGGCACTCGGAGACGTCTGGCACTCCGCCTCCCAGCTCATCGTGCCGATCAGCCTCGGCGTCGCCGGTGCGGGCCTGGGCACCGGCGCGGCGGCCGGGCTGCGCGCGCTCGGCGCGGCCCGGCGCAGCCTGCGCTGCCAGTTGTTCGCCTCCGTCTGCTACGTCGGCGGCGGGCTCGGCGGCGCGGCCGCCGCCGGCGCGGTCGGCTCGGCCTGGGGCGTCGCCGCCGCGACCGTCAGCGGCTCGGCCGTGTGGTGGCTGCAACTGCGCTCCGCCCTGCGCGAGCACGCTCAAGAACCGATCCGCGAAGTGAGGACGTCATGACAGCGCAACCCAGGCTGAGCATCGGCCTGCCCGTCTACAACGGCGAGGAGTACCTGGCCGAGTCGTTCGACGCCCTGCTCGGCCAGACCTACGAGGACTTCGAGCTGGTCGTCTCCGACAACGCCTCGACCGACGGGACCGAGGACATCTGCCGCCGGTACGCAGCGAAGGACTCCCGCATCCGCTACCTGCGGCTGCCCCGCAACATCGGCGCCACCCCGAACCACAACCTTGTGCTCGCCGAGTCCCGCGGCGAACTGTTCAAGTGGGCCTCGCACGACGACCTGTACGGCCGGGACCTGCTGCGGGTCTGCGTGGAGGCGCTGGACGAGCGACCGGAGATGATCCTCGCGCACACCGGCCAGGCGGTCATCGACGGCGACGCCCGCGTGAAGGTCCCCTACGAATACGGCCTCGCCACCGAGTCGCCGCACGCCCCGGAGCGCTTTCGCAGTCTGCTGTTCGAGCCCGGCGGCGACGACTTCTACGGGGTGATGCGGGCCGACGTGCTGCGCCGTGTGAAGCCGATGGACAGCTACCACCACGCGGACCGCACCTACGTCGCCGAGATCACTCTGCACGGGCCCTTCCACCAGGTGCCGCAGGTGCTGTACTTCCGCCGCGACCACCCCAGCCGGGCGGAGCGGGCGAACCCGTCCAAGCGTTCCCGGTGCGTCAACCTGGACCCGCGCCGGGCCGGCCTGCTGCACCCGACGCCCCGGCTGCTCGCCGAGTACGTCTGGGGATTCGCCTCGGCGATCCGGCGGGCGCCGCTGTCCCCGGCCGACCGGCGCGCGTGCTTCGGCCATCTGGCCGCGTGGATGACCAGCCGGGTCCGGCCGGGCGCCGGCGAGCGGGTCGAGGACCGCGCCCCGGTCGACCCGGAACGGCTCGCCGTCTCCGTCGACGCCCTGGTCGCCGGCCGTGAGGGCAGGCAGTCATGACACCCGCCGACGGCAGACCGGTGCGGGTCGGGGTGTTCGGCCTGCTCGGCTCCGGCAACCTCGGCAACGACGGCTCCCTCGAAGCCATACTCGGATACCTCCGGGACCGGCACCCGGGAGCGGCCGTGGACGCGCTGTGCGGCGGGCCCGAGGCCATCACGGCCCGGTACGGGATCCCCGCGACGCGGCTGCACTGGTACCGCGGGGAGTACCGGACCGCGTCACGGCTCGGCGCGGTCGCGGGCAAGGGGCTGGGCAAACTCGTCGACGCCCTCCGTACCGCCTCCTGGGTGCGGGGGCACGACGTGGTGATCGTCCCGGGCATGGGTGTCCTGGAGGCCACGCTGCCGCTGCGGCCGTGGGGCTTCCCGTACGCGCTGTTCCTGCTGTGCGCGTCCGGCCGGCTGTCCGGCACCAAGGTGGCGCTGGTCGGCGTCGGCGCCGCCCCGATCGGCAACCGGGCGACCCGGACCCTGGTGCGCTGGTCTGCGCGCCTTGCCGCGTACCGGTCGTACCGCGACGCCCCCTCCCGTGACGCCATGCGGGCGATGGGCGTGGACACCGCGCGCGACGAGGTCCACCCGGACCTCGCGTTCTCCCTGCCGGTACCGCCGGTGAGCACTCCCCCGCACGCGCCGGGACGGGTCTGCGTCGGTGTCATGGCCTTCCACGGCGGCGACGACGACCGCGCCAGGGCCGAGGAGATCCACCGGCGCTACCTCGACGGGACGACCCGGTTCGTCCGGACACTCGTCGAGGAGGGCAGGCCGGTCCGGCTGCTCACCGGCGACCAGGTCGACGCGCCGGTGGTCGCCGCGATCCTCGACGCGGTGGACTCGCCGCTGGTCACCGTCGCCGAGACGGCCTCCCTGGCCGACCTGATGAAGGAGACGGCTGACGCCGAGGCCGTGGTGGCTACGCGTTACCACAATCTGATCTGCGCGCTGAAGGCCGGCACACCGACCCTCGCGCTCAGCTACGCGGCCAAGAGCGACGCGCTCATGGCCGGGATGGGTCTGGGGACGTACTGCCATCCGGCCCGCGAGGTCGACGCCGACCGGCTGCTCGAACAGTTCCGTGAACTGGAGAAGAACTCGGCGGACGTGCGACGGACCCTCGCCGAGCGCAACCAGGACGCCGTCCGGCACCTCGACCGCCAGTTCACCGCCCTGACCGCGGCCCTGTTCCCGGCGGCCGACGACGCCCACGCCCCGCGGGAGACCCCATGAGAGCGACCGAAGTCCCGGCGATCACCGGTGCGTTCCTCTTCGAACCGACACCGTACGCCGACGAACGCGGCTTCTTCTGCCGCACGTTCGACGCCGACGTGGTCCGCTCGGTGGGCCTCGACCCGCACGCCTTCATCCAGGACAGCGTGTCGCGCTCGGCCGGCGGCGTGCTGCGCGGACTGCATCTGCGCTCCGGCGCGGGCGAGGCCAAGCTGGTGCGCTGCTCGTACGGACGGATCTTCGACGTCGTCGTGGACCTGCGGGCGGACTCGCCGACGTACCGCAACGTGGCCACCTTCGAGCTGTCCGGCGAGACCCAGGTGACCCTGTACATCCCCGCGGGGTGCGCGCACGGCTTCCAGGCGCTGACCGAGACCGCCGACACCTCGTACCGGATCGACCGCCCGCACGATCCGGCCGAGGACGTGACGATCGCCTTCGACGACCCGGAACTCGCCATTGCCTGGCCGCTGCCGGCCACATCGATGTCCCAACGGGACCGCGAGGCGCCGAGCCTCGCCGAGGTCCTGAAGCACAGAGAAAGTTGAGGTACCCGTGGACACCGAAGAGCTCCACCTGCCCCTGTCGCGGACAGCCAACGAGCGGCTGCACGCCCTGATCCCCGGGGGCGCACACACCTACGCCAAGGGCGACGACCAGTACCCCGAGGACCTGGCCCCGGTCATCAGCCACGGCAGCGGTGCCCACGTATGGGACATCGACGGCAACCGCTACATCGAGTACGGCTCCGGGCTGCGGTCGGTCAGCCTCGGCCACGCCCACCCGCGGGTGAACGAGGCGGTACGGCGCGAACTCGACCGCGGCAGCAACTTCGTACGGCCGTCCATCGTCGAGGTCGAGGCCGCGGAGCGTTTCCTGGCCACGGTGCCGACCGCCGAGATGGTGAAGTTCGCCAAGAACGGCTCCGACGCCACGACCGCCGCGGTGCGCCTGGCGCGTGCCGCCACCGGGCGTCCCCGGGTGGCGATCTGCGCCGACCATCCGTTCTTCTCCGTCGACGACTGGTTCATCGGCACCACGCCGATGTCCGCGGGCATTCCGTCGGAGACCAACGAACTGACCGTGACGTTCCCTTACGGGGACCTGGCCGCCACGGAGGAACTGCTCACCCGGTACGAGGGCGAGGTCGCCTGTCTGATCCTCGAACCGGCCGCCCAGTGCGAGCCGCCGCCCGGCTACCTCGCCGGGCTGCGCGAGCTGGCCGACCGGCACGGCTGCGTCCTGGTCTTCGACGAGATGATCACCGGCCTGCGCTGGTCCGAGGCGGGCGCCCAGGGCCTGTACGGCGTCGTGCCCGACCTGTCCACGTTCGGCAAGGCGCTGGGCAACGGATTCGCCGTCTCCGCGCTGGCCGGGCGCCGCGAGCTGATGGAGCGGGGCGGGTTGCGGCACTCCGGCGACCGGGTGTTCCTGCTGTCCACCACGCACGGCGCGGAGACGCACTCCCTGGCGGCCGCGATGGCCGTGCTCAACACCTATGTCGAAGAGGGCATCACCGCGCGGCTGCACGCCCTCGGCGAGCGGCTGGCCGCCGGTGTCCGGGCGGCCGCGGCCGATGCGGGCGTCGGCAACCACATCGTCGTCCGGGGGCGGGCCAGCAACCTGGTCTTCGCCACTCTCGACGAGCACGGCCGACCGTCGCAAGAGTACCGCACCCTGTTCCTGCGCCGGCTCCTCGCGGGTGGGGTGCTGGCCCCGTCGTTCGTGGTGAGCAGCGCACTGGACGACACCGACATCGACCACACCGTCGAGGTGGTGGCCCAGGCCTGCGCGGTCTACCGCAAGGCACTGGACGCGGCAGACCCCACCCCCTGGCTGGTCGGCCGACCGGTGAAGCCCGTGTTCCGCCGCTTGGCGTGATGTGACGTGATGTGAGGTGACCTGACGTCAGCGGTGTTGCCGGCGAACGGCGTCGACCGCCGGATCGACTGACCGACCGGCCGCCTGATCGGCTGCCCGCTCGGCCGGCCGATCCGTCGGCCGATCCGTACGCCGGTCCGTACGCCGGTCAGCGCCGCGGCCGGACATCCGGTCGGGCAGCCGATCCGTCGGCCGGCCGGAGATCCGATCGGCCGTCCGGTCGAGCAGCCACGCGGTCGCCGGAACCACCGCCAGCGCGGTGCACCAGCCGCCGAGGACGTCGGTCGGGTAGTGCGCGCCCAGGGTGACCTGCGCCCAGCCCATCGCCGCGCCGGCGACCAGCGTGGTGGCGAGCACGAGTGACATGCCGGCCGCCCTGCCGAGGCCGGGCCGGCCGGTCGCGGTCAGCGCCACGGCCAGCGCGAGCGCGGTGGCGAAGGCGGTGTGCCCGCTCGGGTAGGACAGGTGATCACCGTGGATGGTGCGTCCCACCACGGACTTGAGCAGCGTCGCCGTCACCACGGCCACCCCGGCCCCGGCGACGACGAGCACCGCCGCCCGAGGACGCCGAAACAGCAGGCAGCCCGTCACGATGGCCCCGACCAGCAGCACCGATCCCCCGGGCTCCCCCAGAAAGTCCAGGGCCAGCGCGAGATGCCGCCACCGCGGCCCCACACCGTACAGCGCCGTCCCGATCCGCGCGTCCACCGTGCCGGGCTCGCTCTCGCCGCCGTACCGGACACCGAGCACGACGACCACGAGCGCGGCAAGGAGCGCGGTGAGCCCTAACCACCTGCGCAGCCCCGGCGGCACCACGGGCGCCGACCGGCCGGTCACACGCCCACCGCGTCCGGTCGCCCCGCGGCGCTTCGTAAACCGTCCGTTCCGCCTTCGGTGACTTGCCTGTCCGTCATGTGCAGCACTGGTTCATGCCCCCGTCCCCGTGCAACCACAAGCCGCGGCCCTGTCCGACGCTCCGGCCATGGGCACCGCAAACGGTCTCCGCTCGCCACCCTAACCAACAATGCCGGCGCACCACACGGCGGTTGGGAAGTCCGCGGTGACGCGGCACGAAGCGCACCTGCACCCCACGGTCAGGCGGGCTGCCAGAGTTCGATCCGATTGCCCTCCGGATCGGTGACCCAGCCGAATCGACCGACACCCTCCATGTCCTGCGTCTCCTTCGCCACGTCCGCTCCCTGGGCCCGCAATTGCGCGAGCATCGCCTCCAGGTCGCCGACCCGGAAATTGAGCATGGACTGCTGGGCGCGGGAACCGAAGTAGTCGGTATCGGCCGCGAAGGTCGCGAACACCGTCGGCCCGCTCCCCTGATGCCACACACCGTTGTCGTCGACGTCCAGACCCAGGCAATCGCGATACCACGCGCTCAATGCCACCGGGTCGGTGGCCCGCATGAAGTACCCGCCGATTCCAAGCACGCGTTCCATACCGCCATCCTCCCACCCGCACGGGTCGACGGCCCGCCCGTCACCGGAAGATCCTGACGATGATCACCGGGATGGACCGACCGGAGCGTGCCTCCACTCCGTCGCCGGCCTTCACCAGTGAGGTGCGTCGTGCGGGCCGGGGCCGTTAGGGTGCGCCGTCATGGGCACGGACATCTACGGCGGGATCGAGTTTCGTCACACCTACGCCGGCACCGACGACTATGACGGCGAGCCGTGGGTGACTGCCATGGATCTGTGGCCGCTGTACGACGAGACCGACTACAAGGCGTTCGGCCTCCTCTTCGGGGTGCGCAACTACGCGGGCTTCCCGCCGCTTGCAGCCGCTCGCGGTCTTCCCGCCGACCTGTCGAGCGGTATGCGTTCGCATCTGGGCTCGTGGATCGAGCGAGGCGAGATGGACGGCGCGAGCTGGGTCAGCTGGGGAGAGCTCGCCTCCCTCGACCCTGCGACTGAGCCAGAGCACTTCGTGGGCGAACCACCGACCGCGGGCTCCGTCCTGGGTTCGCACACCCACTGGCCCCACGTCTTCGCCGTGATGAAGGCTCTGGCCGGCCGCTTCGGTGACGACGGGGTCCGCCTGGTCGTGGCGTTCGACTGAGAGCGCGGTGCCCGGAGCGTCACACAACTGCCGACGGCGTGCCGGTCCCTTGTGGGGTCGGCACGCCGCCGTGTCGTCACCGTGTCCGGGGCGCGAATTCAGCCGCCCGGACACGGTGTGCGGTGTCAGTGACGGTTGCCGCCCTGACGGTGGTCGTCACCGTGGCCGCGGTTGTCGCCGTGGCCGCGGTTGTCGCCGTGGCCGCGGTTGTCGCCCTGGTGGCCGATGCGGCCCCAGGACTCGTCGTCGATGAAGCGGCCGCGGTTGTCGCGCAGGGTGATGGTGCCGCGGTCGTTGTCCCAGACGTGGTTGCGGCGGTCCTGGAAGAGGTCCGTACGGGTGTCACGGCCCTGGCCGGTGTGGATACGGACGCTGTCGCGGCCGCCCAGGCGGTAGTGGTGGAAGGTGTAGGTGCGGCCGACGTTGTCGCGCAGGGTCCAGCCGTCGAGGTTGACCGCCCGGCGCGTGGTGTTGCTCAGCTCGACCCATTCCTTGTTCAGCGAGCGATCGGAACGCTCGTCACGTCCGGGGGAATCGGCCTGCACGGCCGTGATCTTCACCTGCGGCTGGTGCGGCCGGGCCACTCCGGCAGCGGACGCCGGCAGCGCCGCCACACCCACCACGGCACCGGCCGCCAGCGCGGCAGCGGCCAGACGGCGAGCGGAGAGGGAGCGGGCGTTGGCAAGGACAGAAGCGGACATGAAGTCCCCCTGATGGTGCGGGCGTCGGTGCGGAAGCGGCCTTGCGGGCCGCCGCGGCACCGACGCGGTGTACGAGGTCACGGCCCCTTTTTGCGGCCGCACACACACTCTGTCCGCAATGCGGAGGCTTTGAGCTGGAAACCAGCTGCTGTTACAAGTTGCCCATATTTCCGTGACTCTTGGATGTATCACTCATGTATGTCGGCAGTGCCCGTACTTGACGCCCACACAGACTGACGACCCGTGCACGCGTTGGGGAACACCACCCGATCGCCGCTCCACACCGGGCCGGCAGCGAGAAGGCCGTCACCCTAAAGTGAGTAACGGCCCTCCGCTCCGCGGTGGCCCGTGCCCGCCCCGCCGCCGGTACCGCAGCACCCAGCCTGCTCAGCCGGCCGTCTCAGTCGGCCGCAGACGCTGGTTCAGCCCGGCGGCCCTGGCCGTGAGGTAGCGCTGCTCGGGCGTGCTGGCGGTCAGGGCCGCCGCGAGGCGGTAGTGGTGAACGGCCGCCTCCGGCTCTCCGGACATCTCCAGCAGATGGGCTCGCACCGCGTGCGCACGGTGATGACCGGTCAGCGGTCCGCGGCCGCCGTCGTCGAGCCGGTCCAGCAGTGCCAGGGCGGCGGCCGGTGTGTCGGCCATCGCGAGGGCGACCGCGCGGTTGAGGGTGACCAGCGGACTGCCCGTCACCTGCTCCAGCAACTCGTAGAGGCCAAGGATCTGCGGCCAGTCGGTGTCCCGGGCGTGGGCGGCGCGGTCGTGGACGGCCGCCACGGCGGCCTGCAACCGGTATTCGCCGGGCCGTTGCCCGTGGGCGAAGGTACCGATCAGCAGCGCGGTGCCCTCCCGGACCAGGCGCCGGTCCCACAGGGTGCGGTCCTGCTCGGCCAGCGGGACCAGCTCGCCGTGCGGGCCGGTGCGCGCCGGCCGACGGGCCTCGGTCAGCAGCATCAGGGCCAGCAGCCCGGCCGCCTCGCCCTCGTCCGGCAGGATCCGGTGCACCTGCCGGGCCAGCCGGACGGCCTCACCGGAGAGGTCCGCCCGGTGCAGCGTCGTACCCGCGGAGGCGGTGTAACCCTCGTTGAACAGCAGATACAGCACGCGCAGCACGGACCGCAGCCGCCCCGGCCAGTCGGGCGAGCCCGGCACGGGTACGTCGAACCGTACCGCCGACGTCTTCAGGCGCTGCTTGGCCCGGCTGATGCGCTGGGCCATCGTCGCCTCGGGCACCAGGTAGGCGGCTGCGATCTGGGCGGTGGTCAGGCCGCCGACGGCCCGGAGCGTCAGGGCGATCGCCGAGGCGGGGGTGAGCCCGGGATGGCAGCACATGAACAGCACCGCCAGACAGTCGTCGGCTGCCGGGATCTCGGCCGAGGCCGGTTCCCTCGCCACCCGTTCCTCGCGCTGCCGTCGTGCCGCCTCGCTGCGCACCTGGTCGGTGTAGCGGTGCGTGGCGGTCCGCAGCAGCCAGCCGCGCGGGCTCTCCGGCACCCCGTGCTCGGGCCAGTGCCGGGCGGCGGCGATCAGGGCTTCCTGCACCGCGTCCTCGCATGCGTCGAAGTCGCCCAGCCGTCGCACGAGCAGGCCGAGGACCTGCGGCGCCAGCGAGCGCAACAGGTCCTCGACGCAGGGCTGTCCGGTCACAGGTCGAACGCGGTGTCGTTCATCACCTGACGCACCTGGACCGGCTGCTGCGTGGGCACCCCGCCCGGGCCGGGCACCGCCGAGATCCTCGCGGCGATCTCCACGGCACGCGCCTCGGACTCCACATCGACCACGTTGAACCCGGCCAGGACCTCCTTGGACTCCGGGAACGGGCCGTCCGTCACCACCGGAGCAGCGACGCCGTCCGAGCGCACGATCCGGGCCAGGCGCGGGTCGGCCAGCCCGGTGAAGTGCACCATCTCACCGCTCTCGACCAACTCCTCGGTCAGCGCCGCGTAGTAGTCGAAGTGCGCCGCGATGTCGTCGGGGGCCCACTCGTCCATCGGCTGCTCGAACACTCCACCGTCGTGGTCGACCATGAGCAGGAACTTCGGCACGTGAACTCCTTGATCGTCAATGCGGCCCGGTCGGGCGCACTCACCCCATGAACGGAGCCGTCGAGGGGTTCTCTACATCGCCTGGAAGAACTGGCGCCGCGTTGCCGACCCGATCAGGTTCAAGCGCCACGAGGATGAGGAACCTGCTTCCAGCCCTCGACCGACTTGGTGACGAACATGACCCGGTACACCTCGCGGGTCCACACCCCCTTCGCGTCCTTGATCATCCCCACTCTGCCTGGCAGCCCGGCAAGCCCCATACTCACGACGATCTTCCTGCCCATTCGAGTTCGCAAGATCGTAACCGCTTCGCCAGGGACGAAACGGGGACGCCGGAACGGCTCCGCCGTCAGCCGTTCTCGGGCGCCGGTCCGACGCCGACGACGTGGGCCGTGGGCGCGGTGGGGGCGTCGGCGCCCACGGGGACGGTCAGAAGCGTCGGACCTCGACGCCCCGCTGCTCCAGCGGTGACACGACGGCGTCCAGGAACTCGGCCCGGTCCGCCCCCGCGCCGACCACATCGGCCGGGATGATCATCGGCCAGTCCCCCGCAGCTACGTGCACACCCTCGCCGGAGAAGACGACGATCCGGTTCGCCTGCTCCCAACGGATCGCCCTGGCGCGGCCGCGGGCCGTGCCGACCAGACCGTGGTCGTAGACATAGACCGCCATCCGGGCCCGCACCAGCCCGCGCACCGCCCGGATCAGGCCGATCAGGACACCCGCGAGCAGGGCGATGGCGAGCCCACGGAAGATCCCCGTCCAGCCCGAATCCTCGAACCGGGACAGGACCAGCCCCATCACGGCCAGGCCGACCGCCGAACCGACCGCGAGCACGATGCCACGAAGGGTCTCGCCCGCCCTGCCGGGCTCCCGTCGGGCCAGCCTCAACGCCCCGAGGCCCGCGGCGGCCGACCGGACACGGTCGGTCTCGAGCGCCGGCTGCCAGGTCGCCGGACCGCTCTCGGCCCACTGCGGCGCGCGGGATGCCGCGGCGGTCCCCGCTTGGTCTTTCGGATCCCGTTCTGCCATGAATGTCCTCCTGAATAGCGGAATCGCGATCGTCGGCATGTGCCGGGCGTCCGGGCGCGCCCACCCCGTCGTGGGCGCCGGAACTCGACCGCGAAATCTCGGCTCGGGCCCCAACTCCCTTGGAAGCCCTGTCTGTTGCCGGTGATTATGGGGCGCCTCGCAGGGCATGCGGTCCGGTTCCCGTGTTTGGGACTCGTTCGTCGCGGGGCCGCATTCGGCATTGTCCCGGTGCAGGGGTAATTGCCCGGAGAAGAAGCCGAGTTGCTCCGGCCGCGACCCCCCGATACCGTCCCGCCCATGCCTGCTCGGACTCCGCTGCCCCACACCCTCACCGGCCGTCACGTACGCCTGGAGCCCCTCACGACGGAGCATCTCGGCGACCTCTTCGAGGCGGGCGGCGGTGACGAGGAGGTGTGGCGGTGGCAGGGCGGGCCGGCGCCACGGACCCAGGCGGAGCTGGGGGACAAGCTCACCACGCTGCTCGAGGCCGCCGAGCAGGGCGCATACGTTCCCTTCGCGGTCGTCCACCGCGCCACCGGCCGGGCCATCGGCTGGACCACGTACATGGACATCAACGTGGCCGACGAATGGCTGGAGATCGGTTGGACGTGGTACGGGCGCGCGTACTGGCGCACCCCCGTCAATACCGAGTCGAAGCTGCTTCTGCTCACCCATGCCTTCGAAGACCTGGGCATGGGACGCGTGCAGTTGAAGACCGATCACCTCAACCACCGCTCGCAGGCCGCGATCGCGCGCATCGGGGCGCGCCGCGAAGGCGTACTCCGCCGCCACCGCCGCCGCCCGGACGGCACCTAGCGGGACACGGTGTACTTCTCGATCCTCGCCGACGAGTGGCCCGCGGCCAAGGAGAACCTGACAGCCCGCCTGGGAGAACGCGACCACGCCGGATAGGGCCTGTCCGGCGGCTGTCCGTCGGGCAGTCCCGTACCAAGGCCTGAGGCGGGGCCCGAGGAGCCAGAGGGCCCGGTACCGCCGCGCATCGCGCATCGCCACATCAACTGTATTTTCTGTTATGCCAATTGACACAACATCACGCCTGCGTCTAGCTTCGTGCCATGCCCGAGACAAGAGGGCGGGGTCGCCCCCGCAAGAACCCTCAGGCGCTGGCTCGTTGGACTCCGCCGGAGGGCTGGTCCCGGCTGGTGGCATGGGTCTCGCCCGAGGAGAAGAAGGCTCTCAAGCGCGTCGCGGTCGAGGCCGAGGTGTCGGTGGCCGATCTGGTGCGCTCCCTGGCGGGCGGACTGGCCGCGGGGGTGATCGACGCGGAAGAACTCATCCGACAGGTCCGAAAGGGTATGCAGGTCATGGAGAAGATCCCCACCTTGTTCGAACGGGACGACCGCTTCCGGGTCGTCGACCGGCCGCGCGCCGAATGCGCATGGGTCTTCGCGGGCGAGGGGACTCCGACCGAGAAGCTCGACGGCACCAACGTCCGGCTCACCGTCCGTTCCGGCCGGCTGGTACGGGTGGAGAAGCGCCGAAACCCCAGCAAGGCGCAGAAGCAGCAGGGCATCGTGGACGGCTGGTACGTCGACACGGACGAGTACGCGGCCGACGACAAGTGGATCCTGGCCGCCGCCCGCAACACCGACGTCTCCGGCTGGCCGGACGACGAGCACCCCTGCGAGGCGCTGGGCCCGCGCATCCAGGGCAACGCGCTGGCACTGGACGACCACCTGTGCGTGCCGTTCAACCTCGAGATCCCGATCTACCAGGACGTGCCGCGCAGTTACACGGGCCTGCGGGACCTCCTCGACAAACTCGAGAGCAGGTACGCC
The DNA here is from genome assembly GCF_055657365.1 of Streptomyces sp. NPDC107559. NCBI lineage: Bacteria > Bacillati > Actinomycetota > Actinomycetes > Kitasatosporales > Streptomycetaceae > Streptomyces > Streptomyces sp. NPDC107559. Next base: position 50,624 of record NZ_JBVKBD010000015.1, on the reverse strand, counting down.
CCGGGGCACCTGGCCGAGGGAATCGTGTTCCACCACCCCGACGGGCGCCGCGCCAAGATCAAGCGCAAGGACTTCCCGCAGAGCAACTGACGCTTACCACGCCTGACTCGGTGCCACCGGGGACCACCCGGCGGCACCGCGGTCAGAACGGGATGCCCGACCTCAGGGGGCCTGGACCGGTCAGCCCGCTGTCACGCTCCCCGGCGCCTCCGCCCGTCTGAACCCGTGACTGCGCTCCACCTTCGCCACATGCAGGGTGTAGCTCTCGTACCACTGGTCCCGCCCGCGCTGCTGCGCCGCGCGGTGCTCGGCATGGGTCCGCCACTGCGTGAGGGCGTCGGCATCGCGGAAGTACGCGACCGTGATACCCAGCCCGCCAGGGGTCTGTGCATGGTCCATCCCCAGGTACCCGGGAACGTCCTTCACCAGGTCCTCCATGCGTGCGTTCGTCTCGCCGTAGCCGCTCTGGTCCTGGGTTCGCACAGTGGTGAAGACGGCTGCGTAGTAAGGGGGTTCAAGGGCCTCGAAGGGCTCGACAGGTGCTTCCGGATGATCGCTCATGGCGCCACCGTAGGGCGGGATGCGCCCTGCGATCCAGCGTCTTTCCCGACGACGCCTCAGCGCGTGCGCACCCATACCGCCGGCAGACCCACCACGGCCGTGCCGGCTCCATAGCACGCGCCCCGGAGGAACTGGGTGGCCGCGACGCGCCGCCGTCGCAAGACCCACCGGGCGACGTCGCACGCCGGCCTGCCGCCGTACGTCCCCGTGGTGGACAGTCATCGTCCGACGGTCCCCCGTCGGCTCGAGGGTGTCACCGGCCGACCCCGGCCGGGACCGGGTGGCCGGCCTGTGCGGGACGGAGCAGCCGGAAGGTGACCCGGCCGTCGGCATCGATGCGGGCGCCGTGCACGGCCGGTTCGGGCAGGCTGTTGTAGTGGAAGGGCGTGGAGAAGTAGTACGCACCGGTGTCCGGGACGACGACGAGGTCGCCGACGTCGAGGAGGGGCAGGGCACGGTCGCGTGCCAGCAGGTCACCGGCGAAACAGCACGGGCCCGCGACGTCCTGGTGCACGGGCCGGCCTTGCTTGACCCGGCCACGGGGATCGTGGGCCTCGACCCGCAGGGGCCAGGCATCGGGGGCGAACGCCGTCCGCGTGGCGACCTGCGCTCCCGCGTGGGTGATGGCGATGGGACGCCCGCCGACGGTCTTGGTGTACTCGACGTACGCGGCCATGAACCCGTTCTTGGCCAGCACCGAGCGGCCGAACTCGGTGACGATCTCGTACCGGCCCGAGAACAGCGCCGGTGCCTGCGCGCGCAGGTGGTCCACATAGGTGTCGAAACCGGGCGTCGTCTCGTCGCTGTCGAAGTTGACCGACAGCCCGCCCCCGACGTCGATGCCGGTGACCTGCCGGCGGCCGAGGCGGGTGTTGATCTCCTCGGCGAACTCCACCGCCGTCGCGACGCCCCGGGCGATCAGGTCCGGGGGGCAGCCCTGCGAACCGACGTGCGTGTGCAGCCAGGTGAGCCAGGGGCGGTCCCGGTACGCCTCGATCAGTCGTCGCCGGTTGCCCTCGTCCGCCAGCGGGATGCCGAACTTCGAGGTCGCGGTGGCCGTGCTCATGGCGCCGATCGAGCCGGCGCCGATCTGCGGGTTGATGCGCACACCGAGCCGCGAGTCGGAGGAGCGGGTCGCCAGGATCTCGTCCAGCCGGGCGAGTTCCTGGAAGCTGTCCGCGTTCACCGCGACCCCCAGGTCCAGTGCCCAGGCCAGTTCCTGCCGGGTCTTGGCCGGGGAGTCGAACACGATGCGGGCGGGGTCGAAGCCCGCCTCCAGCGCCTGGGCGAGTTCCCCGGCACTGGCGACCTCGCAGCCCATGCCGCTGCGGCGCAGTTCGTCGAGCACGGGCACCAGGCAGTTCGCCTTGGCCGCGAACGCGTGCAGCACCCGCAGGGAGTCGGGGAACGCCCCGTGCAGGGACGCGACGGTCTCGTTGACGCCGTCGAGATCGACGAACCCCGCCAGCAGAGCCGTCTCGGGGTCCAGGAGTCCCTCCTGGACCGCTGCCCGCAGAATCCGCTCACGCCGGTCGGCCCTGTCGTGACCACTCACGCCGCACCCTCCCTGGGTCGAGGTCTGACCGCCCCTCGGCCTCCGTGGGGCGGACCACCAGCGTCCCGTCGCGGCGGTGCGGGTGTCTTCGTCGCCGGTCCCGGTCTTCCGCCGGGTGACTCTCACCGTGGAGCGAAACCGCGGGCCCGACGCGGCCCGCGTTGTGCGCGGGCACGAAGGAACCGTCCGTTCTTCGTGGCAAACGCCCGAGCGCTCAGGTCTCCCGGCCGTCGCGTTCGAGAAGGCGCAGTTGCAGTTCGGCGAGGAGACGGGCGTCCGGGCTGCGCAGGTCGAGCCCGGACACCTCGGTGATCCTGCCGATCCGGTGGCGCAGGCTGTTCGCGTGCACCCCGAGCGCCCGCGCGGTGTCCGGCACATGACCGAAGTGGTCGAGGTAGGCCCGCAGGGTCCGCACCAGGGTGCCCCCGCCCTGGCCCGCGTCGTACGCGATCAGACGTGCCACCGGTGTCTCCGGTGCCAGGGCCGATCCCGTCAGTCTGTCCAGCATCTCGTTGAGGGCGATCGTCTCGGCGACCTCGTCGGCGCAGGCGACGCTGCGCTGCTCTCCCGGCGCGAGCAGGGCCCGTAGCACCAGGTCAGCCGACCTGCGGGACGCGGGCAGGTCCGCCAGGGTCTCGACGACCGTGCCCAGGCCGATGCGCGGGTGCGGGCCGAACACGTCGCCCACCTGCCGGACCAGTGACCTCCCCAGCCGGGCAACCTGTTCGACGGCCCGCCGCGGGTCCTCGTGCAGCGCGCCCACCAGGACCAGGGCTCCCTGGTCGACCGGTATCACCACCGGTGTGAGGCCGTTCGCGCCGCAGCACACCGCCAGCAGGGCGCACAGTCTTCCGGTCTCCTCCCCCTTGGCGGCGTCTCCGGGGCGCACCGCCAGGACGGCGCAGTGTCCCTGCGCGGCGATCCCGGTGAGTTCGCTCAGCGCGCCGGCCGATCCCCGTCCGTCGAGCAGCGCACGGGCCGCGTCCTCGACCAGCCGGGCGTGGGTACGGTGCGAGCGGTGGTGGAGCAGATGTGCGGCGGCCACCCGCGCCGCCGAGCGCAATGTGTCGGAGGCGTGCGGCGGGAGGTCGCCGCCCGCGGCCGCCACCCAGATCGAGCCCAGGATCTCGCCGCCGGCCCGCACCGCCACGACCAGCCGTTCGGGATTCTCCCCGTGGGCCGGCCGGTGGATGACGTCCCCCGAACCCCACAGCGCCCGGAAGAACCCGGCCTCCGCCATGGCGGCCACACGCCACTGCGGCACCCGGCGGCCCAGGATCGTCAGCCGCCGCATCTCGTCCACGTCCTCCTTGGTGGACGAGTACGCCAGCACCCGGGACTCCACGTCCTCGATGGTCACCGCGCCGCCGACCAGGACCGCCAGCGCGTCGGCCAGCCCGTCCAGGTCACCCGGCGGCACCGCCGGGTCGGCGGGGACGCCGCACAGGACCAGACCGGCCCGCAGCGCGCCGACCAGCTCGGTCCAGCCGCACCACGCCGTACGCAGGAGCACCGCCAGGCCGGCCTCCTCGGCGGCCGCCCACAGTGCGGCCGGGGGCCGCCCCGACCTGCCCTGTCCGAAGACCACCGCGGCCGCTCCCGCGCCGGCGGCCTCGCGTACGACGTCGACGGCTGCGGCCGACTGCGGGTCGATGCCCACGGCCAGCAGCACCTGTCCGCGCGGCTGCCCTGGCTCGAGCGGGTCGAGCATCATGACGCCCTCGACCACCGCCCCCAGGCCGTGCGCGGCCGTGCTCGGCTCCAGGGCGCCGGCTCCCATGACCGACAGCAGTCTGTCCACCGTCGGCCTCGCCGCGGCGGCGTCCTGCTGCTCGACGATGCTGTTCGGCACCCTCCGGCCCCCCGTCACGGTCGGTCAGTCGCGTGACGGTGAGTTTACGAGCACTCACCGGTGTGCCGCGCGGCGTCCCCCGGATCCCGGCCGGACCGGCAGTGGTGCGACCGTCCTCGTGGGACGGTCGCACCACTGCCGTGGCGCCGGAGGTCAGCCGGTGAAGGTGAACCAGTTGATGTTGGTGAAGTCCGCGCCGCTGCCCGTCGAGAAGACCAGGTAGACGTCGTGGACTCCGGTGGCGGAGGCGACGATGTTCGCGGGAACGCTCTGCCAGCTCTGCCAGCCGCCGCTGCTGGCGAAGTTGATCTCGGCGATCTTCGTGCCGCCGGTGCTGTCGAGCCGTACCTGGACGGAACCGCTGACCCCGGCGGCCGCACCCGACGCCAGCCGGGCGATGAACTGCTTCGGGGAGGCCGAACCGAAGTCGACGCCGGAGAACTTCAGCCAGTCACCGTTCCCGATGTAGCCCACATCGCTGCCACCGCCGGTGTCGGTGCAGCTCTCGGTGGTGGTCCCGCTCTGTGCGGAGTAGGACTCGGCCTGGATGGTGCTGTAGGCGCTGACGGCGCCCGAGCCGCCGCCCGAACCCCCGCCGGTGCCGCCGGCTCCCAGGGTGATGCTCCACGAGGTGGGCGCCCCGTCCTGGATGTGCCCGTCGACGGGTGCCGAGCCGGTGGGGCCGACGTCGTCGTAGGGGAAGGCGTAGCCGATGCTGGCGTACTTGTGGACCAGCCGTGCGTAGTGGTTGGTGATCGGGTCGGTGTAGTACTGGGCGGGTGTCACGCCGTCGGGGTTGTTGTTCCCGCCGGAGACCAGCAGCGAGCTGCGGTTGATCGCGGCGGCGAGCCGGGCGGCGATCGCCCCGCGGGCGTCCCCGCCGGAGTTGTAGAGCGGACCGGACGCGCAGCCGAAGATGTCGACGGCGCTGGGCTTGGTGAACGGCACGCCGTTGGTGTTGAGACCGGCGAAGACGATGGCGTTGCCGGAGACGGTGCCGGTGTAGGAACCGATGCTGCCCTGGCCGTTGATGGTCAGCGGGGTGGTGGCGTAGTGGCTCCAGACCCGGTTCAGGTAGTCGTTCCAGTAGCCGCCGAAGTCCACCGGCGAGTGCGCGGGCGCCATGACGCGCAGCACCCCGCCGGAGGAGTCGGTGACCACCAGCCGGTCCCAGGGGGCTCCGTCGGAGGCGTGCTGCGTCTGGAGGCCGGAGGCGATGGAGGCGAGGGCGCCGGCGGGCAGCGGGCTGACCGTCTGGGTGCCTCCGCTGCCGGTGCTGGCCATCGAGATGGGCAGCGCGACCATGTCGACGTAGGAGATGTTGGCGTAGAGGTTGGCGCTGTTGAACGTGAACTCGCAGAACGTCCAGTTGGTGGCCCAGTTGGGGTCTGAGCTGACCAGGGCGGGCTGCACCACGCCGGGCACGGTGCCCGGGTTGACGAAGAACTGGAGTTTCTTCCCGACCGAGAACCAGACGCGGCCGCCGATGATGTAGTCGGTCAGGGTGACGGTCTTGGCAGCCGAACCGGAGGCGCCCAGCGCGATGGAGTAGTCGGCGATGGGGGTGACCGGGGACGACGGGTTGGGCAGCCGGTTCAGGGCGCCGTTGGCCGAGACGAAGACCGGCCAGCCGCTGCTGTCGGTGCCGGATATGTAGGCGTAGACGGTGTCGTAGCCGGAGTTGTTCGCCAGTTTGACGGGAAGCGAGGCTCCCGCTGCCGCCGCGGCGGAGGTCAGCGGCGAGACCGGCGAGAACGGGCTGAGCGCAACCGCACCGGTGGCGGCGCCGGCTGCGGCGAGGAAGGAACGTCGGGAAACCACAGTGGGGCCCTCCCAGAGGGAGTGATGGTCCGTCAACTGCATGACGGTTGGGGGGTGTTGTGTCATGGGGAGTTCTGTGCGGACGCTATTGGACTGGACCAATAACGTCAAGGTTACGGAACCATTACGTCCACGCGACAGCGCCCGCACTTCTCCTGCGCCCTCGCGACCGACGTCCGCGCGGCCGAAGGGGCAGGCGGTGTCGCGACCGGTGCCGGTGACGACCGGTGCGACCGGAGCATTCGGCCGACTGCCCATTGCGGACGCAGTCGGCAACCGCTCATGGTTCAGGCTGTCGCTGTCCGCGCGTCAAGGCGGGCCCGTCCGTGGCTACCGCTCCCACCCGTCGGCTCATCCTCCTCGGCGGAGGCTTCTCCACCGAGGACGACGGCGCGCTGGACGACTGGACGCTCTCCCACGTGGGCGTCGCGCAGCCCAAGGTGTGCTTCGTGCCGACGGCCAGCGGTGACGCTCCCGCCTACGTCGAGCGATTCCTGACCGCGTTCGGGTCACGCGACTGCGAGCCCGGCGTCCTGACCCTGTTCCGCAGGGACCTCGACGACGACGCCCTGCGGACGTTCCTGCTGTCCCAGCACGTCGTATACGTAGGCGGCGGCAACACCGCGAACCTGCTGGCGGTCTGGCGCGTGCACGGTGTCGACCGGATGCTTCACGAGGCCTACGACCGCGGAACCCTCCTATGCGGGATCAGCGCCGGCGCCAATTGCTGGGCCGCAGGCTCCCATACCGATTCGTTCGGACCGCTGACGTTCCTGCCGGACGGATTGGGCCTGTTGCCCGGCTCGGTCTGCCCGCACTACGACAGCGATCCGGGCCGCCGCTGCTCCTACCAGGAAGCCGTGGCAGCCGGCTCGCTCGCCGACGGCTGGGCCCTGGATGACGGCATCGGAGCCCTCTTCACCGACGGTGCGCCGACGGAGGCGGTGACCCGGACGCCGACCGCCCGGTTGCACCATGTACAGGCGGACGGAAGGGGCGGCGCAACGGTGCGGACCCTGCCCTGCCGCTCGCTCGGCCATGACGATGCAGAAGTACGCGCCACAGAAGCCGAGTTCACTCCACCCCCGCCGATGTGACGCAGGCCTCCATCTCGGCGCTTCACGTCGGGCGTGCGCAATCATCATCTGCATGGAAGCTCGTTTCCTCGGTATCGCCGAGCTCACCGATGCCCCGCCCGTGGCGGTCGTGGTCGACGTCATGCGCGCGTTCACGGTGGCGGCCTGGGCCTTCGCCCAGGGGGCGGAAAGGATCGTTCTTGCCGAGTCGCTGGACCAGGCCCTGGCGCTCAAGGCTCGTCACCCGCACTGGGTGGCGATCAAGGACGGGCCGCCCGCCCCCGGGTTCGACGCCGTCAACTCGCCGGGCCTGCTGCGGTCCCTCGACCTGACCAGACGGACCGTGGTCCAGAAAACCACGGCAGGGACGGTCGGCGCGCTTGCCGTCAAGAAGGCGTCACTGGTGCTGTGCGCCGGCTTCGTGGTGGCGGAGGCGACGGCTCGGCTCCTGCGGACCCGCGAGTGCGACCGGGTCACGTTCGTGGTCACCGGCGAGGAAGGCCGGGCCGAGGAGGATCTGGCATGTGCTCAATACATCGCCGGGAGAGCCATCGAGACCGAGACGGACGCCGCCGCGTTCCTCCACCGCGCCGCCGTGTCACGCGCCGCGGTCGAGCTGACGGAGGGCGTGCGTCAGGGAGTCCACCCTGACGACGTCGCACTCTGCCTGGAGGTCGACCGCTTCCCCTTCGCCATGGTGGCGACCATGGAGGACTCGCTCATGACCCTCCGCCCGCATCCCGCACCCACGCCCGCGTGAGCTTCGGGGAGTCGGCACCTCGTCGGGCCGGCAGCAGGTCAGGCCGTCAGTCGCCTCCGCGCCGGCCCTCATGAGCCTGTCCGTACTCCCCAACAGGGCAGGACCAACTCCCCCGTTGGCCTGGATCTTCCCAGACAACCGTGTCCGCCACCAATCTCGGCGTGGCAGGCCTCTCGGTACCCGGCACTACAGGCAGCCCGACGGCATACAGCTCGACATAGGCGTCCGGGATCCGATAGGCCATCTCGTAGAGAATTTCCGCCCGTGACGCCGCCGGGTCCACGGTGAAGCCCACGCCCATCCCCGACTCGTCCTCGACCAGGATTTCAACGTAGCCTTGCCCATTCGGGCCGGAATACGTGATGGAGGGTGTCGCATCGATGGCCACCGACAGATCACGTACGACCAGATCGACAAGATCCATCAGGTTCGACATGGACGGCTCCTTCGAAGTCGAGAGCGTGGCCTTCCCGGACGGACCGATCGCGTGATCGAGGTCCGTGGACGGTCCGCCCTCACTCCTCCCCGGAGAACCGCCCCCAGGCCGACTGGCGGGTGATGCCGAGCGCCTCTCCGATCCTGGCCCAGGTCACACCGCGTCGCCGCAGCTCCATGACCCACCTGCGCAGATCGGCCTCGACCTGGTCGGCGGCGGCCGCGACCCGGGGCAGCCGGGCCAGCATCTCGGCGTCGGTCAGGTCGCCCCACATCGGCATCCGCTGCTCGGTCGGGGCCGGGTAGTACTCGGCCACGATCGAGGCGGCCAGGTCCACACACTTGTCGCAGATGTGCACTCCGGGACCGGCGACCAGTTTGGCCACCTCCGCCTCGGGCTTGCCGCAGAACGAGCATGCCCGGCTGTCGTCATCCATCGCCTCCGCGGGCATGGAGCCCCTCCTCCGACCGCGACCTGGCTGTCAGGTCTATCCTGACAGCCAGCGTATGCATGTCAGGACTACCCTGACAAGCACGGGCCGCGCGGACAGTGCAGCTGGGGTGGGAGGTCGTTCCGCCACGACCCGGACGACCCCACCCCCGCCCTTGGCGGCCCCTTCCCACCCGCGCCGTGTGCCCGCGCGACATCAGCAGCCTGGAGGCCCGAGGGGACGCACTGACCTTCGCCGGGCCGCCGTTGACCGAGCCCGTCGACATCGTCGGACCGGTCTCCGCGGGGTTGAGCGTCTCCACGGGCACCGTCAACGTCTGTGACGGACTGGGGCGGCTTCGCACGGACGGGGCGGAACCGTCGTTGATCACCGTGCCGATGGGGGCCGCCTTCACACCGGTGCGCCTCGCCCGCCACGCCGACTCGACACTGCTGCCGACTGCCGGCGCGAGGTGACTCGGCCTTGGTCCATACTCTGGGTCGGCGACCTTGGGGAGGGCATGTTCATGCAATACAGCGGTCGGGGTGCACGAGCCGTCGCACGAGCAGCGGCCGCTGTCGTCGCCGCTGTCCTGATGAGCAGTTGCTCTTCGGGCGAGCCCGCGCAGGCCAAGGAGTGGCAGGAGGACTACTGCGCCAAGCTGGGCTCCTGGCAGGACGCCAGGCACGCCACGACGGCCGACGCGACGGACACCGGCGGCGGTGACGGAGAGCCCGCCCGAGCGCCCGAGTCGGACAGCCTCGGGGCAGCCGAGACGTTGGCCATCGCCGCCGCGAAGAGGCTCGCCGGGGAAGGCCTCGAGCACGGCGGCGGCCACATCCGCGACGACACCGTGTACGCCGTCGGCGGCGACGCCGGAGCCGAGCGTCGCGCGGTGTCCTACTGCGACAGCTCGGGATTCGAGACGCTGGTCGATTCGGCCGGCTGACCCCGGGACCGCACGGACTCGGCGACTCCGGCCACGGACCGCCTCGCGGCCGGCGCCGTCACCCCGCCCGGCCGGCGGACCTCATTTCTCCGCCCGCTGCGTGACGTCCGCTTCGGTGCGGTCGCCCAGGAACTCGTACCAGCGGCGCTCCAGGCACACGTAACGCACGTCCGCCTCGACGAGGCCGAGGAATCCCGACACGGTCTCGGCGAGCCGTTCGTGCAGCCCCGCGTCGGACAGCCGGCCGTCCTCGGCGAAGGCCTGGTAGCTGTCGGCCAGGCTGAACATGTCCGGGTAGACACGGGTGCCCAGATGCTCCAGCGGAACCCGCAGCGCCCACAGCCCGCGGTTCCCGCCCACCAGGGACGGCGAGGCGGACACGAGCATGGCGTGCTTGGTCTTGAACGGCTGCGGCCGGATGCGGGAGACCCAGTCGATCGCGTTCTTCAGCACGCCCGGCACGGAGGCGTTGTACTCCGGGGAGGCGATGACGAAGGCATCGCTGCGGTCCAGCCGCTCGTGCAGTGCCAGGGCGCCGGGCGGCAGCCCCTCGGCCGTCTCCACGTCACCGTCGTACGAGGGCATGTCGAAGTCGCGCATCAAGGCGAGGTCGGCGTCGGCCCCGGAGTCGGAGACGAGCCTGGCCACCAGGGAGGCGAGACGGGCGTTGACCGAGTCGGTCCGCAGTGACCCGGCGAATACCAGCACCCGCAGCGGGCCGGGACGCGTGTCGGAGGTCATGACAGTCCTTCCATCGCAGGCACACGCCTCCCGCGAGGCGCTCACGCAACGAGTGTGATCGGGAAAGAGCCACCGTGCGACCGACACGCAGGACCGCGAACGGCCTCGTCCCCGGCGCTCCGGCGAGGCGAGCCTCGGCCGGAGCGAGGCCGTCATACTTGATTGACTAATCCAGAAAGCGCGCTAGGCTGGCCGCATGGCACGCACCAGGGAGTTCGACATCGACCAGGCGGTGGACCGCGCCATGGACCTGTTCTGGCGCCGCGGCTACGCCGAGACGTCCCTGCAGGACCTGCTGAAAGAGCTGTCCATAGGCAGCGGGAGCTTCTACGCGGCCTTCGGCTCGAAGGAGCAGCTCTACCTCCGCTCCCTGGAGCGCTACACCTCCCTCCAGGGCGACGACCTGGAGAAGGCCCTCGGCGAAGCCCCCGAGATCCTGCCCGGCGTCCGCAAGGTGCTCGCCGCGCTGATCGAGGCGGACCTGGCCGAACCCACGCGCGGCTGTCTCGTGGTCAACGCCTCCACCCAGTGCGGCGACCTGCCCTCGGCGGCGGACCGCGTCACCACCGCGATCCGGCAGGTCGAGTCCTTCCTCGCCGGTGCCCTGGAGCGGGCACAGACACGGGGCGAGCTCTCCCCGGAGAAGGACCCGAGAGAACTGGCCCGGTTCCTCACCACGTTCATCCAGGGAATCAGGGTCGTCGGCCGGGCACGCATGGGACGGGAGTTCGCGCAGGAGGCCCTGTCGGCCGCGATGCGCGTACTGGACTGACAGCCACCGGGACCTCCCGCCGGGCCGGGACGGAGAATCCCCGTCCGCGACCACCGCCACCAGCACCGACTCCGCGACCGCTACCGCGGAAAGTCGTACCTCGATTATGTATTAATCATTCCAGAAAGGGATCGTCATGGAACTTCAACTCAAGGACAAGGTCGCCGTCGTCACCGGGGCCAGCAAGGGGATCGGTCTGGCCGTGGTCGAGAGGCTGGCCCGCGAGGGAGTCAAGGTCGTGGCCGGCAGCCGCTCCTCCACCCCCGAACTGGACGCCCTCGCCGCCGAACACGACGTCACGATCGTCCCGGTCGACCTGTCCACCGCACAGGGCGCGCAGACCCTGGTCCAGCAGGCCGTGGACCGGCACGGGCACCTCGACATCCTGGTCAACAACGTCGGCGCCGCCGAGCCCCGCGAGTCCTTCCTCAAGGTCGACGACGCCGCATGGCAGCGGATCTTCAACCTGACCTTCTTCAGCGCCGTACGCGCCAGCCGCGCGGCCCTCCCCCACCTGATCGCGGCGGGCGGCGCGGCCATCGTGAACATCAGCTCCATCAACGCCCGACTGCCCTTCCCCATGGTGGTCGACTACTCGGCGGCCAAGGCCGCTCTGACCAACCTGAACAAGTCCCTGTCCGAGGAATTCGCACCACAGGGCGTGCGCGTCAACGCGATCGCCCCCGGCCCGGTCCGTACGCCGTTCTGGACCGCGCCGGGCGGTTTCGCCGACGCCACCGCCGCGAGTGCCGGCATCACCGCCCAGGAAGCTCTGGACGTCGCCGTACCGCAGGGCATGGGGATCACCACCGGACGGATCACCGAGGCGTACGAGGTCGCCGACCTCGCCCTGTTCCTCGCCTCGCCCCTCGCCGCCAACATCACGGGCACGGAGACCCTCATCGACGGCGGCCAGGCCAAGACGCTCTGACCCGACCCCGCACCCGCCCCGCGACGAGACCGCCCAGGGCCCTCGAACCCCCGCCCGAACAGGCGGCTCGAGGGCCCGCGGCGGTTCGGCCGAACGCTCACCGGCGGTGCTCGGACGGCTCCGGTGAGCGGCGGTCCTGGGCGGACATGACCGTCTGTCACCGTCCGGCTGCGCGTGTAACAGGACTGTATTACCGGCCGGTCGGTCGGAACGGAGTGCGGGGCCGGGCCGGTCTTGCTGGTCGTCACAGACGCTCACTCGTACCGAGCAGCCTGGTCTGCCCACCGAAACCGAGGAAGTATCGATGCGCGTTCACCAGCTCACCTTCGCCGCCCTGGCCGTTGCCGCAGGTCTCTCGCTCACGGCCTGCCAGAGCGGCGCGGACGGCACGGGACAGAGCACACCGCCGTCCGCGTCCACCACCTCCTCCGCGACGGGCGGCTCGACGACGGGCGGCTCGACGACGGGCGGTTCGGACCAGGACGGCGGGAAGGACAGCGCCGGACAGGGCACGGCCGGCACGGGTTCCACCGGACAGGGCACGGCCGCCGGAAGCAGCTCCGGCTCCGGCTCCGACGCGGGCAGTACGACCACCGGCCGGTGCCACACCGCCGACCTGGAGATCACGGCGAAGGACCGCACCATCGACGGCGACCCCGACGGCACCGTCGTGGTCGAGCTGAAGAACCGCGGCGGCCGGGACTGCACCCTGTCCGGGTACGCGGGCGTCGACCTGAAGACGAATGCGGGGTCGCTGTCCGCGCAGCGCACCGGTGACCCGGCCCCCTCAGCCGTGCTCAAGAGCGGACGGTCCACGGCCTTCGGCATCAGCTACCCGCTCAACACCTCGGGCGGCTCCGGTGTCCGCATCACGGGTCTGCTGGTGACTCCGCCCAACGAGACCAGGACGGTCGCCCTCGCCTGGCCCGGCGCCGGCAGCCTGCCCGTCACGGAGGGCGGCGGCATGCCCGTCAAAGTGGGGCCGATCGGCAGCGCCGGCCAGGGCGGCTGACCCGTACGTCCGCAAGCCGGACCGGAAAGTCCACCCCAAGGTCCATGCGCAGTGGGTCTGTTGTCCACCTCCCGAGTACAACCATCCGCCGCAATCGGACGTCTGAACGGATGCCCCGGGATTGGCCGCGGGGCGGATCCGGAATGGGCCGGACGGCCGGACCTCGTCGCAGGGGCGGCGCAGTACAGACGGAGGACCGTGGACACGCAAGGCGGCAGGAACATCGACCCCGCGGACCAGTGGGTCCTCGACCCGGAGACCGGTGAGTACCGGCTGCACACGCACGCCGGCGACGCCCCGGCCGCCACGGTGCCGGAGCAGGGCGGGCGTCGCGCACGCCGCGAGGCGGAGCGGCGACCCGCTCCGGAGCCGGGCGAGGGCGCCCACGACGACGGCGGTACGGGCGAGGGCGCCCGCCGCGGCGGCGCGGCGAAGTCCCGGAAGGCCAAGCGGTCCACGAAGCGCAGGGTCCTGGTGTGGACCGCGGGCACGCTGGGTTTCGTGCTGGTGGCGGGCGCCGGAGGGGCCTATCTGCTGTATCGGCACTTCAACAACAACATCAACACGGTGGACGTCGGCGACGCGGGCAGCAAGAACGCGACCAGCGACGACGCGGTGAACATCCTGGTCATCGGCACCGACAGCCGAATAGGCCTGGGGGGCAAGTACGGCGACGCCGGCAGCGTGGGCCACGCCGACACCACGATCCTCTTCCATGTCGCGAAGGACCGGTCGAACGCGACGGCGATGAGCATTCCCCGCGACATGGTCACCGGCATCCCGGACTGCCCGACCAAGCAGAAGGACGGCTCCACCAAAACGATCAAGGGAACGCCCCAGGCGTCGTTCAGTCCGCGTTTCAACGAGAGCCTCGGCCAGGAGGGCCGCGACCCGGGCTGCACCATGCGGACCGTCTCCGAGATCACCGGTCTGCCGATCGATCACTTCATCCTGGTCAACTTCGAGGCCGTGAAGACGCTCTCCACTGCGGTCGGCGGCGTACCGGTCTGTCTCACGCACCCCATCGACGACACCGACGAGCGGGGTCAGGGCTCCCATCTGCATCTGTCCGCCGGCCCGCACACGGTCCAGGGCGAACAGGCGCTGCAGTTCGTCAGGACCCGTCACTCGCTGAAGAACGGCAGCGACCTGGACCGCATCGACCTTCAGAAGCAGTTCCTGGGTTCGATGATCCGCCAGATGAAGTCCGGCAACACCCTCACCGATCCCACGAAGCTCTTCAAGCTGGCGAACGCGGCCACCAAGTCGCTCACCGTGGACACCGGCATCGGCGGCGTCGACAAGCTCACCGCGCTCGCCAAGGATCTCAACCGGGTGGATTCCGAGCACATCACCTTCACGACGTTGCCGGTCGTAGACAATCCCGCGGAGGGGAAGAGCCACCGGACCGTCGTGATCGACCAGACCAGGGCGCCCGCGCTCCTCACGGCGATCAAGAACGACGTCTCGCTGACCACGGTCGCGAAGAAGCCCACGACGGCCGACTCCAAGCTCAAGGGCCCCAAGGCGGACCCGTCGCAGGTCCGGGTCACCGTCTACAACGGCGGCGGCCCCCAGGGCGCGGCGCAGACCACCTTGGAGTGGCTGCAGAACACCAAGGGCGTCGCCCACTCCACCAACGGCGGCAACGCCCCCGGGGCGAAGCAGGACCGTACGACTCTGGCCTACGCGCCCGAGCAGGCCGACCAGGCCCGGGCGCTCGCCGCGATGATGGGCCTGTCCGCGTCGGCGCTCCACCCCGCCACGGCCGCCTCCGGTTCAGGGTCCGGTACCGGTACCGGTATGACACTCACCCTCGGACGCGACTTCCACGGCCCCGGAGTGCCGCTCACCGACCCGGCCAAGCCCCCGACCGGCATCCCGCAGTCGCGCGCCGACAAGAAGGAGTGCGTCGGCTGACGGCAGACGGGGCGGGTACCTCGGCGGCGACGGGACGTACGTAAAACCGCTTCGCCGCCCGGTACGACGGTGCACGGCCGTCACCTGGGCCGTACGGTCGCGCGGCCGTCCCGCCGCCCTCGCGCTGTTGCGGAGGGATCCGCCCCGCGTTGGAATCAAGTGTGAGGCACTTTGGCGGCGCCATGTCCGCCGGCCGTCCCGCCCCCGGCTCTGGGGCCGGCCGAAAGGGACTCAAGAGCAATGCCCTTGGCATGTTCTCCTCGGTCGTCATGGCGCTGGCCTCCACCGGCCCCGCCTACAGCCTCGCCGCCACACTGGGCGTCATCGTGGCGGGGGTCGGGCTGCAGGCCCCGGTCATCACCATGCTGGCCTTCGTCCCGATGCTCCTGGTCGCGTACGCCTTCCGCGCACTCAACGCGAGCAACGCCGACTGCGGGACCACCTTCACCTGGGCCACCCGTGCCTTCGGACCACGCACCGGCTGGATGGGCGGATGGGGCCTGATCGTCGCCAACATGCTCGTCATGGCGAACCTCGCCGCGATCGCTGCCTCCTACGCCTTCCGGCTGGTGGGCCTGGACGGGCCGGCGGAGAGCCGGCTGTGGACCACTGTGGCGGGCATCCTCTGCATCGTCGGGCTGACCGCGATCTGCTACGCCGGTATCGAGGTCTCGGCAGCGGTCCAGCGCTGGCTGCTGTGCCTGGAAGTGGTGATGCTGCTCGTCTTCGCCGTCGCCGCGCTGGTCAAGGTCTACACCAGCCCTCCCCCGACGGCCATGCATGTCTCCGCCTCCTGGTTCAACCCCTTCGAGGTGCCCTCGGCGCAGGCCCTGACCTCGGGCGTTCTCGCGGGAGTCTTCATCTACTGGGGCTGGGACACCGCGTTCTCGGTCAACGAGGAGACCGTCGACAGCAACCGAGTCCCGGGACGCGCGGCGGTCCTGTCCACCGTGCTGCTCCTGCTCATGTACGCGCTGGTGTCCACCTCGGCGCAGGCGTTCGCGGGAGTCGGCACCACCGGCATCGGGCTCGCCAACCCCGACAACGTGGACGACGTGTTCGCCGGGCTTGGCGCGGCCGTGTTCGGGAGCCAGCAAGGGGGGGTCCTCCTGTCGAGACTGCTGATCCTGATGGTGCTGACCTCGGCGCTGGCCTCCGCCCAGACCACCATCCTGCCCCTGGCCAGAACCGTCTTCTCGATGGCGGTCCACAAGGCCGTCCCACCCCGGTTCGCCCGGGTCCACCGCAAGTACCTCACCCCGACCTGGGGAACCGTGGGAACGGGCGCGGTCTCGATCGCGCTGCTGGTGCTGCTGTCCTCGTTCAGCCAGAACGTCCTGGCCGACTCGATCGACTCGATCGGTCTCGCGATCGCGTTCCAGTACGGGCTGACCGGCTTCGCCTGCGTCTGGTACCACCGCAGGGTCCTCACCCACAGCCGCAGAGACCTGATCTTCAAGGGCGTGCTGCCGGGGCTCGGCGGGCTGATCATGCTCGCCCTGTTCCTCTACGCGGCCTTCGTGGTCTACGCGGAGCCCGGGTACGGGTGGACCGTCGTCGACCTGCCGCTGATCGGAGAGACCGGCGGCGTCACCGTCCTGGGTCTGGGCGCCCTGCTGATCGGCCTGCTGCTGATGCCCGTGGTCACCCGCGGCCACACCGTGGCCCTCAAACTCCAGCGGGGCCTGCTGCCGCGCGGCCTGCCGCAGCACGTCGCCGTCGACTCGGCGAGCCGCTATCAGCCCGCCGACAGCGGGGCCGGGGTGGGCGGCGACTGGTACGACGTCATCCCCCTGTCGGGCACCCGGGTCGCCCTGGTCGTCGGGGACGTACTCGGTCACGGCCTCCAGGCGGCGGCCACCATGGGACGTCTGAGAACGGGTGTGCGCGTGCTGGCCCGGATGGACCTGAGCCCGGACGAGCTGCTGTCACGCCTGGACGACCTGGTCGAGCAGACAGCGCTGGAGACCACGGTCGGCCGCGGCCCGGGGCCTCCGAAGGGCCCGGGACATCCGAAGGACCCGAGGCATCCGAAGGTACGGGCCGACGGCGCCCTGGGAGTGTCCTGCCTGTATGCGATGTACAACCCAGTCTCGGGGGGCTGCAGCCTCGCACGGGCCGGGGAGTCGGTGCTCGTGGTCATCGATCCGGGCACGGGCGTCGTCGACCATCCGAAACTGCCCCCCGGACCGCCGCTGGGGGTCGGCGGCCCGCCCTACGAGAGCATCGAACTGAAGCTCGCGCCGGGCACGCTCATCGCCCTCTTCACGGGCGGCCTCCTCCAGGACTCCGACAGCCGTGCGGCCGGACTCGCGCGGCTGTCCCACACCCTTGCCGACAACCGATCACCATTGGAACAACTGTGCGATCGAGCGGTGGACACGCTGCTTCCCGGGGCGGTGGACGAGGACGCGACGCTGCTCATAGTCCGCACCCACCTGCTCGATCGCAGCCAGTTCGCCCAGTGGGACGTCTCGACCGACCCGGAGGCGGTGGGCACCATACGCACCGCCGTCAGCAAACAGCTGCGCGACTGGGACCTGGACGATCTGGAGTTCACCAGCCAGCTCATCGTCAGCGAACTGGTCACCAACGCCATCCGCTACGGCGGGGGCCCGATCCAGGTACGCCTGATCCGCGACCGGGCACTGATCTGCGAAGTCTCCGACGCCGGCCACACCACGCCCAATCTGCGGCACGCCGCGACCGACGACGAGGGGGGCCGGGGTCTGTACATCATCGCCCAGATGACCCATCACTGGGGCACGCGCTACACCTCCACCGGCAAGACACTGTGGACCGAGCAGGACCTGCCACCGCCGGACAGCCCCTAGCTCCTCTGCTCACAGCTCCTCTGCTCATAGCTCCTCCGCTTCAGGGCCGCGCCCGCTGCAAAGCTCTGCCTGCCCGCTTCAGGGCCGCGCGCGCTTCAGGCACCGGGCCGGTACCTGGCCGCCGAGCACGATCCGCCACTGGCTCCCGCCCCCGCACTCCCGGTATGCCGAGCGCCCGCCCCGGCCGATCGCGACCGCGCACGACCGGACCTTCTCTCCCCGGCGCAGATACCGCACGAGGGGCGACACCGTTGTCGCGACCGGCCCCTCGTTCCCCGCGGGCTTGCGCACGGCGGCCTTCTGCACGGCCTCCCACGCCGACGTGCACGGCGCGGACGCGGTGGGGGCGGCGGTGGCCGGCGGGGCGGTGGACAGGGCGGTCGCCAGCAGGAAGGCAGCGGCCGTGGTGGACAGGCGTCGGGTCAGGTGCATACCGGCTCAACCTCGGCACCCACCGGACCGGTCACGGGCACCCGCCGAAGATCACTCGACGGAGATCGACCGGGCCCGGCGGCAGACGCACGCGTGACGCTTCACCGACCGGGTCGTTGAACAGTGCACCCCCCGAAACGGGCCCCGGGAAATCTGTCCCGGGGCCCGTTGGTCCGTGGCCGACGCCGGGTGAGGGGCGTGCCGACCGCGGCCCGGAGTTTTCGGGTCACACCACCACTTCGGTCAACACGCCGTCCGCATCCATGAACCAGCTGCCATGCTCGACGCCGTACACCTTCTTGCCGTCGAGCCACTTCCAGGACATGTGCTGCAAGACGTGGGCGGCCTGACGCTCCCAGACCGGATTGTGGTCCCAGCCCTGGACACGCAGCATCAGCTTGCCGGTGCCGGGGATCCCCTTGTAGAGATCCGGGACGGAGAAGTGCAGCAGTGCCCCCAGCTCCACGGGGGTGTTGGCCGTGGTGTCCTGGTCCCCGTAGACGATGCACACCGGGACGGAGTTGCCGAGCGTGGCGGCGTGCGGCACGGTGCTGTTGTTCCAGCCCCACCAGTACGAGTTGCGCCACCGCATGACGCCCTCGGGCGCGCCCGCCGTCGAGCCGCCCCACTTCCTGCCGGTGTTGTCACTGTCCATGATGGCCGACCACACATGGTCGGCCATCTCCTTGTCACTGATGGTGGCTTGGAGTGACGCCTTGCTGGTCAGGTTCATCGGGAAGCCGAAGACCGCGGGCGGATTGGACTCGGCCTGGGCGGGCACGGGCGTTCCGGGCGGTGGATCGAAGGGCGCGGCGGCCTTCGTCGACCATCGGCCGTTCGGGGGGAAGATGGGCGCGAGAAGGAACAGGCTCGACACGTCCGCGGGATGTTGCAGCACGTACGGACCCATGACGAACGCGGCCGCGGACCAGCCGATGAACGCGACCTTCTCGTTGTTGCACCGGTCCCTGATGAACTTGACGACGGTGGCCAGCTCGTCCCATTCGCTCTGGGAGTTGCCCAGTTGGTGCGCATACGTCGCCGTCGGGGAGCAGCTGGCTGTGCCGGGGTTGGTCGCCAGCAGGCCCCGCTGGGCCGGGTTGGCGTTGCAGTAGTCCTCCATCCTGGGACGAGGGGAGAGCCCGGATCCCTGGAGATCCATGACGTACACGTCGTAACCCTTGCCCGCCAGGGCCTGCGCCCAGCTGAGACTGGCGTCGGGGTTCGAGGAGCCGCCGTGCGGAGGGAGCACGAGGTCGAAGCCGGGCAGGGCCGGAACGCTCCTGCCGTGGAGCATGAGAACCGGCTTGGGGGTACCGCCGGAACCGGCGGCCTTGTACTCCCGTACGAAGAGCTCGACCTGCTCGTCGCGGTTCGCCGGGATGGTCGATCTGTGCTTGACCTTGTGATTGACAGGGGTCATGGACGGCATGAGCGCCTTCGGTGTCTGTTCGATCCAGGGAACGGTTGTTCCCTCCGTGGTCACCCTCTCCGCCGCTCCCGCGCGGTCCGGGGAGCCGGGACGGCGGGGCGCACGGACGGTGACCGATCGAGTGGGCGCCCCTCCTCCGATCGGCGGTGCCCCTCGGTCCCGCAACGCGGGAGTGCCTCCCCGGTGGCTGCCGGGGAGGCACTCGTAGGCCGGCAGCGGCCGGTGAGGTCCTAGCGGCGCAGTGCCGCCAGGTTGCGGTAGCCGATGGCCGCGTGTTCCAGGGACTGCCCCGGGTTCGTGCTGCTCGGGGCGTTGTCCTGCTCGACCATCGGGTTGTGGTAGTTGCGGTGGCCGACGCGGGAGAAGAACGTCTTGTAGTCGATGACCCCGGTGCCGAACGGGACCATGTCGTAGCCCATGCCGTTCGTGGCGTTGACGACGCCGTCCTTGGCGTGGAACAGCGGGTAGCGCTTGTCGTGGCGGGTGACCAGGCCGGCCGGGTCGAAGATGTTCGTCCGGGTCGAGCCGTCGTGGGCGGTGTAGGTGCGGAACTTGTACTGGGCCACGTGCGCCCAGAAGATGTCCATCTCCAGCCAGACCGTCTTCGGGTCGGTGATGGACAGGAAGTACTCCAGCTTGCGGATGCCGGAGCTGCGGGTCGGCCTGCCCTGGGCGTCGAGCGGGCCGCCGTCGAGGAGGAAGCCGTAGGCCGCGTCGTGGTTGTGGGTGTACAGCTTCAGGCCGGCGCCGCGGGCGAGGGCGCCGAGGGCGTGCCACTTGTCGGCGGCCACGTCCCAGTCCGCCTTGTAGGCGCTGCTGGTGGGGTCGCCGCCGGTGCCCACATGGGCCATGCCGAGGATGTTGGCGATCTCCAGGTGCTTCTTGAAGGTGTCCAGGTCCGCGGTGGACAGCGGCCAGGAGCCGGGGATGAAGCCGTGGTTGCCCTGGGCGCGCAGTCCGTTGTCGTCGAGCCAGCGGCGCAGCTGCTTCGCGCCCTCGACGGACTCCAGACTCGCCCCGCCGGGCGCGTTGGCGTGCTGGCCGTAGCCCGCGAACTCGACCTGCTGGTAACCGAACCGGGCGAGCTGCTCGAACACCGCGCGGAAGCCGGACGGCAGCGTGCTGGTCTGCGGGTCGCGGCCGATGGCGTCACGGACGGTGTAGAGGATGATGCCGCGCCTGTCCGCGGGGACGAGAACCTGCCCCTTGCCGTTCTCGCCGCCCTTGTTCTCCGCCCCGGGTGCGGCGTGGACGGGGCCCGCGCCGAGGACCGGGGCGGCGATCGCGCCCGCCGCGACGGCGGTGCAGGTGCTCAGGAAGCTGCGGCGGCCGATGCCGAGGCTGCGGCGCAGCTGGTCGTCGGAGTGCTGGTTCATGTTCAACGGGTGCCTTCCTTCACAGGTGACCGGTACCGAGACCGGCGAGGTGGAGCAGGAGCGGTTTCACGTCGGTGGCCGCGAGGCGGTCGCCGACGGCGCGGGGGGTGGAGCACAGGAGGAGCGGACCGTCGTCGTCGCTCGTGGGGAGGCGGCCGTGGCTGCCCCGGACGGGTGTGGCGTCGAGGGGGACGACCGCCATGCGGTAGCGCAGGCCGAGCTTCTTGCGGGCGAGCGCGGTGGCCGCCTTGACCTTGACGTAGGGGTCGTGGGGGTCCATGAACAGCTCGACCGGGTCGTAGCCGGGTTTGCGGTGGATCTCCACGAGCTGCGCGAAGTCGGGGGCGCGGGCGTCGTCGAGCCAGTAGTAGTAGGTGAACCAGGCGTCGGGTTCGGCCACTGCGACCAGTTCGCCGGCCCGCGGGTGGTCCAGGTGGTGGGCCTTCTTGCCCTCGTCGTCGAGGAGTTGCTCGATGCCGGGCAGTCCGTCGAGGGCGGCGCGGGTGGCGGCCAGGTCCTCGGGGCGGCGGACGTAGACATGGGCGATCTGGTGGTCGGCGACGGCGAACGCGCGCGATGCCATCGGGTCGAGGTACTCCATGCCGTCCTGGGTGTGGACCTCCAGCAGGCCCGCGCGGCGCAGGGCGCGGTTGATGTCGACGGGCCTGCTGACCTTGGTGATGCCGTACTCGGACAGGGCGACGACGGTACGGCCCTGTGCGCGGGCGTCGTCGAGGAGCGGGGCCAGGGCGGCGTCGAGGTCGGTGGCGGCCTTGAGGGAGCGCGGGTCGTCGGGGCCGTAGCGCTGGAGGTCGTAGTCGAGGTGGGGGAGGTAGCACAGGGCGAGGTCGGGCGTGCGGGTGCGCAGGATGTGCCGGGTGGCGTCGATGATCCACTGGCTGGAGGTGAGGTCGGCGGCCGGACCCCAGAAGCGGAAGAGGGGGAACGTGCCCAGTTCTTCGGTGAGTTCGTCGTGCAGGGCGGCGGGTCTGGTGTAGCAGTCGGGTTCCTTGCGGCCGTCGGCGTAGTAGACGGGGCGCGGGGTGACGATGATGTCGGTGTCGGCGCCCATGGCGTACCACCAGCAGATGTTGGCGACCGTGTAGCCGGGGTGGGCGCGGCGGGCCGCGTCCCAGATCTTGTCGCCGGCGACGAGCCCGTTGTGCTGGCGCCAGAGGAGTACGTCGCCGAGTTCACGGAAGTACCAGCCGTTGCCCACGATGCCGTGCTCGGCGGGGAGCGTGCCGGTGAGGAAGGTGGACTGGGCGGCGCAGGTGACGGCGGGCAGGACGGTGCCGAGGTGTGCCCGGGAGCCGTTGTCGGCGAGTTCCCTGAGGTGGGGCATGTGGGCGAGGAGGCGGGGGGTGAGGCCGACGACGTCGAGGACCAGCAGCGGGGTGGGTGCGGTCACGGCTGCTCCTTCAGTCCGAGGTCGGTCAGCAGGTCGCGGGCCAGGGCGAGTTCGGCGGCGATGCCGTCGGCGAGCCCGTCGCGGTCCCGGGGGCGCAGGCCGGGCGGGAGTGCCTGCCAGGTGTACGTCTCGACCTCCAGGTGCCTGGTGAGGGGGCGCGGTCCGCCGACGAGGCGGGTGAGGGCGGTGCGCAGTTCCGGGTGCGTGGCGGTGAGGGGGCCGTCGGGTTCGGCGTGCAGCGGGACGTGGAAGTGGGCGCGCCACGGCGTGTTCGCGGGGAGCGTGTCGCCGGCGAGGGCTTCGGGGAGGTCGTCGGTGCCGTGCAGCCCGGCGGCGGTGCGGATGCGGGTCTGGTGCAGGAAGCGGGGTTCGGCGAACTCGGCCAGGGCGTCGCGTACTTGGGGGCGGTCGGGGTGTTCGGCGTGCAGGGCGGCCGACAGTTGCGCCTTGACGACGGGGATGTGTGCGGCGGCGAGGTCGTCGAGTGCGGTGCGCGGGTCCTCGAAGGAGGTCGCGAGGTGGCAGGTGTCGACGCAGACGCCGACGCGGGGGTGGGCGACGGCGGTGAGCGGGGCCAGGGCGTCGTGGGTGGTCTCCACGGTGCAGCCGGGTTCGGGTTCCAGGCCGACGCGGATGGAGCGGCCGGTGAGTTCGGCCAGGGCGTCGAGGCGGGTGCCGAGGGTGCGCAGGGCCTTGTGGCCGGTGCGGGCGCGGTCGGCGCTCCAGCCGGTGCGCCAGCCGAGCGGCAGGGTGGAGATGCTGCCCTCGGTGACGTCGTCGGGCAGCAGCGCGCCGAGGATCCGGGCCAGCGCGGTGGTGTGTTCGAGGCGCTCGGGGTCGGCCCAGTCGGGCTTGTACACACGGTACTTGACCTCGTCGGCGCCGAATCCCTCGTACGGGAAGCCGTTGAGGGTGACGACCTCCAGGCCCCGCCGGTCGAGTTCGCCGCGCAGGGTGCTCAGCGCGGCCGGGTCGGTGTCCAGGGCGCGGGCGGCGTCCCGGGCGAGCCACAGGCCGATCCCGAGGCGGTCGCGGCCGAGCCGGCGGCGCACCGGTTCGCAGTGGTCGCGCAGTTGGGCGAGGACGCCGTCGACGGTCTCGGCGGGGTGGACGTTGGTGCAGTAGGCGAGGTGGACGGTCGTACCGTCGGGGTGGGTGAAGCGCATCGCTCACTCCCCGCCGCGGGCGAGGGAGTTGCCCTCGTGGGTGGCTTCGGGCTGCGCGATGTCCAGGTTCAGCCGGCCGCTGAGTCCGTAGAAGGCGACCGGGTTGCGCCACAGCACCAGGTCGACGTCGTCCTCGGTGAATCCCTCGGCCAGCATCAGGTCGGCCACCGCGCGGGTCTTCAGCGGGTCGCTGCGGCCCCAGTCGGCGGCGGAGTTGACGAGCACCTTCTCGGGTCCGTGGGTGCGCAGGATCTCCACCATGCGCCGCTCGTCCATCTTGGTGTCGGGGTAGACGGAGAAGCCCAGCCAGCAGCCGCTGTCCTTGGCCTCCTTGACGGTCGTCTCGTTGAGGTGGTCGACCAGGACCCGGTCCAGGGGCAGGGCGGACTCGCGCACGACGTCGAGGGTGCGGCGCAGGCCCGCGAGCTTGTCGCGGTGCGGGGTGTGCACGAGGGCGGGCAGACCGTGGTCGGCGGCGAGCTGGAGCTGTGTGGCCAGGGCCTTGTCCTCGGCGGGGGTCATGGAGTCGTAGCCGATCTCGCCCACCGCGACGACCTGGTCCTTGACGAGGTAGCGGGGCAGTTCGTCCAGGACGGGCGTGCAGCGCGGGTCGTTGGCCTCCTTGGGGTTGAGGGCGAGGGTGCAGTGGTGGGCGATGCCGTACTGGGCGGCGCGGAACGGCTCCCAGCCGAGCAGGGAGTCGAAGTAGTCGAGGAAGGAGGCGGGTGAGGTGCGGGGCTGGCCGAGCCAGAACGCGGGTTCCACCAGCGCGCGGATGCCGGCGGCCCGCATGGCCTCGTAGTCGTCGGTGGTCCGGGAGGTCATGTGGATGTGGGGGTCGAACAGACGCATCAGGACTCCTTGCGGCTCGGTGCGGTGGCCAGGGCCAGCACCCGGTGCAGACCGGCGGGGACGGGGCGGTCGGCGGCGGTGCGCTCGGCGGCGAAGTCGGAAAGCATCCGGGCGAGTTCGGCGTCGGCGTGGGCGCGCTCGTCGAGGGCGGCGACCGCGTCGACGGGAACGCCGGTGAACAGGCACTTGAGGACGGCGTGCCGCCAGGCGTGGGTGTCCAGGTGGCGGGCCGCGTAGGGGCCGACGGCGGCGGCGATCAGCCGGGTGTCGTTGGTGCGCAGGGCGTCCTCGGTGAGCGGCAGCGCGTCCGGGCCCGGCACGAGGTGGGGCAGGGCGAGCAGCACGGCCCGGCGTTCGTCGGCCGTGCCCTGCCGGTAGACGCGGGTGAGGGCGGCGGTGTCGGCGCGGGCGGCGTGCAGGATCAGGACGCGCGCGGCGTCGGCGTGCCGGCTGCCGCAGCGGCGCCCGGCCTCCGCGAGCCGCAGTTCCCAGGCGCTGATCGGTCCGTGTCCGCCCGGGTGTTCGGCGGCTTCGGCCAGGGCTTGGCAGTACCACCGACGGGCGGCCGGATCGAGGTGCGTGTCGAGGTGTTCGCGCAGGGCGCCGAGGGAGGGCGCCGCTGCGACGGCGGTGTGGGTCACGGAGTGCTCCTTTGCGTCCTGGGCGGGTGGCCGGCCGCGCGATCCCGGTGGAGTGAGGTCACGGCGCGCTCGCGGGCGGGGTGCCGGCGGCGCGGCGCAGGAACGGCAGCGAGGTGGTGGCGTGGTGGGGGCCGGCGTGGGAGTGGCGGGGCAGTTCCACGACCGTCAGGCCCTGGTAGCCGCTGGTGTCGAGGGCCGCGAGGACGGACGGGAAGTCGATCTCGCCCTCACCGAACGGGAGATGGTCGTGGACGCCGCGCCGCATGTCCTCGATCTGGACGTGCCGCAGCCAGGGCGCGGCGGCGCGTACGCAGTCCTGGGGCGGCAGGGGCTCCAGGCACTGGCAGTGGCCGATGTCGAGGGTGAGGCCCAGGGCGGGCGGGTCGCCGAGCAGGCCGCGCAGGTGGTGGAAGTCGGCGAGGGTGGCGAGGAGGTGGCCGGGCTCGGGTTCGACGGCGAGGGGGATGCCGGCGGCGTCCGCGGCCTCCAGCACGGGCGTCAGGGAGGCCGCGAGCCGCTGCCATGCCGTACCGGGTTCCGCCACGGTTGGCGGAACGATTCCGCTGAAGCAGTGCACGGCCCGTGCCCCGAGGTCCGCCGCCACCCGCACCGCCCGCAGCAGCAGGTCTGTGCGGCGCGCGCGCTCCTGCGGGTCCGGGTCGAGGAGGGACGGCCCGTGCTTGCGGCGCGGGTCGAGGACGTAGCGGGCCCCGGTCTCCACGGTGACATCCAGGCCGAGACCGGCCAGCCGCTTCGCGACCCGGCGGGTGCGCTCGGCGAGGTGCGGGGCCAGCGGGTCGAGGTGCATGTGGTCGAGGGTCAGGCCGACGCCGTCGTAGCCGAGGTCGGCGAGCAGCGCGAGGGCGTCGTCGAGCCGCAGGTCGGTGAGGCCGTTGGTGCCGTACCCAAAGCGCAGGGTCATGTCACGCTCACCTTTCTCGACAGCCGGGCCGCCAGCGGGGCGAGCGCGGCGGTGCACAGCGCGGCGACGGGCGCGCCGGCGCGGGCGCAGAGGGCGGCCTGGAGGGGGATGGTGGCGCGGATGCCGCCGCCGACGGCCTTCTGGGTGAGCTGGGGCGAGGGGTTGAGGGCTGCGTGCAGGTAGGGGCGGGCGGCCAGGGCGGTGTAGGCGGCGGTGAGCGCGGTGCCCAGCGCTCGCGGGGCCGTGCCCTCGGCGGTGCTGCCCGGCGGGCCGGGGGTGGGTGCGGCACCCCGGTCCGCCGGGGGTCGCCGGGCGAGCAGCACTGCGAGGGCGCCCGCCGTGGTCAGGGCGGCGAGCGGGGGCAGTACCGCTCCCCCGGTGGTCTCGTGCCGGGAGACCGTGGTGAGGGCCAGGGTGTGGGTGCTCAGCAGCGCGGCGGAGGGCAGGGCCCGGCGCACCGTGTCCCGCTGCGGTCCGGTGGCCGCCGCGCCGAGCAGCAGGTCGAGTCCGCGGGCCGCCGCCATCGCCGCGGGACCGGCCGCGGTGCGCTTGAGGCCCAGGTCGTACGCCCATACGGTGGCCGCGAGCGAGGCCGCGACGGCGAGGGCGGGGCGGCCGGCGCGGGCGGCGAGTGCCAGGCCGGCCGCGGTGAGCGCACCGGCCGCGGTGAGGGCGGCCGCGGGCTTGATGCGGCCGGAGGGCAGGGGCCGGTGCGGGCGCTCGGCGGCGTCCTCCTCGCGGTCGGCCCAGTCGTTGAGCGCCATGCCGGCCTCGTAGAGGCACAGCGAGCAGCCCGCCGCCAGCAGGGTGCGCCGTCCGGGCCGTCCCGGCGCGGCCGCCGCCCCGGCGAGCACATCGCCGGGTACGGTGAACAGCGCGGGCAGGCGCAGCAGTTCGGCCCAGGCGCGGGCACTCACACGGCCTCCCGCAGCCGCTGTCCGAACCGTACGAGCGCCGCGTACTGCTCCCCGAGCGCCGAAGGCGCCTGCCCCACCGGGTCCTTGAAGTAGAAGCCGAGGCCGGTCAGCGGTCCCCGGATGCCCGACTCGTGGGCGCGCAGGGTCAGTCGGGCCAGGTCCAGGACCAGGGGCGCCGCCAGGGCCGAGTCGCAGCCCTGCCAGATGGTCTGAAGGATCATGCGGGTGCCGAGGAAGCCGTCGAAGGCGATGTGGTCCCAGGCGGTCTTCCAGTCGCCGAGCGCCGGTACGTCGTCGATGTGCACCTCGCCCTGCGGGCTGCCGCCGAGGGTGTCGGCCAGGACGCGTTCCTTGCCGGCGTTCTTGGCGGCGGCGGCCGCCGGGTCCGCCAGCGCCGCGCCGTCGCCGCCGCCGAGCAGGTTGGTGCCGGACCAGGCGCGCACGTCCAGCGCCCGCTGCGCGAACATCGGTCCGAGGACCGAGCGCAGCAGGGTCTGTCCGGTCTTGCCGTCCCGCCCGGCGTACGGCGCACCGGCGGTCGCGGCCACCGCGGCCAGCGCCGGGTGGTGCAGTCCCGTCGAGGGGGTGAAGTTGACGTAGCCGCAGCCGGCGCGCAGGGCCGCCGCCGCGTACAGCGAGCTCGGCGGCAGGGCCGCGCCGTCGGCGGCAGGTTCGGTGGAGGCCACGTTGACCACGACGGCGCGCTCCAGCCGTCCGCGCCGTACGAAGTCCTGGATGTCGGCGGTGAAGGCGGCGATCAGCCGCTCGGCGCTGCGGGAGTCACCCGGGGCCGGGCCGCCCGGCCTTATCTCCGCGTCGGCCGCGGCGAGTTCGGCCGCCACCGCGGCCGGCAGTCCGTGCGGCAGGACACCGTCCGCGGCCAGTTCCTCCGCCCGTTTGGGCAGCGGGCAGTCCGTCGTGTCGTGGCCGCCGAAGACGAGGGACGCGAGGGACGGCAGCCCGCTGTCGGCGAACGGCGGCGTCTCGGTGACCATACCGGTGGGCGGGTGCAGGCCCGCCGCCACGGCGGCGCAGCCGGCCACGGCGGTGGTGGCGACGGAGCCGCGGGCACCGATCAGCCACACTCCCACGCGGGTGCGGGGAAGGGACGCGGACATGGGCAGCCTCCTTGACGGGCGCGGACCCCTGGTGGGTGAGGAAAAAGACGGCGGGCGGGGGTCCGGCGTCCCCCGCCCGCCGCCGCTCAGCTGCCCTTGACGGGCAGGTCCTTGATCCGGATGTTGCGGAACGACACGTCGTCACCGGCTCCGTGGTTCTGGATGCCGATGTGTCCGTCGCGCAGGCTCCGGGCCGGATCGGTGTTGGTGAAATCGTTGATCTTCACGCCGTTGAGCCAGACGCGCAGTCGTTCGCCCTGCACGCGGATCTCGTACGTGTTCCACTCCCCCGGCGGATTCAGCGCACGGTCGCGCTTCTTCACATCGGCGGACCGGAAGCCGTAGACGGAGCCCGTGGTCTTCTCGGGCACGTCGGTGGCGTCGATCTGGATCTCGTAACCGTTGTCGACCGCCGACCAGGGGTCGTCCGAGGGCGGGAAGCCCACGAACACACCCGAGTTGTCGTCGCCGGCCGCCTTCCAGTCGAGCTTCAGCGAGTACGAGCCGAAGCTCCGCGGGGTGTACCAGAGCAGTCCCAGGCCGCCGTCCGACGTGAGCGTGCCGTCGTCGGAGCGGGTGAAGCCGCCCGGGCCCGCCTGTCGCCAGCCGTCCAGGGAGCTGCCGTCGAAGAGCGGCCGGTAGCCGTTCTCGGGCCGGCAGTCGGCCTGGACGTCGCCGATGACCCACCGGATGCCGCCCAGCAGGTGCTGCCGGAAGGCGGGGTCGGCGTAGGACTCCTTGGTGTGGCCGCCGCCGGTGTAGAAGGCGCGGCCGCCCTGGTAGTCCTGGCACCATGCGATGGGATGGTCGCCGTTCATGGTGCCGCCGGTGTACGACGTCTCGTCCAGGGAGGCCAGGACGTGGGCGTGCTCGCGCGGGTTCGAGCGGTAGTTGTACCACTCGTCCGTGCGCTCCCAGGTCCGTCCCAGGTGCGAGGTCGCCGGGTGGGCGCGGTCCTCCACGTTCACCGTGGCCGGCTGGATCGCCGGGTGGTTCTGGAAGTACGCGCCCGCCAGGCCGCCGTAGAACGCCCAGTCGTACTCGGTGTCGGCGGCCGAGTGGACACCGACATAGCCTCCGCCGTGCCGGATGTATCCCTCGAACGCGTCCTGCTGGGCGGCGTCGAGGACGTCACCGGTGGTCGACATGAAGACCACGGCGTCGTAGCGGCGCAGGTTCTTGCCGGTGAAGGCGCCGGCGTCCTCGGTGGCGTCGACGGTGAAGCCGTTGGCCCGGCCGAGCTGCTCGACGGCGGCGATGCCCTCGGGGATGGAGTCGTGCCGGAAGCCCGCGGTCTTGGAGAAGACCAGGACGTGCTTGGTGTGGGCCGGGTCCGACACGGCGGGTGCGGCCATGCAGCCGAGGAGCAGGGCGGCACCGAGCGCCGCGGTGGTGGTTCTGGCCGTCGCTCTCATGGTGTCGCCTCCTCTCAGCCGGTGGTGAAGGTGAAGTCGTCGAGCTCGTACAGGGATCCGCTGCCGCCCTTGAAGACCAGGCAGAGGGTGGTCGTGCCGCGCGGTGCCCGGGACAGGTCGGCGGAGACGTCCTGGTAGGTGTCCCAGCCGCCGGTCACCGGCACGGTGGCCTTGCCCAGCAGGGTGCCGGTCGCGGACCCGGCGCGGACCTCCAGGGTGCCGCCGGCGCCTGCGGAGGCGACCCGCGCGGTGATCTTCTTGGCGTTCGACAGGGCGTACGGGGTGAAGGCGATCCAGTCGCCGTTGCCGATGTCGCCGACGGTCCTGGCACCGTGGGCGCCGGTGCGGTCGGTCACCGTGACACCGGAGGAGGTGCTGAAGTGCTCGGCCTGGCGGTGCCGGGGCTGAAGGACGCTGCGGGCGTGCGTGGTGAGCGCCTCCTGGCCGCCGCCTCCGTTGTCGGTGTACTGGGCGTCGAGGACACCGAAGATGTTGGCGTCCTCGTCGTGCCCGCCGTCCGCGCTGGTCTGGATGGTGCCGGAGCAGCCCTGCGCGGAGGTCAGCGGGTGGCCGTGGGTGTCGTGGCCGAGGATGAAGTTGACGGTGACCTTGGAGCAGTCGATTGCCTTGCCGTCCTCGGGGTCGGTCACCTTCACCTTGAACGGAATGGCGTCGCCGAAGCTGAACAGCTGGCCGTCCTGCGGGAGTTGCAGGGTGACGGTGGGCGCGGTGTTGCCGACGACCACCTGGACGCCCGCGCTGCCGGTGCGGCCGGTGGTGTCCTTCGCGGTCACCGTGGCGGTGTAGGTGCCGTTCTTCTTGTACTTGTGCGTCGGGCCGGCCCCGGACGCGGTTGCGCCGTCGCCGAAGTCCCAGCTGTAGGTGAGCGCGTCGCCGTCCTGGTCGCTGGAGCCGGCCGTGGAGAAGGCCACCTTCAGCGGGGCCTGTCCGGAGGTGCGGTCCGCCGTCGCCTGGGCCACCGGGGAGTGCCCGTCGGTGGCGTTCTCGATGCGGTACAGGCCCGAGTGGTCGTCGCCGCCGAACCAGGCGGTGCCGTAGTCGAGCACGTAGAGGGCGCCGTCGGGGCCGAAGGCCATGTCCATCACCTGGGTTCCGCTCCAGGGGATGTCGTTGATCGACTGGACCTTGCCGTCGGCGTCGCTGGTGATCCGCTTGATCCAGCGGCGGCCGAACTCACCGGCGAAGAAGTCGCCGTCGTAGGCCGCGGGGAACTTCACGGGCGAGTCGAGGGCGGCGTCGTAGTGGTAGACCGGGCCGCCCATCGGGGACTCCGAACCGGTGCCGAACTCGGGCACGGACGCGCCGTCGTAGGGGATCCAGGCCGGCTGCGCCGGGGGCAGGTCCGTCAGACCGGTGTTGTGCGGCGAGTCGTTCTTCGGCGCGGAGCAGTCGAACCTGGCGCCGGAGGTCTTCGTCGCGAAGTCGTAGTCGACGAACGCGTCGTTGGCGCCGGTGCAGTACGGCCAGCCGAAGTTGCCCGCCTCGGTCACCCGGGCGAACTCGACCTGGCCGGCCGGGCCGCGGGCGGGGTCGGCCGCGCCGGCGTCGGGGCCGTAGTCGCCGACGTAGACGATGCCGGTCTTCTTGTCGACGCTGAAGCGGAACGGGTTACGGAAGCCCATGGCGTAGATCTCGGGCCGCGTCCTGTCCGTGCCGGGCGGGAAGAGATTGCCGTCGGGGACGGTGTAGGAGCCATCGGCGCCGACCTTGATACGCAGGATCTTGCCGCGCAGGTCGTTGGTGTTGCCCGCGGTGCGCTGGGCGTCGAAGCCGGGGTTGCGGTCGGCGCGCTCGTCCAGCGGGCTGTAGCCGTCGGACTGGAAGGGGTTGGAGTCGTCGCCCGTCGACAGGTACAGGTTGCCGGCCGCGTCGAAGTCGATGTCACCGCCGACGTGGCAGCACAGGCCGCGCGTGGTGGAGACGTCGAGGACCTTCTTCTCGCTGGCCTTGTCGAGGGTGCCGTCGGCGTTCAGCACGAAGCGCGAGAGCCGGTTGACGCCGTCGAAGGGCGCGAAGTCGGCGGCGGTGCCGGTCTCCGGGGCGTCGCCCGCCGGGGTGTTCAACGGCGGTGCGTAGTAGAGGTAGATGGCGCGGTTGTGGACGAAGTCCGGGTCGACGCCGACGCCTTGCAGGCCCTCCTCGTCGTGGGAGTAGACGTCGAGCTTCCCGGCGAGGCGGGTGTTCCCGGCGGCGTCCGTCAGCCGCAGTTCACCGTCGCGGGAGGTGTGCAGGACCGAGCGGTCCGGCAGGACGGCGAGCGACATCGGTTCGCCGACCTCCGCCTCGCCCTTGGCGAGGGTGACCTGCTGGAAGTCCTCCGTCGGCGCGGCCGCTTCCTGACCGGTGACGGCAGCGCCGGCCTGGGGGGTGGTCAGGGTGAGAGTCGCTCCCGCGAGCAGCGCTCCGCTGAGCAGGGCGAGCGACTTGCGCAGACGTGTTCTGCGGTTCGCGTGGCGGGTGGTGGGGTCGTTCCCGTGCACGAATGGCCTCCAGATCGGGGCTGGTTGTACGGGTGGGTGCGTACGCCGGGATGCGCCGTCATCCCGGAGCCGTGACGAGCGGACGCCGGGGGCTGTCGTCCGGACCGGGTCGGACCGGTCCGGACGGCAGTCCCGGGACGTCAGCTGGAGAAGGCCGCGTCGAACGAGGCCGACGGCGGCTCGAAGTCGTAGGCCCGCAGCCGGGTGAGCGCCTCGGGGGCGCCCTGGAGCCGGTCCATGCCGGCGTCCTCCCACTCCACGGAGACGGGTCCGCGGTAGTCGATCGAGCGCAGCATGCGGAAGACGTCCTCCCAGGGCACGTCGCCGTGTCCGGCCGAGACGAAGTCCCAGCCGCGGCGCGGGTCGCCCCAGGGCAGGTGGGAGCCGAGGCGGCCGTTGCGGCCGTCGAGGCGCTTGCGGGCTTCCTTGCAGTCGACGTGGTAGACGCGGTCGCGGAAGTCCCACAGGAAGCCGACGGGGTCGAGATCCTGCCACACGAAGTGGGAGGGGTCGAAGTTCAGGCCGAACGCCGGGCGGTGGCCGACCGCCTCCAGGGCGCGGTGGGTGGTCCAGTAGTCGTAGGCGATCTCGCCGGGGTGGACCTCGTGGGCGAAGCGCACGCCCTCGGTGTCGAAGACGTCGAGGATCGGGTTCCAGCGCTCCGCGAAGTCCTCGTAACCTCGCTCGATCATCGACTCGGGAGCGGGCGGGAACATGGCGACCAGATGCCAGATCGCGGAGCCGGTGAAGCCGATGACGGTGTCGACGCCGAAGGCCGCGGCCGCCCGGGCGGTGTCCTTGATCCGCTCCGCGGCGCGCCGCCGTACGCCCTCGGGGTCGCCGTCGGCCCAGACGGCGGCCGGGAGGATGGCCCGGTGGCGTTCGTCGATGATGGCGTCGCAGACGGCCTGCCCGGTGAGGTGGTTGGAGATCGCCCAGCACTTCAGGCCGTACTTGTCGAGGAGTTGGTGACGCGAGGCGATGTAGCCGGGGTCGGCGAGTGCCTTGTCGACCTCGAAGTGGTCTCCCCAGCAGGCGAGTTCGAGACCGTCGTAGCCGAAGTCACGGGCGAGACGGCAGACCTCCTCCAGCGGCAGGTCGGCCCACTGGCCGGTGAACAGGGTGAACTGGCGCGGCATGTGACGGGCCTTTCAGTCCGCGACGGGCGTGTAGACGGAGTTCTTCTCTGCGCTCTCCTCCACCGCAGCCAGGACGCGCTGTACCTGGAGTCCGTCGGCGAAGGAGGGGTCGGGGCGGCGGCCCTCGTCGATGGCGTGGACGAGATCGCGTACCTGGTGGACGAAGGTGTGCTCGTAGCCGAGGCCGTGGCCCGGCGGCCACCAGGCGTCGATGTAGGGGTGGTCGGGTTCGGTGACGAGGATGCGGCGGAAACCTGCCTCGGTGCCGGGATCGGTGGCGTCGTGGAACCACAGCTCGTTCAGCCGCTCCAGGTCGAAGCAGAGGGAGCCGCGTTCGCCGTTCAGCTCGATACGCAGCGCGTTCTTGCGGCCGGTGGCGTACCGGGTGGCCTCGAAGGAGGCGAGGGCGCCGGAGGCGAACCGGCCGGTGAACAGGGCGGCGTCGTCCACCGTGACCGTGCCGGTGCCGGCCGCGGGCATCGCGGTCAGGCCGCTGCCCGCGCCGCCGGGCAGCGGCCGCTCCCGTACGAACGTCTCCGTCAGCGCCGACACTCCGGCCAGCCGCTCCCCCGCCAGGTACTGGGCGAGGTCGACGATGTGGGCCCCGAGGTCGCCGAGCGCGCCGGAGCCCGCGAGTTCTCTGCGCAGCCGCCAGGTCAGCGGGAAGCCCGGGTCGGTCAGCCAGTCCTGGAGGTACGCCACCCGGACGTGCCGCAGGGTGCCGAGCCGGCCGTCGGCGATCATCCGGCGGGCGAGCGCGGTGGCCGGCACCCGGCGGTAGTTGAAGCCGACCATCGCCAGCCGTCCCCGCCCGTACGCCTCGTCGGCGGCCCGGGTCATGGTCACGGCCTCGGCGACGGTGTTCGCCAGCGGCTTCTCGCACAGGACGTGCTTGCCGGCGGCCAGCGCGGCGAGGGCGATCTCGGCGTGACTGTCACCGGGGGTGCAGATGTCCACGAGGTCGACGTCGTCGCGGGCGATCAGTGCCCGCCAGTCGGTCTCCACGGCCGCCCAGCCGTGCCGGTCCGCCGCCGCCCGCGCCGCCGCGCCGTCCCGTCCGCACAGCACGGCCAGGACCGGCTGCCGGGGCAGATCGAAGACGCGGCCCGCGGTGCGCCATCCCTGGGAGTGGGCGGCGCCCATGAAGGCGTAGCCGACCATGCCGACGCGCAGCGGCGGCTTCCCGGCGCCCGGTGGCGTCTCTGCTTCCCCTGACGGCTGCGGCTGTTCCATGCACTCGTCCTCCTGTCGATCGTGGCGCGCTGGGGGCTTGCGCCCCCCGCGCGGTGGGGGGTGCGGGCGGGTCCGGTCACCGGAAGCCGGTGGACATGTACTGGTCGACGTTGGTCTTGTCGACGACGGCCGAGTAGAGCGTGACCGACGCGGGGATCTCGAACTCGGCGAGGCCACCGACGCCCTTGGCCTGGCCGAGGGCGCGGGCGAGGTCGATGGCGGAGGCGGCCATCGTGGGCGGGTACAGGACGGTCGCCTTCAGTACGCCGTCGTCCTGCTTGATCGCCTGGAAGGCGGACAGCGCGCCGGCCCCGCCGACCATCAGGAAGTCGTCGCGTCCGGCCTGCTGGATGGCCCGCAGCGCGCCCACGCCCTGGTCGTCGTCGTGGTTCCACAGGGCGTCGAACTTCGACTGGGCCTGGAGCAGTTGCGCCATCTTCGCCTGGCCGGACTCGACGGTGAACTCGGCGGCCTGGCGGGCCACCTTCTGGATGTTGGGGTAGTTCTTCAGGGCGTCGTCGAAGCCCTGGGTGCGCTGCTTGGTCAGCTCCAGGTTGTCCAGTCCGGCGAGTTCGACGACCCGCGCGTTCGGCTTGTCCTTGAGCTTCTCGCCGATGTAGCGCCCGGCGTTGAGGCCCATGCCGTAGTTGTCGCCGCCGATGTAACAGCGGTAGGCCTGAGCGGAGTTGAAGATGCGGTCGAGGTTGATGACCGGGATGCCGGCGCGCATCGCCTTGAGGCCGACCTGGGTGAGGGCCTTGCCGTCGGCGGGCAGCACGACCAGGACGTCGACCTTCTTGTTGATGAGGGTCTCGATCTGGCCGATCTGCTGGGCGGTGTCGTTGGAGCCCTCGGTGACCTCCAGGGAGACGTCCGCGTACTTCTTGGCCCGGCTCTTGGCGTTGTCGTTGATGGCGTTCAGCCAGCCGTGGTCGGCCTGGGGCCCGGCGAAGCCGATGGTGACGTGCTTGCCCGGCTTGTCGTCGGCGGCCGGCTGGTTGTTCGCCGCGGTGTTGTCGTCCTTGGTGTCGTTGCTGGTGCAGGCGGTGAGCAGGGCTCCCGCGGAGACCGCCGCGGTTCCGAAGAGCAGTCCTCTGCGACTGGTGGTGTGTGACATGGCGGTGAACCCTTTCCTCAGGTCGTGCTCGCGGTGCGGCGCTGCACCAGGACGGCGGCGACGATGATGGCGCCCTTGGCGATCTGCTGGACGTCGCTCTGGAGGTTGTTCAGGGCGAAGATGTTGGTGATCGTGGTGAAGATCAGGACGCCGAGCACGGAGCCGGTGATGGTGCCGCGGCCCCCGCTGAGCAGGGTGCCGCCGATGATCGCGGCCGCGATGGCGTCGAGTTCGTAGAGGTTGCCGTTGGTGTTCTGGCCGGAGCCGGAGAGCACGATCAGCAGGAAGGCGGCGATGCCGCAGCACAGCCCGGACAGCAGGTAGAGGTAGAGCCGCTGGCGGCGGACGTCGATGCCGGCGAGCCGGGCGGCCTCCGCGTTGCCGCCGACGGCGACCGTGCGGCGGCCGAAGGTGGTGCGGTTGAGCGCGAGCCAGCCGGCGATCGTCACGAGCGCGAAGACCAGGACCAGGGGCGGGATGCCCAGCAGGTAGGAGTCGCGCTCGCCGAGCTTGAGGACGCCGTCGATGCTGACGATCTGCGTGCGGCCGTCCGTGATCTGGAGGGCGAGCCCGCGCGCCGAGGCCAGCATGGCGAGGGTGGCGATGAAGGGGACCATCCCGCCGTAGGCGATCAGCAGTCCGTTGACCAGTCCGCAGCCGAGGCCGACGAGCATCGCGGTGAAGAGGATGCCGGCGAAACCGTACTCCTGGGTGGCGACCGTCGTCGCCCAGACCGAGGCGAGGGCGACGATGGCGCCGACGGAGAGGTCGATGCCGCCGGAGGTGATGACGAAGGTCATGCCGACCGTGACCACACCGATCACGGAGGCCTGGGTGAGGACGAGTTGCAGATTGCGGGTGTCGAGGAACTCGTCGGGTTTGGTGATGCCGCCGATCAGGACCAGCGCGGCGAGCACCCCGAGCAGGGAGAGGGTGCGGACGTCGGCGCGGGCCGGCAGGGCGCGCCAGGGGGTGAGCCGGCCGGCCGGCGCCATCTTGCCGGCGGTGTCCCGGGGCGGGGAGACGGGCTGCGTCATGACGCCGGGGTTCCTTCCATGACGAGGTCGAGGACACGGTGTTCATCCAGTTCACGGGCGGGCGCCGTATGGACGACCCGGCCCTCGCGCAGCACCAGTACGCGATCGGCGAGGCCCAGCACCTCGGGCACCTCGCTGGAGACCAGCAGGACGGCGAGCCCCTCGTCGGCCAGGCGGCGTACCACCGCGTACAACTCGGCGCGGGCGCCGACGTCGACGCCGCGGGTGGGCTCGTCCAGCAGCAGCACCCGGCAGCCGCGCAGCAGCCAGCGGGCCAGGACGGCCTTCTGCTGGTTGCCGCCGGACAGGGTGCGTACGGGGACTTCGGGGTTGTCGGGCCGCAGGGACAGTTCCCGCACGGCGGCCCGGGCGGCGCCGCGTTCGGCGCGCCGGTCGACCCAGCCGACCCGGGAGAACCGGGACAGGGAGGACACCGAGACGTTGCGGGTGACGGACTCCAGCATCAGCAGGGCCTGCGCCTTGCGCTCCTCGGGTGCCAGTCCGAGTCCGGCGCCCACGGCGGAGCGGACGCTCCCGGGGCGCAGGGTGCGCCCGGCGACGGACACGCTGCCCGCCGTGGGCCTGCGTGCGCCGTAGATCGTCTCCAGGATCTCCGAGCGGCCCGAGCCGACCAGTCCGGCGAGTCCGACGATCTCGCCGGGCCGCAGGTCGAGGTCGAGCGGGGCGAACTCGCCCTCGCGGGCCAGGCCCCGCACCCGCAGCACGGGCTCGGCGTCGGGCTCCCGCTGCGGCCGCTCCGGGAAGACGTACTCGACGTTGCGGCCGGTCATCAGGGCGACGACGTCCCGGGTCGGGGTGGTCTTGGCGGGCAGTCCCCCCGCCACCGCCCGTCCGTCCTTGAGCACGGTCACCCGGTCGCCGATGCGCCGGATCTCCTCCAGGCGGTGCGAGATGTAGACGACGGCGACGCCGTCGCCGGTGAGGTCGGCGACGATCCGGAAGAGGTTGTCCACCTCGTCGGGGTCGAGGGCCGCGGACGGCTCGTCCATGACGATGAGCCGTACGTCGTGGGAGAGGGCCCGGGCCATGGACACGATCTGCTGCTGGGCCGCGGACAACTCCCCGACCGAACGGGCGGGGTCGATCTCCGGGTGGCCGAGTCGCTCGAGCAGCTGGGCCGTTGACGTTCGCGCCGCCTTGCCGCGGACGACGAAGCCGGCCGTGGTCGGCTCGTGCCCGAGGTGGACGTTCTCCGCCACCGACAGATGCTCCACCAGGTCGAGTTCCTGGTAGATGGTGGCGATGCCCAGGCGCATGGCGGCGATGGGCGAGCGCAGGGTGACCGGCTCGCCGCGCCAGTGGATGGTGCCCTCGTCCGGCTGGTGGGCGCCGGCCAGGACCTTGATGAGCGTGGACTTGCCGGCGCCGTTCTGGCCGAGCAGACAGTGCACTTCCCCCGCCTGGACGTCGAGGTCGACACCGTCCAGGGCGCGGACGCCGGGGAACGACTTGGCGATCCCGGACATGCTGAGCAGCGGTGGTTCTTGTGCCATGTGGGTTCCCCTCGGCGAACGTGCGGGCCGGTGTCAGGGCGTGCCGCGCCTGCGGGCCGGGCAGGCGTGCTGCGGCTCGGAGTGCGGGGCTGGGTGCCGTACGGACGAAAGGCGTCGTTACGTCGTTACACGAGTCAGTGAACTGTTACACGAGTCAGTGGGCGTGACGGAGGGAGGTCTCGCGCATCGACGGGAGTCGGCGCGGTACGGAGCCGTTGTGGGCCTTACGCGGGCGAGAAGAGGTGGTCGCTGATCAGCCGGGCCGCGCCGATGACGCCGGCGCTGGGGCCCAACTCCCCGAGGACGATGGGCAGGTTGCGGGTGGCGAGCGGGAGTGACTGGCGGTAGACCTGGGTGCGGATGGCGGCGAGCAGGTTGTGGCCGAGGCCGGTCACCCCGCCACCGATCACCACCAGGCCGGGGTTGAAGAAGGACACGAGTCCGGCGATGATCTGGCCGACGTGGGTGCCCCCCTCGCGGATCAGTTCGAGCGCGGTGGCGTCCCCCGCCGCGGCCGCGGCGGCGACGTCGGCGGCGGTGAGGGTGCCGTTCGTCTCGAACCGGGTCGCGAGTTCGACGGAGAGGCCCTGTTGGGCCGCCTGCATCGCGTCGCGGGCCAGGGCCGCCCCGCTGAAGTGGGCTTCCAGACAACCCCGGTTGCCGCAGGCGCAGGGCCGGCCGTCGGGCACGGCCTGGATGTGGCCGATGTCGCCGGCGCTGCCGGTGGTGCCCCGGTGGACCTGGCCGCCCGCCACGATGCCGCAGCCGATGCCGGTGCCGATCTTGACGCAGAGGAAGTCGGCCGTGGTGCGGGCGACCCCGGCGTGCTGCTCCCCCATGGCCATGAGGTTCACGTCGTTGTCGACCATGACCGGGCAGCCGAGTTCCTGGCTGAGCGCCTCCCGCACGGGGAAGCCGTCCCAGCCGGGCATGATCGGCGGGGCGACCGGCACACCGTCGGGGAAGCGGACCGGCCCGGGTACGCCGATGCCGGCACCGTCGAACCCCGCGGCGAGCCCCGAGGCCTTCAACTTCCCCGCCATGTCGAGGACTTGCTCGAAGACCGCGACCGGCCCCTCACGGACGTCCATCGGCTGGTTGAGGTGGCCGAGGATCTCCAGTTCGGGTGTGGTGACGGCGACGTCGACCGAGGTCGCGCCGATGTCGACGCCGAGGAACCTGAGGTCCGGGTTGAGCCGGATGTTGTGGGAGCGGCGGCCGCCGCGCGAGGCGGCGAGTCCGTCGGCCGCCACGAGCCCCGTCTCCAGCAGCCGGTCCACCTCGACGGCCAGCTTGGACCGCGAGAGGTCCATCCGGTCGCCCAGCTGGGCACGGGAGTTGGGGCCACCGTCACGCAGCAGCTGCAGCAGACGAGCCTGATGCGTGTTCGCCGGTCGAGCAGTCATGCGTCTCACATGCCCCTCCCCGCCAGTTTCGGCCACCAGTGTCGGGCTTTCGACAGGGAACGTATCAGCGACAGCTGAACCTGGGAAGAAGCTGTGCACGGTTCGCCGCAAGCTTTTTCCACACAGAGGACAAAGACCGTCTGCAGGCCCGGAGATCAGACCGCGTACAGGCCGTGCGAGGTGAAGACGGAGCGGGCCTCGGCGACCTGGGCGGCGGTCGGGACGGGCGTCTCGGCGAGGGTGAACTCCATGCCCAGCTCTTCCCACTTGGCGGCGCCGAGCTTGTGGAAGGGCAGGACGTCGACGCGGCTGACATTGCCCAGGGACCCGGCGAAGGAGGCGACCCCCTCCACGTTCTCCGTCGGGTCGGTCAGACCCGGGACCAGCACGAAGCGCACCCAGACCTCTTTGCCGAGGGCTGCGAGCCGGTGGGCGAAGGCGAGGGTCGGCTCCAACTGGCGTCCGGTGAGGCGCAGATACAGCTCACGGTCCCAGGACTTGATGTCCAGCAGCACCAGGTCGACGCTCTCCAGCAGCGTGTCCGAGGCACGGGCGCCGAGGAATCCGGAGGTGTCCAGGGCGGTGTGCAGGCCCAGTTCGTCGTGGCAGCGGCGCAGGATCTCGCCGGTGAAGTCCGGCTGGAGCAGCGGCTCGCCGCCGCTGATGGTGAAGCCGCCGCCCGCGGCACTGATGAACGTGACGTATTTCTTCACCTCCTCGACGATCGCGTCGGCCGTGGTCCGCTCGCCGTTGCGCATCCGCATGGTGTCGGGGTTGTGGCAGTACAGGCAGGCCAGCGGGCAGCCGGCGAGGAAGAGGACGAAGCGGGTACCGGGGCCGTCCACACCGGTGGACAGGTCCCAGGAGTGCACCGAGCCGCTGACCGGCCCGGCACCGCGCAGCGCGGCGGCCTGCTCGGCGGGGTTGTCGGTGCTGACGGGGATGAGGGGCAGCAGGGCGCCCGGCTGGATCAGATTCATCACGAAGCCTCCTGGCGTCCCGTGTCCGGATGGACGGATGGCTCTCCCGGGGAACGCGCCGGGCGCGTTCCCCGGGAGGGGGTGGCTACAGCGAGCCGTGGAAGGTGCGGCTCAGCACGTCCAGCTGCTGCTCTCGCGTCAGCCGCACGAAGTTGACCGCGTAGCCGCTGACCCGGACGGTCAGCTGTGGGTAGTTCTCCGGGTGCTCCATCGCGTCCAGCAGCGTGTCGCGGTTGAGCACGTTGACATTCATGTGGAAGCCCTGGGAGGTGACGAAGCCGTCCAGGACTCCCGCGAGGTTGCGGACGCGGTCCTCGGGAGTGCGTCCCAGTGCGTCGGGGGTGATGGTGTTGGTGAGCGAGACCCCGTCCTCGGCCTGCTCGTAGGGGAGTTTGGCGACCGACAGCGCGCTGGCGACGTAGCCGTGGGTGTCGCGGCCGTTCATCGGGTTGGCGCCCGGGGAGAACGGCTCGCCGGCGCGGCGGCCGTCGGGGGTGTTGCCGGTCTTCTTGCCGTAGACCACGTTGGAGGTGATGGTCAGCACCGACTGGGTGTGCTCGGAGCCCCGGTAGGTGGGGTGCTTGCGCACCTTGCGCATGAACTCCTCGACCAGCCACACCGCGATGGCGTCGGGCCGCTCGTCGTTGTTGCCGTACGCCGGGTACTCACCCTCGGTGCGGTAGTCCACGACCAGCCCGCTCTCGTCGCGTACGGGCATCACCCGGGCGTACTTGATCGCCGACAGGGAGTCCGTGGCGACCGAGAGCCCGGCGATGCCGCACGCCATGGTGCGCCGGATGTCCCGGTCGTGCAGCGCCATCTCCAGCCGCTCGTAGGCGTACTTGTCGTGCATGTAGTGGATGACGTTGAGGGCGTGGACGTAGGTCTCGGCCAGCCACTCCATCTGCTGGTCGAGGCGGGCCAGCACCTCGTCGTAGTCCAGCACCTCGGAGGTGATCGCCCCGGTGGCCGGGCCGACCTGGGCGCCGGACTTCTCGTCCCGGCCGCCGTTGATGGCGTACAGCAGCGTCTTGGCGAGGTTGACCCGGGCGCCGAAGAACTGCATCTGCTTGCCGACCTCCATCGCGGAGACACAGCAGGCGATGGCGGTGTCGTCACCGAAGCGCGGGCGCATCAGCTCGTCCGACTCGTACTGGAGGCTGGAGGTGTCGATGGAGACCTGGGCGCAGAAGTCCTTGAAGCCCTGCGGCAGCGCCGGCGACCAGAACACGGTCATGTTGGGCTCGGGCGCCGGACCCAGGTTGTACAGGGTCTGGAGATAGCGGAAGGAGGTGCGGGTGACCAGGGTGCGGCCGTCCGCGCCGATGCCGCCGATCGACTCCGTCACCCAGGTCGGGTCGCCTGAGAACAGCTCGTCGTACTCCGGGGTGCGCAGGAAGCGCACGATCCGGAGCTTGATGATGAAGTCGTCGACCAGTTCCTGGGCCTCGCTCTCGTCCAACACCCCCGCGTCGATGTCCCGTTGGAGATAGACGTCGACGAACGTGGAGGTGCGGCCGAGCGACATCGCCGCGCCGTTCTGTTCCTTCACCGCCGCGAGGTAGGCGAAGTACAGCCACTGGATCGCCTCCCGGCCGCTGCCCGCCGGCCCGGAGATGTCGTACCCGTAGGAGGCCGCCATCTCCTTCAGCTCGCCCAGCGCCCGGATCTGCTCGGCGATCTCCTCGCGTTCGCGGATCACCTCCTCCAGCCGGGACGCGTCGTGGGGCATGGCGTCGAGGTCGGCCTTCTCCTCCTGCTTGACCTCGATCAGCCGGTCCACGCCGTACAGCGCGACCCGGCGGTAGTCGCCGATGATGCGGCCGCGGCCGTAGGCGTCGGGCAGACCGGTGACGACGCCGGCCTTGCGGGCGGCACGGATGTCCGGGGTGTACGCGTCGAACACCCCGGCGTTGTGGGTCTTGCGGTACTGGGTGAACACCCGCTCCAGCTCGGGCCGGACGGGATAGCCGTAGGTCTCCAGCGCCCCGGCCACCATCCGCCAGCCGCCGTAGGGCATGATCGCCCGCTTCAGCGGGGCGTCGGTCTGGAGCCCGACGATCAGGTCCAGGTCCTTGTCGATGTAACCCGGCGGGTGGGCGGTGATGGTGGACGGGATGTCGTACGAGACGTCGAAGACACCCTTGGCGCGCTCCTCGGGGAAACGGTCGGTGATCTTCTTCCATACCGCCGTGGTGCGCTCGGTGGGACCGGCCAGGAAGGAGCTGTCACCCTCGTACGGGGTGTAGTTCTGCTGGATGAAGTCCCGTACGTTGATCTCGTCCCGCCACAGACCGCCCCGGAAGCCGTCCCAGGCGCTGCGGGTCGGCCGCTGCTGTTGCGTGGTCATCGATGCACGACCCCTTCGGAGTTCGGGTTCGGGTTCGGGTTCGGGTTCGGAGTTCGGATTCGGAGCCGTCCGGGCGGCTCAGACCGGATCGCCGTAGTAGGCGGTGCGCATCAGCTCCTGCATGTCGGCCAGCATCGGCAGCCGCGGGTTGGCGGGCGCGCACTGGTCCTCGTAGGCGTTCATCGCCTGCTCGGGCAGGGCGTCCAGGAAGGCCGCCTCGTCGACCCCGGCGTCCTTGAAGGACCGCGGGATACCGACCTTGTCGCGCAGTTCCTCCACCGCCAGGGCGAGGGACTCCACCCCTTCCTCCGGGGTGGCGGCGGACAGGCCCAGCATCCGGGCGACGTCCCGGTAGCGCTCGGGGGCGATGTAGCTGCGGTACTTCGGCCAGCCGGTGACCTTGGTGGGGGCTCCGCCGTTGTAGCGGATCACGTGCGGCAGCAGCAGCGCGTTGGTGCGGCCGTGGGCGACGTGGAAGGTCGCGCCCAGCGTGTGCGCCATGGCGTGCACCACGCCGAGGAAGGCGGAGCCGAAGGCCATGCCCGCGATGGTTCCGGCGTTGTGCATCTTCTCCCGGGCGACCGGGTCGTCCGCGCCCTCGTTGACGGCCTTCTCCAGGTTGTCGAAGATCAGCCTGATGCCCTGGAGCGCCAGTCCGTCGGTGAAGTCGTTGGCGTACACCGAGACATACGTCTCCAGACAGTGGGTCAGTGCGTCGAAGCCCGAGTCGGCGGCCACGGTCCGCGGCAGGTTCATCGTCAGCGCCGGGTCGCAGATCGCCACGCTCGGCGTCAGCGCGTAGTCGGCCAGCGGGTACTTCTGCCCGGTCTCGGTGTCGGTGATCACCGCGAAGGGGGTCACCTCGCTGCCGGTGCCCGAGGTGGTCGGGATGCACACCAGCCTGGCCTTCTCCCCCAGGTCGGGGAAGGTGAAGGCGCGCTTGCGGATGTCGAAGAACTTCTCCTTCAGGTCCGCGAACTCGAGCTCCGGGTGCTCGTACATCAGCCACATGACCTTGGCGGCGTCCATCGGCGAGCCGCCGCCCAGCGCGATGATCGTGTCCGGCTCGAAGTGGCGCATCATCTCGGCGCCCTGCTGCACGGTACGCAGGCTCGGGTTGGGCTCGACGTTGTCGATCACCCGGATCTCGGGGGCCTCGCTGCGGCGGCCCAGCACGTTCCGGATCCGCTCCAGGTGCCCGATCTCCACCATCGTCTTGTCGGTGACGATGACGAACTTGCGCGAGCCGCGCACATCGGCGAGGTACTTGATGCAGTCGCGCTCGAAGTAGATCTTCGGTGGGATCTTGAACCACTGCATGTTGTTGTTCCGCCGCCCGATGCGCTTGATCTGGATCAGGTTGGGCGCGGTGACGTTGCCGGAGACCGAGTTGCTGCCGTACGAGCCGCAGCCCAGGGTCAGCGACGGCATGAACGCGTTGTAGACGTCACCGATGCCGCCCTGCGAGGTGGGCGCGTTCCAGATCACCCGGCAGGCCTTCACCGCGTGCCCGTACTCCTCGGCGAACGCCGCGTCCTCGGTGTGCACGGCGGCCGAGTGGCCCAGACCGTTGAACTCCACCATCTGCGTGGCCAGCCGCACGCCGTCG
Organism: Streptomyces sp. NPDC107559; assembly: GCF_055657365.1. NCBI lineage: Bacteria > Bacillati > Actinomycetota > Actinomycetes > Kitasatosporales > Streptomycetaceae > Streptomyces > Streptomyces sp. NPDC107559. Next base: position 6,406 of record NZ_JBVKBD010000015.1, on the reverse strand, counting down.
GCCCGGCTGTCCACCGTCAGGACGGCCAGCACCGGGCAGAGCTTCTCCCTGGTCAGCGGCTCGTCGATACCGACCTCGGAGACCTCGGCCAGCAGCACCGAAGTGTCCTCGGGTACCTCGAAACCCGCGCCCTCGGCGATGGCGACCGCGCTCTGGCCGACGATGGCCGCGTTCAGCTGGGCGCCCGCGCAGTCCCGTCCGGCGCCCTCGGTGACGCCGAACAGGTACTTCTCCAGCAGCGCCTTCTCGTGTGCGTTCGTCTGGTACGCCTTGAGTTTGCCGAACTCCTCGATCGCCGCGTCGCGGATCTCCCGGTCCAGGATCACCGCCTGTTCCGAGGCGCACACCATTCCGTAGTCGTAGGTCTTGGACAGCACCACGTCGTTGATCGCGCGCTGTACGTCGGCGCTCTTCTCGATGTACGCGGGCACGTTGCCGGCCCCGACGCCCAGCGCCGGCTTGCCGCAGCTGTAGGCGGCCCGGACCATCGCGTTGCCGCCCGTGGCCAGGATCGACGACACCCCGGGGTGGTGCATCAGGGCGCTGGTGGCTTCCTTGGAAGGATGCTCGATCCACTGCACGCAGTGTTCGGGGGCGCCCGCCCGCACGGCCGCGTCCCGGACGATCCGGGCGGCCTCGGCGGAACACTTCTGAGCGGCCGGGTGGAAGCCGAAGATGATCGGGTTACGGGTCTTAAGCGCCATCAGGGCCTTGAAGATGGTGGTGGACGTGGGGTTGGTGACGGGGGTGACGCCCGCGAGCACCCCGACGGGTTCGGCGATCTCCACGATCCCGTCGATGTCGTCGCGCCGGATCACCCCGACCGTCTTCACGCCCTTCATCGAGTTGGTGATGTTCTCGCAGGCGAAGATGTTCTTGACGGCCTTGTCCTCGAAGACACCTCGACCGGTCTCCTCGACCGCCATCATGGCGAGTCCGGTGTGCTCGGCGAGCGCCGCCAGGCTGGCCTTCTTCACTATGTGGTCGATCTGCTCCTGGGTGTAGTCTGCGTACTCCTGCAACGCCTCCAGCCCGCGTGCGACGAGCTCGTCCACGGCCTGGTCGACCCCGTTCGGCTGGTTCCGGGCGACCGGAGCGGCGGCTGCCGCAGCTGCCGGGCTCGTCTCGGAGGTGTGCTGGCCGTCCTTCTTACGGCGGCTGGTCATCGGATCACCTTTCGTTCAGCGGTGTGCCGAAACAGCCGGGCTCCTACGGCTCGGGTGTACTACCAGCGTTGCATTGCCCGCCGAATCGTGCAGATGCGCTGATGGTCCCCTGCCTCCGGCCACCCGGACCAGGCAAAACGGGCCGCCCGGACCGGGTGGAACGGACCCTGCGGACCGGGCCGAATGGACCCTGCGGACCGGGCCGAATGGACCGTGCGGACCGGGCGGGAGGGGACCGACCGGCTCCCCCGGATCGCCGGCTCGGGACCTGGCTGGGCCAGCGGTCCAGGACAGGCCCTACGCCCCGTGCCGCCCCGGAACCCGCGGACCGTGTGCGCACCGCGCCCGAGGGCGACGCTACTGCTCGGCCGAGGCGGGCACGTAGTGCGCGAGGTACACGAGGAGCTCCGGATCGAGATCGGCGGCGCGCTCCTTGTCGTGGACGGCGGACGAGAGTCTCGCCTCGACCAGGAACCGGCAGGCGTAGCTCTCCACGCTCGGCGCGCACCAGAAGATCTCGCGGCTCGGTCGCCTCAGGACGATCTTGCCGTCGGGTCCGTACCTGATCTCCGGTTCTGCGGTGAGATCCCGGTCGGAGCAGACGACGGCGGACTGCCCGCCGTGGTGCAGGTAGAGGTACCACATGATGCAGCTCTGCCGGTCGCGGAAGAAGAGCACCATGCGGTCGGCCGGGTCGACGGGACTGGGCAGCGGGCCGGACACGTCGGTCCAGGCACCGCCGCCCTCGCGGTCGAGGCAGCGGTGCAGGTGGGCCCGGGTGATCAGCGCCGTGAAGTCGGCGGGGAGTACGAAACCGTCTCTCGCCAGTTCGGCCGCGATCGAATCCATGACGGCCGTACGGTGAACGAGCGGATCACCGATGTCACCGAACCAGGCGAAGTCGCCGACGAAGGACTCCTCGTCCAACGGCGGAACCGGGACAGAAAGATCGTTGGGCTGACAGGACGGTCAGTCGATGCAGAACTCGTTGCCCTCGATGTCACGCATCACGATGCAGGAGTCGTTGCCGTCGTAGAGGAGTTGCACGCGTACCGCGCCGAGCGGGACCAGTCGCGCGCACTCGGCTTCGAGTACGGCCAGGCGCTCCTCGCCCATGAGCCCGGTACCGACCCGCACGTCGAGATGCACCCGGTTCTTGGCGACCTTCCCTTCCGGGACACGCTGGAAGTACAGCCGCGGGCCGACACCCGAGGGATCGCTGCACGCGAACCACGATCCCCGGTCCTCCGGGGACTGGGAGCTGTTGAACTCCTCCCAGGTGGCGAATCCTTCCGGTGGCGGGGGAACCACGTACCCCAGGATCTCGCACCAGAAGCGGGCGAGACGTTCGGGTTCGGCGCAGTCGAAGGTGACTTGGAACTGTTTGATCGATGGCACCGGCGCACCATAGCAGGGGTCGGGTTGGTCATCTCCCGTGTGGATATCGGCGTGTTGACGAACGCCAGTGCCACGTCTCGTCGTCTTGGATCCGTCAAGTACGGTGCAATGGCAGGCTGTTGACGTCCGGTCGGGGTGGAGCTGGGGACTGCGAGGGGGATCGCCCGGTGTCGTATGCGATGAACGGGACGGCGGAGGCCGCGTCGTGAACAGCGGGATGGACTGGATCGTCGCCGGCTGGCTGCTGGGATTCGCCGCGGTCAACGCGGGACTCGGTGCGGCATGGTGGTGGCGCACCCGGGACGAACGGAAGTTCCTCAGCGGCGTCCGGGCCGTGGACGCGGACCCGATACAGGCGGCATGGTGGCTCGGCGGCTCGTGGAACAGCGCGTCACCGCAGCAGGAACGGTACGCGGCGGAGGTGGCCGTGAGCCTGCTGATCCTGGCCGAGGACGCCGGGATCGACCGCGACGGCCGGATCGCCGTGCCGCTCGGACGGCTCGGCCGGCACGGGGACCCGGTCCTGGCCGCGCTCGTGACACTCCTGCGACTGCACAAGGGCGCCACGGTGTACGAACTGCTCACCGACCCGCGCTTCGAGCGGTTCCGAAAGGTCCTGGGGTCACGTCGTCCGCCCCTGCGCAAGTGGTTCGGCTACTACCGCGTCCCCGCGCTGACAGCCGCCTTCGTCACCGCGTTCGGCATGGCGCTGCACGCGATGCTCATGCGCCACGCCGTGCCTGGACTGCCCGACAGCACCCCGGGCTGGTGGGCCACGGTCTGGATAGGGCTGTGGGCCGTGCTGGCCGCCGTCGCGGCCCTCTGGCCGCAGGAACTCTCCCGCCCCTGGCCCCGGTTCACCCGCGGCTGCCGTACCGCCGTCGCCCGGGCCCTGGCCGGCGCGAGCCCGGACACCTCCCGCCGGGTGTCCACCAGCTCGTCGAAGCCGTCCGATCCGCCCGCGTCGACAGTTGTGGCCGACTCGCAGCCCCGGGTCGAAGGAGACTGACGGCGGCCCGTGGGTCAGGAGGTCGCATCGCGGATCTCGTCCAGGGCTTCGACGAGTTGCGGGGCGACCGCCTTCTCCCGCCACCGGAGGGCGGCCTCCCCCATCTTCCGTGGGACCGTCTCGACCAGCATGATCAGGTAGAGGTAGGCGCGGTAGAGGGCGAGACGGAGGAGGGCCGCCGTGTCGAAATCGGTTCGACCGCCGGACTCCCGGTAGCCGGCCAGAAAGGCCTCGTCCTTCTTGATGTCTCCCAGGAGGGCCAGGGAGACGAAGTCGGCCAGGGGGTCGCCCCAAAGCATGCGCTCGCCGTCGATGAGCCCGCCGATGCGCACCTGCTCGGCCGACCGCACCGGGTCGGCCGGGCGTGCCGACTCTGCCGACCGTGCCGACTCGACCGGGCGCTCCACGAGGACGTTGCCTCTCCACAGGTCGAAGTGGACGAGGGCGGGAACGGTGACCTCGTCGAGCGCGTCGTACGCGGCACGCAGCCCGCGGCCGATCTCGGCAGCCGGCCGGGGCAGCCTGGCCGCGAAGCGGTGCGCGTCGTCGAGGACCGCGTCGAGCATTCCTGTGAAGGCGGTCCGCCAGTCGGCCGCGAGCGGACCGAGTGCGCCGGACGGGTATCCGAAGGCCGGTCCGGTGACCCGGTGCAGGACTGCCACCTGACGACCCAACTCGGCTCGCAGCCCGGCCTGTTCGGCTTCGGTGAGCGAGCCGTCCCAGGGGGTGCCGGGGCACGCGGTCATCAACAGCGTGGTGTTGTCGCCATCGAGGGCGAGGAGGCGGGGCGCCGGCACCCCGGCCTCCTCGGCGCAACGGTAGAACTCCGCCTCGGAGACGAGGAGTCGGTTCTCGTAGCGCAGACCCGGGGCGTCCGGCGCGGTCTTCAGGACGCAGCGGTTGCCGTCGGTGAGCACGAGCTCCTCGACGGTGTTGTACGTGCCGCCGCTCAGCGGGCGCACCCGGGCCAGCCGCCCGGGCGCGATCCCCGCGCCATCCAGGATGACTCGCGCCCGCTTCCAGGAGTCCACCGCGTTCCCCCGCCTCTCCCCGTCGGCCGCCCGGCCGCGTGCACATCCTCGGCATTCCGGCCGTCCGTGATCAGTGTGCAGAGCCGTGCCCGGGGCCCGTCCGGCGGATCATGCCGCAGACGCGGGGTCTGGCACGCCCACCTCGGCTGATACGGCACCGCAGCTTTCCTGCGACTTGATCCGCCGGACAGGCCCTGGGCGCCGACCCGCCGGAGTCCGACGCGGGTCCGGCCCAGCGTACGTCCGTCCCGTCGCCCTCCGCATCGGCTTGCCGCTGTCCGTCAGGCGGGCGGGAGCCGGGCTTCAGCGTCGGACCGGGCGGACCGGGAGCGCTTGGACGCTGTTCCCGATGAAGCTGCGCTGGTGGGGCAGTTCAGCCTCGGGGACGGCGAGGTCGAGGTCCGGGAAGCGGGTGAAGAGCCGTTCCAGGGCGATCGTCGCCTCCAGGCGGGCGAGCGGGGCGCCCATGCAGTAGTGCACGCCCTGGCCGAAGGAGAGGTGCCGGGCCGCGCCGGGCCGGGTGACGTCGAAGCGGTCGGCGTCCGGGCCGTGGAACGCCTCGTCGCGCCCGGCGGCGGTGTAGCCGGCGAGGACCGGTGTGCCCTGCGGGATCACCGTGCCGCCGAGGGCCAGGTCGCGGGTGGGGTAGCGGAAGGGGAACCAGCTGACCGGACCGTCCCAGCGCAGCGTCTCGTCCACCACGTCCGACCAGGTGACCTTGCCCTCCAGGACCAGCGCCAGCTGGTCCCGGTGCGTGCACAGTGCCCGCACCGCATTGCTGATCAGGTTGAGCGTGGTCTCGTGGCCGGCGACCAGCATCAGACGCATCGTGCCGATGAGCTCGGCCTCGCTGAGCCGGTCGCCGCCGTCCTCGCGAGCGGCTATCAGGGCGCTGGTCAGGTCGTCGCCGGGGGCGGCCCTGCGGGCGTCCGCGATCGTGCCGAGCAGCTCGACGAGCTCGCGTACGGCGGCCATCACCTCGGCCGGGGTGGTGTCGGTGGCGATGATCACGGTGTAGGTGAGGTCGTGCAGCCGGGCGTGGTACTCGGCGTCCACGCCGAGCAGCTCGCAGATGACGCTCAGCGGGAGCGGCAGCGCGAAGTGCGTACGCAGGTCGGCGATTCCCTCCGGGTCCTCGGCGGCGGCCCGGCCGAGGTCGTCGAGGAGGCCGGTGGTGAGCTCCTCTATACGCGGTCGCAGTCGCTCCACCTGGCGGGCGGTGAACGCGTTGCCGACGAGCGAGCGCAGTCGGCGGTGGTCGGCGCCGTCGGCGGTGTGCATGCCCTGGGCGTTGGCGAAGACCCGCAGCGGCCAGTCCGTGGGGATCGTGCCGTCGTTCAGCGCCGGGCAGTGGCGGGCGTCCTTGGCCACGTCGGGGTGGGAGAGGAACTCCTTGAGCGCGTCGTGCCCCACGACCACCGCCGCGGGCACCCCGCCGGGCAGGACGACATCGGCAACGGGGCCCCGGGCCCGCAGCTCGGCGTTCAGGGCGTGCGGGCAGCCGCCTGCGGGGTCGACGACGTGAGCGGGAGCGGGGGTGTGGGAGGACAAGCCGGGACTCCTGACCGTATGAACGAATACCGGCGCCAACAGTGCGGTGCCGATGGGCGGTTGTACAAATGCATTCCTTCGAGACCGCGGTCACATTCTTACCGACCGCTCCGTGAGCCCTCGTGCGCGCAGTGTCGCGGAACCGGTGAAGCACCCCACATGACCCACGTCACCCACTACCCGCGATAGTGGACAGAAACAGGCAGGTTTAGGCACACATCCATGCTCTGACCTGGGGATTGAGAGCCAGC